>JBBCGE010000004.1:0-592149 GCA_037200545.1 Limisphaerales bacterium
ATGGCGTCAAAGGCCAAAAAAACCTGGCGTGAAAAATTGGCGAACGACAACGGTCTGCCCAAGGTTGACAAGGTCACCGGCAAAATGAGCAAACGCTGGGGCACCGGCAAGATGGTCATTCCCGCGCCGCGTGAAGTGGATGCGCTGATGAAAAAAGTTCCTAAGGGCCGCGTCATCACCATCAACGAATTGCGTGTTGCGCTCGCCAAAAAGCATAAGGCGGATTTTGCGTGCCCGATTACAACAGGAATTTTTTCATGGATCGCCGCCCACGCTGCCGCCGAAGATGAAGCGGCGGGCAAAAAACGCATCACTCCGTTCTGGCGGACATTAAAAACAAACGGCGAGGTGAACCCGAAATATCCCGGCGGAGTCAAATTGCTTGCCAAACGCCTGCGTGCTGAAGGCCACAAAATTATTTCCAAAGGCAGACGGACTCTCGTGGGTGATTTTGAGAAGAGGCTTTTCACCAAACTACGCTGATGTCACTTGAGGTTTCTATTCTTATTACCGCTGTTATTGCAGGCGGAGCGGGTATCTCGATCGGCTGGCTGATAGGTTCGCGCAAGAAAAGCGGTGAACCTGTCGACAGCCGTCTGGAGACTGAATTGCGACAACAGATGATGCAGCGTGAAACAGAGTTGAATCAATCGCGGGAACAATTGACGCAAACCAAGACTTCACTTGCGACAGCGCAGGCAAATCAAGCAGCGGCAGAGAAAATTCTAGCGGAGCAAAGGCAACTTCACGAACAAGCATTGCGTGACGCAAAATCTGCCCAAGAAAAGGCGCTGCTTGATTTGCGTGACACGTTCAAGGCGTTGAGCGCCGACGCGCTAAAACAGTCCGCGCCGGAGTTTTTACGGTTGGCGGAACAATCATTTGGCAAATTTCAAGAGACAGCAAAAGGCGACCTCGCGCAACGGCAGGAGGCGATCAAAGGCTTGGTCGAGCCGCTCAAGCAGCAGCTGGAAACATATCAGAAAAATTTGCAGTCAAACAGCGCGGCGCAATCATCGACGCTCGGTGAGGTCAAAAAACAATTGGAATTACTATCACAGCAAAGCACGACGCTCGCACAGGAAACTCAGCAATTCCGGCTGGTATTGCACTCTAACCAAGCGCGAGGCAAGTGGGGCGAGGAAACTTTGCGGCGCGTCGTTGAGGCGGCAGGAATGAGCGCGCACTGTGATTTCACAGAGCAGACCACATCTGGCGAGAACCGGCCTGATCTTGTGGTCAAACTGCCCGGCGAACGCTTCATCATCGTGGACGCGAAGGTTCCTGACTTTGATTTTCTCAATGCATTGGAGACGGCAGAACCAGTGAAACGCGCCGAAGCATTGGCAGCGCATGCGGCCAAACTTAAAGCGACGATCAAGGCTCTAGCTGATCGCGATTATCCACGTCAGTTTCCCAATGCATTGGATTATGTCGTACTGTTTGTGCCGGCAGAATCGTTGTTTAGCGCGGCGTTGGAGGGTGATCACGATTTAATTATTTGGGCGGCGGAGAAAAGAATTTTGCTGGCGACGCCAGCCTCGCTCATTGCGTTATTACGTTCGGTGAGTGTGAGCTGGCAACAACATGCGCAGACTGAGAATGCACAAAAGATTGCCGAAGCGGCACAGGAATTTTATGCGCGCGTGTTAAAATTCGCGGAACACTTTGAAAGAATTCGTAGTGGACTGGAGCGCGCCAACTCGGCTTTCAACGACGCGACGGCGAGCTTTCAGATGCGGATCCGGCCGGCCGGCGAACGGCTCAGGGAACTCGGCGGTGCAAATTCGGCAAAGGAACTATCCGATATACAATCACTGGATACGACACTGCGACTGCCGCCGGGCTAAATTTTTATTGCTTGCCAGAAACCGGGCTTGGGATAGTGTCGCCAGACAGGTGATCGCGGTTCACGCGGTTGAATTTGGGCTGCGACTCCTCGCGGAATTAATCAAAACGTAAACCAAATTAATTATGAAAACCCATAACTGTGTGAAAAACTGCATTGTATTCCTGCTTCTTACCGTTGTATCAACGCTGCCATCATTTGCGGAAGATTCCACGTCCGCCAAGCCGGCCAGCGACAAACCGGACGAGGCGCAAATGATGACGATGATGATGGAACTGGCCAAACCCGGCGAAAACCACAAGTTGTTAGAGGGACTGGCCGGCTCCTGGACTTACGCATCAAAATTCTGGTTCAGCCAGGATACGAATACGCCACCCATGGAATCTTCCGGCAAGGCGGTCGCCAAACCGATCATGGGCGGACGTTATCTACAGTCCGAAAATACCGGCAACATGAACGGCATGGAGTTTCAGGGCATCGAAATCGCCGGCTATGACAACGTTAAGAAAAAATTTGTTTCCTCATGGGTGGACAACATGGGCACCGGGATCATGCTTTCGGAGGGCACCTATGATCCCGCCACCAAGACCATCACCTACAAATCCGAATATGAGCCCATGCCCGGCATGAAAACCAAGGTGCGCGAAACGTTGAAAATAACCGACAGTGATCATCACACTTTTTCATTTTACGAAGATCGAGGCGGCCACGAAGTGAAGACGATGGAAATTGTTTGCACACGCGAAAAATAACCAATAACCGCCGCAACGCTGCATTATTGAAATTGATTTTTCTGCTGGAATAACGCTTTGCCAAAACAAAAAACCCGGAGATTTTTCTCCGGGTTTTTAGTTTGAAAGACTGGCGGCAACCTACTCTCGCGGAAGCTATACAACCACTACCATTGGCAAGACTGTGTTTGACGGCCGTGTTCGGAATGGGAACGGGTCGGACCACAGCTTTATGGCCACCAAATTGTTTAGCACGGATTCAACCGTGCAAAATTTATTTATAAAGATCGTATCCGAAGCGGTTCGGTGATTCCCTGAAAACTACACATAAGGACAATTTCGAGCTACTACAATTCGCGAGTTAAAAACGCTCTTTATTTAGCAGCCACAAACCGAAGCCTGTGATTGGTTTAATAAAAAAGCGATCAAGCCGCACGACCGATTAGTATTAGTCAGCTAAATGCTTCACAGCACTTACACCTCTAACCTATCAAACGGGTGGTC
Organism: Limisphaerales bacterium; assembly: GCA_037200545.1. Classification (GTDB taxonomy): domain Bacteria; phylum Verrucomicrobiota; class Verrucomicrobiia; order Limisphaerales; family UBA11358; genus UBA11358. Next base: position 3,085 of record JBBCGE010000004.1, read on the forward strand.
TGCCCGTGGTCTTTAGGGACTTGCGTCCGGGAAACATTATCTTGGGATGAGCTTGGCACTTAGATGCTTTCAGCGCTTATCTCTTCCGCACATGGCTACGCAGCGATGCCCCTGACGGAACAACTGCCACACCAGAAGTGCGTCAAACCCGGTCCTCTCGTACTAAGGTTTGAACCCCTCAAGTTTCCTGCGCCCACAGTGGATAAGGACCGAACTGTCTCACGACGTTCTGAACCCAGCTCGCGTACCGCTTTAACCGGCGAACAGCCGGACCCTTGGGACCTTCTCCAGCCCCAGGATGCGATGAGCCGACATCGAGGTGCCAAACCGGATCGTCGATATGAACTCTTGGATCCGATCAGCCTGTTATCCCTAGCGTACCTTTTGTCCGTTGAGCGATGGCAATTCCACATTAAACCATCGGATCATTTGGGCCTGCTTTCGCATCTGCTCGACTTGTGAGTCTTACAGTCAAATTGGCTTATAGCCATACCCTCAACGCATAGTTGCCAACCATGCTGAGCCAATCATCGCGCTCCTCCGTTACTCTTTGGGAGGAAACCGCCCCAGTCAAACTGACCCGCACGCACTGTCCCCCGCCTGGCTTAACAGGAATCGGGGTTAGAATCCTAATTCATAAAGAGTGGTGTTTCACATTGCGACTCCACGAGAACCGAAATCCCCGCTTCAAAGTCTCCCACCTACGCTAAGCATCATGAACCAGAACACAATACGAGCTTACAGTAAAGGTGCATAGGGTCTTTCCGTCCTACTGCGGGCAGGCGGCATCTTCACCGCCGTTACAGTTTCGCCGAGATCCTCTCCGAGACAGTCGTTCAGTCGTTACAAGATTCGTGCAGGTCGGAACTTACCCGACAAGGAATTTCGCTACCTTAGGACCGTTATAGTTACGGCCGACATTCACGGGGACTTAAAGACCGAGCTTCGCCTTGCGGCTAACAAAATCTCTTAATCTTTCCGCATTGGTCACTTGTCACTCCCTATACGTCGTCTTAACGACTTAGCAGAGAGCTGTGTTTTTGTTAAACAGTCGCTAAACGCAATTTACTGTGGCTCACCGAAGTGAGCACCTCTTTTCCCGAAGTTACGAGGCTAATGTGCCGAGTTCCTTAGAGAGGTTTCTCTCGCGCGCCTGAGTGCGCTTACACTCACCCACCTGTGTCGGTTTACGGTACGGGCGAACAAGACACACCATGAGTCTTTTCTAGGCACAGGAACCCACTGATACGCTTCGGCCGAAGCCTAAGCTCAACATTCGATTGTCTAGTCAATGTCTTCCCATGCGTCATCTCATGGCTAATTCTTATCCGGCGCAGGAATATTTAACCTGCTGTGCATCGATTACGCCTTACGGCCTCATCTTAGCTCCCGGCTAACCCTGGGAGGACGAACCTGGCCCAGGAAACCTTGGGTTTACGGCGAGCAGGATTCTAACCTGCTTTATCGCTACTCGTGTCTGCATTCTCACTAATCAGCGCTCCAGCGTCCGTTTCCGTTCGCCTTCGCTGCACTGATTACGCTCTCCTACCACTCAAAAGGTTCGAAAACCTCTTGAATCCATAGCTTCGGTATGTGATTTAATCGCCAATCATTTTCGGCGCGACCTCGCTCGATGAGTCAGCTATTACGCACTGTTTAAATGATGGCTGCCTCTAAGCCAACATCCTCACTGTCTAAGCAAAGTCACATCCTTTCCACTTAATCACATTTAGGCACCTTAGCTGATGGTCTGGGCTGTTGCCCTCTCGGCTACGAAGCTTATCCCTCGCAGCCTGACTCCTATGATACTGAGACCGACGGAATTCGGAGTTTGATTGGTTTTGGCAGCCTGGTGGGGCCCCTAAGCCATTCAGTGCTCTACCTCCGCCGGGTACTTCCATAAGACTCGCCCTCAAGCGATTTCGGAGAGAACCAGCTATCACGGGGTTTGATTAGTCTTTCGCTCCTACTCTCAAGTCATCTCAGGATTTTTCAACATCCACGAGTTCAGTCCTTCACTGCATGTTACTGCAGCTTCAACTTGCTCAAGAGTAGATCACCTCCGCTTCGGGTCTATTACCAGCGACTAGACGCGCTATTGGCACTCGGTTTCCCTTCGCCTCCATCTCAAAGAGATTTAGGCTGGCCACTGATAATAACTCGCAGACTCATTATGCAAAAGGCAAGCTGTCACACCTTGCGGTGCTCCAACACATTGTAGGCTTATGGTTTCAGGATCTATTTCACTCCGCTAACAGCGGTTCTTTTCGCCTTTCCCTCGCGGTACTAGTTCACTATCGGTTGCCAAGGAGTATTTAGTCTTATCCCGTGGTCGGGACGGATTCGCACAGAGTTTCGCTTGCACCGTGCTACTTGGGATACCTCTAGACGACTTTGAGTTTTCGCTTACCCGGCTGTCACGGTCTATGGCTCAACTTTCCAGATGATTCAACTAACTCTCGGTCTATCACATTAAGGTCCCGCAACCCCGGAAGAACAAGTTCCTCCGGTTTAGACTGTTCCGCTTTCGCTCGCCACTACTGACGGAATCATTTCGTTTTCTTTTCCTGGGGTTACTGAGATGTTTCACTTCGCCCCGTTTCGCTTTGCAAGACTATGAATTCATCTTGCAATAACCAGCAATAACGCTGGCTGGGTTGTCCCATTCGGAGATCCACGGATCAAAGCCTGCTTGCGGCTCCCCGTGGCTTATCGCAACTTACTACGTCCTTCATCGCCTCTTGGCACCAAGGCATTCACCATAAGCCCTTAGTAGCTTGATCACAAAATATATCATCATCTTTGATGACTACTCGGCGAATTGTATATTTGCCCTACTTTTGTTTACCTATGTGTAGTTGTCAAAGAACGCACCGAACTGCGCTGTCAAAGTTTCAAGGCTCTGACGGCTGGTTTCGGAAAATTATCGCAAACAAGTGGTGGGCGTGACTGGATTCGAACCAGTGACCCTGCGCTTATCAAGCGCATGCTCTAACCAACTGAGCTACACGCCCGCCCGGCGTTAAAGCTGAGTTGGTGGAGCTGAGGAGATTCGAACTCCTGACATTCTGCTTGCAAAGCAGACGCTCTACCAACTGAGCTACAGCCCCACACGAATAAATTTATTCTCGGCGCTGGTCAGCGTTCGATTTTTTCACTTGTTTGTTCAAAGAACAATGCCCTTGAAGATTGAATTGTGCGATTAGCTTGAGCCAAATCCGAATAGTTTGAAATTTGACTCTCAAACCTTCGTCCGACCTCGGAAGTCCGATTGTTACCTCGGACCCGTGGTTTCTCCTTAGAAAGGAGGTGATCCAGCCGCAGGTTCCCCTACGGCTACCTTGTTACGACTTCATCCCAATCACCAGTCATACCTTCGGCACCTTTTAAGGGGCGACTTCGGGTGCAACCGGCTTTCATGATGTGACGGGCGGTGTGTACAAGGCCTGGGAACGTATTCACGGCGCCGTAGCTGATGCGCCATTACTAGCGATTCCAGCTTCATGTCGTCGAGTTGCAGACGACAATCTGAACTGGGCCCGGTTTTGGGGGATTGGCTCCACCTTACGGTCTTGCTTCCCTTTGTACCGGGCATTGTAGTACGTGTGCAGCCCTGGCCGTAAGGGCCATGCTGACTTGACGTCATCCCCACCTTCCTCCTCGTTGAAGCGAGGCAGTCTGTCCAGAGTGCTCCCATTTAAGGGGTGGCAACAGGACACAGGGGTTGCGCTCGTTGCGGGACTTAACCCAACATCTCACGACACGAGCTGACGACAGCCATGCAGCACCTGTGCACACTGGTATTGCTACCTCGTCACCCTTTCAGGCTTCTACTATGTGCATGTCAAGGCCAGGTAAGGTTCTTCGCGTTGCATCGAATTAAGCCACATACTCCACCGCTTGTGCAGGCCCCCGTCAATTTCTTTGAGTTTTAACCTTGCGGCCGTACTTCCCAGGCGGCGCGTTTAATGTGTTAACTTCGCCACGAACGGGGTCGATTCCGCTCACAGCAAACGCGCACCGTTTAGGGCCAGGACTACCGGGGTATCTAATCCCGTTTGCTCCCCTGGCTTTCGTGCCTCAGCGTCAGGAAATGTCCAGAGACTCGCCTTCGCCACTGGTGTTCCACTTGATATCTACGCATTTCACTGCTACACCAAGTATTCCAGTCTCCCCTCCATTCCTCTAGTCAGACAGTTTCCAATGCAGTTCCGCAGTTAAGCTGCGGGATTTCACATCAGACTTGTCAAACCGCCTACGCACCCTTTACGCCCAGTGAATCCGAACAACGCTTGGGACCTCTGTATTACCGCGGCTGCTGGCACAGAGTTAGCCGTCCCTTCCTCTTCCGTTACAATCAATGCTTCACGTGTTAGGTGAAACAATTTGTTCACAAATGACAGGGGTTTACGGGCCGAAGCCATTCATCCCCCACGCGGCGTCGCTCCTTCAGGCTTTCGCCCATTGAGAAAAATTCTCGACTGCTGCCACCCGTAGGTGTCTGGACCGTGTCTCAGTTCCAGTGAGGCTGGTCGTCCTCTCAGACCAGCTACCCGTCTTAGCCTTGGTGAGCCGTTACCTCACCAACTAGCTGATAGGCCGCGGGCTTATCGTAAAGCGTCAGGCCTTGCGGTCCCCAACTTTGAATGATCGAAGATGCCTTCAACAATTCACATCCGGTATTAGCTCGCCTTTCAGCAAGTTATCCCAAACTTTACGGCAAATTACCCACGTGTTACGCACCCTTGCGCCACTCCGACATCCAAATATTGCTACCCGAATGTCAGCGTTCGACTTGCATGTCTTATCCACGCCGCCAGCGTTCGTTCTGAGCCAGAATCAAACTCTCCGTATAAAACGTTAGTTGATTCCTGCCTGATCGTGAGACCAAGCAGCATTTACTTACTTAATTTTTGGTTAAACTCCTCAAAGTCAGCCAACTAACTGGCTTACTTTGAAGGGGCTCTTACTAATCGCACAATTCAATTTTCAAAGAGCAGCAGGTGTCTAAACACCCAAAATCTTGCCCGAAACTCTAACCGCTTTGCTTCCCATTTAGGGGACAAAAAAACCCGAGCGCCGAACATCGCTTTCTACTCGGCATCTCAGATTCGAGTTTCAGGGGCGCGAACTTTATCAACTTCGCACCGATTGTCAACAGGCTTTTCAGCCAGCCACTTCGCACTTCACTTTCACCGCATCGCGAACGGCAGATGAATCTATCAGTAACAAAACATCATGCAACACTTTTTTAATTATTTTTTGATGCAATTGAAAAACGCTCAAAAGCCTATTAAACAGCAGTTATTCCAATCCTCGCTCAATCAAGTCATCTTCGTCCAAACCCAAATAGTGACCCAGTTCATGCAAAAAAGTTGTCCGCACTTCTTCACGAAAGCGTTCCTCGTTCGTTTCCGCAACGTCCCAAATGTTTTCTAGAAACAAAATAATCTGCGGCGGTAGCGGCACGTCGTTTTCTTCGGCAAATTCTGCGCCAGCAAACAAACCCAACGTGTCTGCTTCAATTCCGTCCGCTTGCAGTTCCGCATTTGGCTGGCGTTCATATGACACCGGCAGCTTTTCCGCACGCATACGCAACGGTTCGGGCAATGCCTCCATTGTGACCTCAACTTCTGACAGCGCCAGAGTGCAAAGTTTTTTCCAATCTAAATTCACGCTCTGATTCTGGCGTGCATTTCGCGATGATGCAACTCCCGCATCGGAGTTGCGTAATTCAATGACATCACAGCCGAGATCATACCGGCAAAGTAAAAATCAGTGGACGCCAAGATGATCATGGCCTAATCATTTGCCGCGCAGAAGCGATCATCATCCACTGTTCCATGAAGCCCGAACCTAAGCCGCCGACTTCGCCCGTTCTGGATTATCTCGAGCAACTGCACCATGAATTTAGCGCCGTGAATGAGGGCACGGTGGCCACTTACATTCCCGGACTGGCCAAGGCAAATCCAAACTGGTTCGGCATTTGTCTCGTCACGGCCACTGGCGCCGTTTACGAAGTCGGTGATTCGCAGCAGCCGTTCACCATCCAATCCATCTCCAAGCCGTTCATTTATGGACTGGCGTTGGAAGACAACGGACGGACAGAAGTTCTCAACAAAGTTGGAATGGAACCAACCGGCGACGCATTCAATTCCATCAGCCTCGAACCCGATACGGGCCGGCCGCGCAATCCGATGATCAATGCCGGCGCGATCGCGACCACGTCGCTCATCGCCGGCAAGTCGGCGCAAACGCGGTTGCAACGACTGCTGGACATGTTCACGCTTTATACCGGGCACAGTGTTAGCGTAGATGAAGCCATCTATCGTTCTGAAAGCGAGACCGGCCATCGCAATCGCGCCATCGGCCACATGCTTCGTAATTTCGACATCCTCACCAACGACCCGACGCCGTCAGTGGAACTGTATTTTCAACAATGCTCCGTTTCTGTGACCGCGCGCGACCTTGGCATCATGGCCGCCACGCTGGCGAATCGTGGCGTTAATCCCGTCACGGGCAAGCAAGCCATCCGTGGCGAATATGTCGAAAGCGTCTTGAGCGTCATGGGTTCGTGCGGAATGTACGATTACGCCGGAGAATGGATTTACAAAATCGGCATGCCGGCCAAGAGCGGCGTGTCTGGCGGCATCATCGCCGTGCTGCCAGGACAATTGGGCATCGGCGTCTTCTCACCGCCATTGGACGCACATGGCAACAGTGTGCGCGGCATCAAGGTCTGCGACGCGATTTCGCGACACTGCGACCTGCATCTGCTGAACCGTCCCAGCATCGGCAAATTCAGCATCCGCTTGAAATTCACCGGCGCGGAATTGAACTCCAGTCGCGTGCGCACAACAGAGGAAACCCAGGTGCTGCGGGAACAAGGCGGTGGTATTAAAGTTTATCAGCTTCAGGGCAATCTGAGTTTCACCACTGCGGAATCGGTGGTTCGCGACTTGATTGAGAACATTGAAGACACGCAGCAACTCATCCTCGATTTCAAGCGCGTGCTGATGCTCAACGAAAGCGCCTGCCGCTTGCTTTACGAAGTTCTGCTCAAGTTTACAACTCAGGGCAAACCCGTGCTGTTCACGCACATTAATCACTTGCCGCTGCTCCGACGCTACCTCAAAGCCAAGTTGGACAAGCGCTTCGAAAAACTCTTCTTTCCGTTCGACGACAACGATCTGGCGCTGGAATGGTGTGAGAACCGGCTGCTGTCAAATATTCTCCCCATCCGTCCGCCCGGTCGTCGCACCCGGGTTGTGGAATATGAACTTTGCAAAGATTTCACCGCTGGCGAACTTAAAATATTCGCCTCGTTTCTCGCGCGGCAAACCTACAAGTCCGGCTCGATCATCATCAACATCGGCGACGAGGCGCGGGAAATTTTTCTGCTCGCCCGCGGCTGTGTCAGTGTCTTTGTCCCCCAAGCCGGTGGCGCACGGCGACGCCTCGCCACTTTTTCCGCCGGAATGGTCTTTGGCGAAATGGCCGCGATTGACCGCGCCCCGCGCTCGGCCATGATCATTGCCGACGCGGAGGTTGAATGTGATGTGTTGAGCCTCGAAAATTTCGACCGGCTTGGAATTTCCCATCCCGCCACCAAGATCAAACTCCTTAAAAATCTGAACTTGAGCCTCTGTCACCGCCTGCGCAAGGCCAACCGCGAATTAAGTTTATTCGATTGATTTATGTTTCCCTACATCGCCCTGACCAAAGATAAAACCTGGCAGCCCGGCCCTTACGAGGGTGTAGAACTGATGATCTTGCACAAAAATCCCGACACCGGCGGAGTCGTGGTGCTGCGCAAATTCAAGGCAGGGCACACCATTCCGGCCCACACACATCCGCTTGCGAACGAATGGGCTTACGTCCTGTCCGGTGAATGGGAGGAAGCAGGTGTGGTTTATACGACCGGCGCATTGTTTTATGCACCGAAAGGCACCCAGCACGGCCCGCACATCGCCCGCACAGAAGTCATCAGTTTGACCACGTTTGACGGGCCGCTAACTGTGACGTGATTGCGCTGGCAGTTCTGAAGGCAGTTTCTTATCGTGCCATCAATTGGCAGTAATCATTCAAATTCAATATCTCAAAAATATGAACTCATTCTCCACCATCTTTAACCGGTTTGCCGGTTGGACGGGGCTGCTCGTTGCCGTGATTCTTGTCTCCGGCGGCTGTAGCTCGACGAGCAAACCCGCTTCAGCCAGTTTCGCCGGCGTGATCATCTCCAATCACAGTGCCCAGCAGATCCGCGACGCCACGGACAGCGTGTTTCAGCAGAACGGCTATCGGGCACTGGGCGAACAAGGCGGCGCGCTCGTTTATGAACGCGAAGCCACAGAGCGAGAACAGCGCGAATACGCCGGCTTCGCAGGCGCGCACGAGGGTGAAAAGGTCAACATACGCGTCCGCGTTAAGATTGAAGCTAACGAAGCCAGCTCCTATTGGTTGACGTGCAAGGCTTACGCCATTTGTAATCCGGGCCAGCCAGTTTTCGAAACCACCACGGCGCTGTTTGGTTTCCAAAGTGGTCCCTATCAGAAACTCCTGGATAAAATCAAAGGCACCGTAGCGCTGCCGGCCGGGAAACCGTGAGCGCATTGCCCATCAGCCTTGAAAAAGCAAATCAGCTTGCGCAACGCATGACCGCGCTCGGCGTGCGGGAGGCGGACATCGAGGAAAGTTTTGTCCGCTCTGGCGGGCATGGCGGGCAGAACGTGAACAAAGTTTCCACCTGTGTCCTGCTGGTGCATCGTCCGACCGGCGTGTCGGTGAAATGCCAGGAAACACGCCAGCAGGGAATGAACCGGTTCATTGCCCGCCGGTTGTTGCTCGACAAGATTGAACAAAAGCGGAACGGCTTCGTCGCCGCGCAACGTGCCGAGATCGAGAAAATCCGCCGCCAGAAACGCAAGCGTTCACGCCGCGCAAAGGAAAAAATGCTCGCTGCAAAATCCCATCACGGCGAAAAGAAGGCCGCACGCCGCCCGGTCAAAATGGATTAACAAAACACTGTCGAATGTGCCAGTGATTCACTCATGCCATCCGGTGTGTAAACTTTTTCTGTTGGGAAACCATGATCACTTGCGGGTCAGTCCGACAGGGTGTCTTTGACAAGTGTTAGAGACCGAAGAATGGCGGAAAAGAACTGGTTGACAGTGGCCGGATCATCGCCATTGGGTGCATCCCAATTGATGATGAAAGCGAAGTAGACCCAGCGATCCTCAAAAAACATGCCCCCGGCAATGGACCGCGCATGGAAGCCCGGAAAATCGGCATTGCCGCTTTTGGCATAGGCGCTCACTCCCAACGGCAGCGGCACAAGATAAATGAAATCGCACAACGTAAGAATGCGCCGAAACTCGTTCAAGGTTTCAATGTTTTGGAAGAACTCACCTTGCAAGGCGCGCGAATAGTAGGAGACGAAATCATCCGCCGAAGATGCGAGCGTCTCCACATTGTTGAAGAACGGATTCACGACCGGGCCTTGGATGACCTCCAGCAGTCGTTCCCACGTAAGCGTCATATAATCACTCGCGCCAAAAACATAACCAGTCAGCGCACGGGTGCTGTCCGGAATAAGCGTATTTTGAAGACCGGCAGCGGCGATAAAGTTGCGCACGTTGACCGGACCCGCCAGCTTCAACATCATGTCCGTGGCGGTATTGTCGCTCCGAGTGATCATCGCTTCCATGGCACTTCGCTCGGAGACAATGCCACTGAGATTAGGCGGGTTATAAATGGGGCTGCCCAAGGACCAGATGCTCGAATTGAGGACAAGCTCCCTGTCCTCCAACACTTGGGAAATATCTGGCGAATCAGCCTGTCGCAACGCCTCGCACAATATGAAGGTCTTGATGGCACTGGCAACAAACAACTTCTTGTCCGAGTTGGACTGCGCCAGAAATGCGGGTCGGCCATTTGCCGCCGGTGCAAAAATCTTTAGTGCCTTGTCGCCGGGCAGGGCACGAAAAAATGAAACAATGTCACGGGAAATTGGTGTCGTATCACGCGTTTCCGTCGCTGCGGCTCCCAGTGGTGCCGAAACCATAGCGGCACCGGCGACCACCCCCGTTTTCAAGAAATCCCGTCTGGAATGAATCATAATTCTCCTCTTTCTAAGATATTCTGGATACGCGCTGACTGTAGGCACCCAGTTTGATGGTGTCAACCTGAACCAAACGTTGCCAATTCCTTGAAGAAAAAAATAATCGCCCGACAAGGTACCGGGTTAACTAACGATGCTGTGCCGTCAAAAATAGTCCGGCTGTACAATGGCTCCGCTTTGCATTTGGTTTACACAAGGCATTCACCTGTGTGTGCAGTGGTCAAAAAATAAAAAATCCGAACCAATTTTATTTGGTTCGGATTTCGTTTTCAGATCAAGTCGGCTTCAATTTTACTTGCGGTCGTCTTCATCCAAATCTTCGTTGGGATCATAGTCCCAGCCATAGCGGATGGCGGCCCGGTCCTGCATCCAAGTCTGCTTTCTTCCGGGCGCAATGGATTCCCAATCTTGTTTGAGGTTGGTTTCCAGTTCGTCATCCCAATCGGCATATTTGTCATAGTCGCTGCCATAGCGCGCACGCGCGCCATAACCAAAGCGGTAAGCCGGCTCCCATTCTTCGTATGTTGCCTCATGACGTGGAGGAAGGGTTTCCGTGCCCGCTGCCTGTTTCACTGTGTTACGGATGTTTTGATTGGTATCCGGTTCGTCACCGCCAAAATCATGCTTCGTTTGATCCCAATCGCGTTTCATAGCCTCTTTCACTCGATTCCAAGCAGAATCATTTTCCTGTGTCCACCATTTCGGATTTGTATATTGGTTGTTCATAAATGTTTTTTGTTTGATTGGCTGTGATTTTAATTTAGCCAATTTGATGCCAGTACATTTGTTGGGGAAATTGACGTCATCAGTAAAAGACAAAGGCGCTTTGCACGAAACGTCTTGCGAAGTGCATCGAATAAAGAACATCGTTTTCAGACAAAGTCATGGCGCTGTCGGCACCGGTGGAATGTGCAGTTGGCCGGCGATTCCCGGCCGGTGCCAGACTTTTAAAAACATCCGCGAATAAACCTTGTTAGGAATGGACGGCGCGTGTGTGCTCAATTCGCCCCATTTCAAGCGGACGGATTTCATGTCGTTTTCCGCCACGGTGCTGCCGTCAGGAATGATCGCGATGATCTGTTCGAGTTCGCGTCGCAATTTGCCAAATTCCGTTGCGGCTTTTTTATGTTTCTCCGCACGTTCTGCGTAGCGTAGAAAAGTCTGCAAGCTGGCAAACACGGTCACCGCCAGGCTTAACATGACGGCCAAGCCACGCGCCCACCGAAGATCCGAATTCGTCAGGGTTGAAACAAAGGCCGTGCCTGCCAGCGCGGAAAGGATCACGGTCGGATAGCCGAGCAACCGGTGATATGCCTCGAACAGCTTGGAACATTCGTAGTGTGCCAGGACGCTGATGCGGATGCCCGCGTGCCATTCCTGGATTAATTCATTGGGTTTCATAATTTATTCGTTGATTGAGTTGACGGACATTTTATGGCGTTTGTCAGGACAACGGCTGTCCAACCCGGCAAATAAAATGGAAGCGAAATTGCCGCGCAGCGCGCTTGTGTATAAACTTGGCGCGAATGACAGGAGTGGTTGAAATCTTTGTCGGCTTGTTGCTGACGGTGGCCGTGCTGGCGCTGGTGGCGCGGAAATTGCATATTCCCTATCCAATCTTTTTTGTGATTGGCGGACTATTGCTCGGCTGGATTCCCGGACTGCCGCAAGTCAGGCTGGATCCAAATCTGGTGTTTCTTTTCTTTCTCCCACCGTTGTTGTTTCCGGCGGCCTTGTTCACTTCCTGGCGCGATTTTCGGGCGAACCTGCGTCCCATCTCAATGCTGGCAATCGGCCTGGTTCTATTCACCACGTTCGCCGTTGCTTTTATCGCCCACTATTTCATAGGGTTGCCGCTCTCTGTCGGCTTTGTCCTGGGCGCCATCATCTCACCGCCCGACGCCATTGCCGCGACGGCCATTGCCGAACGGTTAAAAATTCCGCGCCGCATTGTCACGATTTTGGAAGGTGAAAGCCTCGTGAATGATGCGACCGCGTTGGTCATTTACCGTTTTGCAGTGGCGGCCGTCGCCAGCGGTACCTTCGCGTGGGTTGGTGTGGGCGCACAATTTGTCCTTGTGAGCGTGGGCGGTGTTGCGTTGGGGCTGTTGATCGGCTGGCTGGCGGAACAATTTCACAAGCGCATCGAGGATGCGCCGATTGAGATCACTGTTTCGCTGTTAACCCCGTTTGTCGCTTATTTGGCGGCGGAACGATTGCAGATTTCCGGCGTGCTCGCAGTCGTGACCGCCGGACTGTATCTTGGCTGGCGCACGCCGGTGATTCTCAGTTCACAGACACGCCTCCGCGGCGGGCCGGTCTGGGAAATGGTGGAATTTCTTCTGAACGGTTTTGTTTTTGTGCTCATTGGACTGCAATTGCCCAGAGTTTTACATGGTTTATCGGACAACGCCATTTCCATCCACCGGCTCATCTGGTATGCGTTGCTGATCAGCCTCACGGTGGTGGTCATCCGCATTCTTTGGGTTTTTCCAGCGGCCTACCTGCCCCGCCTGCTTTCCAAAAAACTCCGCAAGCGGGATCCTTATCCGGCGTGGCAGCATATCGCCATCATCGGCTGGACCGGCATGCGTGGCGTGGTTTCGCTCGCAGCAGCCCTGGCATTGAACGATGGTTTTCCCCATCGCGACCTGGTTTTATTTCTCACTTTTATCGTGATTCTGGCCACGCTTGTGGTGCAAGGCTTGAGCCTGCCTTTCCTCATCCGCTGGCTCGGAGTCGAAGACGACGGCTCGCTGGAAAAAGAGGAACGCGAAGCCCGGCTCCAGGCCAATCAAGCCGCCCTGGCCAGGCTTGATGAATTCGCCAAACGCGATTCGATGAAAACCGATGCCTTGCAACGTCTGCGCGTCGAATATGAAGATCATATCAGCCAACTCGCCGCCGCCGAATCAAAACGCGCCGGCAGCCGGCTCCGCCTTTTTTCCTCTGAATATGAACGCCTGTCCCGGGTTACGCTCGAACAGGAACGCCGGACAATTATTCATCTCCGCAATCAAGGTGTCATCGGCGACGAAGCCCTGCGTCGAATCCAGCGGGATATTGACCTGGCGGAAGTACGATTACAGGAACATCAATGAGGCTGACGGAAAGATAATCGCGGATTACATGCGGCTGACGGGGCCGAAGCTGATAGGATGCCCTTCAAATGAACATCCTCATCGAAGACGCGGAGAAGCTGGAATATCTCACCAGTGACAACCTTTGGGCTAAAAACCCCGCCACCGGCAAAGATTTTGGCGCGACCGGCGCGGCTTTCACGGTTGCGAAAAAAGAACTCATCGGCAGGTTCAACATCGTCGGCTATAACGCCGGGACCAAACAGTTCGTGAATTTGGATCACGGCAAAGGCAAGGGTTTGCCAGAAGTTGTCGCTGCTTAGTCGGAGCACATGATGGAATGAAATTCGCGTTTGTCTTACATGGCTGAAAATAAAATGGCGCGTCAGTCGAAGTTCAACCTCCTGCTGACGCGTCTGAATTATTTTAGACGATAAGCGATTTACGCCGGAACCGCACGGGCGGCACGATCGGCTTTGCGCTGGCTCAAGTTCTTGAAGAACTCAAAGCCTTCACGACTGCGGCGCACGAACACATCCTTGTCTTCCAACATTGTCTTGATGATGCGCAGAATGGGTTTCGGACGCATGTAGTAGCTGTGATAAAAACGATCCACTTCTTCGGCGATCTTGTCCTTGCTCAAACCGGGATATTCCAGCGAGCTGGCCTGCATACCGCCGGTTTCCACCAGATCGGTCTTGTCCTTGTTCGTGAACCAGCCGTTTTGCTTGGCCATTTCGTAAAGCTCAGTGCCCGGATACGGCGCAGCAAGCGAGACTTGAATGCTGAACACGTCGAGTTCCTTCGCAAAGTTCATCGTGTTCTGGATGCTCTGCTGCGTTTCCACCGGCAACCCGAGGATGAACGTGCCGTGGATTAAGACATCAGCCTTGTGACAATCCTTGGTGAACTGGCGCATCTCCGCCATCGTCACGCCCTTCTTGATGCGCGTGAGGATGTCATCATTGCCGCTTTCGTAGCCGACAAGGAATAAACGCAGGCCATTGTCCTTGAATTGCTTGATCGTGTCATAATCAATGTTCGCGCGGCTGTTACAGGACCAGCAAAGGCCGAGTGGCGCGATTTTTTTGGCGATCTCACGGGCGCGCGGTAGGTTCGCTGTGAAAGTGTCGTCGTCGAAAAAGAATTCCTTCACTTCGGGGAACACTTTTTTCGCGTAGGCCATTTCATCGGCGACATTCTGCGCGGAACGAACACGATATTTGTGGCCGCCGATGGTCTGCGGCCAGAGACAGAACGTGCATTGGGCTGGACAGCCGCGCCCAGTATACATGCTCATGTAGGGATGCTGCAGGTAGCCGTTGAAGTATTTCTGGATGTCCAGATCGCGGCGGTAAACGTCCGCCACCCATGGCAGCACGTCCATGTCATGGATCAATTCGCGCTCGGCGTTGTGTTTGATCTTGCCGTCCTTGTCCTTGTAGGAAAGTCCCACGATGGTCGCGAGGTCGCGGCCTTCGGAAACTTCCTTGCAGGTGTAGTCAAATTCCTTGCGGCCGACCCAGTCAATCGCGGGTGACGCCTTGAGGGTTTCCGTGGGTAAAACTGCTGCGTGCGCGCCAACAAAACCGATCTTCGTGTCAGGCTTCTGCGCCTTGATCGCCTCGGCCACCTTGCAATCGTTGCGCAATGACGGCGTGCTGGTGTGGATGATGACGTGATCGTATTCCTTCGCGATGCGCAGGCATTCGTCCTTCTTGATGCCATGCGGCGGGCAGTCGAGCAATTTGCTGCCGGCCACGAGCGCCGCCGGTTGCGCAAGCCAGGTCGGATACCAGTAACTGGTCACTTCGCGCTTCGTCTGGTAACGCGCGCCGGCACCGCCATCGTAGCCGTCAAAGCTCGGAGGGGAAAGAAACAATGTTTTGCTCATAATTAAATCAGTGGTTGAAAGCTTAATCTTTTCACAGTGTTTGCATCAATGGTTTTTTTGTTTATTGCCGCCGGATGGATGCGGAGAATGAACTTCCTGCACGCGCACGCGGCTCGCCAGCCACAGGCTGATGAGACTGGCGGCAACGGCGAGCCAGCCAAGCTTGTCATAATTGACCAGCTGGCCGGTCGGCGACTTGGTGACGACCCAACCGCCGATGCTGGACGTGATGCCCGAAGTGAGGTCGCGTGTGCAGCTGGTCAGGCTCATGAATGAACCGCGCCGTTGCGACGGAACCGCCAGCGACACGATGGCCTGCGCCGGGATGAATCGTCCGCTCGCAAACGTGAAAAATAACCCCGCCGAGATCAACACCAGCCAAACCGGCATCCGGCCGGAATTCGAGATCCAAAGCGTCACGCCACAAGCCACAACGACCAAGATGGCGAATACGCGTAGACGACCAAACTTATCCGCCAGTTTTCCGCACAAAGGCGCGGTCAACGCCGAACTGATGCCGCCGACCATGTAGATGAGAAATAATTTATTTTCCGGCAAACCCATGTTCGTCACCAGATATGGAGCTAGCAGCGGTATGATGGCGAAATGTCCCATTACGAGCGCACACATGAAAATCAGCGCGCGTCCGGCGTTGGCATCGCGCAGCAGTTCAAAGAACGCCTTGAAGTGGTGAACCGGCGTGTCACTGAGATGCGCGCGAATCGGTGGCAATGTCACATAAATCAAAAGCCATACCACAACGCCCATGCCCGCCACGAGGAAGAACGGCATTTCCCAGCGGAACTTTTGCGCGAGATATAAACCAAACGGCACGCCCAGCGCCGCCGCCGCCGCGAAGGCAGCCATGATGATGCCCATGCCTGAAGCCCGGCGTTGTGGTGGCACAATGTCGCCCACGATGGCCATGATGGTTGCGCCGGAAACGCCGCCAAACGCGCCGCAAATCACGCGGGAAATCATCAGCATTTCCGCTGTTTTTGAAAAAGCGCACGCCAATGTGCCGACGAAGAAACCGGCGTAGGCGAGGAGTAAAACTTTCCGGCGGTCAAAGCGATCCATGAACGGCGCGGTGAGCAGACCGACCACGCCCGCACTGATGGTGTAAGCCGCGACCAGATGGCTGAACTTGCCCGGCCCGATGGACAATTCGCGCATGAGCTGTTCGCCCAGCGGCATCATCACCATGAAATCAAGGATGTGCGTGAACTGCACCGAAGCGAGCAGCAACAGCAAGGTGCGTTCGGAATAACGGGACGTCGGCACGAAGACTACGGTTTCTTCGCTTCCGAAATCTTCGCCAGCAAGGCATCGCGTTCGGACGTGTCACCCGTACCGCAGGAACCGCCGCTGGCGACCGGTGCCTTGGGATTGTGATGAACTTCGTTGGCGAATGCACCGCGCGCACCGGCAGCCGGAGAATTGATCGCCGCCTTGGCTTCGGCCAGATGGCCTTTGCCGATGGTCACCCCATTGAACGCGCGCTTCGCCAGCTCGGGTGAAGACGGGAACGGCTTTGGTTTCGCACCAAAGTTGTATTTGATGTTCTTCCAGTTGTCCCCGCTTTGATAATTCGTGCCGAGCGCACCGCTCGGATCGTAGCCGCAATGAACCATGCAATGTTCGCAGCGCGGGTCGCGCGCGACGCCATTCACGACTCCGTATTTTTCCCATTGCACTTTCGAAAGCATTTCCTGATAGCCACTGTAATGGCCGTCGGTCATCAAGTAGCACGGAGCTTTCCAGCCTTTGACGTTGAACGTCGGAATCGCCCACGCGGTGCAGGTCAGCTCGCGTTTGCCGGCAAGAAACTCCTGGTAAACCGGCGTGCCAAAAATGGTGAACGCCTTGCCCCAGTCCTGGATCTTCGCAAATTTCTGCCGCGTCATGTCGCGCGTGAGGAAAAATTCCTTGGGGTCACGGCCAAGGCGCGACACCATGTCTTTCTTCGCCGCATCGTAATCGTAGCCGGGGGAAATCGTATGCCCATCCACTTCGAGCGAGCTCAAATACTTGAACATGTCCTCGATTTCCTGCACGTCGGTCTCGCGATAAACCGTCGTGTTCGTGGCGACCTGATAGCCGATGATCTTCGCCATCTTGATGGCTTCGACGCACTCTTTAAAGACGCCTTCGCGCTCGACGATCAAATCATGCGTGAATTCCAAGCCATCCACGTGAACGTTCCAATACATCCACTTGGTCGGAGCAATGACGACTTTCTTTCTGGCCGCTTCGTCAGACTTGCGGATGACTTCGGCTTCCTTCTCGGAAATCAGTTTTCCCTCCAGCAATTTTTTAAGCGTGGGTTCAATCGCCGGCGAATAAACGGAGGCGAGATAATCGCGCATTTTTTTCCGCATGAACATTCCGTTTGTGCAGATGTAGAGGACGCGGCCTTGATCGAGCAACCCATTGATGAGCTCCTCGATCTTGGGATAAATCAGCGGTTCGCCGCCACACACGGAAACCATCGGCGCATCGCATTCCATGGCGGCTTCGAGGCATTTCTCCAGCGGCACCATGTCTTTGAGTGACGTGGAATATTCGCGGATGCGCCCGCAGCCGGTGCAGGTTAAGTTACAGGTATGAAGCGGTTCCAACTGCAAAACCATCGCGAACTTGGGCGTCTTGCGCAGCTTGTGCTTGATGATGTGGCTGGCAATCTTCTTCGTCAGGGCAAAGGGAAATCGCATAATTTATTTTACGGAGGCAATCTGGGTGGAAATTTCAGGGAACATGACCGGTGCGTTCGTGGACGCGGGCTCCGCCTTCAGAAAACTTCCGACCCCCGGCAAAAAGAAATCCAAGGGCGAAACCGTGCCGCTCTGGTGGATGCCGCTGCATCCGGCCACTCCCATTGCGAACAGCGCCAGCATTGCCATCTGTAATAATTTCCGGTTCAATCTCACTCGCTAGCATTATAAACGTCCTCCCGAGATTATGGCAACCTCAAATTCCAGACTGGCCCGCCCCTGGCTCCGGCGGGCGGCGGTTGCTTTTGCGGTGGCGGTGACCGGCGCGGTGCTGGCGGATGAGGCGCAGCAGAAAATCTTTGCGGCGCGCGCCCGTGCGCAATATCAACGTGCCAAGATGCAATATGAGACGGATGCCGGAAACATCACCAACGTCTGGCATTTTGCCAGCGCCGCTTTCGACGCCGCGGAATTTTCAACCAACAAGGTCGAACGTGCCGCGCTCGCCAACGAAGGCATCGCCGCCAGCCGTTCGCTGGTCGCCCGCAAATCAAAATGGGTGGCCGGACATTATTATCTGGCCATGAACCTCGGCCAGCTTGCCCGCACCGAGACGATTGGTGCGCTGAAGATCGTCAAGGAGATGGAAATCGAATTCAATGAAGCCGCAGATCTGGATCCGCGATTCGACCATGCCGGACCCGTGCGCGACCTGGGCCTGCTCTACCGCGATGCGCCGGGCTGGCCGGTAAGTATCGGCAACCCGTCCAAGGCGCGGTCGTTTTTGCGGCAATCCGTCCGGCTGGCGCCGGACTATCCTGAAAATTATTTGCATGTCATTGAATCCTATTTGAAATGGAATGATCCCGACACCGCCAGGCGCGAACTGCATCATCTCGACGCCATCTGGCCGGCGGCGCGAACCAATTTGACCGGGGAAAAATGGGGAGCAAAGCTGGATAACTGGTCCACCCGCCGCGATGCTGCGCGCAAACAGCTTGTGATAACTCCGGCAAGGTAAAAATCCGTATGAAGTAATTAACCGAAATTTTCTATGGCCGTTCACCGGCGGCTGATTTAACCTATCTGTCACTTGACACTTTGAATTGTAAAAGTAGTTTTGAGCCTCATGGCCAACAAACTCATAACCGCGTTGACCGACTCGACCCTGTTTTTACAGGAATGGCTCGCCAATCCCCAGCTCACCGCTCCGTCGCCCCCAGTTCGCCCAAGCTCTCCGCTGCCATGGCAAAATGGCTGCCTGCAAATCCTGAAAGTTTCGTGCTTGAACTCGGCCCCGGCACCGGCGCGGTCACCGACGCACTCATCAAACACGGCCTGCGCGAAGACCGGCTCGTCGCCATCGAACACAATCCCAAGATGGCGCGGTTGCTGCGCGAAAAATTTCCCCGCGCCCAGATCATCACCGGCGATGCCTGGCATCTGGATCATCTGCTGCGCAGCCGGCATGAACCGATTGAACATGTCGGCGCCGTCATCTCCAGCCTGCCGCTCTTGAATTTTCCCCATGAACAGGCGGAAGCTCTTACGAAAAAAATCCGCACCGTGCTGGAACCGGAAGGTAATTGGGTGCAATACAGCTATCATCTCGGCAAGAAACAAGTGCGCGGCGCGGCCAGTTTCAAGCTGCGCCATTCCAGGATTGTCTGGCTGAATTTCCCGCCCGCCCGCGTCAGTGTTTTCAAGAAATAATCCGCTGGAATTATAAGCGGTAGGGCAAAGCTGCCGCTTTGCCCATTTCAGAAAAAAAGAACAAGTAAAATTCGGGCGGAGCCGCAGCTCCACCCTACCAATTCAGAACTTTACCCAAGAAATTTTGTTTCTTTGCCATCCAAACCTTGGATTATGGCTTTTCCGGCACTTCGACGATATCGCCGTTGCGCAGCCAGAGGTCGGGCGCGGCATTCGGATTACTACAATCTACAACCCATTCATTGGTTTTTCCGGTCTTCGGGTCATGGCGGATGACTTTTACCTGTGACAGGTCCGACGAAGATAATAATGCATTTCGCGCTTCCCGCTGCTGTATCACGGAGCCGACCAACGAATTGAAAGGATACGGATTAATTACCAGTTCCACCTTCTGGTCATGCATCACAAGCTGGACATTCCCTTGGAGATAACCAAAAATGACTCCTTTCTGGTTCTCGGTAAGCCCGACCGCCTTTTCTCCCAGCGCATGTTCTCGTTCGGGAATTTCCACGACATCACCAAATTCCAGCGGCACATCTTTGGAACAATTCACGCCATTTGTACTGTTCAACAAATTGACAGCAATTCGCGTCAAATTGGTTGTGCCATGATTTGCACGCAAAATGACAATGCGCGCCAAATCGGGAAACAGAATGCTCGGAAAAGGCGTTGAATTGGGTTTGTAGTCTTTATATTGATTAAAAATAGTTTCCAGCAATGTGAACTGGTTCCAGTCATTTGTGCCTTTTTGAAAAACTGCCTGTGAAAAATTGGCAGCAGGACGGCTCACAGTGATGCGATCCCAGTCTGGCAGCTTGTCCAGCGCGCCGTGCTGGCGCAGAAAGTCAGCAAGCTGCCCAGCCAAAACCTTTTGTTCCGGCGTAGCAAAGCGAGAATCTCTCGTCGGCCATAATTTGAGTGAATCCAGAGGGGTTTCACCGTTACTGGCCCGCACATTTGGATTGGCCTTGTAATCAAGTAACAACCGAAAAATGTTGGTATCTGCCAATCTGCCTGCCGCCCAATATAAGGGTGTAGCGCCATTTGAATTGTGAATGTTTGGATCAGCACCGTGCTTCAATAGAATCTCCACAGCGGAAACATTTTTTCCACTGACCGCAGCAGCCAATGGCGTCCAATTCGCTTCATCCGTGGTGGTTGGATCAACCTTCGCGCCTGCGTTCAGCAGTGCTTCGAGAATGTTGGTGTCTGATAATGCACTGAACAACAGCGACTGGTCATCGGGTTGCGAATTATTCAGGTCGGCTTTGTATTTTAGAAGTAATTGCACCATCGGAAATTGTTTTGTCAAAACTGCGGCATACAATGGCATAACTCCCCTTGAATTATTTGGAATGGAAAAAGTAATCATCCCTTTCACATTCGGACTTGCGCCGGCTTGAAGCAATAATTCTGCGGATGCGACATTCCTCGCGTTGATAGCAGAAAGCAGCGGCAAATCCGTCTTGCCACCATTAGGATCGGCTTTGGCATTTAAAAGCAGTTTTACAGTTTCCGGCGAGCCGCTTCCGGCGGCAAAACTCAATGGCGTTTGTCCGGTGTCATTTTCTACATTCGGGTTCGCGCCCGCATCCAAAAGTAACTTGGTCATTTCTGATGAACCATTTCCAGCAACAGCGCTTAACGGAGTTTGACCGTTTTTGTTTTGGATATTGGGATTTCCAGCCGCTGCCAAAAGTATTTTTATGATTTTTGTCTCGCCTTTCAGCGCTGCCACACGCAAAGGCGTGTTTCCCAGATCATCCTGCGCATTCACGTCAGCCTTGTTCGCCAGCAAGACTTCGATAACCGCCTGAAAGTTTTTGCCTGACGCAATGTGCAACGGGGTCTGGTCAGGAGTGCCCCATAAATTTGATTCATCTTTGGAATTCACATTCGCGCCATGGCTCAAGAGAAATTTCACCATCGTGCGATTGCCAACTCTGGTCGCGCCAATCAAAGCTGCTCCGCCACCGCCATTGATGTCCGCGCCATGCTCCAATAGATATGCCACTACTTTAAGCCAGCCTGCCGAGGCAGCACGAACCAACGGTGTTCTTCCCTGCTCTGACGGCGTATTGACCGGCGCATTGATCAAATCCGGGCTGTTCTGGATCATCTGCTGAATGCGGCGGATTTCCTGCTCTCCTCGTCAGTGGATGCGCCATTGGGCGGCTGGTTGCCAGACAGAGTTGAACCGGTCTTGGAAATCTCCGCCCGCATTTTCAAAGCCTGCATGATGCCGCTCACCTTTTCAGCAATCTGCCGGTTAAGCTCATCCACCAATGCTTTTTGCCTGATGTTATCCGGGTATTCAGGAGCATAATCCATTTTCAGTTGCGCCAGTTTCGCGTTTGCCTCGTTGCGTTGCTTCAAAAGGCTTTCGAGCACGGAATCAGAAACCAAAGTTGGCAGGACTTTTTCCACATCCACCTTGTCCAGTTGTTCCAGCCGGCTCCAGAGGTTCGCATCGGCGTTGTCATTCGCCTTCGGCGCGGTGGCGGCAGTTCCCATGCCCGCGAGATTCTGCCGGCTCAACGTGGCGAGCGTGCCTTGGTCGGAAAAATCCTTGAGGATGCGCTGGTATTGCCCGGCAGCTTCGTTGGTCTTGCCCTGCATCCGGTAACATTCGCCGATCCGGAAAACCGCCGTGGCCGCCAGTTGCCGGTCCTTGTCAAACTGTCTGGCCAGCGTCTGATAACTGGCGATGGCAGCATCGAGATTCTGGTTGGCCTGCTCCTCGAACAATCCCTGTTGCAGCAACGCGGTCAGGCTGTTGGTCTGCGCCTGGGCCAATATCGTCATCAACAAAAACGTCAGAACGCATAATTTCATTTTCATAATTTGAATGATTCCAGTCTGCCAAATTTATCCACGCCATTTGTCATGCTTTTGCAAAATCGGGGAAACATTCAATGCTCAACATTGAATACCCAAAGGATCAGGTTTCCCGCTGCCTTGAGTGTTGGGCGTTGAATGTTAAATGGTCGGTGTTCATTTCATTTCCAGCTTATACCCGACACCATGCACGGTCTTGAGCCAGTGCGGCTCGTCAGGATTTTTCTCCAGCTTGGCGCGCAGGCTGGCGATGTGATTGTCCACCGTGCGCGTGGTCGGAAACGTGGTGCAACCCCAGACCACATCCAAAAACCGTTCGCGCGTGACCGGTTCGCCTTCGGTCTCGGCCAGCAAGCGCAGCATGGAAAATTCTTTCGCCGTCAGATGAACCGGTTTCCGGCCGCGCACCGCCGTTTGTCGCGCCAGATCAATCTCCACTTCGCCGAGCTTTAGCTTCACCGGCGCTCTGGTCTGCCGCTGATGGCGTCGCAGCAAGGCCCGGACGCGTGCCAGCAATTCTTCTGTGCTGAATGGCTTGACGAGATAATCATCCGCCCCGACGTCGAGACCGTTCACACGATCTTCGATCTGACCCTTGGCGGTGAGCATCAGCACCGGCACGGCGTTGGCCAGACGACGCAACTCGGCGCACACCGCGAAACCGTCGAGCTTCGGCATCATCACGTCGAGCAGGATGAGGTCGGGCTTTTCGTCGAGCGCGCGTTTGAGACCGCTCGCGCCATTCGCCGCCGCGAACACGCGATGACCTTCCGCCGCCAGCAAATCTGCCAGCGCCGTGCGCATCGGCGCTTCGTCTTCGATGATTAAGATACGGGACATGGTGAAAAGGTGGAAAACATTCAACTTTCAACATTCAACACCCAACCTTGAATTACGGCGGCAGCCACGCCCGGCCTTGGGCATTCGACATTGAATGTTAAATGTTGAATGTTTCGTTTTCATTTTTAATCGGTAGTTCAATCGTAAACCGGGTGCCCTGGCCGGCTTCACTTTGCACGACCACTCTTCCACCGTGCGCTTCAACAATATGTTTCACAATGCTCAAGCCGATGCCAACCCCCTGCGTCTCACGACGCAATTCCGAACCGCGCCGGTAGAACCGCTCAAAAATCTTCCCGTGTTCGGCCAAAGGAATACCGGGGCCTCGATCAGAAACGAAGAGGTGGGAGCCCCTGACGACTGACTTCCGGCTTCCAATCCCACCGTCACGGTTTCATCTTTCGGCGAATGTTTGATGGCGTTATCAATCAGGTTGACCAACGCCTGCTGAATCGCACGGCCATCCACGTTGAGTTCGATGTTTGGCGTTGAATGTTGAATGTTGAATGTTTCCAATCGCACTCCTTTTTCTGCAGCATACGGCTCCATCAACTTGACCGTCTCGCGCACCAGTAAAGTCAGGTCCGTCGGCTCGAATTCATACTGCTTCCGATCCTGTTCGATGCGCGAGAAATCCAGCACATTCTCAATGAGCGCTGAAAGCCGGCGGCATTCCTGCACGATGAAACGGAAATATTCATTCTGCTTCTGCGGTTCGGAATCTTGCCGCGCTCCAGATTTTCCGCCATCAACCGCACTGATGCGATCGGCGCCCGCAGCTCATGCGAGACACTGGAGACGAAGTTGGATTTCATTTCGCTAAGCTGCTGCTCACGCCGGAAAGCACGGTAAGCTGCGACAAATCCGATAAAGGCCGCCAAGGCCGCGCCAATAATGAGCGCGCCAAACAACCTGGCCCGCCGGTGTTCGGCGGAAAGCATCTGTCCGCGACTGGCGAGGTAGAATTTCAGTTCATATCTCGCCCCGTCAGAAGTCTGGAGATAATTGGCGGTTTGCACCGCAGCCCCGAGCAATGGCTGATCTTCTGTTCGAGCCTTGGTGCCGGACACCAGCAGTTGTTTTCCTTCGACGTCAACCTCAACGTACACGTATTCGGGAATCAAAAATTTATTTTCGGCGAGCGTCTTTGTAAAAACAGCCTCGACGAATTCGCGTGGAAAGAAATTGATCCAATACCCCGGCCCGGAAACATAATTGGTTTCCGCCATGATACCGACATAGTTCATGAGTCTGTTTGAGAGCGTTTGGGATTGAAAAAAAGCAAGCGCTTCATCACCTGCAACACCCGTCCACTGCGCCCACATCGGCGGCGAGTCCCAATTATTGGTCAGGCCGGGCAGGACGCGCAATGGTTCCAGCCACGCATGGGCTTTCAACTGGCTGTTCCAAACTTGTCGTGTCCAGGAAAATTCCCGCTGGATGTAGGTTTCCGCGTGGTTCGTCAGCGTTCCGGCCAGCTCCAATAATTTTGGCGACAGAATTGAAGGATGATCAATAGTTTGCGACCAGACCGATTGAAGCAGATTGCTGGTTAATTGTGCATTGGTGGCCGAAAGCAACTGGTAACAGGCAATTTGCTCGAATGAAATGCCTGTTTCGGTTGGAATAGCTTTCTCGTCCAATTGTTGTTCTGGTGGCTGATGCAAAAATATCGCCGCTACCCGCGCTGATTCGGATGGTTTGCTGTCCAGAAAAGCTTGCCGACGCTCGTTGATCTCGGTAAGGCCGTTTGCCGCGCGCAAATGTTCCCACATGATTTTCTGTTGCGACGAAAGGTCGCGGAACCATTTTGGGGGAATTGGTGCAACCGGAAAATCCGGCGGGTAAACTTGTCGGCCATCGGTAAAAATTTCTGCGCTGGGCGTGGCCAAGTTGGCAAACTTAAGCCCGGGATGATCATGTTCCCATTCTTTGACGTCTGCCCTTAATTTGTCCTCCAAAGATTGCCATACAGCATCGTCCGTTGCTGGTTGACCAGCCAAATCCAATCCAACTTTCCAATTAATTTTTAACACGAAAAATTGACGTAACTCCTCATCCACGGCAAACGAAGCGCGAGCGCCAGGCTTTGCACATTTTCGGCGGCACGGTTGCGGGCGTCTTGCTCTGCCGTCCGCTCATCCTGTCGCAGCGAAATCATGCTTACGATTGCCAGCAATGCCACCGGCAGCAAAATCAATACTCCCTGCCAGAAGAAAGCCGGTTTGCGTTGGTGATGTGCGCTAGGCATGTGCGTTCTTTATGCCGTCAAGCCTAGCCTCACCGCAAGCCGTAGTTGTCACGGTTTTGCAAAATCACCAGGCTGAATCTCCGCCCGCCCGCGTCAGTGTGTTTCGGAAGTAATTGCCGCTCAATTTTGCTGCTGGTTCTGGTATTGCTTCAATTGCGTAATCAAGTTGCGGATTTGCTCCCCGTCCAACTGCGTCATTTTTTCCGCCGTTTCTGCAACCAAAAGTGCGTCGGCAGTCCGACCTTCACTCAACAATAAATTCACATACCGAAATACCGCTTCCGGCGAATATGGGCAAAGCGCGAACGCCTGACGGAAGGCAAAATCAGCCTCATCATCCATGTGTCTTTTTTCGTCGGCATCGGTGGCATGCTGCCCGCGCCATGCATAAAGACCGCCGATGGAACTCCGCAATTTGGAAAACATTCTGCACGAATATTCACTCTGAACGAACTGTGGGTCGCCCTTGAATTCACTTAGGTCTTTTTTGACATAAACTTTTTCCGCAAACGCGGTGATTTCTTTAACCGTCGCATCTGTGTGCAGCCAGTCGCCGATCATCGGGGCAACATATTTTACCCAATAGTCACGGTCTTGTTTCACAACTTCATCGGACAATTCAGGCAGCGGTTGCCGGTTGATTTTCATGATCAAGCCGTGCGGTTCGAGGTTCGGATACATCCAGTCGAGCGGAAAGCTTTCTTCAATGTAAAATTCATGGCCAGGATTCTTTCAAAAATGGTCTTGACCAGCAGCCCGTTGATCTCCATCACCGCGACCTGCCCGCTGACTTGAATGCGGCCGTCCTTTATTGTGACATTTTCGCCCGGCTTCAGTTGGTTGCTTTGCTGCCTTCGCGCCACATCTTCTGTGTAATCCTGAAAACATTTCTGTGAATCTTCCGCAGTGGGAATATAAAGTTTGCCGCCATACATCGAACGCAGGTAATCCAGGTAAGTGCCGTCGGCCAGCGCATTTTGCGTGAACGTAAAAAATGGCTTCCCATCCGCATGAGATTCCGACATTGCCGTGACGATAAACCGTCCCGGATCCGTGCCGCCAAAATAAATGCTGCCGTCCGGGATGGATTGGATGATGTCACTGCCGAAGGCTGTCGCGTATTTGTCCCCCGGTGGAAACATCTCAAATACGCCGTAAGCATCCATTGTCGCCGACCACCAGCTTCCATGAACACTGCTGTCGTCCTGAATGCGCTTTGACATGCGGCCGAAAAGATTGGTCGCAGTCTGCCAGTCTCCCGTTTGGGCTGCTTTGCAAAACAGATCAAAATCCGATGGGAGATTCATCCCGTCCTGTTTTGCCAGCTTACGAGCCTGAACTTCCTGCGCTGTGATGAACTGCTTCAACTGCGTGGAAGCTTCCGACTGGTCTAACGACCACGACGATGCGGCCGGTTTTTTGTCGCAGCCAGCCATGAGCCATGCCGCACTGAGAACTGTTACCAGAATTCCGCTTGTTGTTTTCATAAGTTGATCATCGCTTTTCCGCTTAACTGACACCGTCAGATCTGTATAAAACATCTACGCAGCTTCTCTGTCTGGCTGAATTCCTCCACCAGTCGTTATCAATCTTTTGAAGAAGCAACCAGCGAAATCATTTCATGTTTTGATATTGCTCTATCTGCTGAACCAGTATTGGATATTGTTTTGCATCCTCTCTCATGGAAGGGATTTGGCCGCTGATTTCCGCCGCATTTTTTGCTATTAGCAGCGCATCCGAACCACGGTTCTGGCTTAACAAGAAATTCACATACTTGAAAACGGCATAAGGCGAATACGGGCATAAGGCGATTGCCTGCCGAAATGCAAAATCCGCTTCACGGGCCATGCGCTCTTTTTCAGACGCGCTGGCAGCCTTGTTCACCCGCCATACATAAAGACCGGCGATGACACTGCGCGGCCAGGAAAACATCAAACACGAACGGTCATTCTGAACAAATTGCGGGTCGCCTTTAAATCCTCTCAAATTTCGTTTGAGATAAATCCTCCTGGCAAATTCACAAACGCTTTCAACCGAAGTGCCGGGTTCCAGCCAGTCGCCAATCATTGGTTCGATATATTTTGTCCAATGATCATGGTCGCGTTTGACAGTTTCATCAGACAGCTCCATTAGAGGTTGCCGGTTGATTTTCATGATCAAGCCGTGCGGTTCCAGATGCGGATATATCCAGTCGCCGGGCGGAAAACCGACTTCGATGAAGAAGTCATGATTGGTGTTTTGATCAAAAATGGTTTTAGCCAGCAACCAGTTGATTTGCATGATGGCAACCTGTCCGCTGATTTTTAAATGACCGTTGTCACCTTCACTGACATCTTCACCTGGCTTGAGTTGCTGGCTTTGCAAACGTTTCCGGGCGTTTTCCTCATACACCTCAACGCTTTTTTTCCAAATCTTTAGAGGTCGGCGTATAAATTTTTCCACCATACATCGAATGCAAATAGTCAAGGTAAGTTCCATCCACAAATGCGTTTAGGCTGAATGTATAAAATGGCTTTCCGGTCGCATGGGATTCGGACAACGCCGTCACCGTGAACCAGCCCCGATCCGCGCCGCAAAAAAATATGCTGCCGGCCGGAATGGATTTGATGATTTCATCGCCGAAGGCAGTCGCATATTTGTCATTGGGTGGAAAAATCTCGAAGATGCCTTCCGCCTCAATCATCGCAGGCCACCAACTTCCATGAATCTTATCGTCATTCTGCACGCGCTTGGAAATGAGCTGGAAAAGATTGGTTGCCGTCTGCCAGTCTCCCTTTTGGGCGGCTTGAAAAAATGCGTCAAATTCTACAGGCGGTGTCATTTTGTCCTGCTTTGCCAGCGAGCGCGTCAGATTTTCCTGTGAGGCGATGAAGTTCTTTAATCGAACCGATGCCTCCGCATTTTCAAGCGACCACGATGATACAGGTTTCTCTTTTGTGCAGCCGACTAATATCCCAGCACAGAAAATTATTGTTATAACGGCATGGATTGCCAGCTTCATAAGTTTCACGAGATAGACACCGGACATGCCAAATTTGTATAACAATTGTGAACCGGCAGCTACAGGGATAAACATTTCAATTTAGAACTATTCTAAATCTTGACGAGCCGCGTTTGCCGGTTAAAATGCCTGTCTGTAAATGAGCGGCGTCACCCATAGCAAAACGGAACAGCACTTGACCGAACGGTTGAGCACAAGCGGTTTTCGTTTTACGCTCCAGCGCCAGCACGTTTATGACGTGATCCTGAACAAGCGTGATCATCCGACGGCCGAGGAAGTTTTTATCCGCACCAAGAAGACGATGCCGGAGATTTCGCACGCGACCGTTTACAACTGCCTTGATGCCCTCGCGAAATGCGGCCTCATCCGACAGGTGCAACTGGAACGCGGGGCCACGCGCTTCTGCCCGAACATGGAGGAGCATTGCCATTATTTTTGCGATGCCTGCGGCGAAGTTTTTGATGTCGCGTTGCCGACCGATTCCACCGTCATGCCGCGCCGAAAGGTTTTCAAGTGGATCATTATGACATCGCCGTTCACGGCCGTTGCGCGGAATGTGCGAAAAAAAAATGACGGTCCATGGTTCAACAATTTTAACGTTTAACAATTTTAGCCAATGAGCACAGCCACCGAGACAATTGAAGATCTGGTCAAGACGGAATACAAATACGGCTTCGTCACCGACGTCGAAACCGAATCCACGCCGCCGGGTTTGAGCGAGGAGACCATCCGCCACATTTCCACCAAGAAAAACGAACCGGCGTGGCTGACGGAGTGGCGCATCAAGGCGTTTCGTCATTGGCAGACCATGCCGGAACCGACGTGGCAGTTCGTCAAATATCCGAAGATTGATTTTCAGGACATCAGTTATTTCTCCCAGCCCAAGCCCAAAGGCGACGCGCCTAAAAGCTTGGCGGATGTTGATCCGAAGCTGCTCGAGACCTATGAAAAGCTCGGCATTCCTTTGCGTGAACATGCCAAGCTGGCGGGCGTGGCCGTGGACGCGATTTTTGATTCCGTGAGTGTCGGCACGACGTTCCGCAAACAACTGGCGGAAAAAGGCGTCATCTTTTGTTCATTCAGCGAGGGCCGTGCATGACCATCCTGATCTCGTCAAAAAATATCTCGGCTCGGTCGTGCCGCACACGGATAATTATTACGCCGCGCTGAATTCCGCCGTGTTCACCGATGGTTCCTTCTGCTACATCCCGAAAGGCGTGCGCTGCCCGATGGAACTTTCCACCTACTTCCGCATCAACGCCGCGAAGTCCGGCCAGTTCGAGCGCACGCTCATCATCGCGGACGAAGGTTCGCACGTCAGCTACCTCGAAGGTTGCACCGCGCCGATGCGGGATGAAAATCAATTGCACGCCGCCATCGTGGAACTCATCGCGCTCGACAACGCGGAAATCAAATACAGCACCGTGCAGAACTGGTATCCCGGCGACGAGAACGGCAAGGGCGGAATCTACAATTTCGTGACGAAGCGCGGCTTGTGCAAAGGCAAGAATTCGAAGATCTGCTGGACGCAAGTTGAGACCGGCTCGGCGATCACCTGGAAATATCCAAGCTGCATTCTGCTCGGAGACAATTCCGTGGGCGAATTTTATTCCGTCGCCGTGACGAACAATTATCAGCAGGCCGACACCGGCACGAAGATGATCCACATCGGCAAGAACACGAGCAGCACTATCATTTCCAAGGGCATTTCAGCCGGTCACGGCCAGAACAGCTATCGCGGCCTCGTGAAGATCCAGAAGAGCGCCACCAACGCGCGCAACTTCTCGCAGTGCGACTCGATGCTCATCGGCAACAAATGTGGTGCGCACACGTTTCCGTATATTGAAGTGAAGAACACGTCGGCGAGCGTCGAGCATGAAGCCTCGACTTCCAAGATCGGTGAAGACCAGATTTTTTATTGCAACGCGCGCGGCATCGCCACGCAGGACGCGGTCAACATGATCGTGAACGGCTTCTGCAAGGAAGTGTTCAAGGAACTGCCGATGGAATTCGCCGTCGAAGCGCAGAAGCTTCTGGGCGTGAGTCTGGAAGGCAGCGTCGGCTAAATAAACTTCGCCATGCGTTACGCAGTTCTTTCCGACATACACGCTAACTATACAGCGTTGAAAACTGTATTGCTGGATGCAGAAGCACGGGAATGCGGTCGTGTTGTCTGCTTGGGCGATCTTGTCGGCTATGGCAACAAACATTCGGAGTGTGTGCAAATGGTGCGGAAAGAGGCAGCAGTTTGTGTAAGAGGTAATTTTGATGATTACGTATCAACACAAGTAGATTTGAGCACGTTTAATCCACATGCTGCCGAAGCCGTCAGACAAATGCGCCAAGCTCTCACCGCCGAGCAAGCCGCTTGGCTGGATTGTTTGCCATACGTTAAAGAATTTGATGGTTTCACCATCGTCCATGCAACTTTGAATCACCCTGAGAAGTGGGGGTATGTTTTTGACAAGCTGGCGGCAGCCGACAGCTTTAGCCAACAAACAACTCAAGTTTGTTTTTTTGGTCACACGCATGTTCCGGTGGCCTTTGCCAAAGGTTCAACCGTATCGGGCGGAATATATTCAAAAATCAAAATTGAAAGCGGGAAAAAATATTTTATCAATCCGGGGAGCGTTGGCCAACCGCGTGATAATAATTCCAAAGCCAGTTACGCCATTTACGATTCCACCGAGCAAACGGTTGAGCTTCGCCGACTGGATTACGACGGGCCAGACAAATCGGACGGTGGCGATAGCTTCGCGGGCAAACCAAAGCCGGGACCGCGCACTCCATTTTCTGGGAATTATTCGCAACAAAATTAATCCGTGTCCATCTGTGCCCATCCGTGGTTAAAATAAATATTTAGAAAATGAGCAAGCAACCTATTCTCGAAATCAAAAACCTCTCCGCTGGCGTTGAGGGCAAACAAATCCTCAAGGGCGTCAGCCTAACCATCAACGCGGGCGAAGTCCACGCCGTCATGGGTCCGAATGGCAGCGGCAAAAGCACGCTGGCGGCGGTGCTGGCCGGCCGCGACGGTTACGACATCACCGGCGGCGAGGTGATCTACAACGGCAAGGACCTGCTGGAACTTGATCCCGAAGAACGCGCGCGCGAAGGGGTGTTTCTCGCGTTCCAATATCCGGTCGAGATCCCCGGCGTGAACAGCACTTATTTTCTCAAGGCCGCGTTCAACGAGATCCGCAAGCATCGCGGCGAGCCGGAACTCGACGCGATTGATTTTCTCGCGCTCGTGAAAAACAAGATGAAGCTGCTCGAACTCAAGGAAGACCTGCTCAAGCGCTCGGTGAACGAGGGTTTTTCCGGCGGCGAAAAAAAAACGCGCGGAAATTTTCCAGATGGCCGTGCTCGAACCCAAACTCGCCATCCTCGATGAAACCGATTCCGGCCTCGACATTGACGCGCTCAAGGTAGTTTCGCACGGCGTCAACGCCTTGAAGCGCCCGGACAATGCGCAGCTCGTCATCACGCATTATCAACGCCTGTTGAATTTCATCGTGCCGGATTTTGTGCACGTTCTCGTGGACGGCCACATCGTAAAAACCGGCGGCAAGGAACTCGCGCTGGAACTCGAAGCCAAAGGTTACGAGTGGATTTTGAACGGCGCAGCGGCTAAGGTTTAAGCCAATGAACCTCGACGACACACAACGGCAGATGGTCGCGAAATGGATTTCTGAAGGCGCCAAGCTTGCCGAAATTCAAAAACGCCTTTTAGAACTCGGCGTCAAGCTCACCTACATGGAAGTCCGCTTCCTGGTGGATGACTTGAAGCTGACGCCCAAAGATCCCGAGCCGCCGAAAGTCATCGCACCACCCGCCGCCGATCCGGCCAAGCTGACGGCGGAAACAATTCCTGCGCCGGAAGGAACACTGCCGCCTTCCGCCGTTTCCGTGAGCGTGGATCAATTGACCAAGCCCGGCACGATGATCAGCGGCAAAGTCACGTTCAGCGATGGGCAACTTGCCGATTGGTATTTGGATCAAACTGGACGGCTCGGCGTCGTGCCGAAAGTGGCGGGTTACAAACCTTCGGCCGCCGACGTGCAGGATTTCCAGCTCGCGCTCCAGCAGGAAGTCGCGAAGCTTGGCTACTGAGAAAATTTTAAGTTTTGAGTTTTTAATTCTTAGTTGAAGCGCACGGTGACGGCCTTGTCTTAAAACTCCAAATTAAAAATTTAAAACTTCGGCCAGACTTGGCACATTGAACCGCAATGCGTGAAAAATTCCGGGCCTGGGCGGAAACCCTGGAAACCTTCTTCCTCGAAGTCGTTTTCGAGGAGCGCCATGATTTCAAGGCCAAGACGACGCGCGTCATTCTGTTCGGCGGCTCGAAAGTTTTCACGGTCGCGGTCAAGCTGCGCCGCTGGCTTTACAACGTCCGCATCCTCCGCGACAAAACCCTGGGCGTCCAGGTCATCGCCATCGGCAACCTGACCGTCGGTGGCACGGGCAAGACGCCAGTCGTGGAAAAGTTCGCGCGGGAATTGCGCGACGCCGGGCGCACCGTGGCCATCCTCACTCGCGGCTACCGTTCAAAACCGCTCCCAATCCACCAACAGATTCTCAACAAGATACTTCTGCGCCAGGATCAGACGCCGCCGCGCATCGTGT
The DNA here is from genome assembly GCA_037200545.1 of Limisphaerales bacterium. Lineage (GTDB taxonomy): Bacteria > Verrucomicrobiota > Verrucomicrobiia > Limisphaerales > UBA11358 > UBA11358. Next base: position 36,165 of record JBBCGE010000004.1, read on the forward strand.
CCGACGGCAAATCGCTCCTGCTCGATTCCGAGATGGCCGGCGATGAACCCTACATGCTGGCATCGAACCTCAAGGACGTCATCGTGCTCGTGGACAAGGACCGCGTCAAAAGCGGACGTTATGCGATTGAAAAATTCGGCTGCGACACACTGGTGCTGGATGACGGATTTCAATACTGGCATCTGCGCGGCCGCCGCCATGACGTCGTGTTGATTGACAACCAGCAGCCGTTCGGCAATGAGCATCTGCTGCCGCGCGGCACATTGCGCGAACCACCGTCGCATCTCGCCCGCGCGCACACGATCTTCATCACCAAGAGCGACGGCAACACGGCGGAACTGCGCGCCCGGATCGCCAGCTTGAATTCCACCGCCGCCATCATCGAGTGCGTGCACCAGCCGCTTTATTTCGAGGATGTTTTCAATGGCGAGCGGAAGGGGCTGGATTTGCTCGCGGGCAAAAAGGTTGCGTCGTTGAGCGGCATCGCGCAGCCGGAAGGTTTCGAGCAAAGCCTGGTGAAACTCGGCGGTGAACTGGTCTATTCCAAGCGCTTCGCGGATCATCACCGGTTCACGCAGCAAGAGATTCTCAATACGATCAATCGCAGCAAAAAACGTCAGGCCGACATCATCATCACCACGCAAAAGGATGCGGTGCGTTTTCCGAAGATTGACCGGCGCGACCTGCCGCTTTATTTCATGCGGGTCGAGATCAAGATTGTCGCCGGCGCGAATGACTTCCAGGATTGCGTCCGTAGAATCTGTTTCCGTTGAAATGGACCATCTGATCTATTTTTTTGCGCGCATCGTGGTCGCCATTCTACAGGCGCTGCCGCTGGTCTGGGTGGCGCGGTTTGGTCGGGCGGTCGGGGCGCTGGCATTCTGGCTCGACGGCCGGCACCGGCGCGTGGCCCTGGATAATTTAACGATGTGTTTCCGTGATGAAAAAACGCCGGAGGAGATTTACGCCATTGCCAAGGAAAATTTTCGGCGCATCGGTGAAAATTTCGCCAGCGCCGTTAAGACTGCGTCGATGAGCCCCTGGGAGATGCTTCCATACTTTGACCTCACCCTCGCCAGAAGCATCCTGCCGCATGAATCCGATGCCGGTCCGCAAAGCCGGATCGTGGCGCTCGGCCATTTCGGCAACTTCGAACTGTATGCGCGGTTTGGCCAGTTCGTACCCATTTTCAAATGTGCCGCAACTTACCGGGCGTTTAAACAGCCGGCGCTTAACCGGATCTTGTCGTCCCTGCGCCGAAGTTCCGACTGCCGTTTTTTTGAGCGTCGCCGGGAAGGAGCTGCATTGAAAGCGGCGATGAACGACACCGGCCTGCTGCTCGGCCTGCTCGCAGACCAGAGTTCTAAAGGTGTGCGCGTCCCGTTTCTCGGCCACGATTGCGACACCTCCACCGCTTCGGCCGTTTTTGCCCTGCGGTACAACTGTCCATTGCATACCGCCGTCTGCTATCGCATCGATCTGGCGAAATGGCGGGTTGAAGTCGGCGATGAAATTCCCACGCGTGAAAACGGTGAGGCCCGTCCCATTACGGAAATCATGCGCGACGTAAATCACGCTTTTGAGATCGCCGTGCGACGTGATCCGGCCAACTGGTTCTGGGTCCACCGCCGCTGGAAAAACTGACATGAGCGTCGCCGCCATCATCCAACCCCGCCGTATTCTCGTGCGCGGCGTGAACTGGCTGGGCGACGCGGTGATGACCACGCCCGCGCTGCTGCGGCTGCGTGAAAAATTTCCCCAAGCGCATATCGCACTGCTCACGCCGGAAAAACTGTGCGGCTTGTGGCTGAATCATCCAACCGTGGATGAAACCATCTCTTTCGCGACCGGTGAAAGTGTTTTCGCCATCGGTAAAAAATTGCGGGCCGGCAAATTTGACCTTGCACTCCTGCTGCCGAATTCGCCGCGTTCGGCCATTGAAGTTTATCTGGGCGGCATCCCGCAACGCCTCGGCTACGCGCGGCCGTGGCGGAATTTTTTCCTGACGCAAAGTGTCCGGTCGCGCACCGGCGCGGTGAAGATGCGGAAACGCTCTGAATCTGAAATCCGGCAACTGGTTTCGCAGAATCCAGAATCCAGAATCCAGAATCCAGAAATTGCAAAAACAGCACACCAGATTTTCGAATATCTTCATCTCACCACTGCTCTGGGTGCGAATCCAGAGCCGCTCGCACCGCAGCTATCCGTCACGCCGGATGAAATGGAAGCGGCGAAGACAAAGTTCGGACTGGAGAAAATCTCCGGGCCGGTCTTCGGCCTGAATCCCGGCGCGGAATACGGCCCGGCGAAACGCTGGCCGGTGGAAAAATTCATTGCCGCCGCGAAAGAAATCCAGCAGCGGACCAATTGTGCGTGGATTCTGTTTGGTGGCAAAGGCGATGTCGAACTGACCAGCCGGGTTGGCGCCGCAATCCAGGACCCGCGATTCATGGTTCGTGATCTGGCGGGGGAAAACTTCATTGCGCGAGTTGATGGCCCTGCTAAAACATTGCCGCGTCATGCTGACCAACGACACCGGGCCAATGCATGTGGCGGCGGCCTTGGGAACGCCGGTGATGGCGCTGTTCGGCAGCACGTCACCGGAACTGACCGGCCCGGGCCTGCCGGGCGATGTGCGGCATCAACTGCTGAAATCAGACGCGCCCTGCTCGCCCTGTTTTTTGCGTGAATGTCCCATAGATTTCCGGTGCATGAACGGGATCGGGGTCGAGCGCGTGGTGGCGGCGGTTTTGCAAATCATCCAGTGACATCTTGAAATCCTGACAGCAAACGAAATGCAGATTTATGTCATCAACCTGGACCGGCATCCTGCGCGGTGGCAGCGCATGGAAAGCCTGTTGCAAGGCCTCGCCTACAAACGCGTCGCCGCCGTGGATGGGAAAACGATCGAGGGGCCGGAACAGCGCGATTATTCGCTTCCGAAAACGTACGAAATATTATCCCGGTACGAGCGCGGCTGTATTTTAAGCCATCGGTCGGCCTGGCAGGAATTTCTGGCCGGCGGCGATCCGTATTGTTGCGTACTGGAAGATGATGTTTTCATCAGTCCTGATTTCGCCCGTTTCGTCAATGACGAGGCTTGGATTCCAAAAGACTGTAGCCTGTTGAAGATTGAGACCGTCCAGCTGGAGGTTTGTCTTTCCCGCAAGACGATCCCCTGTTTCGACCGCCAAACAGCCCGGCTGTGTTCCTTGCATCTTGGTACGGCCGCCTACATTGTCAGCCGCCGGGCGGCAAAAATTTTACTGGCCGAAACCCTCCAGCCCGCTCTCCCGATGGACCTGCTGTTTTACGAGGACAGCGGGCGGCAAAAATTACATCCGGTTTATCAACTGGTTCCGGCCCTCTGCATCCAGGCAAAAAGGAAGAAGGACGGAATTATTTTTGCTGAAATGGAAAGCGCGATTCAACCCAGGGTCGAGACAAAAAAGTCATCCGCCATTCCTCCAGCCCCGGAGACATTCCACAATAAAATCAAACGGGAATTGTCCCGCCCGATTCGCCAGTTCTTCCGATTGCTTGACCTTTTCAAAGACTCCATGGAGTCTGCCGGACGGGCTGTTTTTGATCGTTTTAAAGGAATCCGCCGCTGCAAGGTGCCGTTTGGCTGAAACTTCGGCGGTCTCACAGACGCTTGCGTTTCCAATTTTTGCTGGTGAATATTCCGGACTTGAAGTCAAACGCAATCGACCTGCCGGGCGGAGGCGGTTTATAAATCATCACACAAGAGTTCAATTTCCAAAAAACCAAAAATGAAATGTTTTGTTATAAATCTGGATCGACGGCCAATGCGATGGAAGCATATGGCCGGCCTGTTGCAGGGTTTTGAAGTCAAACGCATCCCCGCCGTGGATGGCAATGACCTGGACGGGCCGGAAAAACACGACTGGTCGCGTCCGTGGTGTTATGAAGCCTTGTCCCGTTATGAACGGGCCTGCATTCTCAGCCATCGGGCGGCGTTGCAGGAATTTCTCGCGACCGGGGACCGTTATGGCTGCATGTTCGAGGATGATGTTTTCATCAGCCCGGAGTTTCCCCGCTTCATGAACGACCTGTCATGGATTCCAGAGGATTGCAACGTGATGAAAATTGAAACCTGCCTGCATGAATCTTTTTATTCGCGCAAGACAATCACCTGTCTGGATCGCCGCGCGGCGATGCCGCGCTCGCTGCATTTTGGTTCAGCGGCCTATATTATCAGCCGTCAAGGCGCGAAGATTTTGCTGGAGGAGACGCTCAAGCCGGATCGCGGGATTGACCGCATCATGTTCCAACCACGGGGCCTCAAAAAACTGCATCCGGTTTATCAGTTGTTTCCCGCGTTATGCGTCCAGGCAAGCGTCCAACCGGGTGGAATTATTTTTTCAGAAATGGAAAGCACGGTCCAGCCGAAGCCCAAGCCACAACAGGCACCGCCGCCGATTAGCCCAACGCGAAAAACGCTGGCGAATAAAATCAACCGGGAATTATTCCGCCCGTTTCGCCAGACAAAAAACTTGATCGAATCTGTGGCCCAATCCATCGGCGCGGCAGTTTTTGACTGGCTGCGGGGAGTTCGCCGCTGCACCGTGCCATTTGCCTGAAATTTCAAACCGACCTTTGCGGGTGCTTGCGTTTCGGATTTTGCTGCGGAATACTCCGGCTGTGAAACCGACCGTGACGCAACTCGCCGACCAGCTTGTGACCTCGTATGCCCGCGATGGCGGCATAAATCATCTGGACGGGAAAAACCTCCCATCCAAGCGCATCATCACCGATATCACTTGTGATCTGTTGCGGTTGCTGTTTCCCGGCTTCTTTGACGAAAACCTGATCCATTCTTCCGAGATCAAGGCGGAGACGACGGCATTGCTGGACTCGGTCCTTGGAAAATTGGAGGACGAAATCCGCAAGAGCCTCGAATACAATCCGCCCACCGGCCTCGCCCGGAAGGAGATCCCGGACGAGGCGAACCGGTTGACCGTGGCGTTTCTCGGCAGCCTGCCGCACGTGCGCGAAATGTTGCAGATGGATGTCGAGGCGGCATTCAACGGCGACCCGGCGGCGGCCAGCAAGGAGGAGATCATTCTTTCGTATCCTTTCATCGAAGCCATTGCGGTGCACCGGCTGGCGCACGAACTATTTCTCAAAAACGTCCCGCTTATCCCGCGCATCATGACGGAATGGGCGCATTCGCGATCCGGCATGGAGATTCATCCAGGCGCGAAGATCGGCTCGCATTTTTTTGTGGATCATTGCACCGGGACAGTCATCGGCGAAACGGTCACTATCGGCAACCATGTGAAGATGTATCACAGCGTGACGCTGGGCGCGAAGTCTACGGCGGGCGGCCAGCAGTTGCGCGGCATGAAACGGCATCCGACCATCGAGGACAATGTGACGATCTATCCGGGCGCGACGATTCTCGGCGGCGAAACGATCATCGGCGAGGGCAGCACGATCGGCGGCAACGTGTTCATCATGAACAGCGTCGCGCCGAACTCACTGGTGATTTATGACGGCCTCGACATGCGCGTGTTGAACAAGACGGACAAGAAAACGAAGGTGGATTTTCAGATTTAAAATAAATTCATTCACCCAGTTGAAAATATACAAAAAAATTTGTTTAGGCCTGTCGCTCATTTTTATTGTTTGTTTTGCGACAAGTTGTGCTGGTTTTGATCCAGTCGGCGACGAGTTAAATTCAATGGAATATAATCAAAGGGTTAAAACATACAAAAACTCTGGCATGACCCAAAAAAATGCAGAACGTAACGCTAATGAGGACATGTTTTTTCAAAACATGGAAGAAGGGCATTGAAATTGTGGGATGGCCTTGCAAATTCGAAAACGTCGAACACCGTTAAGTTTCCAGGAAATACTGGCAGATCTGACTACAAAACCTAGATTATAATCATGTCATTCGTCCCCTTCGTCCGTCTCTGGCTCTGGGTTTCTGCGTTCGCCGTCGCGGCGGGCTGGACGCTCTCGGCCTTGGGACAATTAAATCGCGCGGGGTATGTAGTCTTCTTCATCGCCTTCATCATTTTTGTACTGCTGGGACACAAGGAACTTGGCCTGGTTCCCAACGGTAAATTCTTTTGCTGGAAAAAATTTCGACACCGGTTTCGCCGGCCGCTGCCGCTGTGTTTCGTGGTGCTGGCCGGATTGATCTTCCTGGGCGGTGCGTTGTATCCGCCGACCAATTACACAGGCATCAGCTACCGCGTGCCGCGCGTGCTGCAATGGCTGGCGCACGAGCAATGGACCTGGATCCACACGCCGAATTACCGGATGAACGACCGCGCCTGCGGCATTGAATGGCTCACCGCGCCGCTTCTGCTGTTCACAAAATCCGACCGCGCCCTGTTCCTGATCAATTTCATCCCGTTCCTGCTGCTGCCCGGATTGATTTACAGCGTGTTCACACGGCTGGGCATCCGCGCCCGCGTCGCGTGGCAATGGATGTGGCTGCTGCCGACCGGCTACGGTTTTCTGCTGCAGGCGGGCAGCATCGCCAACGATACGTTCCCGGTGGTGTTTGCACTGGCGATGATTGACTTCGCCGCCCGGGCGTGGAGTTCACGGCAGACAGCGGACTTGTGGCATTCGATCCTGGCCGCCGCGTTGTTGATCGGAGCCAAGGCCAGCAACCTGCCGCTGCTGCTGCCGTGGGCAATTTTGATTTTTGCCATGCTGCCGTTTCTGCGTCGCAAGTCGCTGGTAACACTGTGCGTCCTTTTGCTGTCGGCCTTGGTTTCCTTCCTGCCGATGGCACTATTGAACAATCATTATTGCGGTGACTGGTCGGGTGCAAAACTGGAACCGGCGGTCATGGTCATGAAAGATCCGTGGGTCGGCCTTTATGGCAATACGTTCCAACTGTTGATGGGAAATTCCGTTCCGCCGCTCTTTCCGCTGGCCGGCTGGTGGAATCAACATGCGCCGCTCTTCATGCCGCACTTTTTGACAAACGCGGCGGACAACTATTTCGACACGGGATTTTTCTCCGTGGGTGAACTGCCGACGGAAGACTTGGCGGGCATCGGGTTTGGTTTGAGCCTGCTCGTGGTAGTCTCTGTTGTCGGCTCATTTTTTATCCGCAAGACCAGTTCAAGCATATCAACCACCGGACCGATTCCAAATGGGCTTTGCCGTTGCGTGATGCTCGCAGCATGGATTTCACTGCTGGCCTACTGCATGAAATCAGGCATGACCGCGCCGGCACGACTCATCGCGCCATACTATGCGCTGGTGCTGCCATTGCTGTTGACCGGCACCGGACAGTCGCAAGTTGTCCGCCGGCGCTGGTGGCACTTGCTGACTGGCGGAGTTTTGATTCTGGCCTTTATTGTCTTGATCGTCTCACCGGATCGTCCGCTATGGCCGGCCAAGACAATTTTATCCAAGCTGCACGAAAAACATCCGGACCAGCGGTTGATCACCCGCGCGCTGAATGTTTACACGGTTTATTCGCAACGGTCCGACTCATTGGCCGGCGTCCGCGCCCTGCTGCCGTCGGAAGCCAGAACCATCGGTTTCATCGGCACGGAAGATGACCCGGACATCTCGCTGTGGCGGCCTTTCGGCGGACGTCGCGTGGAACATTTTTTCCTCACCGATTCACCGGAAGTGATCCGGCGAAAAGGTGTCGAATATGTTGTCGTCGGTGGCGCCAACCTTGAAAAGCATGGGACGACATTTGAAGTCTGGCAGCAGCAAGCCGGCGCGGAAACGGTTGCCATCACCAATGCCATGGTGAAAATCACCGAAGGTTTGCAACCTTGGTATGTTGTGCGGCTCAAGCCGTGAAGGTCATGGCGTGGCGATGGTATAAATGTGGCCGTCCATCATGAGAACGTACAGTTCGCCGTCAGCGTCTTCTCCGAAGCTGTTGATGTTTTTCTTCTGGTTCAGCAATGTACCATGGTCGGTAACCTTTTTGGCGTCATGGTCATAACGCAATCCCCAGATGGTGCCCAGGCTCGCGTCGCCATAAATGTAAACACCATCCAGCGCGGGAAATTGTTTGCCACGATAAACATAACCGCCAATCACGCACAGGCCGATGCTATGGTCAGGAAACATTCCCTCCTTTTGCAGATTATCCCGATGAGCATATTCGATGACCGGCTCGTCATATTGCGCGCCCTTGGGGCCGGGTTTGTATTGATGCGCTCCCTCGCGAACATTCCAGCCGTAATTACCGCCATTGGTCACAAGGTCAACTTCTTCCCACAAATCCTGGCCCACGTCACCAACCCACAAATCACCCGTCTTCTGGTCAAAGCTGTAACGCCATGGATTGCGCAGACCGTAGGCATAAATCTCATGGCGGGGACCTCTTTCGTTCACAAAGGGATTATCATTCGGGATGCCGTAGGGAAGCTCACGCGTACCAATCTTCTCCCGTGAATTGACATCAATGCGGAGCATCTTGGCGAGCAGGTTCGCCGTATTCTGGCCGCTGCCAAAAGGATCGCCACCGTTGCCGCCGTCGCCTAGGCCGATGTAAAGATAACCGTCGGGGCCAAACAACAGTTCGCCACCCTTGTGGTTCCAAAACGGTTGCGGCACATCCAGCACGATGCGCTCGGAAGTCATGTCGGCCTTGTCCGGGTCGGCGGCGGAAACTTTGAACTCGCTGATGACGGTGCGGAACGGGAAATTCAACGGCTGCGAACGCTGGTCAGCGGGACTTTTCTGATTGTAATAAATGTAGAACAGGCCGTTCGTCTTGAAGCCGGGATGAAACGCAAGGCCGAGCAGCCCGTCTTCATTTTCAAAATAAGGATGGCGGTCCTCGATGTTCAAAAATTCCTTCGCGTCGCCGCCGTCCGAGCCTTTTTTCGCGATGAGAATTTTTCCCGGCTGATAGACGACAAAGAGCCGTCCGCTGCCGTCGGGTGCCTCGGACAGCCAGACCGGGCGCTCGGCGGTAAGCTTGGTCAATACCGGCCGCAGTTCAATCTTGGGGAGATTCTGAGCGGTAACGGTTCCGAGCAGGCAAAACATTGGCAACAGAATGGAAGCAAATTTTCTCATTGGCTCAATATGCTGATACCGCAAAGAATGTAAAGTGCGGGTTGTATCCGGTCATGCCGTCAGCGTGGTTTTGATGGCGGCACGGACGCTTTCGAAAGTGAACGGCTTGGTCAGGCAGAGGCGTTTTTCCTGTTCGAGAAAAAGGCGCATCGGTTCATTGATGACATCTCCACTAAAAAAAACAATGCGCCGGCATTGATTAGGATTGCTCGCGCGCAAAGTTTCATAGATCTGGCGACCGCTCATGCCGGGCATTTTCCAGTCGCTGAAGATGGCGTCATAATTTTCCTGCCGCAATTGATTCAAGGCTTTCTCGCCGTCGGAAACAGTGTCCACGCTGTAACCGCTCAGGGTCAACCTCTCGCGTAACATCTGCAAAATGGACTCTTCATCATCAATCACCAGGATTTTTTTACCGGCGCCTTCATGCGCATCCAGCCGCTTGAATTCCGTCGCATGACCTGTGGCGACAGCTTCGCCGGCGAGATGGAAGATCGGCAGTTCAATGGTAAACTTCGTGCCATCGCCCGGCTGGCTGGACGGCGTGATGCTGCCGCCATGTTCCTTGATGATGCCGTAACAAATGCTCAAGCCCAGCCCGGTGCCCTGACCGACCTGTTTGGTGGTGAAGAACGGATCAAAAATCCGGAGCAAATTTTCCGCCGAGATGCCGGGACCATTGTCCCATATAATGATGCGGACATTTTCGCCGACAGCTTCGGTGATGAGCCGGATCCGACCACCCGACGACTGGTGACTCTCAATCGCTTGACGCGCATTATTGATGACGTTCAGCAGCACCTGTTGAATTTGATGGCCATCGGCGAACACAACCGGCAGTGACGATTCAAGCTGCGTGACGACCTCGATGTTGCTGGTGCGCAGCTGATAATTGATCATTTCCAGCGCGGCTTCAACCATGCCATTCACGCATATGGGTTTGCGTTCGGACTGATGGCGGCGGGCAAAACTCAAGAGCGATTGGACGATCTTCTGACAACGTTGCGCGGATTTGTAAATCATGTCGAGGTAGCGCCGGTTCTTGGAGTCGGCATCATTGTCCTTGAGCATTTCCGAAAAGCCAACCACGGCGGCCAGCGGATTGTTCAGTTCATGCGCCACGCCGGCGACGAATTCTCCGACCGCCGATAATTTCTCGCTTTGGATCAATTGCCCTTGCGTACTTTTAAGAGTCTGGACGGTCTGTTCCAGTTGCGCCCGCGATTGTTCAAGGTTTCCGGTCATCTGGTTGAACACCTTGGCCAGCTCGCCGCATTCATCCCTGGAACGCACAGGAACGCGCCGGGTAAAATCACCACGGCCGACGGCTTCAGCGCTGTGGCGCAATTCGCGCAGCGGCTCAGTCGCCTTGCTCACCAGCAACCAGACCGCCGCCGAACTGATCAGAATGGTGATGAGGCTCACGGTCAGCAGCAAAATCCGCGTCGTCGCCAGGGCCTGCAATTGTTTTTCGTACGAACTGAAAAGCAGATAGCCCAGGGTCGTGTCACCCTTGAGCGAAGGAAATGTTCCACTGGAGCAGAAAAAACGTTCGGTGCCGATGACGACCCGCTGAATTATCACCATGGAATTGGCGCCACTATTTTGAGCGGTAAGTTTCTTGAACCGGTCAGCCAGGTCGGCGGTTGGCACGTTGCCTGCGAGTGTGGAGGCGACGACATGATCGCCGGCGAACAACACGGTCAAGCCGCCGGAACCCGCACTGAATTCATGCGCCGTCCGCCAGTCCATCTCCTCGCCAAACACCAGGACGCCAATGATACCATCCTGTTTTTTGGGATAATAGACCGGTATGGAAATCACGTTGAAGAGTTTGTCCGCGATACGAATGGTGTCGGAATATGAATCACCCTCCAACGCGCGCCGCACCGCCGGCGTGCTGTTGGAGATGATCACCCGTGAGGAAATCTCCGGATCGCGCTGCTGGATCATCGGCTCGGAAATATCCGCCGGAATGGAATCGTTCCGGGCGAAAAAAATGAAACCCACGCCACGATCGGACAAATTCTGATCATCAACCATCCTGGCCAGCGAATCCCGGACGGTGGCAGGATCGAACGGTTCATTCATCAACGCCGCGCGATACTTGGGTTCGTTCGCCAGAATTCTAAACCACATGGTGAGCTTGTCCTCATGCAGTATTTGCGATTGGCGGAAACGCAGGCTGGCGGCCGCCAGTTCGGTCCGGGCGTTGTCCTCAGTCTGCTGCTGGAAACGGAAATTGACCACCAAAAGCGTCACCGCCAGCAACAATACCATGACGGTGATGACCGGAATGAGCACCTTCGCCCGAAAGCTGGCATCCATTAAATGGCGCGGATGGATCATGAGTGGTCAGTATTTTGGAAGATTCTTCACCTTGAGCACAAAGTCGGCCTTCACTGCGCCATTCGTTGGCACAACAACCTCACGTTCGTCCGCCGGCAGCCGCTCGTGCCATGCCTTGAGCGTATAAGTTCCGGGTGGAACATTAAGGATCGTGTAATTGCCGTTTTCGTCGGTGGATGCAAAATAAGGATTTTCCAAAACAAGAACTACACAGTGCATGTTCGCGTGGATGGAACAAAACACATCCGCCCGCCCGAGCTTGTCAAAGGTCACGCGCTTTTCCGGCGGGTTGCCCTTGTAAAGATCAAGATCGAACGACTTGGCGTCAGAAGTCGAAAAGACATTGTGATAGATGGTGTCTTCATTCGGCCACTCGACCTTCGTACCGACCATCACCGGCAGAACATGCGGCGAAAAGATTGCGCTCTTTTGCGCAATCTTGGTGGTGGCCACTGTGGCGACGTTCGTGGAAGGCGTACTGTTTGTCCCGACTTTGCCTTCGATGAATACGACGAAATCATGTATCGCCGCGTAATCCACCTTCTCTACAAATTTATATTTCCGACTTGTGTACGCGCCATCCGCTGCAGTGTCATCAGCGTTAATCTTGCTTTGCGCACAGACGTTGCCGGTGATTGTGCCCGCCATGGTCACAAGACACATCAAGCTTAAAATGGTTGCTGAAAAAACTAGCTTCATTGCTGCTTAAAATTTGAAGGCGACCTCCGTGCCAAAAAAGTTCTCGTGGTCGCGCGATTCGCCGTTCACCTGTTTCCCCTGTTCAAATGCATATTCCGTCTTGATGATCAACCGGTCACTGAACCGGTAGCCGATGCCCAGGCTCAACCGCCATAAATCCGTCACCAGCGTGCTGAAATACTTGTTTGAATCGCCGTTGCCGACGACAGGGATACCTTTATTCGCGATTACCTCACTGAACCGCGCCACGGCGTAAAATTTCTTCGGCAGGTTTTGCAGCACCTCGGCGGAATAATAAAAAATATCCCGGCTGTTGTTTCCAAGCGGGTCATTGTCGCTGTATTGCGCATAACCGCCGTAAGCTTTCACATAGCCACCGGCCCAGCGCGCCGTCATGTCCAGTTCAACTGCGTTCACATTGAAAGTGGTCGTCAGCGGTGAACCGATCGGCTGGAAAAATCCGTTGCCGAACCATTCAGCAGAAGTGAACTCCTGCTGTGCATTCACGTTGCCCGTGCGCATGCCGCTCACACTGAAATGCCAGTGTTGATCCGGGTCAAAACTGATGCGTCCGGCGACAGACTTGTCATCGGTGAAATCCTGCACACCATTACCGCCGCCGTTTTGAACGGCGACGCAATAGCTGAATTTCCCCAACGCACCGTAAATTTCCAGGCCCGGATCAACACCCCAGAAATCCGACACCGAATGCAGGATGAGCGGATTATCAATCGCGTTGCGTGTCAGATATTCTTCACCAAACGGGATATACATCCGCCCGGCGCGCACATTCAATTGATTGTCACGACCCCACAGTTGCGACACGCTCTCGAAATCCAGATAGAGTTCGCCGAGATAAACCTGCGTGTTGTTATTTTCCGGTGTGGCCAGATCCACTTCACCGTAGAAATAAACGTCTTTCCAGACTGGCGCCTCAATGAACAGGCGCGCCTCGTCCACGCGAAATTCCGAATCAGGCGCAAAACCTTGCGAGCCGGTTTTGAAAAACCCGATTCCACCTTCCCCGCCCAAAACAACCTTATTTAAACTGAATCCATCATTCGCTGGTGCAGCATTTTCCAGGACCGTATTTTCGCGTTGTAAGTTTGCCTCTTCGAGCCCTTGGACCTTTTGAGTGAGCGCATCAAGCGACTGGCTTTGCTTCTGCAGCTGTTGTTGCAGCATCGCATTTTGTTCGCGCAACAACCGCACTTGTTCCGCAAGGTTGGTATCGTCCGCATGCAAAGAAATGACAGAAACAAACAATGACGCCACCATGATATAGCATGGCCAGAACGTCATAAAATTCCTGTTATTCACCCCGTCAGATGAGCAAACGATGTGCCTAACCACTCCGTTTCCTGTAGCAATTTCATCATGTTTTCGCTCTTTTCTTGGGAAATTAAAATGAAATCGCCCTACGCCGCCATTTTGACTATCGTCTCCTGCACAAAATTTGAAGGCACTTGTCTCAACCTTGAACTCGCGCTCCGTCCGCGTTTTTCTCGTCGGCGTGGAGCTGAAATCCCGCACCGCCACCGAAGTCCGTGAATCGCTCGCGGAGCTGCAGGAACTTGCCGAGACCGCCGGGGCGCAGATTGTCGGTGAAGGCGTGCAGAAGCTCGCCGCTCCCGTCGCCGCCACTTACATTGGCGGCGGCAAGGCGGAAGAACTGGCCGGGCTTTGCAAGCAGAGCGACGTGGACACGATTATTTTCGACGATGAACTTTCGCCCGCGCAGACGCGCAATCTGGAGAAAATTTTTGGCTGCAAGATCATGGACCGCACCGCGCTGATCCTGGAGATCTTCGGGCAGCGCGCCCGCACGCGCGAAGGCAAATTGCAGATCGAACATGCGCAGCTTAAATATCTGCTGCCACGGCTGACCCGCTACTGGTCGCACTTGTCGCGTCAGCGCGGTTCCACCGGCTCCATCGGCGGTGAAGGTGAATCTCAGCTTGAAGCCGACCGCCGAAAAATTTCCGAACGGATTGATAAAATTGAAAGCGAACTTGACAAGGTCCGCCGCCAGCGTGAGACGCAGCGCGCCGGCCGCCAGCGCAGCCAGTGGCCATTGGCATCCATCGTCGGTTATACGAACGCGGGGAAATCCACTCTGCTGAACAAGCTGACCGGCTCGACGGTTCTGGCGGAGGATAAATTGTTTGCCACGCTTGATCCGACGACGCGGCGCTTGAAGCTGCCGACGAACCAGAATGTTTTGTTAACCGACACCGTAGGCTTCATCAAAAAACTGCCGCACGGATTGGTCGAAGCGTTCAAGGCCACGCTCGAAGAAGTCGTGCAGGCGGACTTGCTGCTGCACGTCGTGGACATCAGCCATCCGCAGGCGCAGGAACAAATTGATGCGGTAAACACCGTGCTGATGGAAATCGGCGCGGCGAAAAAACCGGTGCTGATGATCTTCAACAAGATTGATCAGGTGAACGGCGGAGGCACCTTGAACCGGTTGCGTGAGAAATATCCTAATTCAGTCGCCATCTCGGCGCGGACAGGTGAAGGAATTACGCCGCTGTTTGCAGAACTGGGCACGCAACTCCGGCCCATCCGCGAGTTTCTGGACTTGCGCGTGCCGCAGGAAAAGGCCGCCGTCATTGCGCGGATTCACGCCGTCGGCCAAGTCGTGACGAGTCGTTACTCCGGCAAGAACGCACGCTTCAAGGTGCGCATTCCGCCGCATCTGCACGCCGAGTTTGCGGCGTATGTGGTGGCGGAATAATTATTGAATTTCTTGCGTGCTGAATTCAACCCCGCCCGTCCACTTGGCAACGAGGTTATAGACGAATGCCGAAATCACGCCGCCGATAAATCCCATGACGGCATAAATTATCGGCAAGAAGATTGCAAATACGATGCCGAACCCGCTGCCCTTCGGTCCGAACAATGAAGCAAGAATAAAAAAGGGAACTATCAAGAGCGATATGACGCCATAAAGAACACCGAGCACAATTCCAAGTTGAAGCGGTGAAACGTAAGTCAGTCTTTTTTTCATGGTTTTAATTGGTTGGGTTTTATTTCCAGTTGCAGATGACATTTTCAAATTATCCATATTGAGTCAACTCCCGTATAAAATTCACGAAAGTAAAATCTCCGGCTTGCTTGCGGCTGCAATCGGCGTTAAACCTGTTCCGACTTCAATAAAAAATTTATGTCGCATACCGGGCGTCAAACTGTAAACACCAGCAAGGTTCTTGCTGTCATCATGGGCGGCGGCCAGGGCACGCGCCTGTTTCCCTTGACGAAAGACCGGGCAAAACCCGCCGTGCCGCTGGCGGGCAAATACCGCCTCGTGGACATCCCGATCTCGAACTGCATCAATTCCGGCATCCGGCGCATCTACATCCTCACGCAGTTCAATTCCACCTCGCTGCACGGCCACATTTCGCGCACTTACAAGTTCGACCATTTTTCCAGCGGTTTCGTGGAGATCCTCGCGGCGCAGCAGACGTTCACCAATTCCTCCTGGTATGAAGGCACGGCGGACGCGGTGCGGAAAAACCTGGTTCATTTTTTGAACCACGATTTTGAATACCTTCTGATCTTGAGCGGTGACCAGTTGTACCGGATGGATTTTCGCGAAGTCATTGCGGAACATATCGAATCCGGGGCTGAAATCACGGTTCCGACGTTGCCAGTGAGACGGGAGGAGACATCTGCGTTGGGCATCATGCAGGTAGATGACACCGGACGTATCACGCGTTTTTTGGAAAAACCCAAAGACCAAGCGTTGTTGGAACCGTTCCGTATTCCCGCCGCCGGACTGGCCAGAATGGGCGCCGAAGCCGACCGTGAACTCTATCTGGCCTCCATGGGTATTTACGTTTTCAACCGCGAAGTCATCTGTCAGTTGCTGAAAAATCCACAGCCGGATTTCGGCAAGCACATCATCCCGGATTCCATCAAGACGCATAAGGTTCACTCCTATATTTTCCAAGGCTACTGGGAGGATGTCGGCACCATCCGCTCCTTCTTTGAGGCGAACCTGGATCTGGTCTCCGAACTGCCCCGGTTTAATTTCTTCGACATGAGCGCGCCGATTTTCTCACGCCCGCGTTATCTGCCCGGCTCCAAGATCAATGGCGCGCAAATTGACCATGCCGTCATTTCCGATGGCTGCATCATCAATCGCGCATCCATCAAGCAAAGCATCGTCGGCCTGCGCACCATCGTCGGTTCGGGAACAGAGTTGAACCGTGTCGTCGTGCTCGGCAGCGACTATTACGAAGCGCAGGAATCCGTCGAAAGAAACGAGCGCGAGGGTCGTCCGCGCATCGGCATCGGCGAGCATTGCAAGATCGAGAACGCCATCATTGACAAAAACTCGCGCATCGGGAACAACGTGACAATCTCGCCAGCCGGCAAGGCGGAAAACGTGGACCACGAACTGTATTTTATCCGCGACGGCATCATCATCATCCCCAAGGATGCCGTGATTCCGCACGGCACGGTGATTTGAACCAATACAACAGCGCTGAAATGCCGCTTATTTTGATGGCGGTAGCTTTAGGACATTCAAATCAGCCGGTTGCGCGGGTAAAATAAAATTCATCCCAGTCCAAACGAGCGTTCATCCAACAAAATCCTTCAATCGCGATGTGGGGAGAAGACCCCATAGCGGGTATTCAACGGGCTGTTATCTTGCGGGCATGAATATATTATTGATCTTGGTTGTTCTGCTTCTCTTGTTCGGCGGCGGCGGGTTTTACTTTGGCGGTCCCGTCATTGGCGGCAGCGGGCTTGGCCTGATCCTTGTGATCTGCCTTGTCATCTGGGTCATGGGCGGATTTCGTGGTACGAAAGTTTGACGGAAATCCCGGCGTGGATTTTGAAGCTCGGCAGGTGATTCTCCTTCCCCATGAGGAGATGCCGACCATGCGCGGAGTTTGAATAGTTGTTTGATTGCGATCAATCGCGGCTGCTTCATGAACAAATACTTTCCGTTTCATCCTGCTTAAAATCCCGCGCATTCCATTTCGTCATCTGTTACCAGCGAGGAAAATATCTTGATTTTTGATCCAAAATCCGGCTTTTCAACGCGCAAATGGCGAGCCGATATTCATGTTCATTGGTCATACTGACCGCATTGCTGGGGGTGATGGCCGTCTTGTCGGGGTGTGCTTCGAGCCAGGATGGGAGGCACGATCAGCCTGCGGCTCCACCGGCAGCCAGTCAGCCTTGGAATTCCAGTGATTACCGTGAATCATCGTCAGTCTCAACGACCAACGCTGATTTTGCGCACCAGTTGGGAATTCCCGTCGTACCTGACCCGGATAAAACTTACGATTTGGTTTCGCTCATCGCCCTCGCACAGGAAGCAAATCCGCAGACACGCATCGCGTGGGAGCAGGCGCGCGCACAAGCGGCGCAACTGGGCATCGCCGACAGCGACTGGTATCCGGCGCTGGCATTCATGGTATCAGGTGGCTATGCAAATGAAGTAGATGCCACACCCAGCGGCGGTCTTTCCACTTACGGCCCTAGCGTCCTGCCGGAATTGACCCTGCAATGGACGCTGCTCGATTTCGGCCGGCGCAAGGCGAAGATTGATTCGGCGGTGCAGACATTGTTGCAATCCAATTTTCAATTCAACCGCACGCACCAGCAGGTCGCTTATACCGTGCAGACGAGTTATTACACCTACGACGCCAGTTGTGCGACGGTGGATGCGATGCTCGCGGCGTTGAAATCTGCACAGGCCGTCGAGGAAGCAGCGCAGGCAAGGCTGGACAGCGGACTGGCCACGCAACCAGACTTGCTGCTGGCCCGGCAGGACCGGGTGCTCGCAGAATATAATCTGCGCTCCGCGCAACGCAGTGTTACGGATGCGCAATCGGCCCTTGCCGAAGCCGTGGGCATTGCGCCGACCATGCCGTTGAAAGTGGCACCGATGTCCACGCTGCCGCTGCCCGCCGAATTGACAAATTCAGTGGAACACACAATAGACCGGGCGCTGGCCAGCCGTCCCGACCTGGCCGCGCAGCTCGCCGCCTTGCGCGCAAGTGAAGCCAATGTGAGCAAGGCCAAGGCGGCCTATCTTCCGGAGATAGGATTGAGTGGTTCCGTCGGCCAGAGCTACAGCCGCTTTGATGCCTACACCGGCGGAAAAACCACCGGCCCGTTCGATTACGACGACACCATTTACGGCATCAACCTGACGCTTTCGTGGGACATCTTTGACGGCTTTTTGCGCCGCAACAAACTCCGCGAAGCCCAGGCCCAGCGCAGCCAGACCGCCGCCCAGCTTTCCGCGCTGCAACTCAAGGCCATGCGTGAAGTGTGGAAGTCTTATGTGGATGTAAAAACCGCACTGGTGCAATACGAAGCCGCGCAAGCCTTGCTGGCGGCATCCCAGGATTCCTATGATGCCAACATCACCAAATATGAAAACGGGCTGGGCACATTGATTGATTTGCTGGCCGCTGAACGCGAACTGGCACATGCACGCACCTCCATTGTCGAAAGCCGGGCCGAACTGCTGGACGCCGCCGCCGCGCTTGCCTTTGCCATGGGCGATTCAAATGCCGCGCAGGCAAAAAAAACACCCGTCACCGGACAAACAAAAAACAACCCATGATTCCCATCCTACGACACTTACCCCGACTGGCGATTCTGCTCGCGCTGGCCATGCTGATGACCGGCTGCGACCCGACGATCAATCTTTACGGCACGTTCATCCCGGCGTGGCTCGTCTGCATGGCGGTGGGAACGGTGGGGGCAATATCGCTGCGGTATCTGTTCGCCGCATTGAAATTGGAACCGCATCTTGGTCCGCTCATTCTGGTCTATCCCTGCCTTGTGGTGCTGTTGTCGTGTGCCATCTGGGCCATCTTCTTCAAATTATGAAATCCAGCGTCTTTTCTGAAAACTCATGGCTGACGCGGCTGACCGGACGACTGCTCGGCCTGGCAATCATCCTGGGCAGCATCGTATTGGTGGCCTACATTTCGCGCGAACACTACCGCCAGCCACGGACCAACGACGCCAATGTGCGTGCGAATATTGTCGGCATCGCACCCAACGTGGCCGGGCAGATTGTCGAGCTCAACGTCGTGGATAATCAGGAAGTCAACGAGGGCGATGTCCTGTTCGTCATTGACCCCAGGCCATATGAGATTGAACTTGAACGCTCCAAGGCAAACCTGCTTTTGACGCAAACCCAGATCAGCGCGACTTCAAATGCCGTGACAGCGGCGCAAATGGATATTCGACGCCTTGAGGCCGAAAATGCCTATGCCGCCGATCACGTGCAGCGCCTGGAACCACTCCTCGCCAAAAAATTTGTCACGACGGACGATCTGCAATCCGCCCGGTCAACGGCACGTTCAGCGGATGCGTCACTGGCCCAGGCGCGCGCAGAATTGTCCCGGCAGGAAAATCTGCTCGGACAAATAGACGATATAAACGCCTACCTGAAAGTATCCGAGGCGGCGGTGCATTCGGCGGAGTTGAATTTGCAATACTGCCGCGTGCGTTCGCCTTTCAAAGGCCGTGTGACGAACCTCAACATTTCAAAGGGAGAATACGCCAAGGCAGGCACGCAGGTTTTTGCGCTGGTGGACACGCGGCATTGGTATGTGATGGCGAATTTCCAGGAAACTTATCTCGCCGCGATTCAACCCGGCATGGAGGCCGAAGTGTATCTGATGAGCTATCCCAATCGTAAGTTTCACGGCAGGGTGCAGGGACTCGGCTGGGCCATCCAATCACCGGACGCCACGACACCGGGTGTTCTGCCAACCGTTGAACCAACGTTGAACTGGACGCGGCTGGCCCAGCGCATTCCCGTGCGCATCGAACTGGAAGAAGGCGATGCAAAACAACCTTACCGCATGGGCATGACGGCCATGGTCATCCTGCGGCAGGGACGGGATGAACAACCGGCAGCACCGGCTGAAACTGGCCGATGACAGCGGCGACCACAATTCCAGCAGCCAGTTGGGAGGAGAAGCTCTTCGCGTTCTTCCGCCAGGAATTTGCACCTTCACCCACCCGCTGGCGGGCCACGCTTCGCATCACCTTGCTGTGCGCCCTGGGGACTGCGGTCATCATGACTCTCCACATTCCGAACGGGGAGTTCATGATCATCTTCTTTTTCGCGGTCAGCCAGCCGGATGCGTGGGCGTCATTCCGCCGCGCACGATTGCGCGGAATCGGCACGCTGGTCGGAGGCGCGCTGTCCATCCTGACTATTGTTCTGTGCGGGGACAAACCCTGGTTGTTTTTTCCCCTGCAAGCCGTGATTTTCGCCACGGGTCTGTTCCTGTCGGTCACCACGACCATTTCCTATTCGGTGATCATCGGGCTGTTCACCTTCGTCATCGCCACGCCCTTGGAGCAGGTTGACCCCGAAGCCAGTTTAAAAACGGCGCTGTGGCGCATCCTGCTGACCTGGATCGGCGTTGTTCTTGGCACCATTGGGCAAACGGTTTTGTGGCCGGAGAAGCCGGGAAAAACTATTATTGCAGGAACTGGCGGCTCAACTGCGAAGAGGAGAAAAAATTCTCGAACGCCTGCTGACCCAACAAGGAGTCCCTGCTTCATCCTCCACACAGTCGCCCGGCAACATCAGCGCCGCCGTCGTGGCCAGCCAGCTTGATTTGCTGGCCAGCGCCGAGGCCGGTGCCCCAAGCTGCAACAATACCATGCGCAGCAGATCAAATTGATCACGGACATCGAACTAATGTTCGGGCTGGCTGTGCGATTGGAGCAGATCATCAACAACCCGTCTGCTCCCGTTCCGCTCACGGATGCGCTTCATGTCCGCATCCAAAAAATCCGGGAAGAAATGGCCCGGTTGCAACGCGGAATGAAACAGGGAGCACCACCACCGACAACGATGATTTGCGAGCCGGAAGATTCTCCAGCCAACGTTGCCCTGGAGCAGAACTCTCCGGAGCTGGCCATGTTCGTGCAAAAACTGGAGCGTTGCCTGCGACAGATGCCCGCCTCCATGTCGTTTCTGCAAACACAGAAGAATGAAGAACCCGGTTTGGACCGGATCCGGGAGCCGATTGCGCCGGGAGGTTTTTTCGCCCCCGCTTTCTCGCTTTCCAACATCCCCGCCATACAATTCAGCCTGAAAGGCACCTTGGCCGCGTCCATTTGCTATGTGCTTTATCAGTCGCTCAACTGGCCGGGAATCTCCACCTGCGTGGTCACGGCGGTGATCGCCATGCAATCCAGCTTTGGCGCCAGCATCCAAAAAGGCCTGCTGCGGCTGGCGGGCGCCGTGCTGGGCGCCACCATGTCCATCGCGATCATCACCCTGGTCATGCCGAACATGACCACCGTGGCGTCCATGGTGGTCGTCATGAGCATCCCGTTTTTTATCGCGGGTTGGATCGTGACCGGGGGCAGCAAGACTTCCTACGCCGGCATGCAGGTTGGACTCGTGCTGGCGCTGGTCCTGATGAACCGGCTGGGGCCGACGACTGATCTCGCGCCGGCAGGTGACCGCATTCTGGGCGTGTTCATCGGCATCGTGGTGATGAGCTTTGTCAACCTGACGCTGTGGCCCAATTTTGCCGGCAAGAAGCTGCGAAAAAAACTGTCGGACATCATGCGGGCGCTGGCCAACATTTCCCGCAAAATGGGCGAGCTGGCGCACGACAAATTTGATCTTGTCACCGGACAATCGCATCGCGAAATCGTGGCGGCCATGACGCTTTACGACGATTCAACCCATGAATTTGGATCGGAAGCGGACCGGCAAAAGTCGCTGGCCGTCATCAGCAGGTTGCAGGAGATTTTTCTTTCACTGCTGGCGGCCAGCCGGCGGCGGACCACCCTCGAACAGGACGCCCTGCCGGTGATCTGGCAGCAACACCTGCAAACGCTCGATGAATCCATCGCCAAACGGCTTGAGATGCTGGCGGACTCGGAAAAACACCCGACGTCGGTGACCCTGCCCGATCCCGATCAATCGCTTGCGGATTTAAAAAATCTGCTCAATGAACCGGCGGTGCTGGCGGAAGCCGATGCCCAATTGCCGCGCAAACTGGCCGACCTCGCCGGCCTTTACGGCGACCTCGCCGGGACGCTCAAACACTTGCAAGCCGACCTGGCTAATAAATAGAATCACGCCAACTCTTGCTTGAAAGACCTTGCGGTCATTAGGCTTTATTTCGGCGATAGCCCTTGATAGAAATTCACGTGTCTGCTTTCATAAAACCATGCTAACAAGGGCCAAAACGAAAACAATCGTGCATGGGATTGTGCACGCATTGCGGCCTAATACTTGTTAGGCCACATGACCACGCGCTAGGCAAAATGAAACGATTATTTACAGTGCTTCTCCTCGCTTGGTGCGCAGCCGCCCACGCTACGGAACCAGATTACAAAGGGTCATGCGTGTGGGTTATCGAGCATTGCACCACCAATCAGGTTCCAAAGGACGAGCGCGTCTTTGTCGCAACCACCCCTGGTTCAGCCCTGCCGTCATACATAGCTATTCTGCGCTATCATGACGGTTTGAGTATCCGCAATCTGATAGACCAGACTCGTTTTAGTTCCACCAACGCGGCAGTTTCTGTTTATCGTAGCGGACGGCCATTTAAGGCTAGGTTTCATCAGGTGGTGAAAGCTGGTGAGCTTCCGACTTTCAAACTGAAGCCGCTCGATATGATTTGGATAGGCGACCCCAAATTACCCCAAACTTGACATGCAAACACTGTGGCCTAACCAGTCGCCGGAGCCAACCGCCGTTGGCGCTGCGGTTGCAATCCCCGCCGCGAGTCGGCGGTGGCTCAGCTCTGTCCGTTAGGCAGAATCACGTTTATGAACGTTGCAACACGACGAAATTTGGGGCAGTGCCCTAATTAGCCGGAGGAGCGCGGGCTTTAGCCCGCTTCAACGCCGCCATCCCTTTGAATGTTGAAGCGGCATAAATGCCGCGCTCCGAAATTAGGGCGCTACCAAATTTGGGATGTTGTTGTCGTAGTTAAACATTTGTAGTTGGAAGCCCGAATACTTTTTATGCACGCATACATTCTTTGGATCGCAACGCTGGCCTACGCGCTTCACGTGGTCGAGGAATACATGTTCGACTGGAAGGGCTGGGCCAACGGCGTCTTGAAACTGCCGGTTGACTGGACCCATTTCGCGCTCGTCAATGGTGTCGTGGTTGTTCTGGGCGTCTCATGTTCGGCAGTGGGCTGGAGTTTGCCGGCTTTTTCGCTCTGCCTGCCTGCGCTGATGCTCATCAACGCGACTTTCTTCCACGTGTTTCCCTTTCTGGTCACCCGAGGGCGGTTCTCCCCGGGTTTGGGCACCGCCGTGCTGCTCTTTTATCCCATCGCCATTTGGGCTTATGTCGGTGCCCGCTCCGACGGTGTGCTTTCGCTGCGAGTCGGGCTGCTTTCTTTTTTGATTGGTGCGGCGTTGATGGCCTTTCCCATCGTCATGCTCAAACTCCGTCTGCGACCCTATTTCAAGCAACAATGACGCCTAAATCGCGGCAGCCAACACGAGGTAATGCGGGCAGTTCCACTGTCGTGGATGGCGGTTTGTTTCGCGCTGCCAGGGAAAGGACTTCAACCGCATGAGTGAATCTCTAAATGCTGTGTTCGCCATCGCCACGCTCCTGGCGCTGATTCTTCTCGCCCTGCTGCTCAAGCGCCGGGGTTTTCTCGAAGAGGCGCACGGCAAGATGATCTCGCGGCTGGTGACAAATGTCACCCTGCCGGCCCTCGTGATTGTATCACTAAGCCGCAGTCGTATTCTGTGGAACGAACTCGGGCTGGCGATGGTCATGGCAGGCACAGGCGTGGCCTGCCTGGCGCTGGGATGGCTGATCGCAAAGCTGTTGCGCTTAAGCCGGCCGCAGACCGCCGCCGTGATCCTGGCCAGCGGTTTTGCCAATGCTTCGATGCTTGGCTTCACGATCGTCGCCCAGATCTTTCCGGGCGACCGGAATGACCTGGCGGAAGCGGTGATGCTGTCGGGCATCGGCTCGCAGCCGATAATTTTTCCTGCTGGGGACAATGATCGCGATTCATTTTGGTGGCACCAAGGTGCCGGCTTCGGAGCGGATGCGGGCCAGCCTGCGCTATTTCCGCTCACCGATCTTTTTCGCCTTCGTCATTGGCCTCGCGTTATCAATGTTTGTGGGTCCTGTGTCGAACCCGATCTATGACAGGCTGATTGCAACCCTGAAGGTGGTGGGCCAGGCCAACACCTTCCTGGTGACTCTGGCGGTGGGCCTGCTTCTGCAATTGCGATTTCCGGGCAGACTTATGATGGCGGCGGTGCTGGTTGCCGCAACCAAACTTCTGGTCATGCCGCTGCTAGCCGGGTGGTGGGGAAGCGCGCTTCACCCGGTGGCCTGGCAGCTTCAGGTGCTGGTGCTGGAGGCTGGGATGCCGTCAGCCATGCTGGCCGTGGCGTTATGCAGCGCCTACGACTGTGACGATCGTCTGGCCGCGTCGCTGGTGCTGGTCACCACGGCCCTGTCAGCGATCACATTGCCGGTGGTTTTTTTGTTGCTGTGATTTGGTTGGTTTTTTTGAAGAGATGAGCATTCGCGATTAACAATTTTGGTGGTGCGGCCCGGCTTTCTACTTTGTGCGACTAGATGATCTATGAGCGACGATGATATTTTTATCCAGCAGTTCGAGAGTTGCACGTTTCCATTCCACCAGTGGCACCATCGGGCGCATGTTAAGCTGGCCTATCTTTATGCGGTGCGCTTTGGCCCTGACGTTGCCGCCGGGAAGCTTCGTATTGGCATCCGGGCTTACAACGCTGCCAACAATGTTCAGGACACGCCGACCAGCGGCTATCATGAGACGATGACCATGGCTTGGCTTCACGTCATCCATACCACCATCCAGGTGTATGGCCCCCGAGCGACAGCCGATGAGTTTTTTGACTTTCATCCTCAACTTGGCCAAAAGAAGATTCTTCGCCTGTTTTATTCCCCGGAATTATTTATGTCACCCGAAGCCAAGCGCGAGTTTGTGAAGCCAGACCTGACTCGCTTGCCAAAACCACGAAATGCAACCGTCGCCTAACAAATCGCCGGAGCCAATGTAAACCTGCCGCCGGTCGGCATGGCTCAGCTTTGAATTGTTAGACAACGAACCACTTGTCAGTATTGACCACAATGAAAAGATTAAGAATCCCGGGAATCGCCAACATCTTCAAGGTTGATGAGCCGGAAGAAATCCGCGCTCTGGCCCAAGATCCCCGTATTGACCGCAAATTTGTTTTGCGCACCTGCCCCTTTAATTGGTTGCTCTTGAAGCGCTCGCTGACCGTGCTTTCGTTCAAGGAACGCCGCTTCCCAACGATGACGTGCCGGGATTCCCAAGAGCGTCAAATCCATCAGCAAGAGCTGGCGAAATCTCTTCGTACGCGAGCCGAGGTCATCCGCCTTGGGCCGGAAGAACTGGACCCGCTCGCGCAGTGGGTTCGAGGGGAAGGATTGGAATCCCGGGTTGGAATGCTCACCCAACAGTTTCTGGGCAGGCTTTTCTTACCAGAATTTGTTGCAACTGAAGAGAGTTGGGCCGCCGCCAAAATTCTCGTCGCCGCGCCGCGATCAAGGAAGATCTTTACGGTCATGTGGTGGTTCGCAACTGGCAAGCTCAGGCGGTCAAAATATCTGCTCGCCGAGATGGTGAATGGAGATCTCTCCGCCGTGAATGCGATTGGAATAGCCGTGCACAATGTGGTGAAGGGGCTTCGCCACATGAGAACCCTGTATGCAGACATCAGTATCAGATCCTCTCTGTCGCCCGACGCTGCTGCCCGCCAATGCCTGTTTGCCCCGGTCAGCGTGTATCGTCAGGCAACGGATGCCGGGCAGCTTGGCAGTTGTCCATTTCCGCGAAACTCGCTCTTCGTTTTTGAGATTGGAAAAGCCAGTCAGCGCGAGGGAGGGCAATCACTTGTCTTTATGGGCGACACCTGGAGCCAGTGCCCCGCCGCAGAATGGGTTCCAGCGATGTTGGAAGGAGTCTGGCTCCGCGCCACCGGCGACGCTGCTAAATCGAGGTGAAAAGGTCACGATGCCAGCGAGTCCGGTTGATCATCTCTGATTGCAAAAGATACTAAACATTTCCCATAAGAAAGGGGATTTCAGGAGTGTTGTGATGCACTGCGTCAGACAATTTCGACCCGATAAATAATTCCCCCTTCGTCCCGCCGCCGCTACGCGTCATTTACTTTCCGCTGCATCGCTGCTAAAAATTCTGCGTGCTCAATTCCGCCGCCATCTGGAAAAATCTCAATTCGCCGCGCCAGTTGTTTCTCATCGCCGGGCCATGCGTGATCGAGAATGAAAAACTCTGCCGCACCGTCGCCGCGTCGCTCGGCAAGACCTGCAAGCAGCTCGGCATTTTCTACGTTTTCAAAGCAAGTTTCGACAAGGCCAACCGCACGTCCGGCAAGGCATTTCGCGGGCCGGGCGTTGAAGCGGGATTGAAAACGCTCGCTAAAATCCGTGATGAATTTGGTGTGCCAGTGCTGACCGACGTTCACAACGAAGCGCAGGCCGCAGCGGCGGGTGAAGTCGTGGACATCCTGCAAATCCCGGCATTCCTCTGCCGCCAGACGGATCTGATTGAAGCCGCCGTTGCCACCGGCAAAATCGTGAACCTCAAAAAAGGCCAGTTCCTTTCGCCGAACGAAATGGGTCGCGTCGCGGAAAAAGCACGGATCGCGGGCGCAAAGAAAATTCTTCTCACCGAACGCGGCACGACGTTCGGCTACAACAATCTCGTGGCCGACATGCGTTCGATTCCGATCATGAAGTCGTTTGGCTTTCCCATCGTGTTCGATGCCACGCATTCCGTGCAGCTTCCGGGCGGCGGCGGCGACAAGTCGGCGGGACAACGCGAATTTGCACCAGTGCTGGCAAAGGCAGCGTTGGCCGTCGGCGCAAACGGCCTTTTCATCGAAACACATCCCAAACCGGACGAAGCCTTAAGCGACGGGCCGAACATGATTCCGCTCGGCGAAATGGCAACGGTGTTGCGCTCGTTGTTAAAAATCTATGAAGCGGCGAAATGAAATAATTCAATACGAATGACAACACCAAACTGGCTTCGATGGGTTGCAGTTTTGCCGATTGCATTTATGCTTTGGGCTGTCATTGGTTTCGCATTAGCCCTATGCGTAGCGCCGGCGCGCCGCATTGTAGGCGATAAATCCGCGAACGCTGCTATGGTCGGTGTGTTTTTTATTCAAGGCGTCGTATTCGTTGCAGTAGGTGGTTTCATAGCTCCCAGCGCCAAGCTTACAACTGCTGTGGTTCTGGCTGTCATCCAACTTGGAGTGAGTTGGACTTCTCCAGGTCGTAAGGATTGCGCAACTGCAAGTGCTATCGGGGCTTGTCTTGCCACAGGTTATTTTTTCCTTCGTTGAATTCACATGAACATTTATACAGCTATCGCCTAACGTCACTGGACACAATTCCGTGAGCATTTCCCTTTTTTTGAATTTACATGCCAGCAAAAATTTCAACCGCCATCCTACAGCGCGCAGCGCGCATCAAATTATTTTTGTGCGACGTGGACGGCGTGCTGACCGATGGCTCAATCTTCATCGGCGGCGCGCGCGAGTTCAAGCAGTTCAACATCCGCGACGGCCTCGGCATCGTGCTGGCGCGGCGCGCGGGTTTGAAGGTCGGCTGGGTTTCCGCGCGACCGTCATTGGCCACAAAATTGCGTGCCGATGAATTAAAAATCCATTTTCTCGTCCAACAAGGTGACCGCACAAGCAAGACGGGTGCGATTGAAGAGTTATTGGCGCAGGAAAAATTGAGTTGGAACGATGTTTGTTTTGTCGGAGATGACATCGTGGATTTGGGGCCGTTGCAGCGCGCCGGACTGGCGGTGGCGGTCGCGGACGGCGTGGCCGAGGCGAAGGCGGCGGCGCATTTGGTGACGCAGGCGGCGGGCGGGCGCGGCGCGATCCGCGAAGTGGTTGAAATGATTTTGCAGGCGCAGGAAAAATGGACGCCGTTCGTGGCTCATTATTCGGAATGAAAAATAAATTTAACATCGGCCTGCTGATTCTGCCCCTGCTGGTGGCACTGGGCTTCTTTGCCGTCCGGGCGCAACAGCCCTCGACAGGCCGGGCGAATGATTTCACATCCGTTGAGTATTTTGAACCGCCGCGCCAGATGATGATCATGACGCGGCTGGCGGGCGCGGAGGCGCGGCCGCTGGCGGGCGGCAAGCTGCTGGCCATCACCCAGCTCAAGCTCGAAACCTTCGACTCGAACGGCGTGCCGGGAATGATCGTGAAGGCGCCGCATTGTATTTATGACTCGGCGAAGGGCACGGCCTATTCACCGGGCCATCTGCGGCTGGAATCGGCGGATGGCAATTCCTATGTGGAAGGTGATGGTTTTTTGTGGCTGCAAGACAGCAAAAAACTCTACATTTCAAACAATGTTAATTCGGTGTTTGAAACCGCATCGAAAGGAAAAGCCGGATTGTGAAAAAATTTCATCTCATCATTTCGCTGCTCGTCGCCGGCATCGGCATGATGCAGGCACAAACGAATACCAATACCGCACCGGAATCAGCGCGCGGACTCACGAACATCAAGTCCGAACATGGATTTTTCAGCAACATAGACCGGCAGGTGATTTACACCGGCAACGTGCGTGTGGATGACCCGCAGATGAAATTGACTTGTGAACAATTGATCGTCGATCTCGCGCCGTCAGGAGGACATGTTGAAAAAATGACCGCCCTGACCAACGTGGTTATGGATTCCGTGGATGAAAAAGGTGAGACCAAACATGCGACCAGTGACAAGGCGGTTTATATTTACGATGTGGTGAACGGCGTCACAAACGAAACTGTGACATTGACCGGCAATGCGAAAGTGAAATCCGGCAATAACTGGATGACGGGCGAACCAATCATCTGGAATCGCGCAAACGGTTCAATGACCGTCGAGAATCCGGTCATGCTTCTCCATCCAATCATCAACAACGGGTTGGTGCCAACCAACCCGCCAGCGGTTCAACACACCAATTTGTCAGTCAATAAAACAAATTTTCCGCCGGGAACGATTCAGAATATTGATAAAATCACCAACCCCAAATCGCTGGAACCCAAACCTTGACATGGAAAATCCGGCGGCTCCCTCAAATAACCTCCTGCTTACCACAAGCAAGCTCGTGAAGGAATATCGCGGGCGGCGCGTGGTCAACGGCGTTTCGGTGGGCGTGGGTGCGGGCGAAATTGTCGGGTTGCTCGGGCCGAACGGCGCGGGAAAGACCACGACATTCAACATGGTCGTCGGCGTGGTGAAGCCCGACGAAGGCACGGTTTTCTTTCAAGATCACACCATCACCACCATGCCGATGCACAAGCGTGCGCGGCTGGGCATCGGTTACCTGACGCAGGAACCATCGGTGTTTCGCAAGCTCACAGTCGAGCAGAACATCCTGGCGATCCTGGAGACCTGCAAGCTTTCGAGCGACGAACGCGCGGTACGTTTGAAGTATCTGCTCGATGAACTGGATCTGACGCCGATCGCGAAGAGCAAGGCGTATCAATTGAGCGGCGGCGAGAAACGGCGGCTGGAGATCACCCGTGCGCTGGTGACCAGCCCCAAGCTGCTGCTGCTCGACGAACCGTTCAGCGGCATTGATCCGATTGCGGTTTACGAAGTGCAGAAAATTGTGCGCCGCCTGAAGGAGCGCGGGCTGGGCATTTTGATCACCGACCACAACGTGCGCGAAACCTTGAAGTTGATTGATCGCGGCTACATCATCCACAAAGGCCAGGTGCTGGTCGAAGGCTCGGCGGAATTTCTGGCGAACGACCCGAAGGCGCGGGAGATTTACCTGGGGCCGGAGTTCAATTTGTGATTCGGTGCATCGTTGAATTGTTGCATCGAATCAAATAGCATCCGTTTCAACGATGTAACGATTCAACAATCTAGCGAAATCCATGGCGCAAACCTCCATCACGGTCGAAAGTTTTTTCAAGGAACACGGTGCCGCGCTGCAAATGCGCCTGCTGTCCGGCGAGGCGAACCTCCAGCGCATCATCCGTGAACCGACGGTCAACCGCCCCGGCCTCGCCTTGAGCGGGTTCACGCAGTATTTCGCCTATAAGCGCGTGCAGGTCTTCGGCAACGCGGAGGTTTTTTACCTGCGCTCGCTGACGCGGGAACAGCGCGAATCCCGTTATGCGTATTTGTTCGCGTATAAGATCCCGTGCGTGGTCTTCAGCCGGGGATTGAAGCCGGACAAGGAGTTTCTCGCCGCCGCCGAAAAATCCAGCGTGCCGGTTTTTCAAAGCCCGCTGGTCACGATGGCTTTCATCAACAGCGCGACCCTGGAACTGGAGATGATGTTCGCCCCGCGCGGCACGGAAATCGGCAGCATGGTGGACATCCTCGGCATGGGCGTGATCATCAAGGGCGAAAGCGGCATCGGCAAAAGCGAGGCCGTGCTCGCGCTGATCGAGCGCGGCTACAGCCTCGTGTCCGATGATGTGACAAAGGTCGCTCTCGTCGGCGGCCACGAAGTTGTCGGCAACAGCGGCGAACTGACCCGCAACCACATGGAGATCCGCGGCATCGGCATCATCAACGTCGCCGCCATGTTCGGCATCAAAAGCATCCGGCGCGACAAGGTGCTTAACCTCATCGTCACGCTCAAGGCGTGGAACGAGGTTCCCGACGTGGACCGGCTCGGCATGGAGCAGGAATTCGTCAAGGTGCTGGGCGTGGACATCCCGCACATGACGATCCCCGTGCGGCCGGGACGCGACCTCGCAAGGCTGATCGAAGTCGCGGCCTACCAGACGAAATTAAAAAAGTCCGGCTACAACGCCGCGCAGGATTTGAATGAACGCCTGATCGCCCAGATGAATCCGGGCATACCGCCGGCCGAGGCAAAATAAAATTCGTTGGCGTAACCTGACGACAGCATTTAAAGTCCTGTTCAGAGATTGATGAGTGCAAAAAAATTAACCGACACCGAATTTTTCACCAAGGAACTCACCGTGGTGAACAAGCTGGGCATACATGCGCGCCCCGCCGCGCTCTTCGTCAAGACCGCCAACCGTTTTGCCTGCGACATCTTCGTGGAAAAGGACGGCGAAAAGATCAACGGCAAGAGCATCATGGGATTGATGATGCTTGCCGCCGGCCCCGGCAGCAAACTCACCCTGCACGTCAAAGGCGCGGACGCCGATGCCGCCATCGCTGAGATTGAGGCGCTTCTCAAGCGCAAGTTTGATGAGGAATAGCCCGAGCTTCCGAGACTTTGGACTTTCAACTTTGGGCCTTGGACTTTAACTTTCGCCCATGGCAACCGCTGAAATTAACATCAAATACGTCGCACCTCTCGCGCCCTGAATTGAAATCCAGCCGCCGAACATGGCTTGCTAACAATTCCCGCAAGGGCTAAAATCCAACCATGAGCACGGTGCTTGAAATCAGCGAGGCGATTCAAAAGCTCGACGTCAAGGAACAGATCGAGCTGCTCGAAATTCTGCCGGAACATCTGAAAATTTCCCCGGACACGCTCGCTTGGGCGCGCCTCGCGGAGCCAGCCTTCGATTTTTGGAACAACTCCGAAGATGCCATCTACGACACCTTATAAACGCGGCGATGTCGTTCTGGTGCCGTTTCCCTTCACCGACTTGCGCACGGCCAAACAGCGCCCGGCCCTAGTGATTTCTCCCGACTCATTCAATTCCAGCCACGACGACCTGCTGGTTGCAGCCGTCACCTCACACGTTCCGGCAACCCTCACCAGCGATGAATTTGCGATTCCGCCGTCCGATCTGCCGGCCTGTGGCCTGCCGAAACCATCCATCATCAAACTGCTCAAGCTGGTCACATTGCATCGCCGGCTGGTGGTGCGGCGCATCGGCGGCCTGCCCGGACTGACCATGGAACAGGTGTCCATCCGCATCCGTGAACAGCTTTGACTCCAGATGGCTTCTGACTTTGGACTTTCAACTTTGGGCCTTGGACTTTAACTTCCGCCCATGGCAGCCGCTGAAATTGACATCAAATATGTCGCGCATCTGGCGCGCATCGCGCTCACGTCCGACGAAGAAAAGAAACTCGCCACCCAGCTCGGCGGGATTCTGGGTTATATCGAGAAATTAAAGGAACTGGACGTTACCGGCGTTGAGCCGACCGCGCACGCCGTTCCGCTCGTCAACATCACCCGCGCCGATGAAGTCCAGCCGTCACTTCCTCACGAAGATGCGTTGCGCAATGCACCCCGGCAGGCTAATGGGCTGTTCATGGTTCCAAAGATCGTTGAGTAAAACATGAAGGTTTTTGCCAAATTATATTGTTTAATCCCAGTCAGCTTGCTGGCGGGCGGTTTTTTTTTGTCACGCAGAAGAAACAGCGCAATGGGGTGGTCTAATAAGCCCTTCAATTAAAATAGAAGCCGTCTTGTTGGAGTATAAAGTGCCGAGCAATAACAAAAATGGCATTCTATTGGTGGAAAGAACCGCGCATGTCAGTTTGAATAAGAATCAAACCAGTTTGATTAAAAAGCTGTTTAACACAGCAACCAATTATGCTCCTGTTACGACTGATTGCGACCCTCAATACGGGGCACGTCTTATTTTTCATTTTGGCAAGAGTCCAAACAATACCAATGATATTCCAAAAATATTACAGCTGAATTTCTGTTTTTCTTGCGGTCACATGAGGGGTGAACTGGATGGAAAATCATTGGCCGGAAAATATGATGGTTTTCAACCAATGCGTGGATCGCTATTAAATTTGTTCAAAGAACTTTTTCCGAAAGAATCTCCTCTCGCAGTGTGGCCCAAATGACTTTTTAATTTTGTGCTCAACCAACTCACCATTTCCCGAACTGTCGGCCAAGCTCGCCAAACGCGAGGTTTCCGCGCGCGAAGCCACGCAAGCCTGCCTCGACCAGATCGCCCGCGTGGATGGGAAGATTCATGCGTTCATCAGTCACGATGCAGCGGATGCGCTAGCGCAGGCGGATGCGGCGGATCAAGTAATCGCCCAAGGCGGCAACGGTGCCAACCGCCCTTTGCTGGGAATTCCCATCGCCATCAAGGACGTGCTGGCCGTTAAAAACCAGCCGCTCAACTGCGGCTCAAAAATCCTTGGCAGCTTCACATCTCTTTATGATGCGACGGCGATTGAAAAATTGAAGGCGGCGGGGCGCAATCATCTTCGGACGCTTGAACATGGATGAATTTGCGATGGGCAGTTCGACGGAAAATTCTGCCTTTGGCGTAACGAAAAATCCATGGGATATCACGCGTATTCCGGGCGGTTCTTCCGGCGGCTCGGCGGCGGCAGTCGCGGCGGATGAATGCCTGGCCACGCTGGGAACGGACACCGGCGGCTCCATCCGCCAGCCGGCGGCGCTCTGCGGCTGCGTTGGCTTGAAGCCGACTTATGGTCGTATTTCACGCTATGGCCTCGTCGCCTTTGCCAGTTCGCTCGACCAGATCGGGACGTTCACCAAGGACGTGCGCGATTCGGCAACCTTGCTCGGTGTGATGAGCGGTGTTGACCCGCGTGATTCGACCAGCGTGCCGCAGCCGGTTCCGGATTACGTCGCCGCGCTCGACGGCAGCATCAAAGGATTGAAACTCGGTCTGCCGAAAGAATACATGATTGGCGGCATTGATCCCGAAGTGAAAGCCGCCGTGGACGCCGCCGTGAAGCAATACGAAAAACTTGGCGCAGAGATCGTTGAAATTTCCCTGCCCCACACCGATTATGCGGCGGCCACTTACTATATCATCGCGCCGGCCGAGGCTTCGGCAAACCTGGCGCGCTTCGACGGCATC
The DNA here is from genome assembly GCA_037200545.1 of Limisphaerales bacterium. GTDB lineage: Bacteria > Verrucomicrobiota > Verrucomicrobiia > Limisphaerales > UBA11358 > UBA11358. The sequence goes on from JBBCGE010000004.1 coordinate 70,058, forward strand.
CGCTACGGCATGCGCGTGGACGGAAACGATCCGGCGGAGCTTTACAGCAAGACGCGCGGCGCCGGTTTCGGCCAGGAAGTGAAGCGCCGGATCATCCTCGGCACTTACGTTTTGAGCAGCGGCTATTACGATGCTTATTATTTGCGCGCGCAAAAAGTCCGCACGCTCATCCGCAACGATTTCCTGAAGGCTTTCGAAAAGGTGGACGCCATCGTCACGCCGACCACGCCGACGGCGGCGTTCAAGATCGGAGAGAAGTCGGATGACCCGCTGCAAATGTATTTGTCGGACATCTTCACCATTTCCTGCAATCTGGCAGGCATCTGCGGCGTGAGCATTCCCTGCGGCTTCATGAAATCTCCCAAACTGCCCATCGGGCTGCAATTGCTTGGCAAACCGTTTGGCGAGGAAACAATGTTGAAACTCGCACATGCCTACGAGCAAAGCACCGCCTGGCACAAGGAGAAGCCTGTGCTGACGGCCGCAAGCTGACCCGAAAATCGTCCTTGCGCTTCAAGTAACCCGATGGTTACTTGTTATAGACGAATGATCAAGCGCGCCAAAACAAAGGCATTGCCGCCCGGAACCCCGGACGCACGCGTGAGCGCATCCTGTCCGCCGCGTTGAAGGAGTTCGCCGCCAAGGGTTTCGCCGGCGCGCGGGTGGATGCGATTGCCCGCCGCGCGGCTATTAACAAGCGGATGCTCTATCACTATTTCGGCGACAAGGAGGAACTCTTCCGCGCGGTGTTGCGCCGGAAAATTTCTGAAAGGCAGGACTGGGCGGCCGACCTGCCCGGCGATCCGGCGGAACGGCTGCCTTTCTGGTTTAATTCCGCCTGCAAAGATCCGGACTGGATACGTCTGCTCGAATGGGAGGCATTGCAAAGCGACGGAAGGAAGTTGATTGATGAAAAAGAACGGCAGGCGTCTACCGCCGAATGGTTGAAACGCCTCCGCCAGCGGCAGGCGCGCGGAGAATTGTCGTCCGACTTTAATCCCCGCCATCTGGCTTTGGCGATGCAGTCGTTGACGATGTATCCGATAGCCTTCCCGCAGTTCACCCGGCTCATCATGGGGCAGACGGTGGCCGACCTGGACTTCCAACGCACCTACGCGGAATTTTTACGCCGTTCGCGACGGCCTTCCGTCCGGCAATAGTTTTGCGGGGAACGGCAAAAAAAAACGGACAACGCATGAAAAGACTTATTTTCATCCCGGTCATCGGAACCACGAGCCTGATTATCGCGGCATCTTTGCTGGGCGGCTGCTCGCGCCCCGCAAAAAAAGAACCACCGGGCGCACCAGTGGTAGTCGCCCACGCAATGGAGACGAATATTCCGGTGCAGATTGATCCGCCGCCTGTCGGGCATGTGACGCCGTATTCGTCCGTCACGATCCGGCCGCAGATCGGCGGCGCCATCCAGAAGATTCATTTTAAGGAGGGTCAGGACGTCAAAAAAGGCGATTTGCTGTTCACGATTGATCCACGGCCATCAGAGGCGGAACTGGATGCGGCGCGCGCGGCACTGGCCCGCGACACGGCCCAGATGAAAAAACGCGAAAATCCAATTTGAGCGCGAGCAGAAATTGTTCGAGCAAAAGCTGGTTTCGCAGGACGAGTTTGACACGAGCAAGGCGGCATTCGACGCGCTGGCCGGGACGGTCGCGGCGGATCAGTCGGCAGTGACGAATGCGCAATTGAACCTGGAGTTCACCGCCATTCGCGCACCTTTTGACGGACGCACCGGCAGCATACAATTCCACGAGGGCAACGTCGTCAAGGCACCGGATGACACGCTGCTGACGGTCAACCAGATTCATCCGATCTACGTCGTGTTTGCCGTGCCGGAACAATACCTGCCGGAAATCAAAAAGCAGATGAGCGGAGAACGCTTGCCGTCACGGCGACATATCAAAACTTGGACGGCCCGCCGCCGCAGGGTGAACTGACCTTCGTTGATAACTCGGTGGACACAACGACCGGCACCATCGAACTCAAGGCGACTTTTCCCAATCAAGACAGCGTGCTGTGGCCCGGACAGTTCGTGCAGGTGACATTGACGCTCTCGGAATTGACGAACGCAGTGGTCGTGCCGTCGCAGGCGGTGCAGGAAGGGCAAAGCGGACAGTTTGTTTACGTCGTGAAACCCGATCCAACAAACGCGACCGTTCAGATTGTGGAAAACCGGGCCGTTACCACGGACATCACCTATAAAAGCAAAACAGTCATCGAGAAGGGATTGAAGACCGGAGAAACCATTGTGATTGACGGGCAGTTACGGCTCGCACCGGGAATTAAAGTCAGCATCAAGAATTCCGCCAAGCCCGCCCTTGATGCGTCCACGAATGCGCCATGAACATTCCGGAACTGTTCATCCGCCGGCCGGTGATGACCACGCTGGTCATGGCGGGCATTTTATTGTTCGGCATCGTCGGTTTTCGCCAGTTGCCCGTGAGCGATTTACCAACGGTGGATTATCCGACCGTCTCCGTTTCGGCCAGTCTCCCCGGTGCCAGCCCGGAAACGATGGCGTCCGCCGTCGCCACGCCGTTGGAAAAACAGCTTTCCACGATTGCGGGCGTGGACTCGATGTCGTCGGTCAGTTCGCAGGGCAGCGTGCAGATCACAATTCAATTTCGCTCGACCGGAACATTGATGCCGCCGCCCAAGACGTGCAGGCGGCAATTTCCAAGGCAGCACGGCAACTGCCGCCGAACATGCCGACGCCGCCGACCTACAACAAGGTCAACCCGGCGGACTCGCCCATTCTCTTTCTGGCCATGTCGTCGCCCACGTTGCCGCTTTCGGATGTGGACAATTACGCGGAAAATTTGATGGCGCAAAAAATTTCCACAATCAATGGCGTCGCGCAAGTCGGCGTGTTTGGTGCCCAGCCATACGCCGTGCGCATCCAGGTGGATCCGAACAAACTGGCGGCCTACGGGCTAGGCATTGATCAAGTGGAGGAAGCAGTCGAGGCCGGGAATGTGAACCAGCCGCTGGGAACGCTTTATGGCAAACATCAGGCATTCACGGTCCAGGCCAGCGGCCAGCTTAACACGGCTTCTGATTTTCGCCCGCTCATCGTCGCTTATCGCAATGGCAATCCCGTGCGTCTGGAACAATTGGGCAATGTGCTCGACAGCGTCCAAAATAATAAAGGCGCGGCATGGTATAACAACACGCGCGCCGTCGTGCTGGCGGTGCAGCGTCAACCGGGCGCCAACACCGTGCAGGTTGTGGACAGCATCAAAAAATTGATGCCGGAGTTCCGCGCGGCCATCCCTGCGGCGATCAGCCTGGACGTGGCCATTGACCGCTCGCTGGCCATCCGCAAATCGGTGGCCGATGTCGAGCAAACGCTTTTTCTGGCCGTGGCCCTCGTCATCATGGTCATCTTCATTTTCCTGCGGAATCTGTCTGCAACGCTCATTCCCAGTCTCGCGCTGCCCATGTCCATCATCGGCACGTTCGCCGCGATGGCTTTACTTAATTACAGCCTTGATAATCTTTCACTCATGGCGCTGACACTATCAGTCGGCTTCGTGGTGGATGACGCCATCGTCATGCTCGAAAACATTGTGCGCCACATGGAGAACGGGGCCTCACCGATGGAAGCTGCACTTAAAGGCTCGAAGGAGATTGGCTTTACGATCATTTCCATGACGCTGTCACTTTCGGCGGTGTTCATTCCAATTCTATTCATGAGCGGTTTGCTGGGGCGTTTGCTGCATGAATTTGCCGTGACCATTGTGGTCGCGGTGCTGGTGTCCGGATTCGTTTCCCTGACCCTGACGCCGATGATGTGCAGCCGTTTCGTGCGGGCGGCGCATGGGCAGAAACATGGCCGGCTCTATAATTTGTTTGAGCGATTCTTCGACAGAATGCGTGACTCCTATGATCGCACATTGCAGATGGCCATGCGGCATCGCCGTACAACGATAGTCGTATCGCTGATGGTCTTTATCGCGACAGTGGTTTTATTCATCATGATTCCCAAAGGGTTTTTTTCCGGATGAAGACACGGATCGGATCATGGTCACCACTGAAGGCGCACAGGATATTTCATTCGACGCGATGCGCGAACACCAGCTGGCCGCGATGAAGATCATCAACGCCGATTCAAACATTGACGGCTTTATTTCATCCATCGGTTCCGGCGGCGTTGGTTCCTCGACCATGAACAACGGCCGCATGTTCTTGCGTTTGAAACCCCGCGCTGAACGGAAGCTGGGCGCGAACGAAATCATCCAGGAACTGCGCGGAAAGTTTTCACAATTGCCGGGCATGAATGTTTACCTGCAAAACCCGCCGCTCATCCGCATTGGCGGCATGTCCAGCAAGGGACTTTACCAGTACAGCCTGCAGGATACGGACGTGAAGGAGCTTTTTTACTGGGCACCAAGACTGATGGAAAGACTGAAACAAGAACCCGGCTTTCAGGATGTGAACAGCGATCTGCAAATCGCCGCGCCGCAGGTCAATGTGGAGATCGACCGCGATAAAGCTTCTGCTCTTGGCGTCACCCCGCAGCAGATCGAGAACGGCCTCTATGACGCCTATGGCGAACGACAGGCTTCCACGATTTACGCCGATGTGGCGGAGTATTGGGTCATCTTTGAGGTCCTGCCGGAATTTCAACTCGATCCCGCCGCGCTTGCGCAACTTTACATCGCGAGTTCTTTCGCCAGTTCGAACAACATGCCGAAGCTGGTTCCCTTGAGCGCCGTGGCCAAACTCACCCGCGGCATCGGACCTACCAGCATCTCGCATATCGGGCAATTGCCGTCGGTGACTCTTTCGTTCAACCTCGCGCCCGGCGTGTCGCTCGGCACCGCCGTCGAACGGCTTCAAAAGATCGAGGCTAATATGCAGATGCCCGCCACGGTCATCGGCAGTTTTCAAGGCGCGGCGGCGGTGTTTCAATCGTCCCAAGCCGGATTGCTGGCCTTGTTGATCGTTTCAATTCTCGTCATCTACATCATCCTCGGCATCCTCTATGAAAGCTTCATCCATCCAATCACGATTTTGTCCGGCCTGCCTTCGGCAGGATTTGGCGCGTTGCTGACGTTGATGATTTTCGGGATTGATCTGAACATCTACGGCTTCGTCGGCCTCATCATGCTCGTCGGCATCGTGAAGAAAAACGCCATCATGATGATTGATTTCGCCATCGAAGCCCAGCGCAGCGGCAAGCCCGCCGCCGAAGCGATCCATGAAGGCTGCCTGCTGCGATTCCGTCCAATCATGATGACCACCATGTGCGCGCTCGTGGCGTCGTTGCCGATTGCACTTGGGCTTGGTGCAGGCGGTGAATCGCGCAAAGCCCTCGGCCTCGCCGTGGTCGGTGGATTGCTCGTGTCGCAATGCCTGACACTTTACATCACGCCGGTGATTTATCTCTACATGGAAAGATTCAGCGAATGGACGACGCGCAACCGTCATGACAAAGGGGTCTTGGTGAAGCCCGTGGAAAACCCAGCTTCAGCCTAAAATTTTACGCCACTTCATGCGGGCCTTTGCCGCCGTTCAGAAGAAACAAGACCGCCATGCGCACGGCGAGACCGTTGGTCACCTGCTCCAGAATCAATGAGCGCTCGCAGTCGGCGATCTCGCTATCAATTTCCACACCGCGATTCACCGGGCCGGGATGCATGATGAGCGCATCGGGCTTGGTCTTCGCGAGCCGCGCCTTGTTCAGGCCGAACAAGCTCGTATATTCGCCGATGCCGGGGAACATCGTCTTGCGCTGACGTTCGTGCTGGATGCGGAGCAAGTGAATGATGTCCGCATCGCGCAACGCTTCGTCAACGTTGTGCGTCACGCGACAACCCATTTGCTCAAATGTTTTTGGCACCAAAGTTGACGGCCCGCACAGCGTCACCTTTGCGCCGAGCTTGGTTAGTGCCCAGATGTTGGAACGCGCAACACGGCTGTAAAGGATGTCGCCGAGAATCGTCACGTTCAACCCGGCGATTTTTTCTTTGTGCTCACGAATCGTGAATGCGTCGAGCAACGCTTGTGTCGGATGTTCGTGCGCGCCATCGCCGGCGTTGATGATGCTGGCATTCACAACGCGGGAAAGAAAATGTGCCGCACCGCTCGCGCTGTGACGGATGACAATGAAGTCGGCGTTGAGCGCTTCAAGATTGCGCGCAGTGTCCTTGAGCGTCTCGCCCTTTTTGAACGACGATGCGTCGGCGGAAAAATTCACGATGTCAGCAGTCAAGCGTTGTGCCGCCCAGTTCAAAACTGATGCGCGTGCGCGTGGAAGGTTCGATGAAAAGATTGACCACCGTCTTGCCGCGCAGCGCCGGAACCTTCTTGATCGCCCGCTCGCCGACCGCCTTGAACGCCCGCGCCGTGTCGAGCACGGTGACGATTTCGTCCGCCGTGAGCGATTCGATGTCGAGGAGGTGTTTTTTAGTCCAGCTCATTTTCGCTCCAGGATCACTTCGTCTTTTTCGCCAATCCCGACATGGATTTTTTCGTCCACCGCCGTCGGCACATTTTTTCCCACGAAATCCGCCTTGATGGGCAGTTCGCGATGACCGCGATCCACCAGCACCGCCAGTTGAATCTTCTTGGGCCGGCCAAAATCATTGAGCGCATCCAACGCCGCCCGAATGGTGCGTCCGCTGAATAAAACATCATCCACGAGCACCACGGTTTTCCCCGTCACATCGAACGGCATGACCGTGGGATGAATTTTCGGCGCGGCGTGCCGGCCCAAATCATCGCGGTGCATGGAGACATCCAGGCTGCCGACCGGCACGGGCTGCTTCCAGATTTCCGCCAGGATTGTTCCCAGCCGTTTGCGCCAGCGGCACGCCGCCGGTCGGAATTCCCACGAGCACGACTTCAGCGCCGACCTCATTACGCTCGGCAATCTCATGTGCGATGCGCGTGAGCGCGCGCTGGATGGCGGCGGCGTTGAGAATGACGGTGGATTCAGACATAGAAGGGAAAACATCCAACACCCAACATCCAACATCCAATAAAGCACCAAGCACGAAGCTTCAATTGTTGGTGGTTGGAGTTTGAAGTTTCTCTGGAGCTTGGTGCTTGGAGCTTGGTGCTTTTCACCACCGCCACGGATGGATGCAAAAAATAAAGACAAACCCCCTCTTTCGAGACGGTTCGTCTTTGGCAATTTCGCGTTCATATTTTCCTTTGCCACCTCGCAGGGCGGCGTTAAAGGAACAAATTGTTCAGTCTAATTGGAGGCGGCGGACGACTGGCGGTTCTTGCGCCAGGTGGAACGATGCTTGATGATCCAATCGGTCAGCGCCTGCTCAAAGCCGATGTCGCGCCCGGCCTTCTCCGACTCGATCCATTTGTGACGTAAAATCTCCTCACGCTCTGCCTGAAACTCGCGGTAAAGCGAAGAGTTCTTCAGCAAATCGTTCGCCGACGGGGATTCTTTAGCAGCGTTCGACATAGGGTAAAGTTTCAATTACGTCATTAAGTTAATTCCGGGTGACATTTCTGGCAATGGAAATCTAAACGTCGAAGGTCGCATGAATTGGGGACATTTATCCCAGCTTCAATTTCCGATTTTACCTAAATCTTCAATTTCTCGGTCGTTAAAAGAAGCGAACAAAAATTCTCCTTTACCCATTGTTGGTTCAATTTCTGCGCGAAGCCAGTAGAACAAGTCTTTTTTATCTTTGAAATCAAAACGAACGTAAGGAGCGCTCATCCCCAGCTTCTCAATAAAAATATGTTGGTCTTGGTTTCGAAATAATAATCCAACGTGTGAACTGACCGCCTGAGGGCCTTTTCCGTCAACACATTTCACGTCATAGCAAATAACAATTTCCATTTCTCTAGGAAACACGATCCCCTGCCGTTCCCAACTCAATCGCAGGGTTTGCAATAATTTATCTCCCAAATTTTCCTTAGTCGTTGAACGCGGCAAGATGTAAAAAGAGTCAAGCGCAGCCGTGAGGCAGATTCGTTTAGCTTGCAAAAAATTGGTGAAGATAGTCTTCGACGTTTCTTGCCACCATCTTGGGCTAATTACGTTAAAAGCATCCTGCGGCGTAGCTACAACAACTGGTCTTACCTCATTATTTGTTAGTGTTGAGGGAGCGAGAAACGGTCCAGCAAGATCATCGGGTTTTAGGTTTGTTTGCAAAAGACTTCCTGCCAGCAGAATTACCGTATCGAAGCAATTAAGTTCGTTTTGATGATAGGTATAAATCAGCGGACGCGCTAATGCCTCAACAAGATTGGAAACAGATTGAAATGAATAGAAGCCGTTTTCTTGCGGCGGAAACTTTTTAAGATCCAAATCTGTTGGAGTTGAATTATACCAGTCAATCACTCTGCGAAACGAACGGACAGATTCTTGATCGCAGCCTTTTGCCAACAGGAATTCCATTGTTTGTTTAATGGCATCTTCATTGTCCAAGAATGAAATTTTAATTGGAGCCGCCTCCATTAATTTTTCAGCAAGCAAAAAGAAAAGCAGCAAAATGAAAATCGCTCTTTTCATTTTTCAAATTTCTCCCGCAGCGTTTCCGCGATTTGAATGAACGCCCTGCCCGCCGCGTGATTTGGCGCGGAAACTACAATCGGCATGCCGCTGTCACCGCCTTCACGGATCTCGGTGAAGATCGGGACTTCGCCGAGAAAGGGGGTGTTCTGCCGTGCGGCTTCCTCCCTGCCGCCGCCGTGACCGAAAATTTCCACGCGCTCGCCGTTCGGCGTGGTGAAGTAGCTCATGTTTTCCACGATGCCCAGGATCGGCACGTTCACCTTGCGGAACATCGCGATGCCTTTGCGCACCACGCCGAGCGACGCCTCCTGCGGTGTGCTGATGATGACGCCGCCGTCGAGCGGCACAGTCTGGCAGAGGGAAAGCTGCGCGTCGCCGGTGCCGGGCGGCAAATCCACGAGCAGAAAATCCAGTTCGCCCCATTCAACCGCGAGCAGAAACTGCTGGATGGTCTTGGTGATCATCGGCCCGCGCCAGACAACCGGCTGGTCGTCGGTGACCAATAAGCCGATGCTCATCACTTTAACGCCGTGATTGGACGGCGGCACGAGGCGCTCATCCGCATTGACGGTCGGTTTTTCGTGAACGCCCATCATCAATGGAATGCTCGGCCCGTAAATGTCGCAGTCGAGCAAACCAACTTTCGCACCGAGATGTGTGAGTGCGCAGGCGAGATTGACCGAGCAAGTGGATTTGCCCACGCCGCCCTTGCCGCTGGCGATGGCGATGACGCGTTTCACACCGGCTACTTTGGTCTGGCTCGCGAACGGATTGTTCACGCCGGTGGCCTGACCGGCGGCAGGTTGCTGCACTTCGACGTGAACATGGTTCACACCGGGCAAAGCCCTGAGGATGCGTTCGCTTTCAATTTTTATCTGCTGGGCGGCCTTCGGCATTCGGCGAGGTCAATTGCATCATCACACTGACCGCGCCATTCGCAGCGGAAATCTCTTTGACCAGACCGAAGGAAATGATGTCTCGCGAGTAACCGGGATATTTGACGGCGGTCAGCGCGTTCTTGATTTCATCTTGAGTAAGCACGGTGAAATGCTAGCACATTTAATCCGGCAAGCCAGTGTTTGGGCGGGAGTGAATAACCCGGACAAAAAATGTCTTGGAAAACATTTAGCGCCTGCTATAAACAATTTTAGTAAAATCCGATGAACGCGAGGCGCGCATTCACGTTGATTGAACTGCTGGTGGCGATTGTCATCATTGCCATCCTGGCGGCGCTATTATTGTCTGCGATTGGCAGCGCCAAGGGCAAGGCACAGGCGATTGCGTGCCGGGGCAATTTAAAACAGTGGGGTGTGGCAACCATGCTTTTCGCGACGGAGCATGATTACTTTCTGCCAAAGGATGGTTCCACCAGCGGCAGTTCGACGGATGGAGGCTGGTATGTGGATCTGCCCATGCAGGCGGGGTCTGCCGACTTATGCGGAAATGCCATGGCGTACGAACAATAACATTGAACCAGGAAATTCAATCTGGATTTGCCCAAGCAACCGGCGTCGCAGCAATGGAAATAACCTGTTTCACTACTGCTTGAACGAGCACGTGAACGGACTGGGTTCCGGCAAACAAGTCCAGTTGACTTCCATCCCCCGACCCGCCACCACGGTCTGGCTTTTTGACAACGGCGGCCTTGCACCGGTGGCGCAGGAGAACAATGTGCATATCACTTTGCACAATAACGGCGCGCAATTCCTTTTTCTCGACGGTCATGTCACGCGTTTCAAGAATAAGGAATACTGGAATTTTAAGACCCACAAAGGTATCACCAATAATCCCAGCCTGGTCTGGTATCCCTGAAATTTACGGCACGCGATAGACGCGGAAAAATTTCAACGGGTCAGCGACGTTGTTGGTTGTGAAAACAAAAGGCGAGTTCGTCGTCGTGGTGACAAGGTTCGTGGCGAAAGGCACCCACGTTGTCAGATTGCTCGAGGCTTCAATGTTGAACGTGCGGTTCTTCTGCGACTCCCAGTTGAGCGTGACGCTTTGATTACTGCGCACGATGGACAATAACTTGAACGGCGTGTCAAGGATTCGCGGACGTATCAATACCGGCAGATGCGGAGGCCACCGCCATAATTCCGATGAGAAAACCTCTTTTCATCAACTTGTCTTGGTTGAACTAACGCTTCTGATTGTAGCACGCCTGCGAATATTTTTCAGCGCGCAACTTTTCGGCACATTGCCTCAATTGCTCATCAGCGGAAAAATCCATCCCTTGGACGTGAAGAAGCCTTCGTCCTGCTTTTATCATTCCAGCTTCCCAATCATTCCGCATCAAAGAAATGACCGGCGGCTGCACCGAACCTTGGATCAGCAGGCCAAGCTTGTTCCGACGCTGTGCTGCGCCTGCAATTTTTTTGCCGTGCCAGAGCAGATCAAATTTTTCATGACCGACAAAACATTGTCCGGGCAACGACTTTTTACAATCCGGCGCGAGTTCAGTTTCAATTTTCAGTTCCGCGAACGCCAGGCCGCAGCCATTCGTGGATGCGGCGGTAGCTTTCCTCCGCCTGAGCGCGTACCATTCATGGCCGGTAGGAAAGATGGCGCTGTAGGTCCAGTCGGCATCGTGCGGTACGATGCCTCCGCCGGTCGGGCGACGGATGAGTGGACGCAATGGCGTGCTGCTTTCCACATCTGAATATTTTTGGAAATACCCGAACGTCGCCGCCGGTTCCGTCCAGCCGTAGAAACGCAGCACGGGCTTTTGCAAGCGCGGCATGGATTCCAGCAACGCCTCATCGAGCGCCATGTTAAGCGCGGCATTGCACTTGCCGGATTTAAGCAGAAGCAAACATTCAACATTCAACATTGAACGCCCAACATTCAACGAAAGCGAGTCGTCCGCAACCTTGTGCGTTGAATGTTGAATGTTAAATGTTGAATGTTCTTTCACAACCCTTTCACTCCAATTCGCGGACAAAGTTCCTTGATTTCGCAGTTCGCGCAATCCGGACTGCGCGCAAAGCAACGACGGCGACCATGCCAGATCAGCCAGTGACTGAACAGCGTCCAATCTTCCTGCGAAACCAACTCCATCAGTTCCTGCTCAAGTTTTACGGCATCAGTTCCCTTCACCAGACCCAGCCGGTTCGAAAGTCGCGTGACATGGGTATCCACGACCACGCCAACGTTGATGTCAAAGGCATTGCCCCAAAACAACGTTCGCCGTCTTTCGTCCTACGCCGGCGAGCGAATACAACTCGTCCATCGTGCGTGGAACTTCGCCGTTGAATTTCTCTACAAGCGTGGCGCAGCAGGCCTTGATATTCTTCGCCTTGTTGCGAAAAAAGCCCGTGGTCTTCACGGCTTCCTCGATGTCCGCCAGCGGCGCATCCGCAAAATCCCTGGCGTTGCGATACTTTTTGAACAAGCCCGCCGTGACAATATTCACGCGCTTGTCGGTGCATTGCGCGGAAAGAATCGTGGCGATGAGCAATTGCAGTGGATTGGAAAAATTTAATTCGCAATGCGCGTCCGGGTAGGCACGCTGGAGCGCGGCGCAGATTTCTTCTGCGCGCTCCTTTTTTGCAACTGTGCTTTCGCGAGGCATCCGCATGATTTTGTCACATCGTCAGAAAATAAAAAGCCCGGACGCGAACGCCCGGGTTTGAATATTTGAGGAAATTATTTGGCCGGGACGACGTTGGTCGTCGCAGAAACCGTGGGCGGTGCCACAGCGGGGACTGTAATTGCAACCGGTTGACCGGCGGCATTCTTCTTGTCGGCCTTGCCTTGCGCACTTTGCAGGTCGAGCAGTTTTTGCATTTCCGCCGACGGCTTGCCGCATTTGCCATCCGACCAGCGATAGAGCCGGCCCTGGCTGTCATTCAAAAATGCCCAGACAAACCAGATCAGGAACGCGGCTATCAATAATTTCGGCCAGACCGCCGGTTTCTCGGCAAATTTATCGGCGGCACCAAATGTTGCTCCGGGCGGCAATGCCGCCACGCCCGTCAGTGCGCCGCCGAATGGCACGTTCATCTTCGCCTTGGCATTCACCGCCCAGCCGTTGGCGTCGAGGATGGGACCTAGATTGCGTTTGCGCAGCTTGAGCCAGGCGATGGCCATGGACGGCGCGGAAATCACCAGCATGACGCCGATGACAATCAACGGAATCTGCCAGGCTTCAAATTTGCCCAGGAAAACCAGAATGCTGGCGCCCGCCGCCGCCAGACTGCCCAGGGCCAGGCTGATCAGCGCGATGACGCTCGGGTCAATCGCTGGTTTGACGGTTGTCGCCGCCGGAGCGGCCGGAGTTGCCGGGGCGAGTGGTGCATTCGCCACGGCGGTCAATTGCGCGGTGGAATTGGCATCTGCGGCGACGGCCTGCTTGGCGGCGCGTTCCTCAATCATGCGCACCAGCTTTTTGTAAGGCGACCAGAACGCCTGCCGGATGCTGATCGGGTTGTCCACGATCTTGGTGATGGTGGCGTCCCAATCGAGGCCTTTGCGGTCGTAGAAAATTCCGTTGCGTCCGATCATGAGATTGTCGGAATCGCCGCCGGTGAACGCGGCCACAATGGACAGTTTTTCTCCGCTGCCTTTGCGCACGCAATCGCAATACGCGAGATAAGTGCCCGCCATGCCCGCCATGGTGGCGTGTTTGGCGGCGTCATCCACCGCAAGGCAGAGATCGCAACTGCGCTGGTCAAGGTAAAGCCGGCCGGCCTGGAAAATCGCCTTGTCCTTGCGGCCATAAAAATCGGCGAAGTTCACGAAGTTGCAACAAAGCTTTGCGATGTCACGATGATAATGAATCAAACGATGCAAGCCGATGACCGCAGTGGAATTGCCTTCCTCCGCCTTGTCCTGGGCGATCAACGCGGTCAGGATTTCCTTCGCCTTGGTGGCGAGAATTTCGCGCGCCCGCGCCACGCCGATTTTTTCAATTTCTCCGCCGGTCTTCCCTGCGTTCCAAGCATCGAAGGCGGCGAGCCTGCCGACTAAAATGTTCCAATCCGCCTCGGTCAAAACCGTCTTGGCTCCGAGTAGCGGCACGATGGCATGGGTCTGCAACGCGGCAATCGCATCGGCCCAGGCCGGATTGATGCCCTGGGTGAGCGGCAGCGGCGTCGTGGCGCCGACTTGTGCCAGCGGCCAGGCTGGCGATGTCCGCGTGATTGCTTGTCAAATCTTTCGCGCCCAGCGCGGCGTATTCTTTCTCGTCGCGGTTCAGGGCATTCACCGAGCGCGGGTCAAACGCCGCGAGCCGGCCGCGAGCAAAATAATCATCCACCTTCGACTTCACCGCCCGGACGGCAGCAGCAGCGGCCTCGGTGTTCAATCCCAAGGGCAGCACCGCCGTATCGCCTTCCGCCTTTTTCCACCAGTCTGAATAAGCGGTGGCGGCGGCAAAAAACTGGTCCACCCTGGCCTGGCTCACGCCGGGCTTGCCGCTGGTGTCCATGTCAGCACCGACACAGTTGATGATGTCTGCGATGACTGCCTTGGTGTCATCGTCATTCGCGGAGTCAGCGGGCACGATGCCGTCGCCGTTGAACGGTTTGGCGGAAAAAGTCTGGGCGGCGGTGGCGGCTTCTTCAAAAGTGACTTCACCCGTATCAGACTTGCCCAGAACCTGCCGGGCGAAGTTGGCGATCAATTTTCCTTCCGGCGTGGCGTCATTGATGGCGGAAGGTTTCAAAGTCGGGCTGCCCTTGAGCAGATCGTCGGGATTTTTCATCAGGCTGCCGGCCCACTTGGCGGCGGCGATGAGTTCCGGCACGCGAATGCGCCCGTCCTTGTCCGTGTCAATCAACGCGAGCATGGTCTTGTCGAATTCGACGCCCGTGGTTGGGCACGCGAGCGCGACCCAAAGTTTCTGGTCAAGCTGGTCGAGGTTCAGAAGATCGGCCCCCGAACTGATGACGACTTGGTTAAATCCGCCGGCCCGAAAGAATTTCCAATTGTAAGTACTGGCCATAGTTTTCCCTCTGTTCTGAATCTGAGGAAAGCTTAACCATGAAGGCACGGTAAGACCAAGAAAACTTTGCCGCTTCTGAAAGCCCGTAAGGGCTGGCATATTTGTAGATAGAAAATCAAAGTGGGCAAAGCTCCGTAGGAGCGAAATGTTGAGACAAAGGAATATGCCACCCCGACGGGGCTAGGGAATTTTGGGACTGGGTTTCTACAAAGATGTCGCGCCTACGGCGTTAGGCAAATTACTGATTTCGCGTCAAATAATCCATAATCGGTTGAGCATTGCGTTGGGAATTATGCAGCAAGCAGGCCGTAATAAGGTTATCGTAAGAATTATCGCCACCTTTGGAAACTGGCTGGATATGATCAAGTGTCGCGCTGAATCTTGTAAGTAACTTTTTGCAATAGTGACACAAGTATTTGTCGCGTTCAAAAACTTTTAACCGGTTCTCTTTGATATTGTAATAATCAGCTTCACGCTTCGGGTCAATTTTTGGCAATTGTTCTTTCTGAATTTTTGCCATCGCTTCGCGACAAAGCGGAATTTCTTCGGGAAGATGAACTCGGTAAAGTGTTCCATCTCTGTTTACGTCACCAACAATTGAAGCGGCTCTTTTATTGCAAAGACCAGTCAAACTATCTTGCACAGACTTGTAAGATAGTGGGCTTCCTTCTCGTCCCGAACGCATTGAACTGACGACACCTTCTTGCAATCCTCGAACGCTTACTCTCACGAAAACGTCGCCCGTAGCAACAATGCTATGACGAAAGAGATACCAGTAAATTGCTGCTTCGTATGGCTCAAAGGCTGGTTGAAGATAATCAACGATGCTGCCGACAATTTCAGGCAATTCAAATAGCTGAAACGATTCTTTGAAAGACGGTTCTTCGCTGGGCTTGCTTGATTCAATTTCATCAAGCAGTTCGCGAATTTTTTCGATTTGGCCTTTCATCAAGTTGTCCAAATCATGCTGCTACCGCTCCCGTTTCGCAATTTTCTTTTCCGCAACACAAGTCTCAAACCAACTGCGGTTCTTCAATTTGCTTGGGCTTGGCAAGCGGCGTGCCGTCGGTGGCTTCGGGATATTCAAAGATTTTCCCTTCAAAATTGCGGATCAACACACGTCCGGCGTTGCGGCACAAAACATATTCAGGATTGATCGGCACCTTGCCACCACCACCGGGCGCGTCAATGACGTAAGTGGGCACCGCATAGCCGGTGGTGTGACCGCGCAATTTTTCCATGATCTCCAAGCCCTTGCGGACGCTCGTGCGCAGGTGGGCGGAACCAGAAATCAAATCGCACTGGTAAATGTAATAGGGCTTCACGCGGCACATCAAAAGTTTTTGCACAAGCGCCTTCATCACGTCCACGTCGTTGTTCACGTGCTTGAGCAACACGCTCTGGTTGCCGAGCGGAATGCCGGCATCGGCGAGACGGCCGAGCGCGTCGCGCACTTCGGTCGTGAGTTCGCGCGGGTGATTGGCATGAACGCTGATGAACAGCGGGTGAAATTTTTTCAACATCGCGCAGAGTTCGGTCGTGACGCGTTGCGGCAGGAAAATCGGGATGCGCGTGCCGATGCGCAGAAATTCCACGTGCGGAATCGCGCGGAGTCGGCTCAACAAATTCTCCAGCTTCTCGTCGCTCAAGAGCAGCGGATCGCCTCCGCTCAACAGCACGTCGCGGATTTCCGGATGCGCGGCGATGTAGGCGATCTGCTTGTCAAATTCAGGGTGGAAATCGTAGCCGGTCGCGTTGCTCACCAGCCGCGAGCGCGTGCAATAGCGACAATAGCTCGCACAACGATCCGTCACGAGAAACAATACGCGGTCGGGATAGCGATGAACCAGGCCGGCGACGGGCGAATGCGAATCTTCGCCGCAGGGATCGGACATTTCCCATGACGCGGTGCGAGTTTCCTCGATGCGCGGAATGACCTGCTGGCGGATGGGGCAATGCTCATCCGCCGGATCAATCAGGTTGAAGAAATACGGCGTGATGGCGAGCGCGAGCTTGGTGTTCGCCAGCTTGGCACCGGCAAACTCCTCCGGTGTCAACGTGGGCATCAAACGTTGGAGCTGTTCCGCGTTGGTGATGCGGTGTTTGAGCTGCCAGCGCCAGTCGTTCCAGTCGGCCTCGGAAACATCGCTCCAAAAACCGCGACCGGCAGATTGGAATTTTTTGAGTGCTTGAAAAGAACCGCCCGAAGGCGGCTCTCCGCTTTCCGTAGATGAATTGTCAGCCTGCATTATCGTAGCGAACTATAAGTTTGATTTGCGCCCTGTCAAGTTGACCCCCAATGAACGGCGGCGTTCAAGTTAAAATTTCACCGGCACCCGGCTCGGCTGGATGAATTTTTCGGTTTTGACGTTTGATTCAAGGGTTCGCCGCCGCGCATCCAAGTCATCCAGTTTTTTCAAAGTCGCGCTGGCGCTGATTTTTTTTGAACTGGAGCCCGAACGTCCCTGATGGGTGGTGACGGACGGTCGGGTAGAATTTTCTCCCAAGTAGCCTGCCAGCGCGCGTCGGTATTCCTCGGTGAGAGCGGCAAACGGCGGGGCCATGCGAAATTGCGCCAGACCAAGGTCGCGTACTCGAATCCGTAAAATCTCCCTCTGCCGTCCAGGCTCCACACTGCGGATCACGGTCTGCAGCGAGATTTCCGCATGGGCCGGAAGGTTGTTCGAGGCGGAGCGCGCCTCCACCGGAACGCTCAGCAATTCATCTAGCCGGGCGCGGCTGACCGCCGGCGTCCAAAGCGGTCCCGGATCGCGGACGGCGAAGCTGGCCGCCTGCACCGCCCACCATTTTTCCAAGTCGAGCAGTCCCGAAAAATTCGCGCGGAAGGCCGAAAGGAAGGCGATCTGCCAGTTATAAAATTGCGGCAGGGATTCAAGAAAGGTGCGCATCTGTGCCGGGCCGTCCTTCAAATCCAGAAGCAGGCTCACAAAAATTTGCGCGCTGGCACGATAGACGCCGCCATCCTTGCCGGTCTGTTGTTCACCGGTCGGCCAGCTCATCTGCTCGAATGTCAGCGGAGAATGATTATGCAAAACGCGCTGGGCGTCGCTCACCGAATCCCACCCGCGTTGCGTGGAATTGATCCGCGTGACGGGAAAACCGTTCAGGATTTTGTTTGGCGCGGAAAGGATGAATTCCGGCGAACCGGCGGAGAGCAGGTCCTCCGCAAGGCCGTCCACCAGCCACGAAGGCATCTCGGCGGAATGCGATTGCGCATTGCGGTTGGCCATTTCCAACAACAGCACGCCGGTCAGCGCCCGTGTCAAACGGGTGCGCGACAGGACGTCGGGCAGTTCCACGCGATAATCCCAGCCACTGGCCAGCCGCTTGGAGATGATGTTGACCGGTTCATCCAATGACCGGGCCGGATGCACCACGAGGTAAATCTGCCCGCGCCAGGGAGTCTTCGGTTTGACCTCGAGCCGGCGTCCCAGCGCGTCTTTGATGCGCTCGGCGGAAATGACAAGCAATGCGGGTTCAAGCCGGACAAGGTTCGTATCGGCGGCGACATTAGCTGAACTCGCCAATGATGACAGTTTCGGCGCACCATAGACGATGAACTGCCCGGAAATGCTGCGCGCGAATTTTTGTTCCGGAGAAAAAGCCTGTGCCTGCGCTAACAACGGGAGCAACAACGCGGCAAGGATGAGCGTCCGGGCGGGATTGAAATCGTTGAACCATCGAGCCGTCAAGCCGTCAAATCGCTGCAACACGGAGACAATGCAGCGCGAAAACGGCGCCTTCATTTTTTGTCCACCTTGGCGGCAGGTTTCGCCGGGGCGGGCTTGGCATCGGCGGCAGCAGGCTTGGCGGGGGTGGAATCGGTCTTGGCGGATTTCTTGTATCCTTCGCTTCGATAGTCGGTGATGTAAAACCCGCTGCCTTTGAAGAGCAGGCCGGCACCCGCGCTGATTTTCTTTTTGACCTTGCCGCGGCCCCACTTTTTCTGCGCGCAAAGCTCCTTGGGACAGATCAGCAGGGCCGGGACGGACATGGACTGGAGGAATTCAAAGTCATGACCGCATTTTTCGCAGGTGTATTCGTAAGTCGGCATGGGAGGACAGCGGAATGATGACCGCACATGACGTCAGTGCGGCACCGAATTAGTGGGCGGCGGCATCACATGAACGGAGCCGTCGGAACCCACCTCTACGTTTAGATCATACTGGGTGGAACGGCTCTGCGGCGCACTCTGCGGCGGAGCCCGTCGCATGAGCAGCTGGGCGCCCTTGGGCTGGTTGCTTGGAGTGGTGCCGTCCTTGATCCATTGCGCCTGGCGCGCGGAGAACGCCTCGTCGCGCAATTTCTTGAACTGGGTGCGCACCGTGTTAAGATCGTTGAACTTGCGTTCCAGTTCGGCCTTTTGCGCCATCTGCTTTTGGAGTTCAAATGTCAAAAAGGTGTTGTTCGTCTCGGAGACGGCCAGCTTCTGCCGGGTTTCGGCTATCTCGACGTTTAGCACGGTGATGGCGTTGGAAAGCGAGTTGGCGCGCTCATCCAGCGCCTTATTTTCCGTTTCCAGATCGTTGATGCGTGTGGACAGGTTCGTGATCTGACCTTCGGCATTTTCCAGCAAAGCCTTGGTGCCGGCAATGGCCGCAGCGGCTTCGGCCAGGCTGTTGGAAGCGATTTCCAGCCCTTGATGGGAGGCAACGATGTCATTGGTCAAAACCAAGTTGACCTGGCGCAAGTCGTTCAAGCTGGAGCTGGCCGTCACCAGTTGATTGGAGAATTCCACAATGGTTTCGGCGTCTTTCTTGCGCAACTCATCGGTCTGCTTCTTGGTGACAAGCAAAGCAATCAACAAGCTGGCGGCGAGGGCGGCAAGAATGACGGCTCCTAACTTCGATTTCATAACCATGTCAACATGCCGCTTTTAAACAGTCTTGGCAAGCCCTGCAACTTCAGGGCATTTCGGGCGGAGCATTCGTGATGGCAGCGGCGAGGGCGGCAGCGGCGGCTTTTAACTCGGGATCGAGGATTTCAACATCGGCACCCTTGCTCAAAGCGGCGAGATAAGGCGGCGCCAGTTTCTGGGTTTTTTGCTGCAACAGATAATCCTTGATCTTGTCGGACACGGTGGCGAAGGCAATTTTTTGCGCCGGAGCTTTGTCGAGCACCTTGATGATATGGAAACCAAAATCGGTGGTGATCACGTCGCTGACGGTGTTGGTCGGCATGGAAAACGCGGCGGCCTCAAACTGCGGGACCATCTGGCCACGGCCAAACGGAGGCAATTCGCCACCCTTGACCTTCGAGCCGGGGTCTTGGGAGTATTGCTCGGCGAGCTTCGCAAAATCTTCCCCGGCCTTCACACGTTTCAGAATGCCCTCAATCTCCTTGCGGTTAGCTTGAATCTGTTCCGCCGATAACGGCGCCTGGGTCGTCGGGTCGATGGTGAAAAGCAGGATGTGGCGGACGTGCACGGTTTCCGGTTGCTCAAAATCCGCCGGATGAGCGGCGTAAAAATTGGTGACATCCGCATCACTCACGGTGATGTTCAGTTCACGGTTCAGGGCGGCGGTCGCCGTGGCTTCCTGTGTAATCTTGGTGCGCAGCTCTTCCGAAGTCATGCCCACCGCCTTCAACTGGCGGTCAAAGGTTTCCTGCGAACCGGCTTTTTCCAGCAGCGTGGCAAGCTGTGAATCAGCTTTCTTTTTTCCTTCCGCCTTGTCGGCGGCCGTGGCTTTTTGCAACAGCAGTTGGATCTGGATCAGCCGGTTAAGCAGCGTGGCCTCGATGCCCGGCATTTGCTGCGGCGGAATCGTCTGGTTGCGCGCGGCGTAGGCGGATTTGATGCCCAAAACGACTTCGTCCAGCGCGCTCTGCTTGATTTCCACGCCCTTGCCCTTGGCGATGACCGGGTCGCCGAAGAGCGCGGTCATCGATGTCGCCGCCGTCTTGTTTGTACCGGTCGTGATGGAATTGGTGCTTTCAGGCTCATTGGCGGCATTCGCCTGGGAGAAAGTCATCAAAGCTGCGGCAATTGCAGCGGGGAAAATTAGTTTCATTTTGGTCTTCATGTTTTTTTTGTTCGATTCGTTTGGGTTCAATTCAGTTCAATTATTCCAATTAATGTTTACAGTTTTACCACCTTGACGTTGCTAATGTCAGTGTCTTTCTTCAGTTCGTCCAGCACCGCCGCCGGCGGCTCGCTGTCCAGGCTCAACACTGTCAAAGCCAGTCCGCCGACCGTATCACGGCTTAAACTCATGCTCGCGATGTTCACCTTGTGCTTCGCCAGCAAAGTGCCGAGCAGGCCGACGATGCCTGGTTTATCCGTGTTGTTCAACAGCAGCAATACGCCCGTGACCGGGATTTCCACCGACTGGCTGAACAAACGGACGATGCGCGGATTGTTCGGCGAACCAAAAAATGTTCCGCCTGCGGAAATGAGTTTCTTGCCGTTGGCAAAAGCCTGCACATGCACCCACTCGTTGAACGTGACCGGCTCGTCCGATTTCTTTTCTTCGACCGTGATGCCGATGCTCTGCGCCACGCTGCGAACATTGACGTTGTTGACGTCCTTCAAATTACTCGTGGATAAAAAACCCTGCAAGATCGCGCGCGTGACCGGATCAATGTTCGGCAACTGCCGCGCATTGCCGCCGTAAGTGATGTGCAAACGATCGGCGCTCGCGGGTGTGAGTTGCGCGAGCAACTTGCCCAAAGCTTCGCCCAACGGAAGGTACGGCTTAACCTGCTCGTAAGTTTTCGCATCGAGATACGGCAGGTTCACGGCGTTGCGGACTTCACCGGTGAGCAGATAACCCGCGATGACTTCGGCGACTTCAATGCCGCACTTCTCCTGTGCTTCTTCAGTGCTCGCGCCAAGGTGCGGCGTGAGAATTAAATTGGCCTGCTTGCGATACGGATGATCGGCAGGCAAGGGTTCGACGGCAAAAACATCCAGCGCCGCACCGGCAACTTTTCCCGATTCCAAAGCCGCGATCAAGTCGCTCTCAGAAATGATTTCACCGCGTGCGCAATTGATGATTTTCACGCCCGGCTTCATTTTCGAGAAGGCCGCCGTGTTCAGCATCTCCTTGGTTTCCTTGGTCACCGGCATGTGGACGGTGATGAAATCCGCTTCACGATAGACATTGTCCAGGTCCGGTGCGAATTCGGTGCCGATGGCCTTGGCGCGATCCTGGGTAAGATAAGGATCGTAGGCGACAACGCGCATTCCGAAGGCGATGGCGCGCTTGGCAACTTCCGTTCCGATGCGACCCATGCCCAAAATCCCGAGCGTCTTGCCCTGCAGTTCCACGCCCTGAAACAGTTTGCGGTCCCATTTGCCCGCGATCATCGTCGCCGCCGCCTGCGGCACCTTGCGCGCAAGCGAGAGCAGCATGGTAAAAGTCAATTCCGCCGTCGTGATCGTGTTGCCGCCGGGTGTGTTCATGACCACGACGCCGTGCTGCGTGGAAGCCTCGATGTCCACGTTATCCACGCCGACACCAGCGCGTCCGACCACGCGCAATTGTTTCGCCGCGTCAATGATTTTGGCCGTTACCTTGGTTTCAGAACGCACGACCAGCGCCGTCGCATCCGCGACGATCGGAAGCAATTCGGCTTCTGACAGGCGCTTGGGGAGAACGACCACTTGAAATTCAGGCCGCTGCTGGAGCAGCGCGATGCCTTTGGGCGAAATGGGATCACAAACGACAATTTTCATGTAAAAAGGAGCGCGAGTCTATGGCATGACCCAATCAAGGTCAAATAACGAATCGCGCAAAATTGACTGTGCGTTTGCTGGAAATCCGCTATTTTACGCGCTCGAATGAGCAAACTCCTGTTGATTGATGACGAAGAAGACGTGCGGTATTCGTTCCAGCGGATTTTTGATTCGCCGGAAGTCGAGTTCGCCACGGCCTCCAGCGGCGAGGAAGGATTAAAGGTCATCCCCAAGTTCAAACCCGATCTCGTGCTCATGGATGTGCGCATGGGCGGCATGAACGGCCTCGAAACCTTGCGCCGCATCCGCGCCACCAATCCCAAGCTGCTCGTCATCCTGATGACCGCTTACGGCACGACGCAGACCGCCATCGAGGCGATGAAGCTCGGCGCGTATGATTATCTGCTCAAGCCTTTCGACGCGGTAAAGATCAAGGAACTCGTCGCCAATGCCCTCAAGGCGGCGCGCGACATGAAGCAGGTTGTTTCCTACGAACCGATGCTGGAATCGGCCGACTACGAACTCGGCATCGTCGGTCGCACCGAGGGAATGCAGCAGGTGTTCAAACTCATCGGGCAGGTCGCCGCGAGCGACGCTACCGCGCTCGTCACCGGCGAGAGCGGCACCGGCAAGGAACTCGTAGCCCGCGCGATCTACAGCCACAGCCAGCGCAGCACGCAGCCGTTTCTCGCCATCAACTGCGCCGCCATTCCCGAACAACTTTTGGAAAGCGAACTCTTCGGCCATGAACGCGGTTCGTTTACCGGCGCGACTTTGCAACGCATCGGCAAATTTGAGCAATGCAACAAGGGCACGATCTTCCTCGACGAAATCGGCGACATGACGCCGCCGACGCAGACGAAAATCCTGCGTGTCCTGCAATCCGGCACCTTCGAGCGCGTCGGCGGCAATCAACCCATTCAAGCCGATGTGCGCGTCATCGCCGCGACCAACAAGCCGCTCGAAGCCGCCGTCGCCGCCAAGCAGTTCCGCGAGGATTTGTTTTACCGCCTCAACGTCGTGCGCATCCACATTCCGCCATTGCGCGACCGCCGCGAGGACATTCCGCTGCTGGTGAATTATTTCCTGAAAAAGATTTCACGCGAACAACAGCAGAACCCGAAATCCATCGCCGCCAGCGTCATCAAGACGCTCGAAAAATATCACTGGCCGGGCAACGTGCGCGAACTGGAGAATGCCATCCGCCGCGCGATCGTCATGGCCAAGAGCGACGCCATCTTGTTGAGCGACCTGCCGCCGGAGATTTCCGGCCAGGGCGGCAGTGGCGCGCCGCTGCTCTCCACGACCTCCGGCAAGGCCGGTGAAGCCGCCGCAACCGATGCTTCCGCACTCGCCCGGCAATTATTTCAATGGGCCCGACGCGATCCGAAATTGAAGGTCATTCCCGCCGTCGAACGTGAGCTCGTCATCCAGGCACTCAAAGAAACCAATGACAACCAGGTTCACGCCGCCAAGCTGCTCGGCATCACACGCGCGACACTGCGCAAACGCATTGATAAATTCGGGATTCAGCGTGAGCTGAATGTGAAGTGATTTAACAGTTGAATTTAGCGTGAATTTAGCCGAATATAAAAATGTGAAAGTTGCCGCAGTCAAAAGCCAAAAAAGTGAAGCCGGGTTGTTGGATCAAGCGACTAATAATCTTTTGCACGCTGTAAAACAAAAAATGACCAAAAAGTCAGGCTGCGTGGATTACAGCAAACTTCGCAAAGACGGTTACAGCGAGCGATTTTTATCCAAACTCGAAGAAGCTTAAGCTTCATTCGTTCTTCCGCAGACGCATAAATTCCATCACGCCGATGTCTAATAAAGGCGCGGCTATGCGCGCGTGTTTCAAGGCATCCGCATAAGACATTCCCCGCGTCAGCTCGCGCACGATTCCGCGCGTGGTCATCTCATTCGCCTTGGCCAGTTGAATTGCCGCCGCCAAGTCGGTGTAGCGTAAAATGTCGTCGCTCATGTCTAAAAACTATATCGACATCGAGTTTGCTGGAAGGGCGGATGTGTTACCAATTAGTCTTTGGTGCCCACTGGCCGAGAAGCAATCGACGTTCACGAGTAGCAAGTTCTGGTGTATGTCCCCAAGGAAAGCCGGGTATTGCCATAATTTCAACAAGCGCCTTGGCATATTTGGGAAAAAGTGTTTTAGCCGCGTCCATTGCTATGGTTTTCATCTTTCTTTCGGCTGGCGACAATTTTCTTAATGGATTGCTGTCTATTGCAATGTATCTGGAAATATCTAAAACCTCTACCCAAGCCCAAGAAAATGAACGATTACGTTGTCCATTCAAGCCGCGAGGCAATTTGATACCTTTGCTTTTTGCTTGAGAATCAATCCATCTGAGAAACTTAGCGATGGATGATTTTTCCCTTCTGCGTTTGGTAAGGTTGGTAAGCAAATCTTCAACAGCCAATGAACCATTGAACACGCTTGAAATTTCAGATTCTTTAGGTAGAAACCGAATGGCGTATTGCTGACGCAGTCTGTCTTTCGTGCAGCCGAGATTCCATAAATAGCCTTCTTCGTCTGGATCAGTCCAACCAACAGGAGAAATTTCCGTCGTCATCTTTCTTGCCCAGAGTTGGCGCTTTCCGATGAGTCTGGCTCGCAGGTTTTCAGCAATAAATCCATTCACCTCATAAAACGGTGGCCAATTCAAATCTGGACGACCCCGGCGAATCAGTTCCCATTCTTGGGCTATTTGTTCCATGCCATCTTTCCAGTCCCGAGATTCTTGATAATTGGGGTTACGGTTAGTCATAAGCTGAATCGGTTTTGCAGCAAGGCGGCAATGCCTCCACCACCAGAGAGATTCGATAAGTTCTTCCTCAGTCTTCGGATTCTGTCGTATGACTTTCAAATCTTTCATACCACCAAAGAAGGATTCAAATCGCTTCGCTTTCCGTCGTCACCGGCCCGGTTCCACCTTTGAGCGCACCCATCAAGGCGTGCCATGCTAGAATCGCGCACTTCACACGCGCCGGATATTTGTGGACGCCTGCGAATACGGCCAGCTTGCCCACGTCGCCCTCCACCTTGCCGGTCGTGACCATGTCGCGAACCCGGTCGAAGGTTTTTTCCGCCTCAACCCTGGTTTTGCCCTTGAGATTTTCCGTGAGCAGCGACGCCGACGCCTTGGAAATGCAGCAGCCGGAACCGGTGAAGCTGGCGTCCTTGATGACGTCGCCTTCCAACGTGAGGAACAATTTCAACTGGTCGCCGCAGACCGGATTGCGCCCTTGCGCGGAGCAGGTGGCCGCCGGCATCTCGTGGAAATTACGCGGCTGCTTGCAATGGTCCAGGATGACCTGCTGATAAAGGTCGTTGATGTCGTCGAACATGGCCGCAATATAGACAGAATTTACAGAATTAACAAAATTTGAATCCAGCCTTACCGCTCAGATGGCGAAATTTTAATTCTGAAAATTGTGTTAATTCTGTCTCAGTTTCCGAGCAGATGCGGATTCGCCTCAAGCCGATCCCATACCAGCCTGTCAACGGCTTCGCGCGCCGGTTCGCATTTGATGCGCTCGATGATCTCGCCGGCAAAAGCGTGGATCAACATCTGCCGCGCCGTGTCCGTGCCGATGCCGCGTGAACGCAGGTAAAAAATGGATTCCTCGTTCAACTGGCCGATGGTCGCGCCGTGAGTGCATTTCACGTCGTCGGCGTAAATTTCCAACTGCGGCTTCGTGTTGGCCGTCGCGTCGTCGGAGAGCAGCAGATTTTTGTTCGTCTGCTTCGCGTCGGTCTTCTGTGCGACCTGCTGCACGAGAATCCGGCCGTGAAAAACGCCCTTCGATTTGTCGTCGAGAATGCCGTTAAAATATTCATGGCTGGCGCAATTCGGCTGCGCGTGCTCGACAATCATGTGATGGTCGGCCAGTTGCTCATCGCGCGTAAGATAAAGGCCGTTGAGAATGCATTCCAGACCTTCGCCCGCGAGCTTCGCGCGGATGCTGTTGCGGGACAGTTTCGCGCCGAGCGCAAACGAATGGATGTTCACATTGCTCGCGCGGCCAAACTCGCCATGGATTGCCGCGATGTGAAATGCCGCCTGCGACTCATCTTGAAATTTCAAATGCTCGACGAACGCATTGTCGCCCGCAAAAATTTCCGTCACTGCGTTGGTGAAATACGCTGCATCCGTCGTGGTGATGTAACTTTCGACAATCGTCACCCGGCTGTTCGCCTCGGCCACAATCAAGTTACGCGGCTGCACCGTTGCGCCAGTTTCATTGGCCGAGCAGATGTAAACCAGTTGGATCGGTGTCGCGACATCCACGCCTTTCGGCACATGCACAAACGCGCCGTCGAGAAAAAATGCCTGATTCAACGCGGCGAACGCATTGTCTTTCGCAGGTGTGCAACGGCCCAGATATTTTTCCACCAGCGCGGCATCCGCCGTCAAAGCCGCCGCCAGATTGCCCACCTTCACACCTGCTGGAAGTGTTTCGACAGTTGAAAGCTTCGATGAATAATGGCCATTCACAAACACCAGCCGGGTGCCAGCAATCTTGGTGAAGGCGAATTCGCTCAACGCCTTGGTTTCCGCGCCATTGACGGCGGGCGCTTCAAACATCGGTTGAAATGGCAGCTTAGCGAGCGGCGTGACATTCGTGAAACGCCAGTCTTCATGTTGCAGCGTCGGAAAGCCGAGTTCGGAGAACAAAGCCAGTCCCGCCTTGCGAAACGGCAGCAGCGAAGTCTTCGCCGCCGACTCAAAATGGCGGAATTTCTCGAGGAACGGTTCGGTCACGGCCGGGTTGCCGGAAATCTTCTGCAGCGTTTGTGTCATGGTAAATTCAATCTATCAAAGGAACTTCATTTTTTCATGCAATCCGCCTTCGCGCAATTGAAAACTGTCAGCTTCGTAGCGGCGCGTCGGCAGACCGCCGCAAAACTTCGGAATCCGGCTTTCTACTGAAAGCCGCTACGGTTTAAAACTATTCTCATCAAAGATCCTTAAAATCTCGCCGGATTCCGGCGCTCTGATATTTTCCGCGCATGGTAAAACTGGTTTTGTTCGACATTGACGGCACGCTCGTCCACACGGGCCATGCTGGCACGCAGGCTTTCGGCAAAACCTTTGCCACGGAATTCAACCTGCATCACGGCGCGGAAAAAATAAAGTTTGCCGGCCGCACTGACTTCAGCCTCGTCCGCGAATTTTTTAAAATTCACGAGTTGCCGGAGACTCCAGAGCACTTCGCGCAGTTTTTCGGGCGCTACGTTTTCTGGCTCGACCATATTCTCGCGCGCAGCAAAACACAGATCTGTGCCGGCGTCTGGGAATTGATCCATACACTGCGCGCCCTGCCCCAGCCGCCGACGCTCGGCCTGCTCACCGGTAACATCCAGCTCGGCGCGGAAATCAAACTGCGCCACTTCAACCTCTGGGATCAGTTCGAATTTGGCGGCTTTGCCGACGACCACGAAGAACGCGATCACATCGCCGGCGCCGCGCTTGCCCGTGGCCGTCGCGTGCTGGGGAAAAATCTACAACCGCAGGAAGTCGTCGTGATTGGCGACACGCCATTTGATGTGCGCTGCGGAAAATTCATCGGCGCGAAAACGCTGGCCGTCGCCACCGGCGGCGCGAAGCTGGAAGAATTGAAAGTGCTCAAACCCGACTGGGCCGTGGCTGATCTGACGCAAATCAGCGCCGCGGAGATTTGTAGGTAAGGCGGTGCTGCTGTGCCGCTCTGAAAAACTGGGCTGCGCGGCAACGCAGCCCTACCGAAAATTCAATGCGCATGACAACCGCCGCCGCAACAGTGATGCCCGCCACCGTTGCCCTTGCCTGACGGCGCCGCACCGCCCGCATTGGCCGAGGCGAAGGTGGAGAACTCCTTGGCCAGTTTTTTGGAGCCGCAATGCGGACATTCGGCATTCTTCCAGTCGGTCGAACGAACCAGAATCTCGCTGTCCCGCTCACACGCCCCACAATGAAATTCGTAGATTGGCATGACGCAAATGTAGCAGCCGACGTGAGTCGGCTCAACATTGATTCCGGGCGGACCCACTCCCGTCGCTGCGTCCGTTCTGCCCAAGCTTCATTTCGTGGTTTTCTCAGCGAACCGTTCCGGCTAATCTTCGCGCATGAGTCATTTGCAACGTGCCATTGAAGAATCCATCACCGCTCTGCGCAGCCTGTCCGTGCTGGAGGAACCATTGAACCGCGCGGCGCAGATTCTTTTGCACAGCCTGACCTCCGGCAAAAAACTGCTTGTCTGCGGCAACGGCGGCAGCGCGTCGGACGCCACGCATCTGGCCACGGAATTTCTCTGCCGCTTCCGCGAAGACCGCCGCCCCTACCCCGCCATCTCGCTCACGGCCAACGGCGAATTCATGACCGCCGTCTGCAACGATTATCACGCCGACGAAATTTTTGCGCGGCAGGTCTGGGGTCTCGGCGAAAAGGGCGACGTGCTCATCGCCATCACCACGAGCGGCAAATCCAAAAATGTTCTGCGCGCGCTGGAGGAAGCCAAACGCAAAGGCGTCGAGAGCATCGCCATCCTCGGCCGCGACGGCGGATTCACCAAGGGCGTGGCGACCATTGACCTGATCGTGCCCGGCAGCGTGACCGCCCGGATTCAGGAGGCGCAAAAGGTTTTGTTTCACGCGCTCTGCGAAATGGTCGAGGAAAAGCTGCCCAAGACGTAAGCGAAAATTCCTGCTGCCGAACCATTAATTATGACGTGGCGGCTGTGAAAGATTGTTCATCCACCAGCCGCCATTCTTCATGTAGCGTTTGTAGATTTTATCACCCAGCGCGGCTTTGACGGCTTGTTCGGTTTCCGTTTTGATCTGCGCTCGCGCAGCCTGTTGTTGTTCCGGCGTCAGGTCCGTATTTGCAGCCAATTCCTGCACGGCTTTTTCCGCCGCGCCTTTGAAGTCATACACCTTCGCAGCGGTGCCGGGAGGAAGATTGCTGCGTTTAGCAAGGCGGTTGAGCTGCTGATAGCTGTAATCCTCGGCGC
The DNA here is from genome assembly GCA_037200545.1 of Limisphaerales bacterium. Lineage (GTDB taxonomy): Bacteria > Verrucomicrobiota > Verrucomicrobiia > Limisphaerales > UBA11358 > UBA11358. Next base: position 99,215 of record JBBCGE010000004.1, read on the forward strand.
GCTCTAATTCCTGCGCCTTGGACGCGCCCAACGTGGACGCGATGTCCGCCTGCAGATCTTTTTTATTCTGCTCGATTTGCTTGATGGTTTCGGCGTCGTTGCCTTCGTCCGACCAGTTATAAATGCTGTCGCCATATTTGCTCCGCACATCGAACAACGCCTCATATTGGGCGCGGGTCAGGTCAACGCCACGAATCCCGGATTGAACCTGCGAGGCGATCTGTGAGCTGCGCAGGGCATATTCGCGCAATTCCTGCGGCGTAAGGATTTGCGCCAACCCGTCCATTTTTTCCTGCTCCAACCGATCCCGCTCCGCACGGACATCAGAATCCCAGGCGCCTTGAATGCTGGCGTAAAACTCCTGCTGCTTCTCCTGAAAATCATCCAAGTATTTTTGCACGGCATCACGTTTCGCTTCCGGCAGATAGGCAAGGCTCCCGGAATTCCAGCCCCAGTCTTCGCCGAAACCCTCTTCTTTTCGCCGCTCTTTCTCCACATCCACGCCGAATAATTCAACGAGCAATGCGGTCTTTTCCTTTTGCAGGTCACGCCATTCATGCATACGTCCGCGATTTTTCTTTGCCATGGCGGGATCGCGTTGCCGTTTGTAGGGTTTCCAATAGTCGTTGGAGTTGAAATCATTATCCTGCCAGAGCGCCCGTTGTTTTACCGAGAAGTTCCGGTTCAGCTTCGCCAGCACCAGATCCTTGATGGTTTCTTCCGGACAGCCGATCGCATGCAGGCGACGCACAAACTCCCTGAAATCTTCGGTCTGCAAATCCGACCACCTGGCTTGTGACGTCAACCCAATTGCACCGTCTTCAGACACAGCGACAGGAGGTGAGGCAGCCGTCTCCATCACGGGTTCGATCACAGCGGCTTCTTCAACCGGTTTCGGCGAGGCGTGAGTCGTACGAAACCAGGCAGCCGCCAGCATGATATTGGCCACCAGCGAAAGCAGGATGACGAATGAAATTCTCATCAGGGCTTGGTGATTGGAGCAATGTTGTTGAGCCACCAGCCGCCTTGTCCGGAATAGCGTTTAGCCGGCTTGGTGCCGAGCAGTTCATTGATGCTGTTCTGTGTCTCGATGCGGATGGCGCTGAGGGCGGTGGCGCGGTCTTCAGCGGAAAGCGACTGGTCGTTGCGGATTTTACTGGCGGCATCTTCCGCCTGCTTTTTCATCTCATCGAGTTTGAACACCGATTCCTTCGGCACACCGGAGTCAATCAGGCTCCGGTAGGCGTAATCCTGTTCTAATTTGTATTCGGCCACGCGATTCGTACCGACTGTCTGCGCCAGCTGGTCATCCAGCGCCTTGCGTTTGTCCGCAATGGCCTGACGTTGATCGGCGGTGAGTTGTGGTGCGTCACTGTCAGGATCGGATGAAGGGTTCAAGTCCTCCTGCGCCTGTTTGTATTGGAACAACGCGCGAAACTCATCCTCGTTCGGGTCGAAGGCGGAGAGGTCATTCTTCAACTGGTTGGCGGTATCTGAATTGCGCAGATCCCACTCCATCAATTGTTCCGGTGTAAGGATTTTAGCCATTTCATCATGATATTTTTTCTCGATCTTACGCAAGTCCGCCTGTGAATCTTGATCCATGTAACCCTCGTTATCGGCGTAGATTTGTTGCTTATCCTCGTTCATGCGCTGGTTGATGTCCTGCACTTGCTGGCGCAATTCCTTCGGGATGAAGCCATTTAATTTTTCAATCCAGTCTTCACTGCCCGTATCCTTGGCCCGTTGCTGGTCAAAATCATCGCCGAACAGTGACTTCATCAGATCCGACTCCTCCTTGCGCAGGGCGGTCATCTGGTCACGTTGCATCTTCGTCAGTTGAGAATCCACCCCGCCCCAATAAAAATGCTGCACCCAGAATTTACCGTCATCCGGTTTCTTCGGCGGACGCAACACACCGCGTCTTGGCCGGTAAATTGCCTCGACCAGGCCATAGATTATGTCACGCACCTGTGTGTCCGGCATGTCAAACATCCGCAGCCTTGCGATGTAAACCACATAGTCCGGCGTGTCCAATTGCGACCATTGAAAATCCGAAATCTGCGCCTCGGCAACGTCCGCCGCAATTTCTGTGGGCGCCGGTTTTTTCTGGTGGACTGCTTTGGAGGGTGTATGGGCTGGTGTTTCCGGATGCGGAGGAGCCTGACGACTGTGGCGAATCAAGGCCGTGGCCAGCAGCACATTGCCGGCGAGGCAAAGCATCAGCACGATCAGCCGCAGCTTCATGCGGTGAAATTATTGACCAAAACTCCCAGCGTCAACACAAGTTTCCGGCAAAGCAAATGTGTTCACTTACCGCAACCGGAATCCGCCTTGAAAAATCACTTCGACTGCGATCACCACCAGGAAGACCACACCGACGAGCGCGTTAAGCCGGAAAAAGGCGATGTTGATCCAGTTCAGGCTGCGCCGGCGCGCAATCCAATGTTCCAGTCCAAGACAAGCGAGGATAAGGAGCCAGCCGATCAGATAGGCCAGACGGAACCGGCACAACAACCCGAATCCGAGCAGCACCCCGCACATCATCATGTGCGCGAGGAAGGCGGCTCCCAGTGCATTCTGCGGCCCCCACGCCACGACCAGCGAGCGCAGCCCATGCGATTTGTCGAACTCGTAATCTTGTAACGCGTAAATGATGTCGAAGCCAACCAGCCACAAAATCACGGCAAGTGCGAGCAGGCTCATCTGCGCAATCTCCAGCGGCGAAACATTGGCACCCTTCACCGCCAGCCACGCGCCAACGGGCGCGAGCGCGAGCGCGATGCCGAGAAAAACGTGCGTATAATCCGTGAACCGTTTCGTCAGCGAATAAAAACAAACCAGCACCAGTGCCAGCGGTGAAAGATAAAAGCAGAGTGGATTCAAAAACCAGCTTGCCGCCATCAAACCCGCCGCCGACAAAACACACAGGGAAACCGCGCTGAATAGTGAGATTTGTCCAGCGGGCAGATGCCGGTTTTTTGTACGCGGATTCAGCGCATCGAATTTACGATCAACAATGCGGTTGAAAGCCATCGCGCAGGTTCGCGCGCAAACCATCGCTACGAGAATCAGCCCAAACGTTCTCCATCCCGGCCAGCCGCGATTATCCCGGGCAGCCACGAGCATCGCCGCCAGCGCGAACGGCAGCGCGAAGACAGTGTGCGAGAAGCGCACAAATGAAGCCCACTTGTTAATTATAGAGAACATTCAACATTTAACATTCAACGCCCAACATCGAAGGGTCAGCCAGCTTGAATGGCAGGATAGCGAGCGGGATTCAACGGCTTTCGGGTTTCCGACATGGCATTGCGCTTTGCGGTCTGGATGCTGGAATGAAAAATGCGGATCAGTTCTTCCGATTCAGCCAGGATAAACAAAAGCGTCGTTTCATTTTTCACCCAGCCTTTATGCTTGATGAGCCGAGCCCATCGGCGCGTTTCCCGTAATTCCTTCAGGCAGATTTTTAGTTTGTGAATGAAGTCATCGCGCGATTCTGCGGCTTCAGCTTCGCCATGATTTGGATAAGGCGAGGTGCCAGAACATAAAACTTGGCCGGCGACATGACTGCCCGAACGCGTGGCGGGCAAGCTTTCGGACAGGTCAATCACAGCGGAGGCAAATTCAAGCAGGCGGTCTTCAAGATCAAATTTCCGGCTCGCGCCCTCACCCTCATTGAACTCCCAGAGACCGGCCGCTTCGTCCTTGAGCATTGAAGGTTGAATGTTAAATGTTGAATGTTTCCTCTTCTTCATTTCATTCCTTTTCCTCGGCCCAGCGCGGCGCAAGTTTGTTTGGAATGCCGATGTGATCCAGCACGCGTGCCACAACCGTATCCACGATTTGCACCACCGAATTGGCGCCGGAATAAAAACTGGGATTGGCCGGCAGAATGGTCGCGCCGGCGAGCAGCAGCAGTTCCATGTTCTTGACGTGGATCAAACTCAACGGCGTCTCGCGTGGAACAAGAATGAGTTTTCTTTTTTCCTTCAAGGTCACGTCGGCGGCTCGCAGCAAAACATCTTCGCTGTAACCATGGGCAATGCGGCCCATCGTGCCCATTGTGCAGGGAATGACAACCATCGCGTCCGGCGGATTCGAGCCGCTGGCGAATGGCGCGTTCATGCTCTTGAGATTGTGCGTCTGCACGCCGGCGGGAAGTTTCAGCCCGTCCGGCAGTTCCACCGCGATGACCTGCTGCGCGTAGTTGCTCAACACGACGTGGATTTCGTGTTCGCGCGGATCCAAGTTGTCGAGCAGCCGCTGCGCGTAAAGTGCGCCGGTGGCCCCGGTGATGGCGACGAGAATTTTCATTGACCGCAATCATCATGACTGAATCCGCCCTTGCGGACAAGCGGGACAGCTATTTGCGATGCTGGCGATGTGTGCGACGGCTGAAATGTTGGAGGATTTTCGCCGGCAGCATTTTTGCCGAACGAAACGGAAAGGCTGACGTGCCGGCGCGGCTCATGGAAAGGGTTTTGAGAACTGCGGCGATGCGGCGGGCGGATTCCGCCTGATCTGCCATCCGTAATGGATGAATTTTTTCCTGGACGGGAACGATCGTCGGATTGGTGTTGATTTCCCAAACCTGAATGCGTCCATTGCGGACCCCATAATCAATGCGCCCGTAATCCACGCCCGCCAGCCGGAAAATTTCCAGAATCTGCGTGGCATGCGGAAAATTGCGGAGAAAATCCTCCTCCTTCGCCACGCTGTCCGTATCCACAAATTCGGCGGACTGCAATTTTAAAACCCAGTCGCGGCTGGAAAACAGGTGGCGAGGAATCAATGTTCCATTGATGTTCATCACGGAATATTTGCGAAAAGTGCCACCGGCTTCCATGCAATCACAGAATTCCGTCACCATCAGATGTTTTTGCAGCTGCGGGTCTTGAAAGGCATCACTGGCGAGCACCCGTTTCAATTCATCTCTTGAATGTAATAACGGCGTCGCCGGTCCGTTGTGATCAATCTCGCTGCGCACGAAGACGGGAAACCTCAAATCGTCCGGCGTCATATTCGCCCGAAAGGCGCGAAAGTCATTGATACCTTGTTCATGCAAAACCTCCAACAATCGGAGCCGCCCGATGTAATGGTCGGGATTGTTCAGCACGATGTATTTTTCCGGCAGCGCCCGCACCGCCGCCGTGAGCCGGCGAGCCAGGGACATTTCCAGCGGCAGCAGCCGCTCGAAATCCATGAAGATGCACACGCCGCCCGGCAACGGCTTGCGGAATGAAATGTTTTCATAAGCCTCCGTGCGGATGTGCGTCCGCAATTCCGGCGCCCATGAATCCGCGAACTGGTTCGCAGTATCAACGTGATCCCGCGTGCCGAAGAACTGGATCATGCGTGGAATGGGGGTTGATGGAAAAATGTGTATGAACCGCCTTCCAGCCGTCGGCGGATTTCTTCAACACGATGGTCGCACGTCCGCGCCGGAGAACCGGGTTTTGCGCGCCATCCAGGCCGGTGGATTCCCATTCGGCCATGACAGTGGCCAGATCCGCCGTGGCAACCGACCGGGCCGAAGCGTGGTTAAAATCGAAACCCGTCGTCCTCGGCCAGACCGTCTGCCATTGGCCGCTGACCAGTTCGTCCAAATTATCCACTCGGAAATAAACCGTGCCGAACGCGGTGACGTCGCCAGCAAACAGGTTGCGGCCCGTCGTGAAATCTCGTTCGCGCACGGCCTTGGAAAAAACCCTGAGCCATCCGGCCAGGGATTCGGGAATGCTCTGCATGATGATAAATCTGTCACACGCACCGGACTGGAATCAATCCGAAATAAATCAAGCACCCGCCGCAAAACAGCTTGAGTCCGCTTTTGCGTTCCGCACAATGGCCGCGTGTCCAAACTGATTGGAATCTTTTTTTGCGCGCTGATTTTACTGGCGGGCTGCGCCACCACGCCGGAGTGGCCGGAAGAAACCATTTCGCCGGCCCCGCATCAGGGAGACGAAAAGCTGAACTGGGTTGATCCCGGCGCCGTCCACCAGCATGTTGCGCCGCTGACTGTCAAACCGGCCATGTCCACCGTCAAGATCAACTCTCCGCCCCCGGTGGTTCGTCAAACGACGCCGGTCGAACCCGTCAGGACCTTCACCTCGCTTGACCGCTGGGCGGCGCAAAAAAAAATCAACCCGCCTCATTTTTTGTCCAGCACACCATCGCTCACCTACTCGGTCAGCTCGACTAATGGCGTGATGATTGTGGCCATCGGCAGCCGCCAGGCGACCTGGAATGGAATCCAAATCCAGCTTGGTTTCGAGCCGCAGGTTGTGAACGGGGAAATCTTCGTTCATGGGCTGGATCTGCAAAAAAATCTGGAACCGCTGCTGTGCGCGCCGCCGCTGACACTGGGAACAAACCGGGTCATTGTCCTCGATCCCGGTCATGGAGGCATAAAGGGCGGCACGTTGAGCGTGCTGGATAACCGCCCGGAAAAGGAATTCACGCTCGACTGGGCAAAACGCCTGAAGCCGTTGCTGGAGCAGGAGGGCTGGCAGGTTTTTCTCACGCGCACAAACGACACGGATGTCTCGCTTTACAACCGCGCCGCCATCGCCGAGGCGCATCACGCGGATGTTTTCATCAGTCTGCATTTTAATTCCGCCGCGCCGAACACCTACCAAAGCGGGCTCGAAACCTACTGCCTGACACCGACCTGGATGCGTTCCAGCCTGACGCGCGGTTATGATGACACCGTATCATTGAATTTCACCGGCAACCAATTCGACGCGCAAAACCTGCAGCTCGCAGTGCGTCTGCATAATGCCTTGCTTCACGCGACCGGTGAGGAAGATCGCAGCGTCCGCCGTGCACGGTTTATGGATGTGCTGCACGAACACAGTCATCCCGCCATTTTGATCGAAGGCGGGTATCTCTCCAACCCGCGTGAGGCGAAACGGATTGAAAATCCGGAGTTCCGCCAGAAACTTGCCGAAGCCGTGGCCGCCGCGCTCAAATGAAAACCGGGAAATACATTCTTGTCACAGGGGGTGCGGGCTTCATCGGCTCGCATCTGGTTGAACGTTTGTTGAACGACGGCAAAAGCATCGTCATTATTGATGATTTTTCGACGGGCAGCCGCGAGAACCTGCGCTCATTTGCTGACCACTCGCGTCTGCGCGTGATTCAATCAAAAATCTGCGACTGTACTGAATTGCCGGAGCTCGCCGCGAATGCTGAATTTATTTTTCACCTGGCCGCCACCGTCGGCGTCGAACTGGTCGTCAAATCGGCGTTGCACGTCCTTGAAGCCAGCTTCAACGAGACCCAAATGCTGCTCCGCGCCGCCGCCAAAAATTCCACGCCGCTGCTGCTGACCTCCACGTCGGAAGTTTATGGCAAGAGCGCGAAACCGGCGTTCAGTGAAGACGACGACCTGCTCATCGGGCCGCCCGGACAATCGCGCTGGAGCTACGCCTGTTCAAAGCTCACCGATGAATTTCTCGCCCTGGCCTACTCGCGCGAAAAAAATCTGCCGGTCATCATCGCGCGCTTGTTCAACACCGTCGGCCCGCGCCAGACCGGACGTTACGGCATGGTGCTGCCGCGCTTCATCACGTCAGCGAAAAGTGGTGAACCGCTGAAAGTCTTCGGCGACGGCGCACAAACGCGCTGCTTCGGTTTTGTTCATGACATTGTGGAAGCGCTCGCGCGCTTGCAGCAACGTGGCTGCGACGCCCTCGTCGCAGAACAAAAAGGCGACGAGGCGTCGCCGCCACTTGTTTTTGGGGAAATTTTCAACATCGGCGGCACGGAAGAAATTTCCATGCTGGAACTGGCCCGGCTCGTTGTGACCACCCTGAACTCGAAGTCCAAGATCGAATTGATTCCCTATGATCAGGCCTACGCGCCAGGCTTTGACGACATGCGCCGCCGCAAACCGCTCGTGGAAAAACTGGAACGCTTCGTAAAATTCAAACCGCAGACGTCATTACGTGAAATCATCCGGTTGACTGCGGGTTGAGTTTTTGGTTCGCAGGATTCTTGTAGAGCGTGTCGCATAAAGTGGTGACGCGCCCTGCGTTTGCGATGCAGCTGATACCGCTAGAGCAATTGATTTCATTGAGTTTCTGAAAATCCAGAATTAACGTTCAGCGGTCGCATTTAAAAATCGCCTCCGCGCTTTTTCTTGCCGAATAGAGAACAAGCCTTCACGGTTCGCCAATGCTCAAGTCTGCTCTTATTCTGTTTCTCGGCGCGTCGTTGTGTTCCGCTGGATCATTTCGCGGCGCGGACATGCCGTGGACGACTTATGAAGCCGAGGACATGGTGACCACCGGGTTAAAGCTCGGGCCGAAATATGATCCAAACCTGGTCGAAACGGAATCATCCGGCCAGAAATGCGTGAAACTCTCGGCGGTCGGCCAATGCGTGGCATTCCCCGCCAAGTCTGCGGCTAATGCCATCGTCGTGCGTTATAGTTTGCCAGACTCGCCCGGCGGTGGCGGAATTGATTCCACGCTTAGCCTCTACATGAACGACAAGCTGGTGCAGAAACTTCCGCTCACCTCCCGCTATTCGTGGCTCTACGGCAAATATCCTTTCACCAACGATCCCAAGGCCGGCAAGCCGCGAAATTTTTACGACGAAGTCCGCCTGAAAGATTTATCCGTCCGTGAAGGCGATGTCGTGCGTTTGCAAAGGGACGATCAGGACGGCGCTTCCTATTGCATCGTTGATCTGGTGGACTTGGAGAATATTGCCGCGCCGTTGATCGCGCCGGTGAATTCTTTGTCTCTATCTGAATTCGGCGCAGATGGCCTCGGCAAAACGGACGACACCGACGCATTGGGAAAATGTATTTCCACCGCACGTGAACAAAATAAATCCGTCTGGCTGCCCGCCGGAATTTTCAAAATCACCGGCGACATTGATGTACCTGCCGACACCACGATTCAAGGCGCGGGCATGTGGCACACCACGTTGGTCGGAGATGAAAATCTTTACACCAATGCCAACCGTCGCGTCCGGTTCAAAGGCAAGGGCAGCAACATCCACATTTCCGATTTCGCGATCATCGGGAAACTAAATTATCGCAGCGACAGCGAGGACAACGACGGTTTCGCCGATTCGTTCGGCACGAACTCGACCATCGCGCGCGTCTGGGTGGAGCACACCAAGGTCGGCATGTGGATCAACAACTCCAGCAACCTGGTCGTGGAAGGCTGCCGCTTCCGCGACACCATCGCCGACGGCGTGAATTTCTGCGTGGGCATGCGCAACTCCACGATCCGCAACTGCACCACGCGCAACACCGGCGACGACTGTTTCGCCCTTTGGCCCGCGACTCATGCGCCGCAAAAATATGCGCCCGGCTTCAATGTCATCAGCCATTGCACTGGCCAGCTTCCGTTCCTCGCGAACGGCGCGGCCATCTACGGCGGCGAGAGCAACCGCATCGAAGACTGCCGGTTCACGGACATCTCGCCCGGCTGCGCCATTCTGCTGAGCACAACCTTTCCGACAGCGGACGCAAAGAAGAACATTGATAACAATTTCAGCGGCACCACCGTCGTGCAGAACTGCGACCTCATCCGCAGCGGCGGCTATGATCACGAATGGGCTTGGCGCGCCGCGTTCCAGATCTGCCTGGACCGCCGCAGCGTTTCCGGCGTGGACATCCAAAACCTGAACATCACGAACAGTCTTTCCGATGCGTTCAGCGTCATCGCGCGTGGCACCAACCATCAGGAAACGCTTTCCCATGCCAGCCTCGCCAACGTGAACATTCCTGATTACGGACTGGGATTAAAAGAGCAGCACGGCCTGTGGATTGGTAAAGATGTGCAGGGCAGCATGACCATCACGAAATCGGAAATTGTCGAACTCAAAAACAGCTCGCCTAGTTTCAACATCAAACGGGAATGATAAATCCATTTTTGGTATTCGGACAATTTATCAGATTAATACATTGGCTGTAAAAAGGCGGGGCGCGAATTCCAATTTGAAATAGTCTAGATCAACCTGCTGCCTTTTGCCTCACAAACATGATATGTCCCTACAGTTTTTCCATCTCCTCCGATTTCTTTCACTCGAAAAGGCGAATCAACGGAAAACAAATCCCTATTCGAACCTGATTCTCTTACACGTTTGTTTCGCGACTGAACAAACTCTTCAAGAGATTCAACTTCAAATCTATCTTCCCACTCAATTTGGCCATGAATGGTCTTAAATACGAGATACATTATATTTTTCCCTTCTCTTGTTCATTCAGCACAAATCCTCTCGGAGCTTTTTTAGAAATTTTTGATGATACGGACAGACATACAATTTGGTTAAAAAAACATTGTTTCCGGAGAAGGCGTCATATTCATCAACCGTAAATTGATTTGGTTCAATAATTGGGCGAACTCTTTTGCAAAAAACTTTACTCCCGTCAGCAGTTCTCAATCTTGCGAAATAAACATTTATTCCACCAATCCCACGAACTGGGATGGGATTGGTATATTCTAATCCATACTCTCCCACGGCAAATGGAATGACATCACAATCATAGCCCTGTTGGTTAGAACCAAATCCGGCGGCTAACATTTGATTTAGAGCGGCATGGGGATTAGCCGATACGTTGATTTTGTCGAAAACGGCGTAATAACCAACTGCCAATGCTTCCAAGAAACTTAATTTACCGTTTGATACAGTAATAATATATTTCACTAGTTCATCTCCGCTAATCCCGAGATGTTGCTCACCATCATACATCATGCACGCAATTTTATATCGTAATTTTGCTTTTATGAATACATCAAGTGCGTCATTTAGGAGTAGTTTTGCGTTGCAGATTTCCGCTACTTTTTGAGCGCAAAATAATCTCTGTTGATTACCGCCAGGAAACATCTCTTCCGTCCATTTGGAGGTTAGTTCATCTGTCGCTGATTTTTTCTTAAAGTTGAAAAAACCCATAAGGCAAATGCAGATTATTCCTCAAACAACGCTTGAGCAAACTGTTTCGCGTCGAAAGGTTGCAGATCGTCCGGCTGCTCGCCGAGGCCGATGAACTTGATGGGCAGGCCGAGTTCTTTCTGGATGGCAACGACCATGCCGCCTTTGCTCGTGCCGTCGAGCTTGGTCACAATGAGTCCGGTGAGCGGAACGGACTTGTTGAATTCGCGCGCCTGATTGAGCGCGTTCATGCCGGTGCTGCCGTCGAGCACGAGCAGGACTTCGTGCGGCGCGCCGGGCAGTTGCTTGCCGATGACGCGATGCAGCTTGTGCAATTCCTGCATCAGATTGTGCTTGGTGTGCAGGCGACCCGCAGTATCAATGAAGAGATAATCGGCTTTGCGCGCGGTCGCGGCAGTCACGGCATCGTGCGCCACGGACGCGGCATCCGCGCCGTAAGCACCAGCGATGACCTCGACTTTGAGGCGCGTTCCCCAGAGTTTTAACTGCTCAATAGCGGCGGCACGAAACGTGTCGCAGGCGGCGAGCAGGACGGTTTTGTTTTGCGACTGGACGTAGTTGGCAAGCTTGGCGGAAGTCGTCGTCTTGCCCGTGCCGTTCACGCCGACGATGGAGACAATCGTCGGTCCGCTCGGCGCTTTGAGCAGATCGGGCTTGTTGCTCAAAAGGCTTTTCTCAATCTCGGCGCGGGCGATGGCGAGGTAATCCAACCCCGCCGTGCCCTGCGTTTCGTAGGCCAGCTTGACGGCGGTGACGATCTGCGTGGTCATGGCCATGCCGAGGTCGGCAGCGATGAGCGCGTGCTCGATCTCTTCCAGCGACTCGGCGGTCAGCTTGGGCGAACGCGTGACGATGCGTTTGATCTCGTGCGTGAGCTTGGCGTGCGTCTTGGCGAGGCCGGCTTTGAATTTGGCGAAGAGTCCCATGTGTAAAATCGTTAAGCGTGAAAAGTGAATCGTTGCATCGCGAAGTTCGGTTTAACGATTTAACGAAGCAACGTTTCTTCGGGCAAGCGCCGCCTTCATTTTTTCGACGTGCTCATAAGGCAGCTTCACGGTGCCGATGAGCGGCTTGACCTTGCTGAAGCCGTGGCAATCGGAACCGCCGGTGACGAGCAGATGATATTTCTCCGCGATCTCCAGATAACGCTCGGCCATCGCGGTCGAGTGCTTCGTGTGAAAACATTCGATGCCGTCCAGCCCGGCTTCAACCAACGCGGGAATGATGTCGTCCGAGCGATTCAAACCGGGATGCGCCATCACCGCCAGCCCACCGGCCTGATGGATCAGTTCGACCGCTTCGAGCGCGGACATTTTGGTCTTGGGAACCCACGCGGGCCGGCCCTTTTTAAGATAACGCTCGAAGGCTTCATCGAGGCTGCCGATGAGCTTTTGGTTCACCAGCGCGCGGGCGACATGCGGCCGTCCGGGGGACTTGCAATTGGCGAGTGCAAAAACGGATTCAGCCTTGAGCGGAATGCCGAGTTTGTTCAGCGCGGCGACCATTTCACGGATGCGATTTTGGCGGACGGATTGAAATTCAGCGATGCGCGTGAGCAACGCCTGATTATGCGTGTCCACGAAGTAGGCCAGAATGTGAACCTCGGTATCCGCATGTTCTGCGGTGAGCTCGGTGCCGGTGATAAATTCCATGTTCACCTTTGCGCAGGCCGCCGCCGCGCGTTCGCAACCTTCCACGGTATCGTGATCCGTCAAAGCAATGGCGGCAAAACCAAGATCGTGAGCGCGCTCCACCAGTTCTTCCGGCGTGAAGGTGCCGTCGGAAAAAAACGTGTGAAGATGGAGATCGGCGAACATAAGTCAGTCCAAAGTCCAAAGTCCGCCGTCCAAAGCTGTCGTGAGATGGATGTTCATGGTTTAAATTTACTTCCTTTCAGTTCAGAGCGCCGCAGATATGTCATGAAACCGGAAATCAACCGGCTGACTTCAATACAGCGGTCGCAAATATTTGTGAACTGTTCAGCAGTCAAATATTTTTCATCAAGTGCGGCATAAAGCTGTGCGCGCACTTCACCGCACGATCCCCTGGCGATGGATAAAAACTGCAAAAATTCCTTGTCGCCACCGCGTTCAAATCCTTCAGCAATGTTCGACATGATGGAAATTGAAGCGCTGCGGATTTGATCGCGTAAACTGAAATCTCTGGCGAACGTGGCATTTCTCGAGGCTGCGTAAACAAGCCGGTTCAACTCACGGGCTTTTTGCCAGCTTATCAAATCTTCGAATCGCTCAATCTTGGCCATGGTTTCGCAGACTTTGGGTTTTGGACTTTAGACTTTGGACTACTTTACATTTCGAGCGGGACGCATGAGTTCGCCACGAATCTTATCGAGGATGCCATTCACGAACTTGCCGCTATCCTGTGTGGAGAACTTCTTCGCGATGTCCACCGCTTCGTTGATGCTGACGACGGGCGGGATGTCGTCGCGGTAAAGCATCTCGTAGATCGCCAGCCGCATGATGTTGCGGTCCACAGCGGCGATTCGGTGAAAATCCCAGTTCTTCGCGTGGCTCTTGATCTTCTCGTCAATCACATCGCGATGCTCCAAGGCGCCGCGGATCAACGGTTCGGCAAACAGGCGGGTCTCGGCCTCCTCAACGGTGGGCGGCGGCAGTTCGACTTTCTCACCCCAATTGGACGGGCCTTTTTCGTCTTCGATGGCGGCGGCGCGCTGGGAGTTCCAGAACTGCGCCAGTTCCGCCTCCAGATTTTCCGGCGGATTCAAGTCGTGCTGAAACAGAAATTGAACTGCGCGTTCCCGCGCTTCGCGTCGTTTGCCCATAACTCCAAGTCTAATGTCCAGCCGCCAAAGTCTAAAGCCTAAAGTCAAACGCGTGCGGCTTTGGACATTGGACTTTGGGCTTCGGACTTGTTAAAATTTCGTCCATGAAAGTTGGCAAGCTCCTGCACACCCGCTACCGCGTGAACGACTTGGAACGCACGGTGAAATTTTACCGCGACATCCTTGGCCTCGAAGAATCGCGCCGGCACAAGTCGCCGCGCGGCTCGGAACTGGTTTTCCTGAAAACGCCCGGCAGCGAGGAAGAGATTGAGATCTGCCATTTTCCCGGCAGCGAACCCGTGCAAGTCCAGCCCGATCTCACGCATCTGGCCTTCGCGGTGGACAGCTTGGAAGAATTTGGCAAGCACCTCGCCGCGCACGGCTTGAAATATTCCGACGGCCCGACGCCCACCTCCAGCGGCGCCATCGCCTTCATTGACGCGCCCGAAGGCTACGAGATTGAATTGATCCAAAAAAAACTGTAGCGGCGCTCTGTGAGCGCCGTGTTTGATTTCGGCGGTCACAGAGCGCCGCTACAACTAAAAACTTAAAATCCAAAACTAGAAATTAATTCAACATGAGCGTTCTCATCGTCGGCACCACGGCACTCGATTCCATCAAAACTCCCAAGGCGGAAAACCCGCGTTTGCTTGGCGGCTCCGCCAGTCATGCGGCGGTTGCGGCCAGTTTTTTCTCGCCGGTGAAACTGGTCGGCGGCGTGGGCGAAGATTTTCCCAAGAAATACATCCAGCTTTATCAGCGCCACGGCATTGACCTCGCCGGCTTGCAGATGTTGTCGGGCAAAACGTTTCATTGGTCGGGCGAATACGAGGTGAACATGAACAACCGTCGCACGCTGGCGACGGAACTCGGCGTGATCGAAACTTTCTCGCCGGTGCTGCCGAAAGCGTATCAAACATCGCAGTTCGTTCTGTTGGGCAACATCGCGCCGGCCCTGCAACACCGCGTGCTTGACCAGATGAAGAAGCCGAAATTTGTCGTGGCTGATTCGATGGACCTTTGGCTGAACATCGCGCTCGACGATTTGCTGAAACTGCTGCCGCGCATCGATGGCTTTGTGTTGAACGACAGCGAGGCGCATCAACTCACGAAGGAAGACAATGTGTTCGCCGCGTTGAAAAAGATTCACAAGCTGGGACCGAAATATGTGATCATCAAAAAAGGTTCGCATGGCTCGATTCTGTCCGGACCGAAGGGATTTTTCATCTGCCCGGCGTATCCGCTGCACAAGGTCGTTGATCCGACCGGCGCGGGCGATTCGTTCGTCGGCGGCATGATGGGTTATCTCGCCACGGCCAGGGGCTCGATTGATGCGAACATCCGTCGCGCGATGGTCTATGGCAGCGTCACCGCGTCGTTCTGCTGCGAAGGTTTTGGCTTGAATACCACGACCAAGACCAAGCGCGCCGACATCGAAAAGCGCGTGAAGGAACTGGAAAAGCTGACGAAGTTTTAATCCGCAAAGCTCGTCAATCCTCCCCGTCGGATTAAAGTTGGCAGGTCTGGAAAGCGAGTTGACAGAACAACGGGAAGCGGCTTAAGTAAGATTCAATTTGAAAAGAGGCTTCACATTGATTGAGTTGCTGGTGGTCATCGCCATCATAGCGATTCTGGCGGCGATGCTTTTGCCTGCGTTGACCAAAGCAAAGGACAAAGCACGCCAGATAGCCTGCATCAACAATCTCAAGCAACTGCAGATTGGCTGGCAGATGTATGTGGATGATAACCGTAACAACCTGCCTGAAAACTGGCACGTTGGTTCCGGCGCATTGAGCGCGGCTAGCCCAGTCAATTCATGGGTCACCGGCAATACGCAGGCAGGCACCAATACGACGGATATTCGTGATGGTGTCATTTATTCTTATGTGGGGAGCGAGGCCGTTTACCATTGTCCAGGCGATTTTTCAACCGCCTACAATGTGCCGATGCCCCGATTGAGAAGTTATGCGATGGATGTGTATATGGGCGGGGATATTGTAGCAGATGCCGTCAAAAAATATTCGCAAATCCTCGGTCCGGCCGGGGTTTTTGTATTTCTCGATGAAAATGAAAAATCAATCGACGACGGTATGTTTTATATCAATCGCGCGCCCGGCGCGACCTGGCCCAACCTTGCCTCTGATCGGCATAATCGTGGTGCTGATCTCTCCTTTGCTGACGGACATTGTGAACGATTCCGCTGGAAGGCTCCCAAGATATTCATCACCTGGACTCAACCTGCCAGTGGCGACGACCTTGATGATTTGCGGAAACTTCAAGCCGCCCTGCCACAATAAATTCACTGCACAAACTTCGGCTCGAACACCGGGCCTATATTATGTTTCCGCAACAGTTCGCAGAATCTGGCGATACCGTTCTTTTCGTCCTCGGCCAAGTGATAGTGGATATGCCAGCCAAGATAATCGCGGCGGAAAGCCTCGTCGTATTCCGAGCGCGTTTCGATGATGCCATCCAGCGTCTCCATGCCGAAACGTTTTGCATCGCGTAATTCGCGTCGCAGCGCCTTGTTTTCAACTCCACGGCGCAAAGCCCATACCGCATAAACAAAGGGCGTGTTCGTCAGTTCGTTCCATTCGAAGCCGAGGTCAAAAATCTCGTGGTCGTGCGGCATGCGTTGGAAATCAATGGCGCGATCACCGATGATCAGAACAAAATCTTTTTCCAGCGCGACGTCGTAATTTTCCAACGGTTTAAATTCTGGAAATAAATTTTTTTCGGCCAGCAGCACTTTCAGCAGGTTCACGCTGGTGAGCGACGCGGCATCACAGAAAATTTCTTCGGCTTCTTCCAGCGGCTTTCGGTGCGCGAGAATGACACTGTAAACTTCGCCCAGCGACGCGATGGCGATGCCGTCAAGAATATCGTAGCGGTCCTTGAGCAAAACTTCGGTGATGCTGACAAGTGCGGCATCGAGCTCGTCGCGCTGGAGCATTTCGGCGAGCTTGGCGGGCGTGGTGAATGTGATTTCGCCTTCAATACCACGCGTGAGCGGAACAGCGTTCAGATATTTCACCGAGCCAATGCGAAATTTTTCTTTTTCCTCGGAAAACATATCAGTTGGACAGCGGCAGCGTTATGACCTTTGTATAAGTGACATCAGCGGCCTTGTCGGCCGTGTTCAGAATAAAACTGAACTTATTATGGTTGCGGTCCATCTGAACCGTCGTCTTTGCCATGTCAAAATCGTCGCGGTAATATTTAAGGCTGTAGGCTCCGGGCCGGTCTACGCGGGCGATGTCCATCTTCTTGTAGCCCGGCTGCCAGGACGGCAGTTCCACGTTCAGCATGAAGGCGATGAAATCGCGTCCAGGCTTGGATTTGTTCCGGATGATCCCGATCCGATCCGATGAACCGTCGGACCAAATTCCTTCGATGGGATCCAAGGTCTGTCGGTGTTGCTGGAGGTAGGCGAGAAAATTCGTTTCCGACATGGGAACCGTTTCCCAGACATCGGCATAAGCCAGCAGATTGGCTTCAACGCGGTAATGGGCGCTTTCAAATTCCGGCTGCCGGATCGAGGTCAACACCACGATGTCCGCGCCTTTTTTGTGCGCCGTTTCCATGACCGTTTTCAACACGCCTTTCATGTCGCCGCCAAATATCGTGAGTTGCGTGTCGCCGATGGCGAGCTTGCCGAGCAGATTGCAAGGCCGGGGAATCCGCATGTTCTGGTTGTAGAGCGGGATGGGATAATCCGCCGGCTTGGGCGGCGCGGTGGCGGGGCCGGGCTTGAAGGTCTTGGTCGTGCCACAGCCGGAAAGAAGGAGAAGCAAAGGCAGCAAGAATGCCAAATAGCGGGAAGGCTGGGCGAGCAACGCAAAGTTCACATATTGAACCTGGCTGACGGATAATTTGTTGGATGTGTCAGATGAACTCATACAGTTTTCAATCGCTGGACGATGCGTTCACCGATCAGAAACTGGCCAGGCGTACAAATTTTCAATCCATAAAACTCATTTCCCAGCAGCGTTTCAAAGTCGCCGCGATCCAGGGTGAGCAGAGTATCCGCCCAAGCCAGTGCGCTGAACAAAATCGGGCGGTCTTTGGCCGGAGCAAAAACTGCCGGGCGGTCAACGGTAAACACATCATCCATCAGCAACAGTTCGGCGCGCAAGCGATTCCAGTCGGTGCTGGCAGCGGCGGGAAAATGGGAAAGATTGCGCCGGACTTCTTCGACGACATAGGGCGTGGCCATCAGCGTCCATGAATTTTTCGTGGCGAGTCGGAAAATTTCCCGCGAGGCACCTTTGGCCGAGCCACTGGCGGCGAGCAGCACGCTCGTGTCGAGGAACAGCCTCATGACTGTTCGCGGAAACGCATCAAATCAGCCTCATCCCCGGCGACCCATGACTGGACTTGTTCGCGCGAAAACTGACGCGGTTCGGGCAGACCCGCACGCTCGACCCGCAAACGCGCGCCGAGAAACAGCATCAACTCCTGTTTCTGCTGCGGCGACAGTGCTGCTGCTGCCTGCTCGATTTCTGCCAGCGAACTCATGGTGAAATAATGCTTCAACAATGCGGGCGCGTCAACGGCGCGGAGTTGCGTTAAATGTTTGCCGTGAATTGTAGGAGACGACGTGAGGAGTCCCTGGCTGAAAATCTGTAGGCCAGAATTGAAATGAGTCTCGTCACCTCGACTCCTACAAACAGAACGACGGCGCGACGGCGGCAGGACGCGATGGTTTGTGGGCGCGGTTTCCAGCCAAGTTGTGGCTGGCTAATTTTCTGCGACAAGTCTAGAAGCGTTTGAAAAGCGGCGCGGGCGGGATATAAGCAAAACGAAATTTGCTAAGGTAGGACTGCAACTTTCTCCATAGTTACTATTATTTCCATTGGCATCAACCGTTCGCAGCGTAGCCATTCCTTCTTCCGGACTCTGTCCGAGTATTAAGTATTCAACTTTGTTGAGGACAGAAATGGGCTGTGTCGTATTAAAAACTATTGCCGTGAAAAAAGGTGACAGGAGTGGGATATTAGGCCCAAGTTCGATGCGGTTGCCAGAGGGGTTCGGGCATGTAATGATTAGAGCAATCCGTGCGGAATCGACTTCGCACACTTCCATTGTAAACAAAGAGGCAAATTCCTCTGGTGATATTGCTCTTCCACTTGTAGCAAACGCAATGTGAAGCTTGCTATACACGCTTGCATTTACAAACTCTTGCATAGAGTCTGACAAATAAGTTTTGAGCGCATTAATGCCTTCTTTTTGGAGTGCTTGGGTGGTGCCTACCGGATCAGCGAAGAGCTTCTTCGGGAAAAACTGATAGCAAAAGGCGTAGCCCAATATGAAGACAGCCGGGTTTTGCCGCTGATCCTTCTTAAAAAAAGAGAAAAGTCCCATAATTTTTTGAAACCAGTTCTATCATTGATGCATCGCAATAAAAATCAATGGTTACAGATTCTTTAAAATAGACGGCACGCCATCTTTATCGTTTTTCCATTGTTGGCTTGCATTTGTTGCTGCCCACGCACGCCAATTTTCTTTCATGCGAGACATTGCTCTTCCATCGGTCTGCAATAAATCTGATTTGTAACATGGCACTCTTGGAAGTTCTTTAGCAATCGCTTTCTTCAAGGAATCTTCCTCCTGCGAAAGCAGTCCTGGCCATAACCGGATTTGTTTTATCCATGTTTCCGGTTTAATGCCGCTAAAGAACAGTCCTCCGTCTTCTCGTTTTGGAGCGCATGCAACAAAGCGAACCTCTTGCTCGTGTATGTATTCAATTCGCTTGAGGAAATGTGGACGCAACACAAACTGTTGCTTCTCCATGGTGTTGAAGCAGGCACGACGAGTGTGGTAGAACATTTTCCCAAATTGAAAATCGCAGGAGGTGGATTTGAGAGCTGCACTGAGACTTCCGACGCTCGTCGCAATGGCAACGCCTTCTTTCCCATAAATTTTCCACATTGCATCGGATTCCAAATCAGATTTGAACCAACACCATGCAAAGCGGGTATTGCGCAAGAATTCAAAGTATTGTTCTCGGTCATAATTTTCCGCCAAGACTGGCAAATTCTTGTTCGAGTTCATGAAGTTCTTTTGCTCCGAAGTCCATAGCTTTGTGCGAATCCATTTTTGCACTGAATCAAATTGAATTCCGCAACTTTCTTTCAGACTGACTTCGAAATCTTCCGTCTTAAAAGGATGCCCACCTTCAAATGGGTCTCCTTTCTGGAGTTTTGTGATCGAAGGAATGAAGATGTTCCCACCGATATATGAAAACAATGTTCTTAATGGGACATAGCGCCATAAAAGTGCATCTTCAGACAACCGAAACTCGTGTTTCTTTGGATAGATTTGCTGAATTTTCCCCATGTTGAACTTCACGCCGTTGCCAGATTATCCTCCAACACTTTCGAGCGCGTGGGATTTTCCTTTGATTCAGCAACGGGCGAGTCTTCCAAAATCTTGATCGGCTCGTAAAACGTATTGCGTTGCACCGGTGTGCGACCGGCTTCGCGGATGGCTTTGATCATGTCCGCCTCGGTCTGCAATTGCGGCGAAGTCGCGCCGGCCATGTGGAAGATGTGTTCCTCGATGATCGTGCCGTGGATGTCGTCCGCGCCGTAGCTCAACGCGACTTGTGCGAGCTTCAGGCCAAGGCCGATCCAATAGGCGGTGATGTGCGGAAAGTTGTCGAGGTAGATGCGGCTGACGGCAATGGTGCGCAACGAATCAAATCCGGTCGGCGGATGTTCAACGGGGATGTCGTTGCCCTCCGGTTGATACGCCAGCGGAATCAATGCGGTGAAACCATTCGTCTCGTCCTGCAAGGCGCGCAACTGGCGCAGATGATCCACGCGGTCGGCCATAGTTTCGACGTGGCCATAAAGCATCGTGCAGGTGCTGCGCTGGCCGAGCTTGTGCCAGGTGCGATGCACGTCCAAATATTCCTCGGCGGATTCCTTGCCTTTGGCGATCTGCGAACGGACCTCCTTGCGAAAAATTTCCGCGCCGCCGCCGGTGAGCGACGCCAGACCGGCGTTCTTCAACTCGGTCAGCGTTTCTAAAACCGTCTTTTTACCGAGCCAGGCAAGGTGTAAAATTTCAATCGCGGTGAAACACTTCAGATGGAGCCGGGGAGCACGCGCGCCCTCGCGTGTTGCCGAGGACGCCCCGTCGTCGGTTTTTCCGTTCGCGGTTGACGGGGCGTCAACCGCCGCACGCGGGGCGCGTGCGCTCCCCGTTTCCTCATTCAGCGCGCTCAACGCCTTTAGCATGTCCGTGTAATAACTAAACGGCAGCGAGGGATGCAATCCACCGACGATGTGCAGTTCGGTGATGCCAAGCTTCAACGCCTCACGCGCTTTCTGCACAATTTCCTCGATGGACAACTGGAAGCCATCGGCGTCGCGTTTCTTGCGCGAGAAAGAGCAAAATTCGCACGAAAGGATGCAGTAGTTGGAATAGTTGATATAGCGGTTGATGATGAAGCTGGCGCGGTTGCCGATCTTGCGTTGCCGCACGAAATCGGCGATGGCTCCGAGCGCGTTCAAATCCTTGGTTTCAAACAGCCGCAACGCGTCGGCGTCAGAAATGCGTTCACCGGCGACGACCTTGTCATAGATGTCGCGAAGTTCGCTGCGTTGAATGAAAAAATTCACAACGGTAGGATTACCAGAAATCACCGGTTTGGCAAATTTGAGTTTGCGCGGGCAGTGTCCTGATCAAGGAGCGCGGCATTTATGCCGCTTCAACGCCTGTTGCCATTGCACGTCGAAGCGGGCTGAAGCCCGCGCTCCAGGAACAGATTGGAACACCATCTTTGCACCATCGAACAGGACGGCTGGTGCAAAATTAAAAATAATCCGGCTCGTTGCCCGCCTTCCATTTGATATTGCAGCCGATGCTGGGCGCTTGAAATTCAGAGGTGGTCTTGCCCGCCAGCACGGCCTCGAGCGCGGCGCGCAGGTCTTTGCCGGTCACGGGAATGCCGTTACCAGGGCGGCTCGCATCAAACTGGCCGCGATAGATAAGACGGCGACCGCGATCAAACAGATAAATGTCCGGCGTGCAAGCGGCGCGATAGGTTTTGGCCACAGCCTGGGTTTCATCGTAGAGATATGGAAAAATGTAATCGGCGGACTTCACTTCGTCCTGCATCTTCGCCGGGCTGTCGGCGGGATAATTTTTGGCATCATTGGAATTGATGCCAACCACCCCGACGCTCCTGGGCGCATAATCGCGGGCAAGCTGGGCCAGCCCGGCGCGGATATGAATGACATACGGGCAGTGGTTGCACATGAAGATGACGACGAGCGCGGCCTTGTCCTTGAAGCCAGCCAGCGAGACAAGTTTTCCGTCCGTGTCCGGCAGATTAAAATCAGGTGCCGTCGTTCCGAGCGGCAGCATGGTGGATGGTGTCAGTGCCATGTGAAAATTATCAGGCCAAAGCTTGAAAAAGTGAATAAAGAAAACAGGAATTCAGGAAAGCCGGTTCGTGCCTTCTTGCCTTCCTTATTTTAAGTTTGTTTCTTTCGGCGGCGGCAACTTTAATGAAGGCACGTGGCAAAAAATATTCTTTATTTCGATTTGGAAACACAGAAGTCCGCCGATGAAGTGGGCGGTTGGGGCAATATTTCCAAGATGGGCATGAGCGTCGGCGTGACATATAGCACGGCCGGCGGTGAATATAAAATCTACGGCGAGAAGCAGGTGGATGATCTCATCAAAGATCTGCAGCGCGCGGACCTGGTCGTTGGTTTTAATAATCTGCGTTTTGATTACGAAGTCCTCCACGGATACACGTCGTTTGATTTAACCCAGCTCCCCACGCTCGACATGATGGTAGAATTGCAGAACACGCTGAACCACCGGCTTTCGCTGGATTCCATCGCAACGGCGACATTCGGCGTGGAAAAAACGGCGGAAGGCTTGCAGGCAATCCGCTGGTTCAAGGACGGCAAGCTGGTGGAGATCGCGGAATACTGCTGCTATGACGTGAAGATCACGAAACTTGTCCACGAGCATGGCCGGCTTCATCGCCAGTTGCATTACACCAACCGGTTCGGGAAAAAGATGACCGTGCCCGTAACCTGGTAATCCGGGTTTGATTACAACAAGCCGAATCCACCAGCAACACCCTCTGAATTTGAGTTGAAGTCTGCGGATGATTTGCTCTAATAATCACGTCTCCACCATTTGTGGTTTCTTGGCCGTGAACCTCAATCCTGTCGAAACCGGTGGTAACTCGGTAAACCCACGGCCAGTTGAACCATGAAATACAAGCTGACTGCAGTGGTGGTGCTGACTTCCCTCTTCGCCATAAATTCCCAATTCTCGGCCAGCGCGCAATTCTCTCCCGGTAGCCGGAGTGCGGGTGACCCGTATCTGCCGGCGATCGGCAATGGTGGCTATGACGTGCAGCATTACGACCTGACGATCAACTATAACCCTGCGGCCAATACGATGGTATCTAAGGCGGACATCACGATTCTTGCTACCCAGGGCCTTTCAGAATTCAGCCTCGACCTGCGCGGCTTCCCCGGTGCCACGACCACGATTGACGGGATTGCGGCCGGTGTCGCCCGGGTGGGAGACAAGCTGATCATCACGCCCATGGCCGGAATTTTGTCGAACCGCGTCTTCCATGCCGTCATCAACTACTCTGGCACGCCGGCCGAGATTGTAGATCCCGATGGATCGTCCGAGGGTTGGGTGCCGATCACCGGCGGTGGTTTCGTGGTCAACGAGCCGATGGGCGCCATGGGCTGGTTCCCGTGCAATAATGCGCCCTCCGACAAGGCAACTTACGATTTCCACATCACGGTCCCGAACACGCACACTGCACTCGGCAACGGCGAGCTTGCCTCCAAAGTGAACAACGGCGACGGCACGACGACATGGAACTGGCACATGGGCGTCCCGATGGCAACTTACCTGAGCACGGCAACCGTCGGAATGTTCGATTATACGAAGACATTCAGCGCAACCAACCTGGGAGTGAGCGGCAACCCGCTTGAGATTTACAATGCGTTCGAAAGCGCGTTGTCGGCGTCTCAGAAGAGCGCCGCAGCCACGGCGGCCGGCCGCCAGGACGGAATCATCAAATTCATCGCGGACGAAATCGGCGCGCCCTACCCATACGACTCGACTGGCGTCGTGCTGCACCGCACCTCGCTCGGCTACACCCTTGAGGTTCAGACCAAGACGCACTTTTCGGGAACAAGCATCGGCCTGACCACACTCGCGCACGAAACCACGCATCAATGGTTTGGCGATAATGTCAGCCCGGCCACCTGGCGGGAGATCTGGTTCAACGAAGGCTTCGCCACGTGGTGGGAGTGGTACTGGGGCAATCAGCAGAACGGTGGCACGACGACCGTCCAACAGCGGTTTACATCCAACTATAATTCGACTTCGCAGCCCACCCGCTGGAATACACCACCGGCAAATTTACCGGACGCTTCGGCGATGTTTAGCACCTTTCCGGTCTATACGCGGCCCGCGATGATGCTCGAAGCCTACCGCCAGATCGTGGGCAACTCGACATTCTTCGCGTTCCAGCGCGCCCTCATCTCCGAACATGCGTACAGCACGATCAGTGGCTCGCAGTTCATAGCGCTCGCCAAACGCGTCGCCCAGGAGCGCTCCGGGTTCGAAGCGTCCTACCTCGCAAAACTGGACGAGTTTTTCCAGCAATGGCTTTATGGCGTCGGCAAACCGACCTTGACCCCGGCAACTTTCTTCCTGAATCTGCCGCCGCGATTGGCCCTCCGGTTCATCAGCGCGAGCCAATTGGAAATTGCGTGGCCTTCGACCACTGATCCGTACTTGTTGGAAGAGACCGGCGATTTGAGAAGCACCTCTTGGAACACGGTTCCACAGTCTCAGACCGTGACCAACGGAGAAACGAAGGTCACTTTGGTACCACCGGCAGGTAATCACTTCTACCGCTTGAGAAAAAACTGAGCGCGGATCTTTCTAAAGCAAATAAAGAGACGAGAAAGTCAGGAGTGGGCAGACATGCAAGGCGTTTGAGAATACCACTTACATTTATTGTGAAGTGGAGCGGGTGAAGGGAATCGAACCCTCGTGAGCAGTTTGGAAAACTGCCGTTCTACCATTGAACTACACCCGCCTCCGCGCTGCGCTTCGGCGCGGCAAGCCCTCAAGGCCCGCCATACGTCCGTTATAATATCGCCCGCGCTTGCCTTGTCAATCGCGTCAAGTTAAGCTGCGCGCGTGAATTCGCTGCTCATCACCGGCGGACGCGTCATTGATCCCGCCAATCACTTCGACGCCATCGCGGATGTTTTGATTCTTAACGGCAAAATTTCCGCCATCGGCAATAATCTTTCCGCAAAAGCACCCAAGGAAATCGAGCATTTGGACGCGACAGGAAAAATTGTTTCGCCCGGCCTGATTGATCTCCACGTTCATTTCCGCGAACCCGGCCAGACGACCAAGGAAAACATCGCCAGCGGCATGGCGGCGGCGGCGCGCGGCGGATTTACCTCGGTTGTCTGCATGCCAAACACCTCGCCTTCAATTGACAATGCCGGAACGGTGGCGCTGATTCGCGATCGTGCGTCACAGGAAGGCGGCATTAATCTTTTCGTCACCGGCGCGATCACCAAGAATATTGCCGGTGAGGAATTGTCGCCGATCGGTTCGCTGAAAAAGGCTGGCGTCGTTGCGATCACGGACGACGGCCACTGCATCCAGAACAATGAACTCATGCGCCGCGCCTGTGAATACGCCAAGATGTTCGACCTGCCGGTCATGGATCACTGTCAGGATTATGCGCTCGTCTCAGATGGCGTGATGCATGAAGGCTATTGGAGTACTGTACTGGGTTTACGCGGCTGGCCATCGGCGGGCGAGGAGATGGTCGTGGCGCGGAACATTTTACTCGCCGAACTCACCGGCACGAAAATCCACTGCCAGCATTTGAGCGCAGCGGGCAGTGTGGCGTTGTTGCGTGACGCCAAAAAACGCGGCGTGCCGGTTTCCGGCGAGGCCTGCCCGCATCATTTTACTTTGACTGATGCGGCCGTTGCGGGCAGTGAAAAATTCTGGGCGGACGACGGAAAATTTCTGGCGGATACGCAAACGGATGAACTTCCCGCCTGGCCAAGCTACGATACAAATTTCAAGATGAACCCGCCGCTACGTTCCGCGCGCGATCGGGAGGCGATTCTCGAGGGCCTGGCCGACGGCACGATTGAAATCCTATGCAGCGACCACGCGCCGCATTGCGATTACGAAAAGGAAGTCGAATTCGACCATGCGCCCTTTGGCATCACCGGTCTGGAAACCGAACTCTCGCTCTCGTTGATGCAGCTTGTCGATACGAAGCGGATTTCACTTGTTGACATGCTTGCGAAGTTCACGGTGAATCCCGCGCGGTTATTGAATTTGAATAAAGGGACATTAAGTGTCGGCACGGACGCAGACGTGACGGTGTTTGATCTTGATGAAGAATGGCTTTTTCAGGCCGTCAATTCCGCCAGCAAATCCAAGAATAGTCCGTTCTTTGGCTGGAAACTCAAGGGCAAGGCGGTGGCGACCATTGTGAACGGGAAAATAATTTGCTCTGAACAAATGGAAGCGGTGGCAGTCTAAGAAACACAAAACTTAACAACAAACCTAAATGAACATTATGAAAAAACTACTCATTGCGGTGGCGGTTGGTTGCATCTGGTTGCAGGCTCAGGCGGGAGAATTGAGCTGGGGCACGGACGTGCCGAAGGCTTTGGCCCAAGCCAAGACGGACAAAAAGATGGTGTTGCTGGATTTCACCGGGTCGGACTGGTGCGGCTGGTGCATCAAGTTTGACAAGGATACGCTGTCCAAGGACAAGTTTGCTGAATACGCCAAGGCGCACCTGGAACTGGTGACTTTGGATTTTCCGAACAAAAAGCCGCAGAGCGCCGATCTCAAGGCGGCCAATGCCGCGCTGCAAAAAAAATACAAGGTGGGCGGTTTCCCCACCTTTGTGCTGCTCGATGCCGATGGCAAGGAAGTCTGGCGGCAGGTCGGCTATCTGGAAGGCGGGCCGGATGCCTTCATCGCCAAACTGACCAAGGCCAGCCAGCCGTAAAATTTTAAACTGACAATGGGCGTGGCACAAAATGCCGCGCCTTTTTTTTTGCTTCGGATGAATTTGTCCCCTACTCTTTTGCGAATTTGATGAAAGCTATTTTAGCCCTTGAAGATGGTTCAGTTTTTCGTGGTGGAGGTTTTGGTGCACGCGCATCTGCTGTCGGCGAAGTTTGTTTCAACACCTCGATGACCGGCTATCAGGAGATCCTCACCGACCCTTCTTACAAAGGGCAGATCGTCACGATGACCTATCCGCTCATCGGCAATTACGGCGTCAATTCACAGGACGTTGAATCTTGGAAGCCTCACGCGGCGGGCTTTGTCATCCGCGAGCTTTCACCGGTTGTCAGCAACTGGCGCGCGGATTTTTCGCTCGCGGAATATCTGGAGCAGAACAACATCCCGGGCATCCAGGGAATTGACACGCGGGCTTTGACGAAGAAGCTTCGAGTTCGCGGCGCATTGAATGGATTTATTTCCACGGAAGAAATTTCCGAGGACGAAGCGGTCCGGCGCGCCAAGGAATTTGTTTTTGAAGGAGTTGATTACGTCAAGGAAGTCACGCATAAGGAGGCTTTCCGCTGGGATGCCAATGATGAACAGAGCGCGGCGTTCGATCTGGTGCGCGGATTAAAAGTCGCCGATGCCCGCAACACCCGCAAGCCCATGCCACCGGCTGACATTCCCATCGTCGCCTTTGACTATGGAATGAAATACAACATTCTGCGCCGGCTGCGGCAGCATGGATTCGCCACGCAGGTTTTGCCCGCCACCGCTACCGCCGCCGAGGCGCTGGCGCACAAGCCCGCCGGAATTTTTCTTTCCAACGGGCCCGGCGATCCCGCCGCACTGAATTACATCGTGCGTGAGGTCAAGACGCTGCTCGACACCGGCATTCCCATTTTCGGCATCTGTCTCGGCCACCAGATTCTTGGGCAGGCATTCGGCGGAAAAACTTATAAGTTGAAGTTCGGCCATCGCGGCGGCAACCAGCCGGTGAAAGACCTGGAATCCGGCAAAGTCGAAATCACCTCGCAAAATCATGGCTTCGCGGTGGATTCCAAAACCTTGTCATCGGATGTCGCCGTGACGCGCATCAACTTGAACGACCAGACCATCGAGGGCTTGCGCCACAAAACGAAGCCGGTTTTCTGCGTGCAATATCATCCGGAAGCCTCGCCCGGCCCGCATGACTCAACGCCGTTGTTCGCTGAATTCCGTTCCCTGATTGAAAGTCATGGCTGATTTTTGCGCCGTAAACTCCAGATTTCCGTTTGACTTGAAACGCCGCCCGCCCATAATCGGCTTACCGTAACTATGGCCAAACTTGTTATCCAGAACCAAGGCATGACTGGTCGCACGTGCGAACTTCACACCGACCGCACCACCATCGGCCGCGTTGAGGACAACACCTTTCAGATCGCCGACGCCTCCGTCTCCAGCCATCACTGCGAAGTCCACCTGCGCGGCAGCGACATTTTCATCCGCGACCTGAACTCCACCAACGGTTCTTTCATCGACAATGAAAAGATCACCGAGCAAATTTTGAAGCCCGGCCAGGTCCTGCGCCTTGGCCAGGTGGAATTGAAATTGGAAGCCGACGGCGCGGTTTCCTCCGGCACGTCGTCCACGTCGGCGACTTCCGCCACCTCTGGAACGACAAACCCGGCCAAGAAGCAGGTGGATGCCACGATGCTCATCCCGCGCGGGGTGAGCCTGGAAGAACTGGAGACTGGCGCCCGCAAGACGGGTTTCGACAAAACTTTCTCCAAGAAGACCAACAAGGTCAACCGCTGGTTCATCATCGGCGGCATCGTCGTCGGACTGCTGGTCGTCGGATTGTTAATTTACGCGCTCAAGCTGGTTAATCCCGGCAAGTAAACCCTCGCGGCCATGAAACCGCGCTCTTCTCATCGAACCAATCACGCGTTGACGCTGGTGGAAGTATTGGTGATCGTTGCTGTTCTGGCAATTCTGGCGGCGATTCTTTTACTAGCGCTTGCAATAACCAGGAAAAAAACTTCACGAATCGGGTGTGTCAATAATTTGAAGCAAATTGGGCTTGCTTACCGGGTTTGGTCAGGTGACAACAGTGATAAATACCCCATGGGAATTTCAGTGACGAATGGCGGCTCAATGGAAATGGTTGCTACTGGAAACGTGACACAAACTTTTCTAGTCATGTCGAATGAATTGAGCACGGCAAAAATTTTGCATTGCCCGCAAGATGCTAAACACATTGTGGCAGATTCATTTGATGGGCTAACTAGCTCTAACATCAGCTATTTCGTCGCCGTAGATGTCACCAACAGCGTTGATCCGCAAGCGATACTTTCAGGCGATGATAATTTCCAAGTCAGCGGCTTGCCTGTAAAATCCGGTTTGCTGGAACTGTGGAGCAGTCCTCCAATTTCGTGGACCTCCGCCCGCCATAAATTCGCCGGCTACATTCTCGTCAATGACGGCAGTGTTCAGCAATTAACTCAAAATGGATTACGTCAGGCATTTCAACAATCCAGCACCGCCACCAATCGCCTCGCGATTCCGTGAAACTGTTCTACACCGGCCCGTTCATCAATGCCGAGATGCTGGTCATGATGCTCGACAAGCATGGCATCACCGCCACGCAATCCTTCGTCGATGCCACTCTGCCTGACGATGGCGATTTGAGTCGTCCCGCCCAGGTCTTCGTACCGGAAGCCGACTATGACCGCGCCTATAAACTTTTCTATACCGAGCGCGAGGATGAGTTGTAAAAGCTCCAACATCCAAGCTCCAGAGAAGCTTCAAATTCCAAACAGCCGGCGCTGATCTTTGTCCACGATTCCGTTTTGGTGGTTGAGATTTAGAGGTTCTCTGGAGCTTGGATGTTGAAGTTTGATGATTTCCTTTCAGCGTGAACTTCGCGCAGCTTTGCGTGAGCCTCGCGCCTTTTGGCAGGCCAGCCCAGTTATTTCCTCTCATAAACACGCGGCACGAGGTCTGCTAAAACATATTTTAGCATGAACTCTCTCCAGTCCCCCCGCCGGGCCGGTGCATTCACGCTGGTGGAATTGCTTTGTGTGATCGCCATCATCGGCATTCTCGCCGCCTTGTTGCTGCCGGCGTTGAGCCGGGGCAAGGGACAGGCTCAACGCGTCCTGTGTGGCAGCAATCTGGGGCAGTTGGGCCTCGCTTTCCAGATGTTCATGCATGATCACAACGGAAAATTCCCCATGCAGGTTCCGCTGACCGAGGGCGGCTCGCAGGAATTAGTCCGGAACGGCTATGCGGTGGGCGGGGAGTTTTATTTCTCCTTCCGTCATTTTCAAGTGTTGTCCAATGACAGCATCACGCCGGGAATTCTGATCTGCCCGTCAGACAAGCGGTTCCCCGCACCGAGCCTGGACGCACTGCAAAATGGAAACATCAGCTATTTCGTCGGCGTGAATGCGGACTACGCCCGTCCCGGCTCGATTCTCGCCGGCGACCGGAACATCGCCAACATTACAAATTTGACTGCGACGATTGTGCATGGCGGAGCCGGCAACCAGTTGCGCTGGACAAAGGAGCTGCACGAATTCAAGGGTAACGTGTTGTTCGCCGACGGACATGTGGAACAATGGAAAAACAGCACCCTGACCGCCAGTCCTAACAATGCTGGCGCCTTGGCGGATTTTTTCCTGCCGAGCGTCAAGCCAGGCCAGAGTCAGCCTGCCTATGGCGGTGGGGGTACCACCTATAATCCACCACCGAAATCCAGTAGTTCGTCGGGTTCAACGTCGGATTATTCTAGTTCAAACACAAAAAAGCCACCGGCCGCGCCAGAACCTCAACCCGGCTACCACCCAAACCCTAATGTATTCAATAGTCAGCCGATGGCGGGACAAATCCAGAACAAGCAGATTGAAGTGAAAAATTCTGCGGGCGCCATCGAGTCGGTTCCTGTGGTCACGAATATTCCAAGCATCACAACTATTCAGGACACGACCGAAGGCATGTCAACGTTTGATCAACACGTCGTTAAATCTTTACGGCCCATCCTGGAATGGAGCTATCTGCTTATTCTCCTTTTGCTGCTGCTTTTTCTGGCACTGGAGTTATGGCGGCGGTCGCAGAAGAAACAAGAACGGAAAGCCCGATATAAACTTTAAGCCCCGCCGTTCATTTTCCCTTCTGGATTCTGCCTTCCGGCTCCTGTATCCTCCCTGCATGTTCGAAATGATCGCCCCCCAACTGACGACCGCCGCCGAGAAGCTCACGCACTTGCGGAGGTTTCTTTGACGTCGCTACCTTGCAAAAACGCTTTGGTGAGCTGAACTCGCTGATGGCGGACGAAAATTTCTGGAACAACCGTGAGAAGGCCCAGGGCTTCATTGACGAAGCCGGCGTCATCCGCAATAAAATCGAGCCACTCCAAAAATTCGAGAAACAACTCGAAGATTTCAACGTCATGATCGAACTCGCCGGTGCGGAACCCGCCGCGTCGCAGGCGCAGATCGAGGCGGAGATCACGCGCGATCTCGTGCCGTTCTTCAAGGAACTTGACGCGATGGAGTTGAAATTATTCCTCAACGGCCCGCATGACAAAAAAAATTGCGTCCTCACCATCAACTCCGGCGCGGGCGGCACGGAATCGTGCGACTGGGCGAACATGCTGCTGCGGATGTATCAACGTTGGGCGGAATCGCGCGGTTGGGAAGTGGAAGTGACCGACATTTTGCAGGGTGAAACCGCCGGCATCAAAAGCGCCACACTCCTTATCACTGGAGAGAATGCCTACGGTTTTTGCAAGGCCGAACGCGGCGTGCATCGTCTCGTACGCATCTCGCCGTTCGATTCCAACAAACGCCGCCACACCAGTTTCGCCAGCGTGGATGCGATTGCGGAGATTGAAGAGAGCGACGGCTCAATCGTCATTCCGCCCAACGAATTTCGCGTGGATACGTTCCGTTCCGGCGGCAAGGGCGGCCAGAACGTGAACAAGGTCGAGACCGCCGTGCGCATCACGCACATTCCGACCGGCCTCGTCGTCGCGTCGCAGGCACAGCGTTCACAGCATCAAAACCGCGCCACTGCGATGAACCTGCTGCTCTCGCGGATTTTCGCGCAGCGCGTGGATGCCGAGAAGGCCGACATGGAAAAGTTTTACGGCGACAAAGGCAGCGTCTCCTGGGGCAACCAGATCCGCAGCTACGTCTTCCAGCCATATCGCATGGTGAAAGATTTGCGCACCGGCGTGGAAACGAGCAATGTGCAAGGCGTGATGGACGGCGATCTGGACGCGTTCGTGAACGGCTGGCTCCGCGCCGGCTGTCCGCTCAAGCGGATGCAGGGCGTGAAGGATGAAGAGGAATGAAATTCCCGCATGAAAAAATGTCCGTATTGTGGAAAAGAATATTCGGATGACGCGACAAATTGCGCCTTAGATAACGAATTGCTTTTGGGTGATTCTCCGCAATCGGCCACTGTTGAAAAAGAAGAAATCAAAACTCCGCCAAAAAAAGACGAACCATATCTTTTATTTCCCGATTACAAATGGTCAGCGCGTGATGCGTGGAAATGTATTGGGATAATAATTTGTCTGAGCATTGTTCTTGAAGCAATTGACTACATAGCATATCTCAATTTCCCAATTTTTTTTAGAAGTGGATGGGGATTTGCCTGTCGCCGAATTCTTTTTTTTACAACTTGGGTGTTGCCGGCTTGTTATTTTGCGCGAACTAAAACGCTAGCAAGTGTTTGGGAAGCTTTGGGGTTGAATTGCAAACCTACCAATCTCGTTTGGTTCGGTATTTCGGCAGCCATTCTCTTAAGATTAATCTCATATTTCGTGTTGGTTCACGGATGGAGCAAAGGGGTCAATAATTATGGATTTATTTCTTTTAGAAATACAATCGGTTACGAGAGATGGCTCTTTCAGTTTTCGCCGTTAATTCTTGCCCCAATTTTTGAAGAGTCTGTTAATCGCGGATTTCTTTACAAGGCTTTTCGGGGTTCTTATTCCGTTGGTACAAGCATGCTTTTCGTTTTAGGGTGGGTCTGCTACACGCATTGGTCACAATATTTAGTTTCATGGATAGCAGCTCTGAGTATAAGTTTGATTACAATTGTCCAATGCTATTTACGGGAAAAATCTCCGAGCCTTTGGGATTGCATTCTTTGTCATTTTGCTTTCAATGCGTCAATTCTGTTTACATCAACGTGGTAAAATAAATTTTTGAACATTCTCGATAAAATTGTTGAAGAAAAGAAACGCGAAGTCGCCAAATTGCCCGCTCGCATTATCGCCATCGGGGATTTGCGCGATGCGATGCTGGAGCATGGCGAGCGGCGGGATTTTCTGGCTGCGCTGCGCAAGCCCCGTTGCGGTGACATCGGCCTGATTGCCGAAGTGAAGAAAGCATCGCCTTCCATGGGCGTCATTTGCAAAGATTTTGATCCCGTCCGCATTGCCAAGGAATACGAGGCGGCGGGCGCGAGCTGCCTGTCGGTTTTGACAGATGAAAAGTTTTTCCAAGGCTCGCTCGATCATCTCCGCCAGATCCGCGCCGCTGTAAAACTGCCGCTGCTACGCAAGGATTTCATCATTGATGAGCGCCAGATTCTCGAAGCCATCGAATGGGGCGCGGATGCCATCCTGCTCATCGTCGCCATTCTGACCGACGAACAACTGGCAAGATTTCATTCCCTCGCGATTGAGGCCGGACTGGCTGTTCTGGTTGAGATCCACGACGAGGAAGAATTGGAACGCGCGCTGAAAATTTCCCCGGTACTCATCGGCATGAACAACCGCAACCTGAAAACTTTCCAAGTGGATCTGGCGACGACTGAGCGGCTGGCAGCGCGCCTTCATAGTGGCACAGGCATCCTGCCTGTGAGTTCCAAAAACGAAACGCACGGGCAGGATGCGCGTGCCACTATACTGCTCGTCGCCGAGAGCGGCATCCACACCCGCGCGGACGTGGAGCGGCTGAAAAAGTGTGGCGTTGGCGCCATTCTCGTCGGTGAATCGCTCGTGAAGCAAGGCGACATCGGTGGGAAAGTGCGCGAATTGATCGTGTAGCACCCGCCTCTGGCGGGTTCAATTCGGCGTACCGCCGAATTGCGTCAGGACGCGTGGCTTTTCAGAAGATCGGACGAGCTGGTTTCAATCCATGCCACAAACGTTTCGGGCGAGACGCCCGAAATCACCCGCGAGACGCGGGTGCTACACAATAATTCTCAAGCGTCCCGGTTCTTCGCGAGCTGCTTGGCCAGCCGGATCGCCGCAATCATGCTTCCAGGATTCGCGATTCCTTTTCCGGCAATGTCATAAGCCGTGCCGTGGTCGGGCGAAGTGCGGATGAAGGGCAGGCCGAGTGTCCAGTTCACGCCGGTGTCGAACGCGACGGCTTTAAGCGGCGCAAGCCCCTGGTCGTGATACGTCGCCACGACGGCATCGAAATCGCCTTGCAGCGCATAGTGAAAAACCGTGTCGCCGCTCAACGGGCCGACGACATCAAAGCCGCGCTTCTGTACGGCGAGAACGGCGGGCGCGATGGTTTTAATTTCTTCATCGCCGAATTCGCCGCCTTCACCGGCGTGCGGGTTCAAACCGGCGACGGCAATTCGTGCGCGTGACAAACCGAGGTCGCGGCAGGACTGCGCGGCGAGTTCGATGGCGAGCGTGATTTTTTCCGCCGTCAATTTTTCGGAAACGGTCTTGAGCGGAATGTGAACCGTGGCGAGCGCGACGCGGAGCCAGCGGCCTCGCTCATCCGTGCCGAGCAGCATCATTGCGGTGCGCCCGGTGCCGGCGAGTTCGGAGAGATATTCGGTTTGTCCGGTGAAATTTTTGTAGCCGGCACGGATGATGGCTTCCTTGTTGACTGGCGCAGTGACAAGCGCATCCAGTTCGCCGCGATAGCAGTAGGTGCCACCGATGCCGAGCCACGAAATCGCCATTGTCCCGGCCATCGGCGAACCGGCCGGAAGATTTTCCGGGGTCTGATATTTGATCGGATTGAGGATGAAAAATCTTCCGTTGTCATTGTAACTGGAAAAAGTTTTCAGCGGCAGAGCCAATCCCAACGAGGAATTCAACTGCCGGACGCGGCTTTCATCACCAATGAGCAGATATTTGGTCTCATCTTTGCCGGCTTCGGCGGCAATGGCTTTGAGCGCGACTTCGGGACCGATGCCGGTGATGTCACCGAGGGAGATGCCGATCCAGCCAGTCATGCGGGTTGAGAGTTATTGATAGAGGCTTGAGCGGAGAACCCGACGCAAAACACATTTCAGAAGTATCGGATGAAGGTTTTCTTCTTGAGACCATCCATCCAGTCTTTTTCAAGCTTGGCCTGCTGCTGGGTACGAAGAGTCTTTTCAATATCCTCGCGAACATCGTCCAGCGACTTGATGTGGGCGGGCCGGGTTTGTTCGACCAGCATGAGGTAAGCGGAGGCGGGCGTATCTATCACGCCGCTGACCTCGCCGGGCTTGAGCGTGAACGCCGTCTCGGCCAGATCCTTGCGCAGAACGGAACGCTCGACCCAGCCCCAGTCGCCGCCCTGGCTTTTTTGCGAACCGTCCGAATAGATTGAAGCCATCTCTGAAAAGGTGGCGCCCCTTTTTATCTGGGCGAGAATTTCCTCCGCCCGGTGCACGGTGTTCGTGTCGTCGGGAGAAATTTTATTGAGGACGATCATGCGCAGTTTGATTTCGTCCTCGATCTGGAAATCATTGGTATGGGAGAGGTAATACGTTTCAATCTTGTAGGGCGAAACGACGATCTCCGACGAGACGTTTTTCTGGCGGAGGGCCTGCACGATGTATTGGTCGCGCACGTCTTTGCGGAACTGCTCGGCGGTCATGCCCTGCGCCTGCAAGGTCTTGATGAAGGTGACGCGGTCGTCACCGAATTTGCCGCGGATGCGTTCCTGCACGAGCTGGTCCACGACTGTTTCCGGCAGTTGATAGCCATCGACGATGAACGAGCGGAGGATCAACTGGCGTTCGACCAGTTGTTCGAGGCTGTCGCCGAGCGCGGCGTTGAGTTTTTGCTGGAAGGCTTGGGGTTCATTTGCGTATTGCCGGCGCAAGGCTTCGGCGGCCGGCGCGGTGAACTCCTCGACCTGCGAATAAGTGATGACCGAATCGTTCACGACCGCCTTGACGCCGTCGGCCATTTCGGCGCGCAACAACTGGCTGGCGGAGATCCATGTCATGAAGATTAAACTGAACCGGAGCATTTTCATCGTGTTCATTTGCATACTAGCAACCGCCAACGTCGGGTCAAGTGCGCCGCCTTCAAAATTGCGGACGATTCAACCAATACATCAACACCCCAAGGACCGCCGCCACCAGCAGGCCGACTGCGATGGCCCATTTGATTAGAACTCTTTGTTTGCGGCGATACGCCTGCCCGCCCTGACCCGGCAGCAGGTAGAATCGCTCGGTTTCTTTGTTGCGCTTGGAACCAAACATGGATTTGTCGCACGGCACTTCTATCACAAATCTTTCCTGATAACAAGCCGCGCACTTGCACTGGAACGCCGCGCCCGCTACCGTTTTGCGCATGAATCTTGAAGACCATCTCGGCGACATCATCGGCAAGTCCAGGAAAGCGTATAATCTCTCCACTGCCGCAGCGGCCAAGGCGGCGGAAATTTCCGAAAGCGAACTGGCCACCCTTGAAGAAACCGGCAAAAACCGATAAAAAGGTGAATTTCAGTGCACTCGCGCCGTTGATCGGCCTGAACGCCGCCAAGCTCGACGGCATCGCCAAGGGCTGGCTGCCGTCGCCAAAAGATTTAAACCTGTGGCACGAATTAAGGGTATTCACGACCACTCAAGAAGGCACGACGGTGAATTGTTATCTGGTCTGGGATGAAGTTTCACGCGAGGCCGCATTATTTGACACCGGCTTCGATGCGCAACCCGTGCTGGCTTGCATTGCGGAAAATCAATTGCAGCTTAAATATGTTTTCATCACGCATTCGCATTATGACCATGTGGAAGCGCTGCCGAAAATCCGCGAAGCTTTTCCCAAGGTTCAAGTGCGCTCCAACTCCAAAGCCGCACCGGTGAACCAGCGCAACAAGACTGCCGAAATCGTCCATCTCGGAGGACTGCGTGTGACGCATCGCGACACGCCCGGCCATGCGGAAGATGGCGTAACCTACATGGTCGGCAACTGGCAGGAAGACGCGCCCTACGTGGCGGTGGTGGGCGACGCGATTTTCGCCGGCTCGATGGGCAATGGCAATGGCGCGTGGGATCTGGCAAAACAAAAGGTGCGCGAACAAATTTTAACGCTGCCACCGGATACTTTGCTCTGCCCTGGCCATGGTCCGTTGACGACGGTGGCGGAAGAGAAGGCGAACAATCCGTTCTTCTGATTTGCGATTTGACCCGTTCCCCCCGCATTGCTAGGCTCTTCATCCGTTTCCAAACGATTTTATGCGACACACCATTTCAGTTTTGGTCGAGAACAAGTTCGGCGTGCTCACGCGCGTGGCCGGACTCTTTAGCGGTCGCGGCTACAATATTGAGACGCTCAACGTCGGCCCGACCCATGATCCCAAGCTTTCGAGCATGACCATCGTCACGCAAGGCGACGACACCACGCTGGATCAAATCGTCAAGCAACTCAACAAGCTGCCGAACGTGATCAAGGTGCGGGATTTTCGCAATGAAGAATATGTTGACCGGGAACTGGTCCTCGTGAAGGTCGGCGTGGATTCCAAATCGCGCGCCGAGGTGATGCAGATCACGGACATCTTTCGCGCCAAAATCGTGGACGTGCAGCCCAAGTCGCTCACCATTGAAATCACCGGCAACGACAGCAAGGTGGAGAAATTTCTCGATCTAATGAAAACCTTCGGTGTGCTGGAATTAACGCGCACGGGGCAGGTTGCCTTGCCACGCAAGTAAACCGGCCTTTTCTGAACCAACATCCCTCCTCACTTTTATGTCCAAAGTATACACTGATAAAGACGCCGACCTCGGCGTGTTGAAAAACAAAACGCTGGCGATCCTCGGCTTCGGCTCCCAGGGCCACGCCCACGCGCTCAACCTCAAAGACAGCGGCCTCAAGGTCATCATCGGCCTTTACGAAGGCAGCAAGTCCATTCCGGTCGCGAAGGAAAAAGGCTTTGAAGTCATCACCACCGCCGAAGCTGTCAAACGCGCCGACGTCATCATGGTCGCCTTGCCCGACACCAAGCAGGCCAAGTGCTACAAGAAGGACATCGAGCCGAACCTCGCCAAGGGCAAGACGCTCGTGTTCAGCCATGGCTTCTCGATCCATTTCAAGACCATCGTTCCGCCGAAGAACGTGAACATCATCATGGTTGCGCCGAAAGGTCCCGGTCACACCGTCCGCCGCCAATACACCGAAGGCAAGGGCGTTCCCTCGCTCATCGCCGTCTATCAAAACCCCGGCAAGGACGCGAAGAAGATCGCGCTCGCCTGGGCCAAAGGCATCGGCGGCACCCGCGCCGGCGTCCTTGAAACGAACTTCAAGGAAGAGACCGAGACCGATTTGTTCGGCGAACAGACCGTGCTCTGCGGCGGTGCCAGCGCGCTCGTGCAGGCCGGATTTGAAGTGCTCGTTGAAGCCGGTTACTCGCCCGAGATGGCCTACTTCGAATGTCTGCATGAATTGAAACTTATCGCCGACCTCATGAACGAAGCCGGCATCAGCGGTATGAGATTCTCAATCTCCGAAACCGCCAAGTGGGGCGACGTGAGCGTCGGCCCGAAGATCATTGACGCCAGCGTGAAGAAACGCATGGCGGCGGCATTGAAAGACATCCAGTCAGGCAAGTTCGCCAAGGATTGGGTCAAGGAATACGAAGGCGGCTACAAACGCTACAACGCGCTGCTCAAGAAGGGCGAGAAGCATCCGATTGAAAAGACCGGCGCCAAGCTCCGCGCGATGATGCCGTGGATGAAAAAGCGTCAGATCAAAGGCGCGCAAGCCGCGTATTGATTGACGATTTCGGAATTTCGATTTCCAATTGGAAGACAAAAGCCGCTGGAGAAATCCGGCGGCTTTTTTATTTTCAACAAACTTTAGTCGCGTATAAAAAATTAACTGCTTGGAGTATCGCCAAAAAATTTCTTGCGCGCTTCTTGTTTCAACCACTCCAGTAAAATTGAAAACGTCCAAGATATGCCTGGCTTCAAAAATTCGCCTTTGGCTTTGTTCCAGACGGTGTCATTTCTAGCAGCATCAAGGAAATCATGGCCAGCCCAAGTGAGTCTAACATTCATAAAACCCCGTGGTAAAACATCGTTTCCTTCCAGAGGATACGCATCAATTAGTCCTGCATCCCGCATAAGAACGAGATTGTAAATGATTTCCTGTTGCTCGTAATCTGCAAGTTCAGCCGGCGGTGATTCAGCTTCATATTGAAGCAATAAAAGCCGAACCAATTCCATATCGCGTTTCATAAAATCTATTGAATTAAATCACTTTTGGAACGATTACAGTCCTGACAAAGCAGTTCGATATTCCGTGCTGTATCGCCACCGCCTTTTGAAACTGGAATAATGTGGTCAAATTCCAGATTTACACGACTTCCACATTTAACACATTTGCCTTGGTCTCTACGCCAGACTTCGTCTCTTACTTTAGACGAAATTTGTCTTCTCTCACTATCAACTTCCGAGGAATTTTCTTGGTTGGCGATTTCTTCATCCGCGCGTCGGTGGGCTTCGCGAATTTGGGATGGACTTAATTGATTTGCCAACACATCTCTAATTTTATCAAGCTCATCATCTTCTTCTGGAGTAATGACACTTGCAAACCCACCCAATTTTTCCCCAAATAAATCCACTTGTAAGATTCTAAAAGGTCTTGCTGTATTCCCTCGCCAAAAAAACAACTCCGAGCAAGCAGATAAACTTTGCGTAAAATAATAAGTTCAGGAGACGGCGGTTCATTTCCCGGATCGGAATTTTCATTTGAAAGCACTGGCGGTTTTTGTTGCTCTGGCACAAAAAGATTTGTTTCCAAATTACAGTGAGGGCAAGGCACGGTTGTATTTTCTGCCACGTCCAAGTTGGCTGGCGTCAAATTCAATTTTTCCGCCACAATGCTGGCAATGACAGGTGACGTAATTGACTGCCGTTTGTGCGTTTAATTCGTTCATATTTTCACCTTCACGCTTGCGACTTTATTTTGCGATCCAGTTTCTGTCGAGCGTTCTTTGCTCCGAAGGAGCGTCGGAAATTAGCCAGCCACATGGTGGCTGGACTCGCGCCCGCAAATCCTCGCATCCTGAAAGGACGCCGGAAAACCCCGGCCATTTTCCACCGTGCCATCCGGCACAAATTTATTTTATCCGCCGCCACCAGCCACTTCGTAGTTAGCTAATTTCCCGCGTCGCGCCGCGACAAATTTCAAATGAAAAATGTGTCCGCCTTTCCACGCCAGTTTTGCGTTCCGTAAATCACCCGGATGATTTCCATTTGTTTGCCTGTGATTCGATAAAATATCAACCAGCGATTGAACGGCGGCGGCAGCACGGAAAATCTGACGTTGAAAAGTTTGCGGTTTTTGAAACGTGCCAGCGGGCCAGATTCGGGAAACTCGGCCAGCGGTCAAATGCATCAAACGTCGCATCCAGAAAGCGTCGGGCAGCCTGTGGATTGTCCGCTCGAATCCAACGTGCGCCCTCGACCAAATCTTCGTCGGCTTTGGGCCTGGTGTGATAGCCGCTCACGCCTCCTCCAGCGCTTCCTTGTAAATCCATTTCCTGCGCGCCGCCGTCATGGGCGCGCTTGCGCCGCTGGACAGACCTTCCAGCAGCAGTTCTTCCAAGTCTTCACGCCCGGCAAAAGAACAGCCCAACGGCCCGGCGGCGCGTTCGAGGGGAATCAGTCAGCCGCAGCGAATGACGGATGACTTCGCTCTCGTTGTTGAAACGCCCGGTGGCCAGTTGCCGCCGGATGATCCGTTTGTAATAAGGTGTCAGTGCGTGACTCATACCGGACGAATTTCCATCTATCCCCAATAGGTGTCAAGCAAGAGAATCAACCGCCCAGCGTCGCCGGGTCAGTCACATCGCCTTTGTTGTAGTCAACGTAGGCTTCGGTCAAATCGGCGGCATACATCACCGCGTTTGCCTTGCCGAGATTCAGGTTGATGTGCAGTTCAAATTCCTTGGGCGCGACCGCAGCGCACAGTTGTTTAAACGTGGCTTTTGTCGGCTGTCCGCGCTTGAGGCTCCAGAGAATTTTCTTTCCGCCCACCGCGCTGTATCCGATGTCAATTTTCCCTTCCACCACCGTTGCGGGCGAATAACCAATCGCGTCAATGATGCGGCCCCAATTCGGGTCGCCGCCGTGCCAGCTTGTTTTCACCAAGGAACTGTTCGCCACCGCGCGCGCGGCGGCGTCCGCATCCTGAATGGTCTTCGCACCGTTCACGCGCACGGTCACGACGCGATGAACCCCTTCACCATCGCGGACGATCATCTTGGCAAGTTCAAGGCAGACGTGATTGAGCGCCGAGCAGAAGATTCGATGTTGAATGTTCGATGTTGAATGTTGAATGTTCTTATTTCCCGCCAGTCCGTTGGCCAGCACCAGCACTGTATCATTCGTGCTCATGTCGCCGTCCACGGTGATGCGATTGAAACTGTGCGCGACAGTTTCGTTCAACGCCGTCTGCAAAACTTTTGCATCAATCGCCGCGTCCGTCGTGATGAAGCACAACATCGTCGCGTGAAGCCCGCCGTGAGGCAAAGTCGCCGGTCGCGCGCCCGTCGGACTCATGCCCGGTTGAATCATCCCGGCGCCTTTGCAAATGCCGCCGATGCGAACTGTCCTTGCCGCCAAGCTTGAATTC
Source organism: Limisphaerales bacterium (assembly GCA_037200545.1). Lineage (GTDB taxonomy): Bacteria > Verrucomicrobiota > Verrucomicrobiia > Limisphaerales > UBA11358 > UBA11358. The sequence continues at coordinate 140,824 of JBBCGE010000004.1, forward strand.
AATCGCAATCTGCTTGGACCGTGAATCGCTGGTCATGATCGCTTCGGCCGCGTGATCCGCATTTTCGACCGCAGCCCCAAGCAGCGTCGCAGCTTCAATGATGCCCGCGCGCACATTGTCCATCGGCATGGTGACGCCAATGCGTCCGGTTGAGCCGACCAGCGCCGAGCCTTTTGGAAAGTTCAATGCGCGTTCGGTGAACGAAACCATTTCCCGCGCATCGGCCATGCCTTGCTTTCCAGTGCAGGCATTGGCGTTTCCCGAATTCACAACCAGTGCCTGCGCACGTCTGCCTGTTTCCACCCGCTCCATGCAGATTTTGACCGGTGCGGCGCAAACCTGATTCGTCGTGAACATGCCGGCAATGGTTGCGGGCATTTCGGAAACGATGAGTGCGAGATCGCGCTTCGGCCCTTTGTTCGAGCCTTTGCCGGTGCCGAGTTTTTTGATGTCGCAAAAAACGCCGCTCGCCAGGAAGCCTTGGGGCGCTATGATGGAACCTTTGATGTTTTTAAATTTCAATTTCATCTTTCGTGAACGGTTGCGGCGTCATCCAAGACAATTTCCCCGCGCAGGTAAAGCACGGCTTTGCCGCCGATACGCACGCGGTCGCCGGTGAGCTCGCAAAATAATTCGCCACCACGCCGTGAAATCTGTCGGGCGGCCAGCTTGTTTTTGCCAAGGCGCGCCGCCCAATACGGAATGAGCGTGCAATGCGCCGAGCCGGTTACAGGGTCTTCGTCCACGCCGGCGGCGGGCGCAAAAAAGCGCGAAACAAAATCACAATCCTCACCCGGCGCCGTGGCGATGATGCCTAAACATTCCAGATTTTTCAGCACGGCAAAGTCAGGACGGAGCGCGTGAACCTCCGCTTCGGTATCGAACACCGCGAGGAAATCCCGTGATTTCAAAACAAACGCCGGTTTGGCCCCGAGGCCGCGCAATAATTCCTCCGGTTCCGAACAGCGGATTGCCGGGCGCGATGGAAAGTCCAGCGTGAACATTTCGCGGATGCGCGTGACCATGAGCACTCCGCTGCGTGAATGAAAGTGAATGGCGTTGCCGGGAAAAATTTCCTCGGCGAACAAAACAAATGCGGCGGCCAGGGTGGCGTGACCGCACAAATCCATTTCCATCGTCGGGGTGAACCAGCGCAGGTCAAATTCGCCACCACGCGGAACGACGAATGCGGTTTCGGAAAGGTTGTTTTCCGCCGCGATGTTTTGCAGCGTCGCGTCGGGAAGCCATGCATCGAGCGGGCAAACCGCCGCCGGATTGCCCCGGAACACCGTGCCGGTGAATGCGTCCACCTGGTAACAAGAAATTTTCATAACCTCACATTTTCACCGCATCAATCTCCAGCCGCACCATGCGGACGTGGACTTTGTCCTCTGCGTCCGGTGGATGCTTGGCAACATAACGCTGCGTGACGGCGGCGATAAATTCTTCACGGACATTTTCCGGCACGCGTTGCACATAAGGAAGCCAGGTCGTGCGCAACCAGGTCGCAAAACCTTTCGCGCCGTCGTAAGTCGCATCTTTGGGCGTGAGCTGGAGCGTGTTGACCTGGAAACCGGACTTCGGCAGCCATTTTTCGTAATTGCCGGGCGCGTAAAAAAAATACGGCGTCGGCATCTCGCGGAAAAATTCACGCCAGCGTGTCAAACGCATCTCCGGCCGCAAAGCACTGAAAACATCATCGGCATTGCCCTTGCCGCCGCAGGAAATCGCGAGCCGTCTGCCCGGCTTCAAAACGGCGGACGCGCCGCGCAAGATGGCTTGATGATCGTCCACCCAATGCAACACGGCATTGGAAAAGACGAGGTCGAACTGACGGTCGAATTTGATCTTGCGCGCATCCATCACGCGGAATCTCAAATTGGAAAACCTCGCAGCGGGGGAAAGTCGTCTTGGCGAACTCAATCATCTGCGGCGAAGCGTCCAGTCCCGTGACCGACCCTTGCGGCAGGGCGTAGGCGATTTCCGCCGTGACCTTGCCATCGCCGCAGCCAACGTCAAGGACGTGTTCATCGCCACGCAGCTTAAGTTTGGCGATGAGTTCGCGCGCCCAGGAATGTTGCACGACGGAGTTCGCGGCGTAGTCAGCCGGGTTCCATCTCGCAGATTGGGCAATTTTTGACGGCACAATTTAAACAAGCCCCGCCGTTTCCGGGAAGCCGCAGAGGATGTTCATGCTTTGCACGGCCTGCCCGCTCGCGCCTTTGACAAGATTGTCCTCGGCGCTCATCACAATGAGCCGGCCCGTGCGGGGATCGAGCCGCCAGGCGATTTCGCAGACGTTCGTGCCGACGACGTTTTTCGTATCAGGCAAAGCACTGCCTTCAAGCAAGCGGATGAACGGTTCATTGGCATAGGCACTTTTGTAGCACTGAGTAATTTTTTCAACGTCAGCCTTGGCCGTCGGCTCAAGATATAGCGTCGTCAGGATGCCGCGATTGACCGGAATCAAATGCGGCGTGAATTGAATCACTACTTTCGTGCCTGCGGCGAGCGAGAGTTGTTCCTCGATCTCCGACAAATGCCGGTGTTTCGGCACGCCATACGGTCGCACGCTTTCATTGCATTCGACGAACAGATAATCAATCTCCGCCTTGCGGCCGGCGCCGCTGACGCCGCTCATGGAATCGGCGATGATGCCGGTGGATTTAATGAGCCCGGTTTTCAGCAGCGGAATTAAGGGCAGCAAAATGCTCGTCGGGTAACATCCCGGTGAGGCAACCAGCAAAGATTTCTTGATCTGTTCGCGATGGATTTCCGGCAGTCCGTAAACCGATTTCGCCAGCAAGTCCGGCGCGGGATGATCATGCGCGTAAAATTCCTTGTAAACTTCCGCGCTCTTGAGCCGGAAGTCGGCGCTCAGATCAATGACCACGCAACCCGCATTTAGCAGCGGCACCGCAAACTCGGCGGCAACACCGTGAGGCAGCGCTAAAAAGACGACGTCGGCCTGCTTCGCCAGGACTTCGGCGTTGGGATCGGTGAAGCGCAGGGTTTTGGATTTGGGATGGCTGGCGAACTTTGGGAAAACCTGCGCCAGCGTCTGACCGGCATTCTGGCGCGAGGTGACAGCGACCAACTCCGCGTGGGGATGGTTCAACAACAACTGCACCAAAACTTCGCCGGAATATCCCGACGCACCGATGATGGCGACCTTCTTCGATTTCATTTTCTAATTTCTAAAATTGAACAACAAAGGAACCAAGGAACAAAGTTTTTTCCGGTCTTCGTTACTTTGTTTCTTGGTTGTTCCAATAAAAAAACCCTGCCGGATTGATCCAGCAGGGTTTGAAAGTCTGAAACGATCAACGTTTCGAGAACTGGAAGCGCTTGCGCGCACCCGGCTGGCCGTATTTTTTGCGTTCGCGCATGCGGGAATCGCGGGTCAGCAATCCTTCCGCTTTCAACGGCGGACGGAGGGCGGCGTCAAATTGAATCAGCGCGCGGGCAATTCCGTGACGCACGGCATCGGCCTGGCCATTCGGCCCGCCACCGGCGACAGTCGCGCGCACATCAAATTTTTCCAATCCGCCGACCACGGTCAACGGACGGGTGGCGATGGAGCGCTGGGTTTCCAGCGGGAAATAATTGTCGAACGCCCGGCGGTTCACGGTGATTTTGCCGCTGCCGGTGGCGAGACGCACGCGGGCGACGGCGGTTTTGCGCCGGCCGGTGCCGAGAAATTCGTTGGTGGTGGATTTGGCCATACAAAAAAATTATTTAACCGGCGTCAACACGGCGGGCATTTGAGCCGCGTGCGGATGTTTGTCGCCCTTGAACACTTTCAACTTGGTCAGCAACTGGGAGCCGAGGCGGTTCTTCGGGATCATGCCCTTGACGGCGTGGGTGATGAGAAATTCGGGCTGCTTGGCGCGGACCTGCTCGACGGTGGCGTATTTCTCGCCGCCTTTCCAGCCGGAATAGCTCATGTATTCCTTGGCCAGCTCCTTCTTGCCGGTCAGCTTGACCTTCTCGGCATTGATGACGACCACGAAGTCGCCCGCGTCGAGGTGCGGCGTGTAAACGGGCTTGTTCTTGCCGCGTAAAATATCGGAGACCTGCACGGCCAGGCGGCCAAGCACGGCGCCATTGGCATCAATCACGTGCCATTTGCGCTGGTCCAAATTCACTTTAGGTAAATGCGTTTTCATTTCAAAACCCAACAAAGGGACGCGGAATCTATCAAACTCCCGGATGAAGTCAACAGGTCATTTCATGTGATTTGGTGCGGTTGTACCCGTGATCAGCTCATCGCCCCACCCGTAGCAGGATCAACAGGTCAATCGCGAAGAAAATCACAATGATGATTTCCAGCCAGAGCATGCGCTTTTCATTCACCTCGGCATGGGCAACGCTGTAAAGCTTGTCGAGCTGGGCCAAGCGTTGCTCGACACTGGTACGCCATTGGTCGAGATAAAAACGGTCGCGCGCGCCGAGGTAAATGCGGGCGAGATACCAGTCACCGAAAAATTTCGTGATGTGCGTGACCTCGTCGGCCAGCTTCGCCACGTCCACCCGGAAACGACGCAACTGGCGCAGGACTTTGTTTGCCGCGCCAAACACGGCCATCTGCCGCCGGTCCAGGTCCTGATAGGCGCGGTCCAAATATTTGTCCAGCCGCTGGTCCATCATGCGGAATTCTTCCAGTTGCAGATTCGCCAGTTCCAGCGCATATAATACGTCGTCCACATAACCCGATAAATCCACCACCAGCGCCGCATCCCAGTCGATCACCGTCAGGTCCGTGTTTTCAAATGAACGCTGGATGCGCAATACTTCAGTCGCCTGCGACTCGCTCAACTTTTCCGCCGCCGTTTCCGTGAGCAAGCCCGCCACTGCCCGCCGTTGTGCGGCGAGCCAGGCGTTCGCGTCCTTCACGCCGTCCAGATCGGTGAGGCAAAAAACCGTATAAGCTTCCGGCGCGGGTGGAAACTCCGTGCGTCCCACGATGGAATCCTTGAGATTGTCGCAAACCTCCGCGCATATCTTTTCCGCCACAGTGTCGAGCGTCAGCCCGTTCTCCAATTTTGGATTATGAAACGGCATCAGGTCGCCCAGCGTGTCCGCCTCGAATGCCGCCCGCATCATCACCGTGACGACGCCCACGTCATAAATGCGGATCAACAGTCGCACCGGCGAGCCGGATAATTTTGAGGTTAACGGCGTCGGCTCAATGGCGAGCGGTTTGTAGAGGGGCATGTCCTTCGGCAACGTGCGGTCCATGCGGATCTCGAACGGAAAGGGTTTTTCCGAGAGGATTTCCGGCACGCGCGGCGTGAGGATTTCATTCGCCACGTCGAAAGCGTAAAGATAGACAATCTCGCCCTTCATCTTGACTCAAGCTAACCGAGGCGCGTGGTTTGTCGAGCGGGAGACAAACCGGACAAGTCCATCAAAGGCTGGACAAAATCACTTAGTTATTTCCAGTAAATCCATGACAAAGGCATTTACATCTTCCGGCGTGGTGTCCCAACTGCACATTAACCGGGAATCTTCCGGCGTGACGCCGCCGGTGTTGAACTTCCAGCCGCGCGCGCGCAATTTTTCTTCCACGGGTTTTGGAATCCTTGCAAAAACCGCGTTCGATTGAACCGGAAATGAAATTTTCACACTGGGAATTTTCTTCAATCCCGCCTCCAGCAGTCTGGCCATTTCATTTGCATGGTGGGCGTGCCGCAACCATGCTCCGTCCTCCAGCATGCCAAGCCATGGCGCGGAAAGAAAACGCATCTTCGACGCCAGTTGGCCGCCTTGCTTGCAGCGATAGTCAAAATCGCGCGCCAGTTCGCAGTCGAAGAAAACTACAGCCTCGCCGACGCCGATGCCATTTTTCGTTCCGCCAAAACACAGCACATCCACGCCCGCGCGCCAGGTGATGTCCGCCGGCGCAACGTCCAGCGTCGCGATCGCGTTCGCAAAACGCGCCCCATCCATCTGCACGCGCAGGCCACGTTTTTTGGCCGTCGTTGTAAGCGTTTTGATTTCCTCCGGCGTATAAACCGTGCCGGCCTCCGTGACCTGCGTGATGCTCAACGCGCGCGGCTTGGGATAATGAATGTCGTTGCGCCGGTTGACGGCGCGTTCGATTTCGGCCGGATCAATCTTCCCGTCCGCGCCTTGCAGCAGCAACAGCTTGCTGCCGTTTGCAAAAAATTCCGGCGCGCCGCATTCGGCGGTTTCAACGTGTGCTAGCTCGTGGCAGAGGATGCTATGATAAGACTGGCATAGCGATGCCAGGGTCAGGGAATTAGCCGATGTGCCGTTGAAAACAAAAAAGACTTCGCAATCCGTCTCGAAGATCTTGCGCATCAAGTCTGCGGCCCGCTGCGTCCAGGTGTCATCGCCATAACTAGGCGCATGGTCGGCATTCGCCTCGGTCATCGCCGCCCAGGCTTCGGGACAGATGCCGGAACAATTATCGCTCGCGAATTGACGGTTTCGATTCATAAGAAATTATCCTCCCAGATAGGCGCTCTTCACCTGTGGATTCTGCCGCAGCGACGGCGAGTCGCCCTGCAATGTGATTTTACCTGTCTCTAAAACGTAGCCAAAGCTGGAAACTTCCAGGGCAAGGTTGGCATTCTGCTCCACAAGCAAAATCGTCAAGCCCTGCTGCCGGTTGATCTCCACAATTTTCTCGAAAATGGTTTTCACCAGCAACGGCGCGAGGCCAAGCGACGGTTCATCCAGCAAAAGCAACTTCGGTTTACCCATTAAAGCACGGCCAATCGCAAGCATCTGCTGTTCGCCGCCGGAAAGCGTTCCGGCGATTTGTTTCACTCGTTCCTTCAAACGTGGAAACAAATTAAAAATATGTTCGAGCTCGTCACGGACAATTTTCTTGTCCTTCTGTAGATACGCGCCAAGTTGCAAATTTTCCAGCACGGTCAAATTGGCGAAAATCATCCGGCCTTCGGGCACGTGCGAGAGGCGGAGCTTCACGATCTGGTGCGGCGGCAGGTTGGCGATGTTGCGTCCTTCATAAAGAATTTCGCCGGACTGGATTTTGAGCAAGCCGGAGATCGCCTTGAGCGTGGTCGTCTTGCCTGCGCCATTCGCGCCGATGAGCGTGACGATGCTGCCGGCTTTCACGGACAGGGAAATTCCATGCAACGCGCTGATTGCGCCGTAATTGACGGTTAAATTTTTAATCTCAAGCATGGCTTGTCACTTTTTCCAGTTCCATGGAAACCATCCGCGCCAAGAATGTCTGATGTAATAGTCCGTTGCACATTTCTCCGCAGCCATACGAATTTCAGGAAATTTTGAAATCAAGTGATTAACCTCATTCCGAATCCAAGGTTGTGTTAAATCGCGCGCCTGATCTTTTTCATCAAACAAGGTCTGCTTCAAAGATAATTTGGCTTCGCTGTCTTTCAGCGCCGTGTAAATCCATGCCCAAATTATTGGCGGGATTACGTTCAAATAAGTCTGAAATTGTTGTTCGGTGATTTTCATCCAGAAGTTGGCCCCTCACCAAGATATGCTTCAATCACTTTCGGATTCGCTCGGATTTCGGCGGGCGTGCCTTCGGCGATCTTCACGCCATAATCCAGAACCGCGATGCGCCCGCAAATTCCCATCACCACTTTCATATCGTGTTCGACGAGCAAAATGGAAATCTGAAACTTATCCTTGATGAACTGGATGAGCCGCATCAGATCCACTTTCTCCGTGGCGTTCATGCCAGCGGCGGGTTCGTCAAGCAGGAGCAATTTCGGTTTTGTGGCGAGTGCACGAACGATTTCCAAACGCCGTTGATCGCCGTAGCTCAAACCAGTTGCCACCGCATCACGAAATTTTCCAAGCTGGAAAATTTCCAATAGTTCCATGACCTCATTCTCAATTTGTTTTTCGCCGTCGCGGAAAGAGCGTCCGCGCCAGAGCGCATTGCGAACACCACGCGAACAGTGCAGCCGGGCGGCGGTACGCACGTTGTCGAAAACGGTCATCGAGGCGAACAGCCGGATGTTCTGAAATGTCCGGGCGATGCCGCGCTTGGCAATCACCTGCGGTTTGCGGTTTGCGGCGGATTGTCCGTCGAATGAAATGCTGCCGCCGGTCGGCTGATAAACGCCGGTGATGAGATTGAACGCGGTCGTCTTGCCCGCGCCGTTCGGGCCGATGAGGCCGACGAGTTCATTGCGCCCGATTTCCAGATCCAATGCCGACACCGCCGTCAGCCCGCCGAAGCGGATGGTGGTTTTGTCGAGTTGGAGCAGGGCGGACATTTATTTGACCAGTGATTTTTTCAAACTGAAAAGTCCCTGTGGCCGCGTCAGCATCAAGACGATCAGCAGCAATGAATAAATGATCATGCGATATTCAGCGACGGGGCGCAGAAATTCCGGCAGCAAGGTCAACAACACGGCGGCGATGATGACGCCAATGGTATTGCCCATGCCGCCGAGGATGACCATCACAACGAAGGTGATGGATTGCATGAAATTGAATCCGCCGGGTGTGATGAACTGCTTTGAGTGAGCGTAAAGTCCGCCTGCGATGCCGGCGAAAAAGGCGCCGATGACAAACGCGGTGACCTTATATTTGGTCGGGTTGATGCCCATGGCCGACGCAGCCACTTCGTCATCGCGCACGGCGATGAAGCCGCGTCCGTAAGTTGAGTGGACGAGCGCGGTGACGACAAAAACCGTCACGGCGGCAAAACCGAATGCCCAGAAAAAATTGGTCCACACGTGCGTGACGGTCAAACCGCGCGCGCCGCCGACGGCGTTCATGTTCTGAAGAATGACCCGGATGATTTCACCAAAACCCAGCGTGACGATGGCCAGATAATCACCGCGCAATCGCAATGTGGGAATGCCAACCAGCAGTCCGCCCACCGCCGCGAGCAGTCCGCCGGCGAGTAGTGCAGCCAAAAAAACCGTGCCGGACAGAATGGTATTCAATTCGCCAAATTGATTCGTGATGACCGCTGCCGTGTAAGCGCCAATGGCCATGAAACCCGCGTGGCCCAGTGAAAACTGGCCAGTGTAGCCGTTGATGAGATTGAGACTGACGGCGAGGATGATGTTGATGGCGATGTCGTAGGTGATGAATAGCCAGTAGGAGTCAAAGTGTTTTTCGCCCAATGAAACCAGAAAGCTCAACGCGAGCGCGCCAAACAAAAAAGTTTTAGCATGGCGGATGTTCATACCTTCTCAATCTCCTTTTTACCGAGCAGCCCGGATGGTTTCACAAGCAGGATCAGAATCAAAATACCAAAGGCAATGGCGTCGCGATAAGTCGAAGAAATGTAGCCGGCCACGAAGGTTTCGGTGACGCCGATGATGATGCCGCCGAGCGCAGCGCCGGGCAGATTGCCGATGCCGCCGAGCACCGCTGCGACAAATGCCTTGAGTCCAGGCATGATGCCCATGAGCGGATCAATGGACGGATAATTGACAGCAAACAAAATTCCCGCCGCCGCCGCCAGCGCCGAGCCGAGCCCGAAGGTAAACGAGATGACGACATCCGTGTTAATGCCCATGAGCGCAGCGGCCTGGGGATTGAACGCCAGCGCGCGCATCGCCATGCCGATCTTGGTTTTCAACACAATAAACCGCAGCGCAACTAACAACACCAGGGTAGTGACGAGGATGACGATTTGGTTGCTGTTAAGATTCAAAGCGCCCAGCTTGATCGGATAGGAAGGGATCAGCGTGGGAAAACTTTTCGGAGACGCGCCAAACACATGGCTGTTCTGACAGGTGTATTCAATGAGCAGAGAGACGCCGATAGCCGTGATCAGCACGGTCAGTTTCGGCTGACGGCGCAACGGACGGTAGGCGAGTTTTTCAATCACAATCCCGATCACCGCGCAGATCGCCATGGAGATCACCATGACAAGGAGGCCGCCCCAGATGGACGGCAACGGGATGATGGTCGCGATTTTTGGCGCAAGATAAAATCCGGCAAACGCGCCGAGCATGAAGATGTCGCCGTGCGCGAAGTTGATGAACCGCAAAATCCCGTAAACCATCGTGTAGCCAAGCGCGATGAGCGCGAGGATGGAGCCGAGCGCGAGGCCGTTGATGAGTTGCTGAAGAAATTCGCTCACGGCGAAATGGTCTCGACGTATTTGAACTGGCCGTTGGTGATGGTCAGGATCACAGCGGGCTTGGAAGCATTGCGGTTGGCGTCAATGGTGGTCTTGCCCGTGACACCTACGAAATCTTTTGTGGCCGCGAGCGCATCGCGAACTTTAGCGCCGTCGGTGGTTCCCGCCGTCTTGATGGCGGCGGCGAGAATCATTGCTGAATCATAGCCCAGCGCGGACATGGCGTCGGGTGCTTCGTTATACTTCGCCTTGTATTTTTTGTCGAAATCCTGCACGGCAGGTGACGTGTCCTCGGGCGAAAAGTGCGTGGAAAAATAATTGCCTTCCAAGGCTGAGCCGCCAATGGGCACCAACGCTGCTGACTCCCACCCATCGCCGCCGAACAACGGGACGGTGATGCCCAACTGCTTGGCTTGAAGCACGATCAGCCCGGCTTCGGTGTAATATCCGGGGACAAAGATACCCTCAGGATTCGCCGCCTTAAGCGAGGTGAGCTGTGCATTGAAATCCTTGTCACCGCCGCTGTAATTTTGTTCGGCAATGATTTTTCCGCCGCCCGCGATAAATCCTTCCTTGAAAAATTTCGCGAGCCCCAGGCTGTAATCGCTCTTTACATCCGTCAGCACCGCCACGTTTTTCAGGTTCAGCGTGTGCAACGCAAAATTCGCCATGACCGTGCCTTGAAAGGGATCGATGAAGCAGACGCGGAAAATGTAATCGCCGACTTCGGTGACTTTGGGATTTGTGGACGATGGCGAGATCATCGGGATTTTATTCTGCTGGCAGATGGGCGCAGCTTCAAGCGAACGTGATGAGGCGACTTCGCCAAGAATCGCCACAACGTCGTCGCGGGAAATTAATTTGCGCACGACCGTCGCCGGCTGGCCGGCCTGCGACTGGTCATCTTCCATGATGAGTTCAAATTTCCTGCCCAACGCGCCGCCGGCGGCGTTCAGATCTTCAATCGCGAGCAGGGTGCCATTATGGGAAGACTGGCCGAACGTGGCCTCGTTGCCCGTCATGGACGCGAACTCGCCGACCTTGATGGTGTCGCCGGCGGCGCCGGGAGCAGAGGCCGGCTTGTTGCAGCCGGCAAGAAAAATGGGAATCGCCAGAAAGGCGGCAGAAATGAACTGTCTGTTAATTTTTTTCATAAAAACTCCAAGGATTTGCATGATGAATTGCGCCCTACCTTAAGCGCTTCAAAGAAACTATGAAATCCACCAGCGACTTTCAACCTTGTTTCCCGTTTAACGATTATAAATGGATTCAAGCCGTGCAGAGATTCCATCCATGCATACGTTGCTCCCGCTCCTTCGGGAGAAAGTTAACACACTGACCAAAACAGATTCAAACGACTGTTTGACAAGTTTGCGCCGGCTCTTTAACGTCGAACAAGATTTTTGGCCAGGGCGGGTGGATCATTTGGGAATTCGACGGGGCACTCAAGCAAATCAGCTAGCGGCTTCCGCAAATGCTTTCAAAGAATGAAGCTTTGCATTTAAGCTTCAAGTTTGAGCCCTGACTGAAGCAAAATTTAACGGGATTTGAATCCCGGTTTAGTCGGTGAGTTAATTTTATGAAAAAGAAAATCTTCGTCGCAGTTTTGATCGTCGTGGTCATTTTCGCCGGCCTGGTCACGATCAAAGTATTGCAGATCACCAGCATGATCGGCGCCGGCAAATCTTATGTGCCGCCACCCGATACCATTGCATCCGCCGTGGCGCACGAGGAAAACTGGCAGGACACGCTTTCCGCCATCGGCTCCATCACTGCGGCCCAAGGCGTGACCGTGGCACCGGAAATTGCCGGAACCGTGATAGAAATCGCTTTTGAATCCGGTGCCACTGTGGCCAAGGGTGACTTGCTGGTGCGGTTGGATACGTCGTCCGAAGAAGCGCAATATCGTGCCTTGCAGGCCCAGGTGGAACTAGCCCGGCTTAATGCCGATCGCTTGCGGCAATTGCGGACGAACAACGTGGTTTCGCAGTCCGAGGTGGATGCGGCGGAAGCGACCCTGAAACAGAATGCCGCCAGCGCCGATAACATCCGCGCCATCATTGACAAGAAAACCATCCGCGCGCCTTTTGCCGGACGGCTCGGCATTCGCCTGGTGAACCTTGGCGAGTCGCTGGATGTGGGTAAGGCGATCGTTTGGCTGCAATCAATCTCGCCGGTCTTCGCAGATTTTTCACTGCCGCAACAGGATTTGGCGCAGTTGAAAACGGGTCTGCCGGTGCAGGTTTACAGCGACTCTTATCCCGACCAGAAATTTGACGGCGTGCTGACCGCCATCAACCCCGCACTTGATGCGACCACGCGCAGCATCGGATTGCAGGCAACGTTTGAGAACACCAACCAGCTGCTGCGCCCCGGAATGTTTGTGCGGGCGGAGGTGATCTTGCCGCAGTCGGAGCCGGTGCTGGCAATTCCCGCCACCGCGGTATTGAGTGCGCCCTATGGGGACTCCGTTTATGTGATCGAGCCTTCAACCAATTCCAGCGGCGGACTGGTCGCACGCCAGCAATTTGTCCGCACCGGCAAAACCCACGGGGATTTTGTAAGCGTGTTGAGCGGATTGAAGGCCGGCGAAAAGGTCGTGAGCTCTGGTTTGTTCAAACTTCGCAACGGCGCGGCGGTGGCCGAAAACAATGAGATCACGCCGAAGCCTTCCAAGACGCCAACGCCGCCGAACAGCTGATCCATTTTGAGGAACGAATGAAGTCTTTCACTGATCTGTTCATCCGGCGGCCCGTGCTGGCGGTGGTCGTGAACCTCGTGATTTTGATCGCGGGCTTCCAGTCCATCCGTTCGCTTACCGTCCGCCAATATCCACGCAGTGAGAATGCCACCGTTACCGTGACGACGGCCTATGTCGGCGCGAGCGCCAACCTGGTGCGCGGCTTCATCACGCAACCGCTTGAGCGCGCCATCGCCGCCGCCGACGGCATTGAATATCTCGAATCCAGCAGCGCGCTCGGTGTCTCAACCATCACCGCGCGGCTCAAGCTGAACTACGACGCGAACAAGGCGCTTTCGGAGATCAATTCGAAGGTGAACCAGGTCCGCAATGACTTGCCGCCGGAAGCCGAAGTGCCCGTCATCAACATCGAGTCCGCCGATTCGCGATTTGCTTCCGCTTATTTGAGTTTCACTTCCGAGATTTTGGCGCCCAACCAGATCACGGATTATCTCGTGCGCATCGTGCAGCCGCGCCTCACCGCGCTGGCCGGTGTTCAACGCGCGGAGATCCTTGGCGGACGCACGTTTGCGATGCGCATCTGGCTGAAGCCAGACCGGCTTGCGGCCTTCAACATCAGCCCAAATCAGATCCGCACGGTGCTTACGGAGAACAATTTCCTTTCCGCCGTCGGTCACACGAAGGGCGCGCTCATCCAGGTCAACCTGACGGCCAACACGGATTTGCGCTCGGTCGAGGAATTCCAAAACCTCGTCGTGCTGCGCGATGGCGACCGGCTGGTGCGTTTGAGCGACGTGGCGGATGTTTCGCTGGGTGCGGAAGATTACGACACAGAAGTCCGTTTCAGCGGTGAACATGCGGTGTTCATGGGCATCTGGGCCTTGCCGAATGCCAATTCGATTGAAGTCATTGAACGTGTCCGCAAGGAGATGGCCTCCATCCAGAAGGATCTGCCAAGCGGCTTGCAAGGACGCATCGCCTATGACGCGACCAAATACATCAACGACGCGATCCATGAAGTGCTCAAGACGCTCTCGGAAACTCTGGTCATCGTTTCCATCGTCATTTTTCTGTTCCTCGGTTCAGTCCGTTCCATGCTGATCCCGCTCGTGGCCATTCCGATCTCACTCATCGGTGCTGTATTCCTGATGCAGCTGTTTGGTTTTTCACTCAACCTGCTCACGTTGCTGGCCATCGTTTTGTCCGTCGGTCTCGTGGTGGATGATGCGATTGTGATCGTCGAAAACGTGGAGCGCCATGTCCGAGAAGGACTGACACCAGTCAACGCCGCCCTCGTCGGTGCGCGCGAACTTGTCGGGCCGGTCATTGCGATGACCATCACGCTCGCCGCAGTTTATGCGCCAATTGCATTCCAAGGCGGATTGACTGGTTCCTTGTTCCGCGAATTTGCCCTGACGCTCGCCGGCGCGGTATTCATTTCCGGCATCGTGGCGCTGACGCTTTCACCGGTGATGTCTTCAAAATTATTGGACGCCGGCCATGAGAATAAAGGGTTCACCGGCGTCATCAACCGCACCTTCGACCGCATCCGTAATTTTTACAGCCGCATTCTGAACACAACCCTGTCGGCACGCCCGGCGGTTTATGTCCTTTGGATCGCGCTGAGCCTGCTGGCGATTCCGATGTTCAACATGGCTTGGAGTTCCAAGGAACTGGCGCCCCCGGAAGACCAAGGCGTCATTTTCGGCATCGTGGAAGGCAGTGCGGACGCGACGATTGATTCGGCGGCATTTTACGCGGATGCCGTGAACACGAATTTCATGGCCGTTCCCGAAATGGAACAAACGTTCCAGCTCACCTTCCCCAACAGCGGTTTCAGCGGCATGGTGCTCAAGCCATGGGGCGAACGCAAACGCACGGCGTTTCAAATTCTCCCCGGTGTGCAGTCGGCGGTGAATAAAGTTCCCGGCATCCGGCTGCTCATGGTCACACCGCCTTCGCTGCCCGGCGGCGGCGATTTCCCGGTTGAATTTGTTTTATCTTCGACCGCCGAACCGGAACAGATTTTGGAGTTCGCGCAACAATTGCAGCACCTTGCCGCGACCAATGGAGTCTTCGCTTTTCCGCCGCTCATTGACACCAAAGTGGACCAGCCGGAGATGGAACTCGTGATTGATCGCGACAAGGTTGCCGCGCTGGGATTGAACCTGCGGACCGTCGGCTCGGATCTGGCCGCGCTGGTCGGTGGAAACTATGTCAACCGCTTCAGTCTTGCCGGCCGCAGTTACAAGGTGATTCCGCAGCTGGGCCGCGTTGAACGCCTAAACGCCGACCAGTTGGAAAATAACTATGTGGAAGGTCCGAATGGCAAGCTCATCCCAGTCAGCACTTTTGCCAGGCTGGTGAAACATACGACGCCGCGTGCACTCAACCGTTTTCAACAGCTCAATTCGGTAAAGTTAAGCGGCGTCGCCATCCGCCCGCTCGATGAGGCGTTGAAAGTTTTTGAGACCGAAGCCGCTAAAATTCTGCCTTCCGGTTACAAGCTGGATTACACCGGCGAATCACGTCAGTTACGTGTGGGCAGTGGTAACTTCATCACTTCCTTCGTCCTCGCCGTCATTTTAATTTTTCTCGTGCTGGCGGTCCAGTTCAACAGTTTTCGCGATCCGTTGATCATCATTTTTGGATCCGTGCCGCTGGCCATGTTTGGCGCCTTGATATTCTGCTTCTTGAAGATGCCGAACCCCAACATGCACTTCTTCACCAATGGCTGGACAACGACGTTGAACATCTATGCACAGGTCGGACTGGTCACCTTGGTCGGCCTCGTGACGAAAAACGGCATCCTCATTGTTGAGTTCGCCAATCAATTACAGCGCACCGGCATGCCTAAACTGGAAGCCGTGCGCCAGGCCTCGCTCACCCGTTTGCGCCCCGTGTTGATGACCAGCGTAGCCACTGTTTGCGGACACTTCCCGCTCACCATGGTCAGCGGTGCCGGCGCGGCGGCGCGCAATTCCATCGGCATCATTGTCGTCGCCGGCATGGCGCTCGGCACGATTTTCACGTTGCTGGTGATTCCCGCGATCTACGTTTTGATCGCCAAGCAACATGATAAAGAAGGCAAAGTCACTGCTAATGAGGAATGATGTTTTATGAGTGAAGGCCCTGCTTCTCCGCCGGCCCAAGGTCCGACACAAAATCAGCCGGCCCAGCCGAACCAGCCACCAGCCGCTTCGCAACCGCCGCCAGAAAAGAAAAATAATGCCGAAACACGGCGTAAATTGAATTCGCCATTTTTCCTATGGCCGGCGACGGCCGTCCTCGCAGTGCTTTTGTTCATCGGATTGGATTATCTTTTGGTGGCGCTGACCCACGAATCCACCGACGACGCCTTCATCGCCGGGCACGTCGTTTCGATCGCGCCGAGGGTTGGCGGCCAGGTTTCCGCCGTTCATGTCCTGGATAACCAGATGGTTCATTCGAATGATTTGCTCGTCGAGATCGACCCGGCGGATTATGCGATCACGGTAGCTCAAAAGGAGGCCGCCGCTTCCTCGCAGGACGCCAACTTTCGGACCGTCGTTGCAGCGTATGAATTGATGCGGTCCAAAGTCGCCACCGCCGCCGCTTCCGCGCGCAAGGCCAAGGCGGATGCGAATGCCGCCAGCTCAACCGCCAAAAAGGCCGAGGCTGACTTTGAGCGCGCACAGGACTTGCTGAAACAAAAAACGATCTCGCAACAGGAATATGACACCCAGCTTGCTGCCAATACCAAGGCGCAGGCGGATTTGCAGTCCGCTCAGGAAAATGTGGATGAGGAAGTTTCCAAGGTGGACGAAGCCGAGAAGCAGCTCGCCGCCGCCTTCGCGGAAAAAGACATGGCTTTCTCACAATTCACCGAATCAAAGACCAACGTCGCCGCCGCGCAATTGAACCTGTCGTATACAAGAATTTTGGCGCCCGCTGATGGTCGTGTCACGCGCAAGGCCGTTGAGGCCGGCGATTTTCTCCAGGCTGGCCAGCAGATCATGTCCATCGTGCCGGTGGAAGTGTGGGTCGTCGCCAACTTCAAGGAGTCTCAGTTGAAGAAAATGCAGCCCGGTCAGAACGCGTTCGTGGAGATTGAGGCGCTTGGCGGCAAAAAATTCCGCGCGCATGTGGACAGCGTGCAGGCAGGCAGTGGAGCGGCGTTCAGCCTGCTGCCGCCAGAAAACGCCACCGGTAATTTTGTGAAAGTCGTCCAGCGTGTGCCGGTGAAGATTGTTTTTGACGAACCGCTGCCCGCCGATCATACGATCGGCCCCGGGCTTTCCGTAACGCCCAGCGTTCAAACTGGTTCATTTCGCGTTCCAGATTTTGTCACGGCGATTGTCGCCATCATTCTCGCAATTGCTGCGGCGATCGGCTTTCGTTTCATCTTGAACCGGAAGTCCGCCACGGCCGGCAAATAATTTCTGCCATGCCCGCAGGCGCAACTCAATCGGAATGGCGTCCGCGCCATAATCCATGGCTCATCACCATCAGCGTGATGATGGCGGTCTTCATGGAGGTGCTCGACACGTCCATCGCCAACATCGCGCTGCCGCACATCGCCGGCGGTTTGTCGGCGACACCCGAGGAGGCGACATGGGTGCTGACCAGTTATCTCGTCTCCAACGCCATCGTCCTGCCGATGACCGGGTGGCTAGGAAATTATTTTGGCCGGCGGCGCGTTTTGCTTTGGTGCATCGTCATGTTCACGTTCGCGTCGGCCTTGTGCGGAATGGCGTGGAGCCTGCCGACGCTGGTCATTGCACGGATTTTACAGGGCTTTGGCGGCGGTGCGATGGTGCCGATTGCGCAGTCAATCATGCTGGAAAGTTTTCCGGTGAGCAAACGCGGCGCGGCGATGGCTGTGTTCGCACAGGGAGTTGTCGTCGCACCGATTCTGGGCCCGGTGTTTGGCGGTTGGATCACGGACAGCTATTCCTGGCGCTGGATTTTTTATATTAACCTGCCGGTGGGGATTCTGGCGGTGTTGATGGCGAAGTGGGTCGTCGAAGATCCGCCGTATATCAAGCGCGACAAAAAAGCGGACATTGATTTCATCGGCCTCGGCCTGCTGGCGGTCTGGCTGGCGACGATGCAGATCGTCCTGGACAAGGGGCAGGAAGCCGACTGGTTCGGTGCGGATTGGATCCGCTGGTTCACACTTATTTCCATCGCCGCGTTCGCCGGCTTCATCGCCTGGGAATTTCACGTGGAGCATCCGCTGGTGGATCTGCGCGTTTTCAAGAACCGGAATTTCACCGTCGGGCTGATCTTAATGACGTCGCTCGCGGCTATTCTCTATGGCACGACGGCGCAACTGCCATTGTTTCTGCAAACGTTGATGGGTTATCCCGCCCTGCAATCCGGTTACGCACTCGCACCACGCGGCATCGCGGCATTTTTCACGACCATGATCGTCGGACGGCTGGTGGGGAAAATGCCGATGCGGTGGATGCTGATTTTTGGTTTCTCGATGCTGGCCTGGTCATCGTTCCTGTTGAGCGACATCAATCTACAGGTGAGCATGACCAGCGTCATCTGGCCGAGCGTCATTAACGGCATCGCCATCAGTTTTATTTTTGTCCCGCTCACGACGGCGACGATGAGCCAGCTCGGCCAGCAGCAGATCGGCAACGCTAGCGGGCTTTACAACCTGATGCGCAATCTTGGTGGCAGCATCGGCATCGCCTTCGTCACCACCATGCTCGCGCGCGGCGCGCAGGTTCATCAATCCCTGATGGTCGGACATCTGGCTCCAGACAACCCGGCGTTTGCGCAGCAGCTTGCCGCCGCGAAAAATGCACTCGGCCAGCACACCGATCCCGTGACGGCCACGAAGCAGGCTTACAACGCCGTTTATTCACTCCTCGACCAGCAGGCACATCTCTGGGCATTCGTGGATAATTTTTACCTGTTCGGCTTGCTTGCACTTGGCGGCATTCCGCTGGTGTTTCTTTTCAAGCGCGTAAGCCAGGTTAAAAAACCCGCCAGCATCGGGCATTAGTAATGGAGAGCGTGCGTGGCGGTCTGGAGCTAAATGACGAAAGCACCATTAAGTTTCCGAAGCTAAAGGATTTTGAGCAAGCGACGTTAAAGGTGCCGCTCCGAGTGGAGAAAAGACAAATGGTTATCATGAATAGAAGGAACCTTTTGGAACGAACCGGAGAAAGACCGGTAAAGCCAGTATTGTGAATAGTGTTAGTAAGTTTTTCTTGGTAATAGCTTGGACTTTGTCACCTTCATTACGCCCGTTGTTGCATTGTCAACTGGCAAAAATCAGAAGCTAATCAAACTAAAAAACGAAAGGCCGGAAGTCGTAAGACTTTCGGCCTTTTGTTTTATCTCATTCTTTAAAAATGCAACTTCAAAGTAATCATTCGTGGCGTAATACGTTCAAAACGAATCTGGCGCAGGGCGGGCAATTCAAACAGCAAAAAAGCAGCAGTTATTGAATGTTTTTGAGGATTTCAGCGCGCATTTTTTTGACAAATGTCGCAACGGAATGATGGGACCGGATGAATTCGATTGCCTGCTGCGCGGTATTGTTGCGCTCCAAATCATGCGTCATCCAATACTCGATTGCGCCTGTAAACTTTTTGAGTGACGCCTCGTCCGTGCCATCGCCCATCACTTCTCCAACGAACGTTCCGAAACGCCCGACAATGTCATCTCGTTCGAATGCCGACACGATGAGCGTTCCGTAGTGCAACGCCTCCCTCCACGATACTGGAATTCCCTCCCAAATCGACGTGTTGATCAAAAGCTTCGCGGTCTTGATGTGGTGGTCTTTGACATCTCCGTCAACGTGCCCCGTAAAATGCAGATTTCTAATTTTTGAACGGCCGTCGGGATCACGATACGGCTCCAGCGTCTTTGCGTTTGCGGCCTCATCCCGCCCTCTTCCGGTCGCTCCCAAAATATAGAATTCGTACTGCGGCATCGCCTTCGCGATTTCACACACAATCCACACGCGTTTTTGACTCTCAAGCCGCCCCACGAAAATAATTTTATTTTCTTTCGGAGGGTCATTTAGTCTATACGAGGTGTCAATTTCAATCGGATTGGCCATGCCCAGAATCGGCATGGTGTCCGGAATTTGATACATCTTTCGTGCAATCACGGAGAGCGACTCTCCTTGTGAGATGAACGAAACACGCTTCTGCCTCATCATCTCCTGCATCCAAACGTAGACTTCCTGTAAGTAGGACCAGTCATAGTTTTCTTTTATGCGATTCACCGTCTGGAGACGCGGCAGATACATCTTCAAATCACGCGGGTCTCGAATCCAATAGAGCAAGGGCGTGTTTGTCTCATACTCGCTAAGAATCTTAAAAGAAGGCTCCGTCATTTCAATCGAGAGAAACAAATCATAGGCCTGTTCGTCGAGCCACTTCTGACGCTCTTCAGTCTGTTGAGGCAGCCGGTAGATTATCGCCTGATCGACCAGCTTCTGCTGGACCTCCTTCCCACCGTGGACGTTCAGTAAAACATCAATCTGAATCTCATCGTTGGGAATGAACCTGCAAATGTATTTTCGCGCGGTGGCACCGTAGCCTCCAATGGCTGTGTTCCAGCCACCGAAAAACTCGTCCACAAGCAAGGCGACATGATATTTTGCCCTCTGCCGGCGTTGGGTAAAAACGGGTATGCCAAAAAGCGAGACGCGGCGTTCCACAAGACGTTTGCCCCGGGACATTGGCACGGTCTTCACCGAAGAACAAATGATGAAATTCTTGACGCGGAGGATCCCTCTCTGCGCATTGGCACGGAAACTTTGACGCGAACGCCGGCTCCAAAAGACGCCACAACTCAAAAATTTTGCAAGCGCTGTTTCAATCATAATGTGTGGCCGTTTCGAGCACAAATTGCCGGGAATCCTGATAGCGGCATTCGTCCCAGTCATTAAGCCCCGCGCACTTTAATAATTTCTGCACTTGAATACAAAAGTAAACCGTTGACTTTCATGGGCCGATATTAACCGGCGGCAGGAAATAATTGTAGTTTGGCAGCGGCGATTTGGTCGTTGCGGCTGAAATGCGTCATGCATTATTTTGAGTCGGGCATTTATGGTTCCCGGGAGTTTAGAAGTTGAATTTCAAACCAATTGCCTTCCATCTTGCGCTTGAACAAATTGAACGATGAAGAAAATTGCGATCGTCACGCCAGAATTGGTCGGGATTTATAAGAACGGCGGCATTGGAACAAATTATTTCTTCCGCGCCAGATTCCTGAACAGCTGCCTGAATTATCAAGTAACCATCCTCTACACGGGGGAATGTTCCCCAAGCGCAGCCCAGGCGTGGCGGGAACAATATGGTCATAATAGAATCCGGCTGGAGGTTCTCCCGAGATTACCTGCCGACACGAACTCGGAAATGTTCCACCGGCGGGCGATGGCCGTCAACCAGCGACTCGCGGCGGAAGCGTGGGATGAAATTCATTTTTCTGAATATCGGGCTAATGGCTTTGTGTGTCTCCAAGCCAAGCGGGCTGGACTGGCTTATCAAAACACCCGGTTGATGGTGACCATGGACGGCTCCTCACTTTGGTGCCGGGAAGGAATGCAACAGCCGTCTTTGGATCCCGGAACAGACACCAAGGTGGATTACGCGGAGCAATATTGCTGTGAAAATGCTGATTTGCTGGTCAGCCCGTCCCGTTATCTGATGCACTGGGCGGAAAGCAGAGGCTGGCGGCTGCCGCCTAACCGGGTCGTATTGCCGAATTTGTGTGAAGAATTGGGTGACGAGAATCCGGCAGCAGTTCGGACCAATCCCCGTCATCTTATTTTTTTCGGACGGCTGGAAACCCGCAAAGGGCTTGGAATTTTTTGTGAGGCTGTGGAGTTGCTGTCGAAGGCCGGCAAGGCTCCCGCGCGGGTGGATTTTCTTGGCCGGGTAGGAACCCACGAGGGCCGGCCGGCGGACCGATACATCAGCCAAATGAGTTCGCAATGGCAGGAGACGGAAACACAGATTCATTCTGATCTGGACAACTTCGCCGCCATGAAGCACATCCGCCGGACCGGTGGCGTGGCCATTATCGCTTCACCTAATGACAACCTGCCCTACACCGTCATCGAGTGTATTGTCCACCAAGTGCCGTTCATTGCCTCCAACTCGGGCGGCATCTCCGAACTGGCGGACTCGCGTGTGTTGTTTGCACCCAATGCCCGTTCCCTGTCGGCCAAAATTGAAGAGTTTTCCAGGCTGTCTGCCGGCACCAGGTTCAACCACCCGTACCAGTTTGAAACCGTCAGACAGAGTTGGAAAAAGTTCGCGGAAATCCCGGTTGAAACAATTGTTCCGTCCGCCGGTTTGCCGGCGTTGCCCAAGATCAGCGTCTGCGTTCCCTTTTACAACCACGGGTCATATCTGCCGGAGGCGCTGGCGTCGCTGGCCTGCCAGACTTATGAAAACTTCGAGGTCATCGTGGTGGACGACGGTTCCACGGCGCAATTTGACCGGATGCAAAAAGACCATCTTCCGCCACGGTTCCGGTTTTTCAAACAACAAAATGGCGGCGTCGGTGCGGCACGGAATTTTGCTGCTGCCCAGGCAACCGGTGATTTATTGCTGTTCATGGACGCGGACAACGTGGCCAGGGAACAGATGCTGACAGTCTTTGCCAAAGCCATGCGGGTTTCGGGTGCAGACTGCGCCACCTGCAATTATGATATTTTCGAGGGTGCCGCCAACTTTCAAAAACTGTCCATCCACACTTGCGCGCCTTTGGGTCCGTGCTTGGAGGCTGGCTGGCGGGAAAACATTTTTGGCAATGCCAACTTCATTGTGAAAAAAAATGTTTTTGCAACGCTGGGTGGTTTTAACAACAATCGCAGCGTCGTTGAAGATTGGCAATTTTTGGTGCGGCTGACCCTCCAAGGCTTCCGCCAGATTGTCATTCCAGAAAGTCTGTATTGGTATCGGCTTCTGCCTGACAGCATGATGCGGACTGCAGATGAAATCAAGTGTGCCTGGACAATTCTGGAAACCTACCGCGAAGGATTGTCTTCCTGGCCGGCGAAAATCATCGAGAACCATGCTTTCGGTCCGCATTTGAATCGCATATCCCTGAACACCATCAGGAACATCCGCACCATGCCGACTGACCGAAAAGCCGGCCAGCGCAGAACATTCTTCAGAAAGCTTCAAAGGTCCTGTGCCAAGCGCCTGCGGGAACTCGCCGGCTTCATCGCCCAACTCTGACACCGGCACCCGCTGCCGCCCTTACTTTGTTTACATTGACGAAAACTTGCTCGGCACTTGGACAGCATTTGACGCGCTGCCGAACTACTCTGGACGAGCCTCACAAATAGCCTCACAGATTTTAGGCGCAGTGGGGCAAAATGTGACGTTGCCTGTCGCAGTGAACGGCGAAAAAAAATCGGAGAAAACCATTGAAATCTATAATAGCAGTAACGTTTTGACGCTGCCTGACGCAACGGGTCACGATAACAAAATGGCGGGAGTGGCGGGGCTCGAACCCGTAACCTCTGCCGTGACAGGGCAGCGCTCTAACCAATTGAGCTACACCCCCGCGAAGGGGGACGTGACAATAAAAAATCTTTTCCACATCGTCAAGTTTTGGTTTGGTTTTTTAAAGGCGGCAGGAAGACAAAATGGGCGGTTAGAAAATCCGGGCAGCAGACGCCAAGGAGGTGGGGGTGGGGAACCCCGCTGAAGAAACGTGCTGCTACCCGAATGGAACAAATGTGACGGTCGCGCAACTTTTTGTCAACAAGTATCAATGGTCATAAGCTGCGTGACGGCAATCTCTTGGCTTTACGCAGCGGCTTTTTTCCCTAGATTCATTTCCAATGGTCGGACTCGAATCTATCGCCCTGTTCCGCAACCTCAAGCCCGGGGAATTGCAGGCGCTGCGATTGATCACCCAGGAGCGGCATTTCCCCGCCGGTTCGGAAATATTCAGCGAAGGCATGCCCGGCGACGGGGTTTATTTTGTGAAGGATGGCTTGGTGGAAATCTCCGGGTTCGCCCGATCCAATGTCCGCCATGTGTTTTCCCAGCTCGGCCCCGGGGAAATCTTCGGGGAAATGGCGGTCATCGAACAGCTTCCCCGCTCCGCCTCTGCGGTGGCGGTCAAAGACGCACAGGTTTATTTTGTTCCGCGCGGCGAAATGCTTTCGTTGATCGAACGCACGCCCACCCTCGCGTTCGGCTTGTTGCAGCAGATCAGCCATCGCTTGCGCGAATTCAACCAGTTGCACATGCGCGAACTGGTGCAGGCTGAAAGTCTCGCCATCATCGGCCGGTTTGCGCAATCCATCGTTCACGACCTCAAAAATCCGTTGAGCATCATCGGGCTCTCCGCCGAAACCTACGACATGCCCAACATCAATCCGATCATGCGCGCCCAGATCGGATCACGCATCCGCAATCAGATCAACCGCATCCAGGTTTTGATCAGCGACATCCTGATTTTTCATGAAGGCCGGCGTTCTGAAACTGAGATGCGAACCACCGACTATCATGCATTTATCCGCGAATTGATTCCCGAACTTCGCGCCGAAACCGAGGCGAAGGGCGCTAAAATTGAAATGCCGGACAGTCCGCCCGCCGTCCGTGTCCGGCTGGATGCGCGAAGGTTGAGCCGGGTTTTTTTCAACCTTCTCGGCAATGCCATGGACTTCATGCCCAAGGGCGGAAAAATCTTCCTGCGTTTCCGTGCTGATGAAAATGAAATCGTCACGGAAATCGAGGACACCGGCACCGGCGTTGCGCCTGAAATCGCGGGCAAACTGTTCAAGGACCTGGTCACTTTCGGCAAACCCCATGGCACCGGCCTCGGCCTTTCCATCTGCAAAAAAATCGTGGAGGACCACGGCGGGCGCATCTGGCTTCGCAACGAACCGGGCCGGGGCGCCATTTTTTGTTTCGCTTTGCCGCTGGCGAAATGATTTGTCCGTGAGAATCGTGAATGGTTGCATCGTGAACCGTTGCCGGACAAACTGGTTGCCGATGCAACGATTTAACAATTCACGATTCAACAGTGCCACACGATGAACCGCATCAAGCTTCTTTCGGAACAAGTCGCCAACCAGATCGCCGCCGGCGAAGTGGTCGAGCGCCCTGCCAGCGTCGTGAAGGAACTCGTCGAAAACTCGCTCGACGCCGGCGCTAAAAAAATTACGGTTGAAATCGGCGCCGGCGGACGCAGCCTCATCCGCGTGACCGACGACGGTTTCGGCATGAGCCGCGACGACGCCCTCCTTTCGCTCGAACGTCACGCCACCAGCAAGATTCTCCGCGCCGAAGATTTGGCATCCATTTCTACGATGGGTTTTCGCGGTGAGGCCCTGCCCAGCATTGCGAGCGTCAGCCGGTTCACGCTCACCACGCGCGAACGCGAAACAAGTAGTGGCACAGGCATCCTGCCTGTGAGTTCTGGCAGTGCGCTTCCATCTTCAGAAACTCGCGGGCAGGATGCCCGCGCCACTATTGAAGGCACACAGATCATCGTCAACGGCGGCACGATTGCCGAGGTCAAGGCCGCCGGCAGCGCGACCGGCACGAGCATTGAAGTGCGCCAGCTTTTTTACAACCTGCCCGCGCGGCGGAAATTTTTGCGGACGGAGGAGACCGAGAGCGCGCACATCCAGCATTATCTGACGCTGGCTGCGCTCGCGTTTCCCGAAGTCGCGTTTGCCTTTGTCAAGGATGGCCGCAACATCTGGCAGTTGCCCGCCGTAGTGGGACAGGCTTCCAGCCTGTCCAGAACAGGCAAGATGCCTGTTCCACTTTCCAGCCGCATCGAAGCCCTGCGCGAACGTCTCCGCGCGCTGCTCGGCAGTGAAAAACTTCTGCCCGTGAATTTTTCCGCATTGCTCGACGACGATCATTCCGTGCCGGACGAAACTGACATTTTTGAAAACGCCTCGCCGGAGAAACCTTCGGCTGACGAAATTTCCGACCTCAAATCCAAAATCCGCATCTGGGGGTTGATCGGTTCGCCCGGCGTCTCGCGGGCGACGCGCGAAAGCCAGTTCATTTTTGTGAACCGCCGTCCCGTGGAAAATCGCGGCGTCAATTACGCGCTCATCGAGGGCTATCACAATGCGCTGATGAAGGGCCGCTATCCGGTGTGCTGCCTGTTTCTCGAGATTGATCCCGCCGCCGTGGACGTGAACATCCATCCGGCCAAGCGCGAGGTGAAATTCCACCGCGAGTTTGAGATCAGGAAATTTGTCGCGCAGGCCGTCAAGGAAACCCTGCTCGCCTTTCATTCCGAGCCACCGAAACCAATCCCCACCGCCAAGCCGCCAGAGGAATTAACATTGGC
Organism: Limisphaerales bacterium; assembly: GCA_037200545.1. GTDB lineage: Bacteria > Verrucomicrobiota > Verrucomicrobiia > Limisphaerales > UBA11358 > UBA11358. The sequence goes on from JBBCGE010000004.1 coordinate 166,902, forward strand.
GATGGAAGCCCAAGCGCCCGCTCTGCCAAATTTTCCAGAGAAATTAAAACCGTCTTCGGCGGTTCCAATCCAAATTCAACCGGCCGCCCAATCGCCTTTAAAAATGGGTTTTTCGTCCCAGTCTGCTACGCCCTCAGTGGTTCAAGCTGGAATTCAAAATTCGACCACAGAAATTTCTCCATCTGCGTCATCTGCGAAATCTGCGGTTAATGCCCCGTCATCCACGCCGCTGCTGAACGTCCCACTGCGCCTCATCGGCGTCGTCGGCAAATTATATGTGCTGCTGGAATCCGACCGTGGACTCGTCCTGCTCGACCAGCACGCAGCGCATGAACGGATTTTATACGAGCAGATGTTGAACCGCCTCGAACAGAATGGTTCCACACCGTCGCAGAAACTGCTGCTGCCGGAAACCGTTGAACTGCCGCCGCGCGATGCGCTGTTTTTGCGCGAGCAGCTTGCCGCGCTCACCCGGCTGGGCGTCGGCCTGAGCGAGTTTGGCGAACGCACGTTTTTGCTGGATGCGCTGCCGCCGTTTGTGAAAGTGCCAGATACGCGCCGGTTTGTGTTCGACCTTGTGGACGAACTGCGCGCCGCCGGCCGTGAAGTCAATCTCGCCCGCTTGGGTGAGCATACCGTGGCCAAGACCGTCTGTCGCCACGCGGTGAAGGCCAACGATCCGCTGCGCGGCGCGGAACTCGAAAATCTTGTCGAGGATTTGCGCCACTGCGCGATGCCCTACACCTGCCCGCACGGCCGCCCGACGCTAATTGAGATGAATTACCGTGAACTGGAGAAAAAGTTCGGGAGGACGCAATAAAATATCACAATTTAACTGATGTCGAATGAAACCACAGAAAGCTGGCTTAAATTTCTCAATCCAGAGTCATTGAAACAAAATCTGATTCGGGCTTCAATTTATCTGACCTGTTGGGAAATGCTTAAAGAGTGTCTTTTAGACCAGCCTCGTGGTTTTTTCTCGCACGAATTCAGAGACGGCAAATGGATTGTAGGTTCAAGCTACAAAACGAAAGTTCTTTCTCTGGATAATGATCTGTTAATCGCATCAGCTTTGTGGTTTCGTGACCATAAAGCGCTTTCTGACGAGGATATTGCGCTACTCCGCATTTTAAGAACTCACCGCAACGAGATTGCACATGAGCTTACAAAAATCATAGGGAAGGTAAAATCTGATGTTCGTATGGATTTCTTAGATGGCGTCTATCACCTTACCGAAAAAGCCGACAAGTGGTGGATTCAAAACATTGAGATTCCAATAAGCCCAGAGCTTGATAATCATAAACTCACCGAAGACGAACTTAACGGAGTCAAAAGTTCGAGAATGATTTTAATGTCTCTTTTAATCGCAGTGGCGAATGGTCAAGAAGATCAACTCCGGTGGCTTTATGAAGAAATGAAGAAAAAATTCCCCAATGGTTAAAGACGCAAACCCATCATTCGACTCTACCAATGACGCCTGCCATGCGTCCTCGGATAAAAAAATTTCCGGCGAACATTGGCGCTATTGCCTGCAATGCGGGCATGAGTTGATCAACGAGAAGTGCAAACTGCGCTGTCCGCGCTGCCATTATTTCATGAGCTGCTCGGATTTTGATTTCGCGACCTGACTCGGCTGGCTTCCTATTCGAAAATAAGGAAAGCAGGAAGCAAGGAATTATCCTGTGTTCCGGCTCCCTTGTTAAATTTTGTTCGTGTTCATTCGTGCCATTCGTGGTTAAATTTCCCCGCCCATGAATGAGTGGAACATCCAGTCCCGTGCCCATGCCTGCGAGGCGTGCGCCCGGCCGTTTGCCGACAAACAACCTTATCACACGCTGCTGCTCGACGAGCCGCCGGAATTGCGCCGGTCGGACATCTGCGAGCCGTGCTGGCAGCAGCAGTTCGCCAACGACGCAACGAGCCGCGCGGGTTTTATCTCGCACTGGCAGGGCATTTACGAAGCGCCCGCGCCGGCGGTGGAGGCCATCCAGAAGGAGAATGCCGAAACGGTTTTGCGCAAGCTCATCGGGCAGAACGATCCGACCCATGCGCCCGCCGCGTTCATCCTGGCCGTGATGCTCGAACGCAAACGCATCCTCAAGGTGAAGGAACAGATCGTCCATGATGGCAGGCGGGTGTTTGTCTATGAACAGCCGAAGACCGGTGACATTTTCACGATCACCGATCCGGACTTGCGCCTCGACCAGCTTGAAGAAGTCCAGCGCGATGTCGCCGCCCTGCTCGAAGGCGGTTCAACTCCGGCACCGTCCTCGGGCACGGAACCGGTTTCAGTGCCGGTGGAAAACGAGATCGTGCCATCATCGGTCGAACCCGTGACAACCAATTGACGCCGTGCCCAACCTCGCCGAACTCCAACAACGTCTCGGCCACCAGTTCCGCGACGAAGGCCTGCTGCGTCTCGCGCTTACCCATCCCTCCGTCGCGCATGAACGGAACGAGGTGTCCGTGCATAATCAGCGGCTGGAATTTTTGGGCGATTCGGTCTTGGGGCTGGTGTTGTCGCGGCAGATCTATGAAAAATTTCCCGAAGCGGACGAAGGCGCGCTCACCAAGTCACGCGCCAAGCTGGTGAACGCCGGCGCCCTCGCCAAACATGGCCGCGCGCTTAATCTGGGTGCGCACTTGATTTTGAGCCGTGGCGAAGAGACCACTGGCGGCCGTGACCGTGCCTCGGCACTGGCCGATGCCTTTGAAGCCCTCTCGGGCGCAGTTTTTTTGGACGGCGGGTTTGTGGCGGTACAGGAATTCATCCTGCGTGAATTCGCCGCCGACCTTCTTGAACTGGAAGAGCCGACCGGCATTGAAAACCCGAAGGGTGAATTGCAGGAACTGTTACAGTCACGCTCGCCAGTTGCGCCGGAATACCGGCTCATTTCCACGAGTGGTGCCGATCATGACCGCGATTTTGAATGTGCCGTGTTTCACAACGATGTGGAGCTCGGGCGCGGATGCGGCAAAAGCAAAAAAGCCGCCGAAAGCGAGGCTGCCTTGGCGGTTTTGAAGAAATTGAAAGAAGAAACCCCCGTTTGATTTTGTCATACAACTTTGATCGGCGTCCTTTCCATTCGAAAAGAACTAATCCAAAAAAGTCAGTTTCACGCCGCCTTCTTTGGGCTTGGAAAAACTGTCGAGCAGCGTTGGGACGCTGGCTGAAATTGGCGCAGCGGGTTTGGCCTCCGCTTCTTCTGGTGCGAGCGCCGAACGAAGCGCACCTTCGACAAGCTGGGCACAATGGATTTTCATCGGAGGCAACGGCCCGAGTTCGCCGGCCAGTTCCTCGGTCTTGAGTGCGAGCGCTTCCTCGGCGGTTTTGCCCCGGATCAATTCAGTTGCCAGACTTGCGACGGCGATGGCGGTTTCGCAGCCGAAAGACTGGAACGTGGCGCGGTCAATGACCTTCCGGCCGTCCTGCTGCTTGAACTTCACCCACATGCGCAGCATCTCGCCGCAATCGGCATTGCCGACCGTGCCGATGGAATCCGCGCCGGTCATCTCGCCCATGTTCTGTGGATTGGCGAGTGCGGCCTGAATACGTTTTTGTAAATCTTCGTTCATGTTTTGATACTATATCCGGCCACGCAAAAATTGCGAGTCGGACATTCCGCCACACCTGCTTGCCCGAAGTTCGTTCCGAGGCTATTGTCGCCATGTGAAATCCCGTAGTTTGTCATTTATCAGCCAACATCTGCTGCTCGCAGGTTTTATAATTTTTACGAATTTCGCCGCTGCCGCAAAAAACAAGGAAATCCGTCTGCGCAATAGAATCATTTCAACTTTGCCGGTAACCAACACTGCCGCAAAAAACTCGGCGCTTTCGGTTCAGGCTCCCATTTCCGGTTTGTATCTCATCCAATTGGAAAATCATTTAACGCCCGCCGGGCGAATCCAACTGCAAACCTTGGGAGTAAACCTGCTGAAGTATGTGCCGGATGATGCTTTCATTGTCCGCTTCAACCACGTGTCGGCGGACGCAGTCCAGACATTGAGTTTCGTCCGTTGGGTCGGGCCGTATCAGGCGGACTACAAAATCGCGTCCCGACTATCGGCCACGGCGCAAAGTGCCTTGTTGAAAAATCAAAGCGCGACCACCAACGTCTCGGTTTTGATTTCGCCGGGAGCAACGGCGGCGGAAATTTCCGGTGTAATAAATTTGTTTTCCTCAGTTCAACATCAAAGCAATTTAAAGATGGGCACCATCTTGGTTGGCGAATTAAATCTCACCCGGCTTCAGAAGCTGGCGCAATCCGATTCCGTGTTGTGGATTGAACCCGCGCCCAAACGTAAACTGGTGGATGAGGCCGCTTCAAAAATTGTCGGCGGCGATGATGGCAACTTCGGCACGCCAACCATCACGCAGCAGCTTGGTTTTGACGGCAGAGGTGTCACGGTGTGCGTGGCGGATACTGGTCTGGATACGGGCGACACAAACACGATGCATCCGGATCTGTTCGGACGCGTGACGGGTTTTAAGTTTTACGGGGACATTACTGACGGCTCAGACGGTTACGGTCACGGCACGCATTGCGCGGGCATTGTCGCCGGCAATGCCGCGACCGGTGAGACTGACCCGGACACTGAACAGTTGTATGGGCTTGGGGTTGCCTCAGGAGCGAAGCTTTTTATCGAACGTATCTTCGATGATGAAGCCAGCGAGGCCAGTCCTTTTCCCAGCAGCGACACATTGACCACGGACGCTGTTCGGGCTGGCGCGAAAATCGGCTCGAACAGTTGGGGCAATGACGTTCAGGGTGCCTATGACATTGACGCGGCGGCGTTCGATGAACTGGTACGCGATGCGGATCCCGGAACGCCCGGCGATCAACCTTACATCCTAGAATTCTCTGCCGGTAACGCCGGCCCGGGTTCCGAGACAATAGATAGTCCGGCCTCGGCCAAGAATGTGATTGCGACTGGCGCGTCGCAAAATACACCGGGAACATTGGCGGCAACCTACGGGCTTTACGCGGACGGCGCGGATACGATGGCGGATTTTTCCAGCCGCGGCCCGTGTCAGGATGGGCGTATCAAACCAGATTTAGTGGCACCGGGAACCTGGATCGCTTCGGCGGCCTCTTCATTCGCTCCAAATATTGCGGCGGTTTCCTGGACCGCGATTGATGATTATTACGTTTACATGGGCGGCACCAGCATGGCCGGTCCGGCGGCGGCGGGTGCGGCGGCGGTGTTCGTGCAATATTACAAAAGCCTGCATACGAATGCCGTTCCGTCCCCGGCCTTGGTCAAAGCGAGTCTGATCAATTCCGCCAATCCGCTGGACGATGCCAGTGGCGGTCCCGGCCCGGTTCCGAATAACGATGAAGGCTGGGGACGCGTCACCCTGACCAACATCATCACGACCAATTTCGATTCCGCGCCGCGCTATTATCAATCTCTGGATCAAACGGTGCTGCTGACCAGCGGACAGGTTTACGAGCAACATGCCTTGGTACGCACAGCCGGGGAGCCGCTGAAAATCACGCTCGCCTACACTGATGTGCCGGGATTTCCGGGTGCGATTCCAGCCTTGGTGAATGACCTAAATTTGGAAGTCGTCGGCCCCGACGGAACCTTGTATCGAGGCAACCAATTTTCCGGCGGTGAATCCGTGCCGAATGCGCCTTCCCCGGACACGATCAATAACGTGGAAGGCATCAACATCTCGCACCCGGTTCCGGGAGATTATCTGGTCCGGGTTCGCGCCAGCAATGTCGCGGAAGACGCGCGGTTCGACACGGCGGCGATTGATCAGGATTTTGCGCTCGTCGTTTCTGGCGATCTGGCACGCCCGAACGGCGGAATCATTTTGCTGGATCGCACAAATTACACCGCGCCAGGTATCCTTAACGTGAAAGTTTTTGATGCACTAAAGGCAGGAAATCCATTCGTCAATATCGCCATAAAAAGCACGACTGAATCTACAGCACAACTCTTCTCATTAAACGCTGCCGGAAATTACGGCGTTTTCACGGGCGCAGTAGTAACCGTCGCCGGTCCTCCCATCGCAGACGGGAAATTGGAGATTCAAAACGGCGACGTCATTGAAGCCGATTACATTGACAGTTCCGGCAGTCTGCGCACAGCCATGGCTACGGCCGATTTGGCCAAGCCTGTCTTGAGCAGCGTCGCGGTGACGACGGATCTCGGTGTCATCACGATCACCTGGCAGACGGGCGAACCGGCAAATTCCATCGTGCATTACGGCACGAACCTTTTGAATTTAACTTCAGTCATCGCCAATTCTGCGCTCGTGACAAATCACTCCATCAAAATCGGCGGATTGGTTGCCGGGCGAACTTATTATTTTTACGTGAGTTCATCCGATCCGGCGGGCAACATCGCAACGGCCAATAATTCCGGCTCGTATTTCAGCTTTGTGGCCGTGACGACGCCGACGGTTTTGATGGTGGACGATTATGACACGGCGGCGGAAGACGCGGATGGTTCGACCGTCATCAACGATGGCGTGTACACCAATGCCATCGCGTCGGCGGGTTTTAATTACAGTTTTTGGAAAGTGACCGAACGCGGTTCACCAACGCTGGCGGATTTGCAGCCATTTCAAATCGTCATCTGGCGGACGACGGATGACATCATCAACTACGGAGTGGACGAAGATGGCTTACCCGATCCGTCCGCCACGAACAACACGCTCAACGCACAGCAGCAGTTCATGATTCAAAGTTATCTGAACGGCGGCGGTTCGTTCTTCATGGCTTCGATGAGCATTCTCAGCCAAATCGGCAATGTTCCGTTCCGGAGGGATGTGTTGCAGGTCGGCGGTTTTCAGCAGAATCCCGATCCACCATCGCCTTGTTCCGATTGCGACGAAGATTTTGGCGTGCCGGCTTTTTTTGGCGCACCAAACAATTCCATCACGAGCGGCATGTTTGTGACGCTGGATTATGATAACTATCCGAGCTTTAACCTGGATGAAGATTATAATTTTGGCCCGGACTTTTCGGATACATTCACGCCCGCGACCAACGCCACGGCGATTTGCTTTGAATCTGTTACCGGCAAACCTTGCGGAGCGAGTTATCCAAAAATCGGGACGGACAGTCCCGGTCGCGTGGTATTCCTTTCGTTCCCGCTGGACACGGTGCCGATGAACGGAACGTCGCCGAATAACGAAGTGGTTTTGTTGCGGAACATTCTCAATTTTCTCGCACCGGGCGCAAATGGCGCGGGCAGCGTGTTTCTCGACAAGACGACTTACACTTTGCCCGATCAAGTCACGGTAGAGATGGCCGATTCGGATTTAATCGGTGCAAGTCACGCGCAAGTCACCTTCTCTACCAGCTCATCCACGAATCGCGTGACGGTGACTCTGAATGAAACATCACATCCCGGATTGTTCCGGGGATTCATCACGCTAGTGACTGCGAACGCCGCGACCAATCAACTGGCGGTTGGCAACGGCGCGACAATCACGGCGACGTATCTCGACGTTTCGCGCGCCAGCAATGTGATTGCCACCGCGACGGTGGATACCGTGCCGCCGGTCATCAGCGGAGTCGGAGCCACGACAGGCGTTGGCCATGCCGTGGTGAGCTGGACCACTTCAAAACCGGCCGATTCACTGGTGCAATATGGTGAGTCCACGATTTTCAGTTACACGGCTTACGACGCGAAACTGACCACAAACCACGTCATGACCCTGTCAGGCTTGCAGGCGAATCGCGATTATTATTATCAAGTGACCAGCCGCGATGCCGCCGGCAACTCGACCGTCAATGACAACAATAGCGCGCTCTACACCTTCACCACCAGGCGTGCGCCGCAACCGCCGTGGTTCGACAATCTGGAAAATGGCGCGGGCGACTGGACGGTCATCGCAGATCCGGCCTTTGGTTCGGATGTCAATTGGACGCTCGGCACGCCGGACAACAATCTTGCCACCAGTGCCTATTCCGGCACGAATGCCTGGGGCAGCAATCTCCAAGGCCAGCCGGTTGGGTTTCTCGTGAGCAGTTTTCTCTATAGCCCGGTCATTGATCTTTCCGGCCTTAGCCAGGCGACGTTGACGTTCTGGCATAATTTTGATTTCGAATCCGGATTTGAAACCGGCCAGCTCGGCATCAGCACCAACAGCAGCACTCCGCCAGCCGACATCCCCACCTTGATCGATTTCACCGGTCTGGCTTCCGGCGGTTGGGAACAGGAAACGGTGGATCTCACGCCTTACGTCGGCAAAACCATTCAAGTTGTCTGGTATTATCAAGGCATCAACATTGGTATGCCGCTTTACGACTGGCTGGTGGACGATGTCAGCATCACCGGCGTGACGGTGACGGGCAGTGGCAAAATTATCATCACTAAAAATCTCGGGCAGGGGATGTTCAACCTGACCGGGCCGGTGAACCAGTCGGGCAACGCCATTTCCACCACCATCAGCAATGTGCCGCCCGGTCAATACAAAGTGAAATTCAGCGACGTGACATTTTATCAAACTCCCGCCGCGCAGACCAACATGTTGAGCGCCAACGAAACCGTGACTTTCACGGGCAATTACGTATTCATTGACGCCAATCACAACGGAATTTCCGACTCGTGGGAGAATTACTATTTTGGATCAGCGGGGAGCGACCGGACACAAACCACGGATTCGGACGGAGATGGAATGTCCGATTACGCGGAATTCATCGCCGGCACCAACCCGACGAATGCAGCGTCCAGATTCATTTTTGTATCCGCCGCCGTGCAGACCAACCGGTTCGTCCAGTTGAAATGGGCGGCCATCCCCGGAAGGTTGTATCAACTGGAAAGTTCGACCAACCTCAATGCATGGACGCCCCTCACCGGCTTGCAGCAGGCGACCACCAGCCCGATGTCCTATTCGGGAACCAATGCGGCTGCACGCTCACAATTTTTCCGGGTCCAGGTGCAACCGTGAATCGAGTGATTTGTCTTAGACAGAATTAACAGGATTTTCAGGATTAAACTCCCGCGAGCTGAATTTTGTTAATCCTGTCTCGGTTCAGCGTTTCAATACCTCGGCACGTTCCGGTCAATTTCATCCGACCATGCCGGTGATGCCGTCCTTGACATATTTTAAACCTTGCAACCGCAAAAAACCTAGCAACTTCAGCAAGCGGGCGCCAGCTTTGCAGTGCGGATAATACCAGTTGTTCAGATCCAGCTCAGCGGTTTTATGATTCACTCGACGGCATCAGTGGCATGCCGTTAATGCTGAATGTAGTCTGCGTGACAAGCCGGCACGGACTTGCACCCGTGCCGGCTTCTCGTCTTAACGCCCCAATTGATTATGGCAATGCTGCATTTGTCGTAGTCCCCCACCACGCAGTCCAATTAGCGGCGGGGATGGTATTGTAGTTATCAACCATAACGCCGCCACTAGTGGGGTAGTCCCGGATGAGAGTGTTCACGTTCGTCTGACCAAGCAGGAACTTATTGATGAAGGCGCCCATCTCATTATCAATGGAAGCCGTGGTCGCACAGTGACCATGTCCTCCCATAAGATTAAAGCCGAACCGGTCGCTTAAGCCGAATGTATTGTAGATCTTCTCAACGGCCTTACAGGCAACAAAGGTGGACGGAGTTCCCAGCCAGACTTGGCCGTCGTTTCCCGTCGCAAACAATGCCCGAGGTGCGATCATGGCACATAGCTCGTGATGATCTTCCGGCAGGAAGTTGGCATTGGTGCCAGCGCCAAATGCGAACATGTCTTCGCGGAACCAATTATGATCTGTATTCGGCAGCCATTCCACCGTGCCGGCAGGCTCGACAAAACCGTTGTAACGCCACGAGTTGGCGCCGCCGCCGCCCGACTCCTGGGCAATGGTAAGCGCAATGCGCTCGTCGAACGCCCCGCAGAAAAGCGCCATCTTGCCCGCATAGGAACAACCAGTGACGCCAATGCGCGACAGGTCAATCTGGACGCCGCCGCCGAGATTGCCATTCAGCTTATACAAGCCATCAATGAGGCGGCTGCAGCCCCAAGCCCACGCGCTGTATTGGCCCGTATTAAAGGTGTCAAGAGCCGGAACGGAAGGAGCAGCGTAAAACCGGTAGTATGGATCCGTAGTTCCCTGCGTGCCATAGACCGACACCTGATTAACTGAATAGGTGATTTTGGCGACCGAGGTAAGCAGGCTGGCGTTCACACTGCCATTCTGGCTGTTCATCCCGATAATTGCCGGGAAGGTTCCGCTCGCCGATGGGAGGAGAATGCCGTAAGTCAGCGTGATCGTCCGGTTCGTGCCCGATACGACATTAGTAACGACCACCGTGAGTGTGCGCGCTGTGCCACTGCCAGAGATGCTGGCAGAAATCATTGAAGGACTAACCACCGGCTTGACGCCGATTTCATAATTCTCGATTTGAGCCTTGATCTCAGCGCGGTGGTTTTTCCAGTCCACGAAATTTGTGGAACGTGTGCCCCCCATATTGAACGGGTCACCGGCCCAAGCGAACGGATCGGGCAAAGACTGAATATACGGAAGGCTGGGATCGCCTAATGGCGGCATCGGCGGCGCCGGATAATCCGCGCCCGTATTCTCAAAATCATAGAATAGAGGCAGCGTGGTGGTCGTCGTTGCGGTCGCTTGCGAGGAATCGGCGCTTTCGCCGATGCCATTCAACGCGGACACGACATAGTAATTTGTTATGCCATTAGCCAGACCAGTGTCATAGACGGTGGTCACGGTGGTATTTGCAAATGTAGCATACGGCCCGCCGCTCGTAGTTGCGCGCTTGACGTTGTAACCCGTCGCGCCAAAGGAAGCCGTCCACGTCAGCTTCACCTGGGTATATTGACCTGTTGCCGCTACTCCGGCTGGAACAGCCGGCGGGGCCGCCGTGGGTGTTGCAATCACTTGCGAGGAATTGGGTCCCTCGCCATCAGCATTCACACCGGAGACGACGTAGTAATACGTTGTGCCATCAACAACGTTGGTGTCGGCGAAGCTGGTTGCGGGCACGTTAGTAATTGTGGGGTAAGGCCCGCCGCTCATGATCGTGCGCTTGACGTTGTAACTGGTCGCAGGATTACCGCCGGGGGCCGTCCAGTTCAACTGCACCAAGCCGTGGGCAGCCTGTGCGGCCAGTCCGGCCGGAACCAGCGGAGGCACGGCAACGGGCGTTGCGTTCGTTTCCGCAGAATTGGCGGTCTCGCCGTTGTAATTCAGCGCGGAGACGACGTAGAAATATGTTGTGCCATTGGCCAGGCCGGTGTTGGTGTAGCTGGTCGGGATGAGGTTTATAATCGTGGCGTAAGGCCCGCCGTTCACGGTCGAACGCTTGAGGTTGTAACTTCTCGCAAAGGCGGGAGCCGTCCAGCTCAACGACACTGTAGCGTTGGTAGCCCTTGCCGTCAGTATGATCGGCGGATTGGTCGGAGCCGGACTCGTCGGCGCGACGTATTTCAGACGGAAATATGCCCCGCGATACGGCATATTCGTGATGTTGAACACGTTCAAAGAAGCCGAACCGGGCAAATCGAACCATGCCGCAGGATCATTTGTGATGCCGCCGTCCACATCATTGGTCTGCGATTGCAGCACCCAGCCCGAATGGCTGGATGGCCATGCGATGTTGAGCGAGTTGCCATTAATGTTATTGCTGGTGGTAACGGTGATATTTGTCGGGTATGAGGCTACGCTTGAAACCACCGACAGGACGCCATTGGCGAAACTGTAAGCCAGCCCCGGACCGGGAGATCCAACAATCGAGCTAAAGCTGCCATTATGCGCCGCCGCGTTAAAGATCGTGAACGAGTCGCCCACCAGCAGCGGCACGCCGGTATTGCTCACCACCAAAGAACCGCCATAGTTGATTGGGTTCCCCCCAGTCACCGTGATCAGGTCAGCTTGTGCTTTACCGGCGTTGATTTTCACAAGAACTGAACCGCCCAGCACGGGCGTGCTGTTCAGCGTCATGGCACCGATGTTGGTGGTGGTGTCCCCCGCCCCCAGTTGGCCGCCAGCCTGAACAGTGACCACGCCGTTAATCGTTCCGTTACCGCCGAGCTTCGCTCCCGACATGACCGTCGCCGTGCTGAAGATGGAACCGTTCACCAAAAGGGTGCCGGCGCTAACGAGGGTATTGCTCGCGTAAGTGTTATCGGCGGTCAAGATGGTCGTTCCCGAGCCGGCCTGGATGAAAGACCCATCTCCCGTAATACCGGCACTGCTGAAGTTCGTGCCCTGCGCGCAGGTATTGTTGTGATTGATGATCAGGGTTGCATTGTTTTGAATTGTGGCAAGTGGAGAAAGCGTCCCAGTGGTGCCACCGTTGCCCAACTGCAGGCTGCCCCCGTTGATGGTCACCGGACCTGTGGCGGTGTTCGCGCCGCTCAAGGTCAACGTTCCCGTGCCGACCTTGGTCAAGGCCAGCACATTGTTTGCAGCAGCATCAGAATTGCCGGTTTGAGCATTGCCCGCCGAATTGTTGACGATGATTCCGCTGAAAGTAGAGCTGGTATTCAGCGCTCCAACCACAAAGTTCTGGATTGCCGGGGTCAAGTTGCCCGCGTGCCCGTTGAGGGAGCCGGTGGTCGCCGTGCTGCTCAACTCACCCAGATAGTAAGTCGCCCCCCCCACAAATTGCGCCGACAAGGCTCCATTGACCACCCACCTGGCCAGGGCGCTGCCCGAAGCTCCCGTGCCTAGCCGGTTATTGGATCCCGTCACTGTCACAGTGCCGTTGTATGCGGAATTGTCCCCACTGATAAAAACGCCATTCACGTTGTAAACCCCGGCCATGATCAACGGACCGCTTCCCGTGATATTTCCATTGATGGTTAAATCCGGGGATGCAGAAGCATATTGAAGTTGGCCACCTCCCGGACCCACCAAGATCGGATTACCAATCGTGTAGCCTCCTGAAGTCGCGTATAGGATTCCTCCGTTCAAGGTCACAGTGCCCGTGCCAAGAGGGCCGCTCGTCACGGTTCCGCTCAACGGCGTGCTGTTGGCACTAATTCCCACCCTGCCCGCATCAAGAGTGACACCCCCGCTGAAGGTGCTGGCTCCGGAGGAGAAAATGATGTTTTGGCCGTTGGTTCCAGTGATCGTAAGACGCAGAGGGTTGACGTTGTTCGAAATAAGTCCGTTGAGCGTGATGCCCTGAGTCCAGGCAGACAACACGAGTTCATTCAGCGTTGTGTCAGACTGCTGGATGGGAGTGCTGATGGTGAGCAGGCCGGTGCCGGCATTCATGATGGCGTTTGCGCGAAAATTGGCGGTGCCAGGCTGGGTGTATACGCCGCCGATGTTGCGAAGGGTGTTGACGTAAGTATCGCTGATCATACTTCCACCGGTGCTGGCAACATTCAGGTCATAGTTGGCTGCCGAATTATCACCGGTCGGAATGCCGCCAAAGAAAACTCCGGTGCCAGAAGTCGTCTCAGGAATTGCGTTCGTGTAGGCAATAATATTGCCGCCGGAGACAGTCGCAAAGCTATTACCCGTGTCGGCGCCGCTGCTTGCAGCACCAGCACTCTGCACCGTCGCCCATGGCACGACACCATTCAAAAGATTTGGGCTGGCCGTCACAGTTCCTTGATTGGTCGTGGCCAGCGTTAAAGTGCCTTTGACCAGCGTGGCATTGGGAGAACGCGTAAATGTGCCATTGACAGTAAGGCTTATGCCGTTGGTCACATTCCACCTTTGCAATCCCGGACCAATAGTCAGACCAGAATTGATCGTCAGATTCTGCGACACCCTGCTCATGTCAATGCCGTTGGTACCGAGGGTCAGCGTATTGCCGGCATTGATCGTCACGGCACCTCCCGGATTGGTGATGATGATGCCACCCCAACTGGTGTCGGCTCCAAGTGACACTATATTGGCACCGGTCACGTTCGTGTCCCATCTAGCCACATCCAGCGGGCCGGGAACGACACCACCAATCCAACTGGTCGTCAGGTTGAGGTTATCCGTATTGTTGGTCTTGACGATTGTGTCGGCGTGCAAGCATACAGTGCCCACGAGGACGGCAAGCCAAATGAGGGAGGTTTTGATGGGTTGGTTATTCATGGGATTATTCCTGTTAATGGGCAAACGCGCTGGGTTTTTTGGTGGCTGTTGCGGATTAGCAACAAGTGAGACGTGGAATGTGGATAGACTATCCAATCGTTTGCGCGAAAACCATACGACAAACGTCGTATTATCGTAGAATGAAGCCAGAGAATGATATCTGGCTGGTTGATCTTGCGATAAATCACCCCGCTGGCGTCGGCGGCCACCAGCCAGCCATGAAATCATTGCACTCCAAAGCGAAGCGGAAGTGAAACCCTGGAGTGAGTCATCGGCGGGCAAATAAGGTGAAAAGTCAGCGGTTTCTTAAATTTCCCAGGCCTTCAAAGGTGCCTATCGCTACTGATAACCGGTATGGACGTGTTCCGCCCCGCTTAATACTTCGGCACGTTGCGGTCAATCTCATCCGACCATGCAGTGATTCCGCCTTTGACGCTCTTCACGTATTTGAAACCTTGCTGACGCAAAAAGCCCAGCGCCTTCAGCGAACGCACGCCGCTTTGCAATGCAGATAATATTGCATGTTCGGGTCAAGCTCCGTGAAGCGTTCCTGCAACTGGCTCAATGGCAGCAACGGCACGCCCGCGACCTTTGCGATTTCGTATTCGTCTTCTTCACGCACGTCCACGACCTTGATGCCGAGCGCGGGATTATCCAGCGCCTTCTTCATGTCCTGCACGGTGACTTCATCGGGATTTTCCGTGGGTTCCGCTTCCGGCAAAATTCCACAGAACGTTTCGTAATCAATCAATTCCTTGATCGTCGGGTGGTCGCCGCAAATCGGGCAGGCCGGGTCGCGGCGCAATTTCAACTCGCGGAACTTCATGTCGAGCGCATTGAACAGCAACAAACGTCCGATGAGCGGCGTGCCCTTGCGATGGCGAGTTTCAAAATCTCATTCGCCTGGATGCAACCGATGATACCGGGCAGTACGCCGAGCACACCGCCTTCCGCGCAGCTCGGCACCATTCCCGGCGGCGGCGGTTCGGGATACAGACAGCGATAGCACGGTCCGCCCAGATGCGGCGCGAACACACTGGCCTGGCCTTCAAAACGGAAAATCGAACCATAGACATTCGGCTTCTTGAGCAGCACGCAGGCATCGTTGGTGAGGTAGCGCGTCGGAAAATTGTCCGTGCCGTCCACGACGATGTCATAAGGGCGGATGAGGTCGAGCGCGTTTTCGGGACGAGATGCGCGTGTTGTGGATGACGACTTCGCAATGCGGATTGATGCCGCGAATGGTTTCCTTGGCCGACTCAGCCTTCGAGCGGCCCCACGTCCGCGTCCGTGTGGAGAATCTGCCGTTGCAGGTTGGAATAATCCACCGTGTCGAAATCCACGATGCCGATCTTGCCGATGCCGGCGGCGGCGAGATACATTGCAATCGGCGAGCCGAGACCACCCGCACCGATACAAAGGACGCTGGTAGATTTGATTTTCTTTTGGCCTGCCAGACCGACTTCGGGCAGAATCAGGTGCCGCGAGTAACGCGGATTTCGTCATTGTTCAATTCCATAATCAAAGGGAAAGTATAGTAATGCAGCGGTGAAGGAAATCAAGTTGCGCAATTTAACCAATCAAAGCTTGCAACAACTTTAACTTCCTTTTACCAATTTAATCACGAGTTATGTTCATGGCCATATAATTTAAGATCACTGCTCGCTTGGACTGCTGGAAGTTTGGCAGGAAATCAGGCCTATTATGATACGAAGATAAAACAAGCGAGAGAAAAAGCGGGTGATGAAAATGTTTCGCCGCTCGCGGCTCTACTTTCAAAAGAGTATGACTCGTATAAGGCGACCGGAGGCCCACTAGGATTGGAAGCATGGGTGAAATATCGAGCCTCGTCTGCATATTTTGAAGATTCAAAGAAAAACAATGCGAAGAAGTTTTTGGTGTATTTGACCAAATCTCGAACGTGAGGTAATTGGATCTTTGAAAATTTTGAACGAGAAAATTGAAAGGATTGAAGCAGCGGTTCGCAATAAAAATTTCAGCAAGAGTATTTTTTGAGGATGTTTTTATTATCCTGCATGGAAATGGTTTTCATGCAAAATACGCAAATACAATTTCCCTAATCGCTGCATTAAAGAATCAGGATCTTTGGGAGAAATACCCAAATATTTGGAAACGATATGAAACAGCTTCAACAACGGCGATTGAATCGCGACGAGATTTGTGGGACATCGTTGAGAAAGAAATGGATGAAAAATTTCAAAACTCCAAATCTGGGGATTCAAACTGGCGACTTGGGAAATCACCCAGTTTTCTTCAGGTGCAAAAATATATTAGGAAAAAACAATTCCTGTCGTTACATCTGCCGCATCTCTTGCAATAAAGGATAGTCCTTGTCTTTCCACATGGCTTTGTTCGCTTCAATATTGGCGACGACAAAATCTCGAAATCCCCAAGGATCAATTGTGATGTGGTTTTCTTGAACAAGAACAATCCCATTTTCCAACGATCAAGAGCAAATTTGAATTTTGAATTCGTTGCTGGCATTGCCTTGTGAAGCAATCCGTTCCGCCAATGCGACCAGATTTCGTAAGCAGCTTCATTTGAAACATGAATGGTTTGAACCAATGGTATTGAATACGGCTCGGCCATCTGAAAAATTCTCGTCGTCGGCTATTTCACCTTGATAACGAAGCAGTTTTTCATAAAGCACAAAGCATATTGATAGACAAACAAACGCTTCATGACCTTTCATTCTTCGCAGCGGACTAAGATACCATTGCTCAATCAGATCGCTGTTCGTTTTATTGGTTGGTGTGTAGTTGATGCGAGAGTCTGGCGGCGCTTGGCCTGTAATTATATGATTCAATTCCATAAAATGTTGGAGCTTGGCTCTTGGCTATTGAAGATTAAACTCTTTTCAAATGGATTTGCCAAGTTCCCAAACCGCCGTCGCGTTTCTCAAAAAAGTTTCGCCGCTCCGCCCGACGCTCGCCATCGTGCTCGGCAGCGGCTTTCATCACGCGTTGACGGAACTGCGCGTGGACAAGAAAATTTCCTACGCCAAAATCCCCCGGCTTTCCCAAAGTGGACCGTCAGCGGTCACGCGGGGGAATTGTATTTCGGCCATCTCGGCCAGACGCCGGTGCTGGTTTTGAGCGGACGCGCGCATTTTTATGAAGGGCACGAAATGGAACGAGTCACGTTCGCCACGCGCACGCTGGCGGCGTTTGGCATCACGGATTTGCTGCTGACCAATGCGGCGGGCGGCTTGAACAAAAAGTTTCGTGTCGGCGATTTCATGGTTCTCACCGATCACATCAATTTCATGGGAGCCAATCCATTGCGACCCAGTGGCGGCGACGCCTCGTCGCCGTCCGTTTCTGCGACGGGGGCGTCGCAGCCACCTCTGCCGCGTTTTGTAGATTTGACGGAAACTTATGACCAGAAATTACGCAAAATTTTATTCCGCGCCGGGAAGATCTCCAAACTGAAATTACAGCGGGGCGTTTATCTGGCGGTGAGCGGGCCAACTTACGAAACGCCGGCGGAAATCCGTGCGTTCGCCACGCTCGGCGCGGATGCCGTCGGCATGAGCACGGTGCCCGAAGCCATCGTGGCGCGGCAATGCGGCTTGAACGTGGCGGGTATTTCCTGCATCACAAATCTGGCGGCGGGCATCAGCAAGGAAAACTTGTCGCACACGGAAGTGCTGGAAACGTCCGAGCGTGTTAAAAAATCCGGCGCCCAACTGATTAAAAATTTTGCAGAATTTTATGGCGATCAACAAAAATAAGCTGGTTCAAGCGGCGGCAAAGGCGCGCGAGGGTTCGGTGTCGCCTTATTCAAAATTCAAGGTCGGTGCGGCACTGCTCACGAAGTCGGGCGAGATCATCGGCGGGGCGAATGTGGAAAGTGCGAGCTATGGTTTGACTTGCTGCGCCGAAAGGATCGCGCTGTTCAAGGCGCTGACGGATGGGAAGAAAAATTTCATCGCCGTCGCCGTTGTCGCACGTTGCGAGGATGGGCCGATGCCCTGCGGCGCGTGCCGGCAATTGCTGCGCGAATATGCGGCGGAGGCGAAAGTATTCGTTGCGGACAGCGATGATTTGAAAAAAATCCGCGAGTTCTCGATTAAAGAACTGTTGCCGTCGGCCTTCGTCATGGCCCCCTAAATTAGGGGGTGGAAAGTTTTTGTGCGGTTGTTTGACGAAAACAGAAGATTTGAACTACACTGATTCATGCAGATTGAGAGTTTGAAAATGTTTTGTGATTTGACGGAGACGGAAAGCTTCACCAAGGCGGCGCAAATCAATGGAGTCACGCAATCAGCGGTTTCCCAGCAGATCACCGCGCTGGAACGCACTTCAAGTCGCTGCTCATCGAACGCAGCAAGAAACGTTTTCGTCTGACGCGCGAAGGCCAGACACTTTACGAATACAGCAAGCAGATCATCCAGGCCTACGATTCGTTGAATAGCAAATTGCAGGACCTCAAGAACATCATTTCCGGAACGATCCGCGTCGCGACGATTTACAGCATCGGCCCTGCATGACCTGCCGGCGTATGTCAAAAAGTTCATGCAGAATTATTCGACGGTGCATGTGCATATCGAATATCGCCGCGCCAACCAGGTCTATGACGACGTGTTGAGCAATGTCGTTGATCTCGGCCTCGTGGCTTATCCGATCAAGGATCCCAAGCTCGAAATCATCGGGTTCCGCAAGGACCGCTCGTGCTGATCTGCCATCCGCAGCATCCGTTCGCCAAGTTGAAAACCATCAAGCTCGAGTCGTTGAGCGGCCAAAAGGTCATCGGCTTTGAACCAGACATCCCAACGCGCCGGGCGCTGGACAAGATCTTGAAGGAATATGGCGTCGAAGTTAAGCACGTCATGGAATTCGACAATGTCGAGACGGTGAAGCGCGCCGTCGAGATTGACGCGGGCATTTCCATCGTGCCCAAGGGAACGATCGTGCAGGAAATCGCCAAGCAAACGCTGGTCGCCGTGCCGATTGGCGACGGGGATTTTTACCGCCCGCTCTCCGTGATTTACAAAAAGAACAAGGTTCTTTCGCCCGCGATGAAGCAGTTTCTCGCGATCCTCAAGGAAGCGGCGTAAAAATCACTTCAAGTTTGCCGGATTGAGCGGCTTCAAATCCTTCGGCAGGAAGATGCCGTCCTTGCGGATGAGTTCGCCATCGAACCATACCTCGCCGCCGCCCCATTCCTTACGCTGGATCAAAACCATGTCCCAGTGGATCGCGCTCCTTGTTGCCGTTGCCGCAATCATTCATAGGCGTTGCCAGGCGTGAAGTGCAGCGAGCCGGCGATCTTTTCATCAAACAAGATGTCGCACATCGGGCTTAAAATGTAGGGATTGAAGCCGAGGGAAAATTCACCGATGTAGCGCGCACCGGCATCCGTGTCGAGAATTTCGTTCAAGCGTTTCGTGTTGTTGGCGGTCGCGTTCACGATCTTGCCGTCGTTCAATTCGAGACGCACGTTTCAAACTTCGTGCCGGAATAAAAGGGTCGGCGTGTTGTATTGAATGATGCCGTTCACGGAAGTTTTCACCGGACAGGAAAACACTTCGCCGTCGGGAATGTTACGGTCGCCCTTGCACATCTTGGCGCCAATGCCCTTGATGCTGAACGTCAGGTCCGTGCCTGGACCTTTCAGATGCACATGATCGGTTCTGGCCATGCGCTTTTCCAGCGGGCCCATCGCCCGGCCCATCTTCGCATAATCCATCGTGCAGACATCGAAATATAAATTTTCAAATGCTTCCGTGCTCATGCCCGCCGCCTGCGCCATGCTCGGCGTCGGCCAGCGCAACACACACCAGCGCGTCTGTTCACGCGATAATCCTGCACCGGGCGGATGACCTTGGAATAAAGCTGCACGCGATCGCTCGGCACGTCGGAATTTTCGTTCATGTTGTCCGCGCCGCGGATGGCGATGTAGGCCTGCATCTTTTTCATGCGCGCCAGCTCCAGATCGCGGATATCCATGGCTTGGGCCTCGGTGATGCCAAGCAGCTGTTCGCGCCCAACCCGCGTGTGACGCGTCTCGACAAATGGCGTCGCGCCCGCCGCCCGCACGGCCCGGATGAGTTCGATGGTGAATTCGTCCGGCACGTCAATCATGTCGAGCAGGATGCGCTCGCCCTTTTTGAGTCCGGTGGAATAATTCACAAGGAGCTTGGCCAGTTTGGTATAACGCGGGTCAGTCATAATTTCCAAAAGACTAATCAGAAAGAAGCCGCCATGCAAAGCCGCTTTGTGTGAAAAGATATTCAGTTGACGGCCATCAAATAATCCATAGTTTCAGCTTCACAAAATGAAAACTTTGCCAGCCTTGGTGGTGTTCCTAATTTTGCCGATGATGGCATTGGCGGGAAGCCCTTCCGGTTTTCACGGTTCAACCCACGAATCAGCTTGTTTCGCCGGCGGCAGTGCAATGTTGACGGTCACGGCTGCCGGGGCTGAAAATTTTCAGTGGCGCCTTAACGGAGCAGATGTCACCGGCGCGACAAATTCGACGCTCACGCTCGCCGGCCTTCAAACGACGAATTCCGGGTATTACATGGCGTTGGCAAAAAATGCAACCGGGTGGGTGTCCAGCCAGATGGCGTGGCTGTCGGTGGTTCCCGGTGCCGGCGGCACGGTGCCTTTGTCAAATTCCACCAATACATATTTCGCCGGGCAGGCAGCTTCGCTTTATCCGACGATCTCTGACGGCACGGCACGGGTGGTCGCCGGTCCGGCGCTGGATCAAATGCAACCCGTTGGCCCGTTCGCGACGGTTACCGGCGGATATTACGATTACGAAGAGGAGATTGGCATATCGCCGCAACCCGTCCATGTGCCCACCGTCGCTCCCGGACAGACGGTTTATTACAGCGTATCCTTCATTTATACGAATCAAGGGACGACATATGCCCGACCGTCAACCGTGATGAGATTGGTTGCGGGCGGAAATGGTTTTCCCACTCCTTCGGTTTATGGACTTAAATTTCCCGGATGGCCGGAATGGCCGGAGCCGATGCTGCTTCCATACCTTCCGACCGCAAACACAAATCAGTTGCGGGTGCTGGGCGAGAGTTTCAGTTTCACCAATTCGTATTATGCCTACACGGATTTCGGGATACCGCGAGCCGAATGGCGCAAGAATGGGAATCCCATCGCCGGAGCAACGAATTTTGTCCAGACCAGCGGCTATAGTTACGGTGGATTTTATCAAGGGGTATTGAACCTGACCAATGCACAGCCAGAAGACGCCGGGATTTATGATCTCGTCGTCTATGGAAACAATTGGACGGTGAGCCCCAAGATAGTTTTAAGCATCCAGACCGATGGGCGTGGTGTTTTAGCCTCGCCGCGCATCATCAATTCCAACTTCATTTGCGACTTTGACGGAGCCCAAGGACGAAACTATGCCATTGAATGGTCAACCAACTTGTTGTCTTGGCATAGTCTTACATCCATATCCAACGGTCTCGGGTCATTTACGTTCACCAACGCGCTGAGCTCCGGCGGTAATTGTTTTTACCGGACCAGGCTACTTCCGTAACCAGTTTGATTTCACATCCAAAAAGTCAGCGTAAAACATATTGGTCGGGGAATCCTCTTTACTAGCCTGCGTCCTCCGTTCATTTTTGCGCGAATCAGGAATGGACAAAGAAACTTTAGACAACTGGTGCGAGCGCAGCATTCTAGGCTTGGTGCTCGGCATTTTGATTTTTGCGCCGCTTGCCTTTGGCGCGGTGGATGCCTGGGCATTTCTCGTCGTCCAAGCATTGACCATCGGTGTGATGCTGATGTGGGCCCTGCGGCTTTGGATCAGCCCCAGACCGCAGATCTTGTGGCCGCCGCTTTGCTGGGTAGTGCTGGCATTCACGATTTATGCCGTCGCGCGTTATCTCACGGCGGACATCGAATATGTTGCGCGGCAGGAAATGATTCAGGTGTTGATGTATGCGTTCCTGTTCCTGGCCATCGTCAACAATCTGTATCGGCAAGAATATTCGCAGGCCATCAGCTTCACACTGGTTTTTGTCGCGATGGGCATTTCCGCCTATGCAGTTTTCCAGTTTTTCACGCACTCGGACCGGGTCTGGAATTTAGTGGCCATGTATCCTGGACGTGGTACCGGCACGTACATTTCACCGAACAATCTCGTCTGTTTTTTGGAAATGATTCTGCCGCTCACGGTTGCCTATCTTTTGGCCGGACGCGTCCAGCCGGTGACACGCATTCTGCTGGGTTATTCCGCGCTGATCATCCTGGCGGGAATCGCGGTCACCTTTTCACGCGGCGGCTGGGTGGCGTGCATGGTGGCGACGCTCGCGCTGATCGGCGTCTTGATCTTCAACCGGCATCACCGGCTTCCGGCGTTGCTGCTGCTGGTGGTGTTGCTCGGCGGCGGCGGCGTTTTCTTTGCGAAATATCTCACTCACACCGCTTCCTACGTCCAGCGCGTGGGCCGGGTGCTGAATGAAGAGTCGGCGATGGCTGAAAATCTCGACTTGCGCCGCGACCTGTGGGTTGCTGCGGGCCAGATGTGGCGCGACAATTTTTGGTGTGGTGCCGGCCCGGCCCATTTCAATTACGTTTTCCCCCAGTATCGTCCGGGGCGCATACAAATGCAGCCCGATCGCGCGCATAATGATTATCTCAATCTGCTCGCCGACTGGGGAACGGTCGGCGGCATCATCGCGCTCGGGGGCATGACCGTTTTCTGTGTCGGCTTGTGGCAGACCCGCAAAAATGTCCGGCGGGCGGAAAATCAATTCAAGGGCGGCTATAGCAACCGCCACGCATTTTTTCTGGGGGCGTCGGCGGGCTTGCTGGCCTTGGCGGTCCATTCCGTCGTGGATTTCAACCTGCACATCCCCGCGAACGCGCTCGTCGGCGTGACATTGCTCGCATTGTTAAGCAGCAACCTGCGCTTTGCCACCGAGAAGTACTGGGTCAACCTTCGCCTGCCGTTGAAGCTGGTGATGACCGGCGTGCTCGTCGCCGGCATCGTTTATCTGACCGGGCAGGAGTTCCGTCATGGCCGCGAAACTTTCTGGCTTGCCCGCGCGGGCAAACTTTCTTTTTTTGCGCCGGAACGCCCGGGTGCCCTTGAGAAAGCCTTCACCGCCGAGCCGCAAAATTTTGCGACCGCTTACGAGATCGGTGAATGCTATCGCATCCAAAGCTTCGATGGCGCGCGCAACTATGCAGATCTGGCGCATACCGCGATGGATTGGTATTCACGCGGCATGAAACTGAATTCGCATGACGGCTATAATTACCTGCGTTACGGCATGTGTCTCGACTGGCTGGAGCGCCACGCCGAAGCGGGGTCGTATTTCGACCGGGCGGACGCACTTGATCCGAATAATTATTTCAACGCCGCGAACATCGGCTGGCATTATGTTCAAATTGAAGACTACGCCGCAGCGCGCCCGTGGCTGATGCGTTCCGTACGGTTGCAATGGAAGGATAATCAAATCGCCCGTTCCTATCTTGACCTCGCCGAACAGAAACTTCGGGATAATGCCGCCGGGAAAAATAATCTGCCACCGGGATTTTGAGCGTAGAATTGTATAGAACAAATCCGTAGAAAAGAATTGAAACCATTTTCTAAAATCATATAACCAAACAATGAAAGTTGGGCGTATCATTCTGGTGATAATCGGCATCCTTTTGGCTTTAAGGGGAATTCTGATTATCATTTCTGTATTCAATCAGCCAAATGTCGCGTCCAAGCTCTTGGGAAGTGCGACTTTCTTCATTTTGGCCTCAATAGTTTGTTTCTGGCTCTCTGCAAAGCGTGGAAAAAAGGATTAAATAAATATTCATTATGAACAAGCGGTTTGTCCTTCAAATTCTTTTTGCTGTAATATTGGCATCTTGCATGACGAGTAATGCAAAGACATGGATTTCAGACGACGCAGGCGTTTCTTTTCAAATTCCCGATGATTCTGCTTGGAGTCAGGCAACCCCTCCAAACCCACAGGTAAAATTACTTTTAGAACGAGCAGGGAAATCGGCAGAAATTTTCTTTGCGGTTATTACGGCACCTCCAAACCAACAGGTCTTAAATCAGGATTTTATTACGGGCTTTGAGAAAGGATATTGGCCGCAAGGCAAGTCTGTTAAGCGCACTGGCGAATTTTCCAATTTCAAAGGTAAGAAGGTTTACAAAACGAGTGGCGAAATGTTTATTAAAGATGTCGTTTTCAAAAAGGCACTTATAGTTTGGATTGAGAATGGTAAAGTTTTCATGATTTCGATGATGAAAAAAGGCGCAGATCCTTATGAAGATGCGGATATAAAAAAGTTTTTGGAATTGACTAAATTTAATTCTAAATCTGTAAAGTGAGCTTTGTTTGTAGTGTTGCTGAACAAAAATCATCTACACGCGCCGGTTTTAATTTACTCTTCGCGCGATGTTTGAACTCCTTAAAACCGACACGGCGACCAAAGCGCGTTTCGGAAGACTGACCACCGCGCACGGCGTCATCGAAACGCCTGTGTTCATGCCCGTCGGCACACAGGCCAGCGTGAAGGCGCTCGACCTGCGCGAACTCAACGAGATGAATACGCAAATCATTCTCGGCAATACTTACCATCTTAACCTGCGTCCCGGTCTTGATGTCATCCGCGCTGCCAACGGCCTGCATAAGTTCATGAACTGGGACAAGCCGATTCTTACCGACAGCGGCGGCTTCCAGGTTTTCAGCCTCGCCAAAATTCGCAAAGTGAAGGAACACGGCGTAGAGTTCCGTTCGCACCTCGATGGCTCGCTGTTGTTCATCGGCCCGAAAGAATCCATGGAAATCCAGCGCGTGCTCGGCTCGGACATCGCGATGGTTTTCGACGAATGTCCGCCGCACGACGCGCCCGCGAAGGAGCAGCGCCTCGCCGTCGAACGCACCATCCGCTGGGCGCAAGAATGCCGCGAACAACCGCGCGCCGACGGCCAGAAAGTATTCGGCATCGTGCAGGGCGGCAGCGACGCCGCGTTGCGCGAGCAATGCGCGAAGGCGCTCGTGGCGATGGAATTTGACGGCTACGCCATCGGCGGCGTAAGCGTCGGCGAACCCGAACCGGAGATGCTGCGCGCCATCGAACTGGCCGAGCCGCATCTGCCCGCGCACAAGGCGCGTTACGCGATGGGCCTCGGCACGCCCGCACAGATGATCGAATTGATCGCGCGCGGCGTGGACATGTTCGACTGCGTATTGCCCACGCGCATCGCCCGCACCGGCACGGCGGTCACGCACACCGGCGCGTTCGGTCTCAAAGGCGCAAGCTACAAGACTGATTTCGGCCCGATCGAGGAAGGCTGCGAATGTTACGCCTGCCGCACTTACACGCGCGCGTATCTGCGCCACCTGCTGCGCGCGAATGAAATTCTCGGCCTGCGCATGGTGAGCGTCCATAACTCGCATCTGTATCTAAAAGTGATGACCGAAGTGCGAACGGCGATCGCGGCGGGGACGTTTGCGGATTACTACCGCAACTTCATCGCCAACTACAAGCCGTCCCAAAAAATCCTGGCCGCGCGGAAAGCGGCAAGTGATGAACGGTGAATTTCTTTTGACCAATGGACAGAAGCGGCTAGATTTCCACAATGAGTTTCGCGGAAGTTTTGCAGGAGCTACCCTCGCTAACTGTGAGTGAACGCCAATTGCTCGTTCGCCGGGCACTGGACTTGGATGAGCCGGGCTTGTCACCCGCAGATGAAGCACTCGTGGAAAAACGTCTCGCCGCGCATCACAAAAACCCCGTCTCTGCCGTGCCGCTGGAGACGATGAAGTCCCGCCTCCGTTCGCAATTCAAAAAATGAACTGGCGGATGGAAATCCGGCCGGAAGTCGAAGCGGATGTAGCCGAAGCCGCTCGTTGGTATAATTGTCAGCAAGCCGGACTCGGAGCGGAATTCGTGGAGGAAATCATCCAAGTGTGGGATGCACTAGCAAAAAATCCTTTGCTCAACGCACGCCGTCATCCGCGCAAAAACATCCGTTGGCGTTACCCCGAACGATTTCCTTATCGCGTCATCTACGAGGTTTCGGAAACGGAACATTTGGTTGTCGTCGCGGCGGTTTTGCACGCCGCGCGTGATGACAAACATTGGCGGAAGCGAATCAGGGATTGAATCAACTTCGCAAAAAATCCTGGCGGCGCGCAAAGCGGCGAGTGATGAACGGTGAAACCGCGCTGGACAGAAATCGAATGACAAAATAAGGTTGCAACGTGGAAAGAGAGGGCCAATCAAAACAAATCGTGAACGACCAGCGCGAGCAGTTCGAGCCAATTGCAATTAAGTTTCGTCAGCGCTATCGAGTTTTTAGCGCGTTTCTCCTGTTGGGAGTCGTCTCATTTATTATTGCTTCTATTGTTTCGCTTTTATGTTCCGCAAGATCTGGGTGGTTTATTGGCTTCTACATGCTGTGCATTTTATTAGGTGTGATCACGGGATTTTTCTTTTTCCCAAAATTACGCTGTCCCAAATGTTCTTCAGACGCCGCACTCGGGCCTGATTTCTATTGCCCTGAATGTGGAGGTTCACACTTATCCAAACCCAACTTCTTTTTTGGTAAGAAATGTGGTGATTGCGGAAAGTCACTCAGAAATGGCAGGCGTAGACGTTATCGAATCCATTATTGCCAAAACTGTGGCGCATATTTGGATGAGCGAGGTTTGTAATTTTTCGCTCGCCTAAAAAATTTGCCCTGCGCTTTTGAATGTGGCACTGTGTTGCCATGAACAAACCAAAGATTGTTGCCTATTTGAAACCGACCTGCGGCTGGAGCCAGGGTGTCCGCGCCGTGCTCAAAAAATACGACCTGCCTTACGAAGACCGCGACGTCATCAATGATCCGATGCAGAGCCAGGAAATGATCGAGAAGAGCGGCCAGATGTTGAGCCCGTGCGTCGAGATCGACGGCAAGATGCTCGCCGACATCAGCGGCGAGGAAGTCGAAGCCTGGATGCTCGCGAACAACATCGTGACGCAAAACAACATCACGCCCGACGCGCCGATCAACCAGCCCTGCGCCCATGAGATGCCGCAAAGCGCACCGTTGAATTTCGCCGTTCGCCGATAATCTGTAGCGGCGCTCTGTGAGCGTCACAGACTTTCGGCGGTCACAGACCGCCGTTACAAAAGCCGCGTGGAGTAATCTGCGCGGCTTATTTATTTATTTAATGGCTTGTATTTGCCGCTTGAAAGTGGATTGCCTGCTTGCACAATCGGGAGGTCATGGTTTTCAAAACACTGTCAGGAGGGAAACAATCGGAGCCACTTTTACTTTTTCGCGTGCTGCGCGTTTTTGTTCTGCTGACTATTTTCACCGGGAACATATTTGCCGACGACACAAACAAATGGTGGAACGACGCCACGGAACAGGCATTGGCTCAAGCCGGAACAAACCGGGCAGAAATCCTGATGGCTTTGGACCAAACGCCGGTGGCACAGCGGGCGGAAATTCAATTTCTGATTGAGAATGCTCCGCCATCGGATTTGCAGACCCTTTCTTCGCAATTCCTTTTAGAAAATCTCACGCTGGCGGATGAGGCTTTCGCCGCCGCACCGTGGCGCGATCAGTTGCCACCGGACATTTTTCTCAACGAAATTCTGCCCTATGCCTGTGTCAACGAAACCCGCGACGGCTGGCGTCCGATGTTGCGGAACATTTGCGCGCCGCTGGTGGCGGATTGTAAGACGCCGGGCGAAGCGGCCTGCCGGCTCAATGAAAAGATCTTCAAGATCGTGAATGTCCATTACTCCACCGCACGCAAGAAGGCGGATCAGAGTCCGGGCGAATCCATGGAGAACGGCCTGGCAAGCTGCACCGGGCTTTCCATTCTGCTGGTGGATGCGTGCCGTTCGGTGGGCATTCCCGCGCGGCTGGCGGGCACGCCGATGTGGTCGAACCTGAGCGGCAATCATACCTGGGTCGAAGTGTGGGACAATGGCTGGCATTTTATCGGCGCGTCAGAGCCGGACGCGCAAGGTCTCGACCATGCTTGGTTCGAACATAACGCTTCCGAGGCCGTCGAGAATGTTTCGTCAAATGCGATTTACGCGGTCAGCTTTAAGAAAACCGACCTCGCCTTTCCATTGGATTGGGCGCCGGAGATCAACTGGGTCAGCGCAGTCAACGTCACGGCGCGTTACCTGCCAAAAGCAACCGTGGCCACGAACGGAACAGTCCGCCTGCAAGTAAAAGTTCAGGAACAGAATGGCGACATACGAATCGCCGCCAAGGTGGTGGTCACGGACATCACAAACAGCGCGGTGCATTTCGAGGGCGTGAGCAAAGGCGAATCGGCGGACATGAACAATGTTCTTTCATTTGAAGTGCCGGGTGGCGGCATTTATCAGATCTGCACAGAACTCGAAGGGCAGACGGCAACACAAATTTTTATTCCCGGCACGAACACGTCACCGCTCGTGGTGCTGTCATTGCCTGAATTTAAGCCGCTAAAACCGCGCGACGAGGCAAGGCTGAAAAAGGCGCTCGCGGAATTTTTCGTTGCCCCTGCCGGAAAGCAGGCGAACTGGAAATTTTCCAGCGGGTTGGAAAAACTTCTGCGTGAGAACGAGCCGGCTGTTCGTCAGGCAGTCTGGGAAGTTTTCAAAGCCGCACCCATCCACGGTGCGCTGGAATCAGATTTTGCGGCAAAGCGGGCCAGTTTTGAAAATTACACCAGCGCCTACACGGTCAAATTTGTCGGGCAGCGTCCGACGAACGGTTGGGCGTTGTTCATCGCCATGCACGGCGGCGGCAATGCGCCCAAGGAACTCAATGACAGCCAGTGGAAAGTCATGCAGGGCTATTACAAAGATCATCCCGAAGCAGGCGGTTATGCTTATGTCGCGCTGCGAGCGCCGAACGACACTTGGAACGGTTTTTACGATGATTATGTTTATCCGCTTATCGCCAATCTCGTGCATCAATTTGTATTGTTTGGCGATGTGAATCCCGACAAGGTTTTCATCATGGGCTATTCGCATGGTGGTTACGGCGCGTTTGCCATCGGGCCGAAGGAACCCGATCTGTTTGCCGCCATTCATGGCAGTGCCGCCGCGCCCACGGATGGCGAAACTGCGGCCAAAACTTTGCGCAACACCATCTTCACCGGCATGGTCGGCGGCCTGGACACGATGTACGGCCGCCGCGAACGTGACGAAAAATTCCGCGACGAAATCAACCAACTGCGCGGCAATCGTTCCGACATTTATCCCGTAACCATGACCATCGTTGAGGGCAACGGCCACACCGGTCTGCCTGATCGCGACCTGATCAAGGACATGTATCCTGCGGTCCGCAATCCCGTTCCGCGCGAACTGACCTGGCTGATGACCGACAAGGTCATCACGGATTTTTTCTGGTTGCACGCGGATGCGCCGGGCAAAGGAAAAGAAATCGCTGCAACGTGCCGGGACAATCATCTGACCGCAACGACGACCAATGTTGATTCAGCGACGGTCCTGTTGGACAGCCGGCTGGTTGATTTTAAGAAACCGTTGACGGTCGAGGTGAACGGCAAAACGACGACGCAAAAAATTCAGCCGAGCTTGCTGACTCTTTGCGAAACGATGCAGCGCCGGTGCGACCCTGGACTGGCGTTCACGGCAGAACTGCCGGTGCCACTCAGAAAGAAATAAAAATGGAAGGGCGGAGTTACCGCTCCGCCACAATTTTGAAATATGGGCAAAGCGGCAGCTTTGCCCTACCATTTGATGCAAGAAATATGCGTTTCCTGATTCCAATCCTTTTATTGCTGCCGCTGTGCGTATTCGCCGATGATTGGAAATTTCCCGTCCCAGAAAAAGAGATCGCCCACTGTACGGCGTATCATGTCAGCGAACCAATTTTGATTGATGGCAAGTTGAATGAAAAAGCCTGGCAGCAAGCTCCGCGCTCGCCGCGCTTCGTGGACATCATCACCGGCCAGCCCACGATTCACGACACGCGCGCAATGGTTTTGTGGGATCAGACAAATCTTTACGTCGCTTTTCACGTGGAAGAACCGTTCACCCACGCGAAGTTCACCACGAATAACTCGCCGATCTATTATGACAATGACGTGGAGGTATTCATCGCCGGGCGCGATGCCTATTACGAGTTTGAGATCAACGGCTACAACACCACTTACGAAGTGTTCTTTATCTGGAACGATGCGTATGAAAAGGACGGCTACGCTCGACTGCACGAGTTTGCCTGGACAAACATGGTTCCGTTCAACGGTGTCGGCTTCACGAATCATCCGCGCGGCGGACGGTTGGGAAACTTCAACTGGCATTTTCCCGGCAAGCAGACCGCCGTCTTCATTGACGGCACGGTGAATGACGACACCGATCGTGATCGCGGCTGGACGGTTGAACTGGCATTTCCCTGGCGCGGCATGGAGCAACTGGCCAAGGCGGATCACCGCGCGTTTCCGCCGAAGGACGGCGATGTCTGGCGCATGGATTTTTCCCGCTTCAACACCTACAAGGAAGCGCCGCCCGCGAAAGATTCCGGCGGCTGGTTCTGGACCCGCCATGGCGTCTGGGATTCCCACATCCCGGAATGCTTCGCCTACATCAAGTTTTCGACGAATAATGTCGGCCAGTTGAAGTCGCACTAAAATGCCGTCCGACAATTGCATTGAACGGCCGTTCCAACTGCGCCATTTTCCATCCATGCAAATCATCAGCTCCATCGCCACCATGCAACGTCTGGCCAAAAAATGGCAGCGTGCCGGCACACATATCGGTTTCGTGCCAACGATGGGTTATCTGCACGCCGGTCATTTGAGTTTGGTGCATGAAGCGCGCAAACGTGTCGGCAAAACAGGCAAGGTCGTCGTCAGCATTTATGTGAACCCGACGCAGTTCGCGCCCATAGAAGATCTCTCAAAATATCCGCGTGATTTGAAACGCGATCTGAAACTTTGCCGTGAAGCCGGCGTGGACGCGGTCTTCACGCCAAGCGATGCGGAAATGTATCCTGGCAAAGCTGAAGAAAATTATAGCACGTATGTCATCGAAGAAAAATTATCGCGCACGATGGAAGGCGTGTCACGGCCCATCCATTTTCGCGGCGTGACGACCGTGGTGGCGAAGCTGTTCAACATTGTGCTGCCGGATGTAGCCGTGTTCGGCCAGAAAGATTTCCAGCAGGCGGCGGTCATCCAGCGCATGGTGATGGATCTAAATTTCCCTTTAAAAATCATCGTTGTGCCGACGCTGCGTGAGCGTGATGGTCTGGCGATGAGTTCGCGCAACAAGTTCCTTGATGCCGAACAGCGCGCGCAGGCGGTGATCTTGTTTCACGCCTTGCAGGCCGCCAAAGCGGCGGTGAAAAAAAACCCTGTCTCGGCGGCGCGTCTGAAGGCTGATTTAAAAGAATTCATCACCGCTGCCTCGCTGGCGCGACTGGATTATGTGGAATTTTTTGATCCGGAAACTCTGGCACCAGTTGCCCAAGTTAAACGCGGTACGCAGATGGCTTTGGCCGTGTTCTTCGGCAAGACACGGTTGATTGATAATGCGCAACTTTGAAATGAAACAATTCGATTATCTCGTTCTCGGCAGCGGCATAGCCGGCCTGACGTTCGCGCTGCAAGTCGCGCCGCGTGGACGCGTGGCCATCGTCACCAAGAAAGACCGCGCGGAGTCGAACACGAATTATGCGCAGGGCGGCATCGCGTCGGTGACGAGCCAGGAGGATTCATTCGAGTCGCATGTGCAGGACACGCTGGTGGCGGGTGCGGGCTTGTGCAAAGAAAGCGTTGTGCGCACGATCATCGAGGAAGGTCCGGCGCGCATCGCGGAACTGATCGCGCTGGGCATGAAATTTTCCGAGAGCGAAGTGCGCGACCAGCACGGCGACAAGCAGCTCGACCTCGGCCGCGAAGGCGGACATTCCGAGCGCCGCATTTTGCACGCGAAGGACGTGACCGGTCGTGAGATCGAACGCGCGTTGCTTAATGCCGTTTCCAAGCAGCCCAGTATCGAAATCTTTGAAAATCATCTGGCGATTGACTTGATCACGAGCCAGAAGCTTGGCTATGTCGGCGAAAACCATTGTCTCGGCGCGTATGTGTTCGACAAAAAATCCGGCCAGGTGGAAACCTTTTCCGCGCCGGTGACGCTGCTGGCAACGGGCGGCTGCGGAAAGGTTTATCTCTACACGACGAATCCCGACATCGCGACCGGCGACGGCGTGGCGATGGCCTATCGTGCCGGTGCGAGCATCGCGAACATGGAGTTCGTGCAGTTTCATCCGACGTGTCTTTATCACCCGAAGGCGAAATCTTTTCTCATCAGCGAGGCCGTGCGCGGCGAAGGCGGCATTCTTAAAAGTCTGGAGGGAGCGGAATTCATGGACGGTGTGCATCCGATGAAGTCGCTGGCGCCGCGCGACATCGTGGCCCGCGCGATTGACAGCGAGATGAAAAAAACCGGCGCGGACCATGTGCTACTGGACATCACGCACAAGCCCGCGAAATTCATCATCGAACGCTTCCCGAACATTTACGAGACATGCTTGCGTTACGGCATAGACATCACGAAAGAGCCGATTCCCGTGGTGCCGGCGGCGCATTATCAATGCGGCGGCGTGATGACCAATGTGGATGGTGAGACGGATATTGCGGGACTTTTCGCCGTGGGCGAGGCCGCCTGCACGGGTTTGCACGGCGCGAACCGCCTGGCGAGCAATTCACTTTTGGAGGCGCTGGTCTGTGCGCATCGCGCGGCTGTAAAAATTCTCACCCATGCCCAACCGCATTCGGATTTGAAAATTCCCGCCTGGCAGTCCGGCAATGCGACGAATGCCGATGAACTCGTAGTGGTATCCCACAACTGGGATGAAATCCGGCGACTGATGTGGGATTACGTCGGCATCGTGCGGACGAACAAGCGGCTGCAACGCGCGCAGAAACGCATCACGAACCTGCAGGAGGAGATTCACGACTACTACTGGAATTTCAATGTGACGAGCGACCTGCTTGAATTGCGCAATATCGCGACCGTGGCGGAACTGATCGTGAGTTGTGCGCTGCAGCGTCCGGAAAGCCGCGGGTTAAATTATAATCTGGATTTTCCCGATACCAATCCTGACTGGGCACAACGGGATTCGATTATGCAGAAGTTTAAAAACTGAAGTTCGCGCTGACGTAGGCGCAACCGGGCTCCTGATGGCCGCAAACGATTTTTTGCAACATGGAATTATCGTTCCACAATTGGCCGTAACCGGCCTGGACAGTGACAATCCTGTTTGAATGTGAACGCGAATCTTGAATGATCAAAAATGATTCACGCACGATAGAATTGGTTTGATTTTCAAGCAGGATGTCGGACTTCAACGCCGCCGTTTTTTCATCATTTAGAGTGACTATCTGCGGCTGGTCATTTTTTACATTCGAAGGTGAACTGTTGATATCGTACAGCGAATATGCTGTAAATACCGAAGATTCTTTCTTCACAGGTTGATTCATCGCCAGAGTCATGATCGCTTCCTGGGCACGAACTGAACTGACAGCCAAAACCAGCAGGCAGATAATGACACAGAATCCTTTCCCCGTTCCAGACAGGTGAAGCAACCGGCCAGCATGTTCGGTTTTCTGCACGCGCCAGATTAAGCAATGGGTGTGCCAGTTAATAATTGTCAATAAAATGGATAATTTTATCGCAGTAAAATTTTTTGCTGGTGTCCAAAAACAAGCTGCGACCGGTTGTGTTTGGCAAATATTTGGAGGAGAGGCTTGGTGGAGTTCTGGTTGAAAAATGAATCGAGCCGGGCATTTGACTTGCGAAAGTTTCGCCGCTGGCTAGGCTTAAATGTCGGCGCGCGGTTAGCTCAGTGGTAGAGCATTACCTTCACACGGTAGGGGTCGCAGGTTCGAAACCTGCACCGCGCACCATCTTCAGAACTGGTCTTCCTTCTCCTTGAACAGCACGTTGAACGTCGTCAGCGAACCATAGCTGCGGGTGATGTACTGCTGCATCTCCACCTTCTCGCCGTCCGACAATTTTTCATGGGCGTTGATCTTTTGTTCCAGGACGCGAAGGTTGTTGCGAACCATGACAATTTTATGAAAGAAGACTTCCAATGGAACCTCTTTGGTCTGCAACGCGGGATCCGCCGGGTGCATGACTAATTTTCCACCATGCCAGCGCAAGCCGAGCTGTTCCACGACAGAATCGGGCTGCTCCAAGCCAAGCTGGGTGATTGCGACCGCCAGTGTCTGCTCGATGAATTGCTTTAATGGCTGGTTCAGGCCGCTGACCGCCGCCTGCGGTTCCGCCGGTTCCAACCCGCTCGGTTCCGGCGCCACGGCGCGCTGGTTGCCGTCGTCAAACTGGATTTCCGCCACGGCCTCGGAAATGGACTTGACGAGGCCGGTGCCGTATTGCGGATGGCGCACTTTCATGCCGATACGGAGCGATTCGATTGTCATGCAGTCATTTTAGCCATGGATTGAATAGGATGAAACATCGTTTTTCAAATTAAAGCGCGGCAATCCAGCGTTCGCATCAGCCGGAGAAATCAATGTTTCATCTGCAGTCATCTGCGGCTAAAATTTCCGCACGCATGGAACCGTCACGCCCCCAGAATGATTCGTTCACACCGTCCCAACGGCAGGCGGTCAATGCGCGCGGCAATGTCCTGGTCATGGCCGGCGCAGGCACCGGTAAAACCAAGACGCTCGTTGCCCGCTGCCTCGACTGCCTTGAACGGGAACGCGTGTCGCTCGATGAACTGCTGATCGTGACCTTCACCGAGGCCGCCGCCGCCGAGATGCGCCAGCGTCTCCGTCGTGAACTCGAAAAGAAATCCGCTGCCGCGCCCGGTGACGATCACTGGCCGCGCCAGCTTGCGCTTTTCGACATTGCGCACATTGGCACGCTCCACAGCTTTTGCCTCAAGCTGGTGCGCGAACATTTTTACGAACTTGGCCTCGATCCGCAGTTCGCCATTCTCGACCAAGGCGAAGCCCGCCAGCGCGCCACTGAGACGTTGGATGAACAATTTCAATCACATTATGAAGGCGACAATGAATTTTCCCTCGCGGTCCAAAACTTGATTCAGACCCACGGCGGCGGGCGCGATGAAAAAATCCGCGCGCTCGTTTTAAGACTGCATCACTACTCACAAACGCGTCCTGACGCCGCCGGCTGGTTGACGGAACAAATTGGAAAATTTTCCATTATTGAGCCGGTTGACTGGCAGCAGTGGCTGTTGGCGGCCATTGAAGACTGGCATGACGAATGGCTGCCCGTCCTCGAAGATTTGAAGAGCGTAAATGAGAAGGCGGCGGAATTAGCGGGAATATTGGCGCATTTGAAAAACGATGCGGTGTCGAGCCTCCGGCCCGACCGCGTCGGCGCGCAGCCCCGTCCCTGCACGCGCGAGTTCGCGGCCGACGTTCTGGAGCAAATTGTTTCCGCCGATGGCAACTGGCCGGCGAAGCGCAAGACTGTTCTTCGCGAGCCGCTGGAACATCTGTTTGCTGAAGCAGCCTTTCTCGCTTCCCTGGCGACCGTGAAGGAAAGCGGCGATCCGCTTTCAGAGGATTGGAATTGGGTTCGTGGCCACATGGAAACCCTGGTGCGGCTGGCGCAGGAGTTCGCCCGGCAGTTTGCGGCCCGCAAGCTGGCGGACGGCGTGCTGGATTTTCACGACCTCGAACAATTTGCCCTCAAGCTGCTCTGGGATTTTTCAGCGGGCAAGCCGACTGACATCGCCGAAATCTGGCGCAAGAAACTTCATTTCGTTTTTGTGGACGAATACCAGGACATCAACGCCGCGCAGGACAAAATCATCGCCGCCTTGTCACGCGACAACGGAGAGGCGAACCGCTTCCTCGTCGGCGATGTGAAACAGAGCATCTATCGTTTCCGGCTGGCGGATCCGAAGATTTTTCGTGACTACGCCCGCGACTGGAGCGGGCCAAACGGCCGCGTCATTCCGCTTTCCGAAAATTTCCGCAGCCGCGAACCGTTGCTGAATTTTGTAAATTCCATTTTTTCATTGTTGATGCGCGAAAATCCCGGCGGCGTGGAGTATGACGAGGATGCAAAGTTAAAATTCGGCTCCTCTGAAACCCGTGCAGATTTCAGCGCCGCAAAAGATTCATCGCCCCGAGCAGAAGTGCTTTTACGTTTGAAAACCGCCGCCGGCGACGAAGCTCAAAATGAACCCGGCCTGGATGAACTGATGGATTTGGGCGAAACCGAGAAGGAGGCGCGCCTGCTCGCCATCCGGTTGAAACAGTTGCAGACGGAGCGACATCAAATTTGGGATGACGAAGAAAAGCAATTTCGCGCCGTCGAATGGCGGGACATGGCGGTGCTGTTGCGGACGATGTCCGGCAAGTCGGAGGTTTACGCCATGGAATTTGAGCGGGTTGGCGTGCCGTTGGTCATTGCGCGGGGCGGATTTTACGAGAGCAGCGAGATTTCCGATCTGTTGAGCCTGTTGCAGTTGCTGGACAATCCGCTGCAAGACGTTCCGTGCATCGCCGTGCTGCGTTCGCCGCTGGTCGGCTTGTCGCTGGACGAACTGGCCGCCATCCGCCTCGCCGTTTCGCACGAACATTTTTGGACGGCGCTGGTCCGGAGCCAGAAGCCAGAAGCCGGAATCCAGAATCCGGCGGCGGCAAAAGTGCCGGCACTTCTTGAACGCTTCTCCCGTTGGCGGAAGCTGGCGCGGCAGGTTTCACTTTCGCGCTGCCTTGAACAAGTCCTGGCGGAAACCCACTATGCCGGCTGGCTGCGAACGTGTTTGCGCGGTGAACAGCGTCACGCGAACGTCAGGCATTTCCTGAATCTCGCCCAGCAATTCGACCAGTTTCAGCGACAGGGGTTGTATCGGTTTCTCAAATTCATCGAGGCGCAGCGCGAAGCCGGGGCGGAGCCGGATGTGCCGGCGGCAACGGACCAGAACGCCGTGCGCTTGATGAGCATCCATCAAAGCAAGGGATTGGAATTCCCCGTCGTGGCGCTCGCCGATCTCGTCAAAAGATTCAACACGCAGGATCAGCACGGCGAAATCATTTTTGACGAGCAGTTCGGCCTTTGCCCGCGCGTGAAGCCGCCGCAAACCGAGCGACGTTATTCCAGCCTGCCGCACTGGCTTGCCCGGCGTCACCAGCACCGTGAGCAGGCGGGCGAAGAATTGCGGCTGCTATACGTGGCCATGACCCGTGCCCGTGACACCCTCATTTTGACGGCCAGTCTCACGGAGAAAAAATGGACTGAGCTGTGGCAGGAAAACAGCGGCGTGCCCCCCCAGAAAATTCTTTCCGCGAAGAGTTACGCCGACTGGCTTGGCTTGTGGTTCGCCCAGCAACCCGGCGTCAATTCCGAAAAACAAGGCGAACTGCCGTTTCTGCGCTGGCGCATTGTGGACGATGCGGAATTGACGGAAGCGAAGAGGGAAGACGGAAAACAAGAGGCAGAAGTCCGGTTGCCGGAAGTGGATGACAAGGTTTTGCAAAATCTCCGTGAAAAGCTGACGTGGCAATACGGCTTTGGCGCGGCAACAGAACAGGCCGCCAAATCCTCCGTGACCGTGTTGCGGCGACAGGCGGCGGATGAATTGGACGACGAGGCGGAACAGGTTTTCCCGGCGAAACGCAACTTCAATGCAAAACTTTCCGCTGCCGGCACGGGGACGGCGCATCACAAGTTTCTACAATACGTCGCGCTTGAAAATATCGGCGGGCTGGTTGCGCTTGAGGCCGAAGCGGAACGTCTGGAAAGTGAAAAGGTTTTATCGGCGGACGAGCGGAAGGTTTTGGATTTGCCGGCCATCGCCGCATTTTGGGATTCTGATGAAGGAAAAGGAATTCAACGGGAAGCGGCCAATGTCCGGCGCGAACTGCCGTTCACGGCGAAGTTCAGCCCGCTCGAATTGTCGGAAATCATCGGAACCAGGCTGCCGCCGGATTTGAAGGATGAATTTATCGTCGTGCAAGGTGTGGCGGATCTGGTCGTGCTGCTGCCGGAGGAAATCTGGCTGATTGATTTCAAGACGGACAACGTCGGCGCGGAGAATTTGCCGGCAAAAATCAAAGATTACGCGCCACAACTGCGGCTCTATGCGGGTGCATTGTCGAAAATCTATTTACGACCAGTCGCCCGTTGCTGGCTGCATTTTTTATCAGCGCAGAAAACCGTGGACATAAAATTAACGGGTTGCTCATAAGGTTCGTCACGTCATTTAACAAACCATGGAAGGAGTTGCAAAATCACCTCGCTTTCTCCTCGACTAAAACCTTATTCGTCAAAATCATGCGCGCGTGCCAACGTGTGTGATTTTTAATCCAGCAGCTCGCGGCGACAAGGCGCGACGCCTTCGTCGCCAGCTTGATGTCATCGGTGCGAAGTGCGCGCTCAAGGCAACGGCGGCCGCGGGCGACGCGCGACGGCTTGCAGCGCAGGCGGTGACGGAAGGATTTGACCTCATCGTGGCGGCGGGCGGCGATGGCACGGTGAACGAAGTGCTGAACGGCATCGGCGATGTGCCGGACGGATTTGCGCACGCGCGGCTGGGCGTGCTGCCGTTAGGCACGGTGAATGTCTTTGCGCGCGAACTGAAAATTCCTTTGAAAGTTGAGCGGGCGTGGGAAGTTTTGCAGCACGGCCGCGAACTGAAGATTGATTTGCCGCGCGTGGAATTTTCCGCTAACGGAGTTTTGCAGAAACGCTACTTCTGCCAGCTTGCCGGCGCCGGCCTGGACGCCCGCGCCATCGAACTGGTGGACTGGAAGCATAAGAAGCAAGTCGGACCACTCGCCTATGTCATCGCCGGGCTGAAGGCGCTGCGCGAACGCCAGCCAAAAATCGTAGTGGCACGGGCATCCTGCCCGTGTGGTTCGAATCCTGAGGAAGCTAACGGGCAGGATGCCCGTACCACTATTTCCGGCGAACTCGTGCTGGTCGGCAACGGACGATTTTACGGCGGATCGTTCGCCATTCTGCCGCACGCGGATTTGCGCAACGGCCTGCTGGAAGTCTGCGTCTTTTCCCGGGCTGATTGGTGGACATTGCTGCGCTGCGGGCCGGAATTATTGCTGCGCGGAAAATTGCCCGCGAACGCCGTGCAGTATTTGAATGCGGAAACGTTTGAACTGACCAGTGACACTCCGGCGGCGTTTGAACTGGACGGCGAATGGGTGGGCAAACTGCCCGTGACGTTTTCCATCGAGCGCGAAAAACTGCGCGTGGTGGTGCCGTAATCTTGAATCGTAGGAGACGAGGTGACGATTCTCTAACTTTTCCCTGTCTTGAAAAACCATGCAAATACAGAGACTCCTCACCTCGTCTCCTACGATTATTTGTCGGCTGCGTTGGAGGGACTACGGAAATTAGCCCGGTGTTGACCGATGCAATCTGCCTACGCCTGGTAAGTGCTGGCGCTAGGCAAGGCTTGGCAGCCGGTGAATTTTTCTTTTACGCGGCAGCCAGTTCGGGGGTGTCTTTCAACAGCATGAGTTCTTCCGCAACCACGGGCAACAACGCATACGCGCGCCCGTCACGTCCGGCAAATTCCACTTCAAACGCGCTGCCGTCGTAAGTCATCACGACCGTTCCCACCTGCCCGCGCCGGAGCACCAGCGGCTGGCCGGTTTCAAAATGTTTCGTCCGCCTGTCTGCGAGCAGGACGACGACATCGTACATCTTTATGCCATTGCTCATCGTTCAGATTATAAAACAGGTTGTCAGTCTTGGAAAGTCCTCATTGTGACGGATGATCCATGCGCTCAAAACGGTTGCAGAACCGGTTTCCGTCGTCAGGCGAAAACGTAGAACGAATGTTTCACCAAAACCATTGTCGCCAGAAGCCACCGTGTCATTTGAATTTTTTGCCGCCGCAAGCAAGGCACACGACAGAATTTCTCTGCGGGCCAGGGTGATGCCGAGTGCGGATTCAAACACGCGCGCCTTATGTTGCCCCTGCCGATGCAGTGGATTCAAAGAATAATCTTCCAGCTTCGTGCCGAGGTCTGCTCTTTCGCCGTTTGGAAGTTTCATCGCGCCAAAATCTTTCTCATCTCCGCCCCAGCATCCCCGGCAGGCCGCCGCCCATTTTGCCCATCAGCTTCTGCATCTTGCCCATTTTCTTCATTATCTGCTGCATCTGGCCGAACTTGTTCATCATTGTGTTCAACTCGGTCACGGTCACGCCGCTGCCCTTGGCCACGCGGAGGCGGCGCTTGGCGTTCAAGAGCCCCGGGTTGCGCCGTTCCTTGATGGTCATGCCGCAGATCATCGCCTCCATGTGCTTGAACTCGCGCTCGGATTTCGAGAGGTCCTGACCCTTCATCGCTTCCGCGCCGCCGGGCAGCATCTTCATCACGTTCTCCAGCGGGCCGAGCTTTTTCATCTGGCGCAACTGGTCGAGAAAATCTTCGAGCGTGAACTCGCCCTTGCGCATCTTCTCCTCCATGCGCTTCATGTCATCCTCGTTGACGGCCTCGGCGGCACGTTCGACGAGGCTGACAACGTCGCCCATGCCGAGAATCCGCGAGGCCATGCGCTCGGGATGGAACGGCTCGAATTCGTCCAGCTTTTCACCGGTGCCCATGAACTTGATGGGCTTGCCGGTGACGGCTTTCAAGCTCAGGGCCGCGCCGCCGCGCGCGTCGCCGTCGAGCTTGGTGAGAATCGCGCCGGTGATGTTCAACGCCTGGTCGAAATGCGTGGCGACATTGACGGCTTCCTGGCCAGTGGCGGCGTCGAGCACGAGCAGGATTTCCTGCGGCTTCACCAAGTCGCGCAGGCGCACGAGTTCCTGCACGAGCGGTTCGTCAATCTGCAAACGCCCGGCGGTGTCGAAGATGATAGTGTTACGGTTGTTGGCCTTGGCGAAGTCAAGCGCTTCGCGGGCAATCTTCAAAACATCCGTCTCGCCGCGTTTCAGGAACACGGGAATCTCAATCTGCTTGCCGAGCGTTTCGAGCTGGTCCATCGCCGCCGGACGATACACGTCCGCCGCGACGAGCAACGGCGTGCGACCCTGTTTGAGCAGCAGCTTGGCGAGCTTGCCGGAGGAAGTGGTTTTACCTGCGCCATGCAAACCGACCATCATCACGCAGGCAGGATTGCCGGAAAGATTGAGGCCAGCGTTGGTGGAGCCGAGCAGTTCGGTGAGTTCGTCAGAAATGATTTTGACGATCTGCTGGCCGGGCTGGACGCTGGCGATGACTTCCGCGCCGAGCGACTTGGTTTTGACGCGTTCGATGAAATCGCGGGCGACCTTGAAATTGACGTCGGCTTCGAGCAGCGCCATCCGGACTTCGCGCAGCGCATCGGACGCGTTGCTCTCGGAGATTTTGCCGAGGCCGCGCAGGTTTTTGAAGGCGTTTTGGAGCTTGGTGCTTAACGATTCGAACATCCGCTTAAACTAAAGTTCAAAGCTCCAAATTCCAAGCTCCAAGCTCCAGAGAAGCGCCAAGCTTCAAGCGCCATACCTGGCCAGTTTGCCCTTTGGGGTTTAGTGATTGATATTTCTCTGGATGTTGGGGTTGGTGCTTGGCACTTTTCCAACGAATGGAACTTTAAACTTGAGTGAAGCGAGAGGGTGTGGCTTAATCTGCGCCCCTTGCGTGGTAGGTTATCCAAGTGGCTAAAGGGTGCAGACTGTAAATCTGTCGGCTAACGCCTTCAATGGTTCGAATCCATTACCTACCACCATTTTTCTTTTCGTCGGGTTCGCCGCCATTCGTAAAATCCATCACGGCCCCAACAAAACACGATAGAAGAAAAGCGGGTATGAGTTGGTTTCGGCCCAGAAGAATGGCACGACCGGTGAATTGGTCGTGAACACCGGATTCCAGGAAACAAGGTTGGTGGAAGACTGAATCGTATAATCCGGTCCGGCATCGCCATTGATCCAAAACCCGAACTGGTTGTTGGTGAAAGCCGGATTCAGCGCGGGCGACGCGGGCGGAATCACCGTTGTCGTAAAACCTTGGGCGGCGGTAAGCGCGGGCGAACCGTTGTCAGAGACCACGACGGTCACGGTTTGCGTTGAAGAGGCTTGCGCGATGGTTGGACGCCAGGTGAACACGCCGCTGTTGCCATCAATCGAAGCACCGGCGGGCGCATTCGATAAACTGTAAGCCAACGGTTGCGGCGGAACATTGGCATCGCTGGCTGAATTGGTGATCAAGAGTGTTCGACCGGCCAGGATGGTTTGGTCAGGAATCGCCGCCAAAACGGGAGGCTGATTGGGCGGCGCAGGAACCGTCCCATAAACTTCGAGTTCGTAAAGCGAATAGCCATAGACTGTCGCCCGCACCGTCCCAGACATCCGCACATAACGACCGGTTCCCGATAAACCGGTCAGATCTTCGATGCCACCACCGCCTGAGTCTGTGCTGTAAATGGAAACCCAGTTGACGGCGTTGGAAGAAACCTGAATCTGATAACTTTTTGCGTAAGCCGCCTCCCAGTTGAGTTTCACTCGCGTGATGTTGTAGCTTGCCTGCAAATCAACATACAGCCATTGCGGATCACTGGAAGCGGAAGACCAGCGCGTTCCAGCATTGCCATCCACGGCATTGGTTGCGGGATAGCCGCTTTGGGTCGAACTCACTACAACCGGTTTGTTCAATGCCAGATTCACTTGTGGAACCGTCGTGGTGGCGCTGACCTGAATGGAATTGGTGCTTTCGCCAACAGTGTTGGTGGCAGAAACAACGTAATAATAAGTAGTGCCAGTGGCCAAACCGGTGTTTGTGAAGCTGGTTGCCATCGTGCTGACAATATTCGTATAAGGCCCGCCGCTGATGGTGGAACTTTTGATCTTGTAGCCGGCGGCTCCGCTGGAAATTGACCATGTCAACGCCACTTGGTTGCTGCTGGCAGTCGCATTTAAATTCGCTGGAACGGATGGCGTGCCATTGGTCGTCAGAAAATCCAGCCAGTTCAGTTTTTGAGCGTTCGAGCCAAGAACCACGCGGAGTGTTTGCAAACCGGCGGTCAGTGAAACGGTGGTCGAGACTGTGGACCAGGCCGTTTGCGTCACTGTGGCCGTGCCCATCAGTGTGGCGCCCTTGTAAACTCTGATCTGACCGGTGGTTCCCGCAACACGAAAGTTCACCGGATAGTTTCCCGCGACATCAACCTGAATATTAAAATCCAAGCTGCCATTCGCCGCCGCGCTGATCATGTCGGCCAGTCCATTTGTGTCGTCCGTAGGCGCAATGCTCATTTGGCTCAAGGCGACATAGCGTTCGGCTTGCAGCCTTCCCGGGATGCGATAAAACAGATTCGTGTCATGTACCGGCATCTGGACATAAGCCTGACCGGCCGGAGTCAAAACACCGCTGTCTGAGAGCAGACTGTTGTAAGGATTGCCACTGACCCGTGACATGAACCACGAATACCCTTCAACCCACGACATACGCTCGCAATAGTCCACCGCCGGAATCAAGGTCGCGAGCGCCGTTGCATTACTGGCTGCATCCCATGGGCAAAATTCCGTCAGCCAGATTTTCTGCGTCGGATAATCGGCGTGCATGGTGCCCAATATCCAGGTGATCTCGCCGTAGCCCCCATAGCTGTGCGTTGACAAACCGGCGGGATTCGTCGAGCCGCAGTAGTAAAGGAATGCGTTAAGGAACGGTTCCTGAAAAGTGTAGGTGACATTCGAGAGTTGAAGCGGATCATACGCTGTGATGCTGTCACTGACGGCAGAGCCAATCGCCATGTGCGGGCTGATCACGGGAATGTTGTAAGGATCGCAAATCGCTTTGACCTGTCGGAAGGTGATGGCCGAATTGGACGGCGTCATGAAAGCCTGCCCTTTAAGATTTGGCTCATTCAGCGCAAATACGCGCCATGGCCGGTTGCCAGCGGCAAGATAGGATGTGAGTGCGGTTTGAAAACTTGAACTGCCATTCCAAGCCATCGGCAGGAAATCCATCGTCACATCTGCCGGCTTCGCATAGGGGGTGGTGCCCCAATTGTAATACCACGACACGCCCGGCACCAAAGCCCGGAAGTCGGCATCAGACATCGAAGTGGTGGCGATGCCACGCTTACGACTTTGCACCGGCGCATCACAATTGACGATCTGCGGCCAGGCAAAAATCTGAGTGGAGAAAGCGGACAGCAAAAATAGCAGCACGAGGCATTTTGCGTGCGCCACAATCCGGCGGGCTTTTCCAAGCTTTGAAGTAAAATATGCCGGTGTCAGCCAGCGAAGTTTGATGCACATAAAAATCTTCAAAAAGCCTGACAATGCCCTCAAAAAGAATTGTTCGTGGCTTAGGGCCAGAAGCTACTTCACCAGGCGCGAAAAGTAAATTGAATGAGCGAGGAGAACAAAATTCCCAATTCGCAATCAGACCGCAAAAAAACTCCCGCGAACAATTTCTGCTCGCGGGAGTTTGTGCCCAAGCCTGATCAGTTGACTGAAATGTCAATCTGCTTCGGCTTCGCTTCCTCAACCTTGGGCAGCGTCACGGTGAGGACGCCGTCCTTGTATTGCGCCTTGATTTGGTCGGCGGCAACCGGCGTATTCAATGTCAGTGTTCGTTGAAACTTCCCGTAATAGCGTTCCTGGCGATGGGTTTCAACGCCTTCCTGTTTTGCTTCGGCCTTGCGCTCGCCAGAGATGGATAATTCATTCTCATGCAGCGTGACCTCGATGTCTTCCCGTTTCAAGCCGGGCAACTCGGTGCGGATGACGAAGTTGTCCTTGTCTTCCTGAACATCCAGCGCCGGAACCCAGCCGCGCGCGGGTGATTCAAACAAACGGTTCAGTTCATCTTGCAGATTGGGCAGACGACCGAAACGGACAAATCCGGGTTTTTCAAATTGTATCAGTCTCATATATTTCCTTTTGGTTAAGCTGTTGTTTACGACAAATCATCTTTTAGCTGGCGCAATGCCAAACAGACGGGGCCAATAAAAGCTTTGAAAAACAAGCGTTTTCACAAAGTGCTCGGAAACCCGGTCGTGTCATTGGAAACATTTGGCACAAAATTGTGTGCCACATTG
Source organism: Limisphaerales bacterium (assembly GCA_037200545.1). GTDB lineage: Bacteria > Verrucomicrobiota > Verrucomicrobiia > Limisphaerales > UBA11358 > UBA11358. Next base: position 211,897 of record JBBCGE010000004.1, read on the forward strand.
GATCTATTGTGCCATAAACGAATTGATTCCAAATCGCGGTGAAATAAACTTTGCCAAATCGAACAAGTCCCGGAGATACGGTCAATTTATGAAATTCAAAGAACTAAAGCCGATGTTATGGTCGGACAAACTCGAAGAAAGCATCGACTTCTACACGAAAATTCTTGGGTTCACAGTCGGCGAACAAAATCAGGATTGGGGCTGGGCGTCTTTGCAGAAAGATGGTGTTGAAATCATGCTGGCAAAGCCGAACGAGCACGCGCCGTTCAACCAGCCGGTTTTTACCGGCACTTTCTATATCACCACCGACAACGTTGATGAAATTTGGGAAGCCCTCAAAGACAGGGTCAAGATTGTCTATGGCCTCGAAAATTTTGAGTGGCAGATGCGCGAATTCGCCATCTATGACAACAATGGTTATATGATCCAATTTGGGCAGGATATCAGCAAGCCAATTGGCGCATCGCGTTAAAACAAAAAGCCCCGGACGAAAATCGTCCGGGGCTTTGGAAAATTCAAGTGACGCTCAGTCAAACGCGTGGCCGGCGCAGCAAAGGACATCTTTCACCTTGTGACGGACGAGATCCTTCACCGCCTGGCGGGCCGGGCCGAGATATTTGCGCGGATCGAATTCGCCGGGCTTTTCCGCGAACACTTTGCGGATGGCGGCGGTCATGGCAAGGCGCAGATCGGTGTCAATATTCACCTTGGTGCAACCCACACGACGCGCGACTTCGATGTCAGATTCGGGAACGCCTTGCGCGTCAGGCATCTTGCCACCGTATTTGTTGACTTCGGCCACGAGGTGCGCGGGCACACTCGAAGCTCCGTGCAACACCAGCGGATAATCGCCGAGGTTGGCATCCATGAGCGCCTTCTTGATCAGCTTGAGGCGTTCGAGATCGAGATGCTGCTCGCCCTTGAACTTGTAGGCACCGTGAGAATTGCCGATGGCGATGGCCAGTGAATCGCAGCCTGATTGCTTGACGAATTCCACCGCTTCTTCGGGCACGGTGTAATGGCCACTCATGGAATGCGCGCCGCCTTCTTCACCTTCATCAAACTGTGCGCCGACCAGGTGGCCGAGTTCGGATTCCACGGAACAATTGTATTTATGGGCGTACTCGACAACTTTCTTGGTGATCTCGACGTTCTTCTCGAATGGTTCATGGCTCGCATCTATCATGACGCTGGTGAAACCTTCATCAATGCACTCCTTGCACAATTCAAACGTATCGCCATGATCGAGATGGACTGCGATGGGCACGGTCGAAAGGCTGACCGCCGCCTCGATCAATTTTTTCAGGTAGGTCGGATGCGCATATTGGCGCGCGCCTTTGGAGATTTGGAGCATCAACGGTGCTTTTTCCTCTTCGCAGGCTTCGACAATCGCCTGGATAAGTTCCATATTATTGACGTTGAACGCGCCGAGCGCGTATTTACCTTTGAGGGCCTTGGCGAACAAGTCGCGCGTATGTGTCAGTGGCATAAATTCTTCTTATTGGGTTAAAGCAGAGAAAACAGGATAGCCGGACGTCACGGAAAAGAAATAAAAAATACCGGCGCCTTATTCACAATAAATTCCTTTGCGCCTTTGCGCCTTTGCGGGAAAATAAATCGTGCAAGCGCGCTTTCTTCTCGGCCCTGCCGGCAGCGGCAAGACTTTCCGCTGCCTGGCGGAAGTGCGTGCCGCGCTCCGCGAAAAGCCGGAAGGCCCGCCGCTGATCCTGCTCGCGCCCAAACAGGCCACGTTTCAACTCGAACGCCAGTTGCTCGCCGGCCCTGCGCTCCACGGCTACACGCGTCTCCAAATTTTATCCTTCGAACGGCTCGCGCAATTCGTCCTCGACCGGCTTGGGATCATTCCGCCGAAATTCTTGAACGACGAAGGCCGCATCATGGTGCTGCGTGCATTGCTGCTGCGGCACGCGGACGGGTTGAAGCTGTTTCGTGGCAGCGCGCGACGGCCCGGCTTCGCGCAGGAACTGGGCGGCCTGCTCAACGAATTGCAGCAGCATCAGTTTACGTCTGCCAAGCTTCGCGCCCTCGCCCAACGCGGAGATTTGCATCGTGAACTGCAAGCCAAGCTCCACGACCTCGCGCTCGTCTTGGAAAAATATTCCGGCTGGATTAGCGAACATGAATTGCAGGATGGCAACCATCTCCTCGAGGCCGCCACCGAAGCATTGCAAAATCAATTTAAAACTGAAAATTTAAAACTGAAAATTGAAAGCCTGTGGCTTGACGGTTTCGCCGAAACGACACCTCAGGAATTGGATTTGCTCGCCGCCGTTTTACCGGCCTGCGAACGCGCCGCGCTCGCCTTCTGCCTCGATGAATCCGGCGCGAAAGCCGGTGAAAACTCGTGGCTTTCCATCTGGTCGGCCGTCGGCAAGTCGTTTCAACAATGCCGCCAGCGGATTGAGAATCTGCCGGACTGCGAAATTAAAATTGAACTTCTCCCGCGCGGTCCGGACAAGAACCGTTTCGCAAATAGTCCAGCCTTGCAGCATTTGGAACAAAGCTGGGCGCAGCCAGATCAGAATCCAATATTCAAAATCCAAAATCTGGAAAACGCCGTTCAGATTGTCGCGTGTCAAAATGCCAGTGCCGAAGCAATTTTTGCCGCGCGTGAGATTTTAAAATTCGTCCAGGCCGGAAACCGTTTTCGTGATTGCGCCGTGATTGTCCGCCATCTTGATGGCTGCCATAAATCGCTTGAACGCGAACTGCGCCGTTACGGAATTCCGTTCTTTCTGGACCGCCGGGAATCCGCCGCCCATCACCCGCTCGCCGAATTGACGCGGGGCGCGCTGCGCACCGTGGCGTTTGACTGGCGGCAGGATGACTGGTTCGCCACGCTCAAAGCCGGCTTCTCCCCAGTGAAAGAGGAAGCCATTGACGCGCTCGAAAACACCGCGCTCGAATTTGGCTGGCGCGGCAAAAAATGGCGCGAACCTTTGCCGGACGAAGCCTCCGAGCATTTGCGCAAAATCATCTTCCCGCCGTTTGAAAAATTTTCCGGGTTGCTCGCCAAAACAAATTCCCGGCCGGCCGGCGCGCAGCTCGCCGAAGCCTTGCGCAAACTTTGGAATGACTTGCAAGTTGAGTGGACATTGGAAAGCTGGACATTCGACGAGGAAAATTCGTCACCCGTCTCCGATCACGCATCGCATCATTCCACGGTCTGGGACCAGATGAATGTGTGGCTGGAAAATCTGGAGCGGGCTTTTTTGAACGAGCCGATGCCGTTGCGCGACTGGCTGCCGGTCGTGGAAGCGGGCCTGGCAAACCTGACTGTTGGCGTGATCCCGCCCGCGCTGGATCAAGTGCTGGTCGGCGCGATTGACCGCGCGCGCAATCCCGATCTCAAACTGGCGCTCGTGCTCGGAGTAAATGAAACCGTTTTCCCCGCCACCCCTGCGGCCCAAACCATTCTGACTGACGCCGACCGCGACGAACTGGCCGTTCCGCTCGGCCCGGATTTGCGCGAACGACTGGCACGTGAACGCTATTACGGTTACATCGCTTTCACCCGTGCCAGCGAGCGGCTTGTTGTCACTTTCTCCCGCCACGCCGCCGACGGTCAGGCGTTGAATCCATCGCCGTTCATCGCACGCCTTCAGCAAATTTTTCCTGGACTTGAAACCGGAGAATTCAGCAGTGAAATCAAACCGGCTGAAGCACAACATGTGAGTGAAGTCGCGCCACTCAATTTTAGCATCCAGCATTGGCAGGAGCTGCTTCAGATTCCTCCGGTGGCGGCTTTGAATCAGGCTCTCACCTCATTGCGCGAGCCGGACGAAACGGAAAACTTGTCGCCCGCGCTGGCGGAAAAACTCTACGGCCCGGTGTTGCGGTCGTCCGTCAGCCGGCTGGAAGAATTTGCCCAATGCCCGTTCAAGTTTTTCGTGCGCGCCGGTCTGCACGCCGGGGAACGGAAGATTTTTGAACTGGACGCCCGCGAACGCGGCAACTTCCAGCATGATGTGCTGAAGATTTTCCACGAGCAGTTGTCGGCGGAAGGCAAACGCTGGCGCGATCTTGAACCCGCGCAAGCTCGTGAACGCATTGGCAAAATCGCCGCCGCGCAGATGGAGCATTTCCGCGACGGGTTGTTCCGCGATTCGGCGGCGACGGTTTTTGCCGCGCGCACGTTGGCGGAATCCTTGCAAAATTTTGTTGCGGTCATTGTGACGTGGATGCGCAGGCAATATGAATTTGATCCGGCGGAGGCGGAACTCGGTTTCGGCGGCAAAGACGACCGCGCACCCGCTTGGGAAATTACGCTGGGCGACGGACACAAGCTGGCGTTGCAGGGCCGGATTGACCGCGTGGACTTATGGCGCGAGCCGGCCAGCGATACCGCGCTGGCGGTGGTGACAGATTACAAATCCGGCGGCAAGAAACTGGAGAAAATCCTGGTCGAAAACGGCGTGCAGTTGCAGTTGCTCGCGTATCTCGGTGCGCTTCGGCATTGGAAAAATCCCGGAGAATTTTTCGGCCGGGACAAGATCGTTCCTGTTGGCGCCTTTTACGTCAACTTGCGCGGCGAATACAAGGGCGGCGGCTCACGGACGGAAATTCTGGCGGACGCCGAAGAGTCACGGCGCATGGCATATCGCCACACCGGAAGATTTGACGCCGGTGTTCTGGACAAGCTGGACGGCATCGGTGCAGCCGATCAATTCAATTATCGCCGGAACAAGGACAGCTCGTTGCGCAAAGGTTCGGTCGAAGCCATGCCGCGCGCGGAATTTGAGAAATTGCTGGACGACGTTGAAACGCAGTTGCGCCTCATTGGCGAAAGAATTTTCTCCGGCGCGGCGCAGGTGGATCCGTATCGCAAGGGCAAACAGACGCCTTGCGAATATTGCGATTATCAGGCGGCGTGCCGGATTGACAAGTGGACGCATCAATACCGCGTGCTGCGCGAAACAACAAAGGACAAGATCGCAGCAGAGTGAGGCGGTGCTTTAGTCTCCTAAAATATAATTTGTATAAACCCGCTCGCCAAAATATTCGTAGCCGCGGCCTTCATTCGTCGTGCCGGAAAGCATCGCTTGGATGAAACCGTTGCGCTCGACTTGAATCGTATGAAAGATTTTATGTTCGGGGTTTTCCTTGAGTAGAAATTCAATTCGCCCGTCAAGCGTGGAATAGGTTTCCAATCCATCATTTGTCCGGCTGGTGAACTTAAACTCCCCACTGAAATCTTTGAGCATCGCGTGGCTTCGCCCCCATGTGCCGCCGTTCGTGCTGACAAACGGTTTGCCATTGAGCAAAGCCGCCGCGTCGTCATAGGCAAGCACGCAAAGAAAATGTTGATCTGACGGCATCAGCCAGCGGATCAACGTTTCATCGTGGGCCAGTGCCGAATCGTAGCCATAATTGCTGTCGAGAAATGCGATGCGCACCACGTCATCGGGAATTTTTCCAACGGCATTCAGATAACCAAAAATAAAACTTCCGCCGCCGCTGTGACTTGTAAGTGCGATTTCCAGGTTGTTTGTCCGGAAGAAATTTTTCACATGCTCAACGATTCCAGGAATCAGCGCATCGCCATATTTCTTGCGCCACGCCGGCCAGCTTTTCATCTCCGTCTCCAGATACGCAACAACCACCGTGCGATTGGTGATCAACTCGCGCAAAAACCGCGTCTGCGCGCCGATGTGCTGAATGTCGAAATGCCAGTCGTCGCCCGGCTGGGGCTTGCGACCGATGGTTTGCCCGGTGGTGTTGCCGTTGGGCAGCGTGTAAAGAACCAGCAATACCGGCTTATCAGGCGTGAAGTTCGTGAGCGCGGGCGAGTTGATGAGAATTTTCACTTCAGGCGCAAACGTGAAACTGCAAATGAGTTCACCGAACTGGCCGGTCGGTTTGAATTCGCCTGCGTCCGGCGGCAAAGCATTTGTCGGATAACGCGGACTGGTGATGACACCTTCGTCGCTCAACAGCGCGGCGAGTCGGGGATCGGCGAGCACTTGCGCCACCGTCGTGGGCTGGCCGTTCACCGTCATTGCCTGCCGCACGAGCCGGACGCACTGGCTGTAGTCCACCCAGGTCGCGGCGTGTTTGAGATACAACGGCTGGATCGGCACGCCGTTCGTTTGATGCCAGCCATAAATCGCGACCTTGCCCGGCGCATCAGCCAGCATCGGCGTGATGACCAGATCTTTTTGATGCCCTGCCACCAGTGCGCCCAGCGGATGCGGTTTCAAAAAATCGGCGCGCTGGGTGCGAACCGTGGCATTGTGCTGTGCAAAAACCGGAACCGTGGTCATGGCCGCGTCCGGCGGAATCGGCACGGGCGCAAGCCTCACCTCGGCGGCGGCATAAATGGCATCCACCATTTTGCGCGTAGGCAATGTGCAGTCGAGCCGGTCGGCAATCCGTCGCGCCGTCATGGGCGTCATCGGCGTGAGAAAATAATCTTCGTTGGGGCCGATTGCGAGATAGTCTGGCGTGACAAAGAACGTGGCGACATTCGTCCGGCCAGAGCTGATGTTCGTGACGGTCACCGGTTGGAACTGGCGCAGAAAATCCGGGATATTGCCCGCTGTGATTTCCGCATAAATCTGCCGTTCACGTCCGGCAAAATCAGCAGACGTGATACGCCGGACAAACTCGCCGCCCGTCGGGGCATTGGTGGCACGGTCCGGCAGGCTGGTCAAATCTTCGCCCGCCAGACTGGCCAAGCCCGGAAACCAGAGGATAAATATGACTACCAGTCGCACGCCGTAGTTGAACCATAAAACGCCGGCAAAGGAAACTGCTCTCTTCAGGAAGCAGCCCGGGTTTTGGCGGCGCGATAAATCCGCAACAGTCCATAATCATATTTCTCACCGAGCAGCTCACGTGCGCCGACGATGTTGCCCCAGCCAGTGCGCTTGAAGGCAGCGGCGATTTCCACCTGCGCTTCCGCATTGATGAGCTGCGCCAGATCAATCGCCTCGCCAGACTCAATCGCGGTGGCGAGGTGTCCGTAGATGGTGCCGACCACCAATCCGCGAGCGCTGGCAATTTCTGTTGGCGAATTTCCTTCACGAAAGCGGCGGAGCGTTTCGCGGGCAGTGTCACCAAGGCTGGAACGTTGCGCCACGGGGACGACGAAGGATTCTTCCGCAAAAATCTGGCGTGGATTCGTGGCCAGATGCAGGGCGATTTCATTGAGAAACGCTTCGCCGAACTCGCGCAGTTTCTTTTCGCCGACGCCGCTGATGCGTGCGAAATCGCTTTCATTTTCAGGATAATTCCTTGCCATCTGCCGCAAAGCCACGTCGGAGAAAATGATGTAGGCGGGAACATCGCGTTCGTCCGCGAGCTTCTTGCGCAGTTCACGCAAACGCTCGAACAAGGTTTCGTCGCAGGCAATTTCGCCGACGTGATGAATTTTTGCTTCCGGCGCGGTGACGGGCTTGGTGAGCGTGATCTTCCGGCGCTCTTTCAGCGCCGCGCGGCCTTCGTTCGTGATTTCCAACACGCTGAATTTTTCCGTCGTCTGCCGGAGAAAACCGAGGTGGATCAGTTCGCGCCCGATCGCCGCCCATTCAGGCCGGCTGTGTTCCTTGCCGATGCCGAACGTGGAGAGCTGCGCGTGCTCCCATTTGCGGATCTTCTCGGTATCCGCACCGGTCAGGACTTCGACCACGTGATTTAGCCCGACACCAAAACCGCTTTTCTCGCGGATGCGGAAAACGCAGGAGAGAAGCTTCTGCGCGGCGAGCGTGCCGTCGAACGTTTCCCGTGGCGAAATGCAGTTGTCGCAAGCACCGCAATTGATTTCCGTCTGGGGAGCACGCGCGCCCTCGCGCGTTTCTGCGGACGCCTCGTCCGCCTCCGTTGTCCGGCGCGGGGCGCGCCGGACTGCGCCCGAGGCGGGCGTGCTCCCCGGAGAAAAATTCTCCCCGAAATATGCAAGCAGCTCCACGCGTCGGCAGTTCGCACCCTCGGCATAGTGAACGATCTGCTGCAATTGTTCGCGCGCAATCTGGCGTTCCTGCGGATTCGGCTTTTCATCAATGAACGTCGTCTGTTTCACCGCGTCGCCGGCGCTGAACAGCAGGACACATTCGCCCGGCAAACCGTCACGGCCCGCGCGCCCGGTTTCCTGGTAATAACCCTCGATGTTCTTCGGCAAATCATAGTGGACGACGAAGCGGACGTTCGGCTTGTTGATGCCCATGCCGAACGCGATGGTTGCGCAGACGACGCGGATGTTGTCGCGCAGGAAAAGCTCCTGGTTCGTGCTGCGTTCCTGCGGCGTAAGACCGGCGTGATAGGGCCGGGCCTTGACGCCGTTTTCATTCAGGCGTTCCGCCACGCTCTCGGTCGCCTTGCGCGACATGCAGTAAACAATGCCGCCTTCCTTCGGTCGCGCGCGGAGAAATTCCAGCAATTGATCGAATGGCTTGTTTTTCGGGAGAACGCGATAGGTCAGATTCGGACGATTGAAACTGGCGACGTAACATTTCGGCTCGTGAAGTTTCAGATGCGAAATAATGTCTTCGCGCACACGACCCGTGGCGGTGGCGGTGAGCGCCATGAACGGGATGCCCGGGAAATATTTTCGCAGATTGGCGATCTGGCGGTATTCCGGACGGAAGTCGTGGCCCCATTCGCTGATGCAATGCGCTTCGTCAATCGCGATGAGCCGTACGTTCCAGCGCTGCAAATCCTCGAGAAAGCCCGAAAGCATCAGCCGCTCCGGCGCAACGTAGAGCAGGCGAAATTCGCCATTGTGCAGACCGCGCAAACGCTCACGTCCCTCGCCTGCCGCAAGCGATGAATTAAGAAAAGTTGCCGCGATGCCGCTGGCTTGCAGCGCATCCACCTGATCTTTCATCAACGCGATCAGCGGCGAGACCACAACCGTAAGCCCGTCACGAACCAGCGCGGGCAGTTGGAAACAAAGTGACTTGCCACCACCGGTCGGCAACAACGCAAACGTATCTTTACCCGCCAATGAATCACGGATGATCTCCTCTTGCAGCGGACGGAACGAGGTGAAGCCGAAGTATTGCTTCAGTAGCGGGAGCAATTCTGGGTGTTCGGTTTTCATCACAGGTCTCAATCAAATTTTAAGTGAACAAAGCCTAAACGGGAGAGGACGATTTGAACAGAAGGTAACGAAGCAAACAAAGCGAGCGAGTTTGGGCTAAGGTTTTAAATGCGTAGCGGCGTCTCGGCAGAGCGCCGCCAATCAAACGGGAGAATTAAAAATGCGTCTTTGTCCTTTAAAGCTGTTATCGGTTGGACGGAGAAAAGCGGCGGGGGGCCGCCGCACTCCAAGACGCTGGCGCGTTCACTAAAGACTCAGGAACTGCGCGGAGCGTCTTGGAGTGCGCAGCGCTCTAGCACTTTGGAATGAAGGTTGAAAAGGGGGGCGAACGCAAAATTATTTCATGTCCTCCGTGACAAGTTTCGGTTGAGTGTAGAAAGTCGTATGAACATTGGGAACTATGGCAAAAGTCAATTTTGTTGGTTTTGCATCTGTTACATGGTTCGCTTTTCGAATCATAAAGTTCCCCTTCCGAAATTGATATTGCCCCCAGCTGCCAGTTCCATCGGTAAAGTTATCACCACCATCATTCGCAACATTAACAAACTTTAACGCTAGACTTGAATTGTTAGTCGAAATGCTTGCCTCAATATAATTTCCGTCCCAAGAAATTACCACCGGCACATCCGAAACATTTGTTGTAATTGTGAATGTTGGCTCTGACAACTGAAGAGTAACCGTATCCTCCGGCGAAAAATCTGACTCCGGTTCGAAATCCATGTCCAGTTTCCAAACGTAACGCGGATCAAGGCTGCGGTGGCTCTGGAAATACGACTCGTTACCGCTAGCATCCCCAGCTTGAATATAGGTTGGAGTCCAGTTCGTGAGCAAAACACCATTGCTCCAAACTTCAGTCGGTATTGTCACGACATGATTCCAAATGTCCCTGGTAGAAAAGGATTTTGTTTCAACCGTTATCTGGCCAAGAACAAAATCCATTCCATTAACCGTATTGGTAGTGGGACTAGGACTAGCAAGCCACTTGAGGTTTACTGGATGCGTTGGATTTAACACTTTGAATTCCGCCACAGTTTGCCATGGGCCGTAAGGATTGTTGGTCGCTGACTTCTCAATCCGAAACCAAAGCCACTGGGAATCACGAGGAAATGAGCCAGTCAAGACATAGCCATAACATCCGCCTGAATCCTGATGGAAACTGCCCAACATAAACTCCTGCGAGTATTCAATCCCTTGGTCACCGTGAATAACACATCGAAATTGACGGTAAAAAGCCGGATTAACCAAAGGATGCTTTGCGGCGTCACTACTTACCAAGCTAAATTCCACAGCGAGCGTATCATGGCCAGGATTGCTCCAGTTCTTTCTTTTGCCTCCATAGCCAAACTCGTGTTTATCTCCAAACGAAAAGCGATTTAATATTAACAGCGACCCGTCCTCTAACCGCTGCTCTAGAACTGAATTTGCTTGGGTAGTGATTTTTTCCACCACAATTGCTGATGTCGTTCCCACAGCCAAAATCGCAAGACCAATTACCACCGTCGTTTTCACTTTCGCCCATGCCATAATTTTCAATGCTCCTTTGACGAGGATTAAAGTTGAACCGCCAATCGTCATGCCTTTCGCCGCTGCTGCCGCCGTTGTCATCGCCAAACCAATGGGCGCAGCCTGTACCGAATTCGCCGCTACCGTTCCGGCGATGACCGTAGCCGACAGCGTCACGCCGCGTTTCACAAAATATTTCCGCAGCTTCTCCAGACCGCGCGTCACGCGTTTGTGCGCCGCTGCTTCGTTTAGCTTCAAAGCTGTGGCGATTTCCTGCGCGCTCTTATTTTCAAAGTATCGCAGCACGACGGCGTTGCGGTCGGTTTCGCCCAGACGGCCCATCGCTTCGTCCAGCAACGGCGCGATCTGTTTCCAGGCGTCCGCGTCCGTTTCAGTCAAAGTGGATTGCATATAAGCCTCCTGTTCGCGGAATTGCCGGCGGATTTCGCCCTTCACAAAATTAGCCGCCGTGAGCCGCGCGGTGTGATAGAGCCAGCCGGACAACACCGTTCCGCGCCGCAGCCGTCCAGCCTTGTGCGCCAGAATTATGAAAACCGCCTGCGTGATTTCCTCGGCATGATGCGGATTGCCGGTGAACCGCAGCGCCGCCGAATAAACGAGGTTCACGTACCGCGCGACGAGCACGCCAAAAGCTGTCTCGGATTTGGTACTGGCGTATTCCGCGAGCAGTTCATGGTCGTCCAGTTCGATCATCTGCTGAATGATGTCCGCGAACCGCAAAACTGGACAATTTGTTTTTAATTATTTTCAGGCGCGCGGCCTGACCGCATATTGAGGGAAATGTCCGCCGAGCTGACAGAAGCATTGTTCACCCAGGCCGCCGGCTGGGACGCGGTGAAGCGCGCCCGCGCCTATCTCGCGCAGGGCCACGTCCTTAGTTCGTATTGGGCGCCGCCGTTGCTGCGCGGTGTGGTGCAGGGTGGCGAGATCCCCTATCGCGCGTCCATGGTGATCAAGAGCGAGGTTGAACTGGAAAACCTCTGCACCTGTCGCGATGCACGGCAGTGGGGGAAAATCTGCGCCCATGTCGTCGCGGTAGGATTGCACTGGTTGGATGCGCAAAAGTCGAAAAACTCTCAAACTGATTTGGGCGATGGTAGGGCGCGTCAATCTCAGTTACCGCTGAAGAAAACTTCCTCGCTCCAACGCGACGTAGCGGGCGAACCGGCAGAACTGTTCCTTATTCTACCGCCAAATTTCGATCAAGCCATCACGCGCGGCAAAGTGATGCTGGTGCTGGAAGCGAAATGGGGCGGTGGACGGTGTCCATTGAACGCCCTACCCAAGGGACGTTCCTACGCCTTTTCGGCACAGGATAACACGATCATCGAGCAGTTGGAAACGCTGACGAACGGCGAGACGCCTGCCATCCTGCAAATAGACACGAAAGATTTCACTGCTCTGCTGCTGGCGCTGGCGGGGCATAAAAATATCACCCTGGGAAAATCTAGCGCAGTCACCGTCACGAAAACGCCGCTTCAACTGCCGTTGCGCGCCACATTGGAGCCGAACGGAGAAATCGTTCTGGCGTTGAAGGAGAAAACTGGCGCGTTCGCGATGATCGGCGACTGGGTCTGGCAAAATCAGACATTACAACCGCTGGGCTTGCCATCCGTCGCGAAAGACATTTTTCGCGCCCCAGTGCGCGTGCCGCGTTTGCAGGTGCCGCAGTTCCTGGGTCAGTCCTGGCCGCAGTTGGCGGCAAGCGGCATTGAAGCCAATTTCACCCTGGCGGATTTCATGCTCGAACCCCAGGCACCGCGCTTTCTGCTCGCGCTCAAAGGCGGCCTCGTGCAACTCGGTGCGGTTTTGCAATGCGCCTACGGTCCGCGCATCATGACCCTGGGCGTGACGGCGTCGGACGAAAATGTCTGGCTGTCCGACCCCGGGGTAATGACGCGCTATTCCACACGCGACTCCGGTGCGGAGTGTGCGGCGCTGAACCGTTTGCAACGCAGCGGGTTTTCCGCGCCGGACAGCCAGGGCAAGCTGCAATTGCTCGGCCAGAACGCCGTGTTGAATTTTCTTGCACGCGAATTTCCCAAACTGCAACGCGAGTGGAATGTCACGCTGGACGAACAATTGGAGAATCGCACGCTCAAGAACATCGAGCGCGTCGAGCCGCAGTTTCAGATCACGTCGTCGGGTGTGCAATGGTTTGATCTTGGCGTCGTGTTCACTTCAAGCGGTGGCGAAACCTTTTCACAGGCGGACATCCAGCGGCTGATCTTATCCGGCCAGAACCATACGCGCTTGAAGAACGGTAAGATGGCTGTGATTGATTCAGGTGCGGTGGAAGAACTGCAGGAAGTGCTGCTCGATTGCGCGCCGCAACAAAATGCGTCGGGTTATCGCATCAGCAGTAAACAGGCCGGTTTTCTGGAAGCGACTTTGCGGCAGCATGGCGATTGGAAAATCCAGGCGCCGACCGCGTGGCGGGATCGCGCGGCCAAGCAAAGCGGCGAGGCCAAACTGGAATGTCCTCCGCTGGGAGATTTGGAAAATGTTTTACGACCTTATCAAAAGCAGGGCGTGGCGTGGTTGCAATTTCTGCGTGAGAACGGTTTCGGCGGCATTCTCGCAGATGAAATGGGTTTGGGGAAAACGTTGCAGACATTGGCGTTTCTGCGGTTTGTTCGCCAGGCGAAGACGGGTATTGCGCCCATGTTGATTATTTGTCCAACGAGCCTTGTCTTCAACTGGGCTGCCGAGGTGAAGAAGTTCACGCCAGAGTTAAAAATTCTCGCGTTGCACGGCCCGGACCGGCACGAGCGGTTTGCCGAGATTGCTGCCAGCGACATTGTCGTGACGAGTTATGCGTTGATCCGTCGTGATGCAGAAAAATATCGCGAACTGGAGTTTGACACCGTCGTGCTCGACGAGGCGCAGCACATCAAGAACCGCCAGACGCAGAATGCCCAGGCGGTCAAAGCCGTGAAGGCGCAACATCCCATTGTGCTGACCGGCACGCCGCTGGAAAATTCCGTTTTGGATCTCTGGTCCATCTTTGATTTTCTCATGCCGGGTTATCTCGGCTCGGCTAAAGATTTTCGCGAGCGATACGAATTGCCCATTGCGAAGGAGAAAAATGTGGAAGCGCAGAAGCGGCTGGCGCGACGACTGCGTCCATTCATGCTACGACGATTAAAAAAGGAAGTCGCAGCGGATTTACCGACGAAGCTGGAGCAGGTTTCCTTCTGCGAACTGACGCCTGATCAGCGTGGCGTGTATCAGCAGGTTATTGAGGCGAGCCGCAAGGAAGTATTGGAAGCCGTTGGCGCACAGGGGATCGCCAAGAGCCGCATGGTGGTGTTGACCGCACTGCTGCGTCTGCGGCAGATTTGCTGTGATCTGCGGTTGCTGAAATTGGAAAACGTCAATCCTGCGAATGCTTCCGGCAAGCTGGAAATGTTCAGCGAGTTGCTGGAAGAAGTGATTGATGGCGGCCATCGCCTGCTGGTGTTCAGCCAGTTCGTCGGCATGTTGACGCTGTTGAAGGAGAAGCTCACAGCGGAGAGCATCGAGTTTTGTTATCTCGACGGCTCGACAACCGATCGCGGCGCGGTGGTGGAGAAATTTCAAACGAACGCGGCGATTCCCGTGTTTCTCATCAGTCTGAAAGCGGGCGGCGTGGGACTGAATCTGACGGGCGCGGACACGGTGATCCATTTTGATCCGTGGTGGAATCCGGCGGTGGAGGATCAGGCAACGGATCGCGCACACCGTATTGGGCAGACGAAAGTCGTGACGAGCTACAAGCTGATCACGCGCGACACGGTGGAGGAAAAAATCCTGACGCTGCAAAACCGCAAGCGCGAAATCATCCAGGCAACGATTGGCGGCGAAGAGGAATTCTCGGCTTCGTTGAGCTGGGATGAGATTCAGGAACTGCTGGCATAATAATTAGCCACCAGCAAACACTGGACGAAAATTCGCCTCGGTCAAAATCCGTGCGACCTCTTCGCGTTTGTCGCCTTGGATTTCAATCTGGCCGTCTTTCACAGTGCCGCCGGTGCCGCAGGCGCGTTGCATGGCCTTGGCCAGTTGTTCCTTTTCCGGCAGACCAATGCCGACAAAATTTTTCACCACCGTCACCGTCTTGCCACCGCGACCCGCCGTCTGTCGGATGATGTCCACGCGACCACGGTTCTTTTTGGGCTTGGCGGCCTGTGAACCGGAATTAGTCATAGCAATCTCCGGCGCCGGCGGAAGCCCTTCACTCGACAAAGCGCCAAACGGATTGTGGCCAAAGCTCGTTGCGCCGTCGGTGGGAATGCGTTTTGAACTGCCCATAATGGAGCCATCAATTGTTCAATGATATTCCTGTACCGTCTTCACTGCGTAGCCGGATTTTTTCAGGGCGGCAATACCGAGCGCGGCGGCCTTCGCGCCACTCAAGGTTGTCATGATCGGCGTGTTGGTATAGACGGCGGTGGTGCGGATTTTGACCTCATCTTCACGCGGCGACTGGCCGGCGGGCGTATTGATGACGAGTTGGATCTCCTTGTTCTTGAGCAGGTCAATCACGTTCGGACGCCCTTCCAATAATTTTAGAACCCGCTGAACTTTCAACCCGGCCTTTTCCAAAACGGAAGCCGTGCCGCCCGTGGCGACCAGTTCAAAGCCGAGATCGGCAAACTGTTTGGCGACCGTGGCGACTTCTTTTTTATGTTCGTCACTGACACTGATGAAAACTTTTCCTTTGAGCGGCAGCGGCGAATTCGCGGCCATCTGCGATTTGGCGTAAGCCACACCGAGATCGGCGTCGAGGCCCATGACTTCGCCGGTGGAACGCATTTCCGGCGAGAGCAAAATGTCCTGACCGACGAATTTGTTGAACGGAAAAACCGATTCCTTCACCGCCCAATACTTGGTCCAGATCTCCTCGGTGAAGTTCAGTTCCTTCAACGTTTTGCCCGCCATAACGCGCGCCGCGATTTTCGCGAGCGGCTTGCCGATGGCTTTCGAGACGAACGGCACAGTGCGCGAGGCGCGCGGGTTCACTTCCAAAACGTAAACGGTGTCGCCTTTGACGGCGTATTGCACGTTCATCAGGCCGACAACTTTTAATTCGGTGGCCATCGCGTGCGTGTAAGTGCGGATGGTATCAATCACGCTTTGGGAAAGCGTGTGCGGCGGGAAAACCATCGCGGCGTCGCCAGAATGCACGCCGGCAAACTCGATATGCTCGAGCATTCCGCCGATCACAATCGTGCCGCCGTTCGGCAAACCAACATCAGCGATGCAGTCCACATCCACTTCGGTCGCGTCTTCGAGAAATTTGTCCACGAGCACCGGGCGTTCAGGCGACGCCTCGACCGCGAACTTCATGTAGTGCGACAGTTCGGCGTCAGAATAAACAATCTGCATCGCGCGACCACCGAGCACGAAACTCGGGCGCACGAGCACGGGATAGGTCAGGCGCTTGGAAATGACGAGCGCTTCCTCGGCATTCGTAGCGAGGCCGTTCGGCGGCTGCGGGATGTTGAGCTTGTTTAGCATCGCCGCGAACAGTTTCCGGTCTTCTGCGATCTCGATGCTCTGCGGCGACGTGCCGATAATGTTCACGCCGTTCTTCTGCAAGCCGAGTGCAAGATTCAACGGCGTCTGCCCACCGAACTGGGCAATAGCGCCCCAGCATTTTTCGCGTTCGTAAATGTGCAGCACGTCTTCGAGCGTGAGCGGTTCAAAAAATAATTTGTCGCTGGTGTCGTAGTCCGTGGAAACCGTTTCGGGGTTTGAATTCACCATGATGGTTTCAAACCCGTCCTCCTTCAGCGCGAACGCCGCGTGGACGCAGCAGTAATCAAATTCGATCCCCTGCCCGATGCGGTTCGGGCCGCCGCCGAGGATCATCACCTTCTTCGCGGTGTTGCCCTTCACTTCGTCGTCGCCGCGGTCGTAAGTGGAATAATAGTAAGGCGTGTAAGCCTCGAACTCGGCGGCGCAGGTGTCCACGAGGCGGTAGCTCGGCACGAGGCCGATGCGTTTGCGCTCGGCGCGGACGGCGTCCTCGGTCGTGCCGGTGAGATGGGCGATCTGCCGGTCGGAAAATCCGAGCGACTTGGCCTGGGCGAGTTTTTCAGCGTTCAGTGATGACATCGGGCAAAATTAAATTCGCCATAGTAAGCCGGAAAATTTTCCATGTGTCCAGCGAGAGTCTGCACTCGCTGCTTTCGATCTGCCGATGGAGCGTGGGCTTTAGCCCGCTTCAACACTCCAACCACTTTAAACAGTGAGGCGGCATAAATGCCGCGCTCCGAAATTAGGACAATCGTCTGCATTCGCGGCTTGCCCGCCACGCCGGTTTCCGATACGAAAACGGGGTGATTAAACTTGGAGGGCGGCTGCTGTGGTTCTGGTTGCTTGTTCCCCTGACGGCTTTCAGCCAAATCGATCCCGCGCCGCGCGACCTCATCCAGTTCGGTTACAACCAGGCTTTTCAAGGCCATGTGCCGATTGCGGGCTATGCATTTTTTTATCACAACCAGCCGGATTTTTTGAAGACAAACCTTACGTTGCGACTGGCGGTCGCGCCGGTTTATCTGGATTCCAACCTCGGTTTCGTCAATGGCATCGGGCCAAATACTGATTTCGCGATCGGCCTGGCGGGCGGCGGTTTTGCGGACAGTTATAACGAAATTCACGGTGGCACTTATTACCCGAGCGAATCGTTTGAAGGCAACGGCGCCGAAGTTTCTTCGAGCGTCTATCACCTGTTCAACCCCGGTGATCAGATTCCCTTGTACTTTATTTTGCGCGGCATGGCGCACTATTCTTCCTACAACCGCAACGACGACACCTCGCCGTTTTTTCAACTTCCCAACGACCACACCGATTTTAGCGTGCGCACCGGTCTGCGCTGGGGCGGCGTGGAACCAACACTATTCCCGCCGCTGGCGATGGAATTATCCGTCTGGTATGAAGGCCATATCCGCACCGATCCGGGCAGTTATGGTTATGCCAACAAATACGAACTCAATTCGCAATCACAACTGTTTTGGACGGAAGCCGCGCTGGCCTACACGCTGCCCGAGAGCCAGCACAGTTTTTATGTGCGCCTGACCACCGGGACAAGCGTGCAGGCGGATCATTTCAGCGCCTACCGGCTGGGCGGCTTTCTGCCGCTGGTGTCGGAGTTTCCACTGTCGCTGCCCGGGTATTATTTTCAGGAGATCAGCGCCCGGCAGTTCGTTCTTCTCAACGCCAGTTACCTCGTGCCGATCGACCCCGGAAGACTTTTCGACCTGAATCTAAATGCATCCACGGCGGTGGTGGACTATCTGCCCGGCGAATCGCAGCCGGGCAACAGTCTCACCGGCGTGGGCGGCGGCATCTTGTATCACACACCCTCCCGCCGGGTGAAACTGATGCTCAACTACGCTTACGGCATTGACGCCATCCGCGCCAGCGGACGCGGCGCCAGCAGCGTCGGCATCCTGATGCAGATTGACCTCGGCAAGATGAAGAGCGACAAATTCAACCAGCCGCAACCCCTGCCCGTGCGCGGCTGGCAGCGATTCTTCAATTGAAAGGTTTAAAAAACCGCTGCAAAATCAATTCAAGATGCCGGGCGGTTCTTTCTGTTTTGAATCACGTTTGGTACCGATTCAACTTGCGCGCCGCGCCGCCGCTTGGTTTATTGTTCACCGGTCGCGCATATGGTGGAATTGGCAGACACGCTACTTTGAGGTGGTAGTGCCGCAAGGTGTGCAGGTTCAAGTCCTGCTATGCGCACCAATTAACAATTCAGTCCGGGTAAAAACCCAAATCCAGAAAGGCAAAAAATGAAAAATAAACTCGCCCTGTTTGCCGTGTTTACCGTGACCAGCATCGCGCTTTTGACCGGCTGCATTGTGGTGAACGTTGAGAGATCCACGCCGCCGCCGCCCCATCCCATGCCGGTCAAAGGTTCGGCCACCAATAATTCGAGCGTTTGGGCCACCAACAGCATCCCGCAATAAATCAGTTCCGTCTTTTGCAATCGGTGCTTTGCCATGCAGTGTGCAAACGCACAGACTGGAGCGACTGGTTCGCATCGGGCATCAGTTGAAGGTTTACGCTTTGCCGGCAAAAACATCTTCATGAAACCTTTATCTCAAGCGGTCATTGTTTTCGCCGTTTCCATTGTCAGCCTGTCCGCCGGCAATATTCTCCTCAAGATGGGCATGGACCGCTTTGGTGCCCAAACCGCTTCCGGCGTTCCCGTCCTGCAAGCCTTGGTGAAATCACCACAGCTTCCGTTTGGCATCGTGCTGATGATCATCCAGTTTGTCGGCACGCTCACGCTGTTCAAATGGGGCTGGGACGCCAGCGTCGTGATCCCGATCATGGGACTGTGTTACGTCGGCACGGCCATCCTCGGCAAATGGATGCTCGGTGAATCCGTCAACTCCACGCGCTGGTTCGGAATCTTTTTGATCGTCGTCGGCGTCTTCTTTATCGCGCGCTCGGTGACCCAGGCGAAAGCTCCATGATCGAATTGTGGTATGCAGTGACCGCGCTCGTCGGCCTTCTGGTTCTGATGGGTTTGGTTTCAATCACCCTTGGGCTGTTTGCCACCCGTCGGCATTTCGCAAACAAAAATCTGCCACCGCTTCCAGAACCCGCGCCGAAGGTCAGCATCCTCAAACCCGTCGAAGGCATCGGGCCGAACACCTACGAAGCCTTCGCCTCATTTTGCCGGCTGGATTATCCCGGCGAAGTGGAAATCATCATCGGCACCATACGCCAGCACGATCCGGTTGTGGCCATAGCCGAACGACTGCGCGCAACCTTTCCCGAACGTAAAATCCAGCTCGTGTTCGCCGAACTGCAAGGCACCAACCGTAAAACCAGCATCATGGAAGCGATGTGGCAACAAGCGACGGGACAATTTCTTTTCTTCTCTGATGCCGACGTCGCCGCACCGAAAAATTACTTGCAGCAACTTGTGCCCCGGCTCGCGCAACCCGGAGTCGGCTGCCTCACCTGTCTGCCGCGCGGCATCGAGGCGCGCACGCTCGGCGGCAAGATAATCGCGCTGCATTACGGGTTTAATTTTCTACCGCAATGGATGCTCGCACAGCACACAACCGGCATCCATTGGGCCATCGGCCACACGATGGCCGTGCCGCGCGCCGTGCTGGATAAGGTCGGCGGCTTCAAAAATTTCCTGAATCATCTGGCCGACGATTACGAACTCGGCAACCGCGCTTCAAAGCTTGGCTTGCGCGTGATTGTGCCGCCGTTGCTGCTCGATTGCGTGGTGCCGGCGGAAACGTTTGGCGAGGCGTTCACCCGGATGCAACGCTGGAAACGAACTATTCGCCGTTCACGTGGCGCGCAATTCCTCGGCGTCATCATCACCTACCCGGTTTTCTGGGCGCTTTTCTTCACCTTGCTTCATCCGTGCAACTGGTGGTCGTGGAGCGCATTTGCCGCAGTCGTGTTGATCCGTTGGCTGCTCGCCGCCGGATTGCAGCCGGTCGTAAAAATGCCCGACTGGTCACGCGCCTGGTGGCTGCTGCCAATTATGGATATCGTGGAAGGAATCACCTTCTTTGGTGCGTATTTCGGCAACACGATTGTCTGGGCTGGCCGCCGCTACAAGTTGCTTCACGATGGAACTCTCGAACCAATTCAGCCTGAAAAAAACTGATTCCGGTGGGGCGAGCGTCCCCGCGAGCCGCCGCTGAAATTTGAGGTGCCAAGTTGGCACCTCAAGATGTCGAACCGGTCACATTCTGTGACTGGTTTAAGTGAACTGCGCTTTAAGGTCGCAAATTGTGACCTTAAACAGGAAAAGGTGGTCGTATTTTGCGACCACTTCTGGTAGAAAACCACCACATGATTGAATCCCATTCAATTATTCCAATGGAGCGAATCGAAAGGGCCATACTTTTGATTCGCGGTGAAAAGGTGATGTTGGACTTGGATTTGGCGGTCATTTACGAGGTTTCAACTGGTGCGCTAAATCAGGCGGTCAAACGCAATCTGGGACGATTCCCACCGGATTTCATGTTCCAACTTACCCAAAAAGAGAAAGCCGAGGTTATCACAAATTGTGATAACCTCGCCCGGCTGAAATTTTCACCGCATGTGCCCTACGCCTTCACCGAGCACGGTGCGTTGATGCTGGCGAATGTGCTGAACAGCGAACGGGCGGCGCAGACGAGCGTGCAGGTGGTGCGTGCGTTTGTGAAGCTGCGGCAGATGCTGGCTTCCAATGCCGACCTGGCCCGCAAGCTGGCCGCACTGGAGCAAAAATATGACGCGCAGTTCAAGGTTGTGTTCGACGCCATCCGGCAGTTAATGTCGCCGCCAGCGAAGCCGAAACGGGAAATCGGTTTCCATGTGAAATATGATGATGATAAACCCAAGGCCAGAAGGCGCTGTCCGGCACGTTTAAAATTTAACACTAATGAACGATCAAATCCTCAACGGCTATCTGCAAGATTTCAAAGAACAACACGGTCTTGAGAAATTGTCTGAATCAGATTTGTTTTCACGCTTTGTTACATTTTGCGTTATTTCAAAACAAGCTGGCAGTCCTGCTTCTTTGGAGGATTTAGATGTCGATGGCGGGCAAGATACCGCGATTGATACGATTGCAATCCTCATCAATGACCGCGTGGTGATTGACAAGGATGATGTTGATTATTTCCGCGAGTCAGGCCGCCTCGAAGTGGAGTTTGTGTTCATTCAATCTAAGACTTCCGCCAAGTTCGACGGCGGTGATATTGGAAATTTTCTATTTGGGGTTCGCAATTTTTTCAGCGACAAGCCAACGGTTAAGGCCAACGAAAGCGTTACCGCATTTCGCGAGATAAAAGATTACATCTATAATAAGAACTCCATTCACCTAAAACGCCTTCCCGTGTGCCACCTGTTTTATGCCTCAACAGGAAAATGGAAGGATGACGAATACCTCACAGGTCGGATAAATCCAGATTTAGGCGAGCTGAAGAAAACGGGGCTTTTTGGTGACGTCAGGTTTTTACCATTGGATGCGGATCGGCTGAAATCTATCTATCGGGCACTTCGGCATCGAGTTGAGAAGGAAGTTAATTTTGAAAAGCACACAATCCTTCCAAAGATAGATAAAGTTGATGAAGCTTATCTTGGCATTTTGCCGTCGGCTGAATTTTTGAAATTGATCACGGACGACGAGGGTGAAATTCAAAAGAGTCTTTTCTACGACAATGTCCGTGACTTCCAAGGGGGTAATCCGGTTAATTCAGAAATTGCTGCAACTTTGGGAGGCGCTACCACCTCGGATAGTTTTGTATTACTCAACAACGGAATTACCATCGTCGCGAAGTCTATTGGAAAAGTGGCGGCAAATTTTCGCATCAGTGATTACCAGATTGTAAACGGCTGCCAGACGAGCCATGTCTTGCACGCGGCCAAAGACAAGCTCGGCGCAAATGTCTTTGTGCCGGTCAAGCTTATCGTCACGAACGATCCAGAGATAACGAACCAGATTATCAAAGCTACAAACCGACAGACGGAAGTTAAGCTGGAGGCATTTGAATCACTGACCCCGTTCCACAGGACTCTTGAAGAGTTCTATAATTCTTTTGGCTCGGAAATGAGTAAGCGCCTTTATTACGAGCGTCGCTCCAAACAATATGAAAACACACCAATCAAACCGACGACCATCATAAGTTTGGCAGCACAGGCAAAGTCATTTCTGGGGATGTTCCTAAATGAGCCGCATAGCACGCATCGTTACTACGGCGAAATTTTGGAGAACTACCGTGACCGCCTTTTTCTTGAAACTCATTCTCCATTTCCTTATTACGCTTCGGGTTTAGCATTGAGCAGAATCGAAGGATTTTTTCGCGCGCGGGAACTTCCTTCGTCCATGCGTCCGTTCAGGCACCATTTGCTGCTTCTGTTTCGCTTGGCAATCGCAAGAGTTGAACATCCTCCGCTAATGCCGAAAAAAGCAGATGACTATGCTCAAAAAATTTGTGAAGTCCTTTGGAACGAGCAGAAGGCGCTCGCTCAATTTCAAGATTGTGTTGCCCAACTTAAAACCAAGCTTGAATCTTTTTCTGGTGATCGCAGGCAAGCAGACAGACTCCGTATATTCACATTACATTTGCTGCCAAGTCAGAACCAACGCCCGCAAGGTGTCGTGACATTCTGGCATGTCAATCATGGTTTCGGATTTGCGCGGGCAACGGATGGCCAAGACGTTTATGTTAACTGGCGGTCAATCCGGGAGACAGTTCATCAGTATCTGCGAGAAGGAGAACGTGTCGAATTTGACATTGTTAAGACGGATCGTGGACCGCAGGCACGCGATGTTCGCATCCTTTTAAAGGCTTGAAGCAGTTTAACTGTTTTTCATCAGCTTTGAATCCGGAGTGCCAGCGATTTTATTCTCTTATCCGGTTAATTCTGTCTGGCTTCATTCGCACATTTGCGAAGCGTCCACCAATGCGCTACGCTCTCGGCATGAGAACTAAATTTCTATCCGGCTCATTTGGAATTATTTTCATGTTCGCCGCCGCGCTCGGGCTGCGCGCGGATCAGGTGGAGATGCAGAACGGCGACCGTTTCTCCGGCAAGGTTTTGTCCGTGTCCGCCGACACCGTGGTATTGCAGAGCGAAACGCTGGGTAAAATCACCGTGCTGCGAAAAAAAGTCGCCAGTCTGGCGTTCGGCACGAACACCGTCGCCGCCGTTGCCGCCAGCAAGGTTCCACCCGCACCGGCAGCGACCAATCTGCCCCCGGCGGCCGCCCTGATCATCTCTGGAAAGCCGAATACAGATTTGTCCGCCGCCCTGAAAAATTCGGGCATGGATACGAATTTCATCCAGCAGGTCCGCGAGCAGATGCTGGGCGGCAGCCCGGCGGCGGCGAGCAAATACGATGAGATGGTCGGCGGTTTGCTGAACGGCAGCCTGAACTTGAACGATCTGCGCCGGGAAGCGCAGTCATCGGCGGATCAAATCCGCCAGCTCAAACGCGAACTCGGTCCTGAAGCCGGTGACGCACTCGATGGTTATCTGGCGCAGTTGAACAGCTTCCTCAAGGAAACCGCCACTGAATCAACGAACAGCGTCCGCCTTCCGCGTTGAATCTTTTCAAATTTTCCTGATAATCTCCAAAAGGATTATCGAGTTTTTTGCAGCATAGTGGCACGGGCGGGACGCCCGTGCCACTACCGTTAGGATTCCATTCTGTTCATCCGGCTGATTCTATCTCATTTTATCCGCAACGTGCGCGACGAATCCATTTCATCACCGAACAGTTCCCCGCCCGCGACGCCGCATAAGCGTCGTGTGCGCTACTCCGGCAAGAACCCGCGCCGGTTTGAGGAGAAATACAAGGAGCGCGATCCGCAGCGTTACGCCGACACCGTGGCCAAGGTGCTCGCATCCGGTAAAACACCTGCCGGCACGCACCGGCCCATCATGGTCGCGGAAATTCTCGCCGCGCTCGCGCCCAAGCCCGGCGAACTGGCCGTGGATTGCACGCTCGGCTACGGCGGTCATGCACGGGAAATTCTCGCCCGCCTCCAACCTGGCGGAAGATTGATTGGTCTTGATGCCGATCCGGTTGAATTGCCGAAGACGGAAGCGCGTTTGCGCGCCGCCGGTTTTGGGCCGGAGATGTTCACGGCCATCCGCAGTAATTTTGCCGGATTGCCGCAGGCATTGGCTTCATTTCATTCCCTCGCCTCCCGCAAAGAAGGAGAGGGCCGGGGTGAATTCGTAACTGTTGCTGCTGAGCCGGATGCCTCACCCCCTCATCCGCCCTTCGGGCACCTTCTCCCCCACGGGGGAGAAGGCCGGGATGAGGGGGCACAGCCTTTCGCGCCGCTGTTCACGGGTGCCGACTGCATCCTTGCCGACCTCGGCGTGTCGTCCATGCAGATTGATGATCCGTCGCGCGGCTTCTCGGTGAAGACCGACGGCCCGCTCGATATGCGCATGAATCCGCAGCGCGGTTTTCCGGCGTCGGCCTTGCTGGAAAAAACTTCGCCGGAAGCGCTGGCGAACTTGCTTCAGGAAAATGCGGACGAGCCTCGCGCCAACGAACTGGCCATTGTGCTCGCTGGAAAAACCTTTGCCACCACCAAAACCCTCGCCGCCGCCATCCGCGCTGCGTTGCCACGTTTGCACAAGGATGAACTTGACCTCACTGTGCGCCGCGTGTTTCAAGCGTTGCGCATCGCAGTGAATGACGAGTTCTCCGCGCTCGACATGCTGTTGCGCCATCTGCCGTCGTGCCTGAATCCCGGCGGCCGCGTGGCGATCCTGACGTTTCATTCCGGCGAAGACCGGCGGGTGAAGAAAGCTTTCGAGGCCGGTTTGCGCGACGGACTTTACGCTGACATCGCGCACGAAGTGACCCGTCCGACGCCGGAAGAGCGCCATGATAATCCGCGTTCCTCACCGGCCAAACTTCGCTGGGCGCGAAAAGCTATTTGACTAGCACGTGACGACATTTTCTTTGCGCGAACCCGGCCCGTTATCTAGCATCTGCAGTCATGGAATTAAAATCGCTTTTCGCCCGCTTCATACTGGTTCGATTTTTAATTGTTGCAGCAGCCGCACCTTTAAATTCAACCGCCGCCGAATCAACCACCAATGTCGTCGTTTCACCAAACATCGAAAATTCAGTGGTAAAAATTTTCTCGACGGTGCGTTATCCTGATCCTTACAAGCCGTGGGCCAAGCAATCGCCGGAAGAACAGACCGGCAGTGGGGTGGTGATCAAAGGCAAACGCATTCTCACTAACGCGCACGTTGTGGATTATGCCAGCCAGGTGCAAATCCAGGCGAATCAGGCCGGTGATAAAATTTCCGCCACGGT
Organism: Limisphaerales bacterium; assembly: GCA_037200545.1. GTDB lineage: Bacteria > Verrucomicrobiota > Verrucomicrobiia > Limisphaerales > UBA11358 > UBA11358. Next base: position 237,297 of record JBBCGE010000004.1, read on the forward strand.
GGAGGCCATCGCTCCGGGAATTGATCTGGCGGTGCTCAAGCTGGATGACGAGAGCTTTTTTGACAAGCACCCGCCGCTGGAGATGGCCAACACCCTGCCGGGCATCAAGGATGCCGTGCTGGCCTATGGTTTTCCCGAAGGCGGCAACAGTCTTTCAATCACCAAGGGAATCGTTTCGCGCGTGGAGTTCACACCGTATAATTTTCCGATTTCCGGCCTGCGCATCCAGATTGACGCCGCGATCAACCCCGGCAACAGCGGCGGGCCGGCGGTGGTCGGCGAGAAGATGATCGGGCTGACGTTCAGCCGGTTGAACGAGGCCGACAACATCGGCTACATCATCCCGAGCGAAGAGATTGACCTGTTTCTCAATGATGTCGCCGACGGTCATTATGACGGCAAGCCCGCGATGTATGATGTTCTGCAGACTTTGGAAAATCCCGCATTGCGCTCGTATCTTAAATTGCCCGCCGGCGCCGAGGGCATGGTCGTTCACAAGCCTTACAAAAATGACGCAACCTATCCGCTGAAGGAATGGGATCTCATCACGAAGATCGGCGACACGCCGATAGATGACCAGGGCATGATCAAACTGGGCGACAGTTTGCGCGTGCATTTCGATTATGAAATCCAGCACATTGCGACCAATGACACCGTCCCATTGACCATCATCCGCGACGGCAAGGAACAGGCAATCAACCTGCCGGTTTCTCCAAAATATCCGCAGTTGATTCCCGGCCTTAACAGCGCCTATCCCACGTATTTCATTTATGGACCGTTGGTTTTTTCCGCCGCCACGGACGCGTATCTGGGTGGTTATCTGCGGTCAAAATACGCGGGCAGCATCCTGTCGCGTTACAGTGCCATGGGGAATCCGCTGGTGACGCGCATAGCGGATCAACCTGCGTTTCCAGGCGAAGGCCTTGTCGTCATCTCGTCGCCTTTCTTTCCACATAAACTGGTTCAGGGTTACAGCAATCCACGATCGGAAGTCGTGAAGACCATTAACGGCATTCCTGTCAAGAATCTCAAGCATCTCGTTGAAATTTTGCGGGATTCAAAGGATGAATTCATCACCATCGAATGCAACTCTCGTTACGGTGAAACGATGATTTTCCCCCGCGCCCAGATGCTTGCCGCCACGGACGAAATCCTGACGGACAACGGCGTCCGCTCGCAAGGTTCGCCGGACACGCTGGCGGTCTGGAACGCCAAAGCCGCCAACTAAGCGCGCAGCTCAGGCGTGCCGGGATTTGCAATCTGCCGATTGCGTGTATATTGCGCCCATGTTGGCCAACCCAGAACTCATCCGCGAAACGGGACAGCATTCCCAGATTGAAGAACTCATTCCTCAGTGGCGTGAAGTGCCGCTCTATCGCGACGTGCTGGCACAGAAAAACGGTCATCGCGTGAACTTTAATGATTTCCAACAACTGCCGCTGATGGCGAAGCCGGAGATGCGGCAGAATTTCCCGCAAAACTTCCTGCCTGCCGGACAATCGCTCGACATGTTGGTCGAGAAAAACCTGATCGAACTGGAACATACATCCGGCACCTCGTCCGAACGGCTGCCGGTGATTTTTGCGCGCGGCTGGTGGAATGCCCAGGAAGAGCGCGCACTGCGGTTGAACAGTTTTGTCGCGAAAGTTTTGGATGAACATCCCGATGCCCGTCGCGTCACCATCACATCGCCGTCGTGCAATGGCCTGACCTGTCCGACGGTCTGGATGTCGCGCGAGCAACGCACGATCGGCAACGCGCTGTTCGTGAATCTGGCGCGCATACCGTTTCTCATCAGCGAGGCGGAATTGCTGCACATGGCCGCAGAAGTGGCCGACTGGTCGCCACAATTTCTCGATGTTGATCCAGTTCATGGCGCACGGTTCGCGCTTTATTGCGAACAGCACGGCCTGAAATTTCCCTCGCTGAAATTTATTTTATGCAGTTACGAATTTGTCAGCGTTGTACATCGCCGGATTTTGGAACGCGTCTTCAGCGTGCCGGTGTTCAACCTTTATGGTTCGACGGAAACCGGACATCTGCTCATGGAAAATGAAGCGGGTGAAATGAAACCCAGTTACGACACGGCTTTTCTGGAGATCGTGGGCGCGGACGCACATGGTGTCGGCGATCTGATCGTCACCACCTTGACCAATGATTACATGCCGTTGTTACGTTATCGCATCGGCGATCTCGCAGAGAAACACGTTACTTCTTATGGAAATCATTTCACCGTTCACGGTCGTGCGCGTGATGCGTTGACGGCCGACGACGGTCAGCGCGTAACAACGTGGCAGGTGGATCAATGTTTTACCGAAGTGCGCGGCATCACTCACTACGAGCTGCGCCAGGATGAAAACGGCGGATGTGTTTTGCGTGTCGTGCCGGATGGTTCCGGCCCGACGGAAGAAAACTTGCGCGCTGTGACTTCTAAGCTGGAAGCGTTGCTGCAACTTTCCGCAGCCATCAAAACCGAAGTGATGCCGACGCTGGTGCCGGCGGCTTCCGGGAAATTTCGCCTGACCTGTCGCGTGGCAGCGAATACGCCAACCTAAGTTTAAACGTAGAGATAAACGTAGGCGGCAAAAGCAATCGCTGCCAGGCCGGCTGCCGCAGCGATGGACCACAGGAAATTCCGCTGGCGCGCCGCGATCGCAAACGTCGAGATGATCACGGCCATTTGCGCCGCCAGCATTCCATAGAAAAACTTCCCGCTGCGCGCGTGATGTTTCTCGGCGGAATAATTGTTCTGGCGGACCTGCAATTCATAAATGCTCGCAATGGACTGGTTCAAGCGCGCTTCAGTCTCATAACGCGCCGCTGTGTAACGCAGTCGCGCGGCGGAGAAATTGCGGAAAACATTTTTGTCACCCGGCATTAAGATCTCATCGAATTTGTCCGAAGCCTTGTTGATGGAACCAGTGGCGGTGTCAAACGCGGTTGCCGCATTCTGCGCGGCTGAAAGCGCCGCCGCCAATTGCTCAGGTTTCACCTTGGCCAGCGCCATGACAACTTCCGGTTCCGGCCGGTAATTTTCCACAGCCGCGAGCGCGGCATTCACATTGTCGTCAAACTTGACGGGCGTCGCGGCGGGCAATTGGTTTTTTGTCAGCGCGGCGACGATTACCGCATCAGCATCAGGCAAAGCCGCCGCCTCCAGCGGTTGCACCTCGCTCGTGGCGGCGAGCAGATCAAGCGTGCTGCGGGCGCCAGCACCGCGCAATTTCTTGGCCTGATAATAACTCCATTGATCACCGGCCTTGGATTGAAGCTGCGCCGCGTAAGAACGGTCGTATTGCGCCCGGGTCATCTCGCTGGAGGAAAGGCCGGCGAGCATCGTGGCGATGACCGCCATCACCACGGGCGTTGCGCCGAGGACTTTGCCCCATTTGTTGGGTGGCAGATCCGCTTTCAATTCTTCAGGAATCTGTGTGGCCATAAATTTTATTTTCTGCGCGCAGCTTACAGATAAAAATATTTTCCGCCAGTCGTCAAAATCACAACCGTCGTCCAATTTTTCTAGTGGAGCGCGGGTTTTAGCCCGCTTCAATATCCTATTGGCAAGCCGGGCGGAAGCGGCATAAATGCCGCGCTCCGCAAGCTAGAACAACACCAAAATTCTAACCGGCGCTTGAGCTTTGAGCGGATTTGGCCTATCTCTCCGGCATGTTCATCGTGCATGTTCACATCCGGGTGAAACCGGAATGTATCGAAGCATTCAAGGCCGCCACGCTGGCCAACGCCCGCGCCAGCGTGCAGGAGTCTGGAATCGCTCGCTTCGATGTCGTGCAGCAGGCTGACGACCCGACGCGCTTTGTGCTCGTCGAAGTTTATCGCGATGCCGCCGCCAACGCCGCGCACAAGGAAACCGCGCACTATCCCGCCTGGCGCGACGTCGTGGAATCCATGATGGCCGCACCGCGCACGCGCGTGGTCTTAAAAAATATTTTTCCCGAGGATCAAAACTGGTGAGCATGAACTTTAAATTTGCCACCGCCACACACATTATTTTCGGCGCGGGTGTCATTAATCGAGTTGGTCAGGAGGCTAAACATCTTGGCGGTCGTGCCTTGGTTGTAACGGGCGGCAGTCCAAAGCGTACCGGAAAGCTACTGGCCAGTCTTTCCGCCAGTGACATCGCTTCAGTGACGTTTCCAGTCGCGGGTGAACCAGAAATTTCCACCATCGAAAATGGTGTGGCCTTCGCCAAAGAAGAAAACTGCGACTTTGTCATCAGCATCGGCGGCGGCAGCGTGATTGACGCAGGCAAGGCCATTGCCGCAATGATGACGAACGAAGGTGCGTTGCTGGATTACCTTGAAATCATCGGCGCGGGAAAGCCGCTGTCCAGGCGCTCTGCAACCTTCATCGCCATTCCCACGACTGCGGGCACCGGCGCGGAAGTGACGCGCAACGCCGTTCTCGCGTCACCAGAACATAAAGTCAAAGTTAGCCTGCGCAGCCCACTCATGCTGCCGCTCATCGCCGCGGTTGATCCTGAACTCACTTATGATTTGCCGCCCGCGCTGACTGCGGCCACGGGCCTCGACGCTCTCACGCAACTCATTGAACCCTTTGTCTGCCTGCGCGCGAACCCGATGACTGACGCACTGTGCGTCGAAGGCATCCAGCGCGCAGCGCGTTCGCTGCGCGAAGTAGTTTTCAACGGCCAAAACAAATCCGCCCGCGAAGACATGGCCGTGGCCAGCCTGTTCGGCGGACTCGCGCTGGCGAACGCCGGGTTGGGTGCCGTGCATGGATTCGCCGGACCAATTGGCGGAAGCTTTCCTGCCCCGCACGGTGCCATCTGCGCGGCGTTGCTGCCGCAGGTCATGGCGGCGAATCTTTGCGCATTGTGTGAGCGTGAGCCGGATAGTTTAGTGCTTCGTCGTTATGATCAAGTCGCCACCCTGCTCACCGGCAACCCGCACGCCGCCGCTGATGCCGGCGTGGAATGGGTGCAAAAACTGGTGGGCGAATTACCGATCCCGAAGCTGGGCGCTTACGGCATTCGCGAGGAACATGTGGCCGACCTCGTAACGAAAGCGGCCAAGGCCAGCAGCATGAAGGCTAATCCCATCGCGCTCACGCCCGACGAACTGGCGAAAACTTTGAGGCTCGCTTTGTGATTAAAAACCATAAACCACATAAAGTGAAACGAACATCCGGAATTCCTTCATTTCCAAAAGCAGACAAAAGACTGCTCGGAACATGGAAGTCCGATAGAAACCGCACTTTTCGTGAATGGTCTTGGGCAAAAAAATTGTCACCGCTAAAGAAAAAGCGGTTTCAGGCAATCTTTGGGAAACTCGAAATTACCTATACTCGCACAAAAGTTATTTCGACACTTCGCCACCAGAAATGGGCGCAGACAAGACGCTATGTTGTGGCGGCCACAGATGAAACAAGTGTGGCCATTGTCCAGTATGGGAGAACTGAAATCAAAAATCGTCTGCGATATGATGCTGAGAATCTGAAGATGGTGGCTGACCTCTTTGGTTCCAAGCCGGACATTCAACACATTCATTTCGACAAAAAGCATTATTGGATTTCGTTGGGCAATGGCAGAAACCGGGAATTTTTCCGGAAAATTCGCAACCGGAATTGATTTGCATTGAGACAAATGAAAACTATCTGGAACCAACCCGCAGTCATCACGCACACGCAGCTCATGGCGCGCAGCCTCAGGCATTGGACGGGACGTGATCTGCTGCCGGGTCTTTTTAACCCGGCCGGGCTGGCGCGATATATTTTTGAATCGCCGTTCGTGCTCGTCTCACACGGCACGGAGGCTGATCCGGTTTTGAATTATGGCAACGCCGCCGCCCTCGCGCTCTGGGAAATGTCGTGGGAAGAACTGACGCGTACGCCGTCGCGGCTCACCGCCGAAGCGCCGAACCGTGAAGAACGGGCGCGCCTGCTGGCGGCGGTGACGGAACGCGGATTCATTGATGATTACTCGGGCGTACGGATTTCCAAAACCGGCCGGCGGTTCAAAATCTCCCGCGCGACGGTTTGGAATTTATTGACTGAAGAAGGAGAGCCGTGCGGCCAGGCGGCGATGTTTGACACGTGGGAATTTCTTTAAACAAGGCCGCGGTTGCAATCCGTAGGAATTTTGATTCTCTGTCATCAGCAACATTTTCGATCATGAAAAACAAATTTCTCATGCGGGCTTCGGTTTCCACCATCGTCGCCTTGCTGGCGGTGATTTTGACCGGTTGCAACACGGTTCCAGTCACCGGACGGTCGCAATTCAACCTCATGTCCACCAGCCAGGAAACGCAACTGGGGCTGACCAGTTTTGACCAGCTCAAAAAGGAAACGCCCATCAGCAAGGACCCCGCCGCGAACGCGCTGGTGCAGAAAGTCGGCAGGCGCATCGCCGCCGTCGCGAGCAAGGACATGCCCGGTGCGCAATGGGAGTTTGTGGTGTTCGACAGCAAGGAGGCGAATGCGTTCTGCCTGCCGGGCGGCAAGGTGGGCGTCTACACCGGCATTTTGCCGATCACCAAGGACGAGGCCGGGCTGGCCACGGTGATCGGGCATGAAGTCGGTCATGCCGTGGCACGGCACGGCGGCGAACGCATGACCGAGGCGACGTTGTTGCAAACTGGCGGGCAGATTTTGGGCGCCAGCATGGCAAACAGCGATCCCAGAATGCAGGCGGCGGCAAATGCGGCTTACGGCCTGACCTCACAGGTCGGCGTGGCGCTGCCGCACAGCCGCGCGCAGGAATCGGAGGCCGACCACATCGGGCTGATCTATATGGCCGAAGCGGGTTATGATCCGAGACAGGCCGTAGCGTTCTGGCAGCGTTTCGCCGATTACAACAAGCAACAAGGCGGTGATGCGGTGGCATTTTTACGAACCCATCCGACTGACGCCACACGCATCCAGCAGCTTCAAGCCTGGATGCCGGAAGCACTGGCAAAATATCATCCGGCCCAGTAATTCCCAAAATCTTCAGCAGCCATTGCCGATTTGGCCTGTGCGGTTTTGTTGCGTCTGTTATTTTTGCGCGGATGAATTTAGAGCGCATTGTGGTCGTGGGCGGCGGAGCGGCGGGCTTTTTTACCGCGCTCACTTGCGCGGAAAATCATCGCCATGCGGAAATTTTCATCCTCGAAAAGACCGCTCAATTTCTTTCCAAGGTAAAAATCTCCGGCGGCGGACGCTGCAATGTCACTCATGCCTGCTTTGACGCGCGTGAACTCACCACGCGTTATCCGCGCGGCGAACGCGCCTTGATCGCACCATTCAAGCAGTTTCAGGCCGCCGACACCGTCGCATGGTTCGAACAGCGTGGTGTGAAACTTAAGACCGAAAGCGATGGCCGGATGTTCCCGACGACCGATTCTTCGCAGACCATCATTGATTGTTTGATGAACGCGGCGAATGCGGCGGGAATAAAACTGAAAACAAACTGTGGCGTTGAAAGCGTTGCTAAAAAACCCGACGGAGGATTTGAATTGATGCTTTCCAACGGCGAAAAGCTCACCTGCGATAAACTGCTGCTGGCCACTGGCGGCTGTCGCACGCCGGCGCTGGGACAACTCGCGGTTTCGCTTGGCCACACGCTTGAACCGCCTGTGCCGTCGCTGTTCACCTTTCACATCGAAACGCCATGGTTGCGTGAACTGGCCGGTATTTCGCTGGAAAATGTCGAAGCCTCCGTTGCGGATGCGAAACTTCGCGAGCGGGGCGCGCTGCTCATCACGCATTGGGGCTTGAGCGGCCCGGCAATCTTGCGTCTGTCCGCCTGGGGCGCCCGCGCGTTGCATGATAAAAATTACCATTTTCCGTTGCTGATCAACTGGCTGCCGGATTTAAACGAGGAAAAACTTGCGGCGGCTTTTCAAACTTGCCGCCAAACGCAACCGGCCAAATTCATCATCAACACGCCGTTGGCCAAATTGCCAGCACGGTTGTGGGAACAACTTGTCATCGCCTCCGGCCTTCCACGCGAAACACGCTGGGCGGCGCTTTCGGGTGCGGGCCAGCACAAGCTGATCCGGCAATTGCTGCGCTCGGAATTTCCGGTGACCGGCAAAAGCCTGAACAAGGACGAGTTCGTGACGTGCGGCGGCGTGAAGCTGAACGAGGTAAATTTCAAAACGATGGAAAGCAAGCTTTGCCCCGGACTGTTCTTTGCGGGCGAAGTGCTGGATATTGACGGCATCACGGGTGGATTTAATTTCCAAGCCGCCTGGACGACCGGCTGGCTGGCCGGACGGGCGATGGCGCAGGTTGAATCCCCGTGATGTAGCGGCGCTCTGTGAGCGCCGTCTTTGGCGGTCACAGACCGCCGCTACAGCCCGGGCCATCACCGCTCACTGGCAGAAAACAAATTTTGCGTGTAAGGTTTCTCCGGCATGGCCGGCTCACTTTCAACGCTGGACTACTTTTAAGGTTGAACGCGCGTCGCAGTTAATTATCAAAAGCATATGCAATCAGCCAAAATCATAACCATCTTTGGGGCCGTGCTGCTGACCGTCGGCCTCGTCGCGGTATGGCGCAGCAATGGTCAGAACCAAGCGACTAAACCAAACGAAAATTTGACCAACCAATCAACGAATATGACCGATTTCAAAAAACCCAGCGCCGCCGAACTGAAGAAGAAACTGACCGCCGAACAATTTGCCGTGACGCAGAACAGTGCCACGGAGCCAGCGTTTCATAACGAGTTTTGGGACAACCACAAGCCGGGCATCTACGTGGACATCGTATCGGGCAAACCCCTGTTCAGTTCACTGGACAAGTTTGATTCCGGCTGTGGCTGGCCGAGCTTCACCACGCCTTTGAGCGGCACGGACGTGGTCGAGCACACCGATAATTCATATGGCATGAGCCGCACCGAAGTCCGCTCCAAGGACGCTGACTCGCATCTCGGCCACGTTTTCGACGACGGCCCGGCGGACAAGGGCGGCCTGCGTTATTGCATCAACTCGGCGTCGCTGAAATTCATTCCCGTGGAGGAAATGGAAAAGGCGGGCTACGGCCAGTATCTCGCGCCGTTCGTGAAGGCAGGCTTGATCAAGGCCAGCGCAACTTCAACGAACGCGCCTGTGAAGAATTAGGCAAGAATTACTCAAATAGTTGAGTATGAAATTGCTACTCTTCTTCGGATCTGGAATTTCTTTTGACAGTGGACTGCCGCCGGTTGACACCATTACCAAAAAAATTCTTTCTGGCGATTGGCATAGCAATACAGATTCCAATTTTTATCCCGGCTTCGGACAATTTGGAACTTCCGATCACAAAGTAGTGCGTCAGCAGAAATTCCTTCGCATCCTATCAGTTTTCGCAGAAAAATATTTTCAAGAAAAGGGTCTCTTAAAAAGGCAGATTAACTATGAAGATTTGTATTATCTAATTCAGCAGATTGAATTTGATCTTGGAAACGGAGTTCATAATCCCGCAATCGGCAAGTTCGTCTCCGAAGCGCAAAAGGCAATCAAGGCGCTTTGCGTTCCGCTCGGCACAGAAATTGATTTTAGTCTTGTGAGATTGGCTGAAGAAGCATCTCGGTTTATTCATTGCGGAGTTCGGTGTCTTTTGAAAACACCGAATACACCTAAAGGACTTAATTGCTTGAACGGTCTTGTCGAGAGCAAAAAGATTTCCAATCTTGATATTGCCACACTGAATCACGACTTGCTCATAGAAAAAACACTTGGCGAGAATTTTTCTGATGGGTTTGTCGAGCGAGACGGAAATGTTCGTTTCTATTGCACCAATTGGTTTGAGAAGCCGAACCGAATTCGACTAATTAAATTGCATGGTTCAGTAAATTGGCAACGGTCGCTGACAGACTTGAGATATTTTATTCCATTAAAGGACTCGTTTATGGAATGGCAAGTCGCCAGTGGTGAACGGTTGGCGAGTGATCCAAGGCCGGTGGTTTTAATCGGTTCACACAACAAGCTCTTGAATTATCGCTTTGGGATATTTGCCGATTTGCACTTTCGCTTTTTCCAACTGCTTCGTGAACACAAAACAGTCGTTATGTCGGGTTATAGCTGGAATGATATTGGAATTAATTCGTGGCTCTCGGAATGGTTTTATTGGTCTTCCGACAATCGTTTGGTTCTTCTGCATCACAAACAACTTGATGAGATAATTGTAGGTATTAATAGCATTTTTCAACACCGCTTTCGTGAATTGGTTAATCGCGGACAAATCATTTTGATTCCAAAATGGTTTTCCGAAATTTCTGCAAATGATCTGCTAAAAGAAATGAAAGACTGCAAGTTGTTTACTTCATCGCCGCATAGACGTGATGCACGTCGTCGTGGTCGTCGAGGGCGTTGAGAAAATCCACGACATCCTTGTGCGCGGCGGCGTCCAGTTCGCGGAATTCCTTGGCGACGTAGCGCATCTCCGAGGCGATGACGTTCCAGCCCGCCGCCTTCAACGCCTTGGAAACGTGGTCGAGCTCCTTGATGGTGGTCAGGAAACGCGCACCTTTCTGGCCTTCAGGAACTTCACCGGCTTCGAGCGATTCGACTTCGTTCGCGCCGGCTTCAATCGCATCGCCTTCGGCATCGCGGCCGGCGTCCGGATGCGTGGCTTCGACGACGCCAAGGTGGTTGAAGAAAAATCCGATGCTGCCCGGCTGGCCCATGGAACCGGCCTTGAACAAAGTGCGGATTCTCGGGCGCGGTGCGATTACGGTTATCCGTCAGGCATTCCACGATGACCGGAATCTTGTGCGGCGCATAGCCTTCATAAACGACAGTCTCGTAATTGACCTTTTCCTCGCCGATGCCCGCGCCCTTCTTGATAGCACGCTCAATGGTGTCCTTGGTGACAGAAGATTTCTTGGCTTTCTCGACGGCGACATACAATCGCGCATTGAGATCGGGATCGGCCCCGCCCATCTTGGCCGCGACCATGATTTCGCGGACCAGCTTGACGACCATCTGGCCTTTTTTGTGCGCGCTCGCTTCGCGCCCGGCTTGTTTCCATTGTGCGCCCATAAGATTTTCCACAGTGTGGAAAATTTACGCGGGTAAGAAAACTAAATTGTTTCAGGCACAGGATGCGAGATGAAGCGGGCCAGCAAAACTTTAACGCGGTTTAACTATGGATCGGGAGGAAGATGTCAGAAAGCGCCAGTGGCTATGGGATGTCTCGATTTGGATTCCACCATATGTCAGAGTTAAATTTTTCCTTTCGATTAGCACCAGATTCATTGGGTGCACCGTTTGTAACATAGCTGCGTTTATAAATAGCCGCATGTCCGTCAATAAAAAGCAATGTGCCACCTCCGTTGTGCCTGTTGGAAAAACCGGAGCTTCTTGCGGCTGGAAAAATACCATTGCGGCTCGAACTGGAGGTGTAGGGTTCCAAGGTTGGGCTGAAAAGGACATCTGTAAACAAAACCACCGCCGCAGGTTTTCGAATCGCGCCAAATTTGGGCATGTTTGGATAAGCCGCACTGTTGCCAACGACACCGTGTGTGGCAATGTCAGCATTCAGTTTAAGGTCAATATTCATGACATAGCTAAAAAGCCCGTAAGCTCCACCGTTTAAAAACACATCGCCGGCCGCAATTTTTGCCGATGGGCAATGCCAGATTTTCCCCTGACCACCCGGAACAGGCAATTTGACTAACGCACCAGCACCGGGCGTATTCCAATAATTTGAAAATGGCTTATCCCCCAGCGCCGCCGGTGCCACGTTGAACCAGGCGTATGGATCGTTTGGACTGCCCGGCCCGGTCGCGGCACCAGTGTCCGCAGCATATTGGCCACCATTGTCCGTGCCGTCCCTGGCCATGACATCGTTGTTGTCAGTGGCCGTCACTCGCATGGCATCGCCCCATTGACGCAGGTTGTTCATACATTGAAATGCCAAACTGTTTGGCTTGGCGCCAGCAAGTGCAGGAATCAATGTGACAGCCAGCACGGCAATGATGGCGAGCACCACCACCAATTCAACCAGAGTGAAACCTTTGGAATCTTCGTCAGCGCAGCGATTATGTGGCTTGCTGCAAGGGTTGAACCTTGACGTTAAATTATTCCGAAAAAATTTGTTCATGCTCATGTTGGTTGGGATCCATAAACAGAGGTCAGTTATTCAAAATGAACCGGTAAAATCTTTGCCCCGTTACGGGTGCCAGATCAATGGCGTATCCGTTCGTCCCGACCAAAATCTCATTGCCGATGAAGTTCTGCCAGTTGGGATCGCTCAAATCGTTCTTGAATTGCAGGCCATAGGAAATCCCCGGTGAAACTGGCCAAACAATGACGGGATTTGAAGGAGGCGTGCCTGGCGTCAGGCCGGGGACACCACCAAAAACAATTTGCGCGTTGAGTTCGGCAGCCGCATTGGTGGGATCTACCGCGTCCGCCGGACTCAAATCCAGCGCAAAGATGTCAATGGCGCGGTTGAAATCATGGCTGATTAAATCGGAAGCCCCGCCTTGGAACACCAGAGTTTGTCCGCTGCTGCTGAACCAAGGTGTAAGCGACCAGTTATTCGCGGTTGAACTCCCGGACTGGTTCACGGTGACAAGCGTAGTAGCGCCACTTAAGCGATCATATACAAATAAATCGGGTGAATTGTTGGTGTCGCCCGGAACATTGTTGCTGGCGAAACTGCGATAGGCAATGAAGCGGCCATTCGCGCTGATGTCAGGAGAATCGGAAATACCGTTTAGCGCTCCAAGTGAACTAAAACTTCTGCCTACAAGGAAATTGGAGCGGCTCAGCAAATCGTAAACATACACGTCTTGAATCCCGTTCGTGTCCGCAACGACATTGGCCGCGCTCGTCGCATAGGTCAAGAAGTGGCCGTCGCCACTGAAGCGCAATCCCGGATGCAAAGAGAAAGCTCCGGCGCTCACCACCCAATTACTGTTCGCCAGCCGGTCAGCCGCACTCAAGCTCGCGGGAGAGCCGGACAGATAGGCGAGGAATTGTCCGTTTGGACTAATCGTGGCAGCCGCAAGTGAACTTGCAGAATTGGTGTAAACCCTCGATGCCGTCTGCGAATCCCAAACATAAAGTTTTGAGGCAACCGATGGGATTATGCCTATGAATGAAATAAAACGTCCATCAGAAGTCATCGAAAAAGAAGTCCATCCTCCCGTGGTCAACGCAACTGTGGTTCCGGCCTGCCGGTCACGCAAAAAAAGGTTCTCAGTTCCGGCAGTGTATGAGGCTGAGGTGAGGTTCTGCGCCTTGCTTCGCAATAGGACATATCTGCCGTCGGCGCTGACCGCCAGCGCGCCGGAGTTGCCATTTACTGAAAAAATGCCGCCCGTGTTTACACTCACCAGCGCGGTTGTGCCAGTCTGCAAATCTCGGACAAAAACATCCTGGGCATTATTGGTGTCATTGGCCGCAAGATTGTTTGCCCAACTGGTGAATGCAACAAAGCGTCCATCCGCGCTGATTGAGGGCTCGGAAGACATGCCGGCCCCGGGGAAACCATTCGTACCCACACTCACAAAAATATTCGTGCCGGCCATTACATCGCGAACAAACACGTCGCGAAAACCATTGGTATCGTTGGGCGCCAGATTGTCGGCATCACTGGCAAAGGTGACATAAAGGCCATTGCTGCTGACACAGGCCGCAGTGATCAAACTCGGTCCGTTGGGCGTTTGTGACGGCAAACCCGGATGATGTGCGGAAATCAGCTCGGTCGTGTCTGCCAATGTGTCGCGCACAAAGGTGTCATAGTCGTGATTGTTGTCGTTGGCCACCAGACTTCCATCAGCAGACTCGAACGAGACGAAACGACCATCCGAACTCAAGCTTGGAACTGTTGACGGGCCAACACCCACACCCATTCCATTTGTATCCGCATCCACCAATCGCGTTGAATTGGCTTGCGTGTCGCGCCAATAGAGATGAAAGGCACCGGCCAGCGGGTTTGATGTCAAATTTGTCGAACTGCTAAGAAATGCGATGTGTTGCCCACTGGCATCAACAGCTGGCGAATCACAAATGCCGCTTGCAGGAAATGTGTTGCTCGGGTCGGTGCTCACCAAAACATTCGTTCCAGTTTGAGCATCCCACTCGTAGACAACCGTGTTCAACTCTGAACCTCCGCTACCATTCGCCACAAAAAGGATGAATCGCCCATCAGGGGTCATGTCCAGTCCGGAACTGTCATTAAACGCAGACCATGTGGCTGTGGCATTCGTATGAATGATGTCCGTCATTCCGGTTTGAAGACTGTAACGAAGAATCACCCCCGGCGAGGAAGTGACGATAAGCGTATTGGTGCTGGTCTCAAACACAACGAACTGGCCGTCGTCACTAATCCTCTGGTTATAAGAAACCCCGTTTGTGCTGCCGATCACAGATTGCAATATTGGCCGCGCGTTTGTACTGGCCCAGATGGTCTTTCCAGCAATCAAATCACGAACAAAGACTTCGCCGGGTGTTTTAACATTTGTTACAAGATTGGAAGCCGTGCTGTAAAATGCCACATAGCGTCCATCCGGAGTGATCACCGGCGATTCCGAACTGATTGTTGACGTGCTGGCGCTGTTGGAGACGGCACCTGCGCTCGCGAGCATGGTCATTTGCAATTGCAAGTCGCGTACGAAAACGTCAGGGATTTTATTCGTGTCGCCGACGACAAGATTGGTGGCCGCGCTGACGAAAGCAATATAATGTCCATCCGGCGTCATCACTGAATTGCGAGAAACGCCGTTACCGCTTCCCCCAACGATGGCGGCACTCACTAAAATATTCGTGCCAGCCATGACATCACGGACAAACACGTCGCTGGCATTATTAGTGTCGTTGGCGACCAAATCACTCGCACTGCTTTCGAAAAGCGCATAACGCCCGTTGGCTGAAATTCCGGTTGGAAATGAATCACCATTGCCACCGCCAGTTCCTGAGAGATTAAGACTAACCAAGATGGTCATATGGTTCGTGCAGTCCCGGAGAAACACGTTCATCCGGCGTGAACTCATGGAAGCACCGTGGGATGGCACCAGATTGTCCGCAGTACTGGCGAACAAGGCGAACCGTCCATCAACACTGATGATTGATAATCCTGAATCACCACCCCCTCCGGCGGGCGGCGCAATGGTGGAATCAACTGGGGAAACAAGCTGGGGCGCCGCTGAAAGCATGCCCAGCGTGATTACACCCAAGATAATCACAAATCCGGGCCACAGGCGGATTTTCATGCCGGTTGTCATGTTTTTACCATTGGCTCGCAGGCCAAAAGACTATTCTTTCAAAAAATTTGCAAAAATCCAAATCCGCATCGTTGGCTTGATAAATGGCCTCCAGTAATTGTAACGACTTAATCAACTTCCTCGCCCGTCTGTCAAGCACTGTCAAACAGATGGCGTCTCGTAATGCTGCCCGCATCTCCTTGTGTTCGTGCCCGAATTTAGGTTATTCTGCCGTTTCGAATGTTGACACTTTCTGAAATCAGCAAGGCGTATGGCGGGCGGGTGTTGTTCAACGACGTCACCTTGCAGTTGAACCGCGAGGATCGCATCGGGCTGGTCGGCCCGAACGGCGCGGGGAAGTCCACGCTCTTTTCCATCATCCTCGGCGAGGAGGAAGCCGACTCCGGCCAGGTCATGAAGGAACGCAACGTTGTGTTCGGCTATCTGCCGCAGGAAAGCGCGCCCGTCGGCGAGGAAACGGTGCTCGAACTCGCCACGGCCATCTCGCCGGAATTTGCCAAGCTTCGCCGGATCATCCTGTCCTGGGATTCCGACCATCATGTCGCGCCGGATCACGTCGAGGAAATCCACGACGACGCGCACAACCGTTTTCATGAACTCGGCGGTTATCAACTCGATGCGAAGGCGAAGCAGATTTTATCCGGCCTTGGCTTTCGCGAAAAGGATTTCGACAAGAAGGCGCGCGAATTGAGCGGCGGCTGGGTGATGCGCGCGCACCTGGCGCGATTGCTTGTGCAGGAGCCGGATCTGCTGCTGCTCGACGAACCGACGAACCATCTTGATCTCGAAGCATTGATCTGGTTCCAGGAATATCTCACAACGTATCCTGGCGCGATCGTGGTCATTTCGCACGACCGCGAATTTCTCAATCACATCGTCAGCGGCATCGTGGAAATCCGCTCGAGCAAGCTCAACCGTTATCGCGGCAACTACGATGATTTTCTTGTGCAACGCGCCGCCGCCGAGGAGCAGTTGCTTGCCGCCTACAAAAACCAGCAGCGTGACATCGCACGATTGCAGGAGTTCGCCGATCGTTTCGGCGCGAAAGCCAGCAAGGCGTCGCAGGCGCAGAGCAAGCTCAAGCAGATTGACCGCATGGAAAAGATCGAGGCGCCGATCAACGACGAGAGCAAAATCGGTTTCAGTTTTCCGCAACCAATTCGCAGCGGACAGAAAGTCATCACGCTTGAAAACATCCATTTTGGCTACGGTGCGAACATTGTTTATCGCGGCATGGAATTCAAGGCGGAACGCGACCAGCGCATCGTGTTGGTCGGCCCGAACGGCGCGGGCAAATCCACGTTGCTGAAACTTCTTGCCGGCGTAGTCGAGCCGCAATCCGGCACGCGCACGCTCGGCCACAACGTGAAGGCCGGTTACTATTCGCAATATCGCGTCGAGATGTTGCAGGAGTCGCGCTCAGTGTTCGACGAGGCGTCGGACACGCCGGCGCGCGTGACGGAACAGTTCATCCGCACGCTGCTCGGCAGCTTTCTGTTTCGTGGCGACGACATCTACAAAAAAATCAGCGTCCTGAGCGGCGGCGAAAAAAGCCGGCTCGCGCTAGTGAAGCTGCTGCTTGATCCGCCGAACCTGCTGCTCATGGACGAGCCGACGACGCATCTGGATATGGCGAGCATTGACGCGCTGGTCGGCGCGCTCAAACAATTTCAAGGCACGCTGGTTTTCATCAGCCACGATGTTTATTTCATCCGCGCGTTGTCCGGCCACGTCGTCCACGTCAACGCCGGCCAGCTCACGCATTATCCCGGCGGCTATCAATACTATCTCGACAAGACCAAGGCGGTCTCCGCGCGCGCGGCTCTCACGTCTGGTGGAACCAACCGAGGAGGATTGAGCAATTCAAGTCCCAACCATTCGGAGCAGAAAGTTGCTCCGACGGTAAAAGTTGACCGCAAAGAACAAAAACGTCTCGAAGCGCTCCAACGCCAGTCTCGTTCCGGCGAAAAGAAGGCGCAGCAGCAGGTGGTTCATAAACTGGAAAAGGAAATTCAAGAACTCGAAGCGAAGCAGACCGAGTTGACCGCAGAATTGGAAAAGCCGGAGACCTACAACAAGCCCGGCCGCGCGCAGGAGATTAATCGCGAACTGGCGCACGTCCAGGATCGCCTCGCCAAGGCCACGCCCGAATGGGAAGCCGCCGAGAGCAAGCTGGCGACGATTGCGTGAGATGGAAGAAACATCCAAACACCAACCTCCAAGCTCCAACTTCCAAACAAAATGGTGATGGCCGGTTGATGATTGAAGTTTGGAGCTTCTCTGGATGTTGGAGCTTGGAATTTGGAACTTTCCCATCGTCGTTTGCTTCTTGGATTCCCGCCGCATTTTGTGTTTGATTATCAGCCGCTACTTTTATGGAAGATACGAATTCATTGATCGAACAGCGCAAGGCCAAGCTCACCGCATTGCGCGCCAAGGGCATTGACCCGTTCCAAAATAAATTTACGCCGACCGAAGCCTGCGCCGCCGCGCGCGCCAATTACATCGAAGGCCGCGAAGTGGCGCTGGCCGGGCGCATCACCGCGCATCGCGACATGGGCAAGTCCATGTTCATCGACATCCGCGACCAGAGCGGGCGCATCCAGGCTTACGCGCAGAAAAATGTTCTCGGCGATGAACAGTTTCACATCTTCCAGCACCTTGACCTCGGCGATTTCATTGGTGTGAACGGCACGCTGTTCACCACCAAGACCGGCGAAATTTCCGTGAAGATTGGTGGCGTGGCGGCTGCGCCTGCGATAGTGGAACGGGCTTCCAGCCTGTCAGGACAAGAAACGCACAGGCAAGATGCCTGTGCCACTACCGATAAGGCGCTACCTCCTTTCGTCATTCTCGCCAAAGCCTTGCGTCCGCCGCCCGCGAAATGGCATGGACTGGAAGACACCGAAATCCGTTACCGTCAGCGCTATCTCGACCTCATTGGCAATCCCGAGGTGAAGGAAGTTTTCCTCAAGCGCAGCGCCATCGTTCACGAGATCCGCAGTTTTTTCCACAGTCGCCGTTATATCGAGGTCGAGACACCCGCGATGCAGGCGATACCCGGCGGCGCGGCGGCGCAACCATTCAAGACGTTTCACAACGCGCTTGGCTGTGAATTTTACCTGCGCATCGCGCTAGAGCTGTATCACAAGCGCCTGCTCGTCGGCGGCATTGACAAGCTGTTTGAGATCGGGAAAAACTTCCGCAATGAAGGCCTCTCGCGCCGGCACAATCCCGAGTTCACAATGCTCGAAGCCTACTGCGCGTTTGGCGATTACGCGACGATGTTGGAAACCGTCGAGTCACTCATCACGACCGTGGCGCAGAAAGTTTTGGGCACACTGGTCATCGAGCACAATCAAGACACCGGCGTGAAGGCGGCGATTCAACACGCTTTGCAGGAGGTGGACGCCATCTCCACGCACATGACGGGAACTTTGTTAAAGCTCACGGATGGCAATACTGCCGCCGCCTTTGTCAAAAACATGGGAGATGCACGAACAGCCCTCGTCACTGCGCAGGATGAAATCGGAAAGAAGCCGACAACAGAAATCGCCAAGGCGGCGATTGGCGCCATCTTGATCGCCATCGGCACGATTAGTTTGCACCGGGTGAATCTTGCGAAGGGCGACCGGTCATTGGAAGACGTTCTGGCTTCTGGTGCCGAGCGGTTTGATAGCACCGTCGCCATGCTCGAAAAATTGTGCGTGCCGAAAATCATCAACCTGACCTCACCTTGGAAACGTGCGAAATACAAAGACTTGGTCCGCGAAAAAGCCGGTGCGGATTGGTTCGACATTTCTTCCGCTGAACGCCGCCAGCGCGCGCACGATCTCGGCGCGGAGATCGGCAAGGAATACGTGGATTATGAAGTCACCGGCGCGGTGTTTGAAAAATTGATCGAGCCGACACTCATCCAGCCCACGTTCGTCACCCATCTGCCCAAGGAACTCGTGCCGCTCGCCAAACTTTCGCCCGAAGACCCGACGACCGTCGAGGTTTTCGAATGCTGTATTAACGGCCAGGAAATTTCCCCCGGCTACACCGAGCAGAACGATCCCATCGCCCAACGCACCACGCTGGAACATCAGGCCGGCGGCGAACAGCAGAAGCTGGACGAAGATTTTCTTATCGCTCTTGAACATGGCATGCCACCCGCCGGCGGCATCGGCATCGGCATTGACCGTCTGTGCATGATGCTCCTCGGCCAGGAAAGCATCCGCGACGTAATTTTGTTTCCGCAGTTGAAGCCAAAATGAAAATTCAATTCGCCGTAGCTGCGACCCGGCAGTGCGCCGCATTTTTGAAAAATAATTTAACCGGCTTTCTGCCGAAAGCCGCTACGCCGGTTTCACCAAAGATTAAACCATGAAAAAATTCCTCGCCGGACTTCTCTTCACCGTCAGCATTGTCGTCAGCTCCGCCGCCGAGACCAATGCCGTTCCAACCAGTCCGTCCACCGCGAAGGACTCACGCTGTTTTGAACTGCGCACCTATTACACCACGCCGGGCAGACTGGAGACGTTGAACGCGCGGTTCCGCGATCACACCTGCGCGCTGTTTAAAAAGCATGGCATGGAGATTGTCGGCTTCTGGCTGCCGACGGATCAGCCGGCCAACGGGGATAAATTGGTTTATATGCTGGCCTATCCGAGCCGTGAAGCGGCCACGCAGTCATGGAAAGATTTTAACAACGATCCTGAATGGAAAAAGGCGCGCTCCGAATCGGAAGCAAACGGAAAGATTGTGTTGAAGGTCGAATCCGTGTTTCTCTCGGCAACGGATTATTCCCCTTTGAAATAATGGGGAAGGTTCAACGATGTGCTCCGCCCTGCCATTCAAGAGTTGCGTTCTGGGAGCTTTTTTAATCGCATGGATGTTTACGTTGCCGGCACGCGCTGTTGACTGGCACTCCGAAAGCCTGCCCGCCTACGACCAACTTTTCCAACACACGAATGGCTGGATCGGCGCGGACGGCAACTTTGCCGTGACGCTCACAAACGGTCTTACGCTCTGGCTGTTCAGCGACACTTTCATCGGCGAGGTGCGCGATGGTCACCGCGAACACACCACCATGATCCACAATTCCGCCGCCTGGCAGCACGGGATTGATCCGGCCAGCGCCCATGTGGAATTCTTCCATGGCAAATCCGACGATGGAAAACCGCTCTCACTGATCTCGCCCGCCGATGGCCGGGGATATTTTTGGCTGTTCGACGGCGTGATGGCGCGCGGAAAGTTATTCTTGTTCCTCGCGCAAATCGAACCGGCGGGTGACGGCGGTGCGTTCGGTTTTCGCCAGATCGGCACCTGGCTGGGCGAAGTTTCCAATCCCCTCGCACCACCGACGGAATGGCACATCGTGCAGCAAAAAATTCCTTTCGACCTGCACGGGACGAATGAAAATTATTCCTTCGGTTCTGCCGTGCTGGCAACGAATGGTTTCATTTACATCTTCGGCACGCGCGAATTCAAGAGTGCTGGCAAACAGATGATTCTAGCACGCGCACCGGAAACAGACTTGGGCAATTTTGCCACCTGGCAGTTCCGGGCAAAGGCCGGTTGGACGACAAACACCGCTGACATGGCAGATCTTTGCGGAAGCATGGCGAGTGAATACTCCGTTTCCTGGCTGCCAGCGCTGAAACGATACGTCTTGATCTGCACGGAAGACGGATTGTCAGAAAAAATCATGGCGCGCACGGCTCCCAAGCCGTGGGGGCCATGGAGCGCGGCGGCGGCGGTCTATCGTTGCCCGGAGTCGGCGCAGGACAAGCGGACTTTTTGCTACTCGGCCAAGGCGCATCCGATGCTGGCGACGACGGCAGATGAATTGATCGTGACCTACGCGGCCAATTCATTTGAATTTTTGCAGCTCATGAACAACGCGCAGCTTTACTGGCCGCGATTTGTGCTGGTGAAGCTGAAACCAAAAGACTGATCGCCAAGAATGGTGGCGCAGGCGTTAATTCGCGAATGGCAAACCATCAATCTCAAGTCTTGATGAAATGATCTGCGAATTAATTTGTGTAGCACAGGCGGCGCGCCCGAAACCGCTTACGGCTCACACATTCTCTGATGAACGGATGTAAAACCATCAGCCATGTTGCTCGACGAAATTCGGCGGGACGCCGAATTTGACCCGCGAGACGCGGGTGCTACAGAACATTTATGAGCGCAATAAATCAAGAATTCGCCCGCGCGCTGTGGCCAGATTTTTGTAGCGCGCCATTTCCTCCGGCATGGTTTCCAGTGCGCGACACAACCGGGCGACGACCGCTTGGTTAGCTTTAACTTCATTCAACGGATGGTTCACCACGCGGATGCCAAAAAGAATTCCGCCCGATTCCGGCAGCGCCACCAGGGCCTGATGTTCGACGCGCAGCCAGACTTCTTCCGTGCTGACGGTCGCGTCCAGCAACGGCAGTTTACGGTCGGGATGCTGGTTCAATTCGGGCGAGCGGGACAAACCCCAGTTGTGACGCAGCGAGGCCGCACCCGGTTTGAGCGCAGCCAGAAATTTGTGGATGGCCGCGCCGATGTGCGCGTTCAGGCCGGGCACGGGGCCGTGGATGAATTCAATCGGCCGGCCAAGCTTTTCGCCCAGCCGCCAGGAAGACGGGGCGCACAGGCAGCCACCGTAAAGCCGGATCGCGTGGTCGGCGTCATTCTTGAGCAGCAGGAAGTCGGGCTCCCAAAATTCACCCAGCGCCAGACACTTCTGCCAGGCCGTGGCCGAATCCGGCGGGGTGAATCCGTTCCACCCGCGCGCCAGTTCGACCGCTTCGTCCAGCAACGCTTCACCCGGCGGCAGAATGGCGGCATAGGTTTCCGGATCGCTGCGGAGCCAGCCTCGACGTTCGGCCAGCACGGTTTCACGGCGGCCGGTTGGGGCAAAAAAAGTCGCCGGCTCGCCGCGTTCAAACCGCATTTGAAACCGGTAATCGTCATCCGGGAATAGTTTTTCGAGCGTCATGAGGCGGCGGGTTCCGCAGATTTTTTACGGCTGTCGAAATTGCCGCGCAGAGTGAGGGCGGTTTTCTGGGCGGCAAGCAACAGCAGGATGACCCACGGGCGCAACCAGCCGGCCCTGGAAATTTTGCCAAAAGAATTCACGCGGCATTCTTATCAGCCGCACACGCGCACCGCAAGCGCCGGCGAGTCACAGCCATGACTTCAACTGTTCCCGCAAAATCCCCCGGGCGCGATAAAGTCTCGATTCAACCGCCTTCGGCGTCGCCTCCAGAATTGTTGCGGCTTCGGCAATGGCACGATCCTCCAATTCGCAAAGGACAACCGCCTCGCGCAAATCTTCCGGCAATTTGCTGACGGCAGCGCGCACCGCCCTGGCCCGTTCCGTGGCGAGGGTTTTTTCGTCCGGCCCCGGACCGCCTGCCGGAAGCGTGCTGCCGAGGGTCTGTTCGGTCTCCGAATTTTCAGCGTCGAGCGAAACATTGGGATGCCGCGTGCGCCACCGAAAATGGTTTCGCGCCAGATTGGCGGCGATGGTGAACAGCCAGGAGGAGAATTTTTGTTCCAGGCGAAAACTGGCGCTGGATTTGAAAACGCGGACAAACGTTTCCTGCGCCAGATCATTTGCGTCGTCCTCGTTGCCCACCATGCGGCAGAGAAAATGGAAGATCGGCGTAGCGTGGCGTTCCATCAAGTCATTGAGCGCGGTGTCATGGCCAGCCTGCAATTTCTCCATGTCCGCCCGGTCGCGGGCGTCGGCTTGTCGCGCTGAGTCGTCCGGCGAAAGCCGGGCATCAGGGTTGGCGATGCTCATGGCTGGCGGGGGCGGACATCGTTTGCTCGATCTCCTCGTGAAAACCAAGCGTGAGCTTTTGCATTTCGGCAAGGTAGCGTCGCCCTTGTTCCGGCGGCATGGCCTGGCTGACGGCGGCAAAATGCCGGAGCATCTGCATCTGGCATTGGGCGCGCAGCTCTCCGAGTTCGGCCAGTTTGGCCTGCGCTTCGGCGGTGAGGCTGGCGCCGCTGCCGAGGGCGGATTCCAGTTCGCCTTTTTTGGCGGCGATCTTGGCGCACATTTCGGCGCATTCCGGCTGATAGCCCTCGTGCAGTTCGCGGATGCGAACCATGTCCGCGTCGCTCAAACGAAATTCCGTTTTCAGCCAGCACAAATCATCCGCCGGCTGCGCGCAGCACATCATGCTGGCGCGCTGGGCGACGAAATACGAGCCGGCAAAAATCGCCACCCCGAGCGCCATCACGCCAATCAGAAAGATGAACGGACGCTTCATGTTCAACGCAATAAATTGGGCGCGACCGACGCGACGTAGCGCGCTTCTGCATCGTGCCGCGCGGTTTGCACGCCGCTATAAGCGCCCAGCAGAAGGCCGCCGAGCATCAGCACGGCGAAGGCCGCATAGGCAAAACGCGGGCGCAGTATCAGGGCGGCGAGCGCCTCCAGCCAGGTGATGCTTTCGCTCGATTTGACAAGCGCTTCCGCATCTTCGATCCGCCGCCAGACACTTTCCTGAAACCGCGGCGGAAGGGCCGGCGTCGCGCGGGATTCGCGCAGAAGCGCGCCGAGTTTTTCATCGGTGGGATTGAAATTTTCTTTTTTCATCGAAGCAAGGGCGGCGGAGATTTTGTCCACCGCCCGCAGGTTACTGTTTTTATTTCGCCGGAACAATGGCCGTGGTGCTTGTTTATTTCATGGCGCAGCACGGCATCGGTACGCCGGGATGGGAGGCGTATTCGGCAACCATCTTCGGGCTGCCGGGCATCTTGCTGCACGTCTTGGCAGAACTGCCGCTGACATTCGTGCCTGCGGAGGTTTTGATTGCATTGCCGATCACCCGCGGCGAACCGGTGACGGGCGCATTGACAGATACCACGCTGGCATCACTGGTCGCTGCCACCTTTGGGGCGTTGCCCAGGGCGCGAGGCGAGAGCAGCGAGGTGGCGGCAAAGGTTGTGAATGTGAACGCGGTGATGACCGCACCGAGGAGGAGGATTTTTTTCATATTTTATTTTTGGTTCGACAGAGCTTCATTGCTTCGCCGTTTGTGATTGTTTTACCCCGCGCAGTTGAAAAACCCGCAAGATTTCCTAATCCGGGTTTGAGCCAACTTTGAAGTTGACCCGCCATGGGTGAAGTAAGATTCTCCCCACTGGAAGATTTTTGCGGGTTTTTGGCAATCGCGGTGTAAATGTTGTATGGTGTTCAAAACGAACACTGTTAAAACTATTCAATTATGAAGCTATTCAATCATCAAACCCTTGGCGGACTGGCTGTGGCCGCCGCCTTTTTTATCATTCCGTTATCCAGCCGCGCCGATGGCACAAACACCGTGCCACCCCCGCCCAAGCCCGATTTGCTGAAGACCTGCCCGGTTTCGGACGAGAAGCTTGGCGAGATGGGCAAGCCGGTGGTCTTCGTTTACGAGGCGCAGGAAGTGAAACTGTGCTGCAAGGGCTGCAAAAAGGACTTTGACAAGGATCCGGCCAAATACATCAAGAAAATCCGCGCGGCGGACAAGAAATGATGATGAAATGGCAAAAGCCGTCCTGCGAGCATCGGACGGATGAACAATAATCCAATCGTGAAGTTTGCGCTAACCATTCTGTGCAGCCTGCTGTTCCTCTGGGGACAAGTGCCAGCCATGGCATCGCCGGCGGCGTGCGCCAGCCAGCCGGACCGCCAATGTTGCCGGGACGGCAAGATGACTTGCTGCTCCGCCAGCCCGTCTTCCGTTCCGCAAACACCCGTTTCCGCCACCGCGCCCGCCGGTTCGCAGCAACAAATTTTGCCGCCGGTTTCGACGCTGGTTTCTTTGATTTTCCCCGCTGTCGAAACCCTTTCCGTTTCTCCGGTGGCCGCCGCTTTTCTGCAGGCGAATGACGAGCCCATCTTCGCCCGTCATTGCGCCCGGCTCATTTGATTCTTTCCCGTTGAACGCCTGTGGTGTGCCTTGAGCGGCACGCCATGGTTGTTTTTCCCTTTTACTCCACGGATTTTTTGTGCCCGTGAACCGCCTTTAACTTTTCGCCGCGCACAAACGGCGGGCAACGAAAGAAATTTGATTTATGAAAATAAAAATTATCACGGTGATCGCTCTGGCTGCAATTTTGGCTGCGGGTGCGATATGGTTTGCCATTCCCCATCAATTGAACGCGACGGAAATAACGGACGCCCGTCAGAAAACCTCCGACCGCACCTGCCCGATGCATCCTTCGGTCAAGGCGGACAAACCGGGCAACTGTCCCATCTGCGGCATGCAGCTCGTGCCGGTTCACGAAGCGGACAAAAGCACCAATGCGTCCATGACAATGCCGGGCTGTTGCTCGTCTGGCGGATGTGGTCATTAATGGAAGAATGGTTATGAGGCTAAAACTGATCACGGTTGCCGCGTTGGTTGCGGGCGCGGGGATTGTTCTGAGCGGCTGCCAGGGCATTCCCGCGCCCGGTGAAAAATCGGCGCGCCGCGACCTTGGCGCGGTGACGGATAAATACCGGCCGGACAACCAGCCACCGGCATTGCCCAGGCTGACGCCGGATTCGAGTCTGAGCAATCTTCTGACGTTTGCGCTGCTCAACCAGCCGCAGGTCGCCGCAACGTATTATGACTGGTCGGCCTCAATCGAGAACATCACGGTAACACGCTCCCTGCCCGATCCGCAGTTTACGTTTCAGGCTTACATCGAGGAAAGCGTCACCTCCCTCATGCCGGGACTTTTTCAAGCGATTCCCGGACCGGGAAAACTGAAGGCACGGGGAGCGGCGGCGGCGGCCGGCAGCCAGGGCAAGTATTTCGCTTTTGAAAGCGCGCTGCTGCAAGCCGCTTTCAATCTGAAAAGCGCCTACTACCGGCTTGGCCTGCTGGACGAACAACTTCGGGTAAAACGCGAAATGCTTGCGTTGCTCGAAAATCAAGAACACGTCATCAGCGCCCAAAACGTTTCGGGCACGACGGCATTGACCGACGTGCTGCAGATACAAAATGACTCGGACCAGGTTCGCAATGATCTCGCCAGCCTGGAAGATTCGCGCCAGCTTCTGCTGACAAAATTCAAAGCCGCCCTGGGACTGACGCCGGAACAATCTGACCCGCCGAGACCGGCGCATTTTGAAACCGGTGATGCAGTTCCTGATTACGACGAACTGCAGCGCTCCGCATTTGCGCGCAATCCGCAACTGGCGGCGATGGCCGCCGATGTGCGCGCCGCCGAAGCCGGCATTGCGGTCGCCTACAAGGAACGGGTGCCGGACTTTAACCTGGGATTGTCCGCCGACGTTTATGCGCCGCCTTTTTACTGGCCGCAGGCGGGCATGACGCTGCCTATCTGGCGCGACAAACTCGCGGCCGAAGTCGCCCAGGCCAAGGCCCTGGATTGGGCGGCGCGCTCGCGTTTAAAAGCCGCGCAAATTGAATTGGCGGTGAACTTTGCCGAAAAGTCATTCGCATATCGCGAAACCAGCCGCAATCTCGCGTTGATCGAAAACCAACTGGCACCCAAGGCGCAGCAATCTTTGGCAATCGCCAGCGCGAATTATCGCACCGGGACAATGAATTTCTCCGGCCTGATTTCGGCGGAGCGCCTGATGCTGGACTTAAAACTCGGCGCGGCGGAAGCCCGCACACAACGCGCCATTGCGCTGGCGGAGTTGTCGCTGCTGGTTGCCGGCGTGCCACCTCCGGATGCGCCGATTTTGTCAGAAACCCGTTAACACTTTATTTTATGAAATCGAAATTCAGACCGATGATCGTCACCGGACTGCTGCTCGCGCTGGCCGGCCTGGGCGTGTTCGTGGCCGGATGTTCCGGTAAAACAGAAGCCGCCGGGACTGAAGCCGGCCCAACGGAAAAAACACTCTACACCTGTGGCATGCATCCCTGGATCATTCAGGATCATCCGGGAAACTGTCCCATCTGCGGCATGAAGCTGGAACTGGTTCGCCCAACCGCCGGTGGATCTGCCGCCTCCTCCGCCATCGCCATCGATCCGGCTACGATTCAGATGATGAACATTCAGACGACGGAAATCGCGCGCGGGCCGCTGCGCCGGACGATCCGCACCGTTGGCACGATTGAATATAACGAGACGGCGCTGACCGACATCACCATCAAGTTCAAGGGATGGATTGAAAAACTCAATGCGGATGCCACCGGCCAGCTCGTCCATCGCGGCGAGCCGCTGTTCGAAATCTATTCGCCCGAACTTTACGGAGCCGAGGCGGAATATCTGGCGGTTGCAGGAACGAACAATGATTCCAGTGCATCAGGATTGCGCGAGGCGGCGAAACGGAAATTAAAATTTTACGACGTGACCGACGCACAGATTGCCGCGTTGGAAGCGGCCGGGGAAGCCAGCAAGACCCTGCCGATCCTTGCGCCCGCTGACGGATTTGTGATCACAAAAAATATCGTGCAAGGCCAGATGGTGGATGCGGGCACGAAACTGTTCCAGGTGGCCGACCTGGGCGTGGTCTGGGTTTTTGCGCAGGTCTATGAGCAGGATCTGCCCTACATCAAGCCGGGCCAGGAGGCCGTGGTGCGGCTTTCGTCGCTGGCCGATCGCGAATTTCGCGGGCGTGTCACCTACGTTTATCCCGATGTGGATGTGAAGACGCGGACGGCCCGTATGCGGCTGGAATTCGAAAACCCCGGCTATTTCCTCAAGCCCGGCATGTTCGTTTCCGTCCAGATCATTTCCGAATTGGAGCCCTCGGTTTTGCTGGTGCCGGATTCGGCGGTGTTGCGCAGCGGGGAAAAGAACACGGTCTTCGTCGCGCTGCCTGGCGGTAAGTTTGACCCTCGCGTGGTGGTGCTTGGCCCGGAAGGCGAACACAACACCTATGAAGTCATCAGCGGCTTGCAGGAAGGCGAGCGCGTGGTTACCTCCGGCCAGTTCATGCTGGATTCAGAAAGCCAGTTGCGCGAGGCGATTCAAAAAATGAGTTCTCCGTCAGCAGCCGCCAAAACAATGGTCACTAATGCAGCAAATTCAATGTCAGTCCCGGCTGCCGTAGAAAAGGAGCCGGCAATTTATGTGTGCCCGATGCCGGAGCATGTTTCCATCACGTACGATCATCCGGGCAGTTGCCCGATTTGCGGAATGGCGCTGGTGCCCGTCACGGCCAAGGAACTGAAACAACTCCGGCCCGGCGGCAAGGTGCTTTATTACACATGCCCGATGCCGGAACACAGCAGCGTTCATGAGGCCAAGCCGGGCAAGTGTCCTCTCTGCGCGATGACCTTGATTCCCGTCATGGCCGCGCCGGATGAGCCCATGAATTCAGTGCCAGCGAGCATTGCCCCTGTTTCAAGTCCGAAGCCAGCGGCAAAGCAGCTTTATACCTGTCCAATGCATCCCGATGTCATTTCCGACCAGCCGGGCAAATGTCCGAAATGCAAAATGGATTTGGTTCCCGTCGCTAAGAAATAAGGAACACCATGCTTCAACGCATCATAGATTTTTCGATCAAGAACAAGTTCATCGTCGTGCTGACGACGCTTGCGCTGGTGTTAGGTGGCCTATACGCGGTCCGCCATACGCCGCTGGATGCCATTCCCGATTTGTCCGACACGCAGGTAATCGTTTATACGCCGTGGGAAGGACAGGCACCGAACATTGTCGAGGACCAAGTCACCTATCCGATCACGACCAAGATGCTTTCCGTGCCGCGCGCGAAAGTGGTGCGCGGCTATTCGTTCTACGGCTACTCCTTCATTTATGTGATTTTTGAAGACGGCACCGATCCTTACTGGGCGCGCAGCCGGGTGTTGGAATACCTCAGCAGCCTCGGCGGTCAACTGCCCAAGGATGTGACGCCATCGCTCGGTCCGGATGCAACCGGCGTGGGCTGGGCGTTCATGTATTCGATCAATTCCACGAACCGCAACCTGGCCGACCTGCGTTCGATGCAGGACTGGTATTTGAAATATCAGCTTTCTGCCGTGCCGGGGGTTTCCGAAGTCGCATCCGTCGGCGGCTTTGTGAAGCAATACCAGGTGACCGTGGATCCGACGAAGCTGCGCGCGTACAATCTTTCGTTATCGGAGGTCAGCAAGGCCATCGAGCGCAGCAACGGTGAAGTCGGCGGGCGCTCGCTGGAACTTTCCGAACGGGAATTCATCCTGCGCGTGAAAGGTTACGTTGAAAACCTTGATGATTTGAAAAAGGTCGCGGTCGGCGTCGGTGAAAACGGCGTGCCGATTTTGTTGCGCGACGTGGCCAACATCCAGTTCGGTCCCGACATGCGACGCGGCATTGCCGACTTGAATGGTGATGGCGAAACGGTCGGCGGCATCGTCGTCGTGCGCTATGGCGCAAATGCCTACCAGGTCATTCAAGACGTAAAGCAACGGCTTGAGGTGGCGATGAAGGCGCTGCCACCGGACGTGAAAGTCACCGTTGTCTATGATCGCACGGCGTTGATTGACCGGTCGGTCAGGACGTTGGAGGAAAAACTTCTGGAGGAAGGCATCATCGTCGCGCTCGTATGCCTGGCATTTTTGTTGCATCTGCGCAGTGCGCTGGTGGCGGTCATTATTTTGCCGGTCGCCGTGCTGATCTCATTCCTCGTGATGTTCGGACAGGGCATGAGTTCCAACATCATGTCGCTGGGCGGCATCGCCATCGCCATCGGGGCCATGGTAGACGCGGTCATCATCATGATCGAAAACGCCCATCAGCATCTGGAGCGTGACCAGGGTAAAAAACCGCACTGGGAAATCATCCGCAACGCCGCCGTCGAAGTCGGGCCAACTTTATTCTATTCGCTGCTGGTCATCACCGTTTCCTTTCTGCCGGTGTTCACCTTGCAAGAACAGGAGGGCAGGCTGTTCAAGCCGCTTGCCTTCACCAAAACGTATTCGATGGCCGCAGCGGCGATTTTATCCATCACGCTCGCGCCGGTGCTGATGGGCTGGTTCATCCGTGGTAAAATTCCCAAGGAAGAAAAAAATCCGCTCAACCGCTTTTTGATCCGGCTGTATTATCCGGTGGTTGATTTCGTCATCAAATGGCGATGGTTGACGATTGGTGCCGCCGCCGTGCTGGTCATCTGGGTATTCTTTCCGTGGAATGCAATCGTGACACGCCTGTTGCCGTCGGGCCGGGTTCAGGAAATGGCTTTGTCTGCCGGTAAAATTTTTCCATACCAGAACATCGGCTCGGAATTCATGCCGCCGCTTTACGAAGGCGACCTGCTTTACATGCCCACGACGTTTCCGGGAATTTCGCCAACAAAAGCGCGCGAGTTAATCCAGGTCACCGACCGCATCATCAAGTCGTTTCCCGAAGTCGAAACCGTTTTCGGCAAGGCGGGCCGCGCGGAAACCGCCACCGATCCCGCGCCGCTGGACATGATTGAAACCACCATCCGGCTCAAGCCGGAATCGGCATGGCCCGCCGTAGACATCCTAAACGATACCGGCAAAACCGTGGCGCATCGTCGCCGCACGCCGGCGGAACTGGTGACAGCGATGAACACTGCCGTGCAGATTCCCGGACTCAACAACGCCTGGACCATGCCCATCCGCACACGCATTGACATGCTTTCCACCGGCATCAAGACACCGGTCGGCATCAAGATCGCCGGGCCGGATTTGAAGGAGTTGGAACGCATTGGCATTGAAGTCGAGGCCGTGGTCCGCAAGCTGCCCGGCACGGCAAGCGCCTTCGCCGAGCGCGTGATGGGCGGGCGTTACATCGAGTTTGAAATCAACCGTGATGCCATTGCGCGTTACGGTCTGACCGTTGGTGACGTGCAGGACGTTCTTTCCGTCGCGCTCGGCGGAATGCCGCTGACGACCACGGTTGAAGGTCTGCAACGTTACACGATTAATTTACGTTACGACCGCGATTTCCGTTCTGATTTGGATTCGTTAAAACGCGACATTGTCATTCCTACGCCGACCGGTGCGCAGATTCCGCTTGGCGAACTCGCCGACATCAAGGTCGTGGACGGTCCGATGTCCATCAAAACCGAGGGTGCCGTGCCCAACGACTGGGTCTATGTGGACATCCACGACATTGATGTGGGCACTTATGTTCAGACAGCCATGCGGGCGGTCAATGAAGCCGTCGCCGCCGGGCAGATCCAGCTTCCACCGGGCTACAATATTTTTTGGAGCGGCCAGTATGAATACATGCTCCACGCCAAACAACGTTTGCTCATCGTCGTGCCGCTGACGTTGCTGCTCATCATGCTGATCATTTATCTCAACACAAAATCCCTGCTCAAGACCGCCATCGTGCTGCTGGCCGTGCCGTTCTCGCTCGTCGGCGCTTTTTGGACAATTTATTTGCTGGACTACAATTTGAGCGTGGCGGTGTGGGTCGGCATCATCGCCCTCGCCGGACTTGACGCCGAAACCGGCGTCATCATGCTGCTCTATCTGGACCTGGCTTACACTGAACGGGAGAAAAAAGGACTCATGCACCAGCCCTCCGATTTGCGCGACGCCATCCATCACGGCGCGGTGAAACGGCTGCGGCCGAAGATCATGACCGCCTGCGTCATCATCGCCGGACTCACGCCGATCTTGTGGAGCCATGGCACCGGCGCGGATGTCATGAAACGCATCGCCGCGCCGATGGTCGGCGGCGTGCTTACTTCCACCGTGATGGAGCTGGCCGTCTATCCGGCGATTTATTTTTTATGGCGTTCACGCCAGTTCAAGCTCTGATGAAGGAACGTTGAAAACAATTGCCGACGGCAGTCGTGGATGCTATTGGTAAAAAGCCAGTCCACGAACAACTAAAGGCAAATTAAAATGAAAACAATAATGATGCTCGCGGTGATCTTTGCCGCCGGAATCCTGCTGACAACAGGTTGCTCCTCGACCTACAAGACCGGTTCCAGCACCAAGACGGTGACGGCGTGCGACGGTTCCTGCTGCGCGGATCATGCGACATGCGCCAAATGCTGCACCGACTCTGCCGGCTGCGCCAAGTGCTGCCACAAATCGTAAGCCCAATCAAAGAGACAACGCCGTGGCGGATTTATTCTGCCACAGCGGTTTCATTTTAACCGAGGGCAAGGTGTGGAAATTTATTTAGCCCCTTCACCCAGCTTAACACCGAACTTGCGTTCAAATTCCGCAACGCGCCGCAACAGGTCAGGCAGCCGCTGGATGGCGATGACCTGACGCTTGACCTGTTTGTCCGGCTGGGCGGGTGCGCCGAGCCACTTGGCGCCATCCGGAACGTCGGTCATCACGCCAGCCTGAGCGCCGATGGTGACTTGATTGCCGAGTTTCAAATGGCCGCCAACACCGACCTGGCCCGCGAGCACAACATAATTTCCCAGCTTGGAACTGCCCGCGATGCCGACCTGCGCAATGATGAGGCAGTGTTCGCCAATCTCCACGTTGTGCGCGATCTGCACAAGGTTGTCAATCTTCGTGCCTTTGCCGATGACGGTCGGGCCGAGCGCGCCGCGGTCAATCGTCACGTTGGCACCGATCTCCACGTCGTCATGGATGATGACGTTGCCGATCTGCGGCACCTTGCGATGAAAACCGCCGTCCAGCACATAACCGTAGCCGTCCGAGCCGATGGTTGTGCCGGCGTGGATGCGGACGCGCCTGCCGATCTCGGTGCGCGGATAAATGGTGACGTTCGGAAAAAGATTCACCTCTTCGCCGAGCGTGGAATCATCGCCGATAAAATTTCCGGCCTGTAAAATGCAGTTCGCGCCGATCTTCACGCGTTCGCCCACGGTGCAATGCGGGCCGATGTGCGCGGTCGGATCCACCGAAGCGCTGGAGGCAACGACCGATAGCGGATGGATGCCGGCGGGCCGGACGGGCTCCGGGAAAAACAACGCCAGCGCCTTGGCAAACGCGATGCGGGCGTTCGGCACCTGAATCAGGATTTTTTTTGACGACGAAAACCGCTTGTCGGCGATGATGGCGGTGGCGGCGCTGACCTCGGCGCGTACAAAAAATTCTTCGTTTTCCGCAAAGGTGAGATCGCCCGGCTGCGCGTTGTCGGTCGTGGCGAAGCTGTTCAGGATGGCATGGCCATCGCCGACGACTTCGCCCTGGAGGTGTTTGGCGATTTCAAAGACTGTGGGCATTTTTGCTGCGGCATACTATAAACGCCCGCATCGGCAGTTCAATCTTTAGATTTCTAGCCGTGCGGAGCACTGATCACCGCCTTTTGCTGCCAGCCGAAAAGTTTTTTGGCCTTGATGATTTCAAAAATGGGCGCGGGGATCAGCCTGCTTAACTTTTCATCGCCCGAATGGATTTTGGCCAGCACCTCGCCGGAATAGACCTTCAGCATCTCGGCATTGTAATTGGTGATGTTGTCAATGAACTTGTTCTCGACGAGGTGCGCATATAGATGGCGGAGATGCGGCGCGACCTCCATGTTCTCCACGGTGATGAGCTGGCCGGTTTTTTTATCAAGCGAGGGATAGACGTACAACTTCGCGCCGTTCTTGAAAAGCTGGCCGAGCGATTCCATGAGGCCGCCGGGCAGGTCGGTGTAAAATTTTTCGTCCATCACGTCCCGCAGGCGGACGAGACCGATGGGCAGGGCAATGGGTTTGTCAGTCTGGCGTGCGAGGTAATTGACGAGACGGTGATATCGGAAAAAATTGGAGATCAACACGGGCTTGCCCAGTGCGCCGAGGGTATCCACGCGGTCAAGAAAATCCTGATGGTCAATGGCGTCGCCAATCTGCAACTGGCGCAAGGTCATCTCGAACACGACAACAGGCAGATCGTTTTGCAGGGATTTGTCCCTGATAAACTGCTCCTGGGCGCGGTCCAGCATGTCGAGCATCGGATTGGTCAGCGGTCGGAAACTGCCGCGTTCGAGCAACACGGGTTTTTTCCAAAGCAGTTCTCCGGGAATGACGGCCTCACCGTCCGCAGTGAACATGGCCGCTTCGGTGAGCCATTGCTGGACGAGCTGCAATGCGAGTAGGCGGTTGTCCACGCCGGTGAAGGCGGGGCCGGAGCATTTGATCATGTCCACCTCGACGCGTTCACTGGAAAGGCCGTCCATGAGCGAGCCGATCAGTTTCGTCGGATTGTCATGCAGGTAAAACGCGCCGTGAATCAAATTCACGCCAATCATGCCCAGCGTCTCCTGCTGGCGCGCGCTTTCCTTGTCGAGCGTGCGCACATGGATGATGATCGTGGAAGGTTCGCCGTGCGGAAGAACCTGGAACTTGATGCCCAACCAGCCCTGGCCCTCGTCGCGCTTGGTGGCCACGGTGTCGGCGAAGACGAAAAACGTGCATTTATCGCCGCGCGTTTTATCCAACCGCTCGAGCAGCAGTTCGAATTCATGGTCGAGCATGGATTGCAAACGCTTGCGGCTGACGTAACGGTCGGACGCACCATAAATTGCGTCGCTGATGGCCATGTCGTAGGCGGAAATGGTCTTGGCAACCGTGCCGGATGCCTTGCCGACATAAAAAAACCAGCGGGCCACTTCCTGCCCCGCGCCGATCTCGGCGAACGTGCCGTATTTCTTCGCGTCCAGATTGATCTGCAAAGCCTTTTCGCCGGTGTTCAATTTTTCCTCGCTCATAAGATTTCTTGCCGGCCATGATACAAAAAGAACCCGCCCTGTCCAATGCCGCTGCGTTTCGACTTTCCGCGCCGCCAGTTTGGGCTATATTGGCACGCATGTATCGGACGCAGGACTTACACGTCAAAGAAATCATACGGCTGTCAACGCCGCAGGAGCTGAAAGCGTTGACACCCACGAGCGAAGCCGTGAACGCCACGGTCGCGCGCAGCCGTGAACGGGTAATACGTATTTTACGGCAGGAAGATCCACGCCTGCTTGTCGTGATCGGGCCATGTTCCATCCATGATGAGAAGAGCGCTCTCGAATACGCAACACGGTTGAATGTGCTGCGTCAGGAATTTGCCGGCCAGATGGAGATCGTCATGCGCGTTTATTTTGAAAAGCCACGCACCACCATCGGCTGGAAAGGCCTCATCAACGACCCGCACCTGGATGGTTCGCAGGACATTGAAACCGGCCTGAAAATCGCGCGACGGCTCCTGGTGGAGATCGTCGGCATGGGACTGCCAGCGGCGACCGAATTTCTCGACCCCATCGTGCCGCAATACATCGCCGATCTAGTGACGTGGGCGGCCATCGGTGCACGCACCACCGAGTCGCAGACACACCGCGAAATGGCGAGCGGCCTGTCCATGCCCGTCGGCTTGAAAAACAGCACTGACGGCAGCCTGCAGGTGGCGATTGATGCGATGGGCGCGACACGGCATGCGCACAGTTTTCTGGGCATTGATCAGGACGGTGCGACGGCCATAGTCCGGACAACGGGAAATCCCCATGCCCATGTCGTGCTGCGCGGCGGACGCGCCAAGACAAATTATGACGCCGAGAGCATCCACGCCGCCGAGGAGAAATTGATTTCCGAAAAACTGCCGCCGGTGCTGATGGTGGATTGCAGCCACGCGAACTCTGAAAAGAAATTCGCGCGGCAGGAGGATGTGTGGCGCAACGTGATTCTACAGCGCGCCGCCGGCACGCGCTCGCTCATCGGCCTGATGGTCGAGAGCCATCTTCACGAAGGCAGCCAGCCGATTGTGAAAAACGCAGTAGATTTAAAGTATGGCGTCTCCATCACCGATTCCTGCATCGGCTGGGAAACCACCGAACGGATGCTGCGATGGGCCAATGAAATATTAATGCAAAAGACATCCATAGTCAGCCTTGAACAACCTTGTTGAAGCGCTTTTCTAATTTACCTACGCTTATAGTGATAGAGCACTTCCGAGGTATCAACGTGCTCATTGCCAAGATGAATTATCAAACATAAATGCGCATGACCTTTGAAACATGACGGATTTATTTTAGGAAATCATATGTGGCAGGGGGATCGCGTTTAGCAATCACGCCAATGTAGGACAATCTCTACAGCTATTTTTCTTACAGCATCAGAGTCATTTGATATTTGAAAACGAGGGTGTTTTCCATAGTTGGCGCCAAGCTTTTCCAATCGGAATACGATTATATTTGCCTGGAAACCGTTGCTGTAGCAGGAGAGAAAGCTGCGGATAGTAATCCGAGTTTAAGGTTGGAAAAACATGATGTTCCGTATGATAAGAATAGTGTGCATGCAACCAATCCAACCAAGCAGGCACAATAACACTTGTTGAACTGCTGATTACATCTATTTCCTTAGTCACAGGATTTAGCATGTGATTAGTAAAGATGTATGTCATCACAATAATTGATGCGGCCAATTGTGATACGATGAGCATCTCTGTAAAACGAATAAAACTGAATCTACCAACGAAAAACAAAAAGCATAAAATTACCAATATAAATGCCATATCAAGCATGACTCTTTTACCGTCTCCCTTCCGATAACAAGGGGTGGCAGGTGCAATCGCAATATTTTTCCGTCTGTCTAAGAATACTGCGATCATATTTCTCAAAAAATATACATTCATATACACCCAAATAAGTGGATTCCACGGAAACATTTCAGCATTGGGATATATCAAGAATACATACCATTGACGAAATCCCGTTTTTTCTGTCTCAAGAAATCTCCGATCACAATCTTTTGGTGTATTCAGGTATGGATGATGTGTCTGATTGTGCGCCCTCCGCCACATTGTAGGTGAAACCAGCGCAATACCCCAAAAAAACTTTTCCGCCAAAAATAAAAGATATTTGTTTCTAATTATTACCCCATGAGTCAATTCATGAGATAAAAACCCGATGGCAGCCAAAGAGTGCCCGGCAATAACTCCAGACAAAATTAATGCCACCGCAGTATTCGTATGGCCTGCAAAACAAAAGCCCCCCACGACAAGCGCTGCATGTATAAAAAGTGTAATTAATTTTTTGGGTGCCGGTTCAAATGCCTCCTTGGGCAGAGCATTCCTCAATTCTTTGAGCTCCGACTGATTCAAAGTTACGTCTGCCTCCAAGTCATTTGCTTCCTCGCACAATTCAGGTGTTTGTCTCATTTTTGGCCTTTAATCCGCTCAACAAATAAAAGGTTCGATTGACAGAACCAGTTTTTTTGGCTCCTAACATTACGAAATCCAAGCACGTGATAAATTTATTGTCATTTGGCACTACTTCCTGTCCAACGCGGATTTCTGCAAACGTGTCGTTTTTTCGCCAAAATTAGATCTACAACTCCTTCTTATCCGTGTTTGACTTTTCCTTGCTCTCATCTTTCATCGAACCGAGTTGTAACACAAAAAACTGGCCCTTGTCCATTGTCCATTATGTTTCGACTTTCCGCGCCGAACGCTTAAGCTATGTTGTGCTTACATATCGGATAAAGGATTTATGCGTTAAAGGAATCAGCCGGCTGTCAACGCCGCAGGGAATTGAAGGTGTTAACGCCGAGGCACGACACCGTCAATGCCGTTGCACTGCCGCCAATGTATCATCCGCATTTGTGACGAGACGACAATCGCCGACTTGCGGTTGTTGGCCACGTTCCACCGACGGTGAAAAACGCTTCGCTCAAACATCACGATCAGACTTTTTGGTTAAAATTTATGAATCAATCTAAAATTGATCCGATAAATCAATGGTTTGCAGCAGCGGAAGAATTGGGAGAGTATATCGGCATCCGCTTTGGACATATTGCCCCAGGCAACACAGAACCGGAATGGATTTTCCTCCGCCATACGGACTTTGACGGTATCGGCGGTTTTGCAGAAATTCTTAGACGTAGGGGCGCGAAACTTAATCGCTTGCCTCAAATTCGATATCCGGCATCACCGTCAATAATTTCGTTGGTTAAAATGGCACCAAAATTTTTGCAACCACGGCGGCGGGTAAAATGGATCGAGCTGCATGGCAACCCAATGCCCAGCAGCGATTCACAACCTCCAACGGCAGTTGCATGGCACGTTTTTGACGAGGCAGCAACCGTCAGAGTGACACATGTCTGTCGTAAAGCTGGAGTCACTGTAAATTCATTCTTACTCAAAAATTTAACAAAGGCAATTCGCCCGTTCTTAGAAAATCAATCCTCGATGGTGCCGTGGATGGTTCCAGTAAATCTTCGTGGAAAGATAATGCGCGACCGTGACACGGCAAATTATTCAAGCTATATCAGCATTAAAGTACAATCATGCCAGACAGTTTACGACATTCACCACAATATTTATGAAGCTTTGGAGCGGAAGGAACACTGGGCAAACTGGTATGCATATCAACTTGGGAAATTTACAACCCAAGGAATAAAAAAATATTTGATAACCAAGGAACTGGCGATGTCACAATGGAATCTGGGAAGTTTCTCCAACCTAGGTAACTGGGATCCAGAAGGGAAGATTAGCCAGGCCACATGCCAAGGAAAATGGTTCTTTTGCCCACCGGTTTTACGCTGCCAAGTGATTGGGGCAGGTTGTGTAACCTTTCAAAATCAATTAAGCCTGACGATCCATGCGCATCCGGAACTTACCACTGAAAGCAAGGTCTGCAAAGACTGGATATTAAATTGGATCAAAGAAATTGAACTGGACTTGGCCAGTGGTTTGACCAACCCAGTTTCCCCTGAGACAGAAACCAAGCTTAAAACTTAAACGTGGTTGAGACATTAAAGGCGTTATTAAATGTTTTATAAGTCCCATTGGCTTGCGGATTGTAGTTGTTGTTGATCGTGCGTCCTCCGTTGTAGGCGAAGTGATAAGCGATGGCCCAATCCCAACGCTGCCCGTGATGCCCGATGCCGATGCTGCCCAGTTGTAAATCTGCATCAGGAATGAGCGGGCTGAAGGTCTGGCTTGGGCTTGAATTCTCACTGTAAACATAACCGACGCTGGCGAAGTAGCCGTTGCCGAGTTGGCGTGTGACACCAAATTCGTATATGAAACTGGAACTGTAGTCCAAGACGAGCGGAATGTTGCCAAACGAAGTTCCTCTAAACACTATTTCTTGCACACTGCTCCATTCAGTCCAGTCCAGATCAAATTCAAAATTCCAATTTGTGTTTGGCCTGAATGAAATCCCGCCAACAACAAATTGTGGATACTTGATTGATGTGTTGGAGGGAACCTGAGGAAAATAAGGGGAAGCTTGTGATGTTCCACTGTAGTCAACTGTAGTGGCAGACCGATAATTGACGCCAAATGACCACATCGGATCTGGCTGCCATAAAATGCCCGCGTTAAATCCGAAGGCCGTCCCATCACCACTCATGCTGAACTGATCTCCCGGAATCAAGCCAATGGCCTGGTTCAGATTGGCTTGGGAATAGTTGATGGTTGGACCAATCGCAATGGAGAGAGTGTCGTTAACCCGCCACGCAACCACTGGATTAAAGCACAGATACAACACCTTTCCATTCTCACCAAGCGTGTTGAATTGCGCGTGATCACCCCAGTCCAGCGACAACCCATAAGGCACATAAATCCCCAGCCCGAAGGAAAGCGGCATGTTTGTCAATGTGCAGGTATAATAAAATTGTGGGACTGGCTGCAAATCTGAATTGGCTTTTGTCGTGACACCACTCGGAGAGGTATAGGTTTGTCCGGCAGAAACTGCATAAATTCCAGCTGAAATTTGCTGGCCTTCCAACTGCGTTATGCCTGCAGGATTATAATAAATGGCCGATGGATTATCAGCTGTGGCTGCAAAAGCATCGCCACGCGCGATGGCTTCAGGATCTTGATTCGGGAGGCGGTAACCCACTGCCCCGAGTCTGTCCGGACAGAAAACCACAATAATTAATGGAAAAAAAATTGTGCACAACTTCAGTTTTTTTCTCCAGCGGTGCAAGCCGAGTGTTTTCTCCTGATTTATGTTTTGTTTCATAATTTATTTCAGCCAGCGATTAAGACAGCATTTGTCGCGCGGTGGGGCGCTCGTTGCTGCATGAACTAATGCAGCAATTCGGTCAGCAATGATGGTGCCAATAATGCCGTTTAACAAAATCTTTGTTTGGCCTGAAAAATGATGCACTCTATATTCGAAATGGACAACATTTTCAATGGTTATAGCAATGGTCACAACACACACAATCTAATCCGCCCTATTTCAAAAAAATTGGGACGGACTCAGGTTGCTGTGCCGCCACCGACCATCATCGAGAGTCATGTGAGATATACCACATCTGACGGTGCGAAATTTCAAGCTTCACTGGCCCGCGTCAACCGCCATATCGCCATCTTTGAATTAGACAACCACAATTCCACCCCAAGATGTTCCGAAGCACTTCATGAATTTGAAATTACGCTACATGCAAGAGTTGCCTATTTAGGCCGGGCAACCGTCAGCAACGTGCTGGATGCAGGACAAAAAACAGTTTGTGAGGTTGTGCTTGAAGAGAATTCCTGGAGAGATGTGAATTTAGCGGCCGAAATGTTCGGCAACGGAGCATTTCAAAAAGAAATTTCAGATTTCATGCAGGAATGGTTGAAGCTCCACAAAATCAAACCCGAATATAAAATCATTGTTGCCGACATGCAGAGCTTTTTGACGGATCTGCAGCATTGGCTTGATCAAGTCGATTTGAGCATGCGTTCTTCAAACCCTCATGATTTACCAAAGTTAGAACACGATTTGATAGACGAACTTGCAAAGTCAATCCTCCCGTATTTGGATGAACTATTCAAAAAATCAGAAATTGTCGCAGCAAACATCGATAAAGACCTCCACCCTGCGCATCAGAACTATATGCGGCGCCAGTTGCATCCTTTGGTGATCAATGCCCCCTTTGCAAATCGTTCGTTTCAGAAGCCCTTGGGTTATTCCGGTGACTATGAAATGATGAATATGATCCACAGGAACCAGCCAGAGGGCCGTTCAATTTACGAAAAGTTAATCCACTTTTTGCTGATTAGCCAATGGCCAGCCATATCGGTCCGAAACCGGGTTGCGCATCTTGAGGAAAACATTCTGAATGAAACTGCACGTGTCGCACGCGTTGGAAATATTGCGCGCATCCTAAACATCGGCTGTGGCCCAGCATGGGAAGTGCAAAGTTTTTTGAGAACAACGGCTCTAAGTGATCACGCCGATTTTACGCTGATTGATTTCAACAAGGAAACTTTGGCCCATGCTGAACGGAAACTAGCTGATGCCAAACTCTTGTTTTCCCGGCGCACATCGATTCGCGTCCAGCAAATATCGGTATTTGACCTCCTGCGACGTACGCAGAAAAACAAAAAAAACGGGGGGAAATTTGACTTGATTTATTGTGCAGGACTTTTTGATTATCTGGCACCCGAAACCTGTCGAGCACTAATCAATTTTGGTTACGAATCACTGTCGCCTGGCGGTTTGATGCTAATTGCCAATATGGATGATTCGAAACCATTCCGCAATTTCATTGAGGCCACAATGGACTGGCATTTGATTTATCGCAATAGCCGGGAAATTCTGTCGCTGGTTCCAGAACTTTGTCTTGCATCGACGCGGGTCATTGCGGAGCCAGCCACCGTGAATTTATTTCTGCACACGCGAAAACCGGATTGATATGTTCAACGTCCCCGCAGAATTTCGGAATGCCTATGAAGAACATGAGAGAAGTGTCATCTTGGGTAAAAATCGGTTGGGATGCTTGTTGGGCATCGTACTGGGGCCGTTGTTCAGTTTTTTGGACTACACTGTTTACCCAAATTCTGCACCTCAGTTTCTCTTGTTAAGACTGGCAGTCTCGGTCCTGATGGCTATTTGGTTTTTCGTCTTGGGCACCCGTTTTGGGAAAAAATACTATCACCTCCAAGGGATCATCATTTTGTTTCTGCCGTCGGCCAGCGTCGCATGGATGGTTTATGTAACCGATGGTACCGCCTCGCCATATTATGCCGGATTGACCTTAGTATTAATGGTGCTGGCTGTGGTGCTGGACTGGCCCATTTGGCAGAGCATTGTCTCGGTCGCCTTGGTTTTACTACTTTATCTTACGGCCTGTCTTTTTTCTCATGCTTCGTTTGATAACCGACTGTTCATCAATAATCTGTTTTTCCTAGTCTCGGCTGGCGTCGCCATCATCGCAGGAACCTATTTTCACACCCAATTGCGAATCCATGAATTCATATCTCGATGCGAACTAGACAAGAATCGTAAAGCGCTCGAATCCAGCCTCACTCAGCTGAAGGAAAATGAGGCACAATTGGTTCATTCGGAAAAACTCGCGTCGCTGGGTCGTATGAGCGCGGGCATGATCCACGAAATCAACAACCCCCTTAACTTCACCACGACAGCTTTGTTCACCTTGCGCAAGAAGGGAAAACACCTCCCTCCGGAAGAGCAAAAGGACTACGCGGAAATATTGAAGGATGTGGAAGAGGGTGTGGGCCGGGTGAAGACCATTGTCTCTGATCTACGTGTGTTCACCCGGCCGGACAACGATAATTGCACCGAGGTGCCCGTTGCAGACGTGGTCGCCGCCGCCCTGCGTTTCCTGAACAACGAACAAAAGGATGAAGTGCGATTCGGGCAGGAGATGACACCCAACCTGACCATCTGGGCGAACAAAAATAAATTGATTCACGTTCTGGCGAATTTATTGCAAAATTCGCTGGACGCGCTGAAGACAAAAAAATTCACCGACGAAAAGCCGGTCATACGCATCACCAGTCGCGTGGAAAATGGCGTATGTTTTTTATCTGTGCGCGACAACGGTCCCGGCATCGCCGCCGCGCACCTGAACAAGATTTACGATCCTTTCTTCACCACAAAGGACGTTGGCGCAGGCATGGGACTGGGCTTGAGCATCTGCTATCGTCTGGTGGAAGAAGCCCGGGGGAAAATTTCGGTGAAAACCGAGCCGGGAAAATTTTGCGAGTTCATACTGGAATTTCCCAGCCGCGAGCAGACACTGAAGGCCAGCTAGAACATGGACAATCTCTACGACTACAAAAAATTCGCCATCCTTTATGTGGATGACGAGGAAAAATCGCTGAAGTATTTCACCCGCGCGTTTGGCGAAGAGTTCCGCGTGTTTACCGCCGCCTCCGCCGAAGAGGGGTTCAAACTGCTTGAACAACATGCCGATGAGATCGGCCTGCTGCTGACGGACCAGCGGATGCCCGGCCAGCAAGGCGTCTGGCTGTTGGAACGTGCGCGTCATTTCCGGCCGCGCATCGTGCGCATTCTTGTCACCGCCTTCACCGATACCGATGCGATGATCACGGCCATCAATAGCGGCGCGATCAGCAAATTCATCACCAAGCCCTGGGATCCACCCCAGCTTGAAATCATCCTCCGGCAAAGCCTGGAATTCTTCATGGTGCAGGCCGAGCGCGACCTGTTGCTGCTTGAAAAAATGTCAGTCTTGCGCAACATGATGATTGCCGACCGCATCGTCAGCCTCGGCCTGCTCGCCGCCGGGTTGAGCCATCAAATCCGCAACTCGCTCGTCGCCGTGAAAACCTTCCTCGACCTTGCGCCGTCAAAGATGGCCGAGGAAAAATCAAATCTGCATGGACTGCGCAACCCCGATTTCTGGAAAGACTACCATCAGAACGTCCAGTCGCAGATCGGCAAGATCAACAATCTGCTCAGCGATCTCCGTTCCTCGGCTGACAGCAACGCGGCGATGCAGTTTGCCGATCAAGTTTCCTTGTACGAGGCCG
Source organism: Limisphaerales bacterium (assembly GCA_037200545.1). GTDB lineage: Bacteria > Verrucomicrobiota > Verrucomicrobiia > Limisphaerales > UBA11358 > UBA11358. The sequence goes on from JBBCGE010000004.1 coordinate 281,004, forward strand.
TGGGCGCCGCGCTGGAACAATTTAAAGAACAGCTGGCGTCGCGAAAAATTGAAGTGGAAAACCTCATCCCTGACGGACTGCCCCTCCTGCACGCGGACAAGCCAAAGTTTTACCGCCTCTTTGAACTGCTGCTGAAGGACGAACTGGCAACGCTGCCCGCCGGCAGCAAAATTTCATTCACCGCAGAGTTGCAGAACGCAGGGACCAAACCGGAGATCATCTTGCGTCTTAGCGACAATGGACCGGGCCTGCCGCAGGAGGCGTTGAGCGTAATTTTTGACCCGTTTGCAGCCGGGGGCAGTGTGCCATCGGAATATGGAATCAATTTGATGGCCTGTTTTTTCATCGTCCACCACCATGGCGGCAAGATTGAAGCTAAAAACCAGCCCGGTCGCGGCAATCTGTTTACCATACGCCTGCCGGTCAACCCCGAGCCGGCACCGACCTCTTCCACGGAATCGGATTTCCTCCAGAAAGCGCTTTTAAATGAAGGACTTTGGGAAAAGTTGCTTGCCAGCGGATGACCGTTTTGTGAATACAAGATTCATTGACCGCCAGCCTGAGCTGTGGAATGATGGGTGCGCGTGAAGGCAAGTCATAACTTATTTATTTGTGGTAGATAATGAAGACCATTTTGGTTTTATCGCTGCACCCCGACTTCGCCGAAGCAATCCGCTTGGCATTATCCACCGATGAGTATCGGATTGTGCATCGCTTGAATGTGGAGGAAGCCGAGCCGTTGCTGGTGCATGGGCTGGCCGCCGCGTGCATCGTGGATGTGGATTTGATGGGCGTCGAAGGCATCTGGGTGATTGAACGTCTCCGGCGGCATAATGCCAAATCACCCCTCATTGTCTACACGGCCGAAACTGAGTCTGAATGGGAGGAAGAAGCCTTTCTGCGCGGCGTCACCCATGTCCTGAGCAAGCCCGTGCGGAGCCGGCTGTTGAATTCTTTACTGGAACGTCTGGAGGCCGCACCAGCCAAACCAGTTGCTCAACCCGCGCCTTCAAACTCATTTGCCTCTCCTCCTGCCCTCCCTCAATTCCGTGACGTTGACAAAGCGCCGACACTCGACGTCCTCCGGGATTTCTCATCGATCCTGACTTATTCGCTGAATGCGGAGGCGATGATGAAGCAGTTTTTGTCTTTCCTCCGCGAAATTCTTGGCGTGAATCGCGCCGCCATTTTCCTAAACCGGCCCTGCGCTCCGGGCAAGGTGTCCGCATCCAACGACAGCCGCCACCTGCGTTCCGCCACCGCCATCGGGATTTCCCATGGCCTGCTGGAAAACATTGAACTCTCGCTTGATTCGGGCATTGGCGGCCAGATTTTCCGGCTCGGCCGTATTTTACGCCGGGATAGCGCCGAAGCACGCGCCGATGGCGGGGCGCAAAGGGAATTCGAAATGCTCGGCGGCCAGGTGGCGGTGCCCATGGCCGACCGCAACGGCATAGTCGGCGTCGCCGTTTTTGACAACCGCATCACCGGCGAGCCGCTCACCAACGCTGAACTGGAACTGGTGTTTCACCTGCTCGAACAGGTCGGGCTGGCGCTGCGCAACATCTGGCTGCATGACCAGATTGCCAGCAACAATGAGATGATGTCTGATGTCCTGCGCGAATTAAGCAGCGCGTGCATCGTCGTTGGTCAGGATCTGAAAGTGTTGCACGCGAACAAGTCCGCGCGACGGCATTTCGGCCAGAAAAACAAGCGCACCGGCGATCTGGAGTTCAGTGATCTTCCACACGAGCTGGGTTCAAAAATTTATCAGGTCCTTAAGACCGGCGCGGCCTTGGGGCCGTTTCGCTACGAACCTCAACAGACGCCCGGCATGGTTTACAGCATCAACATCGTCCCGTTCCAGCGCAGCAATGCCGTCGTGCCCGTCTCTGCCTTGCTCACCGCCGAAGATCTCACACAAACCGAGCAGTTGCAGAACTTGGAACTTGAAGCCGCAAACCTGCGGCTGATCAAGTCCATGGCCGACCGCATGGCGCACGAGATCGGCAACACCATGGTGCCGCTTTCCACGCATCAACAGTTGCTGGCGGAAAAATATCAGGACCCGGAATTTCGCGCCTCGCTTGGACATGCGCTCGGCGATGGTGTCAAGCGCGTCACCAGGCTCGTCAACCAGATGCGCTTCCTTGCGCGGGAAGGCCATCTGGAACAGGAATCCTTCCCGGTTGGAAAATTGATCGAAGACGCCTATCAGGAGGCGCGCAAACACCAGTCCTCCGAAGCCGGACAATTGCACTACGTCACCGAAGGCAAGGCCATTCACCTCACCGGCGACCGCGCGGCGCTCAAACATGCGTTTTCAGAAATTATTCTCAACGCATTGCAGGCCAATCCGAAAACACCCACGGTTGACGTTCGTTTGCATACGGCTGGCAGCAACGGTCATCAGAGTTTGCAAATTGAAGTGCAGGACAACGGCACCGGCTTCACCGCAGAGGCCGCGAAGAAGGTTCCCTCGGCCTTTTTCACCACGCGCAACATCGGTCTCGGCCTTGGGCTCACCGTCAGCCGGAAAATCATCGAGAACCACCACGGTAATTTGGAGATCGTTTCGCCACAGTCCGGGCAGGCCGGTGTCGTCCGCGTTTCCCTGCCGATGGAGCCGCCGGTTTCTGCGGCTGCTTAAAGAAAAATTCTGTCGAAAACAAAACCCCCGCTGGATTTTCCAGCGGGGGGGGTTGAAATTTATTGGGTAATGCCTAGCCGTTGTTACCAATGGCTTCAACGGGACAGCCTTCCATGGCCTCCTTGCAGCGGGCCTCTTCATCGGGCGAAGCAGGTTGCTTGTAAACCACTGAATAACCGCCGTCATCGTTACGTTTAAAATTATCGGGAGCAGTTTCACGGCACAGGTCGCAGTCAATGCACTGGTTGTCCACGTAATATTTGCCTGCGATATTTTCCGGATACTTGTTTGCTGCGTCTGCCATAATTTGATTAAAAGTTAGGCCGTCAATATGCCCGTCGTCATCTAAATGGCAAGTCCGATTTGGCGGGAAACCGATTCCGCCTGATTAAAACTTTTTAATTGCGCGCCGCCGTCTTATGCTGCGCTCATGAATCGAGGCACCGTTCGCCGGACAAAGATTGTTTCCACCCTTGGCCCCGCCACTGATTCCGCCGCGATGATCGGCAAACTGATGGACGCGGGCGTCAACGTCTTCCGTCTCAACATGTCACATGCGCCGCATGACTGGGTGCGTCGCGTGTTTGCGGCCATCCGTGACGAATCGGCCAAGCGTAATCGTTACACCGGCATCATGATGGATACTCAAGGCCCGGCCATCCGCACGGGCGACTTGAGCGTGCCGCTGGATTTGCGGCCAGGCCAAAAATTCACGCTTACCGTGCGAGGCGAACGCGATCTGGAACAACACTCCGTGGATGTAAATTATGAGAATTTCATCAATGACATCAGCGTCGGCGACGTGGTGCTGATTGACAACGGCACCATCCAGATGAAAGTGCTCGCGAAAAATGGCAACAAGGTTGAATGCGAGGTTCTCACGGAAGGCAAACTCGGCAGCCGGCGCCATATTAATCTGCCCGGCGTTAAAGTCAGTCTGCCCGCGCTCACTTCCAAGGACATCAGTGATGTGAAACTCGGCCTCGAACTCGGCGTGGATTTCATCGCGCTCTCATTTGTGCGGGAAGCCCGCGACCTCTTGCAGCTCCGAGAAATGTTTGAGGATGGCAAGGCGCATCCCATGATCATTGCCAAGATTGAAGACCAGGAGGCGATTAAAAATCTGGAGGCGATCGTCACCGAGGCGGACGGCATTATGGTCGCGCGCGGCGATCTGGGCATCGAAATTCCCTATGAAGAGCTGCCCATCGTCCAGCGCCGCATCGTGAAGACTTGCCTGCGCATCGGTCGTCCGGTCATTGTCGCCACGCACATGCTAGAAAGCATGATTGAAGCGCCGATGCCAACGCGCGCCGAGGTCACCGATGTGGCCAATGCGATTTTTGAAGAGACGGACGCCATCATGTTGAGCGGTGAAACGACGGTGGGCAAATACCCGTTGAAATGCATCGAGGTGTTCGACAAGATCGCAGTGCGCATCGAGCGCAGCGGCAGCGCACAGTTTCACGATTTGGCGGAGCTTACAACCGCCCGACAGAAGCTTGTTAAAAGCGCTGTCGTGATGGCCAATGAATTGAAAGCCGCCGCCCTGCTGGTTTTCACGCGTCACGGCAGCATGGCGCAATACGCCAGCTGGATGCGGCCGCATTACTCACCCATCTATGCGTTGTGTGAAACTAAAAAAACCGCCTGCGAAATGGCCCTGTGCTGGGGCATCACGCCATTCGTCATGGATTTTGATTTCATCAACCCGCAGAATACGATCGAAATGGCGCTAAAAGAATTAACCGAGGAGGGACGGTTGCTGCCTGGGGCGATGGTCGTCATCATCGGCGCTATTTCCGTCGGCACTGAAATCGTGGACGCGGTGCAGATGCGCACAATTTAAAGTTTAGCGGGACGGAATGAGGAGGCTTGGAGTAGAGTTCGGTTTCCGCTTGTAAAGCACTAAACTAGTATCGCCAAAATCATCATTAGACAGTGGTTCTACCCACCGGCTACTTTCAGGTGTATTGATATAACCGCCGATTATGTCGTAATGTTGATCAAGCTGATTTTGTAGGAACGTGGAAAAATCCGGTGGAGAATCTTTTGTTTGCACCCAGCTGTTGCCGACTCTTACCATAACAATCCAAGCTGGTGGAAATTTTTCCAAATCTTGAATGGCCGCCAGTTGATAAGCATGGGCTATAGGGGTGGGCAGCATGAGCGAATAGGTTGTGATATATCGGGTCGGGCTGAAACGCTGGGCATAGACGAGGATTTGTGGTTCAGAACCGCCCACGAAAACAAAGTCATCTGGCGAACTAAGCTCCGCCAGCCGCTCAGCCACGATTTTGGCGTCCGTGAAAGGGAATATCGCATATTTTTTTCGAAAAAATTGTCCGGGATATTGTGTCAGCGAGTGGATATCCGGCTGAACTAATAAACCGACACACAACCCAGTAAACAAACATCTGGCCCACTGGGAGATTGGGGTAAATAGTTGCGTGACGCGTAAAGCCAAGGCGTTGATGCTGATAGCACATAATAAGGCCCAGAACGGCATTAAAGTGATATAATAATGAGCGTAGGGACTTGCGCCGGTTGCAATCAGGGAGCAAAGAAAAATCCCCAGCCAAAACCCGAGGCGCGGAGGGGGTTTTAGGAAACTGGCCAGCGGCAATAAAAACATTATCCCCCAAGTGGGACCAAAAGATTCCAACCTCCGAAAAAAGGTATCAAGGCTAAACCCGCCGATAATCAAATAATATCTGTTGAATTGAACAGTGCATTCCCAAAGATGCGCACCGCCGTCATGAATCAAAAAGTATCCCAGCTCTAAGGCAACGGCCAGCAATGCCCCTATTGCGGTGGTCAGACAAAATCGCCACAAAATATTCAACTTCCGGCTGCCCTGCCATAGCTCGATCAACCAGAAGATGTAAACAAAGGCCAGCACGGGCAACGCGGTGTATTTATAGCACACGGTCGTCACACCCATAAAACCGGCGGCAAACCAGTATTTCAATTTTTGCCCGCAATGCCGGCTATGCACATATAAGGCGACCATGGCCATTAACGGCAATAACATGAACATTTCGGTATTGGCTATAAACTCCTCAATCTGGGGCAGCAAAATCATTGGTGTTACCAGCCACATCGCCGGCCAGGCGAAGCCTTTTCCGAATTCGAGTCGCGCGATGTATCCCAGCAAAATAGTGGCCAAGGCCGCAAATAAGGCCGCCAGCAAACGAGGGGCCCAAAAAAATTGCGGCAAGAGAAGATGGGAAAGAGCGTAACTGTAGATGACCATCGGCGGTTTTTGAATGAACGCGTGTTCATAGGGTGCAACACCTTGCATCAGCAGTTGGGCACCGTAAGCATATTCGCCCTCATCACGGATCAGCGGTGCATTAAAACTATTCCAGCGCAACACGATGAAGAACAGTAACAGGCCAAGGATCGCCAGCCATCGGTTTCTAATTTTGGGAAGAATGGTCGTAATGTTCATAACTGAAGATGAACGAAAAACTGTCTGCATCCACCACTACCGGTCTAAAAAATTCCAGAATTTGTCCTTGGTTCTTATAAATGCAGCGCTTGCGCCGCCAAGGTTGCAAAATTCAACAGCGTATCGGGAAAAATTCCGATCCAAAAAATTCCAGCGACGCAAACTCCGACGAGAAATTTTGCCGGTGCGGAAAGCTCAATCGGAGTTGCATCAGGGATGTTCTTGCTCCAGTAAATCGCCCGGATCACGCCGAAATAGTAATAAAGCGAGATCACCACACCCGCCAAAGCGATGAATGCCAGCCAATAATAAGCGTGATTAGTTGCGCCTTGTTCAATCACAGCCTTCAGCAGCAGGAATTTCCCGAAGAACCCCGCCAGCGGCGGAAGGCCGGCCAGCGAAACCATCGCGATGGTCATGGTCGCCGCGAGCAGCGGTGAGCGCTGGTTCAAACCAGCCAGGCTGGACACCTCCGCATTGTCCAAATTTTTCAGAACAATGACAATGACGGCGAACGCCGCCATCAATGTAAACAAGTAACCGGCCAGATAATACAAAACCGCCGCCTGCCCGCTGGTACTCAAGGCCGCAACGCCAAGCAGCAGGTAGCCCGCGTGCGAAATGCTGGAATAGCCAAGCAGTCGTTTGAGGTTGCGTTGTGGCAGCGCACAAAGGTTGCCATAAAGGATGGTGACGGCGGACATGACAATCAGCAGGGTTGCCCAATGTACGGTCACGCTGGGAACAGCGACGAACAGCACGCGCAGCAATAGAACAAATCCTGCCGCCTTGGAACCGACGGCGAGAAAGGCGGTCGTCGGAGTGGGCGCACCTTGATAAACATCCGGTGCCCAGATCTGAAAGGGAAAGGCGGAGATCTTGAAACCAAGCCCGACCAGAACCAGAAGCACCCCGAGCAAAAAGATCCGGCTGGTTTCAAATTGCGGCGCCACGGCGGCCAGCTTGGTAAAATTCAATTCACCGGTCGTTCCCCAAATCAGCGCAATGCCGAACACCATGAAGGCCGAAGACAGCGCGCCAAGGATCAGATACTTCACGCCCGCTTCGAGCGACTGGTTTTTGCTGCGTTGAAAACTGACGAGCACGTAGAACGTGATGGTGATGAGTTCGATGGAAACAAACAGCATTGTAAAGTCGTTGGACGAAGCGGCGAACAACATTCCCGCCAGGGCAAATACGATCAGCGAATAGTATTCACAAATACTGCTCTCGGCGAGGCGGTCGGAAAATTCCACGGCAATGAATAAAACCAGAATGGCCGCGATGAGGAAAAATTGCTTAAAGAACAGGGACAGGGCGTCGTTGATGAATGTCCCGTGGAACGCCGCGCCGAACTGGCTGCAACTGCCGTTGCCGGTGAAGCTGGTGACGAGCAGGATGCCCAGCGCCGCAATGGCCGCGTAGCCGAGGAACCGCCGGCGTTCCGGCGGCATGAACAGATCCGCCAGCATCAGCACCAGACCGAGGCCGATCACCGAAATTTCCAACATTATCAGGGAGGAATTCATTTGTTTTGCACAACAAAATTTGCTGGGAGCGCGCGCGTTGCCCCGGCCGAAGAAGCTGCTGGCGCGATGCCCGTTGTTTGCGCGGCCAAATCGCCGGTCGCCAGGGTGACAATTTTCTGCGCATCAGGATTGATCTTTTCCGTGAGCAGCTTCGGCAGGAAACCAAAAATCAACAGGCTGGCGAGCAGTAAAGCGTAAGGCAGCTTGCGCCAAGCATTCGCGTCGAGCAGTGAATTCCATTTTTCCGGCAGTGGACCGTGCAGGACATTCCGGATGGCGCGCGTCATGTAAATGCCGCCGATGACCAGCGCGCCCCACAAGGCGATGACCGTGATGGTCGGGAACGCCTTCCACGCGCCGAAGAACACCGTGACTTCACCGACAAAATTCGCAAAGCCCGGCAATCCGCAACCCGCCATGGCCGCCATGATGAGCGCCGTGCCGATGAACGGAAGCTTGCGGCAAAGCCCGCCGAGCTCGCTGATTTGCAATGTGCCGGTCTGCTGATAAATATAACCACTCAGCGCAAACGTCAGCGCCGCGAGGAAACCGTGCGCGACCATGATCAATACCGCGCCGGTCACACCGATGAGATTCAAGCTGGCGATGCCGAGAAAAATGAAACCCATGTGCGCCACGCTGGAATTACCGATGAGCAGGTTCAAATCCTTTTGGCGCATGGCCACCCAACCGACATATAGAATGTTACCTATACAGAGCCACGCAATGATATGTGCCCAGCTTTGCGCGGCCTGCGGCAGCAATGGCAGCGCGATGCGGATCAAGCCGTAGAGCCCGAACTTTTTCAGTACCCCGGCGTGCAGCATCGCGGTCGGCGAGGGCGCAACCCCATAACCGAGCGGCGCCCACGAGTGAAACGGCCAGAGCGAAACCAAGATACCGAACCCGAACAGCAGCAGAGGGAAGATAAAATTCTGCACGCTGAGAGCCATTGGATTCGCTTTCGCGTGCGCGATGAGTTTTGGAATATCGAACGTGTTCGCGCCGGATTGCAGATAAAGCGCGATGAGGCCGATGAGCGCGATGAGCGCGCCAATGCTCAAATACAGCGTAATCTGGAATGTGGCGTAGTTCTTCTTTTCACCGCGACCCCAGACGCCGATCATGATGAAAGTTGGAACCAGCGCGAGTTCATGCAGGAAGTAAAAGAAGAATAGGTCCAACGATGCAAATGCGCCGAGAATGCCACCGGCCATCAGGAGCAGCAGGATGTAAAATTCTTTTTCGCGCGTTTGGATTTCCCATGAACAAAGCGCGGCGGCAAAGGCGACAATGGCACCCATTAAAATCAACCCGACATTCAAGCCGTCAACGCCAACGTGATAGCTGATGCCGAGCGATTCGACCCATGGAATTTGCTGCACGAAACGGTAGCCATCTGCATTGGGAGCGACACAGTTGTAGCACCAGAACATCTTCACCGCGAGCGCCGCGGAAATGAATGTGGCCAGCAGGGCGATGACACGGATGACGACGCGATAGTTGCGCGGCACAAAGATCAGCGCCAACGCCGCCAGCAGCGGCCAACCTGCGATGTAAGTCAGTATGGACATTTTATTTTCCCAAAACTAAATAGAGCAATATGGCCACGCCAATGACGAACAGGAAGGCGTAGGTCTGAAGGTTGCCGGTTTGCACGAGACGCAGTGCGCGTCCGCTCAAATCCGTTCCGCCGCGAATCGCGCCGATGATTGCACCTTCCAAAATCCAGCGGTCAATCCAGTCGGCCACCGCCGCGAGAAAATCATGGGCACGGATGAACGTGGCCTCGTAAAGCTCGTCGAAGTAAAAACGGTTTCTCATCGCCGTCGCCAGGCCGCCAAGTTTGGCGGGCAGCGGATCAGTGGTGGCACCGCGGTAAAATTTCCGTGCCGCAAAGAAACCGACCGCTACGCACGCAATCCCGATGAGGCAGCCAACGGGCGCGCTGACAAACGGCTCGATGACGTTATGGAAAAACGTGGAGTGTTCGGGTTCGCCAGAGAATTGAGTGCCGTAAATCGTATTGATCCCGATGATGCCGCCGGTGAAGGCCAGCACGGCCAGCAACCGCAGCGGCCACGCCATCACGGCGGGCGATTCATGCACATGTTCGGCGGCAGGCGTCTTCGGCTTGCCGAGGAATGCGACGTAGAAAAGCCGGAACATGTAGAACGTAGTCAAACCCGCGACGCCGGCACCGACGGCGAACAGGAGATAATTGTGCTGTTCCAATGTCTGGGCAAGGATTGAATCCTTCGAGTAGAAACCGCTGAACGGTGGCACACCGCTCAAGGCCAGCGTGCCGACCAGAAACGTGAGGAAGGTCACGGGCATTTTCTTTTTCAGGTCGCCCATTTTCCAGATGTCCTGCTCATCGTGCATCGCGTGGATGACCGATCCGGCGCCCAGGAACAGCAGCGCCTTGAAGAAAGCGTGAGTGGTCAAATGGAACATCGCCGGTGTCGGACCGGACAAACCAACGGCCATGACCATGTAGCCGAGCTGTGAAAGCGTGGAATAAGCAAGGATGCGCTTGATGTCATTTTGCTGGATGGCGATCAACGCCGCGAGCAACGCGGTGAATCCGCCAATGTAGGCGATGACGTTGAGCGCATCAGCGTTGAACAAAAATAATGTCCGGCACAGCATGTAAACACCGGCGGCCACCATCGTCGCGGCATGGATCAAGGCGGACACGGGGGTCGGGCCTTCCATCGCGTCCGCGAGCCAGACGTGCAGCGGAAATTGCGCGGACTTGCCAAGCGTGCCGCAGAAAATCAACAAGCCGGCGAGCGTGGCGCTGGTGCCGAGCATGAGGGGGTTTGCCAGCAGCGTGGATTGCAGCTCGCCAAAGTTCAACGAACCAAGCAAACCCCAAACCATCAAGATGCCGAACAGAAATCCGAAGTCACCCAGACGGTTTGTTATGAAGGCTTTCTTCGCAGCATCGCCGGCGCTCGGTTTCTCAAACCAGAAACCGATGAGCAGATAGCTCGACAAACCGACGAGCTCCCAGAAGATGAACATCATCAGGAAATTGTTCGCCAGCACGATGCCCAGCATTGAGAACGTGAACAAACTCAAGAACGCAAAGAAACGTGCCTTGCTCCGGTCGTGATCCATGTAGCCGTAGGAATAAATATGGATCAGGCCGCCGACGCCGGTGACGATGAGCAACATCATCATGCTGAGCGCATCGAGCTTCAGGCCAAAATCAACATCCAGTTGGAACCCGGCACCGCCGTCAATGGACAGCCAGTTTCCGGAAATCTCCGTGACGACCGGATGCATGCCGTTGGCCGCAATAAACACTAGGGTCAGCACGAAGCCGGTGACAATTGCGCCGATGGAGATCAAACTGCTGACGGTTTTGGAATGCAGCGTGAAAAGCGTAATCACTGTCGCTGACAGCAGCGGCAGGAACAAAATGATCCAGGGCAGAATTTCGTATTTCATCCGGTTTAAAATTGGGGAGCGCGCCCGCCCCGGGCGCAGCCAACGACGCCCTCGTCGTTGGCCTCTTGCAACGACGGTTTACATGCATTTGAATGCGCAACCATGTTCGGGTTCGACGCGAGGGCGCGTCGAACCGCAGCCGAGGCGGCTGCGCTCCTCAAACAATTTTGGAATTCACACCTCATCAGAGTTTCATCGAGGTCAGATCTTCGACGTGCGCCGACTGGCGCTTGCGGTAGAGCGCCACGATGAGCGCGAGGCCGACCGCGACTTCCGCCGCCGCCACGGTGATGATGAAAAACACCAGCACCTGGCCGTCAAGCTTGTTGTTGAACCGCGAAAAGGCGACAAGGGCGAGGTTCGCCGCATTGAGCATCAACTCCAGCGACATGTAGATCACCAGCAGATTGCGGCGCATGATCACACCGAGCAGCCCCAGCGCAAACAGCACGAAGCTCACGAACAGATATTGATGGAGGCCGACAGTCATAAAATAGTGAATCGTTGAACCGTTGAATCGTTGAATCGAAGCGACGCCGGCGCGCATCGGCCAATGTAACGGTTCAACTTTTTAACCATGCAACGGTCTTTCATTCCAATTTCCTTTTGCTCAGGAGAATCACGCCGATCATCGCCACGAGCAGCAGCACCGAGACGATTTCAAACGGCAGCGTGTATTGCGTGAACAGCAGTTTGCCGAGCGCATAGGTTTCGCCTTCAAGCGTGGGCGGATTGGCATTGGGTTTGATGGATGCCAGCGATTTTAGAAAAATGCAAATAATGGCCCCGACAGAAACCAAGCCTGCCGCCACACCGAAAAATTTTATTTTACGCCGCTGCTCCTCTTTCAAATCCAGCAACATGATGACGAACACGAACAAGACCAGCACCGCGCCGGCATAAACAATGATCTGCACCGCAGCGAGGAAGAAGGCATGAAGCAGTACGAACAGACCGGTCATCGAAATGATCGTTAGCACCAGAAACATCGCACTGGTGACAGGGCTGCGGCTGAAGGGATTCGCAATTACGAGGGCGCCGCAGAGCAACGTCAGCGCCGCAAAGACATAAAACAAAACGTCTTCTACCGCACCGTTGCTGATTAAATTATTGATGGCTTCCATTGCTGATCAGAGCTTGACCGGGAAACTTTCCTGTTCTTTCGCTTCTTCGAATTTGAGCTTCCATTTCTGGATGCCGGGGCTGACGCCGCCGAGCGATAGGAGCTTTTCCTTGTTGTAAATCATCTCCTCGCGGCTCAGGCCGGTGAGCGAATAATCCTTTTGCAGGAAGATCGCTTCTTCTGGACACACTTCCTGGCAGAAGCCGCAGAAAATGCAACGCAGCATGTTGATCTCAAATTCCTGCGGCATCTTTTCCGCGTTGGTGCGGTCGGCGGGCTTGCCAAATTCACCGGGCGGTGTGATGCGGATGGCTTTCGGCGGGCAGACGAACTCACAAAGCTGGCACGAAACGCATTTCGTTTTGCCCTCCTGATCCTTTACGAGATACGGCGCGCCCCGATAATGCTCTGGCACGGTCCATTTCTGCTCGGGATATTCCATCGTCACCACCTTGCCCAAAAAGAGCGTGTTGTAGGCATGCTTGAACGTGACTTTCAATCCGCCGACAATGGCCGGCAGATAAAGCTTTTCCCAGAACGTGAGCGGTTTGCGGTTGACGGTAATTGCCATATCAACTCCTCATCCACAGCCAGACGGCCGTGATTAAAATGTTCACCAAGGCGAGCGGCAAAAACCGCCGCCAGCCCAAATCCATCAACTGGTCGTAACGAAAACGCGGGAACATCCAGCGCACCCAGATGAACACGACCATGAAGAACAGCATCTTCGCCAGGAAAATCAAAATGTGGACAATTCCCATTCCCAGGCTCGCCGCCGGATGATTCAATCCCCAGAAAGGCAGGGTCCAGCCGCCAAAAAACAGCGTCACCATCATGGCCGACGACGCGACCATGTTGGAATATTCCGCGAGGAAAAACAGCGCGAACTTCATCGAGCCGTATTCCGTGTGATAACCGCCGACGAGTTCCGTTTCCGCTTCCGGCAAATCAAATGGCGTGCGGTTGGTTTCCGCAAACGACGCGACCATGAAAATGATGAATGACAGCGGCGAATACAGCACCATCCAGCCGTGGGCGGACTGCCAGTTGATGATCTGGCTCAGGTTGAGATTGCCGACGATGAGCAGCACCGGGATGACCGACATGCCCATTGAAATTTCATAAGAAATCATCTGCGCGCTCGAGCGGATGCCACGAAAAAACGGATACTTCGAGTTCGCCGCGTAGCCCGCCAGCACGATGCCGTAAACGCCATGGACACGATGCCGAACGTGTAGAGAATGCCGACGTTCAAGTCCGCGATGACCATTTTCTGCGCGCCGATCTGCGAGCCGAACGGAATCACCGCGACGGTCAGCATGGCCGGAATCACCGCAATCGCCGGCGCCAGCCAGAAATAAATTTTCTTCACGCCGCCCGGAGTGAATTCCTCCTTGAACATGAACTTCAAGCCGTCGGCGAGCGGTTGAAAAATTCCCAGGCGGATCAAAAATGGTCCGAGTACCGGAATATGTTTGATGAACGGCGGCGCCGTGCGGTTCGGCCCAACACGGTCCTGGATCCAGGCGGAAATCTTGCGCTCGGCCAGCACGGAATAAGCGACCATGCCTTGCACAACGCCGACAACGATGGCGATCTTGACGATGCTGAAGATGATAAAGTTCCAGTCCATTTTATATTTGCACCGTCACGCCCGTGTCGCCCAAGCTCGCCCACGTCACGCCGCTGAAAGCGGGAACGTCTTTCGCCATTTCGTTGAACAGGCCTTCAATCGTTTACAAAGCCGTTCTGGCCGGTCACGTTATAGGACGAGGTCGTGTAAAAATTCCCATTCGGCGCGCGCGTCACCGGCGCTTCGACGGCCTTCATGAATTTCTGGACGCGGCCTTTGACATTCGTGAACGAGCCGCGTTTTTCCGCATGCGCACTGCCGGGCAGGACGTAATGCGCGAGCTTCGTCGTCGCACTTGGCAGAATGTCGCTGACGATGAGCGTGTCCAGCTTGCCGAGCACTTCGGCATCAATGCCGTGCTTCGTCACGTCTTCGCCAAAAACGATCAGCGTTTTGATCTTGCCGGCGCGGATCGTTTCCGCGATGGGCCGGATTTTAATTCCAATATCCGCCTGACAGATGCCGATGAGCCGCGCACCGGTCTTGTTCGGATTCCGGTCCACGTTGACCAAGAGTTTGTCGCCTTCACCAAAGCGCCCCACGGATTCGGTCATTGCGCCGAGTTTGTCGGCCAGCTTCTTCAGCAGCCATAATTCCTCGTTGGTCTGCCGCGCCGAGGCGATGATGGCGACTGAACCTGCCGGAGCATTTTGAGTTTGCCGGAAATTTCGTGGAGCGCCGCCACCCAGGTGGTTTTTTGGCCGCGCACGAGAACGTCCTTCAAGCGGTCCTCGCGACCCACCCACTTGTAATTCAAACGCCCGGCGTCGCACATCCACGGGCCGTTGACGGCATCATTTTCGCGCGGCGTGTAGCGCTGGATTTTTGTCCTCACGCGAACCGATGATGATGTTGCAGCCCGTCGCACAACTGGTGCAGACGCTCTTGGTTTCCTTGAGGAACCAGACGCGCATCTTGAAACGGAAATCTTTCGACGTCAGCGCGCCAACCGGACAGATGTCCGCCGTGTTCAACGTATAATTATTGTCGAACGGCAAGCCCGGGAAAGTGGCAATCGTGTTGTAGCTTCCACGATTGATGATGCCCAGCGCATCGTCGCCCGCGATGTCACGCGTAAAACGGATGCAGCGTGTGCACAGGATGCAGCGTTCCGCATCAAGCATGATGCGCGGCCCAAGATCAACCGCCTTCGGCTTGTGAACCTTGGCCTCGACGAAGCGGCTCGCGCTCTGGCCATAGTCCACGGAATATTCCTGAAGCTTGCATTCGCCAGCCTGGTCGCAGATCGGACAGTCGAGCGGATGATTGATGAGCAGCGATTCAAGAACACCTTCACGCATCTGCTTTACACCGGGCGTTTGCGGCGGGACAATTCCGGGATTTAAAAGGTGATGCGCCGTATTTTGAAGCAGCGTTCCATGCCCGATTTTCCAAACAACTGGCGGAAATGGGTTATCGCATTGAACGGATGGCCAAAGGATGGGAGCTGGCCGGAATACCGCAACGGGTGCTTGATGAATTTTCTAAGCGCACGGAACAGGTCGAGCAAAAAGGCTAAGGAATTGGGCATCACAAACGGCGAAAGGAAAGGATGGTCTGGCGGCACTGACACGCGAACGAAAGCAAAAGCAGTTCACCAAGCCGGAATTAAAAGAACTGTGGGATAAAAGGATTTCAAGCGGCAGAACGACAAACGATTGAAAAACATCCGCAACGAGATTATTGCCGTGCCGAGGGTCTCGGCTTCGGAAATGAAGGCGATGGATTTTGCCATGCTGCATTGTTACGAACGCGCCTCCATCGTCACGGACAAGGAACTGCTTCGTCATGCCTTGCGTTTCGGTGTGGGCGACGTGGATGTGGCCCAAATGAAACGACAGCTTTTGCGCGATGAGTTGGTCAAGGAAAACGTGGACGGCCGGCAATGGCTCACCACCAAGGACGTGTTGGCGGAAGAAAAACGGCTGATTGATTTCGTCCAGGATGGAAAAAGAAAATTCAAACCGTTCGGTTCGGGTAAATACCAATTCCAGAATGAAAAACTTTCCGATGAGCAACTGAACGCCGTCCTGCACGTCCTGCAAAGCCCGGATCGTGTTACGGCCATTCGCGGGGGCGCTGGCACGGGCAAGTCGACAATGATGCGCGAGGCCGTGGCCGCCCTTGAATTCACTGGGCAGAAGGTTTTCACGTTCGCACCGTCGGCAGAAGCATCGCGCGGTGGTCCTGCGGTCGGATGCCGGATTTGCCAACGCGGAAACGGTCGAGGCATTGTTACAGAACGAAAAATTGCAGGCGCAGGTTCGCAGCCAGGTGATTTGGATTGATGAGGCCGGGCTTCTGAGTGTTCGCACGCTGGCGCGGGTTGCTGATCTGGCTGAAAAGGAAAACTGTCGGATTATCCTTTCGGGTGATACCGCTCAACATCGTGCCGTTGAAACGTGGTGACGCGCTCCGACTTCTGGAACAACACGCAAACTTGCAAGCGGCTGAATTGACACAAATCCGGCGGCAGAAGTCTGACGCCCACAAGGCCATGGTCGCTGATTTGCGGGCGGGCAATTTGGAGAACGCATTCAGGCGATTGGACAAACTTGGAATGCTGCGAGAAATGGATGCTGACAAACGGCATGAAACGTTGGCTGCTGATTACGCTGCGTCTGTGAAGGCGCACAAGTCGGCTCTGGTCATTTCGCCAACCCATGCAGAAGGCGAGCGGGTGACACGAGAAATTCGAACGAAACTGAAAGCCGCCCAGAAACTCGCGGCTGACGAGCATGCATTCATTCAACTCAAGAATCTGCAATGGACGGAAGCGCAACGCGCCGATGCCCATAATTATCAGGCCGGGCAAGTTGTCCAGTTCCATCAAAATATTGCCGGTTTCCGGCGTGGGGACAGGGTGATTGTGAAAATACGCGACGAACTCGGTGTATTGGTCGAGCGGCAGAATGGCCAGACGACCTTGCTGCCGTTGAATCAGACCGCTCGCTTCCACGTTTATGAATCCCGTCAAATCTTCCTGGCTGCCGGTGACATGATTCGGATCACGCAGAATGGGTTCACGAAAGACAAGCGGCGGCTAAACAACGGTGATTTGAAGCAGGTGAAAGGATTTACCAAAGACGGCGACATCAAGCTTACCAACGGCTGGGTGATTTCAAAGGATTACGGCAACCTGACATATGGCTATTGCGTCACGTCCTACGGTTCGCAGAGCAAGGGCGTCGATTGCGTGTTCGTCGCCGAAGGTTCTGAATCGTTCCGTGCGGCCGACCGCGAGCAGTTTTATGTGTCGGTCAGCCGGTTCAAGAAGGCCCTGACGATTTACACGGATGACAAGCACCAGTTGCTTGAGGCCGTTCGCAAATCCTCGCACCGGCCTTCGGCGACGGATTTGGTAAAAACGGAAATTTCTGAATCAGCCGATGAGACGATTACAAAAAAGCCATTGCCGCAGGAGAATGTGAGAAATATCCAAAAGCTGATGGTCGCAAAACAAAAATCAAGCTCGTTCAGGAACCAACAGCGGAGAAGCATTAAGATTTGAACCTGGCAATCTGATATGTAATTCGGCCTGAACGGATATGTGTCAGAATGCGAACCTCATTGGCCGAAACGTGGCCAGGTTTCGATACCAAAACAACTGGTCGCAGGCTAAACTTGTCGCCAAAATGCAACTGCTGGGATTTTATATCACTCGCGACATCTTGGCCAATATCGAAACTTTACGTTCTTCAGTGACCGACAAGCATATAGTGATTTTTGCCGAAGTTTTCGGCAGGCCGGTGGGCGACCTATTTCCACCAAAAAAGAAATTCATTGGACGTGTCGTGAGATTAAATAGCTAAATAGTGGTTAAATTCGATCGCAAACCATTTCGGTGGAAATAGGAGTTATGCAGCTTTGAGAATTCTAACCGGGGGCGAAACGGTGCGTTCAAGCAACGGACAAATCCATTTCTCGGAGCCGATTTGGCCTGATTCGGTTAAAAGTTCGGAAATTGACCATACATGGTCGGTTAATCTTGCCGCCATTGCCGGCGTTTCACCCTGAAGCGAATGATGAACACGGCAAAAATTGTAGTGCGCGATTGACAGCGCCACCGAATGTTTGAGCTGTGCCAGCTTTTTGGAAAAGCCCAACGTCAGGCGGGTCAACCGCCGGTTGAAGAGCCGTAGGTTCAAATGCGTCCGGTCAATATAGGAGGTACTGATTTTGTCGAACCGAACCGGCCCGAATACCTGCCGTTTATAGATGGTCTTCACCCTGCTTGGCTCATATCGCCCTTCCGCTGTATTTGAATCCTTTGCCCTCGGATGGATAAATTTTTTACTCACCTGGCCATAGGCTGCCTCGCCATAGAATGCCCACTTGACCTCGTCCTCGAAAAGCTCGTAACCATCCGTAGATAATTGGAATGGTCGCGCGACTCGCAATTTCAAGTCCTGCATATATTTTTCAATTGTGGAAGAAGTGCGTTTACCGATCATCCAATTGATGATGAATCTACTGTCGGCATCCACGCCGAGAAAAATAGATTGCCTACCGCGTTCCGGGTTTTTATCTACGTTGTTTTTTTCTTTGCAACCGACGAAGCAAAACATCTCATCAACTTGAACAAACGGAAAATTCACTTCACGCACAAGCCTATCCATGAGAAACGCCGATTTGCTTCCTGCCACCTCTAACACTGCCTGGACGGTGTTCGTATGGACTTTTGTTAATCTTGATATGGCGAGAATTCCCATTCCTTCAACAGAAAGATTTATAATTCGCGTCGCTTTTCGGAACGGTGTTTTGAGCCTGCCCAGTGGCCGATACGGAATGTCGGAAAAAGTTTTGCCACACGAATTGCAGCGGTAACGCTGGCAGCGACAATTAAAATATCCAAAATTTATGCACGCCGTTTTGCATTGAGGACAAATCATATCCATCAACCTCCTTTGGATTACCATACACGAATCGTCCTGTTTTAACAGTTGGCAGAGAAATGTTATCCCTACCAATTCATGCGCGCAAATCTGTTCTGATGCACATCAATTCAGATTTCGTCCGGCATGGAGCGATGGGCCCAATAAATTTTTTATCGCGGAAGATGTAACGAACCAAATCGCCGGCATTTTTGAAGGTGTCGAAAGCAGACTCGCCGAGATGTTCACCACCCGTGCCGCTTGCCGGATCACAGATGGCCTGCCCCGGCTGCGGGGCGACGACGTCCACCATCGTGGCCATGAGCGGGCGCGGCGTGAAATATTGACCCGCGCCGCCTTTCACGTCCTCGGCGTTCTTTTGAGCAACTCCTCGAAAGCATCGCCCTTAACGTCGGCGGACAGGCTGGACCACTGCTCTTTGTCAATCAGATCCACGATGAGCCGGCGGAGCTTGGCCGGGTCTTGGATTTTGTTCTGTGCCATGTGGAAGATGACGTCGAGGAGGCTCCGAGATTCAGCCGGTTTGGTGCTTGGCAATTAACTGTTCCATGGTTTCGACATTGAGCGAAACCGCCTCAAAAACCTGGAGCTTAGTCGCCGCGACAATTTGGTCGAGGAGGTCGGGCCGCATCAGCAACGCTCCGCCCAGCAGTCGGGGCGTTTCGTCTGCGAATCCGTGATCGCCGAGAGGTCGGCAGCCCCACCAGCGGAACGCCACCGCGCGTTTGCCGTCGGCGTCGAAAAGATCGAGCGGACCGATTTCCCGGCGTCCGGAAAGATTCAGTGTCCCGGCGAGATTTCGCACCAGCCCGAGCACTTCGCGGAACTCAAACGGAATTCCAAAGACTGAGTGACCAGCGATTGCGCCCGAGAACCCGTCCAGAGAAAACAATGGCCGGGCCTTGCTCAGCCAGTCCTTGTCATTTGCGAATCCGAGAGGCAGCACGGCCTGCGGCAAAGGTTCGAGTTTCTCGCCGAGAACCACCCCGGTCCTCGCGCGCGTGCTCAACTTGATCTCGTCTATTTTGGAATCCGTCTCGAGATACGTCTCGAAATACCCGACCCGCTTCCAACCTGCCAACTCGCCGTCTGGGACGGTTTGCACAGCCTGCACGCCGGCAACCAATGTCGAAGGAAGCGGCCACGACGGACGGACGCGCCGGCTCCAATAGTGCCGGGCGGGCGTCTCCGCGTTCGGTAGTAGCCACGAAAGCACCTTCGGCCAAACACTATGATCCCATTCACCTTTAGACCATAGGTGCGCTTCGAGCCCGGTGAGCACCACGTTCAAGCTTTCGGCAAACAGCTCCGCCTCCCACGGGTGGAGACTTGCGGGGATGTAGCTCTTGCGCGCGACCGAAAAGGAGGCCTCCCAGCGATCTTTCATTCGTGCTTCGTGGGACTCATCGGACTCGAAGATAGTCTGAAAACGAGCCGCGACAATCTCCGGAAAGTGCGGCCACCAGTCGGCCACCTTAGGAACGACCTTGTGGACATCGAGGCTGAGGCAACGCTCCTGCTTGTTTGGACTGAGCGTGACGGACACGAGCGGTTTGCTGCGCACCACCTGGACCGTTACCGCGATGTTCGCGCGTTTCAGCAGCATCAGAGCGAGCTGTTCAGTGCCGCACCGTCCAGAGCCAACGAACACGTTCAACTCCACCGCCAATGCCTGACTGATAACGAAGGGCTCGGGTTCAAACTGCCCCAAGAGTTGCAGTAACCACAGTTGGTGCGTGAAACAGAGCGAAGACTTCAGGATCTCGCGGAAGGCGGGCACGCACTTCATGGGTTCTCGCTGCACCAGCCAAGCAACTGCGCAAAGCGCCGCAGTTTTGCGGTGGCGTTCCGGATGGGAGATGCGAGCCAGTATGAGAAACAGCGCAGCATCCTCGTGCGTCCATGTCGGCACCTTTGTCGGCTCGAACGGGAGGAACGGTCCTTGTGAAGTCTCATGGCCTGGCAGGCGGACCAACATGGATTCGCGCGCTTCGTCCCACATAGCGGTCGCGAGTGTGACGTCGTCGTGTCGACCGAGGAAGCCGATGACGTGTTGCGTCACTCCCCAGTCGCCGTTGCGGTGCACCATCTCCTGAGCGAGAACGGCCAAAGCTACCGGTCGAGACGCCTTGAAGGCGCGGACCAACAAATCCTCGTGCTCCTTGTCGCCGAAGGACAACCAGCCTCCGCCCCCACGATGGCCCGCAAATGCGACCGCTAACGCACGGGCAGCTAGTTCAGCGTTGCCGGCTGATTCCAGTGCCTTGCCAAGGCCCGAGAGTAAACCGGCCCGGTCGCCGAACCGATTCGCGCGAGCAATGAAAGTAAGGATTTCCTCAACCTCAGAGCGATGGCTATCGGCCCACTCGACCAACGGAGCTTCGCAATAGGCTAAAATCTGGTCATTTGAAATCTCGCGGCCGTGAAGCACTTCCTGCAACCGCCGCAACAGAAGCAAGGGCGTTTTCGGCGGCTGCCAGCGAAAGTTAGGCTTTGAGGCACCCTTCGGTAAACTAGGCGTGTTATCCTTATGCATTGGGTGACTGATGTCAGGACCGCCATCCGCGAGGGTGAAGCCTGAACGCTTGCCGTAGTCTTGGAGCACATCATAGCCCTCTTTCGGAAATTGCAGAGGATCGCCATGCACGGCTGCGGCAAGAAGCTGAAACTCTAGCGCGGCCGCAGTCGCGTCCTGCAAGCGGAGCGTCTCAATCCGGTCGATTCGCCGTTTGATTTCGGCGGGTTCCGACGGACCGTCGACCAATTGCTCCAACCGGCGGCGCCACTGCACATCCATCATTCCGGTTGTCGAGCCAGTGAACGAGGCCGTCCTCAAGTCGATAGTCATAATTCCCGCCGCCATCCGTCATTGACTGCCCAAGCAGCCACGCCGCGGAAGACTCATCCGTCGCGAACAGCTCTTTGAACCATCTTCCAACGGAATAACTCGTTCCTTTGCCATCAGTATGCAGCACCACGGCATAAACCATCGGTAGCAGCTTCGCGAGTCGCTCCAGCACCTGCGACTTGCCGGCACGCATGAGTGCCGGACGCTGTCGAGCACTTCGAAGATTGTGGGATCCTTGCGCATGCCGTAGGCGCAGAGATGGAGGCAGGCGGTTTTCCCATGACCCAGAGCGGCGGTGCGGTCGCCAATCGTAACCAAGAGCGAGGCGAGCGCCATTTCGTCAGAGGCGATTTGGTTGTAGAGTCCTCCCTGATGTTGGCTTTGAACGAGTGGTTCGATCTCACGACGAATCAGGGCCTGGAGGTCCTTGCGTTTCGCGAATGGTGCGACCAGTTCGACCAAGGCGTATGAAGTCAGTGGACCGGATTTCGAGCGCTGAAGCCGAAGTCGTCGTGCCTGAAGAAATTTTCTTCAGATGAGCAATGGCACGACGCCACTGCTCGGGGGTCTGGAGGAGGTTCAGCGCTATTTGGAACGACTCGTGTATGGCTCCGCGACCGTAGTAGAGATCACAGGCGCGCGGAGAACCTTTGAATGGGTGGACATCCGAGGCCAATGCGCGGAACGCGTCAACGACTTCGTCAGCAGCATTGGCTGGCAAGCGAACTGCGCGACGCTCGATCCGCGCGAGTTCGATGACGAAAGCCAGCCAGTTCCGATACCAACCCGCACCGCGAGTCCGAATCTCCTCCACGACGAGGAGCTTCGGCTGGACGTAGGCGGCGATCCGAATGCTAATTACCCATTGCGGCAGCGCTCTCTCCCTCGCCGATTCCCCGGCCTCCCACGCCGATCTCATATTTATCGAGGTTGTTCGTCCAATGGGTCAGATCGTTGGGTCAGCCCCAAGCCGTAGGGCCTCAATGGCGCTGTAGGCACTGGTGGTGCGGCGCGCGACGCGGGTGGCTGCGGCTTTGCGTTTATGCGCATTCACCGTGCGCCTCGCGAATTCGAGGTCGAAGATTTCCGCAATGGCAGCACTGCACTTCGACTCCTTTTGCAGCCGGAGCAGGTCATCGGCACCGGCCACATCGCCCCACCGGCGGGCAAGACCGGCG
Organism: Limisphaerales bacterium; assembly: GCA_037200545.1. Lineage (GTDB taxonomy): Bacteria > Verrucomicrobiota > Verrucomicrobiia > Limisphaerales > UBA11358 > UBA11358. The sequence continues at coordinate 303,773 of JBBCGE010000004.1, forward strand.
ATGTAACCTGGATCTATGTCGTCGCGGGCCTTGCCGAGGAATTCGACCAATCGCGTGCGCAGGCGATCACTTTCCCCCAGGCGGACACGACCATGGAAGTGCGCCAATTCCGCCCGCATGTCCCGCTGGTCTCCGGACGAAAGCGGTTTGCGGAGATAGGCATGCCAAGGCGGACTGACGCCAGTGTCAGCACAGAACGAGCAAAGCTTGAGACCCTCCGAAACCTTGAACGTCGGGGCACCATCGAAGCACAGGCGCTCCGCGAGGCGGTCGGTCCCGAAGATCGTGGCGTAGGTAGTGCCGTATTCGTAAACGTCGGAGAGGTTGTCGTCACACGTGCCGAGCGCACGTGGCGAGTTCGCCGGCACGCACTAGTTTCGGGAAGTCTCTAGCATCCGCAGCGACGCGAGCCTAAAGGCTTAGGTTTGCCGCGATAGCCGCGCTGGGATACCCCTCAGCCACGGCCTTGAGAACGAAGTCGCGATCAATCAGCGGGAATACTTCATTCGCCCGCTCTGCACGGATCAAATTGGGCAGCAAAAACCTGAAGGCACGTGGGTCGGTGAAGAATCCTTTGCCCATCAAGCCAGGCAATCACGTCTTTCAGGGTCGCACCGAGAGCGCCGGACTGGGGTGGCGGCTTTTTCGAGAAGATGCCGACGGAAGCTCTCATGGTAGATGCGTAGTCCGCCTTGGCCTCGCGTCCGCTCTAAGATAGGCCCGAGCTGCGAGAGGATTTCGTCTATCCGGCTTTGGAAAACGGGGAAGATTTCGCGTAGCTCCTCGGGTGTAATCCCGAAGTCAATTAGGCCCATGACCTCGCCGACCAACCGGCCGCCGACATCGAGGCTTCCGAGAAGGAATTCATAGTAGGTGGCAAGCTTGCCGTCACTCGTGGGTAGTGCGCCAAGTAGCGTCAGTGGTGCAACGCCGGGGGCTGGCCTCAAGCCGCAGTTCCAGCTCACGGCAAAGTAGGTGCAGTAAAGAGCATTCCCCTGCGAACGTTTCGCCAATTCAGCGACGAGTTCGTTCCGGTCCTCAGTTCGAAGATGAAGTGCCTTGAGTTTGTTGCCTAACGGAATCCGCAAGAGGAACGCCTCGACCTCTGGTTCTTCCAAGCTGGCACCGATAAGATGGTGCCTGAGCGAGCAAGTTGCGTGATGTGGTCTCCGGGCTGGGAGCCGACAAGCACACTGACATTCTTCGGGAGCTTCAGTGCCAGCAAGTCACGCGCGATTTGCGTATCGGCCGGGGCGAGCGTCTGTGCATCACGAAGCACCCGCGCGATATGATCGAGCCCATCAACAATTACAACCAGCCGTGGCGCGCGTTTCATCGCTCCTATGCATCGAGCAACGCCTGCAACTCGCGTGGCCGGCGGCGTATCGCGTCTGATTGTGCTCCCTTAACTCCGGAACTGCGTCGATAATCTCGGCGATGAGGTTACCGTAAAAGGCGTTCAGCGTAATGCGACTTTGCACGAGCGGATCGCCGGGCTCGAGGTAGCAGTAGTGCGCAGCGACAACTACCTTTTGCGCCCGCAGCCTTTTCATGAGGTCGGTCAGCTCCCATGATTTGCCGGCACCAGGTCCTCCCGAAAGCACGGTGATTCCGCCAGCTTTCACTTTTTCAACCAGCTTTCGTCGAAGTTCGGGAATCGAAACGAAAACGTTCGCCTTGAATGGAAATTGCTGTGCGATCCGACCGTAATCGGTGATCAACCCAAGCTCCGCTACGACAGCCGCTGGCGTCAAAGTAGAGTGAGCTAGGTCAGCTCCTCGGGTCTTGTATGCAAGAAGGATTAGCTGCGCGGCAGCTTCGACTGGACCCCGTTGCTGATTCGGGTAGCGACCGAAGCCGACGCGGGTCCGAGAGCATGCTGAGCAGTAGTTGCTCCATCGGACCGGGACGGTCTAGGTCGCGCGATGCTCGCGGGCATTCCAACTCGATGATCACGCGTTTAGCGAACGCCACAAAATCGGCGCGCTTCGTGTGTTTAAGGCATTTGAACAGGGGTTGCCCTCGCTTCGGCCAGATGACGTCAACGTTCAGTTGAAAGCAGCTGCTCTGGCCTGCAAACGAACTCGGCGCATTGGAGCGTTTAAGGAGGCTCCGATCATCATTTGCGGTCGGCTTGCGCCATGTGACGCAAACCCGATATTCCATCGCCCGAACCTTTGCGGGATCGGACTGCCACGACTTGATTAGTTGGTCGAGGCGAAGGTCATAGGTTTCACTGGTCAGGAAAGAACGTTCAAACGCCATCAGCGACTCGCTGTGCTTAAATTGCCGGCGAACCTTGGTTCCGTCATCCCCTAGGCTCAACAGGTCGTCGAAGCGGTCGCTGGCATGAGACTTCGCGTCCACTGTTGTGGACCGCACCGATTCCACCAAGCTCCGCGCCAGGAAATACGCTGTAGCAACGTCCTGATAAAAGTAGCCTTTGTGGGCTGCAGCTAAACTCGCCATAAACTGGCATCGCTGATGTCGGCGTTGGTGGCGAGCACGGTACGGATCTGGTCGGGCGCAACGACATCGCGGTCGAGGTTATCGGCGTCGTAGGCGAGGACTTCGTGCAGCTGTTCCAAGCTGACCTTGCGGGTCCGATGTTCGCGTTTGTCCACGTAGAACCCGGCTTCGACCTTCGAGCCGCCCTGCATGATGGAGGTGTTGATGCGGAAGATGAACGCCTTGTAATCCTGAACGGCCCACTCGGACGCGACAAGCTTCGCATCAATCTGCTGGCGGGCTTGTTGTTCGGGATTCATGCGTGGAATTTTTAATAAGCGGATTTGCTGATTATCGTAGTGCGCTACGATAATTAGCAATCGCAAAACACTTTACGACGTTGGGCTCTGTGAGATTCATTCGGATGCCGATTGGTTGAAGCGTTTTTCGAAATCGCCGACGACACGAAGAATCTCGTCAAACTTCGGCACGTCACCGAAAAACATTTCGCCCCGCATGGTTTGGTAATCTTGACGCCAGGCAGCCAGTTGGTCATCCGATGGAATGAGCCGGAGCGAACCGGGGCGGAGAGTGTTGTAATTCACCCATGACCAACGGAAGAAAATTTCGCGGTGCGCGGCGACACGTTGGAACAAGCCCGTATCAGCCATAGCTTGAGCGGCAACGCCCTTGTTGATGAGACACCAGAGGTCGTAGTAATGCCGGGCGAGCCGTACTTTGCGCGGTTTGTCCGCCGGACGAAAGTTTTCCTCGTGGACGAGCATCGCCTTTTCCCAGAAAGTGCGGCGCGGAGCAACCGCGCGGACAGAAAATACATCCGGGTTGAGAATTTGCGGGAAAGCGTCGGCGAGATAAGACTGAATTTGCGGTGTCTCGGAAGGCTCGGTGTCGGAGCGAGCGCCGAGTTCAATTTTCACCACCGGTTGAACATAAGCGGCGGTTTCAATCACCGCCGGATAAAAGAACGACAGCGATTGTCCATCGGGATCGGCGGGGGTCTTCTTCCAATCTCCAAACTGCATCCGCCGGCAGCAATGATTTGAATCGTGCAGCCAGAGCCGGTTTAAGGGAATGTTGAATGCGCTGTCGACATTCTGCTTTGAGCGCATCCAACCGCAGGCGTTGCTGTTTCTTGCTCGGAGCGTGTTCGGGACCGTGGACGCCGTCAAATCCAAGGAAATCGCGCTCAATGACGATGTCAATGTCTTCGGAGAATCGCTCAATCAATTTCCACGCTTTGGCGAGTGACGTGCCGCCTTTGAAAGTCAGGTGCGCTCCCCATCCCGGGAGTTGAAATAATTCGCGCAATGTCCAGCAAACCCAATAGTCTTTTTCCACACTGACGGCGTGAAGGCCGAGGGTCGCCTGTGCTTCATTGCAGAAGCGGAGGCGGCGGTCGGGTGGGAGTTGTGCGAAAGATTGCATGGCTTATTTTTTTGAGGTCTCGGCAACCTGCCGCATGAGCCGGGCGATCCATCCCGAGGCGTAGCGAAAATCTCTAAGAAGTTGTCGTTTGTCGGCAACGCTTAACCGTCGACGAAGAATGGTCAACACGCTGTCGTCCACATTGCGTTGCCCCAAATGGCGAACTGCCTGGATTACCAATCCGCTGATTTTTCCGGCGGTCGCCATGTTGCGCGGCGTGGTGCGCTTGAGGACGATTTGAAGTTTACCGAGTTGAATCCGGCGGGGAGAACCATCGGTTAGAAAAACAATTTTCATCGGCACCTGATCCGAGAGGCCAAGCAGATTGGCGGCGTAAGCGCCGGAAGGTTGGAGACGGACAGCATCTCGTCCCTGCAAAGCTTTGGCGATGGCATCTATCGAGGGCGATAGCAGGCCGAGTTGCGGGTCTCGGCGCGGATAATCGTAAAGACCGCGAGCCAGTTTTCGGATGATTCCACCTTGTGATTGCCGAGAGAGAGTTTTGTCCACGGCGTCACGGCTGCCGAGGTCCAAAAAGTTGCTGGCCGTGAATACCCAACCCCCCCCACGGGTTTTCACCCGCTGAAGAATTTGACTATCAATGGATTTCGCGTGCTTTCCCATTCAATTTTTGACGTAAAAATTATGCAGTATTTCTGACAAAAACAAGCTGCATTTCATCCAGATTATTCCTTTCCAGAATCATTGGGCCAAAGGGCATTGAGCGACTGCGTTAATCATTACCATGCGTGATTTTTCATTCAACCACGTTCGCTATCTATATGGCTTCGGTCAGCGGTTCGGCGAGCGGAAAAGTGAAGTGCAGGCGGAGAGACGGCTGGAACGGAGCCAGAACTGAACGACCGCGGCCGTGCCGCTGACGGAAGCAAACGCGACTGCGTTTTTCAATTTCTGTCCGCGACGAGCGCGCGTGAAGCCGCAGCGGAACGCGCGTTGGTCGCGGCAGTCTGGCACTTGCATTCCAAACAGATTGTGGTAATTATCAGATTGAGACAGGACGAAGCTCCTGATTCTATATCTTGGCTAGGCCGGTGAAAGCCGGTGCGATAATGCCCCTTATCCCATAATGGGTCAGGCAATTTTGCCTGTTTTCTCCTCTGTTGAGGCTTATTGGCGAGAACTGACGCCGGTTCGCTGTCAGTTTGATGACCCCCACTTCCCATTGCATGGCTTTGCCACGCCTTGGGGGGTCGGTTTTGAATAAAACTGGTCTAATAAACCAAAGGAAAACTATGCAAATAAAAAATGACGTGCCGGAATCTGACGCGCTGACGATCAGCAAAAGCGCAGCCGCCCTGGGTGTTCACGAGTTCAGCCTGCTCTCCCGGATCCAAGCGGGCGACATCATCGGAGCAAGGTTGTGGTCGGGTGAAATGGCCGTTCCGATCAGTGAACTGGAACGGCTTTCAAAACTATCAATTTATTCACTGGCCGTCCCGCCAGACAAACCGGAAACGGATTTGTCTGACGCCCGCCTAGGCATCAAACGAGAACCTTACGGCGGATTGAGACGCGAAGATGAATACCAGGAATACCATGTACCAGGTGGTGATTTCCGGCGTTTCACATTTTCCGAAATGAGAGGCTACCGCGCCGCCTTCAGTGTTATCGCCACTGAATTTGAATCATTGGGCGAATTAAGAAAGCAGTTGGAAAAACCGGCTATGGTCGTAGCTTCGCCCGAAAAGGAAATCTGCACTTCACAAATTGGCGTCTGGCAAATTCGTTCAACGTTGTTGAATCTTGGCCAAAGCGACATTTTGCTTTGCCAGAAGCAAGACGACTTCGCGGTGATTGAACGGTTCCGCGACAATGTGCCTTACGCTAAGGCCAACGGCATTGGGGAAATTCTGCTGGAAAGAAATGATCCCCGCGAACTGGCGGCAGCTTTCAATGCCAATTCGAGACACACGCTGGAGTTCATGGCGAGCAATGAGGTCGCTACGGCGCAGCGGGTGATTTGGGGACAGTTTCACGATCATCGCCCGGCGCGCTTGGTGGAGGCGATTTCGGAGCGTTGTCGGCTGGCGGTCTCGGATGAGGAAACGATTTCGCAGACGCAAAAGGTGGAACATTCAAAATCAATCAAGCAAGGCCACAACCGGGGCATGAGCGTTTAAGGAGGACGTATGAATCCAGATACCGAACGTTTTTTGAATTTGAGGCATCTGCCTGACCGGCTGACGGCTACCGAGACAGCGGCGAAGCTCGGTCTTTCACCACATGAAATTCCCATCCTTGTCGCCAAAGGATTATTGAAGCCGTTGGGACATCCAGCGGTCAATGCTCCGAAATTCTTTTTGACGGCGACATTGACCGACTTGGAGCGTGATGAAAAATGGCACGGTAAGGTGGCGGATGCGATTCAGGAATTTTGGCGATCCAAGAATGGCCGCAAGCCAGACTTGCCAGACAAACGGCAACCGTCCCGGTTGCAGACCCAAATCGCAGCTTAGATTTAAACCCTCAATAGGTGAAGGCTCAGGAACAGTTCGTGCTGCCATCCACTGGTGAATTTGCTCATATATTCAGTATTGTGCCTGCTGCCGCTGGTGCTCGTCCTTACGCTAATATTTAGGAAGCGCCGGGAACAACTGGCCGTTAGCCGCGCCCCTTTCGATGAATTGCAACGTCGTCCGGCAGGCGAGACGCTGCGTATTAAGCTTGAAGCTTTGGACGAGAAACTGACGGATGACATTTTGGGCCTAATCATGTTCCCGATGCTAATGGTTTTCGTGCTAGTTTCCCTGCATCCCAAAGATTGGATTTCGCCGGTAATTTGCTTTCTGCTCTCCGCCGGCTCGGCGGTGTTTTTTGGAAAACGCATTTACCGGACAACGCGGTCAAAATCAAATTACCGGTTGGGATTTGAAGGCGAGCGATTTGTTGGTGAAGAACTCAGTCGCTTGATCGCCCACAGATTTGAAATTTATCATGACGTTCCATTTGAGAATTTCAACCTCGACCACGTTCTGGTCGGTCCGCGCGGCGTATTTGTGGTCGAAACTAAAACCCGTCGCAAGCCGCTCGATGATTCGGGGGATGCAAAATACCGGGTTCGGTTCGATGGCAAATTTTTACACTGGCCGTGGGGGCAGGACTCTCATGGAATTGAGCAGGCTAAAAATAACGCGAAAACTTTGGGCAACTGGCTGAGTTCAGCGACGGCGGAACATGTTAAAGCAACACCAATCCTGGCATTACCTGGATGGATGGTGGATCGCAAAGCGGCGGCCAACGGCCTTTATGTTTTGAATCCGAAGGAAATCTTTGGCGTGTGTTCATCCCTGCCGCAAATAATCAACGACCAGCAAATTCAGCGCATCTGCCACCAATTGAATCAAAAATGCCGGATTGAAGTTAAGTAAATTGACGGAACACAAGGTGCTGGCAGAAAACCCTCCGCCCATGCTTTGCCGCTTATCGTAGACGGTCGGGGACGAGGCCAAGCAGGAGCTGTTTTAGGTCTTTTTCCAAGCCAACAAATCATCCAGCCAATTAAAAACTGCTTCTTCCCACAAAGTTTGCCCCAGCCCGCAGCAATGACCGCCAGCACCTTGGGCTGCCGTAAAGCGTATCAGTTTCTTTTCGCACGTCAGCAGGTCGAAGAGCTTTTGACTTTGTGAAGCAAAATCGCCCTCGCCGTCAGTAACGAGCGTTGGACATTGGATTTGTCCCGCCAATAACTCGACAGAAAAAGCCGGCTGCTGACGCAGAAAATCTCCCACGGTTTTGGCACCGTGAGTCGTCATGCGCGCCCCATACCATTCACGCTTTAGCGGACTGTTGATCAAATCTTCCAGTTTTTTATCGAGCGTTGCATCGCCCGCAAGCACGCGCTGCCAGGTGGTTTCATCGAACATTTTCGGCACAATGCGGGAAACAAATTCCACCTGGCCCGGATCACATACCAGCGCGGCTAGACGTCTCTCAAAGGCCGCCGCGCGCGGTGCCAGATAGCCGGCAAAGCTCCGGCCCACCAGCACCAGCCGTCGGGTGTCCACACCCGGCTGCTTTATTGCCCAATCAATTACCAGCGTGAGCACATTTTCAAAATCCGGACGCATTGGCACGCGTTGTTCATAGAGCATGCCGCCCTGGCCTGGGCCATCCCACAACATTACATTGTATCCCCGTGAGAGGGCCATATAAGTCATGTCGGAATATCCTGCCTCGGCGGTGGAGTCGTAGCCACAAGGGGCCAGAATGGTGGGCCGCACTGTGCCGGTGTTGGCATTGGGCCGGAGTAAATATGCCCCCATGCACGACCCAGCCAATGGGATTTCTGCCGTCGTCACCGAATACGGCAGGAAAGGAATGGCGAAGCGAAAGGCTTGGCGATGTTCTTGGTAGCCGCGTTGCAATCGCTTGTCATCGAGATCGCGCCGAATGAAAAAAATGCTTTGCCGCCAGTATTCTGTTGCGCGCAAATAAGCCTTTCCCGCTGTCACCGAATGTCCGGCCTTCGCCGCTGCCGCAGCCTTCTCGCCAGTCGCTTTGGCCAGTGCCGACCATTGGACGAACCAATCATCAAGATTGCCCGGCGCGATCCGGCTTGCGGTGGCCAGAACCTCGCCTAAATCAGCGGAGCCAGAATTGACCGCATTGGCTGTGCGCTGCAACTGCGCGTCAAATTCGGGGTCATTGAGAAAAAATTTCACGGGTTGAATTGGAAAACAGAAACGGCGTAACAGTCTATGATCTCAAAGTCTCATCAAGCCAGTTGAACACCCGAAGGTCGCGCAATCCGGTTCCTTTTGGCTCGCAATGCAGGTCGGCCCCATCGCTTTCAGTGAATGCCACCAACTTCTTGGGCGCGGCCAGCAGGTCGTAGAGTTGCTGTGATTGTCCCGGCCAATAGGCTTCATTGACCGGTGCGGTGATGAGCATTGGACAACTTATCTGGCCGACGACTTCGGTGAGATTATATTCCATGGCGGCTTTGTAGGTGTCGTAATAAGAGGTGAAACCATACGGCCTCATGCGAAAACTTAAATTACGCTTGGTCGCCGGATCCGAAAATTTTGACATGTAGTCGTCAAATTCGGTTTTGCGTCCCGCTTTCAATAATTCAAGCATCGGCTTGGGCAGACTAGCGGTCCACGAAGTAGAGACATCCACCACGCCCGGATCGGCGATGGCCGCGGCGATTCTTTTCTCAAACGCAACCGCACGCGGCACCCAATATCCGCCCTGACTGATTCCCTGAATGGCAATCTTTTTGGGATCAACAGCTTTCCGGCTTAAAGCATAATCAACCACGGGTGTTATCACTTTTTCCCAATCCGGCCGGAAGTGTAAATTCTGTTTCCAGAGGGCGTATCCCTGCCCCGGCCCGTCAAAAGTCAGGCAATCATAACCCCGTGCGGCGGCTCCAGCTCCGCCCCAGAGCCACATGTCCAGCAGCGAGCCATCGCTGCCGTTGACAAGGATCAATAAAGGACGCTTGCGTGCCGTGCTTTTTCCTCTGATGAAAAATCCATGCAATTTAGTATTTTCATAGGGAATGCTAACCGGTTCAACGGGCGGATCAAAAAACGGAAGTGACTTCATCCAACAGTCATAAAGCAGCTCCCATGTGGGCAGGAAGCGGCTGGGATCATTGGAGCCGTCCACGAAGTAAGTGGCGCTATCATAGAAATTCTGCGCCCAAAGATACGCTTGTCGGGCGCTCTCCTTATGGCCATGGCTCGCCGACTCTTCAGCCAGCAGGCGGGCTTCATCCCCGGCTTGCTTGAAGGCCGTGAAGGCGCTTTCAAAATTGCCGTCTTCCACCTGTCTGGTCAGGTATAACACCTTTCCTACATCGCCGCCCGAGTGATAGGCGCGGCCAAGGCTGGTCAGGAAAATCATTTCAAACGTCGGATGCTTGAAGAAATAGGGAGGACGTTTGGGTGGCTTGGCTTCAGCGGGTGTGGCGGGATGATTCCCCGATGTCTGCGCGTAAAGTTTTGGAAGTGCGCCCAGACCAAGCAAGGCGGTGGTCAACCGGAGGTTAAATTGTCGTCGGTTTATTTTCATGAGGAGCTCCCGACCAAGAATTGCAACAATTTATGGTTTTTTGTCAACTTCATTTCGGCGGAAGCATGGCTGAAGGCTGTGATTGCGTTCCAAAGGATCAACGGTAATTTTCAACGCGAGTGAAGCTGGCTCAATTGGGATCACGTCCCGGCGTGTTGCAGCGCCTTGTGCAGACTCAACGTATTACCGTCATTCTTTTTCAGTTCGCAAAAAACACAAACGGAAACAATCGTCCAGACGCCAAGAATCAAGAACGTCAGATGAATGCCGTGAATCATCTGTGGCGCGCTCGCCTGAAACCGGTCAGGAATAAAAAACGCCACAAACAATGACCCAATCGCGATGCCAAAGCTGACGGACATTTGCTGCACCGTGCTAGTGATAGCGCTGGCCGCGCTGCTTTGTTCGTCCGTCACATCGGCATAGACCAATGTGTTCATGCTGGAATACTGGAGTGAGGTGAACATTCCAAAAATGAAAACCTGCGTGACGATGAGCCAGACTGGCGTGCCCGCGCCGATTGTCGCGAAGGAAAGGGTCATCACCCCGAGCATCAAGGTGTTGAAAATCAAAACGCGGCGGTAGCCAAAGCGTTGCAAAATTTTACGCAGCACGATTTTTAAACTCAAGGCGGCAGCAGCCTGCGGCATGATGAGCAGGCCGGATTGGATCGGCGTGAAGCCAAGACCGACCTGATACAACAACGGAAACAAGAAGGGAATTCCGCCAATCCCCAGCCGGGTGAAAAAGCTGCCACTCACGGACGCGCGAAAAGTGCGGATGCCAAACAGCCCCAGCCGCAGCAGGGGGAACTTGATGCGCCTCGCCCGTATTCCATAAGCGACGAGACAAACGGCGGAAATGGCCAGCAACGCCAGCAGCGTGGCATCGCCCAGGGTGTGGTCGCCAAAAACTTCCAGCACATACGCCAGCAACCCGAAGCCCAGGCCGAACAGGATCAATCCCACAAGGTCGAGCGGAGGCGGATTCGGTTCCCGATAATCCGGCAGATGGCGGAGGACCAGATAAAGGCCGAGCAGCCCCACCGGCAGGTTGATGAAAAAAATCGTCCGCCAATGAAAATACCCGACAATGAAACCGCCGGCGACGGGGCCGAGCATGGGGCCGATCAAACCCGGAATGGCGACGAAGCTCATCGCACGGATGAGTTCGGCTTTTGGAAATGTTCGCACCAGTGTCAATCGTCCCACCGGCACCATCATCGCGCCGCCGAAACCTTGCAGGACGCGGCACGCGACGAGCAGATGAATGTTATTCGAAAGGCCGCAGAGCAAGGAGCCTAAGGTGAACGTTCCGATGGCCCACGCAAAGACCCGGCGCGTGCCAAAGCGATCCGCCATCCAGCCGCTGATGGGAATGAAGACCGCCAGGCTTAAAGTGTAGCTCGACAGCATTGCCTTCATGCTCAAGGGCGTGACGCCAAGCGCCTTCGCGATGGCGGGAACCGCCGTGTTCAAGATTGTCGTGTCCAGCGCCTGCATGAAGAAAGCCACCGCCACCAGCCACGGCAAAAAGCGTTTCACCGCTTCGATCGAGATTGCCGAAGGCACCACAACGGCTGCGGCATCGGTGGATGCGCCATTGACGGCCGACTCGAATTCTTTTGCCATCCGCTGAAGCTAACGTAACCGCCGGACCAGTTCAATGCGTGCAGAGGTTCTGGTGTGTTAATTGAACAAGCAAGGGACACCCTGGTATTTATAAATCGCCGCCGAGAAAATTATGAATTCTCGATCCAAACAGTTTGGGCATTCACAAACGCATGTGCCCCGAAATGAGAAAGCTCGCGGCCATATCCGCTGTTCTTGACCCCACCGATCGGTATCCGGGGATCCGACGCCGTAATGCCATTGATGAACACGCCGCCGGTATTTAAATCACGTGCAATCTTTCGGGCCAATGCCACGTCGCTGGTCCACAGGTTGCCGCTCAGCCCAAACCGGCTTGCGTTCGCCGTCCTGACGGCCGCGTCAACATCGGGCACGCGGGTGATCGCTGCCACAGGACCGAAGGTCTCTTCATCGAATGCGGGCATGCCCTGGGTCACACCGCCCAGCACTGTGGCTGGATAGAATGATCCAACGCCGTTAGACGGTTTGCCTCCACATAGCAGACGCGCACCTTTTGCGATGCTGTCTTCAACTTGTTTGTGCAGAGAGTCGCGCAGGTCCATCCGCGCCAATGGTCCCATCTGTGTCGTTGGATCCATCGGGTCACCGACACTGATCGCCCTTGCCGCCTCCAAAAATAAATGCTCGAATTCATCGGCAATTTTCTCCACGAGAATGAACCGTTTGGCAGCCACACAGACCTGGCCTGCGTTGGCGAAGCGTCCCTTGATGCCTGCCGCCACGGCCTTTGGAATGTCCGCATCTTCACAGACGATAAAGGCATCAGAACCGCCTAATTCCATGACGGTTTTCTTGATGACTTTCCCGGCCTCCGAAGCGACTGCAGAGCCTGCCCGCACGCTTCCGGTTACGGAAACCCCCTGGATACGCGAATCATTGATCACGTTGACAATCTCTTCCGTCTTGAGAATCAGATTTTGAAACACACCTTCCGGAAACCCGGCTTCACATATTATTCGTTCAAACTCGAGTGAACTCCCCTGAGTATTGGGCGAGTGTTTTACGAGGACAACATTACCTGCGAGCATTGTCGGCACAGCCATGCGAGCCAGCTGCCAGAGCGGGAAATTCCACGGCATGATGGCAAGAATCGGTCCGAGCGGCAGATATGAAACATAGGCATCGACCCTGCCGGTTGGCGCAGGTGTATCTGCCAGCATCTGTGGTCCGTGCTCGGCATACCAATCCGCTTCCCGCGCGCACTTCTCCACCTCGGCTTCAGCCTCCGGTAGAATTTTCCCCATCTCGCTGGTGATTGTTTTCGCGAGGTGTTCCTTATTTTTTCTTAATGTCTTGGCGAGATCCGAAAGGCTTTGCGCGCGCTGATGCACGGATAGTTTTCGATATGACCGGTAACTCAGTTCGGCTTGGGACAGCCTGGCTTCTATTTCTGCAGAATTAAAATATGAGAATGTTTCGACCTGCTGACCCGTCGCCGGATTTACCGTGGAAAAACTGGTCGCTTTCATTTGCTCTACTTGTATAAAGGACAAGATCACGGTAGAAAACATTTATCTGTAAATTCGCAACAGCGTAACTTTGAGAACCTTTTAATGCCTGAATAATTCTTGATAGAAATCCACAACCTGCTTTCATAAGCTCGTGCCAACAAGGGCCAAAAAATCGTGAGAACAAATTCCACGCGCTGCGGCTCAATCAAAAAAATGTTAGGCAGCATCACGTTTAGGTTATGAGTGTTTAAACGCAACGAAGCTTGGAATGTTGTTCCGGGCAAACAAACCGGGAGACGGATATGATGGAACGAACAGGCGGCGAGTTGATTCAGGATTTTCTCAAGACTTTTGACATCCCTTACGTATTCGGCAATCCCGGCACGACCGAGACGACGTTCCTCGCCGCAGTGGCGGAATCCCAGGCCACCTATATCCTGGCTTTGCATGAATCCAGTGCCGCTGGAATCGCCGCAGGCTATGCCCTCATGACGGGCAAACCTTCCATCGTGAGCCTGCACACGTATCCGGGTTTGGCGAACGGCATGTTCAACCTGCGGAACGCACTCATGTCTGGTATTCCACTATTGGTAATCAACGGCCAGCAGGATTCTCGATTTCTCATCCACAACCCCGTATTGGGAGCTCCCAATACGCGCCTGGCGGAAACCGCAACCAAATATGCTTATGAGGTCACCAGCGTTGATGAAATCGCAGTCGCCTTGCAGCGTTGTTACCTGCAAGCCCGGCTCCAGCCGACCGGTCCCGTGTTCCTATCCATTCCGATGAACTTCATGCTGGAGCGGACGAGTCATACGACGTTTAAGAAAACCCGGATCATTGACAACGCCGTGCCGCGTTCCATTGGCGACGTCGTGCAGGCGCTCAAGGCGGTTCCGGCGAAGAAGCTCGCCATCGTAGCCGATTACGCCGTCGGAGCGGCGGATGGTCTTAACGATTTAAGCCGCGTGGCCACCGCGCTGAACGCGGACATTTTTGCCGCGCCGTTTCACGTCCAGGGCACAGTTGATCCATTGCATCCGAATTTTCGCGGCCAGCTTCCCGCCACCACCCGGGAGATCAACCAAATTCTCAGCGGCTACCACACCATGCTGCTAATCGGGGAAAAGGTAGATACCTTCACCTACAATGGCGGTTCGGCATTGCCTGGTGATCTCCAGGTCATACAAGTGGCACCGGCAACGAGCCAGCTCGGCTTTGATTACCCTTGCGACATGGCGGTGCTCGGCGATGTCAGGGCAACGTTGGAAGCCATCGCCTCGGCGTTGGGTGCGGCACCCTATGCCGGCGCCCAACCGGATCGGACGGCGACTATAGCGGCTTTGAAATCCAAGTATCCGGCTGCGGGCAAGAATCCGAGCGATGCCTTGATCCTGGGCGTATTGCAGCAGCTTGATCTCGCAACCCACATCATCACGGAAGGTTCGTCCGAAGACACCATCGTGCAAGACATGGCCGTCGGGCTGGGTTTTCGGAACGTCCATTTCTCACCGCGCGGCGGCGGACTTGGCTGGGCGATGCCGCTCGGCGTAGGCATCGGTCTCGCGACGGGCAAGCACGCGGTTTGCTTCGTCGGAGATGGCGGAAGTCTGTTCTCAATTCACGCGATTTGGACCGCCGCCCGATACCGCATTCCGGTGGTGTTTATCTGTTTCGTGAACCATGAGTATCGGTTGCTCAAAGACCTCTGGTGCCTTTCCATGGGAACAACGATGGAACAGACGCAGTTCGTTGGTCTGGATTTCAACGACCCGGAAGTGGATGTGTTGAAGATTGCCGGGGGACTGGGCGCGCGCACCGGGGAAATCACCCATTCCGACATGATCGCCGAGGTTCTTAACAAGGCGTTTAATTACTCAGGCCCCAGTTTTATCGTCATCAAGCGCGAGCCTTGACGGGGTCCCGGCATCGGCGATTTGTATTGGTTGTTGAATGCCGAATACTTTTTATGCACGCATACATTCTTTGGATCGCAATGCTGGCCTACGCGCTTCACGCGGTCGAGGAATACATGTTCGACTGGAAAGGCTGGGCCAACAGCGTCTTGAAACTGCCGGTGGACTGGACAATTTTTGCACTCGTCAACGGCGTTGTGGTCGTGCTTGGCGTTTCGTGTTCGGCCGTGGGCTGGAGTTTGCCGGCTTTTTCGCTCTGCCTGCCGGCGTTGATGCTCATCAACGCGACTTTCTTCCACGTGTTTCCCTTTCTTGTCACTCGGGGACGATTCTCCCCGGGTTTGGGCACCGCTGTGCTGCTCCTTTATCCCACCGCCATCTGGGCTTATGTCGGTGCCCGCTCCGACGGTGTGCTTTCGCTGCGAGTCGGGTTGCTTTCCTTTTTGATTGGTGCGGCGTTGATGGCCTTTCCCATCGTCTTGCTCAAACTCCGTCTGCATCCCTATTTCAAGCAACAATGACGCTAAATCGCGGCAAACAGCTTGGATGGCGCAGGCAGTTCCGCTGTCGTGGATGGCGGTTTGTTTCGCATTGTCCAGGAAAAGACTTTGGATCATATGAGTGAGTCTCTAAACGCCGTGTTCGCAATCGCCACGCTCCTCGCGCTGATTCTTTTCGCCCTCCTGCTCAAGCGTCGTGGTTTTCTCGAAGAGGCGCATGGCAGGATGATCTCGCGGCTAGTGACAAATGTCACCCTGCCGGCCCTCGTGATTGTATCACTAAGCCGCAGTCATATTCTGTGGAACGAACTCGGGCTGGCGATGGTCATGGCGGGCGCAGGCGTGGCCTGTCTGGCGCTGGGATGGCTGATAGCAAAGCTGTTGCGCTTGGGCCGTCAGCAAACGGCGGCCGTGATCCTGGCCAGCGGCTTTGCCAATGCCTCGATGCTCGGCTTCACGATCGTTGCCCAGATCTTTCCGGGCGACCGGAGCGACCTCGCGGAAGCGGTGATGCTGTCGGGCATCGGCTCGCAACCGATAATCTTCCTGCTGGGAACCATGATCGCGATTCATTACGGCGGGACCAAGGTCCCGGCTTCGGAGCGGACGCGGGCCAGCCTGCGCTACTTCCGCTCGCCGATTTTTTTCGCCTTCGTCGTTGGCCTTGCGCTATCAATCTTTGTCGGCCCGGTCTCGAATCCAATCTACGACAAGCTGTTTGATGCTCTGAAGGTGGTGGGACAGGCCAACACCTTCTTGGTGACTCTGGCGGTCGGTCTGCTCCTTCAATTGCGATTTCCGGGCAAACTCATGACGGCGGCGGTGCTGGTGGCCGCAACCAAACTTCTGGTCATGCCGCTGCTGGCCGCATGGTGGGGAAGCGCGCTACACCCGGCGGCTTGGCAGCTACAGGTGCTGGTGCTGGAGGCTGGGATGCCGTCAGCGATGCTGGCCGTGGCGTTATGCAGCGCTTACGATTGTGATGATCGTTTGGCCGCATCGTTGGTGCTAGTCACCACGGTATTATCAGCGATCACACTGCCAGTGGTGTTTTTGCTGTTATGATTTGGTTGTGTTTTATTAAGGTGTGGGTTTTGTATAGCGATTTTCCTTTGGATTTATATTTGTGCTTGTGAACAACAGCCCATTATAGAAATATTCCGCGCGTCACTATTGGAGAAAGGAAAGCCATGTCCGATCCATTTGAATCAACTCGCCCGGCCGAGATTGCACCCTTCATCGGCAATCACATCATCTATACCTACGCCAATGGCTGGCAGTATGAAATCTACCTCAAGAATAATCGTAAACTCGATTATCGGGTCCACGGCGGCATAGTTGGCGGTCGGTGGGTCAAAGACCAGGAGGTTCATATCGTCCGCCTTGCCGAAGGAGTTGTGAAGGTCTCTTGGACTGAGCCCACCGGCACTTGTGTGAGCGTGGCCTATAATTTCGTTGAGCATGTCGCGCATGGCGCAACCTTCTTCCCCCGTTGGATCGAACTCGAACCGAAGAAAATTATCGGGTTCCAGAATGAAAAAATTGAGTTGATGCGGAAATACCGGGATGCGGGCCCGACCTATCCGATTCTTGTCGTTGACGAATTTGCCAAGATCACTTTCGTCGAAGATTGCGGCCTCGACGACGAGACAGTCATCGCCTGCGCCCCAGAAGACCTGCCGCCGGGCTATACCGCGCGGCGAAACGTTGACTGACAAGCAAGCGTGATTTGGCCTCGGATCTTTGGGAGCTTTTGACGGCGGTCTTTTCCATAAATTAAAACCTATGAAAATCATTTCAGTCGCCGGCGACCGAGTGGCCATCCTGTTGGATGGCAGGGACAGCAACGGACAATACACCGTGATGGAGTCCACGTTGCCCCCAAAGCCGGCCCGCCGCCGCATGTGCATACGCGCGAGGACGAGGCCTTTCTGGTTCTAACCGGCGAAGTCACCTTTTACCTGGGCGACAAAACCATCGTGCTCAAAAAAGGCGAGTCCCTCTATGCCCCGCGCAACATTCCCCATCACTTCATGAACACCGGCACCGAAGATGCCGTCCTGCTGGAGACCGCCTCCCCGGCCGGCATTGAAAACTTCTTTGAAGCCGCAGGCAAAGTGCTGGCCAGCCGCGAGGACCGCCCGCAACCACCCACTGCAGCCGACATCCAGCACATGCGGGCCATCGCGCCGGATTATGGCATCACCATTTTGCCGCCCAAGTAATCTTGGGGATCGGCTTGCTGGCAAGTCCCAAGCACAAGAACGTCAGCGAGAAATTCTTTATCAGAAACAAGATGAGTTCATTTCATAATTGATTCAATAACTTATATCGGAAATCCTCCGGCCAGATAAATTTACCCGGCTGAGTCATGATTTTCTATTCGGATACCAGGAAGTAAATTTAACAGCGGCGTAAATGGCGATGATCGTTGTCCAAATGCCGATCCTTATCGGAACGTTCGGCATGTAAAACATCACCAAATCCGCCGCCACCATCACGGCAAATGCCGCCGCCCAGACGGCGGTGATGACATAATTGACGCGGATAAATTCAGGCTCAAGCCACAAAGTTTCAGCATTCCCCTCGCGCGCATATTGCAACGTGAACGGGCAACGGACGGCCATGGAGACAAGCACGATCAACAGCAGTCCGGCATCCACGCACAAACGCGCCCAGATGATGGACGCCGGCATCTTCCCAAACAGCGCGTAGATGGCCAGCGCGCCAAAGAGAATCAAAGTCCCGACTTCGAGCACCTTCACTTTTCTGTTACGGCTCATGGCATCACGCACTGCCAAAGCTGCGGCAATCAAAGCCCCCGAAGTTAAACCCGCCACCGGGCTGACAAGTCTATCCACCAGAGCGAAAACTAGAAAAGGCGCGAAGGCCAATAAAGTGTTCATAATTTTAGATCGTCAAGCCTCATTCATTCGTTGACGCTGCTGGCTTGGATTCTGGAAACCATTCCGTATGTTGGTCGCCTTGGCGGCCAAAGTAAGTCACGCGTTTGCCGCGCAAAAAGGCGAAGTATCCCTGCACGCCGTCTTCCATCGCCCGCCGGGTGAAGTCGCGAAACTTCTGTCCATTCCGCTGGCTGTTGAGAATGTTCGCGCGCAAATCCACGGCGGAAAATTCCGCTGCGACCGGCGGCAAACCTTCGAAGGGAATCGGCGTCACAACGATGTTTCCATCGGCGCTGTAAAATGTTTGTCGCAGCCCGACGTAATCCACGTGGTAATATTCCACGCCCGCCGTCAGCAACTGGCTCACGACTTCTGGAAATGAGATGGTGCCGGCCACAGTTTTGCGGGCGATTTCAGTGATGATTTGAGTATTCATGATGTCTGTTTTGTTTGCTTGGTTTCGGCCCATTCGCGGGCTTCAAGGGTTTAGACAACCAAGAAAACCGATTGTGACAGTTCGCCCGAAGATTTTTAATTCGTGTAAAAACCCGATTGTGAAAGGATTTCGCGCAGTTTGCCCGCAAGATCCGGCCCGGCCAGGAAAGGTTGCATTCGGTAAATCTCGGCGTGTTGCCGGTCCAGCGACTGCAATTCGTCCAACCGGTCGGCGGCGACATCTTTTACCGCCGCCACCCGGTCCTTGGAAAACTCCAGCTTATTGGCGTCCAGCCAGCTGTTGCGCATGAAACCGTTCGCTTTCCGCGCGCAGCGGCAGGGGTTGGCCTGATTCACTAGGCCGCACTTGTCATTCATGAAATGATACAGATCGCGCCGCGCCCGCGACAACAACTGACGGAAATTGGCCGCAGTTTCATCCATCGCCGCCGCGCCCGCCTCACTTGTCTCGCCAAAAACTTCGCCCAAGATGAACGCCAGCCGTTGCCGGCGGTCCAGGCACATCAACATGGCGGTGATGCATCCCAGCTTGGCTTCCTCGACCAATACTTTTGCCTCGACCGGCAATGCCCATTCATCGGGCAACTCTTCATCCCGCACGCCGTCAAGCGACCCCCCCATGTCCGTAAAAGTCATTTTTTGTTCCTCCATCTCCGACTTGCGGACATTGAGCAAATGATTCACGGCGATGCGATACAGCCACGTCCGAAACGCACTTTGACCTGCGAATGTGTTGAGCTTGGTGACGGCCTTGATAAGAATTTCCTGCGTCGCATCCTCCGCCACCGTTCGCCGCCACACCATGTGCAAAGCGAGGTTGAAAACCCATGATTGATGCCGTCGCACCAGCACATCGAGCGCGTCCATGTCACCACCGCGCGCCCGCGTCACTAGGCTTTCATCCGTTGCTGAATTTGTATCCATACAAGTTTAGACAGCTGAAGGAGGCAAATGTGACGGAAAGAAGACGATTACAAAATCAAAAAAGGCCTCTCATAAAATGTTAAGTGCATCGCTTGAGTCGAACGTGATGATCCTTTCGTAAATCTTCAGCAATCACCCTCACCATTGGTTTCACAATCTGGAACGTGGTCGTAAAACATGATCGGCGGCGGCGATGCTGATGGCTGGATTAGAATGCCAATGCTGATATTAGACGACTGCCGCATTTTCCGCCTCAAACCGCCGCAGAATATCCACGCCAACAATATCAGCAAGAAACCAATGGCTCCGATAAAAAAGCCAAGGGCATGTTCGTGCATGAATCCGTCAAGATGCTTCAATCCCGCTGCTTCCAATTCCAAGGCTCTGATTTGCCAAGTTTGCATGGTGGCCCCCTTATGCGGTGATGAGTTGTGCTGTTGGCTCAATGCCATTGCCTTTGGCCGACAGTTTCCGCTGCCGCTCGTATTCGCCGACCGATGGCAATTCAACCTTGGCTTTGCGTGAATAAGCACGGTGGACAGCCTTGCTGTTCTGCCCCAAATGTTCCATCGCAAAGCGTTCGGGATAACCGGCGGTCTTCGCCCGTTCCGCCCACGCGTAGCGGTAGCTATGCAACGTCACGCCTTTGATTTTGAGGCCGACGCAGCGTTGCTTGAACTCCGTGGCACGGTCGCCCGCGCGGACGGTCCGCAGATAAGGAAACAGCGGGCCGTTGCCCGGCAAGTCCCGCAGGATTTCTACCACGTCCTCATCGAGCCGCATGATGGCAATGGAGCCGGTCTTCCGGCGCGCGTAGCTGATGATATGATTGTCCCAATCCACATTCTCTGCTTCGAGAAAGGCAAGGTCGGTCTGCGCCGCGCCCAAATGCCACGCCAGTTTGTAGAACGCCTTGCGTTCGGGATTCAATTCGCGGGCAACGATGGCCTGATGTTCCTCCACGGTGATGCCGCGCTTCTCCTTGAACTTGATGGCGGGCCAGCGTTTCTTGGCCAGCACCGGCCACGGCAGCCAGTTCATATCAAGGGCGAAGTTGTGAACCCGGCGCAGATAGATGTTCGTGGACACTGAACCAACCTCCAAGACTTTCAGGAAATGCTCGGCCTGGGTTTCCAGCACGATCAGGTTGCGGATGGAATCAAACGCCTTGTCCTTGATGGCGGTGAGCCAGCGGTGGTGTGTATCGCCGGTCTTGAGCTTGGGGATTTCGTCCATGACGTGCTGCCATGTCCGGGTTGCGCCGGTGGGATCACCTGCCTTCCAATACACCCGCGCCAGATGGCGGCTGAAAGCCGGGGCTTCCTCGTTTTCGTTCTTGGCGGCGACGAGGCGAAAGGCTTCGTCTTTGTCGCGGGTCTTAAGGGTTGCTTGCTGGCCGCTGGTGTTGTCCTGGTAGTAGTAAACACCCCACGGGCGAAGGAATACACTGAATCGTTGTTTCATGTCATTTTTCATTTCATGACTATGAACCAACTCGATCTGACCTCGTTAGCGAGTAGTGGGCGAGTTCGTTTAGGATTGTAGCCGCCTTGTGCGGCTACTGAAACTTTCACTGAAACTCGGCCATTTTTTCACTATTTTCCTCGCAAATCCCAACAAATAGGCTGGAGGCGAGGGTCGGAATCGGACTAAGTCACCGATTCAGATACCAATAAAATAGCAAAATCCCCTGTAAAATCAAGCACTATTCGCCATTGCTCGCCACTATTTTTCAATACTTTTTCCTACTTTCACTGACAGTGGCCGCGCAGAAACGCCATTGACAAGCCGGTGCCAAAGTGGCACCATATAGCACATGGAACATGTAATGGAAGAGCCTCGCAAGAGGATTACGGCTCGCGTATCAGACACCGTGCGAGACACGCTGGAACAGGCGGCGGAGCTTTTGGGCGCGACGGTCAATCAGTTCGTCGTGCAAACCGCCTATGTGGAAGCGCAACGCGTGATTGAGCGTGAGTCGGTCATTCGTCTTTCGCAGAAAGACGCGCATAAGGTGCTTGCCCTGCTGGACAATCCGCCCAAACCCAACAAGCGTCTCAAGGACGCGGTAAAAGCGTTCAAGGGCACGGTGCGTGCATAAAATCGAACTGCTGGCGAAGTCTCACGACCGGGACGGATTCGACTGCGGGAGTGAACCCCTCAATCTGTTTCTCAAGCAAACCGCGCGGCAACACGCGGAGCGGGGAATCTCGCGCACATTTGTTTTGGTGGATGAGGACGCTGCCACGCCAAAACCCATTCTCGGCTATTTCTCGCTCAACATCTGCCAGATAAAATCAGAATCGCTTACGCCGGGAGAGGCGAAAAAACTGCCGCGTGATGTGTCCGGTGTCCGGTTAGGCCGGTTGGCCGTTGCCAAAGCGTGCCAACGTCAAGGCATCGGGAAAAAACTACTGGTCGCGGCAATGGGGAAGTTTATCGAGATTTTCAACACGGCGGGCGGGATTGGTCTTTTCGTGGATGCGAAAGATCAAGACGCCAAACGCTACTATGAGCAATTCGGATTCGTCCCCATGCCGTCCAACGAACTCGAATTATTCCTGCCTGTAAAAACAATTCACGAGGCGTTGACCTCACACTAACAAACACTTTCCTTTCCGCCCTGACGGAAAGGGCGCGAAGCGTTAAAGCCAGCGCAGCGTGCGAACGTGTCCAGAGGCCGTGCCTCTGGCGGCGGGGTTTGGGGACGGCAGCGGAGTCCCCAACATAGCAAAACCGGCTGAACCGTTTCCAGTCCAGCCGGGCGCGTAGTGGGTGCGATCAATCCTCGTCCGGCATCATCACCGTTATGGCCGGTTCCGGCGCGTCCATGTCGAGGGGGCCGCACATGGCAATCAATTTGATGAGGCGCGGGGCGCGGTTGTCGTTGCGCACATACAGCGCAAACGGCAAGCGGACCTGTCCGGGCTGCGCCTTGCGGATGGCAAAGCGGAGCATCCAGACAACATCCCAAAGCCGTCCCGCTTCGTCCTGGCCGGTCACGTCCGGTGGCACGGTCACATAAGCTTCAAACGTGGTGCGGGTGATAAAAACAGGAAAGCGGATTCCGGCTTCCTGCGCGGTTTTGGTGATTTCAACTTGCACGCCGTCGGTAACGGCCTGCTTGCGGGTGTAACTGTAAACGATTTCGCCGAATGGATGGTCATTATTCATGGTCTTTGTGATTGGTTGAAAACAGAGCCGCCTGCGTTGCCTCGGCAAGCTGCCGGGCGTGGTCTGCTTCGCCGCGTTCGCGGGTGATGCGTTCGCCGTCCAGCCCGGTTTCGGCAATCAGGTTGAACGTGTCCGGCGTGAATCCAAATTCATGCTGCGGGACAGGCAAGCGGCGTCTGTTTCGTTTCATGGGGTCAGGCGCAAAAATAGCCAAGAGCGCGGAGTGATGAAAAATTGCCGTTGCCGATGATTACATGGTCAAGCAATTCCAGTTTCAAAAGCTGCCCGGCGCGGATTAAGTCGCGGGTCACTTTGATGTCTGCTTCCGACGGGGTGCTTTCACCGGATGGGTGATTGTGCATGACAATCAAGGCACTGGCGGCGGTGACGATGGCGAGCCGGAACACTTCGCGGGGATGCACTAAAATTGTGTCCATCGTGCCGATGGAGACAAGGTGATGCCCTTTGACTTTGCGGCGCGTGTTCAAAAGCAACACGGCCAAACATTCGCAATCCGGGTTAAAGTGTGGATGGCTGGCAATGTGCATCCGCCAATAATCGGCGGCCTTGTCGGGTGTCTCGCACTGCTGCATTGCGTCCGGCGTCGGACACTCGCGCAACGAGGTCACTTTGTATTCATACGGGCTGGCGGCAAACTTGAACGGTTTCACCAATGTTTCAAATCCCGGAAAGGTTTCGGTGGTATTCATGGCAACTCCTTTCAAGCGGGTTTCTGGTCAGCGGCGAAATAACTGCCGTAACGCTTGCGGGGGTCATAGGTTGCCCGTTCGTCGGGTATCGTGCCGCAAGGGTGCTGCCACGTCTGGCGGGTGTTGTTCCAATGAAAACCAAGCTCGGCCAAAACGCGGGTGACGGTCGGCGGTTGCTTGTCGGAAAACTGAATCCAAACCCATTTTCCAACCACTTCGGCGAGTTCAAAGAAGTTCGGTGTTTCACTGCGGAGCAACGCCAGTAATTTTTCGGTTTCAAGTTTCCGATTTGCCCGGCGCAATTCCATATTGATTTGGGGTCTGTTCCCCGTGCTCGTGCTCAACTGTTCGGGACGGCTCTGAGCCTTGATCTGATTTTTCTGATTTTTGATTGTATTCGTTTTCATAGTCTTTTTTTTGTGCTCTGCTGTTCGGTCCGGTCTTTCGCCCTTCACGAAAAAGGCCCGCGAAGCAGGGCGGCCAGTGGAGGTCGCCTTCAGGAGGAACCACGTCCGGCCCCCTGCGAAGCCGGGCCAGTGAGGGCGAAAGAACGAGCCGATGCAGAGGGAAGCGAAGCGGGAAAGGACTTGAAAACGATCCAAAGAATTATTCCCCCACTGACTCCGCGAAGCGGGCGCAACTGGCGGGGTTCACTGCGAAAGCATGAAGGATGACAGGTGCGTTTCCTCCGGCCTGTCTCCAAACTGAACTGCGCTGGAACGAAGCGAAGCGTTCCGCGAAGTCAGAGAAGCGGATGCGGAAGCGGAGTGGAGCGCGGGTTCAGGTTTGGAGTCAGGCAATCCAGGCGGCGGCAGTCTGCGATTTTGCCAGCGCAGGCAGCCGGAGCAGCAAAGGTCGCAGTCTGCCGCCGCAATCAAATGGGGTGTGGGGCCGCGCTGCTCTGACTTATGGTCGGGAGTGCGTAGCTGGGAGCCGTGGTTTGGGGGCGGGGGCAAGCCGGAAGGATCATCGGCGAAGTGCGGACGGCCAAAGGTCAGACTCGAATTGGGGGACGGCCAAGGGGCGCGAGTTGCGCGAAATCACTGAGCGTCAAGCTCGCGCCGCTTGGACGGCGGGGAAAGCAGGATTACTGTTTCTGTGGTAGCACTGGTTGAGTTCAGTATAGACTATCTGCTCGTGTCTCGCGCGTTGCAACATCACTGTAAACTAGCAGCGCGGTAAAAGCGCGACCGATAGCTCTGCGCATCGGTATCTATGACCTGAAACGGACCAGCAGTATTTGTGATTGTGCTTACTGGATTCCAGTTTATGAAATTGGTCGTTGCCTCGACGCGGTAAATACCAGGAACGAGAGCTTGGAGATCAAGTCCGAAGCCGCCGCCTATGAAGCCGCCCGGCTGGAGTTGTGGTGGCGGTGTTGAGGCCATCTGGGAAACCACTGGGGCTTGGGAGAATTGGAGCCAGACGGCGTTCAGGGCGTCATAAACCGATGAGGTTGTATTCGTGAGCGGCGGGTTGGCTAAGGGAGTTGGGAGTTTCAGGACTACTTGAAAGGAGCGGACCTGGTCTGGCTGCATGGTAAGCTCCCAAATCAAGCGATTGGTAGCGATTGTCGAGCCATCCGCGTTGACAACTATTGTTCCGGTAGGGAGGTCCTGTTGGATGTTGAGCAGCAGAGGAGCGTCGAGCGCGTTACGAGCTACGACACGCAGCGCGCAAACGCCGCTGGCGAACTCGACCAGCGACGACTGGACGGGCGCGTCAGAAAGGAGGGTGTCCGGGATTGTAGAGTGATCGATCTGAGTCCCGTTCGTGTCGATGAGTGTCGTGTTGAACTCCCCCGTCTGCGTTGCTTCAAGGTAGCAGGAACCGGGTGTGCTCGCTGTGAGAGTGTAGGTGATTAGACCATCGGGTTTTTGGCCGCCCGCCGGTGAGAGGTAATGGTCTGTGAGAACAATTTGGTCGTTTGGGGCGAGTTGAATATCATCGGTCGCGAGAAGGTAGTTGAGGGTAGCGGTGAACCCTGGAATGTCAAATGGGAGTCCCAGGTTCGAGGGGGTGAATGTGTGCGGATAAGCGGCATCTACGCGGTAAGTCGCGGCGACTTGGCCCGTGTTGCGGACAGTGACTCTCGCATAAGCTGCGGTGGTGACCCACCGTTGGCCGTACCAGAACTGTTGCGGGGAGCCTTCGGCGATAAATTGCACGGTAAGACTGCCTTGGGGGGCGGTGGGGACTTGCGCGTTGATAACGGCCAAGAGGCCATTGTGGGCGTTAGACGCCATTCGGTCAGATGTTAGCCATGCCTGGCCGACTGCGTCCAAGCTGAAGGCGAGCATTTGGACGTCCAAAGGCTGCTGTTGGAGGGTGGTGAGTTGGTCGAGGGTGGATTGTGCGAGGTTGGCGGATTCAGCCAACAAGAAGGTTGCGGCGGTACTGGATCCGGCTGTCAAAAGCGTAGTGGCCGCTGTTGTGCCGACCTCAAAGAGGGACCAAGCGTCGCCAACACTGGATTCCATGCTGGAGAATGTGTTTGGTAACCGGACTTTTGCGTCATAGGTGCTGCTGATCGAAAGGTTTGCCGCCAAGCGGCCTCGAAGGTCGCGAGTTAACTGGTCGGCTTGCGTTGGGGTTAACTGCACGACAGCGGCAATGGCTTGCTGGCGGAGTTGCTCAATGTCAGAGTTCTTCTGGGCGACGAACGACGTGATGGGTTGGGCGAAGATGTCCGCGTAGAGGAGTCCGCGGTTATGTTCAAGGAGCAGTTCTGTGCCGGCCTGTGCTGCGAGCGTATCTGCATCGACCGCGAGATCTACTGCGACGGCTGGAAGACTTGAGCGCAGGAGGGTTTTGAAATCCGCAAGGGGCATGCCCGCCCCGATCAGACCGAAGGCTAGATTTATTCCAACGCGGGTTCTGTAAGATTCTACTCTCTGCTGAAAGTAATCTGCGTCAGCGGCTGCGGTGACGGCATTGACCTGAAGTTGCTGGAGCGATTGCGAGGTTTGCTGTGCCAAGTGATTTATCTCGTTCAGCAGGTCTTTGCTCAGTACCGTGATAGTCTCAGAGTGTTGAGACTGGTTACTTTGGGAATCGGTGACGGTCAGCGTTACGATTATGTTACCAGACTGCGAAAATGTTTGGTTGATTGTGGATCCGGTCGCCGTCTGAGCACCCCCGAAGTTCCAACTGAATGTCAGCCCCGATTGGGCTGCGGCCTGGGCGGTGAAAATGACTGTATCTCCGGTATAAACTTGGGCTGGACTCCAGTTGAAAAGTGCCAGCGGAGCAGTCGGGGCATTTACTGTGAAATCAGTCGTGTTACCGCTGAATGAAACCCACGAACTAGGAACACCATTTCCGTCAAGGACGCGAGAGCGCCAATGATAATTCTGGTTCGCCAGAGCGCTCACGGTCGCGCGAGCCTCTGAGCCGCCTTGGACAAGGGTGGTCGTGGCTGTCGGGTCGGAGAAGGCGGTGCCGGACGGCCGCACCTCGAATTGGAGGCTGAATTGCTGACTGCTTGGACCAGAGGGGGTTGCAGCCAGGACAACAGAAGATGCGTTGGCCATGCCACCGCCAGCGATCGGGCTGAGACCGTCAGCCTGGAGTTGGCGCAACGTAATCGGCCCGGCGGGAGGGATTGGAGTCGTTCCGGGCGTGAAGACGAGATATTGGGCGTCTGCCCATCCATTTTGGGCGGCGTAGGTTAAGTGGCGCCAGAGGTAGCCGTCCGCATTTTGGGTGTCTCCGAGCAGCGTCACTGTCGAACCCTCCGGCATTACGAGAAGAATTGTGGATGTTAGGCCCGGCGCGCTGCGAAGTCGCAGTCCAAGGCCGGACGTTCCTGCAACCCATGCCTGTTGTGCAGGTGCGGAGGCGGGCAAAGTTGTGAATGTCGCGTCCAATCCCCTGGTGGTGCCCTGGTTATTGAAAGCAACTATGCGATAATGGTACGTTGTGTTCGGCGTCAGGCCAGCTTGGACGAAACCAATGCTTTGGACGGATGTGCCAAAATTTCCAGCAGTTGTGGTGCTTCCGTAAGTCGTCGTCTGACCATATTCGAAATAGGCAGTCGTTGCGAAGCCGTTGGGATTAATGGAGCCGTTAAACTGTGCAGTGGTGGTCGTTGCGGCGGTGGCTGCTAATGTCTGGACGGTGGGAGCTCCGCTGCCCGCAGTGATGAAAGTGGCATCGTTTCCATTGGCAGTTCCGCCGCTGTTGGAGGCCACAATACGGAAGTGGTAGGTCGTATTCGGAGCGAGACCGCTAACAGTATAGGCGATGCTTTGGGGCGTAGTTCCGAAATTCCCTGTAGGAGTCGAACTGCCATAGCTGGTTGTGGTCCCGTATTCAAAGTGAGCGGTTGTTGTCAAGCCATTCGGGTTAATGGAACCATTCAATTGAGCAGATGTAGTCGAGATGGAAGCAGCAGCGAGCGTTTGTGCGGTCGGACCTGATGCCGAAGTTGTAAACGTTAGATCACCTCCATTAACGGTGCCGCCGCTGCTGGAGGCGACGATACGAAAGTGGTACGTCGTATTGGGCGAAAGCCCAGAGATCGAAGTCCCATAATTGCCCGCCGTAGTGCCGATGTTTCCTGATATGGTGCTGCTGCCATAACTTGCCGTCAGACCGTAATCAAAATGAATCGTGGTGCTCGCCCCATTCGGATCAATGGAAGAATTCAATGTGGCAGAAGTCGCGGTGACAAGAGTTGCGGCCAATGTTTGAACAGTGGGGCCTGACGCCGAAGTGGTGAACGTCAAATCGTTTCCATTAGCGGTGCCGCCGCTACTGGAAGCGACGATGCGAAAGTGATAAGTCGTATTGGGGGCAAGGCCGGAGATGGACGTGCCGTAATTTCCAAAACTGGTGCCGATGTTTCCCGATATGGTGCTGCTTCCGTAACTGGCCGTAAGGCCATAATCAAAATGGATGGTCGTGCTCGCACCGTTGGGATCGACAGAGGAATTCAGAGTGGCAGAAGTTGCGGTCACTAGAGTTGCGGCCAGTGTTTGAACGGTGGGGGCTGACGCCGAGGTGGTGAACGTCAAATCGCTTCCGTTAGCAGTGCCTCCGCTGCTGGAAGCGACAATGCGAAAATGGTAAGTCGTGTTGGGAGAAAGCCCAGAGATTGCAGTGCCGTAATTTCCGGCACTGGTGCCGATGTTTCCTGATATTGTGCTGCTTCCGTAACTGGCCGTAAGGCCATAATCAAAATGGATGGTCGTGCTCGCGCCATTAGGGTTGACGAATGAATTCAAGGTGGCCGAGCTTGTGGTAATCGAAGTGGCTGCTTGAGTTTGGGCTGTCGGAGCGTTGGCGGAAGTGGTAAATGTCAAATCGCTTCCGTTTGCGGTGCCGCCAATGCTGGAAGCGACAATGCGAAAATGATAGGTTGTATTGGCTGAAAGGCCGGAGATCGACGTGCCGTAATTTCCGGCACTAGTGCCGATGTTTCCTGATATTGTGCTGCTGCCGTAGCTGGCCGTAAGCCCATAATCAAAATGGATGGTTGTACTCGCGCCATTAGGATTGACGAATGAATTCAAGGTGGCAGAGCTTGTGGTAATCGAAGTGGCCGCTTGAGTTTGGGCAGTCGGGGCGTTGGCGGAAGTGGTAAATGTCAAATCGCTTCCGTTTGCGGTGCCGCCGCTGTTGGAACCGACGATGCGGAAATGATACGTGGTATTGGGTGAAAGCCCGGAGATCGAAGTGCCGTAGTTTCCCGACGTGAGGCCGATGTTTCCTGATATTGTGCTGCTGCCGTAGCTGGCCGTAAGTCCGTAATCAAAATGGATCGTCGTGCTTGCGCCGTTGGGGTTGACGAACGAATTCAGCGTGGCCGAGCTTGTGGTAATCGAAGTGGCTGCTTGAGTTTGAACGATTGGCGCAGCTTGAGCATTTGCGCAAGCAAAGCAAACAACAGCCACGCAGAGCGCAGCAAACCGTTGAATTGCTTGAGGAGGTTGTTCGATGCAAAAAATGTTGAATTTCATAATAACTTTCTTGCGTTCCTTGGCTTGTCCAGACGAAAAGAGGCGTGACCTACTCACGTCCCAATCCAGGCACTGGTATGCCCTCACAGGAACATTTTCGGGCACGCCCGATGTGGGCGTGCCTCGAACCGTGTCCTGCAAGTCAAAATTACCAGTTTTGGATTGGACAGCAGCCGAAGCCGCAAATCTGTTGTTAAAAGGTTTGGATCACATACGTCTTTTCGGAACATTTGGATTCAAACAAAGGCAAGTGCCCATTGCAAGCGTGAATATGTGACTTTTTCCGGTCCAAAATGAGGAAAAAGGGCGGGCCGTGAAGCCCGCCAGGGTTGCGGCGTTACTCGTCTTTCTCGGCAGCGACGCGGAGTGTGAGCCGTCCGTCCAGCGGCATGGTTTCGATCTGGATATTGAAGCCGTTGCCGTCGGCATGTGCCCATGCGGCCCCGATGCGCGTCCAGTAGCCCTTGTCGGAATTCCCGTTGCGCACATGGTAGGTGATGTGGCTGGGGGTTTTGGAAGCGGTAGTTTGTTTTTTCGCGTCAGTCATGTGAAGTCTCCTTTTTGTTTTCAGGCTGCGCCAATCGCGGCCTGATGGCACAAAACGGAAGCCCTCAAAGCCGGGGCGAAAGCGTTACCACGCAAAGCTGAAAATTGGGGGAGACCGTCAGGCGAGCCTGCCGGGGGAACCGATTTTCTGATTGCGAGGACTGGCGGGGGGCTTCACTGTGCCTATCAGAAAGACCGCGTTGGCGTGACTGGCAAAAGATTCGGGAGACGACTGACTGACAAAAAAGCCGCCTCAAACAGAGCCAGAATCGGCTTCCATTTGAGGCGGCAACGCCAAAGACGAGGCCGCGTATCAGCGGGCGTCGGCGAGACCGGCGGGGACGGCATTTTGTCTCAGCGTCAATGATGCCAGTGAAACCAAGTGTCTCAAGGGAGAGAAGCCAGGATGGCATTGGCATGATGCCAAGGAAAACCCAGGGCACCGTAAGCAGGCTGACAGTCCTTTTCTTGCTGGCAATTTGCGTTAATGCACAGGGGCGATTCATCGGCGGTTTGTGCGGCTGGGCAAACCTGCCCGGCGGCGCAACGATTTGTGAAAGCGGCACTGCGCCCGCGCAACCGTCGCACCAGGCCATGTCGTTCAATGTGTATTCGCCCGCGCCGATGCGATTCATCACTTCCGCCTCGGTGTAGGGGCCGCTGTTTTGTTGGTTCTTAATGAGGTATATGTTCATTTTGTTTTGCGTTTCTTTTTTTGTTTACTGCTCCGCCAAGCTTTGCTGGTTTTTGTCAACTTTTCTGACTGGCCGGAATGGGTGGCGGGGTTGTGATTACTTCCGCATCAATGATTGGCCCGGTGCTGCTGTAGCCGGTGCGATTGGCGTTGCTGGTCTTTACACGGTAGTAGCCATAGACCGCCCAGATGAACGGCACGGCAAGCAGCAAGGCTTCGCCGGTGGGAATTCCCAGAATGATCACGGCAAAAAGCAGTGCAAACGGGATGAGAAAATCCTTGAGGCTTCTGAGATAAAGCCCAAGGCCGATGCCGCCAAAGAGAAAACCGCAAGCGGCGGCGACGAACGGGTTCTTAATGTCGTCCAGGGGTTCGAGTTGGTCGGCGATGTGGCATAACCAGCCGATGATTGAATGACCGTGTTTGTTTTCTTCGCTCATATGTCTATTGTGTTTTTGTTTGTTTTGCCTTTCCGCTGTTTTACGGAAATGGTGATTTGGCTTTGGATGTCATCGGAAAGCCCGGTCGCGATTGCGTTGTCATCCTTGTGCGAAAGCCAGCCGGAGGTTGCCTCGAATTCCTCGACCATGCGGCTTTGCTGCTCCGAAAGAATCAAGCCGTCCATGATGTCGAGGGTCAGTTTCCGTTCCCGTTGGTGAACGGAATACTCGTAGGCACGCAGGCATAAGCCGGAAAAAATTAGCCACACGCCAAGTGCGCGGGAAAACTGAAACACCGCGAGGCCAAAGGCCATAACGACCAGCGGATCAACGAAGCGGGCAACCCTACGGTTGCGCCTGCAAAACGCAGGCAGAAAGCGGAAGTCAAAGGGGGACGTGCCGATGTAATAGCTGTGCCAGCGGATTTTCTGATTCATCTGAATCCATCGTCTCACGCGCTGGTAAATCCCCATCGCAAAACTCAGCAGAGCAAATATAAGCAAATCAACCGGCCTGGCGGCGGCGTTGCCGGGTATCGCCAGAACGGATGCGACAACCAGAAAGACAGTGACCGGAATTAACCGGGCAGGTCCGACAGTTCTGTAACCCAAATCGGGTCTGATCCAGACCATCACCGTGAGCGATGGGAAGGGCATCAGGTTTTGCACGAATTGAAAATATTCCGTGTATGACTGGTTTTGTTGTGGTTGTGGGGGCATAAACTTTATTTTTGGTTGAAGGTTAATTTTCGGTAGGGAAGCGCCTCTTTGCCGTCGTAAAAAATGTGGCCGCCGTTATAGACGATGGCCTCCACCTGAAAATCATTCTCAGGCCCGCCACGCTTTAGCGTGGTGAACGTGGCCGGCTCAACAAAGAAACGGCGCTGCTCGCTGCGCGACAGCCCGGAATTAAATTCGCCGCGTGGCTGCAAGGGCATGTTCCCGGAGTTTTGCTGCTGCCCGACGCTGGTGCTGCTGACTTTGACCCAGCGTTGCCCCAAAAGTTTGGCGGCCCATTCGTTTGTCTCACCGCTGTTCTGGCAAAAAAACTTTGCCTGCAAATTGCCAAGCAGTGAATCCACCGCGTCGTCATTTTTGAGGACGCGCCGAAAGCTTTCCCGGTTTTGGGTGAGATACACGGTGCATCCGCCTGCGGAGCGGGCGACCGCCTGATATTCAGAATCGAACTTTGATACAAAGTTCTGCGCCTCGTCAGCCCAAAGGAACACGGGGCGCAAATAGCCCTCCTTTGGCTGCATCCGCCGTAGCACGGCGATCTGGAAACAGTATTTCCAGACGAGGTTGGCGATGCGTCCAACCAGCCGGAATTCCTGAACCGGGATGTCCACAATGATGATTTTGCCGTCAAACGTCGCCTCCGGCGTTATGTTGGTGTCGGCGGCAAACACTTTCCCCAAAGGTCGGGTGATGAGCGGCTTTACCAGCATGGAGAACGTCAGTGAAATCAGGCTGCGGGTTTTCTCATGCAGGTTGGGAAACTCCTGAATCCAGTAATCCCGGCATCCGACAAAATCCGCCCGCGTCTCTGGGTCGGCCTTTTCCGTCATCTTGTCGGCCTCGGCAAGAATTGCCGCACACGCGCTGTTTTCCTTCCAGGAAGGGGAGTTGACCTGCTCCCGACTGGTGGCGGCGCTGGTCAGGATTGACCGGAGCAGCGGCAGGGTGACTTCCAGCCCTGCCAGCAGGGGCAGTTCCACCAGGTTGGTGTTCAAAAAGTGAAGGCTGTCCTCCCAGAACTTGTTGTCGCCTCCTTTGCCGTCCGCATCGCCGGAAATAGCCGTGGATATTTCGTCCAGCAGGTTGACCATGTTGATGCTGAGGCCCCCGCCTTCCTCCGGGCGACTGGCCTCCCAGTTCATGAAATTGAACCGCCAGGTGCCGCTGGTATCCACGATGACCAAGTCATCCGTCCGGCCTGTTTCGGCGGCCCATTTTTCAAATTGGCGGCGTTCCTCCTTCTTGGCGCAAAGCACCAGTCCGCCGAATCCGGCGGCCATGAAGCCGTAGGCAAGGTGCTTGGCCGGGCCGGAAGTTTTTCCACTTCCGGTTGCACCAAAAACACATACGCCCGTAAGGGCGTCGGACAGCCGGAAGGCATGTCCATTGCCCCAATCCCGCAGGATGGTTTGGGGGTGGAATCGGGGTGTTTTTGCTTCGGGCGAAGTTTGGCGTTGCCAGAATTTCATATTCATTTGAAAACACAGTCGCTCTGGCAAACGAATATAGAACGCGCCACCCGCAGAATCTTTCGGCTTTCAGCCAGCGAGCTGAAAAGCCGCCTTCTGCCGGGCATAGTAGGGTTCCAAGGGATTCAAATCCTTTGGTCGGGATACATAAGGGCAGACCGCCCTTTTGTCGGGGTTAGGGGCGGAAGCCCCTGCCGGAGCGTCAGAGCGGAGGCCGTGAAAGCGGGGTCCAGGGGCCGGATTTGGAGGCCCCATGGCGAGGAACATCGCTTGCGATGTATAACCTCGCCATTCAGCCCTTTGCCTTTTTCGGGCTTCCTGACTTTTCGGCGGAGCCGGGTAGTTTTTTCCTACGTTCCCAAAATATGCGGAAACCAGCAGTGACCGCCATTCTCCGCAGGACTGGCGAAAAGAATTTTGATATAATGTTCGGTAAGGAGGCAGAGCGGCGACTGGTTGGGGGATGGCAATATTCAGACTAGAGGCAAAAGTATTCAGTCGCGAGAAACGGGGTCGCTCCGTTATCGCCGCTGCCGCCTACCGGGCCGGGACAAAGCTTCGCGACGAAATTCGAGACAAGGTTTTCGACTATGCCCGCCGAACCAAGGGCGTGGTCAATTCGGCAATCCTGGCCCCCGCAGGTGCCCCGGAGTGGGTTCACGATTCGGGCAAGCTTTGGAACGCCGTGGAAGCGGGCGAGAAGCGCGTGGACGCACAACTCGCCCGCGAGTTCATATTGGCAGTTCCAAGGGAACTGTCTCCTGAAGCCCAATTCCAGACGGCAGTGGATTGGGCGCAAAATGAGCTGGTCAATTCCGGCATGGTTGCCGAAGTCTCCCTCCATCATCCCAAGGACGGCAAAAACCCCCACGTCCATTTGCTTTGCACCATGCGCAAATTGGACGGCGAAAAATTCAGCCCTAAGAAGGTCAGGGAATGGAACGATGTCGGGCTGTTAGTCCATCAACGGGAGTCCTGGGCAACCGCCGTCAATGCGGCCTTGGAAAAGGCTGGCCGCCCGGAACGGGTGGACCATCGCTCGCTCAAAGAGCGTGGCATTGACCGGGTGCCTGAGCCGAAAATAGGGGTTTCAGCCACGGCGATGAAGCGCAAAGGCGTTCTGGAAGACCCGGAGCGGTTCAAGCTCGTCCGCAAAGTGAAACTGCTCAATGACGCCATGCCCTTCATGCGAGCCATTCAGCGAGGCGGCGAAATCCAGCATTACGGCAGCGGTGCCCGCTGGTGGGGAAGGTCGGTAGAATTCATGTCTCGCGTCCGCGAGCAGGCTACGCAAGCGATCAAGAACGCTTGGCAGAGATTGGTTGATTCGCGACGTGATAAAGGACCGGAAACCGAAAGATGATTATGGACACGATTGATGAAGCCAAAAGACAGGCCATGAGCGCGATAACCAATGTGCAAACGGTGGCGCAAATGGGGATGATTAAATTGACAGGCGGCATTGCCTTATATGTTGGCCGGATTCGCGAAAGAGATCGGGAAATGGCACAACAAAACCAGCAACAAACCCGTCGGCGTGAGTTTAGGCGGGAAGACCTTCAGAGGGAGCCATGAGCGATCCGCTTGCCCAATACCGGAAAAAACCTGTGGGCGCGGTCGGTGAAACCACGCCGCCGAAAGCGTCGAATGAGTATGTCGCGTTTGACGCCAAAGACAGGGTTGAACGCCTGAAAATCAGGCTGGCAAACGAGGCGCACCGGTCGCCTCGGTATGGTGATCTATTGGACATATCTTACGACGGGCCGTTTGGCACGAACTTCGTTCTTACTTATTCGTTCATGATTTTGGTGCTGGTGGAAGGCAGGAATCTCCAGCCGGTGATTGCTGCGTTGCAAATGAGCACGGCTGAATTCATTCAGGAGTTTGACGGCGACAAATGGCAAAAACCTGCCGACGAAAAAGCGCCATTTATTGAATCCATCAAAGTGGTATCGCAACAAGGCGGTCCGTCATTGCCGCAAAATGGAAAGTCGGGAAATGAAAGGGCGCAAGGCCGCAGTCTGCATTAAGGCGGGTTGGGGTTGAATTTTACAGGGTCACAGAAGGGGAGTTCTATGCTTAACACTACAATTCCTGAAACCGGCTTTGTCCGGCTGAGGCAAATTTTGATGGTAATACCATTGGGAAAAACTTGCTGGTGGGAAGGCGTCAAATCGGGACGCTTTCCAAAGCCGGTGAAACTTTCTGCCCGCTGCACCGCTTGGAAAGCAGAGGATATTCTTGGTTTGATAAAACAGATTTCGGAACAAGGCGAAAACAAAACAGTAAGTGACTGAGGTTCCACAAAATTCCTGTTGTAATATCTGAAGCACAAGGGCGAAGTCTGGGCCAAGGCGCTAGTTGGCAGAGATAATGTTTTTCCGAAGCGCCTCTCAATTCATGCGGTGAATCCGTGACTTATTCACCGCATTAAGTGCGGTGAATATCCTTGCCCTTGCGGCGAATAAGGGATATAATCTCCGTAAATTGTGCGGAGAATATAATGTATATCTACGAGCGCAAAGAATGGCCGGAATTTAAGTGGGACCAGACAAAACTGGCTTCCCTGCTTGCCGATGTGCGCCATTTGCAGGGGCGTTTGCTTGGCCGCATGGAAGCCTTGGGTTTTCAACTCCGCGAGGAAGCCACGCTGCAAACCCTCACTCAGGACGTTGTTAAAACCAGCGAGATCGAGGGCGAAAAGCTGGACGCGCAACAAGTGCGGTCGTCTCTCGCCAGACGCATGGGAATGGACATTGGCGCGTTGCCGCCGATTGACCGCAATGTTGAGGGGATTGTGGAAATCATGCTCGATGCCACACGCAAATACGATACGCCTTTGACACAGGAGCGATTGTTTTCCTGGCACGCGGCACTGTTTCCGACGGGCCGCAGTGGAATGCGCCGTATTGTCGTTGGCGGATGGCGAACAAAAGACAGCGGCGATATGCAGGTGGTTTCCGGCCCCATCGGCCATGAGACGGTTCACTATGAAGCGCCAAGCCATGATTTGCTTAAGAAAGAGATGGTCTCCTTTATCAAGTGGTGCAACGCCTCATCGGATATTGATCCGGTCTTGAAATCGGCGCTGGCTCATTTTTGGTTTGTCACCATCCATCCCTTTGAAGATGGCAACGGGCGCATTGCGCGTGCGATTGCTGATTTGATGCTGGCACGATCTGAAAAAACGGCGCAACGCTTTTACAGTATGTCGTCGCAAATTCAGCGCGAACGCAACGACTATTACCTCATTTTGGAGCGTTGCCAAAAGGCAGCGCTGGACATCACGCAATGGATGGAATGGTATTTGAACTGCCTCAAACACGCCATTGGTGGATCAGAACAAATCCTCGCCACGGTCATGGCCAAGGCGAATTTCTGGAAAACCCATGCAGGCGAATCTTTCAATGAGCGTCAGCGCAAAGTCATCAATCGGTTGCTGGACGGCTTTGAGGGAAAACTGACCTCCTCAAAATGGGCGAAGCTTGCGAAATGTTCACAGGACACTGCGCTGCGTGATATTAGTGATCTGCTCGACCGCAAAATCCTGGCAAAGGAAGAAGCGGGCGGACGCAGCACGAGTTACGAACTGCGCTTGCCAAAATGAACGATTCGATTGCCATTTGCGCGAATTTTTGTTACCATTTTTGAAGTGAAATTTGGGCGTGTGATTCCGAAAAGTTCAATCGAACCCGCTCCAAAAACACGGGGGTATTTTTGGGGGTAGCCAAAAAATCCACAGTGGAAAAAATCTTTTGATTACAAGCTGTTGTTTCTTCACTGTGATTCCTGTCACCTCCACCATTTTCTTGTCCGTTCTCGTCCGCAAAAATCCGGGAAAGCCGCAGTGAGAGCGGCTTTCAAATAGGATTCGTCCGTTATCGTCCGGCATCCGTCCGTTGACATTTGGGGGTATCTGGGGGTATGATTGGGGGTACTTTTCCACTGCTCAGGAGATACCCCCAGATGCCTCTTTCGGATGTGATGATCCGCAATGCCAAACCCAAGGGAAAGCCTTACAAACTGGCGGATTCGCGACGGTCTTTACCTTCTCGTAAACCCCAATGGCGGCAAATACTGGCGCTATAAATACCGCTACGCGGGCAAGGAAAGGCTGCTATCGCTAGGCGGCTACCCCGATTTGGGGTTGGGAGACGCCAGGGAGAAGCTTGGGGCGGCGCGAAAGCTCTTGGCATCGGGAGAGGACCCCGGACACGCCAAGCGGGAGGCTAAACGGCAACTCCTGCTCAAAAGCGGGAATACCTTTGAGGCCGTCACGAAGGAATGGCACAAGGGCCGACTTCACTATTGGTCGCCGACGCACGCCAAGAAAATCATGAATAGCTTTGAGGCGGATGTGTTTCCCCGTATCGGTTCAAGGCCGATTGCCAATATTACCGCCGCTGACTTGCTTTCGATGCTGCGAAAGATCGAGGGAAGGGGCGCACATGAGACGGCGCACCGCGTATCCCAGAACTGCGGCAAAGTATTCAGTTATGCCGTCGTCACGCAGCGGGTGGAACACAACCCCGTGCCAGACCTGCGCGGGGCGTTGGTGCCAGTTCAAAAAACGCACAATGCGTATTTGAAGGAAGATGAGCTTCCCGAATATTTGCAAAGGCTCGCAGTTTACGACGGCGGCAAGCAAACCATGTTGGCCTTGAAACTCTTGCTGCTGACTTTCGTACGAACCAATGAGTTGCGGGGCGCACGTTGGAGCGAAATCAACTGGAATAAGGCGGAATGGCGGATTCCCGCCGAGCGCATGAAGATGCGCGAGCCGCACATTGTCCCACTGTCCAAGCAAGCAATGGCGACGTTGCGAGAATTAAGCGGTATCAGCGGCGAATGGGAATTTGTATTTCCAAACCAACAAAAGCCTTCGGGTTGCATGAGCGAGAACACGCTTCTGTATGCCCTTTATCGCATGGGGTATCACACGCGGGCGACAGGTCACGGCTTTAGAAGCACCGCCAGCACCATTCTTAATGAACATGGATTTCCGCCAGATGTGATCGAACGCCAATTGGCTCACTGCGAGCGTAATCAGGTGAGGGCTGCTTACAACCACGCGCAATATCTGCCCGAACGCCGGAAGATGATGCAATGGTGGGCTGATTTTCTGGACGGCCCTTGCCCCAAAAGGCAAGCGGGCATAATCAGAACCGATTTACCGTCTCCATTTTCCTCGTTTGCCGCCATTGACGGGAACCGTGAGCGTGTTTAGCCGATGACGCGTGAGCGTCCAAGGCTGCTTGCTTCCGCTCTGCGTTTGTGCAACTTCGCCCCGCTTCGCGGCAATGGGCCTTTCCCGTTCCGCATTGAATCGGCTTTGGCCTCGTCACGTTCCGCCAATAAAGGCGGGCGAAAACGAGGAGAAAATATGACTTTTATCAATTTCGTGCTTCTGATTAACGCGCTCGCGCAATTCTTCGCGTCGCTTGGAAAATTCGTCGAAGTAATCCGGCATCGAAAGTGATGCCGGGCTACTCACGGTCTGGTTTCCGGCGGTTTGGGTTGCCCGATCTTTGGTGGCGAGGCTTGTTTGCGCCCTTGGATTTTTGCTCAAGTTCCCATTCCTCGCGGACGCTGGTTCGCACCGTCTCACAGGCTATGTTCGGGAATAGGGCGTTGCTTTGCGTGTCCAGAGCGGATGCGTTGCCCCAATTTCTTTAGGGGCAGCGTCGGCGTCTGTGTTTTCGCGTGGCATGGGTCAGGCAACAAGGGCGCGGGCTGCATCAAGGGCAGCGCCCGATTTCATTCTCACGGCATCGTAGTTCAGATTCTGTTCCTCGGCAATCTCGCCATAGGCGAGGCCGAAAACGTAATGCTTCCACAGGTAATCATAACACTCCGGCTTGGAACTGGTGAGCAAATTCATGGCGTATTCCAAGTCCAGCTTGTCGGCAGGCGACAGCGCGGCGTCTTGCATTTCCGCCAGTTGCCAGAGTTCTTCCGGTGGTGTCGCTCCGCCCGGTCGCTGATTTGTTTTCGTAGATGGTCGTTAATCTTGTTGCGGGCGATGCGGTAACACCACGCCCAAAATACTTCGTGGGTGTCGCCTTCAAATTTCTTCAAGCTGACGGTGACGGCTTTGAGCACTTCCTGCAACACGTCTTCACCGGCTGGCAGGCTGACAGCGCCGAATACAAAAAAGCGCAAGTCCGGCTCGATCTGCCGGAAGATTTCTTCCGCCAGCCGCAACCGTTCTGCCAGCCCTGCCGTTACGCGGTAGGTGCGGACAAGTTTTATCAACTCTGCCACCGTGGATATGAAAGCCAAAACGAGCGCTTCATCCATCCAAATCCTGTTCGCTTTTGAGAGGCAGCGAGACTGGTGCTGTATGAAAGAAGATCAGTTGCGCTTTCTCAGCCTCCTGGGGCAACTGCCTGCCCGGTTGACTGCGGAGCAGGCGGGCTGGATTCTAAATTGCCAGGCGCATGATATTCCCGCGCTGATCCAAGCCAAGTTGCTTAAGCCGCTAGGCAATCCCGCTCCAAACGGAACAAAATTTTTCGCGACGGTTGATATTTTAGAACTGCTCAAGGATCGTTCCTGGTTGACGCGAATGACCAATGCAATCAATCAAGCATTGGCAACGGCAGAACGCTCGCAAAAAGAGCTTTTCGGGCGGTGAGAATGGTTCTCACATTGGTCTGGTGGTTAACGGAAGGGCCTAAAAAATAACCAAGTTGTGGTAGGCGGCTTGTGCGAAGTCAGGTAACCACCCCGGCAATAGAACTAGAGCGAGACCAACTCGGCTAGCTTGGCCGCAACGTCCGCCATCGGTGCTTCCGCAGTGCTCAGGCCGCTTCGCGACCCGAGTAGGGGGCTAACTTCGCGGAGAGCTTCATACGTCGTGTTGTGCACGATGGGAACGAGCAGATCACGTGCTAGGAGTGCCGAAAGCTCTTTGTCGGCTATTCCCTCTCCTCGGAGGCGACTCAGCAGCGCAGGGGTCACCAGCACGATCCCGACTCGCGATTTCGCTAGTCCCTTGTCAATTTCGCGAAGCAACGGCGTGCCGAGCGCAACGTCCTTCTCGCTGAACCAGACCGATACACCGCGGGACACGAGCAGATCATGAAGCTCTTTTGCGGCTCCTCCCCGGTCGTCCCATGCATGGCAGAGAAAGATGTCCCGAGGGTCAGGCAGGGGCGCTCGCTTCTCGACACTTTCGCGGAATGGCGTGAGTGTCCGCACTTCGGCAGGCGTGTAAACCACGGTCGAGCCTGCGCGTGACCACCTTGGCCTTGCGCTGCTACCGGACCCACCGCCACTGCTCTGGCCGCTCCCGCTATTCCCCGACGGAGAGTAGTAGGAAGGAGGCGAATACGACGAGTAGCCACTGTAGCGGCTTGAGCGCCCACGGCAGGCAGGGCAGGCTTCTGCGGCGCTCGCTGAGCGATGTCCATATACTGGTGCTGTGCACTGAGCCATGTCGCAAATGATATCGAATACCGTCACCCCTTTCAAGCACTGGTGCAAAGTTGCGGGCAAGCCTTTTTGATAGAAACGTGTCCAGAGGCGGTGCCTCTGGTCGCCGGGTTTGGGGACGCGAGAGGCCCCAACGAGCAAAAATGCCCCGCGCAAAAGCGGGGCATGATTTTTTCAGTATGCGTTAAGCCGCTACGGCGCTGGCAATCGGCACGATCACGCCAGCGGCGTTTGCTTCGGCCAATTTCTTTTCGTAGTCCTCAAGGGCGGGAATAAACACTTGGGCGTTTTTGGAATAGGCGCGGTGAATGGCGCGGCTGTTCTGGCCCAAGTTCTCCATTGCGAAGCGTTCCGGCATTCCTGCGCTCTTGGCGCGTTCCGCCCAAGCGTAACGGTAGCTGTGAAGCGTAATACCTTTAATCTTCAAGCGGCGGCAGGCGCGGGCAAATTCGGTTGCCCGGTGCGCCTCCCGCATGGGTTTCAGCTTTGGAAATAGCGGGCCGGTAACGGGCAGGGAGCGCAACACCTTCTCAAGTGCCTCCCCAATGCGGATGATGGAAGCGGAGCCGGTCTTGTGCCGGTGAAAGCTGACAACACGTGTGCGCCAGTCAATATCCTCGGCAGCAATCGCGGCCACGTCGGACTGTGCGCCGCCGATATGCCAGCAACATTCGTAAAACGCCCGGCGTTCCGCGTTCTGCTCGGCGGTGACAATCGCGTGATGTTCAGTCGGTGTGATGGCGCGTTTTTCCTTAAACCGGACTTTCGGCCATTGCTTCTTGGGCAGAATCGGCCAGTGAAGCCAGTTCATGTCTAGCGCGAAGTTGTGAATCCGGCGCAAGAAAACATTCGTTGCGACGGTGCCGATTTCCAAGACTTTCAGCAAGTGCATGGACTGCGTTTCCAGAATCGGCAGATTGCGGATGAGGTCAAAGGCCGGGTCTTTCATCGCGCGTTCGTGGCGGATGCGCGTCGAGCCGGCCTTGGTCTTGGTCATTTCATCCATCGGCGTCTGCCAAGTCCGCTTGGCGGTTTCCGGGTCGGTGGCCGTCAAATACGTTCGGGCAATCTGGCGGTTTAACACCGGCTGGCGAAAGGATTCGTTTTTGGCGTTTAGAAGCGTTACGGCTTCGCTTTCGTCTTTCGTCCGCAAGCTGTGCTGCTTGCGGGTCACGGTGTCCTCGCTGTAATAAACGCCCGCTCGCCGAAACATGATGAATCGAGGTTTCATAACTGGTTCACTGTTTTCGGTAAACCAGTCCGGCTTGCCCGCGTTTTAGGAACGCGAGTTTTGGCGAGTTTCAGCGAGTGCTGACCAGTAGCGGCGAATTGTGATTGACTCGCCGGTTTACTGACAGTTTCACTGACAGTGGCCATTCCGCCCGGCGTAACTCCTTGCTGCTCACGCAACAAAACTTGGAGGCGAGGGTCGGAATCGAACCGACGATGCAGCTTTTGCAGAGCCGTGCCTTACCACTTGGCTACCCCGCCTTTGGGGAGACCGAGATTAAGTTTCTTTTACGAGCGGTGCAAGTTTCAATTGCGGTTTCAGTATGGTTCAATTGACGAATTTAGATTTTTCACCGCCTTGAATCATCAAGTCATCTACCGCCCTCGCCAAATCAACCAAGTATTCATCGCCGCGCGTGTTATCAGTCATGGCAACCAAAATATAACGGCGGTCCGGCCCGGTGATGACTGCGCTGTCGTGCAGCCAGTTTTCCCAAGATCCCCACTTGCGCAGAATCTGAAGATTGCGACCGGAAAGAGCTTTGACGAACTTGATGTTATCAGGCGGGATGTCCGGTAAAGCGAAAATTTCCAGCATCGTTTTTGAGGCCGTTGGAGATACGAGCCTGCCTTGTTCGAGCAACAGATAAAATCGCAGCAACTGGCGCACGGTCGCAGCGTGGGAATTATCGGCAACTGGCGAACCAATGCGTTCG
The DNA here is from genome assembly GCA_037200545.1 of Limisphaerales bacterium. Classification (GTDB taxonomy): domain Bacteria; phylum Verrucomicrobiota; class Verrucomicrobiia; order Limisphaerales; family UBA11358; genus UBA11358. Next base: position 346,630 of record JBBCGE010000004.1, read on the forward strand.
GTGTCCCTGCCGTAATGTTTGCCCACCCAGATGCCGCCGCCGTGTTCGGTGTCGTAAAAACGATATTCGTTGAGCACCTGCTGGATTTGTTTCAATCCGAGTTCGTGGGAAAATTTTGAAGCCATCTCGTTACTGGACGCTTTGATCATCAGACCGAGTTCATGCCGCGTCGTCGCATCTAAGTTGGTGGCGGCGGCTGGACGTAGTTGAAAATAGGCGAGCAAGATGCCGATCTTGGCGACGCTCGCGGCATATTCCTCATGATCAGGACGGATCATCGCCAAGCGCAAATTTTTCAGATCCAACAGACCAACTGCCGTCTGGTTCGGTGTCATCCCGTATTTGGCGCGCAACGTGGCGTCAATTTTTTCAACCTGCGATTGCAGTGCTGAATTAACCGGCGTGTTGTAATCCAATGTGTAACTTTGAAAGTTAAAATTCATCCTTGGTGTATTTGTCCTGCATCCGTCCGTCAAAAAGATTGTTACGGAAAAAACCAAAACGGCGAACCATTTCATGCGACTTCGATTAAACTCCCGCAGTGGTTGGCGCAAGTTCCGAATCAGCGACAAGAAATTTCGTTGCACCCTTATTTGGAATTAAATCCCAACTTCTCCCGTTGTTTCCAAAGTTCCTGCGGTTTGAAAATTCCCACGGGCGTGATGATGCCGGTGATCAATTCCGCCGGCGTCACGTCAAAGCTTGGATTGCGCGCGCCGCTCGTGGGATTCGCCACGCGAACATATTCACGTTTTCTCATCTTCCATCTTCCTCCTTCCATCTGCTTCCCGGTCACACCCCACGCACCCAAAACCTCGCTCTCGCTTCGCTCTTCAATCGGGATGTCGAAGCCGCGTTTCAGATTCCAGTCAATCGTCGAGATCGGAATGGCGACATAGAAGGGAATTTTGTGGCGCGCAGCCAGAACGGCCTTGGTGTAGGTGCCGATCTTGTTGGCGACTTCGCCGGTGCGGCCGAGCGTGCGGTCGCTGCCGACGATGACCAGATCAATCTCGCCGCGCTGCATCAGATGGCCCGCGGCGTTGTCGGCGATGATCTGATGCGAAATGTTTTGCTGCGCCAGTTCCCACGCGGTGAGCGTCGCGCCCTGGGAACGCGGGCGGGTTTCATCGCAGAAGACGTGGAATTTTTTGCCCTGCGCCTGCGCGACATACATCGGCGCGGTGGCGCTGCCGATGTCCACGAACGCCAGCCAGCCGGCATTGCAATGCGTGAGAATCTTCATGCCGTTGCGGATCAGCTTCGCGCCGTGCCGGCCGATCTCCTCACAATGTTGCACGTTTTCGCGGGCAAATTCCTCGGCGGCGGCAAGCGCGAGGAACTGGCGTTCTGCCACTGTTTGTCCGGGAGTCATGTGATGGCGAATGTCATTCATCGCGTTGACGGGATCCACGGCGGTGGGCCGCGCATTTTTCAAAACCTGATAAACCGTCTCGACGTGAGCGGAGAATTTCTTCAAATCGTTTCCACGAAAGGCGAACGCGCCTTGCGCCAAGCCGTAAGCGGCGGTGGCACCGATGGCTCCGGCACCGCGCACGATCATGTCGGTGATGGCGGCGGCGGTTTCCCGGAAATTTTTGGTGGCGACGATTTTAAATTCGTGCGGGAGCAGCCGCTGTTCAATGAGCAAGACAGCGTTCTGCGTTCGGTCAAAGGTGACGGTGCGGTAATGCTGGGTGCGGCCCCGGACGGTGACGTTCATATATCAGGTTTATCCCAACGGCAAAATACGGGCACGCGCCCGGGATTCATCAAGAACGATCAACGCGCCCTTTTCCAGTTCGGATTCAAATTGTCGGAGCGCACCAGCCACAAGTTTTCCAACGGCAACCGGCGTCACATCCTGGGTGCGGATTTGAATCACACTTGGCCCTTCCGCCTGCGATAATGCCAGCATGGAGCCGAAATCCAGATCATGCGTGAAGACGACATGGCCGTTCTGCCTTGCCCAAGCCATGATTTCGGAATCGGCGGCGCGATGGTTACCGACCTTTGACCAGTGAACCGCCTCCCAGCCCGCCTGTTTGAGAACCGCCACCCATTCAGGTGAAAGATTCATGTCCACCAGCAGCTTCATGCTGGCTGGAGCGGCATTTCAATCTCTTCCGCCCGCCACGCGGCATACTTCAACGCCTGGGTGATGTCCTCCGCTTCAAGATATGGATACAACTTCAAAATTTCCGCAACCGCATGGCCGCTGGCGACCAATCCGGTGATGGTGCCCGCCGTGACGCGCAACCCGCGGATGCAGGCCCGCCCGCCCATGACGTTCGGGTTGAAAGTAATTCGATCCAGCGCTTTCATGGCCGCAAGATAACACAGCCCAATCCTGACCGGCAAGTTGTGAAACACTGAATGGCGTTCGGCGCGCGGTCAAAAGTGAAGGTGCAGAAAGCTAGGTGCGGCCCCGGACGGTGACGTTCATAAATCAACTAACGTCCCAACGCGTTCTTTTCTTGGAAATAAAAAACTTCCAATCAGTGCGCGCCATTTTCTTTTTGAAAGCGAATCCATCACGTCATTCATAACGTGCAAACACCTCACACCATTTTGTTCCGCTAGTTTCCATTTGCGTCTGTCGTTCAAACTCTGCTTCTCGTCAAAATGATGCGCGCCACCCGGCTCAATTATCGCTACGGGCTTGTTGCCCCGAAAAACAACTAAATCAGCAGAGCCGTAACGCCAAATATGTTTGAGTCCACTGTTCTCCGGTTCATTGAAGACTTGTTTCAGCGGAACTTCCAATTTAACACAGAAGAGGCGCGACCACTTTTGCTCAATGTAAGCTTTGATGGTCTCCGCCTCTTCTGTGACTTTCAAATCATCTAACATAAAAAACAGCGGGTCATTGCCCGCTGTGCCTGACCGCACCAAGCCTAACCATGCCACACCCTACCTCACCGAACCGAACCCAACCGAACCACGCCCCACCATAAATTATTTAAGCAAAGTTGTGAACTTCAAATCTTCCAAACTTGGGACGGTAATCTCCAATTCCTTTACTTTTTCCTGCCTCTTCCAAAATTTGCTTCAGTGTCTCTTTCTTTATCCGCGTTTCGTCAAAGTTGACGGTAAACTCAATCTCCCACTTGTTAAAACGCGGTCTGGATTTGACAATGCGCTGGCGTTGAATGACAGCGGGGCGGCGGTCAATTTCGTCGTATGTCTTTTTGCCCATAGGAATCTCTTCTGGCTCAACAAAAACAGATGAAAGAATCGTCGCCTTCAAACTAGCCTTACCTTTACCTTTGAATTCTTTAGCCGTTTCACGCAAGGTCGCCTCAATCCAACTGGAAGGAACAAAACAACCTTGGTCATTTCGATACACCGCCTTTTCAGCATCCTCCTTCGAGTCAAATTTTTGATCTCGTCGTTTGGCTTTTTCCTCATCTTCCTGCTCCATTGGAAAACGGTTGTGAAGCAAAGGAGCAACGCCATGAATTTTTACTTCAACGCTTTGCATATCGATTAAGCATCTACACAAATTTCTTCATTAAGCAACCACTCCGGGGCTTTCCAATTAGATGGCCTCTGATCGTCGAACATCAACTGAATAAATTGTAGCGCAGCTTGGTAGGCAGATAGAACTTCTGGGATTTTCGGCGCGACCTCGTATGCGTGGCGCAGTTTTTCCATAGCCCACGCCATTCCCTGTCCGGGCGTGCAATTCCATTTACTGTAACGAACAATCACAGCGGTTTGAATGTATTGAATGAACTCGGATTGCTTATCCATAATGCTATTAAGATTATTTTAGTATTTTGTCATCGTTGAACCAAATCGTTGTTCAACCAGCCTTTTTCTTCAGCCGTTGAATCTTTTCCTTGAGAGCTTTGTAGGCGGGCTGGGCGCGGAGTTTTTTCAGATCGGGATCCTTGGCGAGCCAGGCGAAATCGCGATAGCCGAGGCTCAACGCCTTTTCCAGGGCCGCCACGGCGCGGTCGAACTGGCCGGTGAGCGAGTAGCTGCACGCGAGATTGTAAAAGACGAGCGAGTTCTGCGGTTCGAGACTCGCGAGGCGTTCGTCCACCTGCAGGCCCTCCGGGAAACGACCGCGCTGCGTGTAGTCATCGCCGAGCAACTGGAGCGCGTCCACGTAGTCGGGGTCGCGGCGGACGATGCCCTCCATGAACTCGATCCGCGTATCGAGGTCACGCTGGAGAGCGCGGCTCATCTTTTTTCGGGCGGTGCTTTTTACCGGCATACAACACACGCAGTTTTTCCAAGTAGCGCTGCCAAGTCAAGCGCAGGCGGGCTTAATAATTTTGGTGGCATGCGTTGGGAGCGCGCCCGCCCCGGGCGCAGCCGACGACGCCCTCGTCGTCGGCCTTGGCGCTGCGCGTGAATTTGGCAATGATAAATGGTTCTGGATTCTCGCGAAGAGTTCGTCGCGAGGGCGCGATGAACTACAGCCGAGGCGGCTGTGCTCCCCAAGCCAAGAAGCACCTGCAAAAATTTTATGGAATCTACGGATGCATTGCGCCAAAGTTGACCCGAATTTTCAACAAATCATGAAATGTTTTGTCACCGGCGCCTCTGGTTTCATTGGCGCAAATCTTGTTCACGAACTCGTCACGCGCGGGCATGACGTGAAGGTTTTGTTGCGGCCCGGGAGCGATGTGCGCGGATTGGGAGGGACGAAATTCGAGCGCGTGACCGGCGATCTGCTTGACCGCAAGGCGCTCGAAACCAGATTGGAAAAGTGCGACTGGTGCTTTCACGTCGCGGCGAGCTACCAACTGTGGATGCGCGATTACGCACCGATGTATGCGGCAAATGTTGAAGGCACGCGCCATGTGCTGGAAGCGGCGGGCAAGGTCGGATGCTCTCGAATCGTTTATACCAGCACGGTCGGCTGCATCGGTTTGCCAAAAGCAGTGAACTGTAAATTCACACCTACGGACGAGCAGAACATCGCCACCGAGGCGCAGATGACGAATCACTACAAGCGCTCAAAATTTCAGGCCGAACAGGTTGCGTTGGAACTGGCGCGGAAAGGGCTGCCCGTCGTCATCGTTAATCCGTCCGCACCCGTTGGCCCGCGCGATGTGAAACCGACACCCACGGGTCAAGTCATCGTGGACTTTCTGAATCGCAAACTGCCGGCTTATCTCGATACGGGTTTGAACTGGGTTCACGTCCGCAATGTGGCCATTGGTCACATTCTTGCAGCGGAAAAGGGACGCGTGGGCGAACGCTACATTCTCGGCCATGCGGACGGCAACTGGACCATGCAGGAGATGCTGCACGTGCTGGAAGAGATCACCGGCCTGCCCGCGCCGCGCATGAAAGTGCCGCATTGGGTCGCACTGGCCACCGCGCACGTGGATGAAACCATTTCCAGTTTTACCGGCAAGCCGCCGAAAGCGCCGCTGGCCGGCGTGCGCATGGCGAAATATAAAATGTGGTTCAATCCGGCCAAGGCCATCCGCGAACTCGGCCTGCCACAGACGCCGCCAAAGCAGGCGCTCGCCGACGCGGTCGAATGGTTTCGGGAGCATGGTTACGTTCAAAAATAAACCGGCTGAATTTCAATACGCCACCCTCTGGCAGAGGCTCAATTTACATTTTGATTGGGAGCGCAGCCGCCTTCGGCTGCGATTCGACGCGCCCTCGCGTCGAATATTTCCAAAATCTCACCCCTGCTTTGAACGCCACAAAAGCCGGTGACGAGGGCGTCGCCGGCTGCGTCCGGGGCGGGCGCGCTCCCCAAACCAATTGAGCCACTACTCTCCCTCGCAATTACTTGTCGTGCGTTGACTTTTTGCTAGTCTGATCGAAATGCGCAATTTGTTTTTTTGCCTCGGCCTCGTGCTGTCGCTGTCCGCGTACGGCACAGAAATCAGATTTGATTTTAGTGATTTTTCCGCCGGTTCGACGCCGACCAATTTCACCAGCGCCCTGGCTGGCGAAGGCCAGCCCGGCGACTGGAAGATCGTCATGGACGATGTGCCGCCATTGCTCGCGCCGCTCACCGCCCAAGCCCCAGAAGTGGCCAAACGCACTGTCCTGGCGCAGGTCAGCCGGAACCCGACCGATGAACGGTTTCCCCTGTTCATCTACGACCGCGAAAAGTTCACGGACTTCACGTTTTCCACGCGGTTTAAAATCGTTGGCGGCGTGGTGGAACAGATGGCGGGCCTCGTCTTCCGTTATCAAAACGTGTCGAATTACTACGTCGTCCGCGTCAGCGCCCTGGGTCATAACGTGCGTTTCTATGAACGGGTGAACGGGGTCCGCACCATGGACCCCATCGGGCCATCAATCGTCGGTATCACGAACGGCACCTGGCATACGCTCGCCGTGCAGTGCCAGGGCAATCAGATGATGTTCTGGCTGGATGACAAACTTGTGATGCCGCCGCTGCAGAACAACACCTTTACCGAAGGCAAAGTCGGGTTCATGACAAAATCCGACGCAGTGAGTTATTTTTGTGATGCGAAGATCGAGTATACCCCGCGCATTCCGGCGGCGCAGGAACTGGTGGACGGCGTCATGGAAAAACAACCGCGCATCCTGGGCCTGCGGATTTATATGCTGGACAACCAGGGCGAGCCACGTGTCATTGCCAGCAAGGATCCGGCGGAAAACGGCCAGCCCGGAAATGAGACTGACAAAAAAGCCATCACCGACGGCGTGGTTTTCTATGGCAAGCACGATGGCGTTGACATGATCACCCTGCCCTTGCGCGACCACAACGGCGATCCGGTGGGTGCGGTGCGGTTGTGGCTGAAATCGTTCTTGGGCGAGACGCAGAACAATGCGATAACCCGCGCCCGAATCATCCTCAAAAGCATGGAGGCGGAAGTCACTTCTGCTGAACAACTCCGGCGTTAGGCCGCAGGTCAAGGCGGGATGGACGGCAATTGATCCGGCGATTTCACCATCGGCATTTCGTGGGGACTCAGCCGGCGCACGCCACCGGCGACCAGCACACTGCCGTCGGCATTCACATCCAGATGCGGCCGTTTGGAGATGTAGTCAAAAACTTCCTGTTTCATCAAACCGCCGTCCGGGTTCACCACCGCATAAGTGAACAGCGCGGCGCCGCTCTGGAACAACACGTGCAGGTTCGACGCGCGATCCAACTGCATCTCGGGGTCGCTGAACGAAACCGTCTTGCCGATGGAAACCACCTTGAAAACGCGCGCTTCCGCCGGGTCGCTCACTTGCACATACAACCGCAATTGCGTGCGCAGGTAGTTTGCCTTCTCCAAGGTGTAACGGCGGACTTCCGGGGTGCGGTTGGTCGCGTCGGCGGCCAGCGGCATCCCGAAATTTTGCGCCCATATTTTGGCGCCGTTGATCACGTATAGCTCCTTTGCTGGACTCGAGATCGCGTCGTTCCAATCCGGGATCCGCACCGTGGCGATGACCCGGTAGCGACCCGGACGCATCAGCCCGAAATACGACTCGATGTTCACCCGCTTCGTGGCCACCTGGGAAGAGCCAAGGTCGAATTCGCCCAGCACCGGCACCTCGCCATTCTTGACCACGATGAATCCATCCCCCGATTCGACGGTAAATGTCAGCCAGTGGGGATCCGCACCCAGATGCAATGGCTGGCCGGAACGGTTGGTGATGCGCACCGCCACCGCCATTGTCTCGCTGGGCAGAAATTCCAATTGGTCCGTCGTGACTTCCACCGCCACCTGCGCGGAAGCATCAAGGAACGTCAGCGCCGCCAGACCTAAAACCACCAATGCAATTTTCATTTGAATTTTGACACTCTACTCCCCGGCGCGTTCGAGGCAACTCAAATACGCGCCGTCTGACACGGCCTGATCAAACCGCCAAGACACCAAGAACAATAAGTCAATCCCTCCGCGCCTTGGTGTTTTGGCAGTTTGATTCTCAAAAATAGATTGTCCGAATTCCAGTTCTGCGGCCATGTATAGGTGATGATGGACGATGACATAACGCTGGTGCGCGAGTTCACCGCCACCAATTCCGAACCGGCCTTTGCCACGCTGGTGGAACGACACATCGGTCTGGTTCATTCATCAGCCCTACGGCAGGTGGGCGACGCGCATCTGGCCGAGGAAATTACACAGGCAGTGTTCATCATTCTCGCCCGCAAAGCCGCGTCGCTTGGGCCGAAGACCGTGCTGGCCGCATGGCTCTATCGCACTACGCGTTATGCAGCGGCGGATGCCTTGAGAACCAGACGCCGCCGTCAATCCCGCGAACAGGAGGCCTTCATGCAATCCACTTTGAACCAACCGGACAATGAAACTTGGACGCAACTCGCACCGTTGCTGGATGACGCGATGGCTGAACTGGGCGAGACTGACCGCACCGCGCTGGTGCTGCGCTACTTCGAGAATAAATCCGCCCGCGAAATTGCCGCCGCCTTGCGGATGGTAGAAAGCACCGCCCAGAAACGCGTGGCCCGTGCGCTGGAAAAACTGCGCGCCCGCTTTGTAAAACGCGGCGTGACGCTGACGGCAACAGTGATCGCCAGCGCCGTGGCGGCAAACTCCGTGCAAGCCGCGCCAGTGGGTTTAGCGGTGACGGTTATGGCGACGGCGGCGAAAGGTGCAGTAATTGGTAGTTCAACTTTAACCCTCATCAAAGGAGCATTGAAACTTATGGCGTGGACAAAAATCCAAACGACCGTTGTAACGAGCGTAGTCGTGTTACTTGCGGCAGGGACGACAATTACAGTCAAAGAAATTCAGGAACGCAAAACGTATTCATGGCAGGTTCCGAAAGCAGATTATGATATTTTATATAAAACCCAGCCTGAAGTCAGAATTGTCGCGACAAAATTTAATGCAGATGGAGGTGTTGTAGCCGATGGAAGTAGGGGCGTGATTGGGATCGCTCAGCCGGTTAAAGTAATTGTTCAACATGCTTATCAAAAATATGACCTGCGCACAGTTATCCGAACAGATATGCCTGCTGGCAGGTATGATTTCATCGCCAAAATTACAAACCTCCCGGCCATCAACACCAACTGGACGACAGCTCTCCAAAATGAAATCAGCCGAAAGTTTGGGTTGATCGGCCGCTACGAAATGATCGAAACAAATGTTCTCGTCCTAAAAGTCGCAAACGGCAACGTTGCTGGATTCAAAGCTGCCAACAGTTTAAGGCAAAGCTTCCGTCAAACAAATTCATCAAGTTCCTCGCTCGCCATCATGTCGGGACCGGGTCTCTTTGCAGTATTTGACCAGTCAATCAGTACCTTGTTACCGCTAATCGAAGGGCGCTTTAAAATTCCTGTCATTGATCAAACAGGTCTCTCCGCACATTATGACTATCACCTCCAATGGGACGAGAAAGATCGAGACCATCTAAATTCTACTGGTTTGCAACAAGCCCTGCTCGACCAGCTTGGCCTTGAACTTGTGCCCACCAACATGCCCATCGAAATGCTCGTCATCGAAAAGGTGAAATAGTTTCGCATTGCTGCGGCATCCAGATTGGCGTAGCGGCTTTCGGAAGAAAACTGCCATCTAAATCTCCCCGTTCATTTTGCGGCGCTTTGCCGAGGCGTCGCTACATTTTCAAATCCAGCTTGGCCGGTTTCGTTCCTTGGTTACTTTGTTGTTCAATTCATTCACCGTCCGCCGTATCTTGGCGTCATGAATTGCATCGTCACTGCCGGGCCGACGTTTGAGCCGCTGGACGACGTGCGGCGGCTTACGAACTTTTCCACTGGGCGGCTCGGCACGGAACTGGCCAATTTTCTCACGGCGCGCGGCCACAAAGTCACGCTTCTCATCGGTGAATCGGCGACTTACGCAGGCAAACGTAAGGCGCAGTCGGTCATAGCTTATTCCACCACGGCGGATCTGCGGGCGAAGCTGAAATCGTTTTCCAGCAGGAAGGTGGACGCCATCTTTCACGCGGCGGCTGTGAGCGATTTCGGTTTCGGCAAAATGTTCACACGCGATGCGGCGGGCAAATTCAAGCCGTTTAAGCCATCCAAGAAAATTTCCACGCGCAGCGGCAATCTGCTTGTCGAACTGGTGCCGACGCCAAAGATCATCGCGGAACTGCGCGGCTGGTTTCCCAAGACCAAAATTGTGGGCTGGAAATATGAGGCGGTTGGCGGTCGCACGGATGCCTTACGGGCGGCGGAAAAACAGATCAAAGACTGTGCGACGGATTTTTGCGTGGCAAACGGCCCGGCTTATGGCAAAGGGTTCAACCTGGTTTCAACGGATGGCCGGAAACATTTAGCCGACGCGGAGAAGCTATTTGCCAATCTTGAAATTATTCTTAAATAAAAGAAACCAGGAATTAAAGAATTATTTTCCTTCCTTCCTGCTTTCCTTGTTTTCTTCGCCTCATGCCTCAAAATTTTTCAGATGCTGCAGCGCCCATTTCAGCGGCAGCCATCCGATCACAATCGAGAGCACCACAAAGATGACGACCGTGGCGGCGGCCCAACTGGTATGATCATGCAGGCCGGTGGTGCCAAAGCCGAGCATCAGGACGGACGCCAGGATGTAAAGGAAGCTCAAGACGAGGCAGAGCGTGCCGCCAAACCCGCTGACGATCTTGCTGGGATTGGCCTCCTTCAAATTAGGATAGAGCACACCCAGGCCGATGGCGAGACCGTTGAGCGTAAAGGTCATCACGGCAACAACCGCGCCGAAAAAAGCCACGTCGTCCCAGGTCATCTTCAGCAGCCAGCAGGAAAGCGTGTTAAGACCGAGCGTAACCACGAGCGAGAGCACGCTGGACAGCCAGTATTTGGTCATGATGATGCGCTCCAGTCCCAAAGGTGACATTCCCACAATCCACAAGCGCCGGCCTTCGAGTGAAAATTGCGGAAAGACAAACCGCGTCGTGACGGTGGCCAGGTTCAGCGAGCACGCGCCGAGGTTCAGGTAGGCGACCAGGTTGATCCAGAACGGACTGGAAAGCTGGTGCGTGAAGTTGCGCAGGTTGACGATATAGACGGCGAGCAGGCCGAACAACATCACGGACTGGCCCCATTGCGTGGTGTCGCGCCAGAACATCCGCACGTCCTTGACGGCGAGCGCGAGGGTGGCGCGATCAAACCAGGAAAAACGGGCGGCAAATTTTTCAAGCATGCCGGGAGCCGCCCCCTGGCCGCCCGTGACGCGGAACAAATTGATCTTGAAGCCGCCGCCCGCCCGGCTTTGCACCGCCGAGGCCGTCTCGTAAAACAAGCCGCCAAACCGCGTGAAGGCGATGCTGCCGAAAAACAGCGTGTTGCTCAACAGCACCAGCGAAAAAAACAGCGCGCCGCGCAGGACGCCCTCTGTCCATTGCAATACCGCCGAAGACAGCCAGAAGCTCGGCAGGAACGGGAACAGCGTGAAGCGCGTCTTGGCCAGCAACTGGTCGAGCGCTTCCAGAGTGCGCCGGTCGAGCACATCGTTCGTGGCCGACTGGGTCTTCCACCAGAACGCCGCCAGCGCCAGCAGCACCAAGCCCGTGACCATGATCGCGATCTGGAAATTCCGTCGGTCCAGAAACCGCCCGACTAGGATCGCGATCCACGCGCCGATGACGCCCGGCAGCACGATGAAGAGCCCGATCAGCACGATGGTCACGATGTAAAAATGCCAGGGCACTTCGCGCACCAGGCCGAAGGCCACGAGCAGCGGCGCGATCAAAAATAAAAATGCCCACGAGGATAACACCATCGATTCGATGAATTTCCAGCGGAAAATCACCTGCGTCGAAATCGGCAGCGTCAACAGGAACGCCGTCTCACGGTTGCGGAACAGATTGGTGTAGCCGATCACCACGTTGCTCAGGAGCAGCAGTCCGAACAGAAACGCGAACAGCACAAAGAGCAGCCGCTCCGTCAGCACCGCGCCCAGGCCGGGGAACTTCGCGATGAATTTCAACGCGTAATAAAACAGCCAGAACGACAGCACCAGGTAGCCAACGACAAAAAAGCTGATGATCGTCGCCAGCAGGCGCGACTGGTCGCGCACCGCCAGCAGCCGTCGCCAGCCGTTCAACGCGTTCACGCGCACCAGCAGGAGCAGCGGCGAGGTTTTTAGCTGGCGGAACATTTGCGACACACGCAAAACGTAGCGTGACGATTGAACGGAAGCAATGCTTGCGATGTCGGACTTAAGCAAACTGGCAACGGACCAGCGCCCATAATGAAACTTAAATCCATCAGCCGTCGGAAATTCCTCCTGACCGCGATGCTGGCAACTCCGCTGGCATTGGGCGCCGATGCCGCCGGCATCGAGCCGACGTGGTTGAAAGTGCGGCGCGTCCGCATCGGCAGCGACAAACCGGTCTGCCGCCTGGCGCACTTTTCCGATGTGCATTACAAGGGCGACCGCGAATATCTTGAATGCGTTGTAAAAACCATCAATTCGCTGGCACCGGATTTTGCGTGCTTCACCGGCGATCTGGTTGAACGCCGGGAACATCTCGAGGCCGCGCTGGAGATTTTATCCGGCCTCAAAGTCCCGCTGTTCGGCGTGCCGGGCAACCACGATTTCTGGAGCGGAATTTCCTTCAACACCCTCAGAGAATATCTGGTCGCGACGGGCGGCGACTGGTTGATGGACCGACACCACGAAATGGCCGGTGGCAAAGTCAATTTGATCGGAGCCAGTTGCCTGTTCCAAGGCCAGCGGTTGCCACCCTCCAATCCTTCGGCAAAAAATATTTTGCTCATGCACTATCCCGCCTGGGCCAAGAAACTGGGCGACCGTCAATTTGACCTGCTGCTGGCCGGACATTCACACGGCGGCCAGGTGCGAATTCCATTTTACGGTTCGCTGGTGGTGCCATTCAATGTGGACGAATACGACATGGGCTTGTTCCAGAGTCCGGCCGGCCCGCTTTATGTGAATCCCGGCATCGGCTACATCGGTGATTACAATGTCCGCTTCAACTGCCGCCCGGAAATCACGGTGATTGAGATTTAGCCTGGTAGCACGGGCGTCCCACCCGCATGTTTCTGCTTGGTGGAAACCATCACTTTGACTCGCACACACGGGGAAAGCCCGTGCCACTTACCAACGCCTGCCTATAAAAAATCAAAAATCTTCAAAACGCACTTGAATCCGGCGCGTGGAAATTTTTCTGGGGAGCGCACGCGCCCCGCGTGCCGCCAATGACGCCCTCGTCGTTGGTCCGTGCGCACGGAATGCATTCTTGAATTTGAACATCGTCGTGCGCACGAAATTCGGCACGAGGGGGCGCAGAACCGCAGCCGGGGCGCCGCACTCCCCCCATTTCCGATTGAAGCCGCGCCAAGCGGTTTGTATCGTGCGGGCAATGTTGCCGCCGGAAAATAAACCTTCCCCGCCCGTCGCGCCCGTCGGCGAGATGCCAGCGCCGTTGCAACAATCCGTCGCCGCCGTCTGGGGCGTGGGTGAAGAACGCGCCAGACTATTGGCCCGCTTGGGGATTTTCACTGTCGAAGATCTGTTGCTGCACAAACCGCGTCGTTACGAAGACCGCCGGAAATTTCTACCCATCTGCGATCTGAAATTAAAAGAAGCAGCGACGGTGCGAGGAACCATCATCGCATCCGGCGTGAAGCGCTTTCGCAAAGGTGCGCGTTCGATGTTCGAGTGTGTGTTCGATGATGGCACCGCGCACCTGCATTGCCGCTGGTGGCAGGCGCAACCATGGATGGAAGACTGGTATGCGGTCGGCCGCGAGTTCTTGATTTTCGGCAAACCGGATTCGCTCAAGCCGCGCAACATGGATCATCCGGAAACGGAATATGTCGAGCCGGGCGAGGATGAATTCATCCACGTCAACCGTATCGTGCCGATTCACCCGCTTACCGACGGGCTCACGGCGCGCGTGATGCGCACACTCGTCTGGCGCGCGCTGGAAAAGTTTGAAACACAGATCGAGGAGCCCGCACTCGACCGACACACAGAGCGCCCCCTCACCTCATCCCTCTCCCCCAGCGGGGGAGAGGGTGCCCGAAGGGCGGGTGAGGGGGCGCTCCGTCACATGCCCACGCGCGCGAACGCGGTGCGGATGATTCATTTCCCAAACGAATTGACGGATGTGGAAATCGCGCGGCAACGGCTGGCGATGGATGAGTTCGTTGCGCTGCAAATGCAGATCCAGTCACGCCGGAAAAAATTCGAGGCGCTGGCGAAAGCCTTGCCATGCAGCGGCGACAATCATTTGATGAAACCATTTCTCACGGAACTGGGCTTCAGGCTAACCGCCGCACAGACAAACGTCTTGAAAGAAATCCGCGCGGACATGGGCGGCGCGCATCCGATGCGGCGCTTGCTGCAAGGCGACGTTGGCTCCGGCAAAACCGCCGTGGCCGCGTGCGCGGCGTTGATGGCGCTGGAGAGCGGATTCAACGTGGCGCTCATGGCGCCAACGGAAATTCTGGCGGAACAGCATTACCGGAATTTCACGAAATGGTTTGCGCCGCTTGGCATCAAAGTGGAATTGCAAACGGGCAGCCGGAAAACGGCGGAAGACAGGTTAAAGATTGAAGGTTTCAGGGTTCAGGAAAAAACTCGCGGCGGGGCGCGCAACCTGAAACCTGAAACCTCAACCCTTCAACCTTCAACTTTATTCATCGGCACACACGCGCTGTTCACGACGGGTTTTGAATTGCCAAAGCTTGGATTGGTCATCATTGACGAGCAGCACAAGTTCGGGGTCGCCCAACGCGAGATGCTCGTGCGCAAAGGAAATTATCCCCATCTGCTCGTCATGACGGCGACGCCGATTCCGCGCACGCTCGGCCTGACGCTTTATGGCGATCTGGATGTGTCGGTGATTGATGAAATGCCGGGCGGGCGCGGCAAGATCAAAACTTTTGTGCGCGCAGCGGACAAGCTGCCGAAGGTCTGGGAGTTCATTCGCGAAAAGATTTCCGGCGGCCGGCAGGCTTACATCGTGTATCCGCGCGTCGAGGCGACGGACAAGGACATCAAGGCGGTGCTGAAGGAATTTGAAAACGTCCAACGCGCGCTGACACCGTTTAAAGTCGGATTGCTGCACGGGCGGATGAAAAGTGCGGAAAAAGAAAACGTGATGAACGCGTTCCGCGCCAATGAAATCAAGGCGGTCGTCGCCACGTCGCTGATCGAAGTCGGCGTGGACGTGGCAAATGCCAGTGTGATGCTCATCGAAAATGCGGAGCAATTCGGGCTGGCACAACTGCATCAATTGCGCGGTCGCATCGGCCGCGGTGCGCATGAAAGTTTTTGCATCTTGATTTCAGACGTGATGACGGAGGACGTTCAAGCCCGGCTAAAAATTCTGGAAGCGACGAACGATGGTTTCAAAATCGCCGAAGCGGATTTGAAATTGCGCGGGCCGGGTGAATTGCTCGGCCAGGAACAGAGCGGCGCGATGCACCTGCGTTTTGGGGATTTGACGGAAGATTTGAACCTGATCCGGCAGGCGCGTGAGTTGGTGAAGGAGAGTTTTTAAGGCGGCCGAAATTTGCAGCCTATCAGTATGTCAGGCCATCATCTCTTTGCGGTGGCCAGACAAACAACGACAACACCATGAATAAATTAGCTATTGGCACCAAGAGCAGCAATAGCAACCAGGGAGACCAGCCCATATCGCGACACCTGGGGATGTCCAAACATGGAAATCTCATAATAAATATGGGGATAACGACGATGAAAGGCAACCAATCCGGAATGCCGAAAGCCTTGACCATTGGGAAAAGCAATGCGGAAATGACAGTAAAGATGACGCACCAGAGCAGAAAGCGAATCAGATACTGAAGTCATGTCAGTGTTTCAGGAAATAATAATTTCATAGCGTATTATAGGATGCCTAACGACCAAAAGCTGAGCCACGCGGCCAGCGACAACCAACAACCATAAAATCTACGAAACAAAAGAAAAGCATAACCCGCGTTGGTTCCAGCGCTGTGTTAGGCGGGGCGCCGCCGACGCTGCTTGGCCGATGTCGAACGAATGACCACCGGCCCGCGGCCGGTGCTCGCAAACGGTACGTCATTGCGAGCGATGGCCTCGTCGATCAGGCGCGCGACCGCCGGACGCGCGAGTGTGGACGCGCCCTCCATGTGAAGGAAGCGCGTCTGCTTACCGGACCCCCGCAACAGTTTGTCAGGATCAGGCAATGCCTTGCCACGATTAAAGTACAGCTCAACGCCTTTCGCGCTCGCGCGGATGGCAAGCACGCCCTCGTACCCGCGCTCGTCCGGTGAAAAGCTGATGACGAAGCAGTCGGAGTATTCGTACACCACCTCATGGGCAGTGGGCAGACGCTTTCGCAACGACCGTCGCATTGTGCCGATGAGCCCTTGATGCACGGACGCGAACCTCGCGATAAGCCCACGCAATTCGGCTTCTGCCGATCGTCGGGCCACCGCAGACTGGGTGTTCATCTGTGAAGTGCTCATGACTTGAAGATCCGCCTAACATTTAAGCAGGCCGCAGTTTTTGTAGCCTGTCACTTTCATGGCTTGGAAACTATTCTGGACGTAAGTTTGTGTCCAACATAATTTTTTGATCGTGATGACAGATAAACTGTTCCCAGCAAAGACTGCAACAAAGGCTGCAAACCTGCCGTCGGGTGACACGTTAAATTACAGTTGGATTTTTCGCGGGCAGGCGTAACTTGAAGCCATGAAAATTCTATCCGTTTCCCTGATCGCCGTCGCGCTGTTGTTGGCGGGCTGCGGTGAAAAAGCCGCGCAGAAGACAACCCAGGCCGTCAATGAAGTTTCCAACGTGGTGGCGGCCCCGGCCAATTATCTGGGCGCGGTGGTGGACGCAAAAAAATCTTCGGAGAAAAAAATCGACGTGGCTTACATCAACCAGGCGCTCCAGTTGTTCAACGTGCAGGAGGGCCATTATCCAAAGACTTTGCAGGAATTGACGCCGAATTACATCGGTAAAATCCCGGAGCTGCCGATTGGTTACAAACTGGATTACGATGCGGTCAAAGGGGAAGTAAAAGTCGTGGCTAACTAAATATTCCCGCCGGTTTCGCCAGAGCAGTTCGCTGTCTGCCCGTTTCAAAAGGTCAGATATTTCAGCACCTGCACCTCACGTTTGAAGACCAGTTCAATGGAATTATCCTGAAAACGCACGTCGAAGGGCACGCGGTCTTGATAGTGTTCCCATAGAATGCGGCCGTTCTTGGGATTGATGCGCGCGATTCGGAAATAGGGCGGCTTTTGAATGACCATGTCATTTTCCTGCTCCTCGTCCGTGGGATTCGGATCATAGGACTGGACGGTGTAGATGAACTTTCCCGATAAATAGGAAATGAAACCGCCCGGCTTGATGCTCCATAAAGTCTTGCCGGTTTTCGGATCCACTTTCATCAGGATGTCGTCGGTGGCCCTGTTGATGTCAATCTGCTTCGCGTATTTGATATCATCGGGATTGCCGCTGGTGGTGTTGACGTACACAAAGCCCTGGTCATCAAAAAACAATCCGACGACACCGACGGACGGCAGGCGCCAACGTGCGTTTCCGGTGGCCAGTTCATATGCGGACAGCACGGCCTGGTCGAAAACGTAAAGCGTATCCCCATGTTCCACGCACGGACCTTCGCCAAATTTTGATTCTTCTTGGAAAAATCCGCCGCCGCCGGAGATGGGATAGGTCAGTGTGGCCTGCCAGAGTTTTTTATTTGATTTGTCGAGGACGATGACTGTTTTGCCGCCCGCAACGACGTTCACAGTTTTCAACGGAAACAATTGCGGTTGCCCGTTGACTTCGCCTGTCCAGTCAGGAGTGCCGGCCGGATCCGGCAAATGAACCGTCACCTGATAACGGCTTTCGTCCTCCGTGATGGTGTCTCCGCCCGCATTGCGCTGCATCTCATTGAGCAGTTCATTGGCGATCTCCCCGGTCTTGGAGGCGTTCACTTCGCCATCAAGTGCGGATTTCTTTGGCGCCGCCTTCATGGCCGTCCGCGTGATAATCCGCTCCTCCAGCAGTTTCGCGGAGAATTGCACAAAGCCATCTTTGGCGGGGACAAGTTGGAAACCTTCCGTGCCGGCCAATGATCCGTATGAATTCTGCGGGCGGGGATGTTGCGGGTCGTCGTTGAGCGCGGCTTCCAGCTGCTGCTCATGTGCGGCGTTCCCGATCAACGCCGGCAAGGCGAGGCGCCCTTGCAGTTTCAAATTTTGCGCCTGGGCCGCGACTTTCGCCGGGTCGAGCGGCTTGCCGTTGCTTCCTCCTGACAGTGACAACCCGCCGCCACCAGAGTTTCCAGCGCCCTGAACAGAAGCCGCCGCTGCACCCGGCGTGCCGAATTGTTCGACCCGCGAATCGCCGCTGACCAGGCTGACATGCGTGGCAGATTGTGCACCGAGCATCAGCAGTTCGTCGCCGTTTTCCATGAGTTCACCCCCAGATTCCGGCAGCTTGATTTCACGCACCGCCTTGCCGCTGTCCCAGTCGTAATGAGAAAGCTTGTCGCCCTTGCCGACCCAGATATTCTGGCCGGAAACGCGCAGCAGAAGTTCCCGCTGCAAGCCGATTTTTGCTTCACGCTCGACGGTTTCCTGGCTCGGGCGGTGAAAATAGCCGCCGCTTGAACTGGCGCGGTCATTGGCTTCGTTCTCCGCCTTCACTACATCGGCGACCTGCTGCTTGGTGATCAATTCCTGCGACCAGATTTGCTTCTTGGTCTTCAGGTCATAGCGCGCCAGTGTGCCGCCGTGCAGGAAAATGATCTGGTCTTTGCCGACAAGATGCGACTGGCCCGAATAGGCGCGGTCGTCATCCGCAAAACGAACGGAAAAATACGGATGCGGCACGGAACCAAACCACGCATACCAGACCCATGCACCGAGCAGAACGACAATGAGGCCGGAAACCAGGCCGAAAATCAAACCAGCTTTGCGCCAGAACCTGGCTTCGACTTGAGTTTTTTCGCCGGCATACACCGGTGCTTCGATGCCCTGCAGGTGGGCCTTGTTCTTGCAAAGCGGCGAGCAGAAAAATCCAAACAGCTCCATGCACTTTGGACAGATTGGTTTTTGACAGATCGTGCATTGTTCCGTGGTGAGCACGCCGCGATGTTTCTGGCAATATTGAGAAACCGGCTCCGCCCCGGCCACCGGTTCCGCAGGTTTTTCCTGATGCGCAATTTTCAACCGCGACGGGACGGCGGGGGGCGGCGGCTCTACGACACCGGCCTGCTCCGCGAACTGCGCCCGCACGAGCTGGTTGACATAATCCGACGAATCCAGCCCGCAGCCCGGGCAGACGAAGCGCACCGGGTTCTGCGCCATGTCCGGCGTGATGTCGAAGGCGTATTTAGCGCCGCAGGCACATTGAAGTTTCATGGGTGGTCAGGGTTTGGGATTCAATAACACGACGCCCGGTGGGACGGCGAATGAAAACGTCAACTGCGGCCCGCTGGATTGCACGCTGCCGTCGCCCATCAGAAAATTGCCGCCGAATTTGTGATGATTGTTGCCCGGCGGTTTTCCATTCGCGGAAAAAACAAATTCGCCAGCGCGCTTCGGCTCGGTGTCCACCTGACGGTCGGACATCAAGGCATCCTGCGGTGAATCCAGCCGCCGGCCCATGTAATAGGCGTAACTGATCTTGTGCTTGGCGAGCGGTTCACCAGAGGCGAACTGCTTGTCCCGGCCGCCGGGACAGATGAAGATGGTCGTGTCCGCCGTGTAGCGCGGCACCAGTTCCCCAAGCACATCCTCGGAGGTGTTGGCATTGGTATTTTCGGGCAATCTGCCGCTGAAGTCGTTCGCATAGATCTGCATCGCCAGGTAAATTTTCTGAAGGTTGTCGTGGCAGAGCTGCTTTTGCGTCCGCTGATGCTTCGCTGAACCGAAACCATACAGCATCGTGAACAGTACAATCATCAGCGCGAGCGTGACAAGCAGTTCAACCAGTGAAAAGGCTGACGGCCTGCTTTCGCTTCGCTGGAGAACTTTCATGCCCGTTTTGTAGCGAAATCCCCCGCCGGTGGCAATTGAAAGCGGGATGGACGTTTTTTTCGCTCGCAAAGCCGCGCCGGCATTAGGACAATCTGCCCTCAATTTTTAATTCATGAACGAACAGATCATCCTCCTCGATTTTGGGTCGCAATACACGCAGGTCATCGCGCGCCGCATCCGCGAGTGCAATGTCTATTCGCAGATCCTGCGCTACGACACGCCGGCCACGGAGATCGCCAAGCTCAAGCCCAGCGGCATCATCCTGTCCGGCGGTCCGTCCAGCGTGTATGCCGAGGATGCACCGTTGCCGGATAAAAATATTTTCGATCTCGGCGTGCCGGTGCTGGGCGTCTGCTTTGGCGTGCAATTGTTCGCGCATTTTCTCGGCGGCAAGGTTGAGAAAGGCCTCAAGCGCGAATACGGCAAAGGCATGCTTACGATCAAGGATTCGAGCTGCGCCCTGTTCGCCAAACTGCCGAAGTCGCTGCAAGTCTGGAATTCCCACGGCGACAAACTGACGAAGATTCCCAACGGCTTCAAACCCGTGGCCGTTACGGAGAATTCCGAATATGCCGCGATTGAGAATCGCGCGTGGAAATTTTTTGGGCTGCAATTTCATCCCGAGGTCGCCCACACACCGCGCGGCAGTGAGATCATTTCCAACTTCGTCCACAAGATTTGCGGCTGCGGCAAAAGCTGGACCATGCATAATTACGTTGATCAGGCCGTGGCCGAAATCCGCGCGCAGGTCGGCAAGGAACACGTCGTGCTCGGCTTGAGTGGCGGCGTGGATTCCAGTGTGGCGGCGGCGTTGCTGCACAAGGCGATCGGCGACCAGCTCACCTGTATTTTCGTCAACAACGGCCTGCTTCGCGCGAAGGAGGCGGCAATCGTGCAGGAAGTTTTTGGTCGTCACTTTAAACTCAAGCTGCAATATGAGAACACGGCGAAACTGTTTCTCGACAAGCTCAAGGGCGTGACTGATCCCGAACGCAAACGGAAAATCATCGGCAAGACGTTCATCGAAGTTTTCCAGGCGGCGACCAAGCGCGCAGGCAAGGCGAAGTTTCTTGCGCAGGGCACGCTGTATCCCGACGTGATCGAGTCCGTGCCGATCGCCGGCAATCCCGCCGCGATGATCAAGAGCCATCACAACGTCGGCGGCCTGCCCAAGAACATGAAGTTTCAATTAGTCGAACCGCTGAAAAATTTGTTCAAGGACGAAGTGCGGCTGCTCGGCCTGGAACTGGGTTTGCCGAAAGAAATCGTTTATCGCCAGCCGTTCCCTGGACCGGGCCTCGCGGTGCGAATTCTTGGCGAAGTGACGCCATCGCGCTGCGAAATTTTGCGGAACGCCGACGCCATCGTCGTCGAGGAGATGAAAGCGAGCGGACTGTATTATAAAATCTGGCAGAGCTTCGCGGTATTGCTCCCAATCCGCAGCGTGGGCGTGATGGGCGACGAACGGACCTACGATTACACCATCGCCATCCGCGCCGTGGAATCTCAGGACGGCATGACGGCGGACTGGGTGAAGCTGCCCTATGACCTGCTGGAAAAACTCGCCAGCCGCATCATCAACGAAGTGAAAGGCGTGAACCGCTGTGTGTTCGACATCACGAGCAAGCCGCCGGGGACGATTGAGTGGGAATAGAATTAACTTTTTCGAAAAATTTAAAAGCTCTTGCCAAGAGGTGGTTTCACCGACCTTATGATTACTTTTTTGCCTTCATTTCTTCGCTATGCTTTTTTCGTGACTCATCAAAAAAAGCTATTGTGTTGAAAAACTTTTGCTCAGTTCCTAATGGCACAGAATGATTAGACAAGAGTTCCAGAACCTTTTCACGAGGATTCTTCGCATTTGGAAATGGAGAAATACTAGAAATGTAAAACATACGAGGCCAATTAACAGCTTTTGTTGCAATTGTTTTCCCCTCCTTTAAAGGCACCAAGTAGTTAAGAAATAAATGGGTTTTATGTTTGTCTGATGCTGCAATCCATCGGTCAATGATCATATTTGCTCTGGGAGTAGCTTGAATACCCATCCAATCGGCTTTTTCATACCATGCGGCTGCATCAGTAACAGCCTGCCCCATTACCGTGTTCGACTCGTTATCAGCAAAGAACGAACCTATGGCAACTGATCCGCGAAATAGAATACCTTGAGCCAGTGAGTCACAAAGGAACTTGCGCAAAAGAACAAAGAATGTATCGATTTCACCCAACGTTACTTCACCACTATTCGGTTGATAGACAATCAAGATTGTATCGTTGAAAGTGAATATGAGAAGCTCACTTTGTCCAATACGTTCGGGCATGTCCTGTATTTTCTCTCCCAATAAATCCAAAACGCGTTGGCGTGATTCCAGAAAGAGTTTGATCTCTTTATCTCCGTATGTTGCGGCCCCAAGGGCATCTAAAATGGCGACCATGCCCACCTTCTTATTTACTACTGGCGATTTCATATCTTTGCGTTATTTATGAATCCTTGACCGATTGAAAATTATATTTCGCCGGGCAGCCCGCCGCACATCTCCAAAATTTCACCGCCGCTGATTCCGTTCGCGCCCGACATTGCTGCCCTCGCCACCAGTTGTCCATCCCAAATTGAACCGCAAACCATGCGAAAGCAAAATCCCGTTCGCGTTTTTCGAGTATTTCGCGGTTGCTGATTTGTTTTCACGACCTCCCTCACCTGTTTCCTCTCCCCAAGGAGAGGACATGCCGAAGCAAGATTTCTGGCAGGTGAAAAATTGTCCGCCCAATCCAGTCGCACTACATTCCAAAGACGCGGCGAACGTTTCTCCTTCTCCCGGGGGAGAAGGCCGGGATGAGGGCGGACGTTCAAACCATTTTCACTCTCTAATAATTTTCACCAGCACACGCTTGTGAGTTCAAATTTCTCTTTTGTGTATTTGGCGTATTTCAGGTTGTCCCACTGATTTCATTTCCGGCGCAGGATGAAGACACTGGCCAGACCGGTGTTGGTCCGGTTGGCAAGGTTGTCGTCCCAGTAAAATTCCGTGGGCCGGTCGTCATAGATGTCCACCTTTCCAGCCATCTCATAATTTTGCGCGTAATTGGCCCACCATGTGTTGATTTCCCCCATGGCCCGGTCGCTCTTGCCGTGGGTGAACACGGAGCACCAGGAAGACAGCGTGTTGTCATATACCACAAATCGCGGTTGCGCGGATTCAATTTCCCGGATGAATTCACTTCGCATCTGCCCGGCCAGCGGATGTTTTTCAGTCAACGAATAAACATAAATGTAACCGGTGGCGGAACGGCGGTGGGCGAGGAAAAAAATCTGCGGTTCGGAGCCGAGCACGGCAACGGTGTCGGTCGGCGAGGAGTTCGCGGCGAGGTAGGCGGCGATGGCGGGTGATTCGGGAAATGGGCTGTTGCCGTAGATTTCGCGACAAACCTGATCCGGCGACGACAGGAACCAATCTGTTCCATTCCGCAGAAAAAGTTCGACGACGACGACTAAAAAAAGACACGGCGGCAGGAATCGCAGTTGCGGGATCCGTGGAAACTTTTTCAGCCAAATGGCCATTTTCAGCAGCAGCGTGGCCGTCAGCAAGGCCAGCCCGGGCATGACCATCAAAAAATAATGCCCCCGAAAATAGAATCCGGGACACAGCGCGACCAGCCCGGCGAAAAACAATCCTGCGCCCGCCACGACCGCTCGCCGTTGCTGTGTCTTGAAAAATATCAAACCTAGCGCCGCCAGCCCCAGCAACCAAGGCCACACCGCAGAAAAGAATATCGGGCCAAATCTCTCAGCAAATGTCTTTGGCACCGTGGACATGGCCAGGATGGAAACATACTGCCGTGCGTATTCTATCGTCCAAAATGTGAAGCGATTCCAGACGCCGCAAAGCGCCAGGCCGGCCGCCGTCAGCACCAGCGGCAAGGCAACACCGGCAACGAACAACGCCAGCGGCGTGAACCACCTCGATTTTTGCTTCAGCTTTTGCCAGATGAGCCACGCGCCGGCGGCGACGCAAAAAACGGCGGCATGCTGCTTCATCAAAACCGCCGTGCCGAACGCCGCTCCGGCGAAGATCAACCACATCCGCGAAAATTTTCCCTCCGCCCGCAGCAGCGCGCAGCTGCCGGCGCAGACGAAAAGCACCACCAGATGCGTGGCATGTCCCGCCAGCCCGTAAGTCCATGGAATGGCCGACATCATCCCGAACAACCCGGCGGCCATCAGTCCGCCCAAATCGGACAACAGCATCCGGCCGATGAAAAACATGAACGTGATGCTCAGTGAAGTGACGAGGATGATGCCGAGGTGGATGCCTTCCGCCGTCTGCCCGAAGACCGCCATGAGGAGCGCATATGAAAAGTATGTGCCCGGAAATTTCATGTTCCACGCCGCTTGATACGGGGGCACACCCTGGAGCAACAACTGGCCCGCGTAAGCGTATTCACCTTCGTCGCGTTCCAGCGGCATCGTACGGAGGTGCCAGCGGATGGCGAAATTGGCTGCCACAATCAAAGCCAGCAGCAGCCATGTGGATTTGCGTGCCGGTAAATTATTGATGTAACCACGCCCGTTCACTGTGCGAGCATGTCAATGCACTGCAGGCTTTAAAAGAAAAAACCCGCTGGACAACCGGGCCGATTGTCCGTCTCAAATTAGACCGCGAACCATGCCAAATACACAAAAGAAAAATCCTGTTTGCGTATTTTGGATATTTCGCGATTGCTAAATTACTCCCCAATAATTTTCACCAGCGCACGCTTGCGGCGGTTGCCGTCGAACTCGCCGTAGAAAATCTGTTCCCACGGGCCGAAATCCAGTTTGCCCTTCGTGATGGCCACCACGACTTCGCGGCCCATGATCTGCCGTTTCAGATGAGCATCGGCGTTGTCTTCGCCGGTACGGTTATGCTGGTAGTGAGTGGTGGGCGCGTGCGGCGCGAGTTTTTCCAGCCAGACTTCGTAATCGTGCAGCAGCCCGTCCTCGGCATCGTTGATAAAGACGCTGGCGGTGATGTGCATGGCATTGACGAGGCAGAGACCCTCCTGCACGCCGCTTTTGCGGACGAGCCCGGCGACGGTGTCGGTGATGTTCACAAAGCCGCGACGGCCCGGCACTTCAAACCAAAGCTGTTCGGTGAGTGATTTCATGTTGCAGATATGCCGCAGTCGAACGCATTGTGCAAGCGGGCTTTGTTAGTGGCACGGGCATCCTGCCCGTGTGTTTCAGCCACAGTCAGGCCTACACAACCAGAAACTCGCTGGCAGGATGCCCGTGCCACTACGCTACTCGAAACCGGGATGCGCCCGGGCCAGACAAAGGTAGTATTTTTTTCTGGTTTGCGGTGCGACGCGGGTTTAATGTCGGTTCACAGTCACACCAAAACCGCTTACGCTTATGGATATTGTTTTTAACTGCCCCAACTGCGAGCAGGAACTGGAAGTGGACAGTTCCGGTGCCGGCACGGAGATCGAATGCCCTTCGTGTCATGAAACTATAACGATTCCCGGAGCGGCCACGCCTGCTGCGCCAGCGGAGCCGCCGCCCACCCTGGCCGCCAGCCCCATCTCCACCTCCGCCGCCGCCAAGATTGAAAGGCATCTCAAGGTGCCGGTGCTGGACAAGTCGCCCGCCCCGCTGATCTCCAAGCCGAAACCACCGCTGGAGGCGGTGATGCGCGGTGTCGGCAAAAAAATCATCTCACATACCATCCGGCATCTGGCATGCGTCGAATCCGGCCATGACAAGTTTGACGAGGTGGTCACCAAGTTCCTCAACGAGGTGGGCGAAGCCAACATCATCGGTATCCACACGATTTCTTATTCGATGCTGGACATCGGCTCGCAAAAGCTGCTCAACGATTATGGCGTGCTGGTGGTTTATCGCAGTTGAAATCCATGGTGCCCGCCTTGACTTGCCGATTTCGGCTCGCTAACGTCAACGCATGAATCGCCGGTTCATTCTCCTGTTTTTGGTCGTCGCGTTCGTGGCCTTGCTGCCGTTTCGCTCCCCCGCGCCCTTGATCTATGCGCCCGGCGAAGGCTGGTACTATGAGCCGGCCGGTGCGAACGGAAAATGGACGCGCACCCGGGCGAAGGACCAGCTCGAAGTGGCGGAAACGGCCTTCCAAAACAAGGATTACTCCACCACGTCGCATGCGGCCTACCGCGTCCTGAAAGTCTGGCCGCTGTCGGACTATGCGCCACGCGCCGAATACCTCATCGGACGCTGCCTCGAAATGGAGCATCGGGACGAGGCCGCGTTCAACCGTTATCAGGAACTCCTGAAGAAATATCCGCGCAGCCAGAATTACGACGAGGTCCTGTGGCGGCAGTATGAAATCGCGAACCGTTTCTACGGCGGACAATTTTTCCGTATTTTCTGGGGTTATCTGCCGCTGTACACCTCGATGGATGAAACCGCCAGGATGTATGGCAAGATCGTGAATAACGGCCCTTACAGCGATGTGGCTCCGCACGCGCAATTGCAGGCCGGTGCCGCGCGCGAAAAGGAAAAAAATTACGAGGAAGCGGTGAAGGCTTATGAGCTTGCCGCAGACCGTTACCATAACCAGCCGGTCATCGCCGCCGATGCGATGTATCGTTGGGCCATCGCCTACGAAAAACAGGCCACGAAAGCCGAATACGACCAGGGGAAGGCCGGCCAGGCCATCGCCGCCTACACGGATTTTATGACCATTTTCCCGGACGACAAACGGGTGCCGACGGCGCAGAAGGCCATCGTCGCCCTCAAGGCCGAACAAGTGCGCGGCAGCTTTGTGGTCGCACAATTTTATGAAAACAGCAAAACCTTGAGCCCGGTCCAGCGGCATAAAGGCGCGATCGTTTATTACAACGAGGTGTTGCAGCTCAATCCCAATTCGCCTTATGCAGCGCAGGCCCGGGAACGCATCGAGGCGTTGAAACTGCTCCTGCAACCCGCCAGTTAAAGATGCGCCTGCCCGCAATTTTCTGGCCGGTGCGATGGCGCTGCTCAACGGCTGCGCCAGCTACCATTTGGGCCCCGTCAATGGCGCGACCGCCGGTGCCAGATCCATTGAGGTTTTTCCATTCAACAACCAGACCCTACAGCCGCGGCTCGGCGATGCCGTCACGCAGGCGTTGCGCGAACGTCTGCAAACGGACGGCACCTATCATCTCGACACCCATGGCGGGGCCGACGTGGTCGTCACCGGCGTCATCATTCGTTACCATCGTATTGGACTGGCTTACCTGAACACGGATGTGACGACCGCGCAAAGCTACCGCATCAATATCACCGCCAAGGTCACCGCCCGGGAACGCGCGTCGGGTAAGGTGATCCTTGAAAAAGACGTGTCCGGCTACACGCTGGTGACGGTCGGCACTGACCTGGCCTCCGCCGAGCGGCAGGCCACGCCGCTGCTCGCCCAGGAATCTGGCCCAAAACATCAGTGAACTGATCACCGAAGGCACCTGGTGAAATTGGTTGAATTTTTTGAAACTAATTTTTATTTTGCAGCGTCTTTTGTGTCGTCGCTTAATTAACCAATAATCTCAAATTCAAATGAAAAAAATGATCTTTAAAATCACAGCCTTGAGCCTGTTTGCCGCGGCCCTGATGGTCGCACCGGCAACCATCCGCGCACAAGATGCCACAAATGCCCCGGCCACGCCCGACACGTCCGTCAAGCACAAGAAGCATGACACAGTGCCGTTCCATGGAAAATTGATTGCCGTGGACAAAAACGCCATGACGTTGAAGGTGGGCGAACGCACCTTTGAAATCTCGTCGGAAACCAAAATCAGCAAGACCAGCGGCCCGGCGACGTTGGCGGATGGCGTGGTCGGTGAAATGGTCAGCGGCGTCTACAAGAAATCCAAGGATGGGAAATTGATCGCAACGACTGTCCACTTCGGCCCAAAACCTGAAAGCGACCAAGCTGAAAGTGTGAAAAAGAAGAAGAAGGTTACGGCTGGCAGCGCAACCAACGCAGTGCCAAGCGGTGCAAGCATTCCAAATTGAGGAGGAACTTTTAAGACTTTCAAGGCGGGCGGCAACGCCCGCCTTTTATTTTATTAACGCCGCCACCAACTCGTCAGGCCCTTGGCCTTGTGCGGATTCTGGCTTTGCGGGGATTGGGACCGTTCCCGGAGCAGCAGGCTGCGCGCGGCTTCCAGCGAAATGATGAATTCGTCATAGCTCAAGAACCGGTCCGAAGGTTTCTTTGCCATGGCTTTCACCAGCGCATCGCTCGTCGGGTGTGTGATTTCCGGCAGGACCAAGTTCGGTGCGGTCAACGGCTCCTTCACCTGGGCGGTCACCAGTTCCTCAACCGTCGGCGCATCAAATGGCACCGCCCCGGTCAGTGCGTGGTAAAGCGTGGCCCCCAGGCTGTACATGTCGGACAAAAAAGTCTCCGGCTCGCGATTGATCTTTTCCGGCGCGACGTAATAGGGCGTTCCGTCCACCATGCTGCCATATTCCTGTTCCGCGTCAGCTTTGCGCGCCAGGCCGAAATCCACCAGCTTCGGTTCGTTGTCATAATCGAAAAGAATGTTGCCCGGCTTGATGTCGCGATGAATCAAATTGTGCTTTAGCGCCAGGTCGAGCGCCGAGGCGATCTTGATGCCGATGTCCAAAACGGCGAGTTCGTCCACGCGTGTCTGCTTCTCGATGCGGGTGTCCAGGCTGCCACGATCGGCCAGTTCCATGACGAGATAACGCAAGCCTTCCCATTCATCGAACGAGTAGATGTGGATGATGTTCGTGTGATTCAACCGGGCGCAGGCGCGGGCTTCACGGTAAAAACTTTCCATGGCCGCCTGATCCTCCAGCAATTCTTTCTTCATCAGCTTCACCGCTACCTGCCGTTCCAGCGTGGTATCCCAGCCACGATACACGATGCCGTTGCCACCGGACGCCACGAAGCTGCGCAGCTCGAACTGCCGCAGCATCATCGGCATCATGATCGGATGCCCGCACTTGCTGCACGGCACGGTCGCCAGTGGCGCGAGAAT
Source organism: Limisphaerales bacterium (assembly GCA_037200545.1). Lineage (GTDB taxonomy): Bacteria > Verrucomicrobiota > Verrucomicrobiia > Limisphaerales > UBA11358 > UBA11358. The sequence goes on from JBBCGE010000004.1 coordinate 375,503, forward strand.
CGCCAGGGATGAACACCTTCGTCTCACACGAACTGCACGTCACCATCTTTAAGGCTTTATCGCTCATGCTGTGAACCAATCTAGCACCGTGCCGCCATCCGACAACGATTTTTCGCCGTAACGAAATCTTGACAACCGGATGGAATTGGTGTTCCCTCTCCGCCGTCGAATATGAAGACCACGTTTGCCATCAATCTGAATCACGTGCAAGCCAAAGGACATACGTCCGTTTGGATGCGCGTAGATTGCTATTCCAGCATCGCGGGAACGAACTTCTGATTTAACCAAACGATTTTCAAACCCCGCGATTGCCAGTCAATCGCGGGGTTTTTGCTTTTTAATCAAATTAGAAAAGAATATGAAAAAGAATAAAACATTCGTGCCGACCGAGTTCGGCCCGGAAACGCGCTTCGAGCTGCGGGCCAGTCCGCCCGCACCGTTCCGCGTCACCCAGGAAAACGAGTTCGAGCGGCTTAAAAACCGGCTGCTCATCCGGCAGCTTGCCGAAGTTCTGACACCGGAATTGATCCTGCCCTTGCGGCGCGCGGCCAATGAAGCGGCGGCACTCGCTTGGGTGACCCAGTTTCCCTTGCTGGTGTTCCCGGTGTTGTTCGAGGAAAAAACGGCGGTTGCCGTGCGCCAGCTTGAACGGCAGGCGCGCATCTACATCAAGAGCCGTGAACTGGTTGCCGCATGAAACCGAGCCATCAACTTGAAGTGGGAACAATGGCGTATGCGGGAAGTTGCTTACGCGGGCGAAAATCATCCGTCGCCTGTGCAAGCAACTTCTCGCCGCGCCTTCTTGTTTTCAGAATAATATTATGAAAAGACTTGTTATTGTCGCAACGCCGAACCATGGCGGTTCTTCTTAATCACATTCACTATATCTTCGACATACTTTTTCCCACTAATTCTCCAATAGGAAGGGTGATACGCGTTAATATACAAGCATCCGTCCTTGCTGCAAAACTCCACCGATCCTTCCGATATTAATTCAACGGTTTTAAGGCCAAAATCTTCATAGAACAGGTGGAGTATATTGCCGACGATCACAACGTCCGGATTGATGGTTGCTACCTGCTTCTTTAAAATGTTCCGGTTTCTGCCGTAACATGATTTAATGTGTTCTGGATTGCTCCATTTCTTCCCTGGAAACTTATTGACATTTATATATGCGATACTTTTTAACGATTCACCAACACTTGGATCGTCTGTGACCCAAGGAATTTCGGACCAATTTGGATAATTATTGAATACAGAATATGTTATGTATGCCATGTTTGCATAGAGGCCTTTATTTCCAATTTTCCCTTCGGCAATCTTTTTGGGAATTAGATTTTGCGTCACGCTCCACCCTCCTCCGCCATTTTCATCAAATTCTTCCCATGGCTCCTTCAAAATCCAAAGCATTTTGGGGGAACTGGAGAGATAACGTTCAATATCAACTACTCCATCAGTAATTGGATCATGTTTGTGTATCGATCTTTCAGAGTCCGCCATCCTTTTTAGCTCTGCATTTACCTGTTCTTCTAGTGCTTCCAGTTGTGCTTTGCTCATAGTTTTCATTTCTGGATAGTCCTAAGCATTTTTCGTGTGGGAATTTCATTTTTCCTCAACACGCTGAATTCTTGCGCCCAGTTGCTACAGCTTGCCACCGTTATTCTCGTGTATGTGGCAAATATCATTTTAACGACGCCCAGAATCAGCCAAATGCAGGTCGAGAATTTTTATGTGCTGGTCAGCATGATCCTGCCAGAACTTGATGGCGTATCTGCCGCAAATATGGATGTCCACATGGCGTCCCGTGCAGTCGGTTTCGGTATAATCAGAAAATTTTTGCGGGTCATCACGGATGGCAACGAACCGGTCGCGCAAAGGCCGCTGCTCCCGGCGGGGAAGCGTTTCGAGAAACTCAATGACTTCATAGTCAATGAGCAAACGGTAGTTCATGGTCAGTTATCAGACAACCAAGACGACGATCCAAATCTTCCAAGGTGGCAAATTCTGAGGCGGGCCGGTCAATTTTTTCGGCGAGCTTTTTACGATAAGCTTCGTCGCGGGCGTCTTGAAGCGACACCAGAAACGCCGTCAACTGCCGCTGTTCGTTTGCATCCAGCGCTGACAACTCTTGCTTCAAGACTTCAATGCTCATGGTTTTATTCTAATGCCTGATTTCGTGGAAGCAACCGGGAATTGTTACCTTCACTTTTCCTCGACGCGCTGAATCCGCGCGCCCAATTGCCGCAGCTTGCCGTCAATGTTCTCGTAGCCACGATCCAAGTGATAGATGCGATTCACTTGCGTCGTGCCTTTCGCCGCCATGCCCGCGATGACCAGCGCCGCCGACGCGCGTAGATCGCTCGCCATCACCGGCGCACCGCTCAACGGCCGCCCGCCCTTCACGATCGCGCTCGGCCCTTCAATCTCGATCTCCGCACCGAGCCGCGCCAGTTCGCTGACGTGCATGAAGCGCGATTCAAAAATCCGTTCCGTGATGATGCTGATGCCCGGCGCGAGCACCAGCAGCGCCATCATCTGCGCTTGCACGTCGGTCGGAAAACCAGAATACGGCAGCGTCGTAATGTCCGCCGTCTTGAGCTTTCCCTTGCGCCGCGCGATCAAATCAGGCCCGCGCCGTTCAACGCCCACGCCCGATTCCTTTAATTTATCAATCACCGCGTGCAAATGGTCTTCCCGGGCGCCTTTCAGCGTCACTTCACCGTTCGTCGCCGCAGCGGCAATGATAAACGTCGCCGCCTCGATGCGGTCGGGAATCACTTCATGCTCTGCGCCGTGAAGTTTGTCCACGCCCACAATCGTGATGGTTGGACTGCCCGCGCCGGAAATTTTCGCCCCCATCGCGTTCAGGAAGTTTGCCACATCCACGACTTCCGGTTCACAGGCCGCGCTTTCGATGACCGTCACGCCTTCGGCCAGCGTCGCCAGCATCATCACGTTCGCCGTGCCAAGCACCGTTGGACCCGCGCGACCGCCGAGGAACATCGGGGCGCCGACGAGTTTTTTGGCGGTCGCATCCACATAGCCGCCTTCGATTTTGATTTTCGCGCCGAGCGCTTCAAAGCCTTTCAAATGCAGGTTAATCGGCCGCGCGCCGATGATGCAACCGCCGGGCAAGGAAATCCGCGCCTTGTGCAACCGCGCCAGCAATGGTCCGGCGATGCAGATGGAGCCGCGCATCTTACGGACCAGATCGTAGTCGGCGTAGCCTTTGATTTTGTGGGCGTGAACCGTCAGGGTGCCGTCTTCAAATTTCGCGGTCGCACCGAGCGATTCGAGGATCTTCACCATGAACCGGGTGTCGGTCAGATCCGGCAGCCGCCGGATGACGCACGGTTCGTCCGTCAGCAGCGTCGCGGCCATGATGGGCAACGCGGCGTTCTTGCTGCCGCTGATGGTGACTTCGCCGTGCAAGGGCACGCCGCCTTTGATGATCAAGCTTTCCATGAAATAATTAGTTTGGTAGGGACGCGCTGCTGCGCGTCCCAAATTTTAAGGCGGCGCAGCAACGCCGTCCTGCCTGAATTTAATTTGTTCGAGCGATTAAAATTCTGGCGCGGTGAGAGTAGTCTTCCTTCACCGCTTCGACAATCCACTTTTCCGTTTCAAAAATTTTCTGGATGGCTTTGCCCTGGCCATCGCCGAATTCTACCATGACTTTCCCGTCTTTTTTCAAGAATGCCTTGGATTGCGACGCTATTAATCGGTAAAACTCCAAGCCGTCCGCGCCGCCGTCAAGCGCGAGGCGCGGGTCAAAATCACGGACTTCCGGTTGAAGCGACGCGATCTCGGCGGATGGAATGTAAGGTGGATTGCTAATGATGAGGTCGAACAGGTGGGGCGAGACTCCCGGCGAGCCGTCTTCGACATTGGCAAAACTCGGCTCGCGAGGACGCTCGCCCCACCCGGCTTTCAACACTGTGAACCTATCACCTTGCAGAAATTCAACCCTCTCCGCGACGTTATTTCGCGCGACGTTTTCTCTGGCCAGTGCCAGTGCATCCGCAGAAATATCAGCGGCCACGATTTTGGAGTTTGGACATTTTGCCGCCAGTGCAATGGCGATGCACCCGCTGCCGGTGCAGAAATCCAAAGCAGTTGAAGGTTGCTGATTAAGAGTTGAGAGAAACTGCCAGCCCAACTCAGCCAACAATTCCGTTTCCGGACGCGGGACTAGAACGTTTCGGTTTACGATGATTTCATAGCCACAAAACGAAGTGGAACCGGTGATATGCTGAAGCGGCTCCCGTTGGCTGCGACGCTTGATCAGTTCACGCAACGCATCGGTTTCCACCGTAGTCAACGCGCGCTCAAAGTTCAGATACAACTTCATGCGCGGCATCTCCAGCAGATGCGCAAGAAGGAGTTCCGTTTGCAGGCGCGGCGACTCGACACCTTTTTTGGTAAGAAATTCGGTGCTTTTTTGAATCGCTTCGAGGACGGTCACGCGACAAATCTAGTTTTGATCCGCCGGATGCAAAGCTTTTTGCCGGATTATTTTTTATCGCGCGTGTGCACAAACAAGCCGAGGTAATAAACGATGTAGTAACCGGCGATCAACCCGAAGATGAAAAAGGTCAGCGGACTTTGAAACGGTGGCGGATGGCCGGGCGCAACCGTAACATCCCGCAACACCCAGAAACGATAAAGCAGCCGCCCAACAAACAAAAGCGACAACGCGACACCGATGTGAGTGTTGGGCGTGTAAAAATGGCCTTCATCAGTCGTTTCAAATTTGGTGAGCCGCAAACCGATGAAGCCCAACCCGACGCCAAGCGCAAGTCCGCCAACGATGCCGAGCATCAGGTGCATTTGTTGCAGCGACATGCCGATAAACAGCAGGCTGACCAGGGAGAAAATGACAATGGAGAATATGATGCGACCGGGACGCAGTTTTTGCCGCCCAATGTTGCGGCGCACGCGGCGATAAATTCCCCAGGCGATCAAACCTCCAAACAAAACCGGCATGACGGGCGGAGCTGTCATGCGCGAAGATTAAGTTTTCGTTGCAGCTTGTCGAGCGGAATCATTTTCCTTCCACACCTTTGAGATATGCGAAAATCAATTCGGGCAGATCACGGCTGTAACCGCCTTCCAGCAAACTGAACATCGGCACGTCGAGCACGCGTAATTCCCGGCCAAGCCAGTGAAAATCTTCCGCGAGCAGCGAGCCTTGCGCAAGCGGGTCACGCGCGTAGGCATCAAATCCGGCGGACACGGCGATGAGATCAGGCGAAAAATTCTTCAGGTCGGCCAGCGCACGAGCAAGTGTGGCACGGTAAGTTTCGCGCGGCACGGATGGCTCGACAGGATAATTAAAACAATTCTGACCGACGTTCTTTTCGCCAGTGCCGGGATAGGCGGGGTATTGATGGATGGAAAAAAATGCCACGCCGTCTCGATTGAGCAGAATATCTTCCGTGCCGTTGCCATGATGCACGTCGAAATCAAACACGGCAACGCGACGGCTTCCGCCAGTCGCGACGGCTTCCAGCGCAGCGATGGCAATGTTGTTCAAATAGCAAAAACCCATGGATTTTTCACGCATGGCGTGATGTCCGGGCGGGACGCATAAGGCTGAATACATTTTCGCCATTGCGCGCAGCCTTCAAGGCACTGAGCGCAGCGGCGACGGAAACGCGGGCGTAAGCGGAAATATTTTCATAAAATGGCGTATCGGCGTCAAAATCATGCGGAATTTTCAGGCGCGCGAGAACTTCCGGCGCGTGGGCGCGCAGGATTTGTGTATCCGTCACTTCGCCGGGCGCGTCCCAGATGACGGGCAGCTCGGTCTGGCTGCGCAAGCGCGCGAGCGTGGCGGTGATGCGCCGGGGACTTTCAGGATGGCCGGTGCGCGAATAACCGGCACAATGTTCATCGGTGATGATTTTCACGCGGGAAATTGAATCACGAACAGCGGCGGATGAACACGAATTTTACCGGCAGGGAATGTTTTTACATCGGCGGCGGAGTCCGCTAAATTTGGCGGCAAACAAGGAAAGAATTTTATGAAGAAAAAATGGTTCATGTTCATATTGGCAACTGGTGCGGTCATTGGATTCAACCCCGCCACGCTGCACGCCTGGGATTATGAAGGGCATCATGCTGTCAACGAACTCGCGCTGGCGTCGCTGCCGAAGGATTTTGGCGGCTTTGAGCTGACGCCCGCCCTGAAAAAACCGCATCGCGTTTCTCGCGGGCGAGCCGGACCGCTGGCGCAACGTGCCAGATCTGCCGCTTAAACACTATAATGGCCCGGATCATTACTTCGATTTGGAAGATGTGGCATTGTTCGGCCTAACGCCAGAAACGCTGCCGATCATGCGTTACGATTTTGTGGCGGACATTGCAAATGCGCGTACGGCACATCCAGAAAAATTCCCAACGATTGACCCGGCGAAAGATGCCGATCACACGCGCGAACTGAATGGCTTTCTACCATGGGCGATCACGGAGTATTACGAAAAATTGAAATCTGATTTCAGCACCCTCAAGACGCTCAAACAATTCGGCGGCACGCCCGAAGAGGTCGCCAACGCGCAGGCGAATTGCATCTATGTGATGGGCGTGATGGGACATTACGTCGGCGATGGCGGGCAACCCTTGCACACGACAAAATATTTCAACGGGTGGGTCGGCGAAAATCCCAAGGGCTACACGACCAAGCCGACATTTCACAGCTGGATCGACGGCGGCTATCTCAAGAAAACCGGCGGAATAAAAATCGAGACATTAGTGGGTAAAATTCATCCTGCGGAAAAAATTCCCGGCGTGCAAACACCTGAAGGCACATTCCATTACATGGTGAATTATCTGGCCGAGCAAAACAAACTGGTCGAGCCTTTGTATCAGATGGAAAAAAGCGGCCAGCTTTCCGGCGAAGGAGAAAAAGGATTGGAAGGCCGGTCGTTTCTCGAAGGACAGTTGGTAAGGGCTGGCCAGATGCTCGGGAATATCTGGTTGACGGCGTGGCTGGAAGCCCCAGAGGATACCTATCTTCAAAAACAACTTCAGCAGCGGACGACTGACGCTCCCAAGTAAATGACAAGTGTAACAGCCACACGCATCGCCGCTGCCACCGGCTTTCTCGCCGTGGGATTGGGAGCCTTTGGCGCGCATGGTTTGAGGGAAGTCCTCATTCAAAACGGCACGACTGCCATCTGGGAAAAGGCGGTGTTCTACCACTTCATCCATGCCGTGATGCTTTTTGTAGTCGCGGGACGAAGACCGTTTGCCAGCGGAGCGTGGTGGAGTTTTCTCACCGGCATCGTGATCTTCTCCGGCTCGCTCTATCTGCTGGCAGTCACAAACATCAAATGGCTCGGCGCGATCACGCCGATTGGTGGATTAAGCCTCCTGCTGGGCTGGGCGTGGCTGTTCATTGTGGCTGCGAAAAATAAAGACGTAGTCACCAGTCCTTGATTGGCATATTTGGATTTTGCGGTTTGCCTTTCGGCTGCCATTTCAGAAATTGTTCGTTGCCTTTCTGTCCGTCCAACAACCGCTTTGCCTCCTCTGGCGTCATTTGACCCGGGGCGGCAGCCTGGCCCTCACCTTTTTGATCGTCTGGCTTTTCACCATCTTTCTTTTCGCCAGCCGCCTTTTGCTGCTCCTGCTTTTTTTCCTCTTCACTTTTTTTCTTGTCGGCCTCGCTCTTCTTTTGCTCGTCTTTTTTCTGCTGGTCCTGTGATTTGTCTTTCGCTGATTGCTGATCCTTCTGCTGCTGATTTTTCTGGTCGTCCGATTTTTGCTGCTGGGAATTCTGATCTTTTTGCTGTTGGGATTGATTTTTCTGATCTTGCTGATCCTTCTGGTCCTGTTGCTGTTGATTTTGCTGTGACTGTTGTTGCTGTTTTTGTTTGAGCAACTGTTCCAGCTTTTTCAATTTCTCATCTTCCGGATAGATTTTCAGCCCGGATTCCACCTGTTCCAACGCCGAGGGAATGTTGTTGGATAGATAAAATAGCGCGCCGTTATGGAAAAAATCATCGGCGGGCAAAAGCTGCGCGCGGACGGCCTGCCATGATAATAGCAGCAGGCTAAGACTGAGGAGGAGTGGCAATCGCATCGATATCCTTTAATTTTTTGGTGAAGTCTTCAAATTGTTTGGCGGCGATCTTGTTCTGCATCAGGCCCTCCATGATTTCGAGCGCGCGATGATAGTTTCTCTGGCGCACCGCGTCGTCCGCATCACTTTTGGCGCGGCGCATCGCCTCGCGGAACGCCTTGATCTGCTCCACGGCGTTCTTGGTGAACGCGAGATTATATGCCGCATCCACATCGTTGGTGTTGAGGGCCACGGCACGGTCATACGTTTTGATAACCCCTTCCCAGGCCTCTTGCAGCGCATCCAAATCCTTGGCCGCCTCGCTCATCCGGTATTGGGTGTTGCCCAGGTTGTAATATGCCTGCTGCTGCAGTTTTAAATCAGGCGCGATTGTCACCGCCTGAAACAGCTTTGTCGCCGCGTCATAATTTGTGGCCCGATATGCCGCCACCCCGGCGTTGAAAATCAGCCGTAAATCATTCGTGCTGGTTTCTGCAAGACGTTCATATTCCGCCATGGCATTCGTGTAATTGCCGGAGTTGTAATCACGCCACGCATCCGCCGGTGAGGCGTCAACCAGCTTCGGCAAAGCACAAAACGCAAGCAACAGCACCGCGATTTTCACCCCGCCATTTTTGGGGGTCACCGCAACTGCCTTCGCTTCACGCCGGCGTTCCGGTAAAAAAATTTCTGCCAGCAAAAACAGAACTGCCGCCGTCAGCGGCCACTGAAATTGCTCATGATAACGCCGCACCAGCTTTTCCTTGCCGGAAGATTTTGGCAAGGGCTCCAGCCCGCGTTCATAGAGCGTGTTGATGGTGTCCGCCCCGCGCAATGGCAGGTAAAATCCGCCTGTCGCCGTGGCGATTTGCTGGAGCAGCGGCTCGTTCAACTTCGACTTCACCACGTTGCCCTGCTCATCGCGAACGTAATCCGTGTTGCCCTTTCCGTCGGCGACTTGCACCAAGGTTCCTTCCGCCGAACCAATGCCGATGGTAAAAATTTTCAAGCCTTCCTTCGCCGCACGTTCTGCCGCCGCCAGCGCCCCCTCGTCATTATCTTCGCCATCGGTGAACAGCACGAGGACCTTGTAATGATCCTTCTCCTTGAACGCCGTCAATGCCGTGTCAATGGCCCCCGCCAGCGCCGTGCCACCCTGCGGAATAGAATTCACGTCCAGCGCCTGCACGCTTTGCTGGAACACCGTGTTATCAATCGTCAATGGACATTTCAGAAACGCATCGCCTGCGAATGCCACCAGACCCATGCGATCAGTGCCCGCTTTCTGCATCAACTCCAGCGCTGCAAGTTTCGCCCGCTGCAAACGATTGGGGGCGATGTCCGTCGCCAGCATGGATTTGGAAGTGTCCACCGCCACCACGATGTCCAGTCCGCGCTGCTCCGCTTCCTGCAAATCAAATCCCATCTGCAGCCGCGCCAACGTGACAATCAAAAATATCACTGCAAGAACCAAAAGGGCTGCGCGCAGTTTCCGCCGGGCCGGAGAAATGCCGACCGTCAACTGTGACAACAGCCGCGCCTCGACAAATTGGGTCAGCAGCCGCTGCCGCGACCGCTCCGCCCACCAGAAAAAAAGCCACAGCACCGGCGGCATCACCAGCAACAGCCACAACAGATTTGGATGTTCAAACCTCATGGCAGCCTCCGGAAAATAGTTTGGCCCAGCGTGATTTCAATCAACAAAAGCAGCAGGCCGCCCGCCACCAGCCACGGGAACAGTTCCTTGAACTCCGTGTATTTATTGACCGTCGCCTCGGTTTTTTCCAGCTTGTCAATCTCCGCGTAGATCTGCCGGAATCGTTCCGCATTGTCCGCACGATAATATTTGCCGCCAGTTTCATCCGCGATCTTTTGCAACGTCTCTTCATCCACATCCACCGGCATATTTTGATAAACCGTCTCGCCGGTGTAGGGATTCTTCCCGACCGGCATCGGCGCCATGCCCTGCTTGCCGATGCCGATGGTGTAAACCTTGATGCCCAGCGCGCGCGCCGCATCCGCCGCCATTAGGGGCTGGATTTTACCCGAATTGTTCACGCCGTCCGTCATCAGGATCACGATCTTGCTTTTCGACTTCAGATCGCGCAGTCGGTTGACGGCGGTGCTCAACGCATCGCCAATCGCCGTTTGATTCTGATTGATGGAACCGATTTCAAGCCGGTCAAGGTTCTCCTGCAAAAACTCATGATCCAGCGTCAGCGGCGTGGCGATGAAGGCCTGCGAGGCGAACACGACCAGCCCGATGCGGTCACCCGGGCGTTCGTCAATGAACCGTTTCAAAACCGAGCGCGCCAGGTTGAACCGGTTCACGTGTTCGTCCTTCACGACAAAATCCTCCGACAACATGCTGCCTGACAAATCGAACGCCACCGCGATGTCCACGCCGCTGGCTTTCACCTCCGTCGTGCTTTTCGTCAAGCGCGGCTGCGCCAGCGCCACAATGAACAAAGCCAAAGCCAGCCAGCGCAAAGCCGCGAGAAACACTCCCGCGCGCGAGCGCCGTGCCCGCGTCAAGCCTTCCACCAGCTTCACCGAGGAATATAAAAACGCCGGTGAACGGCCACGTTTTCCCTTCAGCCACGCCAGCACCGGCAAAAGCAACAGCAGCAATAATAAATATAGATGGGCGAAGATCATTTCGATGAAGGAGCTTTGGCTGCTGAATCCTCAACCGGCTTCGGTTCGGTTTCATCAATCAGCTTCACTGCCGAATGATGCAGCCCATGCAATTCCGTTTCCGTCGGTTCGTATTTGGCGAACTTCACCAGGTCACAACTTTCCAGAAAGCCGCCGAGACTTTCCTTCTGTTCGCCCGCCAATAAATCCGTTTCTGCCAATTCGCGGAGAAATTCTTCCGTCGTCCGTTCCGGCGCGCGGAATTGAAAACGTTCTTCCAAATAAGTCCTTGCCGTATCCGACACCGCGATGACAAATGGCTTGGGCTGCGAAATCAATGCCAGCGCTTCCTCGAGTTTTTGTTTCGCACGGATGTGCGCCGGAATGGGCGGAACGACCGAAATATGCGTCATCCGCCGGTGCACATAACGCCAAAGCAAAGTCAATGCTACCAAAAAGACAAGCACGCCGAGCGTCCACCAAAGCCATTCCCAGCCGTTGGGAATCTCAATCGGCGGCTTGATGTCGCGGATGTCGTTGGCGACAGGCAATGAGGATGTTTGGTTCGTGGCCATTATATTTGACGAAAACTTCCATTCGCTGTGGGTAGCACCCGCCTCTGGCGGGTCGTTTCGGGCGTCCCGCCCGAAACCGGCGAGACGTATGAATTCTGGTGATGCGTTATGCAAAAGGTCTGGCCGCGACCTCCGCCGCAATTCGGCGGGACGCCGAATTGAACCCGCGAGACGCGGGTGCTACAAATCCGATTTACCAGCGTCAATTTCATCCGCGCGCCCTCCGTTTTTCCCGCGTCTCAAAAAACTTGCCCAACGTCGCGCCGTAAGCCTCGTTCGTGCGCAATTGAATTGAATCAATGCCTGACGAACGGAATTGTTTCGCCAGATCGGCGATCTGCTTTTGCTGGCGCAAGGCAAATGCATCGCGGCTGCTGGCGCTGCCGGTGTTCACTTCTAAAATTTCGCCCGTTTCTGCGTCTTCCAAAGTCAGACGACCCAAGGCGGGCAATTCCAGTTCATGCTTGTCGGTGATCTGCACGGCCACCACGTCATGCTTGCGATTCAACATGCGCAGCCGCGTTTGCGTCAGTTTTGGCAGCGCGCCAACTGAATCAGCTGAAATGAAATCCGACACGACCACGGTGATCGCGCGGTGTGCTGTGACGCGCGCCATGAATTCCAAGGCATTCACCAAATCCGTCCCCCGTTTCTTCGGTTCAAAAAATAAAACCTCGCGGATGACGCGCAGGACGTGACTGCGGCCTTTGCGTGGCGGAATGAATTTTTCCACTTCGTCGCTGAAGAGGATGAGGCCGACTTTGTCATTATTCCGAATCGCCGAGAACGCGAGCACCGAGGCGATCTCGGCGGCGAGTTCGCGCTTGGACTGGTCGCGCGAGCCGAACAGTCCCGAGCCGCTCACGTCCACGACGAGCATGAGCGTGAGTTCGCGTTCCTCGACGAACTTCTTGATGAACGGATGGTTCATCCGCGCGGTGACGTTCCAGTCAATCGCGCGCACGTCGTCGCCGGGCTGATATTCGCGCACCTCGTCAAAGTTCATGCCCTGGCCCTTAAAGACGGAATGATATTGGCCCGCGAGCGTTTCGGTCACGATGCGATTCGTGCGCAGCTCGATCTGCCGGATTTTTTTGAGAATCTCGCGGGGAATCATGGAAAAATTGGCGGTTGGCGATTGGCGATTGACGATTTCAAATCGACGAAAACTCCGGCTTGCGCGAATAAATCAAAGGAGTAAATTGCCGCCATGAGTGCAACGCAAGTCATGGAACAAGTGGACAAGCTTCCGTTTGAAGAACAACGTGAGGTTTTTGAACAACTCCGCGACCGCTTTGACGACGAACTCACGCCTGAGCAAATCGCCGAACTCGATCGCCGCGCCGAACGAACGCTGGCACATCCAGAACTCTGCCGTCCGCTCGACGACGTAGTGGCTGACATCGAAAAACGATTCCGCGCCAAGCAATGACGTTTCGCGTCGTCATTGAAGAAGAAGCGGAGCGGGAATTTGCCGAGGCGGTTGACTTCTACGACGGGCGCGAATTGGGAGTCGGTCAAAGATTTGCCCGCGAATTGCGCGCTTTTTTCAAAACCCTTTGCAACGACCCGGAACGATTTCCTCTCGCCAGCCGGCTGACCAGGAAAGCCAGACTGCCAAAGCCGTGGCCGTATTCGGTCTATTTCGCCATCAAGCGGGAAACCTCTGAAGTGGTGATCAGCACCATCTGGCACAGCAAACGGAATACGGCGGAGCTGCGGCGACGGCTGAAGTGAAATACCCACAAGCTTGTAGTTTGTTTTACGACCTCCTTCATCCCGGCCCTCTCCCCCAGGAGAAGGAGAAACGCTCCCTGCATCCTTGGAATAATCTACGACTGGATTGGTCGGACGGACCGCCGGACTAACCGAAATCGTGACCGGTTGAAATCTTCTCCTGGGGGAGAGGACACAGGTGAGGGTGGGCCAAAGCACCAATTGATTCTCGCGTTCTAGGGCGGCGGAAGCGCGGCGTTCACGCCGCTTCAACGTGAGAATGGAATTGAGCGCCGGATTCAATTGGAACGCGGCGGTGAAACGGGCTGAAGCCCGCGCGCCGGAGCGGAGCGCGGGTCTGCAACCCGCAGCAGCTGCGCCAGACAGACGGTTCTCGAAATTGTCTCCGCGCTGTGCGGGGCGGAAGTGCTGCGGCTCACAAAGCCGCGCTCCGGGCGCAAACCTGGTCACGATGCGGTTCGTGCGCAGCTCAATCTGCCGGATTTTTTTGAGAATCTCGCGGGGAATCATGTGGGTAAAAAAATTCTGTTTGGGTCGTAATTGAAACGACGAAATGCTTCCCACCGAAGTAACCACGCTAATAGTCGAGAATTTGCCGCAACAAAATCAGCTACCGGATGTGCGGCAACCAATCCACGAGAATTTGTAAATTCTCCAGCCACTCGCACCGCATTCAAAACACCACCTTCTTGGTGTGGAGCTGGAAATTTACCGTCGTAAATGTGGTGAATAGACCAACCCCAAGTCGGTGGGTCTTCGCGAAGTGGCCGCGCACCGCCAGAAAGAAGAAAAGTAACGATTGCCGGCCCGTTGCTTCTTCCATCTGCCGGTATTTTTGCAGACTCGCACTCTTGAATAATGTTCGGTGAGTAGGAATAAAGGTCGTCTCTATTATTCGGGTCAGTTATTCGTATCCACTCCTGATTCAACACGCGCTCTTTCTTTGGCCATTTGAAGTAAGCGTGCTGATTGAGCCAAATCGCTTTCGTTGCGGCAACGCTTTGCTCTCGCCTGTCGTTCCACAAATCCTGAATCCAAAACGGGAAATCCATGTCTATTGGCTCGTCCAATACTTCTGCTAAATCCACTACTTCATTGCCAATGGCATCCCAATTTTTCACCGCAGCAGCATCCACGACGGCGAATGATGCAACTTTTTCGCTTTCATCATCTACAGCTATGTCTGGTTTACCCGAAAACCCAACGAATAAATCTTCAATTTGGTGACGCCGCGCCATTGTCTCGGCGTATTCTCCGCCGCCGTAAAACCAAAGAATCAATTCGCATCCTCGGCCTTTCAAACTCTTGAGATTTTGAATTACACCGGGAAGTAAATTGCCGTTTTGGTCAACGACAGTTAAATCAACGTCTATGCAAACTCGTGTTGACATTTAATTTCACGGCACGGGCAGTTCATCAAAGATTTTCTGGATGACCGTTTCGCTGGTCTTTTCCTCGGCCTCCGCTTCGTAGGTGATGGCCACGCGGTGGCGCAACACGTCCATGCCGATGCTCTTCACGTCCTGCGGCGTGACATAGCCGCGGCCTTTCAGGAACGCATAGGCCTTGGCCGCCAGCGTGAGCGCGATGGTCGCGCGCGGCGACGCGCCGAGCTGGATGAACTCCTTCACCGCGATCTTGTAATGGTCCGGGTCGCGCGTGGCGCAGACGAGATCCACGATGTAATCCTTCACCTTGTCGTCCACGTAAATGTCGTTGATGATCTCGCGGGCCTTAAGGATTTGTTGCGGCGTAACGACGGCGCTGCAAGTGGGCGTGCCGCTCGTGCGCGCCATCACTTCGAGAATCTGCCGCTCTTCGGCGCGCGACGGGTAGCCGATCTTGAGCTTGAGCATGAAGCGGTCAACCTGCGCTTCGGGCAGCGGATACGTGCCTTCCTGTTCAATGGGATTCTGCGTGGCGAGCACGAGGAACGGTTCGTCGAGCTTGTAAGTCTGGTCGCCGATGGTGACTTGTTTTTCCTGCATCGCTTCGAGCAATGCGCTCTGCACCTTGGCGGGCGCACGATTGATTTCGTCGGCGAGAACGAGGTTGGCGAAGACCGGGCCTTTACGCGTGGTAAAGCCGCCGGATTGCGGATTGTAAATCTGCGTGCCAATGACGTCGGCCGGCAGCATGTCCGGCGTGAATTGCAGGCGCGAAAACTTCACGCTAATGCACGCGGCCATGGATTTGACAGCAAGCGTTTTCGCCAACCCCGGCACGCCTTCCAAGAGGACGTGCCCGTTGGCGAGCAGGCCGATGACCAGCCGCTCGGTGAGATATTGCTGGCCGACGATGACCTTACCGAGTTCGCTAAACAGCGGCTGGGTGAAGCTGCTGGCTTCCTTGACCGCTTCGTTGATGGCGTTGATTCCTGTGTTCATGTTTTTCTAAGCTGTTTGCTTGGACGCAATTCTGACAACCAGTGCTTGTAAGTGTTCAACTAAATTTGCAGATGAAGCAAGACCTTGTTCCGACCGGCAATCCGTTCAAGTGCCGTGTAAAATTTCCACCTGTTTTGCCGGCAGCCAGCCGCTTTTTCCCGTGCCGTCGACGACCTGCACCCAACCATCGCTGCGGTTCAACATGGAAAGTTCCGACCCGTCGCGGGCGATGAATACACTTTGCGCATCGTCAAAAGGTCCGCTGCGCGCGGTCGCGCCGTCGGCCACCACAACTGCAGTGACATTGGAAAAATGATTTCCCGCCTGTACGCCCAGAACCGTGATGAAGATAATTGTGAGCACGATCAAAATCCGCGTGGTGCTTTGCAATTTTGACGCCAGGATGGGACGAAGCTGACGGACGGCAAACATTCCGAGCGTCAGCCAAAACAACACCATCGTAATCATGGTGGATTCATTCAATGTGAGCACGCCCATTCCATTCTGCCAGCGGCTTCCGCTTCGCGACGCGCCTTGAACTTGATTGCGGACAAACCCGAGGTTGGCGCGGAGTTCCGCATCACGCGGCGCCAACTGCGCGGCCTGCTGATATGCGACAATGGCCTTGCCGAGGTGACCGGACTTGAATTCGGCATTGCCGCAATTGAAAAGCAACGCGGGAGATACTGCACCCGCCTGAATCATTTTTCCGTAAGACCCGGCTGCCTCAGAAAATTTCCCCCGGGCATAAAGTTTATTCGCTGCAGAAAAATCCGCAGCCACGTCTGCCGCAAAAGTCGTCGCGGTGAAAATCACCGTAAATAAAATCGAGAAGATTTGTTTCACGCCTTCACCTCTTCTTGAAGTTCACCAACAGTTTTCTCAAACCTGGCCGCGACCGAATTTAATTCGCTGGTGCCGCGGACCGGGGCATAACGCGCCTGATTGCAAAGCTGGAACAGCTCTCGCAGATCATCAAGCGTCGCCGCTGGTGCGCTGCGTAAAACGGAATGTTCTTCGATGACATTTTCCGTGATGGCCGACGCCGGGCAATCCAGCCGTTCGCCAAGCTGCTCCTGCAATAGGCGGAACAGCAGCGCGAAAAATTCATCGGGCCGGTTTCCTGCCGCGAATTTTTCCAAGTCAATCATGCCATCGCGGACAAGCTGCGCCACGGCACGCTGGCGGCGCAAACGCGGATTATTGGCCAGACTGTCGGCGCGCTTCCGCCAGATAAATGTAGCAAAAAATGCAAGCAAGGGCATGGTTTGCACTGCTAGAAAAACCGGGTGCGTGATGAGGGGGGACGATTTTGTCACAAGGGTTCCAAGGTTTTCCTTGATGGGCAAAATGTCCTGCGGCAACTGGTTTTCCGGCGCCGGATTTTTGTTTCCGACCATTGCCGGCATTGGCGTGGCGCCGGCGGCATGAACCAGCAACGGCACGGCGGCTTGCGTAAGCAGGTGATACTGGCCGTCGTTGGGATTAAAAAATGAAAATGTGAACGGCGGCAGTTCATGCACGTCAGAATTCAACGGCGAGATGATCTGTTCAAAAGTCTTGGTGCCTTGAAAACCAAATTGATCGGTCGGCTCCAGCTTGGTCGTGGTCGTTAATGTTTTGAAATCATGCCAGGCATCCTGCAAAGGCAACATGATCGCATCTAGTGCACCGCGGCCTGAAATTTGCACGCGCACAGTGATGGGATCACCGACGGTTAAGTTCGTTGGACCGGCGGTTGCGATTATGGTGAAATTGCCGACGGCACCGGTAAAGTTTGCCGGCCGGTCCGCCTCGGGCAATGGCAGTGATTTTACGATGACCGGCTCGCTTGCCAACGTGATCTGTCTCTGTTCGCCCTGATTAAAGAACTGCCTCATGAACGGATCGCCGGCCTGGTTTTGTGAAGGCAGCACAACCACCACGTTGGCAGTGAACGGTCCCACTGTTAGTTCGCCGGTTTTGATGGCCTCAAGCGGAATGGCATACGGAATCACCGTGTAAACACGGTTGCCGACCTGCTCGCGACGGCGCTGGTGTTGCAAATTCTATTATTTTGCCAGTGCTGAAACCATCTGTCGGCAAACTGGTCAACTGGAAGTTGCCAAAATTCTGGACGTCATCGCGCAAATAAAGTTCAAGCTGTGCGATTGTCGCTTCGCCGAGGTAGGTTTCATTTTTAGGGAAGGTAAATTTCAGGAATGCGATTTCGCCGCCGGAATTTACGGCTGATGTCGACGGCGCCCTAGCCTTCGTCACGACCAACGTAAGCGGTGCTGTCGCCAGCAGTTGACCGTTCACATCCGCCGTCATTGCAGGAATGGTGAACTCGCCCACACGCCGCGCCGTCATAGGATATGTGATGGAGATGATGGAACTCATCTGGCCGGTATTGAAGTCGATGTTTTGCCTGCTGCTGGTGCTTGGGCTGCCAAGAAAAAGCCCGGCACATTGGGTACCGGCATGTTTTTAGGCTGACCGCCATCGAAAGTAAGCGATAGCATCGCCTGCTCGCCCAATGTGATCGTATCCCGATCCAAAGTTGCCGTAAACGAGGCGGCGTTCAACGTGGAAAAGTGTGAAGTAAATCCAAGCAAAACCAACGCAACGGACATCAAATTCAACCTGCGTCTGAAAAAAGGCCGGGAAAATCTGCCAGCATGGAACATCATAAGCCGCTTGTGTCTTTCGTTTTCACCTTTCGGGGATTTCCTGATTCAATTTATTTGTTGTCAATTATGACCATACTAGCGGAGAAAATGTTCATGCTTCAATCATTAATGCACTTCTTGCCCCGAATTTACCACCCTAAGAAAGCTTCAAGGAAGAAATTTCATTTGTAAATCAAATCATTTCAATTGTCGATTGGGGTATTGCAAATGCAGGTGTCCAGAAAATTTACAAGCTTGTGAATTAAATGGGACACATGGATGTTTTAAGATTGGGCAGGACCGGATTTTTTTAGCAACTTTCTCATTTTGCCGGGTTTTACAAGTAATGCTGCCAAGAAAGACTATGGCTTGTTTGGTCTAAACTTGGCATTGGCAGTGCTATGTTGCCCCGTAATTGCGGTTGTGCCTGGCAATCAAGTGAACAAAAGTTGTAATCATAATAAACCGCCGGGCATGACGTTCACACCGCATCAAAAAAATAAATAAAAATGAAAACAATGAAAAACACCCGTAAAGCTGGCTTCACGCTGGTTGAAATCATGATCGTCGTGGCATCATCGGCTCCTGGCGGCCATCGCGATTCCGAACTTCGTGAAAGCCCGTCAGACCGCCCAATCCAACGCCTGCCTCAACAACCTCCGCATCATTGACGCGGCCAAGCAGCAATGGGCTTGGAAAAAGGTCAGTTGTCCACCGTCACCCCGGCCAGCAGTGACATCACGCCTTACCTCGGCCGGCTGGCACGACCATGCCGACCTGTCCCATCGTTCCTCAACTTACGTGATTGCTGCTGTTAGGCGCGCTCCGACCTGCCCCAATTCAACGGCTTCGACGGCACGCACTTCGTGACCTTGGCGCAATAATTCAACTTAATTCATTCTTTCACGAGCCCGGAGAAATCGGGCTCTTTTGTTTTGATGTTTAGCCGCCGGCCTTTGGCATATTGAGTGCTTAATCGAAACAACGGTTGCAGCCGGCTATACAGCGAACAGATATGTCATCATTTAATCCGCCGGCGGCTTTGTTCCACCGTATTTATAACAAAATGAAAACAATGAAAAACACCCGTAAAGCTGGCTTCACGCTGGTTGAAATCATGATCGTCGTGGCCATCATCGGCCTCCTGGCGGCCATCGCGATTCCGAACTTCGTGAAAGCCCGTCAGACCGCCCAATCCAACGCCTGCCTCAACAACCTCCGCATCATTGACGCGGCCAAGCAACAATGGGCTTTGGAAAAAGGTCAGTTGTCCACCGTCACCCCGGCCAGCAGTAACATCACGCCTTACCTCGGCCGGGCTGGCACGACCATGCCGACCTGTCCCATCGGTTCCTCAACTTACGTGATTGCTGCTGTTAGCGCGGCTCCGACCTGCCCCAATTCAACGGCTTCGACCGGCACGCACTTCGTGACCTTGGCGCAATAATTCAACTTAAGTTCATTCTTTCACGAGCCCGGAGAAATCCGGGCTCTTTTGTTTTGATGTTTAGCCGCCGGCCTTTGGCATATTGAGTGCTTAAATCGAAACAACGGTTGCAGTCGACAATGCTGCGTACACGCAACAATTTTTAACGTATTCAATGAAAGTAAAATTATGAATAACATGAGAAGCCATCCCCAAGCGGGCTTCACTTTGGTGGAAATCATGATTGTTGTTGCCATTATCGGTCTCTTGGCAGCCATGGAATTCCAATTTTGTACGCGCCCGCCAGTCGGCTCAAACGGATGCTTGTATCAACAATTTACGCGTCATTGATCAGGCCAAGCAGCAATGGGCATTGGAAAAAGGCCAGTTAAGTTCTGCAATACCCCTGACCAGCGATATCACCATCTACTTTGGCCGGGGAGTTTCCACAATGCCGATGGAACCTGTTGGCGGTTCTTATAATATTCTCGCCGTAAACACTCCTCCCACTTGTAGTAATTACGATACGAACTTGCATAATGCCGTGCTGCCCTTTTAAAGCAGCTCGGAATTTGGGCAAGTCCACGACAGCGAAAAATTCCGGGCTTATTGCTTTATTTTTAGCGACAAACCCTTTATCAACCCTGAATGTTTCGTCCCCGCTCCATTGGGTTGCTGCTCGCGTTGGTCACATTGCTGGTATACCTGCCGGCGACATCATACCAATTCATTAATTTCGATGACCGAGACTATGTCACGGCGAATCCAGTCGTCCAAAAAGGCCTTACTTGGGCAGGAGTAAAATGGGCGTTTGAGGGGGCACATGCAAGCAACTGGCATCCATTGACATGGCTGTCGCACATGGCCGATTGTGATTTGTTCCACCTTAATCCGGGCGGCCCACACCTGGTCAATATCCTGTTTCACTCATTCAATGCTGCATTGTTGTTTGTTTTGATATTCCGGCTGACGGAAAAAATGTGGGCCGCCGCATTTATTGCGGCACTTTTCGCATGGCATCCGCTGCACGTTGAATCTGTTGCATGGATTTCAGAGCGCAAGGACGTGCTAAGCACATTCTTCGCTTTGCTTACCTTGTTAAGTTACACGCGGTACGTGAAAGAAAACTCCCTCCGCAGCTATGGGTTCAGCTTGGTTTTTTTTGTGCTGGCGTTGTTGTCAAAGCCGATGCCGGTGACTTTACCCGTGGTAATGCTGCTGCTGGACTATTGGCCGTTGAACCGGTTTGAGGTTTACAAGGCAAACAAAACCACGAAGGACATTCCACCATCGACCTTTAAATTTTTGCGATCAATTATCTGGGAAAAGTGGCCGTTCTTCCTGCTGACCGGCGCGTCCGCCATTATCACCTGTCTGGCTCAAAGGAATGCCCTTAACACGCTGACGAATGTTCCGCTCTTTTTGCGTATGGAGAATGCGCTGACCGCGTACGTCGGGTACCTGTGGAAAATGATCTGGCCGGTGGATTTGATAATCATGTATCCGCTGCAGAACATCGTCTGGCAATCAATCGCATCTTCCATCATCATTTTATCAGGCGTTTCGATAATTGTCTGGAGGGAACGCAAATGCTGCCCATGGATGATTGTGGGCTGGCTTTGGTTTTTAGTGACCTTGGTGCCGGTGATCGGACTGGTACAAGTTGGTTCCCAGGCGATGGCCGACCGGTATAGTTATTTCCCACTGATCGGAATTTTTCTGGCCATTACTTTTTCGGCGCAGGCGCTGGCCGAGCGTTTTCGGTATTTGAAGGCGTGGTTCATGTCGGCGGCGGTTTTAATTCTTGGCGTGTGCGTGTTGCTCACGGAAAAACAATTACCCCACTGGCGTGACAGCGAATCGCTTTTCAGCCATGCCCTGACCGTGGCGCGGAGTGAGGTAGCGTACATCTGTCTCGGCGAGGCGTTGCACGACAAAAATAGAGATTCGGAAGCGATGACCCAATATATCCTCGCCTGGCGTCTTAGCCCGGAATCAGAACTGGCCAATGGCAACATCGCCTTTATTTTAAACATCATCGGGAACAATGAACTGGCAGCCAACTATTACAAAAAGGCATTGCAAAAAAAGTCCCAATACACGGCTTTGTATAAGAATTACGGCATGGTCCTGCAAAAACTAGGGCATTATGAGGAAGCCGCGAGTCAATTTGCCACGGCAGCACAACTTGACGCCACCTCTGCGGATCCGCAAATTTTGATGGGCGGACTTTTTTTGGAACAAGGACGTGAAGTGGAGGCTTTGATTCATTTCCGGCGAGCCATGCAGCTTGATCCAGGCAATCTTGAGATAGCCATGTTTGCGGCCAATTTGCTGGCGGCGGCCGAGAATCCGCTGGCCCGCAATGGGGCGGAAGCGCGCGTCCTTGCCGAAAATCTTATTAAACGAACCGGCGATCAGCAACCTGCGGCGCTGGATGCGCTGGCCATGGCCAATGCTGAATTGGGACGTTTTGACGAGGCCGTGCAACTTGAGCAAAAAGCGGTCAGCCTGATTCAGACGAACGGTTCACAGGAAGATCTGGCCGTGATGCAAAAACGGCTGGAATTTTACCAGCAGCACAAGCCGTGGCGGGAATCCTTCAAAAAAACGCTGCAGCCCGAAAATTTAAACCCGAAGTGACATACACCGTTTGGAACCGGTTTTTATTTGTGCTTCATTTACGCCGGATTTTTTTGTAATTTTCATCGCTGATGAAAGCAATACGCACCCGAAATGGCCACGATTCTGAAAGCTGACAAGTTACGGGTCGAATATCGCAGCCGGGAAATGCGACAGGCGACCAAAGTCGCGCTGGCCGGTCTCGACCTTGAAGTCCACGCCGGTGAAGTCTTCGGTTTCCTCGGCCCGAATGGCGCCGGCAAAACCACCACCATGAACGTCCTGCTGGGCTTCGTCCAACCGACCAGCGGCTCGGCCAGCCTGTTTGGCATTGATGTCCGCCAGCCCATCGCCCGCCAGCGCATCGGCTATCTGCCGGAACTGACCTATTACTATAAATTTCTCACAGCCGAGGAACTGCTCCGCTTCTATGCGAAAATTTTCGGCCTTGCCCGCATCGAAGCGGACAAGCGGATCAACCAGCTGCTCAAGCTCGTTGAACTTGAACATGCGCGCAAGCGGCCGATCAAATCATACTCCAAGGGAATGCAGCAGCGCGTGGGTCTAGCGCAGGCGCTCATCAACAATCCCGATTTGCTCATCCTCGATGAACCAACGAGCGGCCTCGATCCATTGGGGCGCATGAAGGTCCGCGAAATCATCGAGCGACTCAAGAACGACGGCAAAACCGTTTTCTTCTCCTCACACGAACTGGGCGAAGTCGAGACGGTTTGTGACCGCGTCGCCATCATTCATCAAGGAGAACTCAAGGCGATTGGACGTGTGAATGAAATTAGAAAACCGCATCACGCAAACCTTGAACAGGCCTTTCTGGAAATCATCGGCTTTCAAACCCAGCCTGTACCATGAAGAATATTTTTGCCGTTGCCGGCGTCGTCATCAAAGAGCTTTATCGCCGCAAGGATTTTTATGTCCTGTTCATCGTGACCATTCTGATCTGCCTGGTAATGGCCTCGGTCAACATTTTCAACGATGACAAGATCGTCCGTTACCTTAAGGAAATTTCCCTTTTGCTCATCTGGATTTCAACCCTTGTCATGGCCATCACCACTACGGCGCGGCAGATTCCGGCGGAACGTGAAAACCGCACGCTGCTTCCGCTTCTGGCCAAACCGCTCTCAAGAACACAGCTGATTCTAGGCAAATTTTTCGGCTGCTGGTTTGCCTGCGGGCTCGCTTTGCTGGTGTTCTACATTTTCTTTGGCGCGCTGGCGGCCAGCCGCGAACATCATTTGCCGCTGCTCGATTATGTCCAGGCGGCGGCGCTGCATTGGTTCATGCTGGGCGTGGTCGTTGCACTGGCCCTGCTCGGCTCGCTGGTTTTTGCCGCGCCTTCCTCGAACTCCACCATCTGCTTTGTGGTGGTCGGCGGCATTCTGCTCGTCGGCCGGCATCTGGATCAGGTTGCCATCACGTTGCGCGAACCCGTGCGCAGCCTGACTGTCGCCATTTATTTTGCGATTCCGCACTTGGAACTGTTTGACATGCGCGACCTTGTCATCCACAACTGGCCGCTGATCCCGTGGAAATATTTCAGTCTCGCCGTCCTGTATGCGCTGGCTTACACCGCCGTATTTCTGACGGGAGCCTGCCTGGTTTTCCGGCGCAAGCCGGTGAATTAAAAAATGACCCCGGCCCGGACATATTTTCTGCTGCTGGCCGCACTGCTGGTTTTGAGCTTTGGCCTGGCGGCGGAATTGCAACCGCAATTTCGCGCCATGCGTTTGAGCCGTGCCGATGGTGATATTTTTGCCGTGGCGCTGGGAGACAGCCGCCGGATGTTCGCCAATGAGTTTTACACCAAGGCAGATGCGTATTATCACAGCGGTTTTTATCCGACCATTTTTGACAACAAGCAGGCCTTTGAAACGCGCACATGGCCGAGGATACTGGCGCCGTCCACAGCAGCAACCAGGGCGGGGAGTCCAGCTTCATGGCCCCGCCGCGTGACTGGATTGAGGCGTTTAGCCGGCATTTTTTCCCCAGCCGCCATACGCATCTGGATGAAGGTGGACCCGAGGACAGCCTGGGCAGCAGCGACGAGGTCCGTGAAATCTTGCCGTGGTTGAAGCTCTCCACGGAGCTGGACCCGCAAAATGTTCAGAACTACACCGTCACGGCTTATTGGCTGCGCCAGCGAATGCACAAGGCCGATGAAGCAAACCAGGTTCTGCTGGAAGGTCTGCGGCAAAATCCCGGCAGTTGCGACATTCTATTTGAACTCGGCCGGCTGTACGCTGAAAGCTATCACGATACGAACCGCGCGGAAAATGTCTGGATGGCTGCCGCCAAAAACTGGCATCCCATCGAGGGCACGGACGACGCCAAGGCCGCCAATGATTTTATTTATGAGAAAATCACCACGCAACTGGGCGATTCGGAACGCAACGCCGGTCATTGGCACCAGGCGATCCAATGGTTTCAAGCTGCACAAAAGGTTTCCCGCGCGCCCGAAGCTTTGCAGGAGCGCATCGATGAGATAAAAAAAGAAATGGTCGCGCCGGCGTCCTCTCCGGATTCAGCACACTGATGGCGTAACAATTGCGCTTTGTTTTTCCCGCGCCATTTTGATTCAATCCCCACCATGAAAGCCCGGCAGGCAAAACTTACGCGTAACACTAGGGAGACAAAAATTTCCGTCAGCCTCAACCTCGATGGCAGCGGCAAATCAAAAATCAAAACGGGCATCGCGTTCTTCGACCACATGCTCACGCTGTTTGCCAAGCATGCGACAATGGATTTGCAGCTTCGTTGCAACGGCGATTTGGAAGTGGATGCGCATCACACCGTTGAAGATTGCGGCATTGCGCTCGGCCAGGCTTTTGCGCTGGCACTGGGCGACAAGCGCGGCATCCGTCGTTACGGCGCGGGTTTTCATCCCAAGAATCCATTCACCGGCGAAGCCTATGTGACGATGGATGAATGTCTCGCCCGCTGCGTGATTGATTTCAGCGGGCGCCCGCATCTCGTCTGGCGCGGGCTGGACAAATTTTCGCAGAAGAAAATTTCTGCCGCTGAAAAAAAACAGGACGCCTCCAGCGCCTTTCGTTCGGCCTTGCCCGTGAATTTTTCCAGGGTTTCACCAACGAAGCCGGGTGCAACCTGCACCTCGAACTGCTTTACGGCGACGAGCCGCATCACATCGTCGAGGGCGCTCTTCAAGGCCTTCGCCCGCGCCGCCGACGCCGCCTGTGCGCACGATTCGCGCACCGCCGGGCAGTTGCCCAGCACCAAGGGGAAACTTTAGCATCCGCTGAATAAAAGTTCCCCCGGCGGCGTCTAACCCATGTCTGGAATGAATTATTCTCTGCCGCCGACGATGAATTGGTGAAAGCGCCGGCAAGGCGAACTGGCCGCGTTTGAGGAACTGGTCTTCCGGCATCGCGACCAGATTACGCCCGTGCCTTCAGCATGACGCGCCACGAAGAGGACGCGGTGGATCTTTCACAGGAAGCGTGGATCAAAGGCTGGCAGCGGCTCGGCGCAGTTTCACGGTGAATCCAGCTTCACGACGTGGATGACGCGCATTGCCATCAATCTTTGCCTCGACCATTTGCGCAAACAAAACGGCATCGCATGGATTCAATTGAAAAGATGGATGCCGAATCCGGCGGCGTAGAACGGCAGATGCCCGTCGTGACCGTGAATCCAACCGCCGACATGGAACGCGCCGAGTTGCGTCAGAAAATTGACGACGCGCGGATCAGTTATCGGCGGAACATCGCGCAGTTTTGGTGCTGCATGAATTCGAAGAAATGGAATACAAAGAAATCGCCAAAACGGTCGGCTGCTCGATAGGTACAGTGATGTCGCGGCTGTTTTATGCACGACGCAAGATGGCTGCGCTGCTGGCGGAAGTGCGAAAGGAATTATGAATCAGGAACAACAACTGAAATTGCAGGCGTTTCTCGACGGCGAACTGCCGGAGTGTGAGAAGCGCGTAATCCTATTGTGGCTGCAGACAATCACGAGGCCGCCGCGTTGCTGCGGAGTTGAAAAACACACGGCAGGCCATGGTAAAATCCGAACCGCTTTGAGCGTGCCGGAATCACGCGACTTTTTCTGGTCAAAGATCGAACGGGAAATCCAGCGGCTGGAACCGGAAACGACTGCCGCAACGGACGCTTACATTTTCATCGCGTTGCGCCGCTGGTTTTTTCTGCGGTTGCCGTGGGCGCGCTTGTTCTCGCCGGTTTGGTCGCCATTTTAATGTTCCAAAGCCACCGTGGAAACGTGGCCGACGCCGATACGCCACGGTGAAACAACACTGGCCAGCGCGACCGACCACTTATCGTAACGCCAGCGATGGGATTACACTCGTGTGGTTTTCCGATAACGCGCCCATAAAAAAATAAAAATCCTGCCGTGATCAACTGAACCAACGACATGAAACTGTTCACGACTACCGCGCTGGTTTTGCCTCCTGTTCGCAGGCGTGACCGGCGCGCGCCGCCGATGGCGATTTGAAACTGGAGGCTCAATTGATTCTATGCTCCAACGCGGCGCAGCCGAAAGGCAAGCCGGGTGGCGCGGAGATCGAGCAAAAGCTCCTGCGGCTCCCGCTCAAGTGCAGCATTATTACGTTGTCAGCACACAGACATTTTCGGTGGCGAAGAATGAGAGCAATCGGTTGCGCTGGGCAAAAGCGCCTTGGATGTGAAAAATCTGGGAGGTGAAAAGGTGGAGGTGACGTTGGTGGGCCACGCAAGATCACGCAGTTGTTGAGCAAAGGCCAGATGCTTGTGACCGGCAGCAATGACGACTCCAGCCTCATCGTGGTTCGACAGGTGAATTGAAACTGCCCCGACGGGGGCTGCGTCAATCAGCCCAAGTTGCGAGGAACGAGCCACCTTGGGACAGATCCCCAAACAATCAAAACCCTAGAGGGGTTTCAGCATGGGCGAAAATAGGGTCGCGGACATGAAATTAGATTGGATGCAAAACCAATCGCCAACTATTGTTAGAATAAAAATATGACCGAATTCGAGCAATACATTGACCTGATAGACACAACGCACGATCGAAATTCTCTACGTGCCTAATTTGCGCTGGACACCTTGGGTAGGTAAGCGGTTCCAAAAGAAGATTAGCGCCAAACTGTTAATCGTCGGGGAATCGCACTATGCAAAAGTACGTCACAACGAGACCATCGAGGAAGTTCAAGAAAAGGAAGAAAGGAATAAGGAATTAACCAGAGAGGTATATGGGAATGCCCAGTCTCTAAGATTGGAAGAATTCACGTTAGACAAAATGGGGCCTATCTTTGTGGGCGATAAAACTATAAGCGCAGAGATTTCTGCAGAATTTCGCGTATTATAATTTTGTTCAAAGATTAGTTCGTTATGTTCAGCCCCCAGAACGACCAAACGATAGCGATTTTGCATCGGGCTGGATTGTTTTTTATGAGGTTCTTAAAATAGTTAAGCCCGACTATTGTGTTTTTCTCGGTTCACAGGCACGTCACACTTTCCAGTCTTCGTTGAAAAACATTGGGCAGAATTTCAACCAAGAGAGAAGCGAGCAAATCGGTCGTTGCGCGAGCAAATCGGTCGTTGCTGGTCTTACCGCGCAAAGATTGTTTTAGATGGAAAGAGTATTCCGATTGTATTCATTCAACATCCTGGAAAGTATTTTAACTCACCGGCATGGCACGATTATCTTTTGAGGCAGCATCAAAGTGAGATCACTGAATTAAAAAATGAATACCAAGGTTAACGTGGAGATAGTAGACTGCAAATTCGCCCGCCGACTTCGCTTAAAATAAAAACGCCCCGCAGTTTCCTGCGGAGCGTTTGATGTTTCAGATTTACTTCAAGCCCCAACGCTCGCTAGTTCTTCGTTCGTCTCCACGTTCACGATCTTGAACTGTTCGGCGTGCATTCCCGTATCCGCGCGGAATGACAGCTTGCCGAAGTAACGCTTCTCCATCTCGATGAGATGTTTCTCGTCCTCGGTGCGCAGCCGGTCCAGCACGGTCGGATTCACGACGATGCGAAGCTGGAAGTCATTTTCGTCCCGCGTGCGTTTCTTCAGGATCTCCTGCAGCTTGCGCTGGATCTCCACGCTCATGGTCACGACGCTCTTCACCTTGCCGCGGCCTTTGCAATACGGACAGTCGTCGTAGACGGCGGAACGCACGCTTTCGCTGTGGCGCTGGCGGGTCATCTCCATGAGGCCGAGCTGCGAGATGGGCAGGATGTGCGTCTTGGCCTTGTCGCGGCGTAGGCCGTCTTTTACACGCTGATAAACTGCCTGCTGATCGCGGCGCGATTTCATGTCAATGAAGTCGAGCACGATAAGGCCGCCCATGTTGCGGAGACGCAACTGGCGGCACAATTCCTCGGCGGCTTCGAGGTTCACTTTCAGGATGGTCGCCTCCTGATCGCGATTGCCCTTATGCCGTCCGGTGTTCACGTCCACCGCCACGAGCGCCTCGGTTTCATCAATGACGATGTAGCCGCCGCCCTTTAGATGCACTTGGCGTGAGAAGGTGTTCTCCAACTGCTTGCTGATGTTGAACCGGTCGAACACCGGCTGCGCCTCGGAGTAGAACTTGATCTTGCTCGCGGAACGCTTCGAGATCTTGGAAATCATGACGCACATCCGGTCGTAGGCTTTCTGGTTGTCCACCACGATGCGCTCGACGTCCTCGGTGAGAAAATCGCGCACGGTGCGTTCAATCAAATCCGGTTCCTGAAACACGCAGGTTGCCATCGGCTGGCTCTTCATGCGATCCTGGATGCCATGCCATTCTTCAAGGAGCAACGCGAGGTCGCGCACAAAATAACGCAACTGCTGGCCTTCGCCGGCAGTGCGCATGATGACGCCCATGCCATCGGGAATGGCGAGTTCGCGGAGGATTTTCTTCAAGCGCTTGCGTTCTTCCTGGCTTTCAATCTTGCGCGAGATGCCGGATTGGTCCGAGTTGGGCAGCAACACGAGATAACGTCCGGGTAGCACGAGATTCGTCGTGATGCGCGGACCCTTGGTGCTGATCGGGCCTTTGGTGACCTGCACGATGATTTCGCTGCCGGGTGGATAAAGGCGTGGGATGTCACGCTGCGTGATTTTCGGTTTGTCACGCCGCTGCTTGCCTTCGCGCTCGACGATTTCCACGCCGGAATCGAACTGGTTCGGCACGATGTCCCAATAATGCAGGAATGCATTTTTCTCGAAACCGATGTCCACGAATGCGGCCTTGAGGCCGTCTTCGAGATTCCGCACCTTGCCCTTGAAGATGCTGCCGACAAGACGTTCTTCAGTTGTGCGCTCGATGTTAAATTCCTCGAGCTTGCCGTCCTCCGTCACCGCGACGCGCGTTTCGAGCGTCTCGGCGTTGATGATGACTTCCTTGTGAATCTTCTTTTCCGGACGAATCATCTTCTGAACTTTTTTGACGAGATTCGTGGCGGCGGACTTGATGGTTTCAATCAAACCCTTGGGCTGTTCTTTGATCGCGACGGGGGCGAATTTTTCCTCCTGCACCTCGGCAGGCTTGGTAAGATCCGGCTCGCGGAAATCCTTTTTGTCCGTGTCATGCTGGTGCTCGACGGGTTCCGGGGGCGCACCTTGCGGGGGCAGACCGGCGGCGATGTTCTCGGCGCGTTCGATTTCGACGTTGTGCCGTTTTTCAAACAGGCGTTCGTCGCCGCCCTGCTCCGCCACGACTTCGGCGCGCGCCTGCGTGGCGTCGCGGTCGGTCTTTTGCGGGTTCGGCCCCAGGCCACCCTTGGGCTTGAAGCGCATTCCGCGGCGGCGGCGCGAAAAGTTATTGTTGTTGTTACTCATAGTTAATATCCCCTTCGGTGGATGTGGACGTTTTGCATCAGGCCCAGCGCGATCAGCGAGCATAGCACCGAGGATCCGCCGTAACTTAACAGCGGCAGTGGGATGCCCGTAACCGGGACGATGCGAATGTTCATGCCGATATTCACAAAAACGTGGCTGAACAGGAGCGTCACGACGCCCACGGCCACGAGTTTGCCAAGGCGATCGCGCGCCTGGCCGGCGATTCTCAAACCAGTGAAGAAAATCACCGCATACAGCGTCAGCACCACGATGGAGCCGACGAATCCTTCCTCCTCGGCAATGACGGAGAAAATGAAATCATTGTGCGCCGCCCCCGGCGGCAAAAATCCCAGCGCCGTCTGGTCGCCCTTGCGCCAGCCTTTGCCGAACAACCCGCCGGAGCCGACTGAAATTAACGCTTGGCGGACTTGATACGATTTTTCAAATTGCAAACGGCGCGCCTCGGCTTTTTGCGCCGGTGTCGCACTGGCCGCCGCAAAGTTGGCACCAAAATAAACCAGCAGCCGCTGGCGTTGATATTCCTGCATCTTGATCTGCCAGGCCGGCGGCGCGAACAGGATGTTGGCGAGCAGCAAGGTGCCCAGCAGCCCGACGATCGCGGCCAGCCGCAGCAGATATTTCACCGGCGTGCCGGCGACATACATCATCACCAGGCCCGTGGGCAACAACACCAGCGCCGAACCCAGATCCGGTTCTTTCAAGATCAATACGAACGGCAGCATGATCAGTCCGATGCCTTTCCAAAAAACGCCTCGCCGCTCCAGTTCATCCACGGGGCGGCTGAAAAAATTCGCGGCGGCGAGAATGAAGGCGAGTTTCGCAAATTCACTGGGCTGGAATTGAAACGGCCCCAGGTCAATCCAGCGCCGCGCGCCCCAACCATGCGTCGTGCCGATGTGCGGAATCAAGACGGCGACGAGGCAAATGATCGAGGCCCAATAAGCCACGAACGACCAGCGCGCCAGAATGTGATAATCCGTCAGGCAGATCGCCGCCGCCGCGCCGAGGCCGAGCGCATACCAAATGATTTGCCGCAGCCAGCTCTGGTCATACCATGGCGAGGCGGCGGATGAGGCGTTGGCCATCGTCGCGCTGTAAACGAACATCGCGCCGATGCACATCAACGCGGCCAGGGCGACCAGTTGCAACGGGTCGAACTTGCTTTCACGTTCCTTGATGAACAAGCTGGTCATTTAGTTTTGCGCCATGGCTTTTGCCCCGGCAGCGTTTTCTTTTTTCAAAATCGTTTCGTAAATGTCGTGCGCGATCGGCGCGCAATCCAGGCCGCCGGAACCGTGCAGGCCACCAGGATCATCACTACGACGGCGTATTTCGGGTTTTCATAGGGCGCGTAAGAGGCGAACCAGAAATTCTGGCCGATGGTGCGGTTGTGCTCATCCTGCACCTCCGCCGTGCCGGTCTTGCCGCAAACCTGCATTCCATCCACGGCCGCCGCCCTGCCGGTGCCTTCGCTGCTTTGCACGTCAGCCAGCATCGCGTCGCGCAAAATCTTCAAGCTGCGCGGATGCACGCCCAATTCGTCGCGCACCACGCCGGCAGGAAAACACGATGCCACTTCACCGGACACCGGGTCTTGCGGCTCGATGCGGTCCACGACACGCGGCCAGAGCACCTTGCCGCCGTTGGCGATCGCCGAAACCATGACTGCCATTTGAATCGGTGTCACGGCCACTTCGCCCTGGCCGATGCACACGTTCGCCGTGTCGCCGTCGCGCCAGTCGCGGGAAGTCACGCGGGACAGTTTTGGAAAATTACCGCGTGTCTCCTGGTTTGTGAACAGCCCGGTGCGCTCGCCGAGATGAAATTTTTCGCCGATGCGGATGATGTTCTCCACGCCCGCCCGCAAACCGTTCGTGATGAAATAGGAATTGCTCGAATGGATGAAAGCTTTCTTAAAATCATAGAGGCCCGGCGGCGCGGTGTCCCTGATGCCCCGTCGGCCAATATAAAAAATGCCCTTGGCCGGGTTTTCCGGGTTGGCCTGCACATGGAAAGTTTCATTGGGATCCAGGCCGTTTTCCAAGGCGGCCAGGGCGACGACAGTTTTGAAGATGGAACCCGGCGCGTAATTTTCAAACGTCACGCGGTTCTTCTCCGCCGTCAATTTTTGCACCCGGTCCCACTTGTCCTGCGAAATGCCCTGCGCGAAATCGTTCGGATCATACGTCGGTGAGGAAACCATCGCCAGCACGTCGCCGCTGGACACATCCATGACGACCACCGCCCCGAGCACGTCCGCGCCTCCGTGCACCGCGAGCGAGCGTTCGGCCGCCTGTTGAATGTCGAGGTCAATGGTCAGCACGACATTGTGGCCGGGTTCGGGCGGGTCCAAAATATTTTCCGACTGGCGGTAGCCGAGATTGTTGACCAGCACGGCCTCCGCGCCGGCATGCCCGCGCAATTCCGTGTCGCAGCGGCCCTCGATGCCGACCACGCCGCGATAATCCGGCAGGCGGTAATTGAAGTCGGCCGTCTCGCCGTCCAGCGAATCATTGTCGCTCCGCAAATAGCCGAGCAGATGCGCCGCCGTCGCGCCGTCCGGATAAATGCGGGCGGCTTGCAGGTCCAGGTTCACCCCCAGGCCATTGGTGAACTGCTCCTGGAACCGCGCAATTTGCGTGGCGTTGAGGTTGGGTAAAATGGTGAATGGCAAGGCGAGCCGCGTTGCGTAGGCGCGTTCAAATTTGGCGGCGTCCAGCGTCAGCGGCTGGCCAAGCTGTTGTCCGACCTGCGCGACGAGCCGGTTGGCGACGATTGCGCGGGACTGGGCGCGGAGCTGCTGCAACTGGACGGTGGTGAAGGCGAATTCCTTGCGCTCCGCCTTGGTCAGCGAGCGGCCCAGTTTTTTTTCCCGCGCCGCGATGGCGGCCTTCTGCGCCTCCAGCGCCTGCTTGCGCAACGGACGGTAGGCGTCGTCGAATTGTTTCCGCAGATCGTCGAGGTAAAGGCTCAGGTTGTAGCATGGACGGTTTTCCGCCAGCACGCGGCCTTCGCGGTCGAGAATTTTCCCGCGCATGGCCGGAAGCCGCACGGTGCGGTAAGCCTGCGTCTCCAGATGTGATTTATATTCATGCGCGGAAACAACCTGCACCCACCAAAGGCCCGCCAGCAGGACGCACAGACCCGCCGCCAGTCCGATTGCCACAAT
The DNA here is from genome assembly GCA_037200545.1 of Limisphaerales bacterium. Lineage (GTDB taxonomy): Bacteria > Verrucomicrobiota > Verrucomicrobiia > Limisphaerales > UBA11358 > UBA11358. The sequence goes on from JBBCGE010000004.1 coordinate 408,602, forward strand.
GCGAAGCGGAATATCGTTCTTTTTAAGTTCGTCTACGATGAGCATTTAATGTCTCCCCCGCAGAATTTCGCGGTCCGGCCGAAAACTGGTTTCCGTTCGCGGCTGATAACCAAAAGCGCGGTTCAGCCAGTTGAACAGGGCAAAAATAATTGGCGTGGCGGCCGCGCCGCCAGCCGTCATCACGAGCCATTGCCAGAGTGAACCCCAGCCGAGCAGCGGCGGCTGGCCAACGGTCAGCAGGAGCAAAACGGTCAGCACCGGCACGACGGCGCAGGCGACGGTGCCGAGGACGACTTGCGCGAAGGACAGTTCGCGCAGGATGAATTCGCGTTGTAAAAAAATCACAAAACCCACGACAAACAACGGCAGGATGGTGACGCCGAGCGGATTGGCCGAAAGTGCGTCGAACCACAGCCCGCCAAAAATGGCGAGCAAGGCGACTGTGGTCAGGCGCGCATTCAACGCCGCATACACCATCAGCACCGGCAGCAGATCCACCTGCGCGCCGAGCAGATGGCGCACACCGGGGAACGCGGCCTGGCCGAACACGGCCAGAAACGCCATGGCGAAAATCAAAATGGTGTTCAGGACATTCATGGCAGCAGCACCCAGACTTGTTCGAGCGCGCCAAGGTTGGCGTTCAGTTTCACGCGCGCCTCGGTGTAAAGACCGTATTCAACCGAACGTGAATCCACGATCTGACCGATGGGAATGCCCTTCGGAAAAATGCCGCCCAGTCCGCTGGTGATGACGCTTTGACCGGGTTTTAGATTCGCGCCACCGGAAAGGTAATTCAACTGGACGAGTGAATTGTCGAGCGGCCCGCTGGCGCTGATGACGCCGGTGTCGTGCGCCGGATTTTCGACCAGCGCGGAGGCTTTGCAATTCGGGTCGCCCAGCAAAACCACTTGCGAGCGCGTGACACCCACGGAGGAAACGCGACCGACCAGGGCCGCTGGCCGTCAACACGGGCAGATTTTCCACCATGGCCGTCGCGCGCACCGAGGTCAATCTCCACGGTGCGCCACCAGTTCGCCGGGTCGCGCAGGACGACGTTGGCGAGCTTGAGTTTCCAGGGCATCTGCCGCTGCCAGCCGAGCGCCAAACGGAGCTGGTCGTTTTCGCGGGCGGTGGCCCCGGCTTGCAGGGACTGGACTTTGAGCTGGTCGTTTTCGCGGCGGAGATTCCCGACTTGCTGAAGCAGTTCACGGCGCGTGAGGGCGGCATCGGCGACAGAGACCGGGAGTTGCTGCGCGGTATTGGCGAGGCCCAGCAGCGGCAGAAACAAACTGCCAAGCGCGAGCTTCAGGCGTGCGGTGGCGCGCGGCGGCAGACTGAAGATCAGCACCACCACCAGCATCACCACGCCAAGCGTGAGATAATTATTTTGTTTGAGCATCCTGCAACGGCGCTTTCAGCCGGGTGCAGGTGAATGCAGGCGGGAAATCAGATCAATACTTGGCGTTGGTCGCGACGCGTTTCAGGAATTCAATCTCCTGCAAAACGCGGCCGGTCCCTTCCGCCACGGCGCTCATGGGATCATCAGCGAGATGAACCGGCAACCCGGTTTCCTCGGCGACGAGCCGGTCAATCCCGCGAATCAGTGAACCGCCGCCGGCCATGACCAGTCCCCGATCCACAAGATCGGCGGAGAGTTCGGGCGGGCAGCGTTCCAGCGTGAGACGGATGGATTCCAAAATGCTCGAGAGCGGTTCTTGCAAGGCTTCGCGGACTTCCTCGGAACGGATCGTCAATGTTTTCGGCAGGCCGGAACCGAGGTCGCGGCCTTTGACATCCATGGTCAGTTCTTGTTCCAACGGAAAGGCGGAGCCGATGCGTATCTTGATTTCTTCAGCGGTGCGTTCACCTATCATCATGTTGTAGGCGCGTTTCATGTGCGCGACAATCGTGCCGTCAAATTCGTCCCCGCCCACCCTCAGGCTGCGGCTGAAGACGATACCGGCGAGGGAGATGATTGCGATCTCGCAAGTCCCGCCGCCGATGTCCACGATCATGTTGCCGGCCGGTTCATGCACCGGCAGACCGACGCCAATGGCCGAGGCCATCGGTTGTTCGATCAAATACACCTCGCGCGCGCCGGCGTGGGTGGCGGAATCCTTGACCGCCCGTTTCTCCACTTCCGTAATGCCCGAAGGCACCGCCACCACGACGCGTGGGGCGATCAATTTACGGTGATGAACCTTCTGGATGAAATGCCGCAGCATCGCCTCGGTGATTTCGAAGTCGGCGATCACGCCGTCTTTCATCGGGCGGATGGCCACGATGTTGCCGGGCGTGCGGCCCAGCATTCTTTTCGCTTCGTTACCGACGGCCAGCACGTTGGTCGTGCCGGCTTCAATGGCTACTACAGAAGGTTCGCGCAGGACGATTCCACGATCCCGCACATAGACGAGGGAGTTGGCGGTGCCCAGATCTATTCCAATGTCGTTGGAAAACAGGCTTTTGAATTGTGCAAACATGAATAATGCCTACTAACAGCAGTGATTAAACCGGTTGCCCGTGACAAGGTCAAGGGGATTGCGGCAGGAACTGGGGAAGAATTCACAAAAAATTCACACAGAATTCAATCATGCTCAATTGCCGTGATTCGCCTCAAAAAAAACGTGTCCAGTAAACATGCGATAGCCGGAAAACGGAAGGTGTGGGAAACTAGGACAATGTTCACACATTTTTTCTTTTCGGGCCAGCGTGGCTTTGGTCATTTGAACTGGCTTTTATTGCTGGCAATCGTTCTGCCGCTAAAAGCCCTGGCCGATCACGCGGTTTATACCGACTCGCTGCAAAACGGCTGGCAGGACTGGGGCTGGGCGACGCATAACTACGCAAACACATCGCCCGTTCATTCAGGAAATAATTCGGCCAGCGTCATCATTGCGACTGCAAATTACGACGGTCTCCAAATTTATCACACAGACTTGGATAGCATGCCCTATACGAATTTGAGTTTCTGGATCAATGGCGGCGCGAGTGGCGGCCAGCAGCTTCAAGTTTACGGGCTACTGCATGTTGGAACCACCGCCAACGCCTCGGCGACCTCCGTTTCCCTCGGCAACTTGCAAGCCAACACCTGGCAGCACATCACGCTTTCCTTGTCGTCGTTGGGCGTCGCGAACAAAGCCAACTTCACCGGCTTCGTGATTCAAAGCCGCATCGGGGCGGTTCAACCGGTTTTTTATGTGGACGACATTTCTCTGATCACCGGCGCTCCCACCACTCCCGTCACGAATGCGCCGGCCTCGATCAGAGTGGACGCGTTGTTAAATAAACACCCCATCAATCCATTGGTTTACGGCGTAGCCTTTGCGTCAGCAAGCCAGTTGTCTGACCTGAATGCCCCCTTAAACCGTTCCGGTGGTAATTCCGAAACGCGCTACAACTGGCAGATCAACGCTCACAACCACGCCGCCGACTGGTATTTTCAAAGCCTTGCCGATTCGCCCGCCACGCCCGGTGCCAGCGCGGATGACTTTGTGGCCGACAGCAAAAACGGCGGTGCGCAATCCATGATCACCGTCCCTATGATCGGCTGGGCGCCCAAGCTCGGAACCAGCGGCGACGGGCGGCTCGCCAGTTATTCCATCGCCAAGTATGGCCCGCAAACCGGCAGTGATTCCCAATGGTTCCCCGACGCCGGCAACGGCATCAGCACGACCAACAACACCCGCATCACCTGGAATGATCCGAACGACGCCAACACGCCCGTGAATTCAGTTTTCCAACAGGGCTTCGTCCAGCACCTGATCAACAAATGGGGCGGCTCGACCAACGGCGGCGTGCGCTATTACATCATGGATAACGAACATTCGCTCTGGCAGTCAACGCATCAGGACGTGCATCCAGTCGGCCCGACGATGCAGGAGATTCGCGACAAGATTTTCGACTACGCCAGCATGGTGAAATCCAATGACCCCAATGCGCTAGTCTGCGGTCCGGAAGAATGGAGCTGGCCGGGATATTTCTGGAGCGGCTACGACCAGCAATGGTCCGGCGCAAACAACGATTACAATCAGGCGCACTACCTGGACCGCGCCGCCAACGGCAGCATGGATTACATGCCCTGGCTGTTGGACCAGCTTCATCAACATGAGACCAACATCGGCGTCCGGCTGCTCGACTGCTTCACGCTGCATTGCTATCCGCAGGAAAACAATGTTGGCGGCAACGCGGCCGACACTGCCACGGTTTTGCTCCGCAACCAGTCCACGCGGCAGTTCTGGGACACAAATTTCGTGGATCCCAGTTGGATCAACAACATCATCATGCTCATTCCCCGCATGAAAAACTGGGTGGCGAATTATTATCCCGGCACCAAGATCGGCATCACCGAATACAACTGGGGCGCGGAAAACAACATCAGCGGCGCGACAGCGCAGGCGGACATCTATGGCATCTTCGGTCGCGAAGGACTGGACCTGGCCACGCGCTGGACCACGCCGGACGCCGGCACGCCGACTTACAAGGCCATGAAAATGTTCCGCAATTATGACGGCAACAAATCCACGTTCGGCGACACCAGTGTTTCCGCCACCGGCCCGGACCCCGATTACATTTCCACTTTTGCCGCGACGCGCTCTTCCGACGGCGCACTGACCGTCATGGCCATCAACAAGCAGATCGGCTCCAACGCGCCGGTCACCATCACGCTGACGAATTTTCTGCCCGCCGGGACCGCGCAGGTGTGGCAGTTGACTGCGGCGAACACCATTGCTCATTTGAATGATCTCAATTTCAGCGGCGGCACTTTCAGTAATACCCTGCCCGCGCAGAGCGTCACCCTGTTTGTGCTGCCAGCTGGAACGCAGCCGCAATTGCGCGCATCGGCAGCCGGCTCAAACAGCACCTTTAACTTTTGGTTGGATGGTCAGACTGGTCAGCGTTATGCGATTCAGGCAAGCAGCGATCTGGTTTATTGGCAGACTATTCTGACCAACATGCTCGCAGCCAGTTCGCTTAATATTATCCTTTCAGCAACCAATCAGCTCCAGTTCTACCGCGCTCAATGGTTGCCGTAATAAGGTAATCCAGAAAATCGCTGGATTAGGAACCGCATTTTGGACTGCGGCGGGAAGCGCAGCGCCACGCCGCTTTCTCACGCCGAAACGTTTCACCATTCAGGAGGATTTCCGTCCGTCAGAAAGCGGTGTCGCGGCCCCCGCCTTGCCACCGCAGTCCAAAACCGCTAAACGTCAGTCAGCGGTCTGCCCTAAATATGGCAATGCTATTTATTAAAACACTCTCAAAGAAAAATTTGAAGTGCTGCTGGAAACTGGATCAGTTTTTCAACCGATCATAAATCTACTGCGAAGCCTTTCATGGCTTCGTGGTCATCGGCTGGTAAAAATGGTTGTCGGGGGAAACCTGCGCATTGTTCGTATGAACGCAACCGGAAAGCATGACCATGATGGCCAGCACAAAGATGGCACCAATGATTTTCATAGTTGGTTTGGATGCCGGCATTTTAAACGGGTGGACTAGAAACTCGTTTGTAGCGTAAAAAATTCGAGGCCGCCTTGGCCGCGCTGCAATCGCCCGCCGCATCCACATACACGCCGTCAATCCGTGAAGATCCGTCCTCGTCCTGGAACAAAGCCCAGCAGTTCAGCGGCATAGAAAGTTCAGCGTCGTCATCCATTTTGAAGACGGCGAACCAGCCGTCGGCGGGAATTATTTGAGTAATTTTTTCGTTCATTTTTCAGCCTTTGGTTCGTCAGCCATTTACCGTCTTCAAGTGATCCGGGAAAGGCGGGCAATTATTCTCCCGCTTTCTCGAAGAGATCACTCGTTGATCCAAGTTGCACCGTCAAAATGTGGTGCCAGTGGGAGGAATTGAACCTCCGACCAAAGGCTTATGAGTCCTCTGCTCTACCCCTGAGCTACACTGGCAACCGCGCATCGGCGATGAACTTGCAACCGTAAAATAGCCCAAGGCGTTTGGCCTGTGCAAGCGGAGAGTTCGCCGTTGTGATCGGCTGCCGGTGGTTATTGGCCGGCTGGCGCGGACTTTTTCAAGCCCAACGCCCATTCGATCCCGCCCAGAACGTGCGCCTGATAGGCCTTGGCGATCTCAACGGAGTTCTTGCGGTCCTTCAGGCTGGGGTCGGCATCCCAGATATCTTCGCGATGACCGAGCGAGGTGTAGAAAACCTTGCCTGCGCCATAATCCTTGCACCAGCTAACACCATAATGTCCGGACGTTTTGTCCCGGGGATGTTTATCCAAAATCAGCAACTCATGCACTTTTGTGGCGTCGTAATTCTTGAAAAGATATATTTCATCATTAACCTTGAAGGAATCTCCAAGCGGACTACAGGCGGGAAAAGTTTTATCTTGGACAAGCGCTTCGACATCATACGTGCCAGGCGGATGTGCCTGGAATTCACCCCCGATCATCTCGATGAATTCCGACCAGCCATGAAATGTGTCGGCTGCGGCGTGGATGCCGATGAAGGCGTGGCCAGCCTTGATCCAATCAAGAAAACCCTGCTTGTCGGGAATCGGCAAGTCGCCCGTGGTGCTGACAAACATCACGCCGTCGTAATTTTTTAATGATTCCGGGGAAAGTTTTTGCAACGCGATTTTCAAATCTTTATCCCATTTGGCCTGCGTCAATTGATATGCGCCCTTCTCCTCGTCGCTCGCATCTTTTTTAAGGTCGTGCGGCTTTCCCTCCGGCTGCTGCACAAAATCCACGGTGAATTCGCCGCTGTCCTTCGCCATTTGCGCGAGGATTTTTTCCGCCGTCGGAATCGAGCTGTGGCGAAAACCCGTCGTCGTTGTGACCACCAATAATTTTTTTGGTTCCGCGTGCAACAGCGTTGCCATCGTCAAAACCGCCAGCAAAGTAAAAAACTTTTTCATTTTTGTTTATTTTAATTGTTCAAGGTTCGTTCACCACCGGCACCGGGCGCACCCAGATGTTGCGGAAGGAAACAGGGTTGCTGTGATATTGCAGGGCCAGCGGGCCGGTCGGGTCGTGCGTCGTGTATTTGCCGGGGCTTTTCCAGTTGGTGTGGCCACGAATGGCTTGATGATTTTGCACAACGACGCCGTTCAAGATCGCCGTCAGATACGCCGGGGAAATCAATTCGCCATTCGCACCAAAGCGCGGTGCGGTGAAGATGCAATCATAGGTGGACCATTCACCGGGCGGACGACAGGCATTGGCAAACGGCGGATACTGGCCGTAAATACCGCCCGTGGAGCCGTCGGCGTAAGTTTTATTATTGTAACAGTCGAGAATTTGAATCTCATAAAGCCCCATGAAATAAACACCGCTGTTGCCACGACCCTGGCCCTCGCCTTTTCCCGGTGTCGGTTCGCGGAATTCAAGGTGCAGTTGGATGTCGCCGAATTTGTTCGTCGTCATGATGTCGGCTTTGGCGGAAGTTGCCATGCCGCCAGCGATCTGCCACGACACCGGAATGGCCTTCTGGTCAGGCCAGGTTGACAAATCTATTTCGGTCAATTGGGCCAAATTAACGCCCAGTCCTCGCCACTGCGACAAATCTTTCCCATCAAACAAAACAATCGCATCGCTCGGCGGATTTGCGTTCTGGCTGAATGTCGCACCCGGCGTCACGATTGGCGGTTGCGGACGCGCCGGATCATGAACATGCCACTTGCCATCCGGCTGCAGCGGCGTGTCTTGAAAACCGGCGACGCCATCAATGATGACCTCGGTGTTGGGCCTTGGCGTGACCGAAGCATTTTGTTTTGACACTTTTGTGGCACAACCTGAAAGCAACGCCAGAAACAATGGTAGCAATATGTATTTTGTTTTCATTTTTGTAGTTAAATTAATTTCAGCTCACAATAAATCCATGATCAATTTTCGCTTTTGGTCATAGGTGTCCTGACTGATTTGCCCCTTGTCGAACAGTTCCTTGAGTTCTTTCAAGCGTTCGGCTGGATCGGCTTTGGTTTCTTTGTCGGTCGTTATGAAACCCGCATTACACCAGTCTGCATGGTCGCTGTTGGCACCATCGCCACCATCATTTACCACCAACCGAACTCGTGAGCTTCCCTCGGGAACCGGCAGATTCAAAGGCACGGCTTGGTTTGGTCGGATTAGGGAAGTTTCTTCTGCCAGATGATCATCAAAAAAAACCTGAAAAACCACGCTTGCCGGTGAGTCGGCTGCCATCTCGTCATCCACACCCACCATCGCCACAAGACGCTTATATTCCGGGCGTAATTCGTAAATCAACTCCGAAGAGGCGTGAGTTCCGATACCATGTTCAAATTGCCAGCCATCAATTGCAAGCGGGCGCCCGCCGACAGAATAATCATTTCCCAAGGTTCCCCAGCCAATGGTCGACTTCAGCGGAGTCAGTTCCCCCAGATAAACGTCCGGTAACGGCAACAGTTTTTTGCCCGCTGGACGGCTTATCCGTTCATTGGATTTCAGGTCGGTTGTGATATTCCAATTCTTTTTAGAGGCGTTGGCGCCCGCCCCGCCGATGGCAAAGATCATGGGGCCTTGTAGTGTGGAGGTAATCGGGCCCACATGCGGCACGTGCCAGTGTGGCAATTCATCCCCGACGATCATGGCAACGAAGTTGAAACCTTCCTCCCCAAATTGAAGATTGTTTGCGTCCACCGGCACCCATCCAACGCCTGCTGCATAGAATTCTGACTTTGCGTGACCAGCCCCGGTGCCATCAGGGTGCATGTCAGAGCCCTTGCCTGGACTCACCCAGAAGCCAATTAATGATCGCGCAGGAATTCCATTGGCGCGGCAAATCCCCACAAACAACTGGCTATAGCTGCCACAATCCCCTTCCGTAAAATTACATGCGATGCTTAATTTTGCACGCTTGGGCGGATAAACCCATTTAAGATGATGACCCGCAAAGTTACAGGCGCGTCGGGCAAAAGTGATGGCAGTTTCTCCCGGCTTTCGCCGCAAGCCTTGTTGGTCGAGCCATGAACCAAAGGCCGGTGAATTGCAATCCATGTCACTGCTTGCCTGAAGAGCTAATTCAAGTTCCCCGGCTTGGAGGGGTGCGGACGACCCAGTCATCGGGCCAGGTTTCAAGTGACGACCAACCAACGTGATCTCGAATTTCAAGGAAACCAGCAAGTTTGTGTGATTATCCGAAAGATAACCGGGAATTTGAGCAAAGAGCAAGGGCCGGTGATAACTGCTTTCTTCGACAATGGACTCGGGTTGAAAGAGACGGCCATTGACGTAAAGGCTGCAGTGACTCGGATGCTGATGACCAAAATCTGGAGGGAAAGCCGAGAAGAGTTCGCATTCATTGAGCTTTCCTTCTGGCGAATTGAAGTTTAGAACGCTGATGACTTGCAATGGCCGCACCGGCCCATATTCGACATGCCAATCATCTCGGTCCGCTGCACCACCGGTGATTGTTGCCAGCATCAGCGAATCGAAAACCACCCATTTTAGAAATTCTTTCAATTGATTGAGCAGATCGCACCTCAAAGTGAATCCATAATTTCTTTCACCTTCTTGTCATAGTCTTCCTTGTTGATGAGTCCTTGATCATAAAGAGATTTTACCTTCTTCAATCGTTCAGTTGCGTCTGGCTTACCTATGACGGATGTGGCAGCCATGGATTCGGGTGGATGAGCAATTAATTCTTTCATCTGCCCCAATATGGCGAATTGGTCTTCTGGAATGCGGCTGGAGGGTGCCGGGCCTACATTCAAGATGAAGGGCTGCCCGGAAGTGACCGCCTTGTTGTAGGCCGCAAACAATGCGGTGACCGGCAACAGTTGCGCTTGGGGATGCCACATCCAGCTTTTCACGATGACCGACTTGGTCATATACGGGGAATCGTTGCGGCCATCCAGAATGATGCAGTGCGGATTGAGGCGATGGATCAACTGGTTTATTTCCTGCCATTGATCGGAAGTAAATCTTCCTGAAGATTCGAAAATTTGCACCCGTAGTCCGGGATATTTGGTATGCAGTTCAGTGATTTGTTTCTTGATCAGACTAAAATAAAGCGGGGTAACTGACCCTTGGAATTGCACCGTGCCCTCGTTATGTACATCGGGAATTGAATAGTGAACACCCGGCAAAATGCCCTCCGAGTCGCAGGCAGCAATGAAATCCGCAAGGAGGTCCGTCTTCACCGGGCTGTGGGTAATGTCGTAATCATAATCCGCGCTGTCCCACAGGCAGAAACCCGAATGATGCTTTGCGGTCAACACGGCGAACGTCATTCCCGCCTCCTTGGCCGCATGCGCCCATGACTTCACGTCCAGCGCCGTCGGCGCGAAACGCCCGGCTGGAATCTCGCCTTGTTCTCCTGCCTTGGCGAAGGTCGGCAGGCCATAGTGAATATACAGCCCATATTTCAGATCAGGCACATCCGCAGCACCGGCCTTATAAGCAAAACCGGTCAGCAGCCCGGCCAGCATTGCAAGAATGAAGATTTTATTTTTCATCGTGGTTTTAGGTTGCTACGAATTTCGTCCACTTGGCATTGGACGACGCGGACTTCACGGCGGTTTCAATGAATGCCATGCCTTCCACACCATCATCCACTGTGGGAAAATCAAACGTGCCGCGCTTGCTTGCCGAGCCGGAGCTTTTGTGCGAAGGCTGGCCGGCGATGCTCGCGCGGATGGCCGCGATGGCTTCGAGATAAATATTCGCGAACGCCTCGATGAATGCTTCGGGATGGCCGGCGGGCAGGCGCGTAAATTTCTTCACCACGTCGCTGACGTAGCCATTGCCCCGACGCAACGTGCGCGCCGGTTCATTCTTGAGCACGAGCTTCAGTTCATTCGGATGTTCCTGATGCCACGCGAGTGAACCTTTCGTTCCGTAAACGCGGATGTTCAGATCATTTTCCTCGCCGCAGGAGATTTGCGAGCAATGCAGCACGCCCTTCGCGCCACCTTTGTAGCGGATGAGCATGTTCGCATCGTCTTCCAGTTTGCGGCCCGGGATGAAGCTCGTGAACTCCGTGCATAACTCTTCAATCTTCAAGCCCGTGATGTAACGCCCGAGATTTTCCGCGTGCGTCCCGATGTCGCCCACGCAACTGCTCGAACCCGCCTTCTTCGGATCCATCCGCCAGGACGCCTGCTTCTGGCCGGACGTCTCGATTCTGTCCAGCAGCCAGCCTTGCGGATATTCGGCCACGACTTTCAAAATCTTGCCGAGCTTGCCGGTGCGGACGAGTTCGCGCGCCTCCTTCACCATCGGGTAACCGGTGTAATTATGCGTCAGCGCAAACACCTTGCCGCTCTTGCGCACCGTGTCACGCAGCACCTTGGCCTCCTTCACGGACAACGTCATCGGCTTGTCGCAGATCACATGGAAGCCCGCTTTGAGAAACGTCGTGGCGACCGGCGCGTGCAGAAAGTTGGGCGTGACGATGGAAACGAAATCAATCCGCTCATCCGCCGGCAACGCCGCCTCGGCCCTGGCCATTTCGGCGTAGCTGCCATAAACGCGTCGGGGATTCAGGAACAGTTGTTCGCCGGTGGTCTGGGAGTTTTTGGCGTCGGAAGAGAAGGCGCCCGCGATCAGTTCGATCTGGCCGTCGAGATTGGCGGCCATGCGATGCACCGCGCCGATGAAAGCATTCTGGCCGCCGCCGACCATTCCGTAACGAAGTTTGCGAGTCTTGAGTTGAGCTGACATAAAATATTGGGGACGCCGCAATTTAGGCAAACCCCGCCGCAGGGACAAGTCATGAGTTATGGAGGCGAACTGTTTTCCACTTTCCGCTTCTGACGAGCCCGCTCCAATTGTTTTTTACGCAGTTCTTCTGGTGAGATGCTCACTGTAAAAGTCGCCTTGTTCTGTTGCCACCATTTCTCCCATTGCTCCGGCGGTTCGGCTGGAAAATTTTGTCCGGTCAAATCCGTCAATAAGTCATGCGCTCTTAACCGAACGACAGGTTCGGAATCTTTCAGCATTGGAACGGCTAATTCCACGGATTGATTGTTCGCATTCATTTTGAGAATCGCGAGACCAATCATCCGCGCCATCCAGAGGGAGTTGTGCAGCAGCGGCCTTGCCTCTTCACAAGAAATGCTTTCTCTTTTAAGGCAAGCCACCGCCGCTCCCGCAACCTCCATTCGCGGAACACTGAACAACGCCAGCAAATCGGCCCGCGGCATTTCCACTTCAGGAATGCTCATCAGCAGTCGTAGCCCGGCAATCTGGACATTCACGTTCGTATCTTGAAGCATCTCTCGGAACAAGGGAATGTGCTTGGGCACTTCGTCCCGCTGTTCTCGCAAATAACCCAGCGCGGCGGCGCTGACTTCTGCATTGGAATCCCGCAACAGAGTCAACATGCGGTTGAAATATGCCGGACTTGAGGAATTCTCCGCCGCATACGCCGCATGCAGTCGCACCTCCGGTTCGGAATCATCCAACAGGGTTGGCAGCAGTTTTAGCAGTTCTGGATTCATCGCCCGCTGGTTTGAATACTCATCATCGGAGCGGCGATTGCTCGACGACAAGTCGAACATCTCCTCGGTAAACGACACAGCATGGACACGCACAACCGGATTCGTGTTCTGCATTGCTGAAATCAGCGTGGAAACGCCATTTGTTCCCAGTCGCATGAGATTGGCCGCAGCAAGCGCGCCTTCAGTGTCCGCCAGCGCTGACGCAAACACAGGGATGGCCGGCGCAAACTCCAGATCGCGCATTTCTTCCGGCTTGAATGTCCAGGTCTGTTTTGTTAGCCACCAGCTTTTCCTTTGCTTCAAAAGCGCTATTTCTTTGGTGCAAGCTGGAATGTCTTTTCGGTCCACCAGTGCATAAGGGATCAATTTATCCCGGTTTATCTCCGACCGGCTGCTCAGTTCATTATCTGGCTCCTGAGCCACCGGCGGCAAATTTGGCGGGATTCTTCCCGCTCGAGTAAACGCGCTTGTACGCAGCTCATGCAGGCGCTCCGTTGCTTTCGCGCGCATGGCCTGCATGTTGGTTCGCCATTGGTAGTTCCCGGACAGTTCCTTCTCGAACATTTTTGTTTCCACGAGCGGTTCGGACGAAAGCACATAAAGCTGCACTTCGGATGGCGTGTTGTTTAGCGACGAAATCTTCAGCGGAAACACGCAGCGCTCGCTGGCAAAGCTGATTTGTAGCGGATGCAATTCGCCGCTGGCCAGTTTTTCAGACGTCGAAATCAGCGAGCCCCGTTGCAGGTTGATTTTTACGGCAATGAAATACCACCCTTGTTTGACATACGCATCAATTACATCGGTCGCTTTGGCCGGAAACGCGAACTGATTTTCTTTCAGCCAGTTTTCCAAGGCGGTGGAATCTTTGGTGGATAATGTCGCAATGTCATACGCACCGACCGTTTTGACCTCGATCACTTTGACCGGCGGTTCCTCCGCTACACTTCCATTTATTCCTTTCGACATGGAGGCAGTTTGCCAGCGGGGTTCCAGATTCTTTTGCGTGAACTTGCTCAACTCATAAAAACATTCCATCGAACCTTTCTTGACGGTGGGCTGATTCGGCACAGGAATCAACCAGCCAAATTCCTCCAGCGGGCCGTCATATCTGACCTGGAGAATCAAACTTTCTTGTCCGGCTTCGTAAACGATGATCGCTTTTTGAGTCGGCTCATTGATGTCCTTCTGTTTATCCCAAACAAATTTTGGAACCACAAAACAGCCGTCCGCGAACAGCTTGTGAGGCGCGATGGCCGGCGTGAGGCAACACAGAAACGTGATAACAAAGAAAAGGGGCAAGGACCGATTAATCCAAGTTGTTAATCCAGCTTTCATGACGAAATCCTGAACCCACCTCAAGAATCTGTCACGACGAATCTGTTGCAAAAAGATGGTCACAAATAATGCAGCGCGCTAATTTCAGATTAACGGAGATTGCTGGAGCCGTTCACGTTCGTTAGGCTGCCTGATATTCCAAACCTATGAAAACCGAATCCCGCGAGAACCGGATTGATTATGTCGAGTTTCCCGCCGCCTCGATTGAAGCGCATGCGGCTGCGAAACAGTTTTATGGCGACGTGTTCGGCTGGTCGTATCAGTCCTGGGGCGATGATTATTCGGATACCAAGGACAGCGGCATCGGCTCGGGCATCAACGCCTCCAGCGACCAACCAATCTTCAAGCCGCTGGTCGTCCTGTTTGCCAAGGATCTGGAAGCGGTGCGGGCGCGGGTCATCAAGGCCGGCGGCAAGATTTCCCGGGACATCTTCGCGTTTCCGGGCGGCCGGCGTTTTCATTACGTTGATCCCGCCGGCAACGAACTCGGTGTGTGGTCAGACCAGCCGGCAAATTCAAAGTAATCGCGGACCGGGCATTTTTCTCAATGCGGGCTGCCGGCCACGCTGTTCGTCCGGGTCGGGGGAACGAATTCCACCACGTCGGCGCGGACCGTGCAGCGGGGCAGGGAGAAAAGGATCCAGTAGCTGCCACTTTTTTCGACAGAGATATCGGCCAGCGTCTGGGATTTTCCGGATTCCATCCCGGCCTGGGAATAAAGCCGGCTGAAGGCGGTGTTGAACTCCGCCGGGACAATGGTGATGATGCCAAGCAAGGCGAAGCCCCGTGACTGTCCCATGACATTGGTTTTGACGAGCACAAAATTCCCCTCGGAAAGTTGCACGCTCGTCTGATTGCGCAGATCAAGGGGTGACGTCCCCAGCAGGCCGGACAGCAGAGGAGCCGCAGCCGTGCCGGCGCAACCACCAAGCATGACCACAAGAGCAAGCCCGGCCATGAATTTGAACCCGGTTTCCACGTTTGGCTTTTTCGTCATGCGTTCAAGATAACTATTTTCAAACGGCTGGCAAATATGTTAGCAGCCTCTTAATGGACGTCTGGTTGGATGCATGGCGTCCGGCCTGCGGGCGCATTTATCTCTTCTTTGAAAACGCCGCGTCGAACGCCGCTGCATTCGGCGCGAAATCCAGTTTGCGGACGAAGGCGCAGCTTTCGGTCGCACCGTGGACGCGATCCATGCGGCCGTCTTCCCATTCCACCGAAAGCGGGCCGCGGTAGCCGACGTCATTGAGCGCGACGATGATGTCCTCGAAGTTGATGTCGCCGTGACCGAGAGAGCGGAAATCCCAGAAGCGGCGCGCGTCCGTGAAATCAGTGTGACCGCCGAACACACCGACCGTGCCGTCGCCGTGACCCCACCATACGTCCTTCATGTGCGCGTGAAAGATGCGACTGCCGAATTCACGGATGAACTTCACGTAGCACACGCCCTGATAGCCGAGATGCGACGGGTCGTAATTGAAACCGAAGCGCGGATGATGTTTTACGGCTTCAAGCGCGCGTTTCGCGGATGCGATGTCAAATGCAATTTCGGTCGGATGCACTTCGAGCGCGAAGTTGACGTTCTCTTTCTCAAACACGTCGAGGATCGGCAGCCAGCGCTTGGCGAAATCAGCATACCCCTTGTTCCAATAATCCTGGCTCGTCGGCGGAAAGCCATAAATGGAATGCCAGATGGATGAACCAGTGAAGCCGTTCACGGTGGCGGGCGCATCTTTTTTCGCGCCAGGCTGGGCGTTGAAAAATTTTCGCGCGGCGCGTGCGGCGGCTTTCATTTTCTCGGCGGCGCGCTGGCGGACGCCTTCGGGTTTGCCGTCGCCCCAGACATCGGCGGGCAGGATCGCCTTGTGTCGCTCATCAATCAAATCGCAGACCGCCTGGCCGACGAGGTGCGACGAGATCGCCAAACACTTCAGGCCGTGCTTCGCGAGCAGCGCCCATTTCTTCTTGCAGTAATCGGGTTCGGCGAGCGCGCGATCCACTTCAAAATGGTCGCCCCAGCAGGCGAGTTCCACGCCGTCGTAGCCCATTTTTTTGACAAGCGGCAGCAGTTCGGCGAGTGGAAGATCGGCCCATTGGCCGGTGAACAAAGTGACAGGTCGTGACATAAGCGTGGTTTTTGTTCCGGCAATCTTGCCAAGCAAAGCGGTCAGGTCAAGTGCGTGATTCAGCCCGGTGAAATAAAATTAGCGACATTTTTTTGGATTTTTACCGTTGACACTTTTGCAGTGGACAGGATTATTCAGCCCATCCATGAACAATCGTCGCGACAAAATTCTTTTCTGGGGCTGCTTCATCGCCATCATCACCACGAGTTACGCTTTCATCAGCCGCATCATTTTATGCACCGGCCCGCAATTTGCCACCGAGTTCGGCCTGGACAAGGTTTCTGTCGGCGAACTTGTCGGCGCGGGCATCTGGCCGTTTGGCGTGAGCATCATCGTGTTCAGCCTGTTCATTGATCGCATCGGTTACAAGGTGGCGATGATTTTTTCCTTTGTCTGCTATTTGGTTTACACGGCGCTGGCCTTTACCGCTTACAATTCCATTCACGGCTTGAGCGGCGAAGCACTGGTCGCGGGCCAGAAGCATGGTTATCAACTGCTTTACTGGGGCAGCATCATCCTCGGCCTGGGCAACGGCAGCGTGGAGGCCTATGCCAATCCGATCGTCACGACGATGTTCAACACGGATAAAACGAAATGGCTCAACCGCCTCCATGCCGGCTGGCCGGGCGGCTTGGTGCTGGGCGGGCTTTGCACGATCGCACTGGCGGCCAATGCCGACTGGCGCATCATCCTCGGGTTGATCTTGATTCCGGCTTTTATCTTCTTCGGGATTCTCGCCAGCTTGAAAATTCCGAGAAGTGAACGCGAACAGGCGGGCATCAGTTATCTGGCCATGCTCAAGGAACTTGGCGCGTTCGGCGCGCTCGTCGGATTTGGACTCGTGTTCGCTCAACTGGGACAGGTTTTTGGCTGGAGCAATGGACTGGTCTGGGCATTGACCTGCGCAGTGGTCTTGATTTTTGCCGTCGTCACCAAATCATTCGGCCGCGGCATCCTCGCATTTCTCATCATCATCATGATGCCGCAAGCGATCATCGAGCTTGGCACGGACGGCTGGATCACGTCGCTGATGCAAACCCCGATGCAGGCCGCCGGTTACAATCCCGCGTGGGTGCTCGTTTATACTTCGGCCATTATGGTCGTTTTGCGATTTTGCGCCGGGCCGCTCGTCCACAAGCTTTCACCGCTCGGACTGCTGGCGACGTGTTCCGCGCTGGCGGCGGTCGGACTCTTTGCGCTTTCCAAAACCAATGGCGCGGGCATTGTCACCATCTTCGCCGCCGCAACTCTTTACGGCGTGGGTAAAACTTTTTTCTGGCCGACCATCCTTGGCCTGACCTCCGAACAATGTCCGAAAGGCGGTGCGCTCACATTGAACGCCGTCGGCGGCATCGGCATGCTCGCCGTGGGAATCCTCGGCGCACCGTTCATCGGCTACTTGCAGGAATCTTCCGCGACCAAGCAATTGGAAACGGCAAATCCCGCGCTGTATCAGACCGTAACGGTGCAGAAAAATTACCTCCTCGGTAAGTATCAGGCGATTGATCCGGTGAAAAGTTCTGCGGTAACCGGCGATACGGATCATGAAACGATCGCGTCGGCGACGACCACCGGTCAGTTCAGCGCGCTTGGCAAGATGGCGCTGTTCCCCATCTTTACGTTCGCCTGCTATCTCGCGCTGGTCCTGTATTTCAAAGCCAGGGGCGGTTACAAACCAGTGCGGCTGGACTCCAAATAATCAAATGGGGAAAGGCAAAAAGCCCGGAGACAACCATGTCTCCGGGCTTTTTAATTTCTTGAGTCTTATGACAGCTTCCAGCCGTCGCGGTATTCGCGTTTGATGAACTGCGCGGCCTCCGGACAGTTGGTGGCCTTCATCTTCGGCCCATCCCACAAGATTTTCTTGCCGGTGCGCAGTGAGACACAACCGAGCAGCATGATCTCCGTAAGCTGGGCGCCGACGGCAAAGCGCGAATAGCAGTCCTCCGGCTTGCTTGCCTTGATGGCCGCAATCCATTCCAGATGCTGCCGCAGATCGTTGTCACCCTTGAATGAATTGCGCGGGATGACTTCGGGAATCGCCGCCACAGCCGGGCTTTTCTTGAAGTGCGTGAATTTCTTTTCGCCCTTCAACTTCACAAAGAATTGTTCGCCGTAATCGTCCGGAGAAAAAATAGTGCCCTTGTCACCGATGAGCAGCGCGCCACTGCCGGGAATCTCGCCAAGCATTTCATTGATGTCCGCCGTGAGTTCCGTCGGCGGCTTGTTGCTGCCATCATGGCCGCCCCGGGCCTTTGGATCCGAAGCCGGCTTGCCACCGTCATACCACCAAAGGGTGACCGGTGCCTGCTTCACCTTGTCGTGCCGGTGAAAGAAAGTCTTGTGCGCAGCAGGAACTTCAGTTTCGCGCTCTGGAAATTGAAAGCGGATCCGGGAGCCGACCGGATATGATTCATTGTTCATCCCGCCAATCGCCGTGGCTTCGATCTCCGTCGGATAGCCCAGCCGCAAAGCACGGAAGGTCATGTTGACGGTGTGGCAGGCCATGTCGCCCAATGCGCCGGTGCCAAAATCCAGCCAGCCGCGCCAGACGAATGGCTCATAAACCTTTTTAACGAAGGGCCGCATTGGTGCGGGGCCGATCCACAGATTCCAATCCAATGTTTCCGGAACCGGATCAGTGACAGATGGACGTCCCATGCCCTGCGGCCAGATCGGGCGGTTCGACCAGATATGCACTTCACTCACCTGACCGATAAGCCCGGCCTGGATGCATTCCACGGCGCGGCGCAAGCCATCCGCCGCACTGCCCTGGTTGCCCATCTGCGTGACGACGCCGGTTTCCTTGGCGAGCTTGCCCAGGTAACGCGCCTCATAGACAGTCTGCGCCAGCGGCTTCTGGCCGTAAACATGTTTGCCCATCCGCATCGCCTGCGATTCGGCGACGGCATGGAAATGATCAGGCGTGGCCACGTCCACGGCGTCAATGCTCTTGCCCATCTCGTCAAACATGATGCGGAAATCCCGGTAGAATTTCGCCTGAGGAAATTTCTCCACGGTCCTGGCGCAGTTCACGGTGTCCACGTCGCACAGGGCAACGATGTTTTCGCTGCTGCAACAGTTGGCGTCGCCCTCGCCCTTGCCACCGGCTCCGATGATGGCGATGTTCAGTTTGCTGTTGAGATTCTGCCCGCGAAGCAAGGTCGGGACTCCGAAGACCACCGCGCCGCCGGCAAGCGTTGCGGTTTTCAGAAAGTTACGACGATTCCAGCGGATGCCTTGATGAGTTGGTGAACGCATGAACGAAAATTAGCAGCAAGCTTTGACAGTTCAACCTTAAATCACTTTTTTCCGGTCGCCAGTTTAGGGGATGGTTAAATTTGGATTTTTGCTGGCCAAAAGGTCCGATAGATTCAAGACTTGCCTGACAATCTGGATTATCACGACATCCCCGAAATAGGTTAGTGGCGTAATGCGGACGATGTGAAACAATGTACCAATATAAAACCGAACCGAATGTTCCATTATGAAAATTAAAAAAATTACCCTGCTGGCCGCGATCTGCGGCGTACTGACGGGCAACCTCGCTTCCGCCACGCCAATCCCCGCTGATTGCCAGACCGGCGGTTTCGCGCTCGGCTGCCAGGCGTGGACGTTCAACAATTATACCGTGATGGAAGCCATTCAGAAAACGGCGGAAGCCGGCGGCAAGGTCATTGAATTTTATCCCGGCCAGAAATTCAGCGTGGAAAAGCCGGAAGCGAAATTCGACCACAACGCCACGGACGAAATGATCACGGCGGTCAAGGCGCAGTTGAAGAAATACAACATTCGCGCCGTGAATTACGGCGTGGTGGGTATTTCAAAAGACGAAACCGAGGCGCGGAAGATTTTTGAGTTCGCCAAAAAATTTGAACTTTACGGCATCACCACGGAATCGGTGGACGCAATTGACACAATTGAAAAGCTCGTGAAGGAATATGACATCCGCGTCGGGTTTCATGATCATCCGCGCCAGCCAAACAATCCGGATTATCGCATGTGGGATCCAAACTACTTGCTGAGCGTCGTGAAGGATCGCGATCCGCGCATCGGTTCCTGCGCCGATACCGGTCACTGGGTGCGTTCAGGACTTGATCCGGTTGCCTGCCTGAAAATTTTGCAGGGACACATCATCAGTTCACACCTCAAAGATTTGAACGAAAAATCCCCGGACGCCCACGACGTGCCATACGGCACCGGCGTGTCGAACATTCCCGGCATCCTGGACGAATTGAAGCGCCAGAACTTCGCCGGCAACATCTCAATCGAATACGAATACAACTGGAAGAATAACGTCATTGATGCGGGGCAATGCGTCGGCTTTGTCCGCGGTTATGGGCAGCGGCAATAAGTTCTTCCGCCTGTTTCATTGAACACATCAATACGAAGTCCCGTCTGAAGAAGATAAAACCTTGAAACCTTTACGCCGTTGAAGGCATCCTTAAAGTTTACAACGATCTAATATGAACGACTCGAACGAAACCAAGAATTCCGGTTGCAACTGTGATTACACGCTCGCCTTTCTTTTGTTGCGCGGCTGGCTTGCAGTGCGCGCGATTCTGGCGGGCGTTGAAAAATACGGCGCTTATAAAACCGTCCAGCAGCCGTTCATTGACCCGACCACCGGCCAACCGGATCCCAACGCGGTAGTGGACATAAAAGTAAAATTTTACTCACTGGCAAATTACAACGGCATCCCGGCGGCGTTACAGAGCAAGTTCGCCAACGAAGCCCTGCTGCCGCATTTTGCCTTGAGCGCCTTCAACTTTTTGCTCGGACCGGCGCTCATCATTTCCGGCGTGATGCTCTTGGTCGGTCTCGGAACTCGTATCTCACTTTTCGTGCAAGGTTTGATTTATATCGCGTTGACCGTCGGCTTGGTTTTGATCGGACAAAATGAAGGGCCTCCTTATCTGGGCATCCACCTCGCTCTCGTCGCGTTTGCGTTGTTGCTAGCCAAACATAACAAGCTCGCGCTTCTCAAAAAATGGTAAATCAACCCTTCACCCGCCGGGAATTCATCAGCACCACCACCGCCGCCGGGGCAGGTTTGCTACTGGCTTCTTGCAGTCCTGATTTGGGATCGAAACCGGCCGCCGCCAAAGGCCCGGCGTTGAGCAATCTGAACATCGCGCTCATCGGCTGTGGTGCCGAAGGACAGGTGCTGCTCGATTCATTGCTGGTGATCGAGGGAATCCGCCTGGTGGCAATCGTGGACATCTGGGAATATAACCGCGAAAGCAACCTGCGCCGCCTCAAGAGCCAGGGCGTGGATGTGAAGGGCTACGAAAATTACGAAGACCTGTTGGCACACGAAAAAGATTTGCAGGCCGTCATCGTCGCCACACCGGATTTCTGGCATGCGCCCATCACCAACGCCTGCTTGAAGGCGGGGCTGCATGTGTATTGCGAAAAGATGATGAGCAACACCATCGAAGGCGCGCGGTCCATGGTGCAGACGATGCGGGAAACGGGGAAATTATTGCAGATCGGCCATCAACGCCGCAGCAATCCTCGCTATATGTTTGCGCTGCATCGTTTGGTGCAGGACGCGAAGCTTTGCGGACGGCTCACCGCCGCCAACGCGCAATGGAACCGCGCGGTCACCGAAGATCTGGGCTGGCCGAAAAAATCCGCCATGTCCGCCGAGGAACTGGCCAAATATGGCTACAAGGACATGCATCAGTTCCGGAACTGGCGCTGGTTCAAGGGACTCGGCGGCGGTCCATTGTCGGATTTGGGCGCGCATCAGATTGATATTTTCAACTGGTGGTTCGGCGTTCCACCTTCATCAGTCATGGCCAGCGGCGGCGTGGATTATTACAAGAATCACGAGTGGTATGACAATGCGATGGTGGTTTATGAGTATCCATTGCCTACCGGAATGGCGCGGGCGTTTTACGAAGTGCTGACGACCACAAGCGCCGGCGGCGGTTATTCTGAAATGTTCATGGGCGACGAAGGCACGATCAAGATGTCTGAAAATCCCAGCATCACCAAACTCTATCGCGAAGACCGCGCACCGGTCTGGGACGACCTGGTCGCAAAAAATTATCTTCGCGCCAGTGCAGTCGCCCCCGTCAGCGATGCCGACAAGGTGGACGTGCGTGAAACTGCTCCCTTGTTGCAATATGATATTCCCGTCACCTTCAACAAAAAAATCCACCAGCCGCATCTGGAGAATTTTTTCAACGCCATTCGTGGCACGGCCAAATTGAACTGCCCGGCGGACGAGGCGTTCTCCAGCGAATACGTCATCCACAAGGCCAACGAAGCCATCGCCGCCCGTAGAACCATTGATATTACCGCTGAAGAAACCAAAGCTTAAATCTCATGAATAAACACATTTTAAAATCATCCGCTGTTGCCGTCCTGCTGGCCGCCTCCACCGCGATGGCGGAAGACCAGGTGCCGCTGCAAACCGATCTGCCCAAGCCGTTGTTCGTTGGCACGCCGGTGCCGATCAAGGTGCCCAATCTTGAACCGGAGTTGAAAGGCAAGCGCCCGGACTTCCTGGTTCCCGCCGGCACGACAAATCTCGCCAAAGGCAAAAAAGTCACCGCCAGCGACAACGAACCGGTGGTGGGCACGCTGGACTTGATCACGGACGGTGACAAGGAAGGCGACGAAGGTTCATGGGTTGAATTCGGCCCCGGCAAACAATGGGTGCAGATTGATCTGGAAAAAGATGCGAACATTTCCGCCGTCATTCTCTGGCATTACCATTCGCAGAAGCGCGTCTATTTTGATGTCGTCGTGCAAGTGTCCGACGATCCAAAATTTGAAAAAAACGTGACAACCATTTTCAACACTGACGCCGCCAATGAGCTCGGCCTCGGTGCCGGCAAAGACCTCGGCTACATCGAATCCTACCAGGGCAAGTTGATTGATGCCAAGGGTGTGAAAGGCCGATACCTGCGTCTTTACAGCAAGGGCAATACGACCAACAAGATGAATCATTACATCGAGGTCGAAGTGTTCGGCAAGCCCGCCGCTTGATTTTTCTCCTCCCTCGCCCCGCCCTTCGCGGGGAGGGGCCGGGATGAGGGGAATTGAACTGAAAAACAATTGTCTCCTCTCGCTGGAAAATTTACGCCGTCGCCATCGCTCAAAATCCGTTGGGCGGTCTTCTTCACGGTCGCCCTGCTCGCGCTCGCCGTCCGCCTGCCGCAGCTCGGCGAGCGCCCGATGCACACGGACGAATCCATCAACGCCTACATCACCGGCGGGCTGCTCGCCGGGGAGAAATACCGCTACGACCCGCAGGATCGTCATGGTCCGGCGCTTTACATTCTGGCCAAACCGGTCGCGCAACTCAGCGGCGCAAAAAACTTTTCCGGGCTGACCGAATCAGAACTCCGGATTTCCACGGTCATCACGGGCGTCGCCATCGTGCTGTTATTCGGTGCCGGCGTGGAGATATTCGGCTTCATCCCCTGCCTCATCGCCGCGTTGCTGTTCGCCTTCGCACCGCTGCCGGTTTATTACAGCCGTTATTTCATCCATGAAACCCTGTTCATTGCCGCGACGCTTGGCCTGATCCTAACCGGCTGGCGCGCATGGCAGAAAACTTCCCTGCCGTGCGCTGTGCTGGCGGGATTCTCCGCCGCCCTGATGCTGGCCTGCAAGGAAACAACGGGCATTCACTTCTTTGCGCTCGGGCTGGCCGCCGTCATCGGCTGGCGTTTTCAAGCGGTGAAAAAACTGCCGCCGCTCCGCATCTGGACGGTCTTGTTCGTCACTTTTTTGTTCACGACCATTTTGCTGTTCACGTGGGGCGCACCCAACTGGTCGGCGCTGGTTGATCTGTTCCGTTCGATCCCAAACTTTGCCGCGCGCGCCGGCGGCCAGGGCCACGAAAAACCATTTTCGTATTATGCCCGTCTGCTGAATGGGAGCTGGTCTGGTGCAATGATTCTCATGGTCGCCGTCGTTGGATTTTTCATCGCCATCCGCAACCGGTCAACGAAGCCGGGATTCATCACCGCCGTCTATGCGCTGTTCATCTTCGTCATCTACAGCGTGATTCCTTACAAGACACCGTGGCTGGCTTTAAATTTCTGGCTGCCGTTGTCCATTCTGGCTGGCATTGCGGTGGAATGGGCATGGCTCACCCTGCCAAAATTTTCCCGGCGCGTGATGATTTCAACCTTCATCATTGTTGTTGGAATCTCAATCGCGCATGACACGAGACAGCTTGTCTTCCGGATTCCGGCAGACGAAAAAAATCCCTATGCCTACGCGCACACCGGCGAAGACATGTTGCGTCTGCCGCTGCGTCTTGATGAACTGGCGCGTCAAAATAATCTGCCCAATCCCCACATTGCCGTAGTCGCCGACGATGCGTGGCCGCTCCCATGGTATCTGCGTAAATTTCCCCAGACTGGTTTCTGGCAACCCGGCCAGGAGACGGGAGCGGCTGATTTCTTCATCACCTCGACGGATGTGTCCGATGCGCTGGTCGAACGATTGAAAACATTTCGCCCGGAATTTTTCGGCCTGCGCCCGAATGTCCTGCTCATTTTATGGTCACCGGCGACAACCAATTCGCCAGCCGGAGCTATACCGCCCGCAAAGCCATGAGCGAAATCCACGTCTTCAATCATTCTGCGATGGCCACGCAGTTTCAGGTGCGCATCGCGAATGAGGAAAAAACCTACGCCGCGCAGGCCGCGCAGGCGGTGTTTGCACTGACGGACAAATTGGAATCGCACTTGAGCCGGTTCCGGGCGAACAGTGATATTTCCCAGATCGCCACGCTCTTGCTAGGTGAAAAAATGCGCTTGAGTGAACCGGTTTTCACCTGTCTTGAGATTGCACAAAGAATGGAACACATCACCCGCGGCGCTTTTTCCGTGACAGCGGCGGCGTTGAAAACTCAGAAGACCAAGCCGCAATGGACATTGCTCAAGGACGAATTCTTCATCCGCTGTGATGCCGGCAAACTGGAATTTGACTTGGGCGCGATCGGCAAAGGTTTTGCCCTCGACCGCATGGCAGAAGAATTGCACGAATGGGATTGCCCGGCATTCCTGCTGGTCGCCGGTGGCAGCAGCATCCTTGCCGGAGATGCACCACTGGGAACTCTAGGCTGGTCTTGTGGCTTGGGTGAAGACAATTCGCCGGAACGCTATTGGTTGAAAAATTGTTCCTTCAGCGGCTCGGGCCTGGCGGTGAAAGGAAACCATATCCTTGATCCGCGCATCGGGGGATCGGCCCAGCGATTAAATCGGACCTGGGCCCTGGCGGACACCGGCGCAGAATCAGATGCGCTTTCCACCGCAGCTATGGTTTTGTCGGAGGCTGAAACAGCTGAAGTTGTCGCCAGCAATCCAAGCTGGTTGGTGTTTTTGACTGGTGACAAAGGACAGATCAGTCTCGGGACACGAACATTGCCGCCACGATGTGAAGTCGTAAAAACTGACTGAAAGGTTGCGAAGCAAGGGTCGTTTCTTTGAACCGATTGTGACGTGCCCAAATAAAAAAAGCGGGGCTTGGTTTTACCCAAGCCCCGCCATGAAAAACTTACCTGTTATTAATAACGTTCACGACGACCTGCACCGCCGCCGCCGCCGCCGTATTCACGACGACCACCGCCGCCACCACCGGGGGCGCGTTCTTCACGGGGCTTGGCAACGTTCACCGTCAGGGCGCGGCCATCCAATTGCGCACCGTTCAAGGCGGCAATGGCTTTCTGCGCTTCTTCCGGGGAGCTCATGGTGACGAAACCGAAACCACGCGGACGGCCGCTCATGCGATCCATCATCAGGTTGGTTTCCGTGACCGTTCCGTGCGCTGCAAAAGCGTCGTTCAGGTCGTTTTCAGTGGTATTGAAGGAAAGATTTCCAACAAATAATTTATTGCTCATTGATGTTTTACTGTCCGACTAACACTGCACTCACCAGACTGTTTCCGACTTTCGGATTTCAAATCATCACTGAACGGAGTTCACTTGAAGATTTACCATGCCGTGGGACACAAGCTATCTAACAGATGAGGCCAGAATAGTTTGTTATGCTGAAATAGCAAGGTTTTTCTTTGTTTGCGACATGCTATCCTTCCGTCATGCGAAAATTGCCGCGCTCATTTTACAACCGGGACACCATACTCGTTGCGCGTGAATTGCTGGGAAAATGCCTCGTCCACCAATCGAATGGCGTGGAACGCATCGGCCGGATCGTGGAAGTCGAAGCCTACCTCGGCCCGCACGATCTGGCCGCGCATTCGGCTAAAGGGCTGACGGCACGGACCAAAGTCATGTTCGGGCCGCCGGGACAAGCCTATGTTTATCTCATTTACGGGATGTATCACTGCATGAATGTGGTGACCGAGCGTGAAGGCCACGCCTCAGCCGTTTTGTTGCGCGCCGTTGAACCGGTGAAAAACATCGAAAGCCGCACTTGCGGGCCGGGCCTGCTTTGCCGCGCCATGAACATAAACCGGCAACTCAACGCGCATAATTTGTTGAGCGACAATTTTTACATCGGCGCGCCAGCCAAGGCCGAGTCGTTCACTGTTGTCAAACGTCCACGCATCGGCGTGGATTACGCAAAACAATGGGCGAAGAGACATTTGCGATTCTACATCAAGGGCAATCCCTTCGTCTCCCGGCCATAGCCCCCCAAAAATAGTTACTGCTCCTTGTCCATATTTCGCTTGAGTGAAATGATGGCCCAGCTATTGTCGTTTCATAGGAGTTGTTCAATTTATTTATGCCAGCTTTAGAAAAAAAATTAAGCGGTGCGGCTGTCGCTTTCCAGGATTCCGATCCGGAAAGCTTGATCGCTCCCAACGAAGTCATCACTGAGCTCGAGAAGCATATCCTCGTGGATGGCTTCAAGATCGTCATTGATCTCGAACGCAGTCAGGGCTCGCGCCTCGTGGACGCCACGAATGGCAAGGAACTCGTGGATCTCTATAGTTTTTACGCGTCCACGCCCATCGGCTACAACCATCCTTATCTGAACCGTCCGGAAGTTGAAGCCGAACTGCTCGCCGCCGCCAAGATCAAGGTGGCGAACGCCGACATGTATTCCGTTTTTTACGCCGAATTCGTCGAGACGTTTGCGCGCGTGATGCCGTTGAAACCGCTGGAAAGATTTTTCTTCATCGAAGGCGGGGCGGCGGCGGTGGAAAATGCGCTCAAAGCCGCGATGGATTGGAAAGTCCGCAAGAACATCGCCGCCGGCCATGGCGAACGTGGCACCGAAATTCTGCATTTTGAAAGCGCGTTCCATGGTCGCAGCGGCTATACGATGAGCCTGACAAACACCGACCCGAAAAAGGTCGCCTACTTCGCCAAGTTCCCCTGGCCGCGCGTCAGCACGCCGTTCATTGATTTTTCTTTGCCCGAACCGCAGCGCACCGAAAACGTCGCGGCGAAAGAGCAAATTTCGGAGAAACAAATCCGCGAAATCATCGCGCAAAAAGGCGTGGACATCGCGGCCATCATCATCGAACCGATTCAAGGCGAAGGCGGCGATCATCATTTTCGCCAGGAATGGTTTCAAACGCTGAGGAAGATTTGCGACGAGAATGACATTCTGTTGATTTTCGACGAAGTGCAAACCGGCATGGGCCTCACCGGCAAAGGCTGGTGTTGCGAACATTTTGGTATCATGCCTGATCTGATTTGCTTCGGCAAAAAAGCCCAGGTCTGCGGCATCATGGCCGGCCCGCGTCTCGATGAAGTGAAGGATAACGTTTTCCGTCTGCCCAGCCGCATCAATTCGACGTGGGGCGGAAACTTCACGGATTACGTCCGCTCAAAACATTTTTTAAAAATTATCGAGCAGGAAAAACTGGTAGAGAATGCCCGCGTCAAAGGCGCGTATTTCACCACGGAATTATCTGCGATGGCAAAACGGCATGGCACGATCAACGCCGTGCGCGGACGCGGTTTGATGATGGCGTTTGACCTGCCCACTGGCGCGATGCGCGATGCGTTCTGGAAAAAATCCTACGAGCTCGGCCTGCTGGTCGTGCGCTGCGGCGAGCGTTCCATCCGCCTGCGTCCCGTGCTTGATGTGAAGGACGAGGCGATTGAGGCCGCGCTCAAAATCATGGACGGCGAATGTGCGCAGCTCGCGAAGTGAGCAGGAATCATTTTTAATTTCATGGCCAAAGAAACTTCCAATTCCAACGCCGCTTTATTTAAGCGGCTCGGCCTCCGGGAAAATAATCCCGGCGTGTTCAATGGCGCGTGGAGCGGTAGTGGAAAGGTTCTGAGCAGCGTTTCGCCGATTGACGGAAAACTGCTCGCCACCGTCCGCCTCGCCATGGCGGCGGAATATGAACAGACCATTCGCGCGGCGGAAAAAGCGTTTGCCTCCTGGCGCATCTTACCCGCACCACGACGCGGCGACATCGTGCGGCAACTCGGTAATGCCTTGCGCGCAGCCAAGAAAGACCTCGGCCGCCTTGTGTCGCTCGAAGCCGGGAAAATTCTCGCGGAGGGCGAAGGCGAAGTTCAGGAGATGGTGGACATCTGCGACTTTGCGACCGGGCTTTCCCGCCAGCTTTACGGTCTGACCATCGCGTCCGAACGCCCGCAGCATCGCATGATGGAGCAATGGCATCCGCTCGGCATCGTTGGGGTCATCAGTGCGTTCAATTTTCCCGTCGCCGTTTGGAACTGGAACAGCGCGCTCGCCGCCGTCTGCGGCAACGCGACTGTCTGGAAACCGTCCGAACTCACGCCGCTCACCGCCATCGCCACGATCCGCATCGCGGAAAAAATCTGCCGCGCGAACAAAGTTGATCCCGCGATTTTCTCGCTCGTTTGCGGCGACCGCACCATCGGCGAAAAAATGTCCACCGACCGCCGCGTGCCGCTCGTTTCTGCGACCGGCTCCACGCGCATGGGAAAAGCAGTCGCCGAAGCCGTCAGCCAGCGTCTTGGCAAAAGCCTGCTCGAACTCGGCGGTAACAACGCCATCATCGTGGCGCCCAGTGCGAACCTCGAACTCGCCGTGCGCGCGATTGTTTTCGGTGCCGTCGGCACCGCCGGCCAACGTTGCACTTCCACGCGACGCGTTTTTGTTCACGAAAACATTTTGCCGCAACTCACCCAGCGGCTCGTCGCCGCGTATTCGCAAATTCCCATTGGCAATCCGTTGGAGCCTGGTGTTTTGATGGGGCCGCTGATTCATGAAAAGGCGGTGGCTGCGATGCAAACGGCGATTCAGAAATTGGCGCGGGCGGGCGGAAAAATCATTTACGGTGGAGAAAAATTGCGCGGCGCAAAATTTCCCGGCAGACGCTACGTCCGCCCGTGCCTCGCGACGGCGCGCGGCGATTTCAAGATCGTCCACGAGGAAACCTTCGCGCCGATCCTGTATCTCATTCCATACAAAAACCTCGACGACGCCATCGCGCAAAATAATGCCGTGCCGCAGGGCTTGAGTTCCGCGATTTTCACGAACGAAGTGCGCGAGGCCGAACAGTTTGTCGCCGCGACGGGCAGCGATTGCGGCATCGCCAACGTCAACATCGGCACGAGCGGCGCGGAGATCGGTGGCGCATTTGGTGGCGAGAAGGACACCGGCGGCGGGCGCGAAAGCGGCAGCGACAGTTGGAAGGCTTACATGCGCCGCCAGACTGTGACGGTGAATTATTCCAGCGAACTGCCGCTGGCGCAGGGTATAAAATTTGGCTGAAACAAAAATAAAACGAACAAAATTATGATCAGCACGACAGAGTCCAATGGCGGCGCGACGGCTTCCGCGCCTTACGATCCGAAACGTTTCGACTGGCCACTGGCGTTTCCGGCGGAACAATTTCTGGTTGAGCGCATCGGCCAGTTTCTCGCCAACAATTCCTTCGCGGCAAAACTGGCCGCCCGGATGCGCGATGAGACGGCCACGGACTTTTTTGAGTGGGTGGATCATCTGGTTGTTTCCCCGGATGACGAAGCGACGCTGCGCGCGAATGGTTTTGTCACCGATGAAGTCGAGGCTGCTCCAGGTGATCTGGTTTTGCATCATCCGCGTGCGACTTTGCCACGTGTGATTATTCGTGCTGGGCAAAAGCAAAGTCCGTCGGTTCTGGCGTTACGCCCAGAATTTGTCGCGGACTTCATCGCGCGGCACAACCTGCCCGGCGAAATCGAAGGCGAACCGTTCTCGCAATTTCGCCGTGTTCTGGTGAACGAAGAAAACGGCACCCGCGTCGAAGCCGTGGAACGTCGTGCCTATCGCGGCTTTCTCACTGCTCCGCTCAAGCCCGGACAATTGCCCGCCATTCTCAAAGCAAAAGAAGTCTGGAAAACACGCCAGCGCCTTTTTGCGAACGATGCTGAGGGCGTCGCGCTCGCTAAACAGTTGCTCAACGAAAGCCTCAAGCTCGTGGGTCGCGACCAGACCTGCCAGATCTTTTTTGAAGAAGAACGCGCGTATTGGGAAAACCGCAACCGCGCCGCGCGCATACAGAAATTTCGCCAGGACCAGCTCGGCCTCGGCTGGGGCAACCACGACCATCACACTTTCCGTTGCTCGCGCGAGTATTTCGTGGATCTGATCGGGTTCCTGCTTGCGCTTGGTTTTGAAAAGCGCGAGCGCTATTACGCCGGTGCGGAGGCCGGCTGGGGCGCCCAGATTTCCGAGCAGCCGCTCGTGGGTATCACGGTTTTCGCCGACGTGGACTTGATGCCGGACGAGACGCAATTGGATTTTTCCAGCCATCGCCTGCCGCCTGCGCCCAAGCTCGGCACGGTCGGACTCTGGTGCGGTTTGCATGGCGAAAGTTTTCTCGGTGCCGGCATGCACCATCTCGAAGCGCGGTTTGACTATGCGCTGCTGCGCGAACAACTGAAGGTGGAAGGCATCAACACGATGAACCCATTCTCCAATTTTGAATTTTTGAAGCAGGCCTTCACCGAAGGCGAGCGCTGGACTGTGAACCGCGAGCGCGCGGAAAAATTACTGGCCGCAAAACTCATCACGCCCGAACAGTTTGAAAAATTCATGAAGGAGGGCGCGCTGGGCAGCCATCTGGAAAATCTGCAGCGGCACGGCGGCTTCAAGGGGTTTAATCAGAAATCCGTGAGCGTCGTCATCTCCGCCACCGATCCGCGCCGCGAACATTTCGCCGCCGCGCATTAGAACAGAGGTCAATCTTGGTCCACCGTAATACCAAGCACGTTGACCACGGCACGCTCGCGACCGTCAGTCGGCTCGTTCAGGATTTTGAATTTGTCCGTCGTTGATTCGCGCACGGCCATCACGGAACTGCCGCCACCGTCGAGGTTCAAAGCGTTGTGGCAACCGAACCGCAACATTTCCGCCGCCAGTTCATCGTAGCTCATGCCGACGGCGATGCCCGGCTTGCGCCCGTCCACCACGAGAACGATCAGTTTGCTCCCGGCCTTGTCCAGGCCGACGACGGTTCGCGGGTGGCGCACTTTATTTTGATGCGGGATGACAGCGTCGTCGCGGACGAGAATCACATTTCCGCTGATGACTTCCCAATCATCATCCGCCGGACTCGTCAAAATTTCAATCGTCACCGAATGATCCTTGTGCACCACCAGACACGGCCGTGCGTTGGTGGAAGTGGACCAAGTCGTGCCGTCAGTCATGGCCGGACCTTCCGCCAGGCTCCATTGGCCCGCGCGATAAGCCGCATTGGTTCCCTCACCATCATTGACGCCGCGCGCCCCGAAAAAGTCGCCGTTGATCACGAAATCAAACTTTTCCCGTGCAGCGATCTTCGTCGGCTCCAGCAATGTCGTCTGCCATTTGCCGGGGCCGTCCGGGTCAGGGCCGCCATTGGCGACGTGCAGGTGCAGCTTCGGATTTTTCAAATCCACTTCCGCGACAAACAATCGCGTGGGCGGATTTGTACGCGTCTCTGAGTGAATGAAAATTCCCGGCACCGGCTCATTTGTGGCGGAGATTTCAGCGCGGGCGGGAAAAATAAAATTCAACAGCGCGAGCAACAATAGCGGAGGCAAAGCAACTTTCATCGGTGTATTTTTTCAACAACTCCAGTTAATTTCAACCTTAACACTGCAAATTTTCTGACGACGTCGTGAAAGCGGTTACAGTTTGCGCAGTTCAGGACTGGACGCCGCAATGAATTTTTTCACCAGATCAGATTCATTTCCCTTCAGCCAGACTGCACCCACGGGGATGGGCGGCAACGCCGGCTTCAGCGGCAGCAAGTTAACCCGCGTCCCGACAATGCACGCCAGGCTGCTCGGCACGAGCGCAATCCCCCGCCCCGCTTCAACGGCGGCGATGATGCCGGTGCCGCCTTCATGTTCCTCGGCAATGTTTGACTTCAGGCCGACCGCCGCAAACAGCTTTTTGGTCTCGACGTGATATTCGGGATAATCCTTCCGGCTCAATCCGATCAACGGTTCCGGTGCGACTTGCTGAAGCGTGATGGCTTTTGACTTCGCCAGCGGATGATTGGGAGCGACGGCCACCACCAGCGCATAACGGGCGATTTCTGCGAAGGTGAGTCCACGCAACAATTTCGCCGGCGGACGCACCGTGAGGGCGATTTGTAATTTCTTGCTGCCGAGCTGCTCGAGCATTTCCTCGGAAGACAGATCGTGCAGCACCACGCGCACCTTTGGGAACTCGCCTTGAAACGCGCGCAACATCGGTGGCAGGATCTGCACGGTGAGCGACGGCGCGTAGCCGACATGGATTTCGCCCGACATTCCACCCACGGCGGCGCGGGCCTTTTTCACCGCTTCCTCTGCGCGTTGCAGAACGGCCTGCGCCTCGGTCAGAAAAACCCTGCCCGCCGCCGTCAACCGCACGGACTTGGCGCTGCGTTCCAGCAGCAAGAATCCGATCTCGTCTTCGAGGTCATGGATCTGGCGGCTCAAGGCCGGTTGCGAGACGTGCAGCTTGGTCGCGGCGCGCGTGACATTTTCCGCTTCAGCCACGGCGACAAAATAACGAAGATGGCGGAGTTCCATGCAGGAGAATTATGCGCTAATCAGCGGGGCTCGAACAAATTCAATCCTTGAAAATAATCCCGGTAATAACCACGGTCCCGCGCAAGCAGGCTGCCGGTGTGAATCTGTGCATGCGCTGCGATCAGAAAATCCGGCACCACCCGTCTGCGTTTGCCGCCGCGCTCCAGATACAATCGGAACATCTCGCCGGCCAACATGGCGCTTTCGACAGATGAGGGAACGAATTGAATCCGCCAGTCGGAGAGAAATTCCTTGATGGATGCGCCCCGCAAAACCGGAGTGATTTCCGCGATGACCACCTCGCCGACCAGCAAACCGCCTTGCGCCGCCGCTTCCCGCAAAGCCACTTCAGATTTTTCCATGTGCGCCGGATCCGCCAGCAACACATCCAGCAGCACCGAGCTGTCAATTGCCGTTGCCATCGCGCGTCAGGTGAAGGTAGTCGTCCGCATTTTTACCGGTGGGAAGCTGACCGCGACCGCGCCATTTGGCAAAGGCGCTTGCCGGACTGACCCCGCTACGATCCATATCGTTCGACTCGATGGTCACGCGGACGTGCGATTTTTCCGGGAGCGCGAGCGGCTGCGGCAAAGTCAGTTTGCCGTGCTCATAGATTGCGTCAACCGTCGTATTCATGCCACAAAACTAACCGCTTCCGCTTCCTTTGCAAGCGGGATTAAGCTGCGAGCTTTTCCATCCACGACGACAAAGTAACGGAGCATGGCGGAGTTCCATGCGGCGGAGAATAACCAGACTTGGCCGACTGGGCGAAAAAAATCGGTATTAAAACAACGTTGGCGACTGCTCAACGAACCTTTTTGCTGATTCAACGTGATAGGCGATTTCGCACTTGGGACACCAAAGATGATACTCGAAGTAGTAATCCCGGCCCGGCTTCGATTTTCCCTTCCGCTTGATGACCGGCGTTTCACATTTACCGCACGGCTCGCCTTCCTGCATGTCCGGGCGGACGCCGGCGGTTTCCGGTTTGTTTTCATAACCGTCATCCACCGGGAGATTCGGCTGGCGCAGGGCGGCCATCGCGAGTTGATCGCACCGCTCGTTTTCCGGAACGCCGACGTGGCCTTTTACCCAGCGGAACTCCACCTGATGCGTCTGGCACAACGCATCCAGCCGCTGCCACAAATCCACATTCTCCGGGCGTTCGATCTTAGTGCGCCACCAGCTTTTTCGTTTCCACGCCGCCACCCAACCTGCCATCATGGCATCCACCACATACTTCGAATCGCTGTAAATCGTGACCTTGCAGGGCTGCTTCAACATTTCGAGTCCGGCGATGGCGGCAAAGATTTCCATCCGGTTGTTGGTGGTCGAACGAAAGCCGCCGCTGGTTTCCGCGCGTTTCTTGGGATGCAACAACACCACGCCGTAACCGCCCGCGCCGGGATTGGGTTCGCATCCGCCGTCCGTGTAAATTTCCACCTGCGGCATTGCGACCGGTATTGAATTTTCTTCCATGCTCACTTACCAGAAACAGGATGCTTGCCCAAGTCGTTTGGAAATTCTTCGAGACGCTTCGCTTCACGGAAAGTTAAGACAACCTCGCCAGTCGTTTTCCGAGCCGTCCAGTAAGTTCCTTTTAGCTTCTCAACTGGATCTCCAATCAGCTCGAAGACGATTGTTCCATCATGCGGTTGGCTACGGTCAACAACCGATGGTAACGGTTTACTGTGGTAGCTGTAACCCAGCATCCGAATCTGTTCATCTCCATCCAGCCAAAAATCAGCCAGATAACTGCGACTCGTCATTTCAGCCGTGCGCATTACGCAACTCATTCGGATAAACGATTGCTTGATTGTGAGAGTCACCGGAATCGGCGCGGGCACAGCACCCGTTTCAGGGTTCTTCCATGTTGTTTGGATTGTTCCCTGCCATGTGCCATTAAGATCTGGAAATGGCACAAGCCAGCCCCGGAAGACTTTCCAACGCCACGCGTGCGCAACAAAAATACCGACCGCTAATAAAACGAGTGGAATAGTTTTGTAAGCGATCTTTAGGATGCTCCAGAGGTCGGAAGCATTCTTGCCGCTACGATATGCCATCCAGCAAAAACAGATGGAAAAAACTACAAAGATAGCTAGAGCGAAACGTTTGCTGTGCAAGTTTTTCATTTGAATCCTATGTAGTTCCAAGCCGTGTGCAAAAACTTGTTTGCCTGTTCGCGAGTCCAAGGTTGGCTAGGACGAAAGAGCCATTTGAGTCCGCTAACTTCGACCCATTTATCACAAGTTTCGTCTTTTTTGGTGGCATTCCACACGTCGATTATGACCTGCCTAACATCTTCAGTATAGGTTTCATGTTTGAATGCGTTCGGCGGCACGTTCCACATGAGGCATTCAATCAGAAATGAAGCGATATTTGACGCTTCAGCTATCTTGTCGTCTTGCATCTTGTTCCGAAGTCGTTTGAAAATGCGAATCAAGCGTTTGTAGTGGCGACCAGTAGCGTCATTGCGAGAAACGCCATTGTCATATGTCTGTTGAGGCCAATTTTTTATGATGCTACCACCGTCCGGAACAAACGCGACTCCCTCATAGAAATGTTCGGTCCCATCTGGATTTTTGTTTCCTGTGTAGCGGCGGTGCGGAAAAACAGGAACAACATCGGCATCAATGCGGTATGTATTTGCGTGAACGTCAAAAGCTTTTTGACCGCGCGTGATGCTTGAATCTCCAAAATAAGACTTTAGCGCTCGTTCAACCTTATTTTTGAAGTCTGCGTAGGTTAATTTGGAATCACCATGTCCAAAATCCTTTCCTGACTTGCCCTCCGGGTAGTCGGGGAAGAAGGCAGTATTATATCGCACGCTAATATCTACGTCGCTGTCCTGACGAACATTTGTCCGTGCTCGATACGAGCCTGTTGCAAAAATCGAAACGTCCAATTTAGACAACTCCTCGTTTGCCAGAATCGCTTTGCGAACCGCATTTTCGGCGTTCTCGCATTTGTCAGCCTCGGTTTTTCCGGGGCCTTGTGACCAGAAAGTGAATGTGTCTTCGGTAATGTTCATTGTCAGATTAGCAATTGCTTGGTGGCCAAAGTTTTTCTGCACGCAAGCGTTTGGCAATCACTTCCGCCGAGACGCCGAATTTTGGCGCGATGCGTGAGGCGATGTAGTCGAGCGCGGTTTCATCGGCAGCCAGCCAGTCGGTGTAGCCGGCGGCTTGCGCGGTTTGAACGGCGGTTTGAAATTCTGCGCGCAAGGCATCGGTCGGGACGAGCAGGCGTCCGGCAAATTCGTAGGCCTGCCATTCCACCCAGCCGTATTCCACATCGGGTATGGCGGAGATGTAATCGAACCATTCGGCGGCGGTGACGTGTTTCAGTCCGGCGTAGATGTCGCGGTGCAAAATGAGATGGCCGATTTCGTGGGCGACGGAGAAGCGCAGGCGGTATTCGAGGCGCGGACTCATGAAGACGCGTTTGTCCACAAGGATGGATTTCAAATCGCCCATGAGCAGGGCGTCAATGTCCAGTTTGCTCGCGCAGGCCATCCACGGCAACCAGTTCAAGACCGAGATCAAATTCAGCGAGGTCGAGGACTTTCACCGGCAACAAGCGTCCCGCCGGGTGCGCTGCCCGCAACCGGTCGGCTTCCTGCCAGATACGCTCCTTGGGATTGTATGGCACCTTGAATTTGCGCGGGTCGTTCAAGGCCGTTTTGTCCCCTGGATGATGCCGAGAAGTTTTTCCAAATCTTCGCGTGATGGTTTCTGTCCGGAAATGGTGCGGAAGAAGGCGGGAAGCCGGGCCAACAGTTCTTCATTTTCCAAAACGTGGTCAGGGATGCGCCCGGCATCCACGGCGGCGTAATCGTGGAACTTGTGCCAGTCGTCCGTGTCCAGCTTGAGGCCGAGCTGTTTCGCCCACTTGTTCAGGGTTGCCTCGTCCTTGGGTGGAGGTGACACCTCCCGTTCAATTTTGCTCCAGTTGCTTGGGTCGTGGCCGTGCTCCAGGCAGAATTCACGGAGGCCGAGGCGCTGTTTCGCGCGTAGTTCTTTGATGAATGTTCCGAACATAGATTGTGGTAAAAGTAATACCACACTTGCTGCGCATTGTCCACGAGGATTTCTTTACAGGCTAACCGGTGATCTTTTGCGAGCATAACCTTAAAGCATGGTGAGGCAAGAAACATGATATTTCCACGAACGCGAAATCGCCGCTAACGTCTTGCCATATGAAGATTCTAAAATCAAATGAACGGGGCCACGCGAGTCACGGGTGGCTGGACAGTTATCACACCTTCAGCTTCGCGGATTATTACAATCCGGACTGGATGGGTTATCGCAGCCTGCGCGTCATCAACGACGATCTCGTGATGCCGGGCATGGGTTTCGGCACGCATCCGCACCGCGACA
This sequence comes from Limisphaerales bacterium, assembly GCA_037200545.1. Classification (GTDB taxonomy): domain Bacteria; phylum Verrucomicrobiota; class Verrucomicrobiia; order Limisphaerales; family UBA11358; genus UBA11358. Next base: position 445,804 of record JBBCGE010000004.1, read on the forward strand.
TGGAGATCATCACCTACATCTTGAGCGGCAAGCTGGAGCACAAGGATTCCATGGGCAACGGGCGCGTCATCAAGACGGGCGACGTGCAATACATGGCCGCCGGCAAGGGCGTGCAGCACAGCGAATTCAATCCCGCCAAGGATGAAGCCGTGCATCTGCTCCAGATCTGGATCCAGCCGGATGCCAAGGGCGTGACACCGCGTTATGCGGAGAAGTCGTTCAAGGACGCGCCGAACGGCGTGTTGAACCTGGTCACGAGCAAGGCCGGACGCGATGGCTCCATCGCCATCCATCAGGACGCGGAACTCTGGCTCGCCAAGCTCGCGCCGGAAAACCGGGTCGCGCACAAGCTGAACGCCGGACGTCATGCGTGGGTGCACATCGCCGAGGGCGAAGTGAAGCTGAACGGCAAGACGCTGGTCGGCGGCGACGCGGCGGCGATTGACACTGAAACGAACATCGAACTGGTCGGCGTGAAACCGTCGCAGGTGTTGTTGTTCGATCTAAACTGAAACTGTAGCGGCGGTCGGGAGACTGCCGCTATTTTCCTAAAAACAAAAATGCGGCTCTCTGCCGAGGAGCCGCTACAATCAAAATATGAAACGCATTCTGCAAATACTCGCCGTGCTGGTCGTGCTGGCCGCCGGGACAACCTGGCTGGTCACTGGTGCCAATCGTGGCTGGACCAAAACCAGCATCGCAATCAAAACACTTGACCCCGTAACCGAGATTGGGGGCATCACCTACCAGAAAAAATTTCTACCCGGCGTGGATTTTCTCGGCGGTGCCGCCGTGGTTGCAGTGGCGCTTGCCGGAGCATCCTTTTTCTTCCGTAACAAAAAAACAAAGCACACAAACAAAAAATAAAACCACAAACCAATAACACATCATGAAACTGACACACATCATTCCACTCCTCTCACTGGCCACGGCGGTTTATGCCGCGCCACAAACCTTCGACTTCAAAGATCCGAAGGGCGTGAACAATGCGGTATTCAAACTCGACGCGCCATTGGAATCCATCAATGGCAGCGCGAGCGGCATCACGGGCACCGTTTCGTTTGACCCGGAAAATCCGGCGGCGACGACCGGTAAAATCGTCGTTGCCAGCGAATCATTGACCGTGCCGAATCCGATGCAGAAGGAACATTTGCACAGTGCCAACTGGCTGGACGTGGCGAAGTATCCTGAAATCACGTTTGAAGCGAAGTCACTCGCCAACGTCAAAACCGAGGGCAACGTCACAACGGCGGATGCCACCGGCACGTTCACGTTGCATGGCGTCTCCAAGGAAATCACCGTGCCGGTCAAGCTTACCTATCTGAAAGGCAAATTGAGCGCCCGAATTCCCAAGATGGAAGGTGACCTTCTCGTCGTTCGCGCGAATTTCATCATCAACCGGAATGATTTCAACATCATGAAGGGCCAGGCTGAAGACAAGGTTTCGACGACGATTGACTTGTCGTTGAGCATCGCCGGTGCGGCCGTTACGAAATGATTTAATCGGTAGCGGCGGCCGGCAGACCGCCGCAATTTTAAACGAATAAGAAATGCGGCTCCCTGCCGGGAAGCCGCTACAAAGAAAGAATAATTATGACTTCACAAGAAAAAGTTAAATTGCTGGCACTTGATCTGACCAAACAATTTCCCCGCAGTCCGCGTGAACTGCTCGCGGGTTATGTGATCGCCGGCCGTGCCGTGGACAAGTGTCGCGCAGTGCTGGCAGGCACGGGCGGTGAATATCATTCCGGCTGCCCGGTGGATGCCATGTTCCTGGATTTTGCCGGGATCACTTACGACAAGTTCAAGGATTTCGTGGCGACCGGGGCCACGGATGCGGAGATCGCCGCCTGGATTGAGAAGAATGCCAAGGCGCGTCCACGCATTGAAATCATCCGCTGGAACAATGACCTGCGCGGCAAGCGCCTCAGCGAGATGCCTGATGGCATCCAGGAATACATGGAGGATTACATTCCCAAATTTGTTCCGCGCAACCGGCCGGTTTATGTCTTCTTCGACATCTACGATCTGGAAGAAGAACGCCAGTAAACTGAAACCTCGATACAAAACCAAAATAGAATTATGCCAACCGTATCCGTCATCTATTTCTCCGGCTCCGGTCACACGACCAAACTTGCGGAAGCCGTGCAAAAGGGCGCGGCATCTGTTGCCGGCGTCAAAACCAACCTCATCGCCATCAGCGGCGATGACATCGTCAAGGGCCGTTACCAGAACGAGGCCGTGTTCGCGCAGCTCGACGCGAGTGATGCGATCATCTTCGGCAGCCCGACTTACATGGGCGGGCCGGCGGGTCAGTTCAAGATCTTTGCCGATGCGACCGGCGCAAAGTGGTTCACAAGCGCTTGGCGCGACAAGCTCGCGTCGGGCTTCAGCGTTTCCAGCAGCCCGAGCGGTGACAAGTTCAGCACGTTACAATACTTTCATACGCTGGCGATGCAGCACGGCATGATCTGGGTCGGTTTGGGCGAAATGCCGATGCAGGCCAACGGCATCAACCGCCTCGGCAGCTTTGCTGGGGCAACCGCCCAGGCCGGACAGGAATCGCCGGACATAAAACCGAGTGCCGAAGATAAACTCACTGGCGAAATCCTTGGTAAACGCGTAGCCGAATATGCGGTGAAATTGAAAAGGTAATTTTTCAAGCCCAACCAAATATGCAAATCGGGGTTGATAGTTTCGCGGCGGCATTGACTGACGATGGTAAAGGCCAGTCGGTCAGTGCGTCTGAGAGCGTTCGCCATCTGGTCGGGCGGATTGAACTCGCCGATCAGGTTGGCTTGGACGTGTTCGGCGTCGGGGAACATCATCGCCGCGAATATCTCGATTCCGCGCCGGCGGTCATTCTCGGTGCGGCAGCAGCCCGGACCAAAAATATCCGCCTCACCAGCGCGGTCACGGTGTTGAGCGCTGCTGATCCGGTGCGCGTGTTTCAACAATTCGCCACGCTGGATCTGCTCTCGCAAGGCCGGGCGGAAATAGTCGCCGGGCGCGGTTCGTTCACGGAATCGTTTCCGTTGTTCGGCCTGCAACTCGAGGATTACGATTCGCTGTTTGCTGAGAAATTGGATCTGCTGCTCAAGTTGAGTGAAAATGAATTTGTTCACTGGTCGGGCCAGCATCGCGCGCCGCTCACCGGGCAGGGTGTTTATCCGCGACCGATGCAAAACCCAATCCCCATCTGGCTCGGCGTGGGCGGCACGCCGGAATCGTTTGCCCGCGCCGGAATGCTCGGACTACCGTTGATGATCGCCATCATCGGCGGCGAGACGCGGCGGTTCCGTCCGCTGGTGGATGCTTACCGCGAATACGGCCGGCGTGCGGGACATGCTCCTGAAAAATTAAAAGTCGGTGTTCATGCGCTGGGTTATGTCGCCGAAACCACGCAGCAGGCGATTGATGATTTTTTTCCCGGCTACGCCAAGACCTTCACCAAGATCGGCCGGGAACGAGGCTGGCTGCCCATCACCCGCGCTCATTTCGACGCCGCACGGAGTCCACAGGGCGCGTTGATGCTGGGCAATCCTGAAGAAGTGGCGGAGAAAATCCGTCAGCACAGTGAAGCGCTCGGCGGCATCTCACGGCTCACGTTCCAGATGGACGTGGCTGAATTGCCGCAAGCAAAACTCCTGCGCGCCATCGAATTGCTGGGCACCCGCACCGCACCCGCGCTCCGAACAGCTTCACCCTAACGGATGTCGTAGGATAACTTTACGTGGTGATTTGACGACGATTGGGTCTGTCATCAAGCGTCGTCAGGTGTTGGCCAAACCGCAAACGGTGACAAGTTTAACCAGTGGAATTCAAACCGCCCACGCCGGTGGTGGCGCGGTGAATTCCACCGGCTTTTTCGTGAGCGGATGCAGGAAGGAAATTTTCCAGGCATGCAGGCAAAGCGGCGAGTCGCCGATGTCCAGCGTCTGCGTATCGCCAAGTTTTTTACCGGGCAGATAAACGGAGTCGCCGGACACGGGAAAGCCGAGGTGCCAGAGGTGGATGCGGATTTGATTCGTGCGTCCGGTCAGCGGACGCGCTTCTAGCAAGGTTAAACCGTCGGGATTTCTTTTGAGCACGCGAAACTCCGTGCGCGCCGCCAAGCCCGTTTCAAAATCCACTTCGCGCGAGCCGAGTTTGCCGGACTCGGCGCTGATGGGCGCATCACAGCTAAAATTATTTTCCGGCGGCCGGCCCGGCACGCGGACAAGATAACGTTTCTCAATCTGTCCATTCGCGAACTGCGGCTGCAATTTCCCGGCGAAATGCCGTGTGCGCGTAATCAGCATGACGCCGGTTGTGTTAGCATCGAGCCGGTGCGCGGGATGCGGTTTCTGCGGGTAATAAACTTCGTCGAGAATGTGCTGGAGCGTGTTGCGATAAAACCGCCCGCCCGCATGGACCGGCAACGGCGCCGGTTTGTTCAGCACGATCAACGCCTCGTCCTCGTGCATGATTTCCACGCGGCCATTCACGTCCGGCTCGGTCACGCCGGGAAATTTATGGAGGTAACGCTCGCCCGCACGGACGACCTGCGTGGCGGTCATAGCGTCGCGCTTCAGGTTCACCAACAGCCCGCGCGCACATTCCGCTTCCCAATAACTGGCGGGAACGTGCGTCACAATCCGGCATAACGTGTGCAACAGGGTTTTGCCGTCGCAATCCACGGGAACGTTGATCGGTTTGAAATTGTCGTGTGGCTGGCTGCCCGGCAGCGGCGTGGTGGCGCGTTGGATTGCTTCGTGACGTTGCGCGATATTCAGCGCCATCTGCTCGGCGGGCGTCTTGAAACAATACGGACACGACTGGCCAGAAACGTAGCGTGCATCCTTCTGGTCGGCTTCGGTCAGCGGCGTAAGGCAGCGGAAACATTGCGTGGATTCCGTTTCCTGCAAGCTGGGATCCAGGCCGACACGCTGGTCGAACACAAAACATTCACCGGCGTAATGCGCGCCGCCGCATTCCTCGAAATATTTCAGGATGCCGCCGTCGAGCTGGAAAATATTTTTGAAACCTTCGCGTTCCATGAACGGCCCGGCCTTTTCGCAGCGGATGCCGCCGGTGCAAAACATCACGATGGGCTGCTCCTTCATCTCCGGCGGCAGCTTGCGCACGGCGTCGGGAAATTCGCGAAAATGATCTATGCCGACAGTGCGCGCATTCTTGAACGTGCCGAGCTTCACTTCGTAATCGTTGCGCGTGTCGAGCAACGTCACAGGGCGGCCTTCGTCGAGCCATTGTTTCAAATCCTTTGCCGCCAGCTTCGGCGATGTGCGTTGCGCCGGATTGATGCCCTCGACGCCAAACGCGATGATTTCCTTTTTGACGCGCACCAGCATCCGCGTAAACGGCTGATGTTCCGTCTCGCTGATCTTTGGCGACAAATCTTCGAGGCCAGAAATCCCGCGTAACTCCGCGAGCAGCAGATCAATCTTTTCCGGAGCGCCGGCAACGAACAGATTGATTCCTTCCACGCTCAAAAGAATCGTGCCTTTCAGTTCCCATCCCTGGCACAACGCCAGCAAACGCGCGCGCAGCGAACGCAAGTCCGGCAGCGTGACAAATTTATAAGCGGCGATGTTAATAATCTTGTTCATCGAAACGAGACGTACTATAGCGCAATCCGGATTCGACACCAGCGTTGTGAAGTCGCCGGGCATTCGTCACTGTTTGTTCTGATGTGAAATTGTTGCTGACAATGCCACTGCAAGTGATAAAACACGTGGTGTTGAGCGGTTCGCAACCAAACCATGTGTGAACTCATAATCATCCAATCAAGGAAACATGATTGATCCCATTGGCAAATTCAAACGAAGCTGGCTGTTGTTCAAAACTTCCCTGGCCATCATGACCGCAAACAAACGTCTGTTGGTCTTTCCTATCGTGGTTTTTCTTTTCACGATGCTCGTTCTGCTGTTTTTTCTTGCGCCGGTTGTGTTACGCCCCACGAGTTATTCATATGTCTCCGTCCAGCACTGGGAGGCCATCAGCCATTCATTGTTTTCCGAGACAACAGACGCGAATGGACGGGTGGTACAATCTAATCTGACGCCGGGCGCGATGGTTTATCTGGCGTTCATGTATTTTGTCTCAATGTTTTGCGCTACGTTTTTCAATGTCGCGTTCTATCATGAAATTCTCGCGGCGCTGGGCGGTGGACAGGTATCCATCCGGCGCGGCTTGAAATTTGCTGGCACCCGGTTAAAGGCGATCTTGATGTGGACTTTGTTCGCCGGACTTGTGGGTTTGATCATCCAGCAGCTTGAACAACGTTTAAGCTTCGTGGGACGCATCATCGCCCGCTTCATCGGTATGGCGTGGAGTATCGCGGCCGTTTTTGTGATTCCCATCATTGTGCGCGATGAACAAAACACCAATCCCATCAATATGCTCAAGAGCTCGGCTGGCATTTTGAAACGCACCTGGGGCGAGGCACTAATCGGCTACGCTGGCGTAAGCCTGGCCAGCGGACTTATCCTGCTTGTTTCCCTCATAGGACTTTTGGGTTCGCTCTTCCTATGCATTGCGCTGAACAATTACTGGCTCATTGCCGTCGTCGGCGTGTTCTGGCTGCTGGGCATCTTCCTCCTATCCTATCTTGCCGGTGTGGCCGGCCAGATATACAAATGCGCGCTCTACCTTTATGCCGCTCAAGGCATCGTTTCCGAACCATTCAGTGCAGAGATGCTAAATTCCGCCTGGAAATTCAAAAACAACAAATCGATTAATTCTGATTCTTAAACGCCTTCTGCCAGCAGAGCGTCCAAATCCAGCGCCTGGCTGAACATTCCCAAGCCGCCATCGGGCGAACGCGGCCATTTTTCCTGCGGCCGGTCGCAATACAGTTCCACGCCGTTCTGGTCCGGGTCGCGTAGATACAATGCTTCGCTCACGCCGTGATCCGATGCGCCATCCAGTTCCACGCCAACCGCAATCAAGCGGCGTAATGCATCCGCCAGCGCTGCCCGGGTCGGATACAAGATCGCCAAATGATACAATCCAGTGCTGCGCGCTGGTGGCGGCGAACCGCCTGCGCTTTCCCAGGTGTTTAATCCGATGTGATGATGATAACCGCCGGCCGATATGAACGCCGCGCTTGAGCCAAGCCGCTGCCGCAATTCAAAACCGAGCACGCCACAATAAAATTTCAGCGCGCGGTCGAGGTCGGCGACTTTTAGATGCACATGGCCGATGCGGACACCGGGATCAACTGGTCGCGGAGTCAGATTTTTGTTCATTAACTAAACTTTAATTCAAAACCTCCTTAAACGCCAGAAAGTGACACTGATTGTCAGATTCGATGACATCAAAAGTTCGATATTTCATTTTGTGAAAATGGTGTAAACTTGTGTTGCATGGATTCGGACATATCCAATTTTATTGATCTGGTATGGCAATATAAGCCGGTCGTGATGATCCTGTGTATTGCCGGTATAATTATTTTCTGCCTTTTGGTGATCGACACCCATCGCCACCGCAAGCGGGAACACAAGAAGCGACATCGAACCAAAGACCATTAGCAATTTGAGTTGAAGTTTGGCCTGCCGATGCGGACACCGGAAGCAACCGGCTTGGGAGTCAGGTTTTCAATCATGACGGAAAGTTAAATCAAGCCCTGCCGGAACGCGACTGCATCCGTGTTTGGTGTGGTTCTAGCGGCTTTCGGCAGAAAGCCACATTCTTCAATTTCCAAAGTTTTGCGGCGTTCTGCCGAGACGCCGCTACGCGAGAAATCCTTGCTGGACAAGTCGAAAACCCGGATTTAAGGTCGCTATCAATGAAGTGAGAACGCACGAAACCGTGGCTCGCTATTATGCAAGGTCTTATATGCGTGTCCTGCTTGAATCGATAGCAAAAGAACCCGAAAACGGGCGTATCCGGATGTCGGTTCGAATTGGAGATGAAGCTGCCAAGATATTTCTCGCGCAGCTCCACGACCCGCACAATTGCACCACCGAGCATGAATTATTCATGCGGCTTTCGGATTTAGCACTGAAGCGATACTGTAATTGCGCCATCTATCAGTTTGAACTGATGGACATTATCAAGACATTTCTCGCAGACGAAAGTTTACCACCTTTCCCTATAGAACTTGGCACTACCCGATTTGGAATGGCTCGTCCGACGCCTGCAAAGATTTTCCGGGCACGACTCAGACGCCCGTTCATGCTCGCGTGGCTTTGGTGGAGGACAAGACACATTAGACGTGAGAATCTTTTGAAATATAGAAAACCAGCCACTGACAAAGCCTAATATCGGGATAGTTTTGTAAAACATCTTCTTCGATTTTACATTCAGCCGGTTTAAAAAACCCTTCCGCCATCAGCGCGGGCTGAAACGCCGGACGTTGCCTTGCGGACGGGCGGCGGGACGATGTTCGTTGCCGCCTTCACGATTGCCACTGGCCTGCTGCGGCTGCGGACGAAAACCACCTGATTGCGGGCGACCGCCACTGTGCTGAGGCCGGCCTTGTGGCGGACGCGATTGGGACGAAGCATGTTGAGGACGCTGCGGACGTTGCGTTCCGCGCGATTGTCCGCGTTGCTGCGGATGACGCGGACGATCGTCAATGACATGCGGAACAACCTGGGCGTAATTAAACCCGTCTGCACGTTTGCGCACGATGCCGCGACCGATGAAGCGTTCGAGCGCGCGAAGTTCGCCGTGATCTTCCGGCGTCACAAAACTGATAGCGTCGCCGACCGCGTGTGCCCTACCCGTGCGCCCGATGCGATGGACGTAATCCTCGACGTGCATCGGGAAATCGTAGTTCACCACGTGCGAGATGCCGTCTACGTCAATGCCGCGCGCCGCGATGTCCGTCGCAACCAGCACGCTGACCGCGCCGGATTTGAAATCTTTCAGCGCCCGCAAGCGCTGGTTCTGCGAACGATTGGAATGCAGCGTGGCGGTCTTGATGCCGTTTTGTTCGAGCTGGCGTGCAAGCCGGTCGGCGGCGTGTTTCATGCGCGTAAAAACCAGCACCATGTCCATGGCGGGCTCCTTCAAAAGATGGACGAGCAACGCGGTCTTCAGCGACTTCGGCACCTCATACACGAGTTGCGTCACGGTCTCTGCAGGATTCGAGCGGCGACCGATCTGCACGGTTTTCGGCTGGTGTTGAAATTCGTGCGTGAGCGTTTCGATCTCCTTGGAGAGCGTGGCGGAAAAAAGCAGTGTCTGGCGTTTCTGCGGCAGCGAGCGGACGATCTGGCGGATGGACGGCAGGAAACCCATGTCAAGCATGCGGTCGGCTTCGTCGAGGACGAGATATTCCAGATTGGAAAAATCAGCATAGCGGCGCTGCATCAGATCCATCAAGCGTCCGGGACAGGCGATAATGAGATGCGTGCCGGCACGGAGGGCGGTGATCTGCGGATGTTCACCGACGCCGCCGAACACAGTAGCCACGCGCAATGGCAGATGCTTGCCATAGGCTTTCACATTCTCCTCGATCTGCAAAACCAGTTCGCGCGTCGGTGCGAGCACAAGCGCACGCGTGCCGCGCTGACGACCATCGCCGATGCTGGCGGCAAGCTTCGTGAGCATCGGCAAAGTGAACGCCGCAGTTTTTCCCGTGCCCGTTTGCGCGATGCCGATGAGGTCGTGGCCGGCGAGGATCTGCGGAATCGCCGCCGCCTGGATGGGCGTGGGTTCCGTGTAGCCGGCTTCCTTCACTGCCTGCAAAATTTTCGGATCAAGACTGAGTGCGCTGAATGACATATGGAACAGTATGGCGAAAATACGGACGATAGCACGCAATTAACTTGGAACCCGCCCCGAAGAAATTTCATTTTCCACCATTTACAAATTCATCGGAGAGCAGCATGATGCCCTCACCTTCGGAGAAACTAAAAATGCCGAAGTTCTGTAAACCAAAGAAAACAAAAACTATGGCCACTAAAAAAGTTGCTAAAAAGCCCGCTGCTAAAAAGCCCGCCGCCAAAAAGAAGAAGTAGTAGTCGCTCCCCTAAATGCTGTCTCCCTCGGTAAGCAATCGGGGGAGACAGATTTTTTTAAACATCCCATGAAACTGTGCCAGGGCCAGGTTTGGAAGAAGGACAAGGAATATATCCGCATCGTGAAGCTTGAGCGGCTCACGGTGGAATACAAGTCCATGCCCAATCTCGGCAATAAGGAAGGCACTCTGCACCAGACGAGCAAAAAAGATTTCTGCCGGCTGCTCAAACAGGCCCGGCTGCTCGCGCCGGATAAAAAAATTTCCCCTGCCCGTAAAGAAGCTGACGTTACCGCTGTTGCGCCTTAACCTTTGGGATTGCAAAACACGGCAACCAATCATTACACCACGCTCGGGCTTGATCGCGGCTGCACCACGGCACAAGTCCGCGCCGCCTATCGCTCGCTCGCCCGGCGGCATCATCCCGATCTAAATCCCCATTCATCTGCTGCTCTCGTTTACACGCAGGAACTGAATGCAGCTTATGAAATTTTAAGCGATCCCGAACGCCGTAAAGCCTACGACCGCGAACTGGACGCATCAAAAAAATCCGCCGCCAAAATGCGCCCGGTAAAAGTTGAGCGGAATATTTCGCAGGATGTGAACCTGCCTCTGGAAGATTTTATTCGAGGCACAACCAGGGAGGTCCGTGTCAAAGATCCGGCCAATCCGGGCAGTGTGGAGAATTACCACCTCGTCGTTCCACCAGAAAGCGTGCCCGGAACGCGTTTCCGGCTGCCACGCAACGAACCCTTCGCCGGCGGTTTTGTGCAGCTTCGCGTGAAGGCGTTGCCGGGCTTCCGGTTCAAGGTGCGTGGCTGCGACTTGCGATGCGATTTAAAAATCAAGCCTGACCGCGCCACTCAAGGCGGCGTGGAAATGATCCGGGGAATCACCGGTTCCTCACTTCAGGTGAAAATCCCCCGGCGCGTCGGGCGCAACGAAATCATAACGGTCTCCGGCCAAGGTCTCCCCAAGCCGCGCGGTGGACGCGGCGATCTGCTCGTGCGGATCATTTACCGTCCCGAAGTTCGCATCTCGCGTTCGCCGGGCCGCTGACATTTTTACATCACCAAAACTTTGCATTTTTCCGGCTGAACGATTATACAAAAAGCCCTCATGAGCCAATCGAACAGTGCGAACGCAAAGTCTGACTTGAAACAGGAAAAAATCCGTCCATTCAAGAAGCTGCTCGCCGCCAACCGGAGCGAGATCGCCATCCGCATTTTTCGCGCAGGCACGGAACTTGACCTGCGCACCGTCGCCATTTACGCGCAGCAGGACCGCTTCTGTCTGCATCGCTTCAAGGCGGACGAAGCCTATGTAATCGGCGATGGCAAAGGCCCGGTCGCCGCGTATCTGGACATTGAAAGCATCGTCGCCGTTGCGAAGGAAAAGGGCGTGGACGCGATTCACCCGGGGTATGGTTTTCTATCTGAGAACGCAAACTTCGCCCGCGCCTGTGCGAAGGCCGGCATCGCTTTTGTCGGACCGCGACCGGAACTGCTCGACATGATGGGCGATAAAACCGCCGCCCGCGCGCTCGCCCAGAAAATTAACGTCCCCGTCCTGCCCGGCAATGAAGAGCCGGTCTCCGATCGCGACGAAGCGATGAAAGCCGCCAAGCAGATTGGTTTTCCGCTCATCATTAAGGCCGCGTTCGGTGGCGGGGGACGCGGAATGCGTGTCGTGCAAAAGGCGGCCGACCTTTCGAGCTTGCTCGACGAGGCACAGTCCGAGGCTGAACGCGCCTTTGGCAATCCCGCCGTCTTTCTCGAAAAATACATTCCGCGCGCCAAGCACATCGAGGTGCAGATTCTCGGCGATCAGCATGGCAACGTGATTCATTTGCATGAGCGCGATTGCTCGGTGCAGCGCCGCCATCAAAAGGTCATCGAAGTTGCGCCAAGCTTTGGCCTGCCTGAGCCGGTCATCAAGGAACTGTGCGATGCCGCCGCCCGCATGGCACGTGAGATCCATTACGACAATGCAGGCACAATTGAATTTCTCTACGACCTCGACAAGCACGAATGGTTCTTCATCGAGATGAATCCTCGCATCCAGGTTGAGCACACCGTCACCGAGGTCATTACGGGACTTGACCTCGTCCGCGCGCAGATTTTAATCGCCCAAGGCCATGAACTTCACGGGCCAGTCGTCGGGATGCCGCAGCAAAATGAAATTCCGCGCAATGGCTACGCGATCCAATGCCGCGTCACCACCGAAGATCCGGAAAATAAATTCATGCCGGATTATGGCAAGATCATCGCGTATCGCTCGCCGGGCGGCTTTGGCATCCGGCTCGACGGCGGCATGGGCTACGGCGGCGCGATCATCACACCGTTTTACGATTCACTGCTCGTCAAGGTCATCGCCAGCGCGCACACCTATGAAGACACGCTGCAACGCATGAAGCGTGCGTTGTCCGAATTCCGCATCCGCGGCGTGAAGACCAACATTCCTTTTCTGGAAAATGTCATCCAGCACGAGAAATTCCGCACCGGCCAGGCCACGACCACCCTCATTGACACATCGCCTGAGTTGTTCACGTTCAAAGGACGCCGCGATCGCGCGACCAAGCTGTTGAACTTTCTCGGCAACGTCATCATCAACGGCAATCCCCACGCCAAAGGCTACAAACCGGCCAAGGCGCTCACGTCCGCCACGCCTGTCAATTTTGATCACAAGCTCAACCCGCCTCCCGGCACGCGCGACTTGTTGTTGAAACTTGGGCCAAAGAAATTCGCCGAGTGGACGCGCAAGCAAAAGCAGTTGCTCGTCACCGACACCACGATGCGCGATGCACATCAATCGCTCATGGCTACGCGCGTCCGCACGCATGACATGCTGGCCGTGGCGGATGCGATTGCCCGGCGTGCATCGGGGCTCTTCTCGGTGGAGATGTGGGGCGGCGCGACGTTCGACACCACGATGCGTTTCTTGAACGAAGACCCGTGGGATCGCCTGCGCCAGTTGCGCGCCCGGATTCCGAATATTTGTTTTCAAATGCTCTTTCGCGGCAGCAACGCCGTGGGTTATTCCAATTACCCGGAGAACGTCGTCGCCGGTTTTGTGAAACATGCCGCCGCGTCGGGCATTGATATTTTCCGCATCTTCGATTCGCTGAATTACACGCCCAATCTCCGCGTGGCGATGGATGCCGTGCAAGACACGCACGCCATCTGCGAAGCCGCCGTGTGTTATACCGGCGACATTCTCGACCCGAACCGCGACAAGTATTCGCTGAAATACTACGTCAAGCTCGCCAAGGAACTGGAAAAGATGGGCGCGCATATTCTGGCAATCAAAGACATGGCCGGGCTTTGCCGTCCGCTGGCTGCGAAGGTGCTGGTGAAGGCGTTGCGCGATGAGGTGGGAATTCCGGTTCATTTTCACACGCACGATACGGCGGGCACGCAAGCCGCCGCGATTTTGGAAGCGAGCGAAGCGGGCGTGGATGTCGTTGATCTCGCGCTCGCCAGCATGAGCGGCAGCACGAGCCAGCCGAATTTGAATTCCATCGTTGCCGCGCTGCAACATTCGCCGCGCGACACCGGACTTGATCTGAATGCGTTGAACGAATTCGCCGATTACTGGGAAAAAGTCCGGGAATATTATCATCCGTTCGACACCGCGCCGAAGACCGGCAGCGCGGAAGTTTATCTGCATGAGATGCCCGGCGGCCAATATACCAACCTCAAGGAACAGGCCGCGAGCATGGGCGTTTCCCATCGCTGGCCGGAGATCGCGCACACCTATGCCGAGGTGAATCAACTCTTCGGCGACATCGTAAAAGTCACGCCCAGCAGCAAGGTCGTCGGCGACATGGCATTGTTTCTTTTCTCGCGCGGCATCAAACCCGCCGACGTGGTGAACCTCGAACCCGGCGCGCAGGGTTTTCCCGAATCCGTGGCGGACATGATGAGCGGCGGCCTTGGCTGGCCTGCGGGCGGCTGGCCGAAAGATGTTCAACGCGTTGTCCTCGGCGAGAAGCGCGCAGCGCAGGCACAGAAAGATTTCAAGAAAAGCGTCATTCCCGGCGCGGTCGCCATGCCAGCCAACCTGGAAAAAATTCGCAGGGAACTTTCCGAAACGCTCAAGCGCGAAGCCACGGATGACGATCTGTATTCGCACCTGATGTATCCGCAGGTTTTTGCCGACTTCTCAAAATCCACCCGTGAGTTCAGTGATGTGAGCGTGCTGCCGACGCCGGCGTTCTTTTACGGCCTGCGCGCTGGCGAGGAGATCAATATCGCCATCGAGGAGGGCAAGTCGCTCATCGTCCGTCTCGTCAACATCAGTGAACCGGACAAGGACGGACGGCGCACGGTCACGTATGAATTGAACGGCGTCACGCGCGAGACGCTCGTCGCCGATAAAAAGGTTGCACCACAGGCCAAGATGCGGCCCAAGGCTGACATTACCGATCCGTTGCAAACCGCCGCACCGATTCCCGGATTGATCGCCAACATCGCCGTGACGGTTGGTCAGAAGATCGTCAAGGGCGACAAGGTTTTGATGATGGAGGCCATGAAGATGCAGACCACGGTTTACGCCGCGGCGGATGGCATTGTGGATGTATTGTATGCCTCGGTCGGCGACACGGTGGAGAGCAAGGATCTGCTCATCAAGTTGCGGGCAGTTTAAAATGCAAGGACCAAGACCAGCCGCTAAAAATGGCCCCTGCCGGCGACAGCCGCATCGAAGGCAAATTCACTTCTGAGTCTCATGATCTCTCCGGTTAGGATAGCGGGTTGGATCAAGTTGGTGCGCCGTTTCAGAATCAGAGTCCGCACCGGCGATGTCACCGGTAAACACTTTAGCGCAGGAACGGAAGTTGTAGGCGTCGGCATTTTTGAAGTCAAGTTCGATGACATGGGTGCAATCGGCAATCACAGCCGTGTATTTCTGAAGGCGCATTTCGGCCTGGGCCCGGTATTCATACGCGTAGATATTTTTGGATTCAGCCGCCAGCATTATGTCCAGGTCGGCAACCGAACTTTTGTAATCGCGCATGTGGAATTCAATCATGCCGCGCAACAGATGGGCTTTGATCATTGTTGGATCGAGTTCAAGGGCGCGGTTGCAATCAGCCAATGCTCCCGGCCAGTCTGTCTGACTCGCCTTGGCAAAACTCCGGCTGGCCAGGGCGAAGGCATTGGTCGGGTTAAGCGCGAGCACATGATCAAAATCGGTGATGGCCCCTTCCAAGGCGCCCGCAAGCGCACCGCCCGAGGCGACACTGCCAACCTGTAAATAACCCCGCAAATTATAAGCGTCCGCCAGCTTTGGATCGAGTTCCACCGCGCGATTGTAATCGGCAAGCGCACCATTTGCATTTCCCATGGCCTGTTTGATTTCAGCCCGGACCATGAAAGCCTTGGCCAAATTCGTATTTAGTTCCAATCCCCGGTTCAAATCGGCTAGTGCGCCAGCCAAGTCAGCTCTGGCCTGCTTGATGGCTCCACGATTGAAGTAGGCGGCGGCCAGTTTAGGATTGATCTCCAGTGCGTGGTTAAAATCACTCAAAGCGCCATCCAGATCATGTTTTGATTGTCTTACGATTGCCCGGTTATAACAGGCGCCTAAAAGATTCGGGCTCAGTTCCAAGGCCCGGCCATAGTCGGTTAACGCGCCCTCCACATCGCCGCCGGTGAATTTGGCATCACCACTTTTGGCCAAGGCGATGGCGGCTTGCTGTGACGTTTTGGGACTGGCTGACGCGAGGCTGGTGGCAGATTTGTCTGGCGTGACGGAATTCGTATTTGTCAGAGTTTGAGCGAAGGCATTTTCAGCAAAGATAAATAAAACAAATAAACCCGCGAGCGCATGATGCATGAAATCCTGTTTCTTCATGAAGTGTATCCTGACAAATGCTTTTCCAGCAGGCAAGAAGGCACATCGCGCGCATCGCGAGCTTGAGATAGACACAATCGGTCTGACCGCTAAAATCTGCGCATGGAAAAGAACCGGCTGGAAGCGTTCAGCGATGGCGTCATTGCCATCATCATCACCATCATGGTGCTGGAGTTGAAAGCACCGCATGGCACCGAGCTGGCCGACCTGAAAGAGCTTCTGCCGGTTTTCTTGAGCTATGTGTTGAGCTTTATTTACGTTGGCATTTACTGGAACAATCATCACCATCTTTTCCGTTCCACCAGGGAAGCCACCGGCGGCATTTTGTGGGCGAATCTGCATTTATTGTTCTGGCTGTCGCTGTTTCCGTTCACCACCGCGTGGATCGGCGAAAATCATCTCACAGCAACACCGGTTGCCATTTATGGCTTGGTGCTGTTGCTGGCTGCTCTGGCATATTACATCTTGCAACGCGCCATCATCAGACACCAAGGGCGCGATTCATTGCTGGCGACAGCACTGGGAAAAGATTGGAAAGGAAAACTTTCTCCCGCACTTTATCTGGCAGCCATTCCGCTGGCATTTTTAAATCCATGGATCGCGATTGGCCTGTATGTTTTTGTCGCCCTGATATGGCTGGTTCCTGATCGCCGTATTGAACATGTGCTGACGGATAAAGAGAAGGTTTAAGCAGACACTGGCATGAATAACGAGTCAGACAAGCACTGGAGTGTCCGCTGGTTGCAGCCGACGGGGCATCGAGCGGTCGTTGCAGGGGCGGTCATTCTGATGTTGATTGCCCTGGTGAGCCTGTCGGTTTATGAAACCGGCGGCACCCGCAATGCGTGGCTGC
Source organism: Limisphaerales bacterium (assembly GCA_037200545.1). Taxonomy (GTDB): domain Bacteria; phylum Verrucomicrobiota; class Verrucomicrobiia; order Limisphaerales; family UBA11358; genus UBA11358. The sequence goes on from JBBCGE010000004.1 coordinate 462,483, forward strand.
ATCTGATGTATCTGCCGATCATTCTGGCGGCGGCGTGCTTCGGGATTTATGGCGGCATTGCGGCGGCACTCGTCGCTGGTTTGGCGCTTGGGCCATTCATGCCGATGAATGTGGCCACGGGCCTGCCGCAAACCACCTCCAACTGGATGTTCCGCATCGGTTTTTTTCTTTTGGTCGGTGCCTTCAGTGGTTTGATCTCAAATTTTCTTAATGGACAGATCAATCGCCTCAAGGAAACCCACGATGATCTGGTCAAAGCTCACGAAGAACTTAAGAGCGCCCAGATGAAACTCATCCAGACTGCGAAGCTGGAATCCATCGGCCGGCTGGCGGCGGGCGTGGCGCATGAGGTGAAAAATCCGCTGGCGGTCATCCAGCTTGGTGTTGACTACCTGACTTCCACGACGAAGGAATCCACCAATCGCGATGCCATCGAAACCATTCAGGAAATGGCCGACGCAGTGCAACGGGCGGACACCGTCATCAAAGGACTGCTGAATTTTTCCCGGTCGGAGAAACTGGTGCTGGCCATGGTGGATTTGAACTCGGTTATCGAAGAATCGTTGTTGCTCGTCAAACACGAACTGATGAAGAATCACATCACCTTGGAAAAAAACCTGGGGCTGGCGCTTCCGAGAATTGAGCTGGACCATAATAAAATCAAACAGGTTTTCATCAACATGTTCATGAACGCCATCCAGGCAATGGGCAGCAATGGAAATCTGTCGGTAAAGACTTTTATTCAATCGGCCGGAAAAAATTCTACCGGTCAAAATGCGGTGGTTCAAATTGAAGACACCGGCAGCGGCATCGCCGAGGACAAGCTGGACAAGCTGTTTGAACCGTTCTTCACCACCAAACCCGTCGGTTCGGGCACCGGGCTGGGATTGTCGGTGTCTAAAAATATCATTGAACTGCACCACGGGAACATTAGCATCGCCAACCGGAAGGACATTCGCGGCGTGGTGGTGGCCATCATGTTCCCCGTCCCCAACAGGAGTTGAAGGAGTTGATTATGACAAAAAAGAAAATTCTGGTCGTTGACGATGAAGGCGGCATGACCCGCATGCTCAAGCGCAACCTCGAGGCGACCAATCGTTACAATGTGCGGACGGAAAATTCCGGCGCGGCCGCCTACACGGCCGCCGCCGAGTTTCTGCCGGACTTGATTTTATTGGATGTCATGATGCCCGGAGTGGACGGTGGCGATGCCGCAGCCAAGATCAAGGCCGATAAGAATTTGAGCCATATCCCGATCGTGTTCCTTTCTGCGATTGTCAAAAAAGAAGAGACCCAACCGACCGGCAGCAATATCGGCGGACTTACCTTCCTGGCCAAGCCGGTGAAGCTCGAAGATTTGATCACCTGCATCGAAAAACAACTCGGCGAATAAGCTTGCCGGCGGACCAAGTCATGGTTTCCTCTTCGGATACCATGAAGTGAATTTGACGGCGGCGTAAAGGGCGATGATCGTCGTCCAGATGCCGATTCTCATGGGAACCTCCGGCAGATAAAACATCACCAAATCCGCCGCCACCATCACGGCGAAGGCCGCCGCCCAGACGGCGGTGATGACGTAGTTCACCCGGATAAATTCAGGTTTATCCCATGACGTTTCCGGCGTCTTTTCACGGGCGTATTGCAACGTGAATGGACAACGGATGGCCATTGAGACAAGCACGATCAACAGAAGCCCGACATCCACGCACAAACGGCCCCAGATGATGGAGGACGGCATTTTTCCAAACAGCGCGTAAATGACCAGCGCGGTGAAAAGAACCAAAGTCCCGACTTCAAGCACCTTCACTTTTCTATTCCGGCTGACTACGTCACGCACCACCAAGCCCGCCGCAACCAGGGCACCTGAGGTTAAACCCGCCACCGGGCTGACAAACCGGTCCACCAGGGCGAAAACGAGAAAAGGTGCGAACGCCAATAAGATATTCATCGCTTTAGATTTTCCCGGGCGTGAGAATTTTCGACATGGCTGATTCAACGGCACCATCTGGTGGCGATTGCCGCCAACGCGCGGCAACGTAGCCATCCGGCCGGACCAAGACACAACCGCCCGGCTCCAGCCCGTACAGGGTGGCGAACACGGAATTTCCCGGAAGAACATGGGCTGAATACGCCGGAGTGGATTGTGGTCCGGTTTCAGCAGCGAGCAGCACAAAGCCCTTTCCAAACAGGTCATGAACGGAGCGTCCATCTTCCAAAATGAAATGCGGAGCGCGGGAACCGGGACGGGCATTGGGAATATAATCGTTTACCGGATCATTTCGCGGAACCGGATCTGTGCCATCGGGAATCAACGCGCCAGTGGGATATTCAATCCCCAGATCAATTCCCAGGCGTGATCCCGCCCGGCCATTCTTGGCGATCAGCCTCCGCACCTCTGACCAGTCTTGTTTGATCGTGGGTTCAACCAGCGCGAAGATCTCCCCGGCATTGCGATTGGTATTCTCCAGCGTCCACAGCGCCGCGCCGCGTCGTTCCTGTTCGTAGGAATCGAGCAACGCAGACGAGGCCATGCCTTGCATCACCGCTGCGAGTTTCCACGCCAGGTTGTGCGTGGATTGCAGACCGGTGTTCAATCCCAGCCCACCAGATGGCGACATGCGGGCTGCCGAGTCGCCGGCGAAAAAAATCCGGCCCGCGCGAAATTTGCGGCTGACCTTCGGACTCATCACCCACGGGCTGATGCTCAATACCTCCACTGGGACTTCGGTCAGGCCCGATGATTGCCGGATAATTGAGGCCAGTTTCTCCGCCGGAAAATCCGCCGGCGTCTCACCCGGCTGAAGAAAGTGATGCATCAGCCAGAGGTCGTCGCCGTTCACTGTCACGAAGAATTCAATGTTCTCTTCGGACAGCACCGAGAACAAAATGCTGCGCCGGTCCTGGAGGTGTTTCCCATAATCCGCCCGGAAATAAACATTCAGGAAATGTCCCATGTTGCCGGGGCCGTCGGTTTCAATCTGGAGTTCATGACGGATGTGGCCGCCGGCGCCATCGGCGGCAATCAGCCAGTCCGCCGTCCACGTTTGATCGCCGATTTTGAATTCGACCTTGTCACCGGTAGATTTCACATCGGTAACTTCCTGGTTGAAACGAACACAGCCAGGTGCCACTTTTTCCAACGCATCGAAAATCACTTGTTCGGTCAGGGTTTGCGGGCAATTGAAGGATGGCCCCGGACTTAAAGGTGAAAACGGTTCGGTCAACGGGATTCTTCCCCATTCTTCACCAACGAATGAATGCGCGAAAATATTTAGACAAATATCCGGTTCTTCGTTCAAGCGGCGGCAGGGTTCGTAGAGTGCGTCCAAAATTCCCAGTTGACGGAAAATCTCGGCCGACCGCCGCGAGATGCCCATGGCTTTGGGATGCGTCGAGAGGCCCGGCTTTTTCTCGAAGACGACACAGGGAATCTGGCGTTGCGCGAGTTGCAATGCCAGGGCGAGTCCGCAAGGCCCTCCTCCGACAATGGCGACTGGTGTGTGCATGGATGACATGGTGTGATGATAATGTTCATTGATGATTTCTTGTAAAGACCGAAATGTCCGTCGGCCAGGCCAGCAAAGTTTTTCAGAAAACTGATGTTCATTGATGGGGCATAAGGTTGCGTCCATCATTTACAATCGACCTCCCGCCAAGCACGATGGCTCTTCCTCGGAGAAAATAACATGCCGTGGCCGGTCAACTCGTAGAAAGAATAAAAGTTATGGGCGACAAATCACCGAAAGCAAACCAGAAAAAGTCCGGTCAAAAAGATTCCAAGACCAGCAGCGCGAACGCCAAGAAAAATTCCGCCCAGGCGGCCAAGTCTTCCGCTGCAAAGAAAAAGTAATCTCTGTTGCTGGCTCTGGATAGAAGCCGTTTTCATGCAGCTTCGAGCCATGAGAACGGCAATTCCATTTACTCGTTTTCCCCTGCCGAAGACTGTCGCAATTATTCTCTGTGCAAGTCAGTCTGTGAAATGTTCATTAATTCAACCTTGGATTTAAAGTTGACGGCCACGCACTCCAAGGCAATGCTGACTTTGCTGAGAAAAATTATGAAAATTTTTATTAAGGTGATTCTTGCCGCCGCCCTGTTACCGCAGATCGGTCTCGCTCAAATGATTGATGGCAAGCCGACCGTTTCTTTCAATTATTACTGGATTGAAGCCGTAAGGCCGGATGGGGCTTTTGTTCACTTGGGGAAATTAGGCAGTGTGGACGGGCCAAAGTATTTTGTTTATGGTCTGACCAACGGGCTTCCTGAAAAACAATATGTGGGGGCTGACAACCCTGTTACAGGCGTCCAGACAAATGATTTAACGTTCGACACGCTTCAAGGTTCAATAAATTGCACGGCTCTGGTTCGGGTCACCCAAGAACGGCTGGACGCCGTAGCCAAGGAGACGGAGCAAGTTGCAATTGATAATTCCCAAGTCCAGCAAGCTTACATTCAAACTTTGCAGCAGGCCAAAAAAACCGGATTGGCGGAAAAGACTTTTTTAAATGTTCAAATCTCAGCCACCAATGGTTCTCCAGCCAGCCAGTATATTCTTGGCGACTATTATTTAAAAGGCATCTATCCCGCCGGAACAAACAACGAACTGGGCTTTTACTGGATGCAGAAAGCCGCCGCCAATGGCAACACGGATGCCATCGGTTATATGCAAAAAGTGCAAACAAATGATTCAGTAATCCATCAATAGCGGCTGGCTTCGATGATTCACTTCGCAGTTCCGCCCGGATGCTCTTTGAAGAATTTCACGATCAACGCCGGCGCGGCGGGATTGAACTGATGTCCGCCGGGAAAAATGAACGTAACCAGCGGCGTGCCGTCTTTGGAAGGATAGATCGTGCAATCTTTGGGCCATGGTTCGCCAGTCTCCGTGCAGCCGTTGACCTTGCGCACGGCGGCCATCGTGAGTTTCTGCCATTCAAATTTTACCAGTGGATCCTCGTTGCCGCCAATGATCAAAGCGGGCTTGGGTTTAAGTTGACGCGCATAGCGTGCCGCTGCTGAGGAAGGTGCGACTGCGGCGAAAACATCACCACGTGCCAGCCAAAGCAGATAAGTAAAGCTGCCGCCGTTGGAATGGCCGGTGCAGTAGATGCGTTTCGTGTCAACCTTGTAATCTTGTTTGAGCCGCGCGAGGACGGCGTCGAAGAATTTGAGGTCGCGATCCCCTTGATCGCCCACGGCCGCCTGCCAACCGGGCTCCTTTCCTTCTGGATCGGTGATCTGGCCGGGCGTATCCAATCCTTGCATGTAAACCGAGATCGCTTCCGGCCATTGATGATTCATGTCGAAGCTGCGCGCCGCCTGGCGGGAATTGCCGCCGTGACCATGAAATACAAACACCACAGGCGTCGAATTCGTCTTGGCCGCAGGCGGAATATAAACAAGCGCCGTGCGCGCCACGCCATCCACGGTGAAGGTCATCTGCTGAAAACCATCCGCATCCGCTCCGCTCGCAAGAGGATTCGCCAGCATCAGCAGCGAAACCAGCAGGCATAATTTGTTTCTCATGCCTCTTCCAGACGGAGCATCACGCATAAATGTTACTTCTCTTGAATCCCGGAACAGAATTACGCTATTCTGCCGGTTTATGAGCAAACCACCCTGCCCAATGTGTGAAATGACCGAAGTTCTGGAATTCCCCGATAAATGGGAATGTGTCACCTGCGGTCACGAATGGCCGCGCGGAGCCCGGCCAGAGGCTCCGGACGCGCCGCGCATGGTCAAGGACGCCCACGGCAATGTGCTCGCGGACGGCGATTGTGTCGTCTTGATCAAGGATTTGAAACTGGGCGGCGGCAACCAAGTGCTAAAAGGCGGAACCAAATCAAAACCCATCCGCCTCGTGGACGGTGATCACGAGATTGATTGCAAGATGGACGGCATGGCCATCGGCTTGAAAGCCTGCTTTGTGAAGAAGGCTTGAAGCGCGATAATGGGATTGGACGGAGGCCGCCGGCAGAATTTTGTTTTTTGAACTTGCGGTCTGCCATCGTGCAGGCATATCTCAAGCAATGAAAATTTCGGTGGTGGGGCCGGGCAAGGTCGGTTCCACTCTGGCCTTCGTATTGTCGCAAAGAAATTTTGTCCATGAGATGATCATCGTGGGCCGGAACCGCGCCGTCACGCTGGGCGACGCTCTGGACATGGCCCATGCCCAGTCCTTCGTGGAAGTGTTCACCAAAATTATCGCCGGGACAACGGAAGACACCGCCAATTCCGACATCATCGTCATCTGCGCCTCGATTCCCTCGCCGCCGGACATGAGCGACCGCGCCATGCTCGGCCCGAGCAATGTCCGTCTCATGCGCGAACTCCTGCCGCCGCTGGCCCGGCTCTCGCCCAACGCCATCCTCGTCATGGTTTCCAATCCCGTGGATGTATTGACACATTACGCCATCGAGTTCACAGGTTTTCCGGCGAATCGCGTTGTGGGCAGCGGCACCCTGATTGACTCGGCGCGGTTGCGTCATGAATTATCGGTGGAACTCGGCATTCACAGCACCGATTTGCGCGCCTATATCCTCGGTGAACACGGCGGCTCGCAATTCGCCGCGATGAGTTGCGCCACCGCCGGCGGTGAGGCGATTGACGACACGCCCAGACGCCGCGAGATCATCAAACGCGTCGTCAGCGCGGGCATGGAAATCTTCAATTACAAGGGCCATACCAATTACGGCATCGCCCTTGCCGCCACCGCCATCATTGAAGCCATCGCTCTGGACACCAGGCACACCATGCCCGTCAGCGTGCTCGTGAATGGATTTCTTGGCGTCAACGGCATCTGCCTGAGCCTGCCCGCCGTGGTTGGACGCAACGGCATTGAACGAATTTTGCAACCGTGTTTGAATGAAGCTGAAGCCGACGCTTTCCGGGCCAGCGCCGCCACCGTGCGAAAACAAATTGAAACCGCCCGCGCCGGATTGGATTGAAAAGATGGCATTGCGCCGGAGAAAGAAAGATTCCTGGTTTTATTTCCACACACCGAGTTCAATCATTTCTTCCGTCGCGATTTTGGCCCAGCCGCGATTGGCTTTCGGGCTCGCCGGACTCGGATGCAAAATCTGGCCGACATGAATGCCAGTGCCGGCTGTCGCCAATTCTCCGCGCTTCTTCGCCCAAGCGCCCACGCCGATCAGCCATTCCGGTTTGAGAATTTCCAAGACATGATGCAGATGTTCATCACAAATTTTTAACAGCCGGTCTTTTTCCGCCGGCGGTAATTTGTCCGGCGTGCGGTTCAATCCGCTCTGTTCCACAAACGCCAGCGGACAATAATTGGCCACGAAATGTTCCTTGAAAAATTTCTCCGGCGAACCGAAACGTTCCTTGAAAAGCCCCCATAATCTTCGCCCGCTGACTTCTGAATTGGGACAATCGAAACCGAGCACCGGACGCTTGGGATTGTAATGTTCTGGTTTTCCGACGGGTGCAATAATTCCCATCCAATCGCGCACCGCCGCAATTTCGCCAAACGGCACACCCGTCTGCACCATGCCGAACGGGCCAGGATTCATGCCGATGAAAACGACGCGCTTCCTGTCATTGCCAAACTTCAGCAAATATTTTTCATGCGCCGCCCATGCGTAATCCAGCGGATTGTAAACCTGCGTGACCGGCGCGGCGAATTTCAAGCGGTCAACCTGTGTGCATAACCCGCGCGCGGCGACGATGAGTTGTTGACTGATGCTGGATGGCTTCAAAGCGCGACCACGATATTTAATTCAGCCTGATAAATCAAAATATCCCGCAAGGATTAGGTTATCCAACAACGTGATGAAAACAAAACAGGCGACCCGGTTGGGGTCGCCCGTGTGAAATTAGCGGATGACGGGTTTATTTGGCAGGTTCCGTCGGCAGTTTCGCCTCATTCCAGCCAGCGATGCCGGCGGACATGTGCTTGATATTCGTGTAGCCCAGTTCTTTGGCCGCCTTGGCCGCCTGCAGATAGGCATCGCATCCGGGGTTTCCGCAATAGGCGATGATGAGCGTGTTTTTATCCGCCGGCAGTTTCGCCGCCAAATCTTTCTTGATGGCAGCGTAGCTCAACGCGCCCGGCACATGACCTTCCTTGTAAGAACCTGGACCGTTGGCGTCAATGATCACCGCCGTCTTGGCGTTGGCGGCTGCCAGGACGTCCTTGGGACTGATGTCGGCAAATTCGCCGGCGTAAACGGAAGCGGTCATCAAGGCCGCTGCCATAAGTGCAATAAGTACAATAATTTTTTTCATATTCGTATATGGGTTGATAGTTAAACGTTCGGCAATTTGACCGAGTGGGTGGACGAATGTTCAATCGCCGCCAAGTCAAAAGACGCCATTTATGTCATCCGGTTACAAGATGTCGTGCCAATAATATCACGAAATATTCTGAAGGAATTAAAATGGGCAGAGCGGCAGCTCTGCCCAACCAAATCAACGGTAGGGCGGCGCTGCCGCGCCGCCCAAATTGGTTCGGAGATTTTGGTTAAGTCCATCCGGCTCGGTTCACCAACCGCAACGCGGTTGCAGCGTTCAGCCCAGCGTTGCCGTGCAACGGCTACGCTGGGTGGGATGGGAAATGGAGAACAACCCTGAAAGGGTTGTAGCCGCGCCGCGAGATTTTTGATGCAACCTCTTCAGGGTTGAAAATGTTTTTGGGAACGTGAACCCAGGGTAGTCATTCCTCGCCTGCCCGGCTCGAACCGCCAACCCTAGGCTGAGGGATGGAATCCCGTTGGGATTCAAAATGCCGATGCGATGGGGGAAACTGGTAGGCGAGAAACTCTAAGGAACTACTATGACTTTTACTACAACCTTATCATGTTTCTTGGAAAGGTCATTTGCAAGGCCAACTGGATTCTTTAGGAAGCCGCCCGGATCATACACAAAGCAAATAAGCGTTTCGCAGTCTGGATGTGATTGATAGCGTTGAATGTCCACCATCAATTCTTCACCAATCTGCTTGTCTTTCAATTTTGCAGTGGCGAATTTTGCCTCTACAATGATTTTCTCTTTCTTCAACAGAAAATCAACACGCGAACTACCACCAGCATAACTCGGAGTATTCTCTTCTGGACGAATATCGTCGAAATTAATTCGGAGCAGAGCATGCAAGAGATCTTGAACATCGTATTCGTCACTAATGATTAGGGAGTCACGATCTGCATGCCGATGCTGCAACTGTCGCGCAACTAAATGAAACCGTCTTAGAAGGTGCTCAAGAATGGTAACGGGCTTTACAGTTACTTCCGCCTTCTTTTTGTCAACAGGCTCAAGCCAAGGAAGATGACCGAGATCAGTCATTATTGCGCCATGAAGATCATCCAGACCGTGGCCATAAAATGAAGTCTTCTGGATATGAACCTTAACTCCATTTTCAACAGTAATGTCAAAATTGCCTGTCACTTCATGGACATTAACCGTGCGCCTTACGGTCACGGTCGCATATTTCCAATTTTCGCGATCTTCGTTTTCAGGAAATGCGCTCCAACCTTTTGCTTTCGCAGTCTTGATTACAGAGTCAACTACTTCACGAAATTTTGCTTTCTGGCCTTCGAGTTGTTTTAAGCGAGCCAAGCGCGCTGGATCATGTGCACTGCAATAACCCGTGGATGTCGGTTTTGCACCGCAAGGATCACCTGTGGCGGTCTTGCCTAAGCAAACTTTCGATGTTTCGGACATGAAATTGCCTACGATAGGTCATTTCTTCTTCCCGTGCACCTTCGCCGCGACTTTTAGGCGCAGGCCGTTCAGACGGATGAAGCCGGTGGCGTCGTCCTGGTTGTAGGCTTTGGTCGGGTCGGCTTCCATCGTGGCGATGTGCGGGTTGTAGAGGCTCACCGGGGATTTGCGGCCGCTGACCATGATGTTGCCCTTGTAAAGTTTCACGCGCACCGTGCCGGTGACGTTCTTCTGCGATTCCTCGACGTAGGCCTGGAGCGCGTAACGTTCGGGCGCATACCAGAAGCCGTTATAGACGAGTTCGGCGTATTTCGGAATGAGCGCGTCGCGCTGGTGCATGACTTCGCGGTCCATCGTGAGCGATTCCATCTGGCGATGCGCGAACAGCAGGATCGCGCCGCCGGGTGTCTCATACACGCCGCGCGATTTCATGCCGACGAACCGGTTTTCCACCATGTCCACGCGCCCGACGCCGTGTTTGCCGCCGAGTTTGTTCAACGTTTTCATCACGCCGAGCGGATTCAACTTCTTGCCATTCACCGCGACGCAATCGCCCTTCACGAAATCGAGTTCGACGAATTCCGGTTTATTCGGCGCGTCTTCGGGCAGCACGGAGAGCGTGGTGAAATAGCTGCGATTCTTCAGGTCGTAGGAATCGAACCATGGGTCTTCGAGGATGCCGGCTTCATAGGAGATGTGCAGGAGGTTGCGATCCATCGAATACGGTTTCTTGGCGCTGGCCTGCACGGGAATTTTGTGTTTGGCGCAGTAGTCAATCATCTGCTGGCGACCGGGAAATTCACTGCGATAGCGTTCGTCGCGCCACGGGGCGATGACTTGCAAGTCCGGCGCAAGCGCGGCAGCGGTGAGTTCGAAGCGGACCTGGTCGTTGCCTTTGCCGGTCGCACCGTGCGCGATGGCGTCGGCTTTTTCCTTCTTCGCAATCTCAACCATGCGCTTGGCGATAAGCGGACGCGCGATACTGGTGCCGAGAAAGTATTGTCCCTCATAAATCGCCCCGGCGCGCAGCATCGGGAAAATGAAGTCGCGGGCGAATTCTTCCTGGAGGTTGTCAATGTAAATTTTGGAGGCGCCGGTCTCGATGGCCTTTTGTTCGAGGCCGTCGAGTTCCTCCTCCTGGCCGATGTCGGCGCAGAAGCCGATCATCTCGGCGCTATATTTTTCCTTGATCCAAGACATCAGCACCGAGGTGTCGAGTCCGCCCGAATACGCTAAAACAATTTTCATGTGACGGGTATTAAACCGCCAAGACGCCCAGAACGCAAAGTGGAAATGAAGACCACATTTCAAACATGGTAGGGCGGAGCTGCCGCTCCGCCTTTCTCCACGAATTCAAAATTAAAAGTGAACAGGCAAAGCGGCAGCTTTGCCCCACCGTCATTGAGGAACGGTGGCGGCGCTTTGCAATTTTGCCAGATCGTCGCCGCTGCCGAATAATTTAAAGATCTCCGCGTGGCCGTCGGCGAACGTCAGCGGGTAACCGGTTTTGTGCCGGCGCGACGGCTGGTCTTGCAATCCCTGCCCCGGATTCGTGTAAACGACGAACATGCCGTCGTTGATGCTGTTTGCGTCTTCATCAATGAAAACATACATCTGCGACGGACTGGTGATGCTGGAATCGGTTTTGAACAGGCGATGCGTCAGGTCCAGATTATTGGCCGCATCGGCGAACGGTTGACCGTTCATCCAGTTGTTCATCGAACAGCTCCGCACATAAGGCACGCCATTGACTGCGCGCAAGTCAGTCGGGCAACGATAAACATCCGTGGCTGAGATGTAGGGAAAGAGAGAGCCCAAGGCCAGGGAGTTTTTGTTGGTGCAATCCAGCACGCCGGCATCCACCTGGCCGAAGGCACCCGGCGGACTCAAGATGGCGGCGACGCCGCGCACCCAGGCATTTTGATTTATGGCCAGCGTGGTCGGGTCGAACGGTTCGCATGAAGGGATTTTTCCACTGTTCTCGCCATTATACATGATCCACGCAGTCTGCAATTGCTTCATGCTGTTCATGCACGCGATCTTTTGCGCCCTTGATTTGGCCGAAGAAAGAGCGGGCAATAACATCGCGGCAAGAATCGCGATGATGGCGATGACGACCAGCAATTCAATCAAAGTAAAGGCGCGACGTGTTTTCATGCGGATAATTAATTGAAATCGCCAGTTCAAGTTAGTTACTGCCAGCCGTGCATGGAGTCGTAGCGGAAAGTCATTTCGTTGGTGTCATAGCCTTTGTACCATTTGGAATGACCGTCAGCGAAAAGGATGTTCTGACCGAGTGAATGCACCTGCCAGAGTTCAAACGGCGTGCCGTTGGCCTCGCCACCGACACAATTTTGCGAATAATCATCCTTGTCCGCGTCGAGTGGATCAAAATTACCGCCACCGGTGACCCCTTGAACACCGCAGGTATCACCCGACAAAACATATGCGGCTGGATACAAAATGGACGTGGCCTTGACCGACGCATCGGTTCCGGTCACGACGAAGACGGCGCGGTCGCCATTAAAATAGGTGAATGGATTTTGCATGTTCAGCGCCAGTTGCACGTTGCCGGGACAGCGATAAACATTGGTGTTTCCGATATAAGCAACGATTTGTTCCATCCAGCCTGGTTTTAGAGTGTTCGCATCAATGGCACCCCAATGAATATTATTGCCGGATTCGGGATACAATTCCTGGTTTTCATCCGCATACATCCTCATGCTCAGACCGATTTGACGTAAATTGGAGGTGCAACTGGTCTTCCATGCCTTGTGCTTGGCCGCAGCCAGCGCCGGCAACAGCATCGTCGCGAGGATCGCGATGATGGCGATTACAACGAGTAATTCGATCAAAGTAAACGCGCGACTGATGTTTGCTGGTTTAAAAAATTTCATGTTAATTATCGGCCGTCGGGATTGCCGGGGAAGCACCATAGTTCATTCTGGTCCGGCGACTGCATTTCTTCCGCCCATGCAACAAGCTGCAGCAAGCGTGCCGAACCGTCAAAACCACCCATGATGGCGACCTTTCCATGTCGGGCGCTGGTGTTTTCATCCGGGCTGCTCGCACCATCGTTGAACAGTGTCTCGTTTTCTACCTTGTTGTTGTTGGCACATTCCCAAAAAGCCACGCCAGCGGAAGACATTTGCGACAGCTTCGCGGGTGGATTCAGACCACGTCCATAGCCGCAAACCGCACCGTTCATGACATAACTGGAAATTTGCTGTGGCCGCAATTTGAAAAGCGCGCTGTTGGTATCGTCACTCGGACATAGATACATTTTCGGATTGCCCAACACCGGCCAGAAACTCCCGGTTTGAAGCTTGAACTGATCCGTACCGCTGGCGGTGGGGTCCAATGTGTAAAGCCATCCCTGCGGAAGAGTCGTCAATTCCCCGGAAACCCAGTTTGGCCACGGCAGACGGCCTTCATTGTCCGCCGCCACGAGATTCATGGCCACACCAAGCTGCTTGAGATTGTTCAAATCCACCGCCCGATAACCACTTTGCTTGGCCTTGGCCAGCGTCGGCAGCAGCATCGCCGCAAGGATCGCGATGATGGCAATGACGACCAGCAATTCAATCAAGGTGAACGCCGGCGCAGCTTTTTTATTTTTGAAGCAACCCTTCATGCACCATGGCAGACGAAAATTTTGCGGCGAGGTTTCAATTAAAATCTTTCCGCGCGAAAATAAATTCCTTGTCAAAAACTCAATCACGGTGGAAAACCGATAGCAAGCTTCACCGCTGAATATTCGGGGTGAATTTTTCCGTCGCGCGTGCGGATGATCAAATCCGGTTCCGTCCAGGTCTGGCCGCGGAACCATTCCGGCAAATCCTCGGAGCGCATCATTCCGAACAACGCGACGAGTGGCGGGTCGCCTTCGCGAAAAACGACGGGGCGTTTACGAATGATGACCAGTCCAGAATCTTTGGCGGCGGCTTCGAAACGCGCAAGTTGCGACGGCTCATGGGGAAAAACGCACGCAAAAAATCCTCCGGGCGCGAGATGCTTTGCCGCCGTTGCACAATAATCGGCGATGGTGCCGCGCAGTTCGAAGCGGCAGGCCAGTTTTTGCGGATGCTCGCTTTTCACTCCGGCATCCGGCGGAAAATACGGCGGACTGCCGGTGATAAGATCGAATTTTTCATCGTCACGGAGAATCCCTGAATTACGGAAGTCGCCTTCGCGGATTTCGTAACGGTCAGCCAGTCCGTTGTAGTGCGCTGATTTTCCAGCGAGAATTACGCTCTCATTTTGCATTTCGACGGTAACAAATTTCGCGCCTGGCAAACGCCATGCACAGATCATGCCGACGGTTCCAATGCCGCTGCCAAGGTCGAGTGCGTTACGCGCGGTCGGACACCAGGTCGTGCCATACCAGGCAGTCAAGATGTCATCCGTGGAAAAGCGGTGGCCATCTTTGAGCTGAAACAAACGGAAATGTCCGCTGATGGCATCAAGCGTTTCATGCGGTTCAACGGCAATGCCAGCGGTGAGGCCGGGCGGAATCGGCCCCGGCTTGGCCCAGCCTTTAAAATGCGTTTCGTTGTTCACACGTCAGGCCAGTTTGCCGTATTTACGCATCTCCGGCCAGATCCACGCCACGATTATGACAACCAAAATCGTTCCAATGCCGCCCATCACGGTGGATATAATCGCACCGGTGGCCGCCGCGCTGCCAAGAAATGTCGGCGTAGTGAACAACCAAGCCACCATGCCTGACCGGGCTCCGCCCAGTTCATTCGAAGTGCCAATGAACAAGCTGTTGACCGCCGAGACGCGTCCGCGCTTTTCGTCCGGTGTCAGAATTTGCACGAGCGTCTGCCGCACGACGACACTGATTTGATCCACCGCACCCGCCAGTGCGAGCATCGCAAATGAAAACCAGAACCATTTGGAGACGCCGAACGCGATCGTCGCCACGCCGAAGATCGCCACGGACAAAAGCATCGCGCGACCGGCTTTTTTCATCGGCGGACGATACATCATCACCAACGCGCAGGCGACCGCGCCGACCGGCATTGCATCGCGCAGCCAGCCCAGGCCGGACGGGCCGGTGTGAAAAATATCCTTCGCAAAGATCGGCAGCAAGGTCACCGCACCGCCAAGCAGGACGGCAAACAAGTCGAGCGTGATGACGCCAAGAATGATTTTATTGTCGAACACGAAACGAAAACCTTCAACCAGGCTTTTCACCGAAACCGGCTCCGGTGCCTTGACCTTGTGTTTGTGCTTGATGAAAAAAACCAGCGCGGCGCAGGCCAACGAAGCCACGACATTCAAGCCGTAAACCGCCCAGGCGGTTTGATGCTGGTGCGTCAATGGCGTCAAGGCAATGACAATGCCGCACGCCGCCGGCCCGACCACGGACGAGATTTGAAATGTGCCACTGTTGAAAGTGATGGCGCGGGCAAGCTGGTTGCGCGGAACCAGGCTTGTGATAAACGCCGCGCTGGCCGGCCATAGAAATGTCCGCGCCGCGCCGATGACGACCAGGAAAACATAAATCCACGCCAGCGGTGCGATCAGCGCGGAGGCGATTGTCAGGCCCAGGCTCGCCACCGCCAAAACGAGCGTGGTAATCAGAATGATTTTTTTGCGATCATACGTGTCCGCCAGATGCCCCGCCGGGAGCGTGCAAAGAATCATCGGCACCATTTGCGTCAATCCGACAAATGCCAGCGGCAGCGCAGAGCCGGTGCGCTCGTAAAGTTCCCAGTCAATCGCCACAACCAGCATCTGCTGGCCGAGCGACGCCACAAAACGCCCGATTAGATAGCGAACGAAGTCGGAGTTCTTAAAGATGGCGTAGGAACTTTCAGCGGCAGGCTTGGCCGGCGGGGCGGGCAGATTTTCTGGTGATTCCTGTTCGTGCATGAAACAACGGCATACACGTTAGCTGAAATTCTTCGCGGGTCGAATTGTTTTAGCGCCGCCGCCACGCTATGCTGCCCGCAGATGAATGAACCCAGTGAAAGTCCGCGTCGCTACCGATGGCCGTGGTTTGTGGCGGCAGCCGTGATATTATTCGTGGCGCTGACGGTTGTCTGGATGAGCTTTGCCGTAAAACGCGAGCGGGAGCAAGGCGATTTCAGTGCGCCGCTGCCAAGCAGCAGTCCGGCGCATTGATTGGTTAATTCATTGCGGATGAATTGGTGGATGGCCGGCCGAGCAGCACTGGCAAGATTGAAGCACCCGGGAGGTTGGTCGACACTTGAACCATCCCAATCTCCGCCGCCGTTGGCAGAAAATCGCGAGGAGACCATTTGAGACCGCTGACCTGACCGGCCGGAATTTTCCCAGGCCAGTTGACAATCATCGGTGCGCGCAGGTCGTTTGTTGAAAGCACACTGCGGAAAAATTGCGGATCCACGCCGCCTGTCTTTTTAGGCAGGCCGACGCTCGTGAAAAAAACCACCGTGTTGCTCTCTTGCCGGAGTTTTTGCAGTTGTTGCACCAGTTTTCCAATGTCGCCATCCAGCCGCGCGATCATGGCGGCCCGGTTCTTTTCAGCCTGCGGCCACGGTTCGGAAGAGTATGGCGCATCGGTCGGCACCTGCATTCCGTTGCCGGTGCGGATGGTTTCGGCAACGTTCACCCGCGGCATGGCGTAGTCCAGCAGGAGAAAAAAAGGCCGGTAATGGTTGAATTGATCCGGCGCGCTGTTCGCGATGAAGTTCATCGCGGCCTTGGTGTAAAGATCGGGAATGTATTGCCCCCGCTTGCCGTCGATGTTCGCATAAAGCATTTCCCGTCCGGCGGTTGGCGGCCCTTGGGCCGGGCTCCATTCAATCCATTTACCGGTGGCTTTGTCGTAAGATTGGTTCGGCGTGTAACGAAAGATGTAGTCGGCATAATAATTTTCAGCGTCCGCCGGGTCGAAATAACCCCCGAACTCATCGAAACCCTTGTTCCAAGGTGCGCCGCTCGTGCCATCGCCGCCCAGGTCCCATTCGCCGATGAGCGCGGTGTGATAGCCTGATTTTTTCAGGATTTGCGCCACGGTGATTTCATCCGGTGCCAGCGTCACATCCACGTCCTCGCGTTGTTTCAGGGCTTGCGGATTTATGCCGGTCAAAAGCGCCGCCCGCACCGGCGAGCTGGCGACCCCGCCGACGGAATAATTTGTGAAACGGATGCCGCCGGCCGCGAGATTGTCGAGGTTGGGCGTCTGAAATTTTACCTGGCCATAGCTGCTCAAATCGCCATAGCCCAGCCCGTGGGTGGTGATCAAAATGATGTTAGGTCGCCGAGGCAGCACGGCCGGAGCGGACGCGACGTTGGTGAAAATGGAAGATAAACTTTCTGCCTGTCCGGCCAATGCCAGTTGCAGTGTCAAGCAGACAAGAATCAAAGAACGGTAATGTTTCATGTGAGCTTTGATTCTGGAAAGCCGGGGGTGTTCAAAGCAATTCAATTCTTTAATGGATGTTTCAAGTTACCGGTCAATTTCAACGTCGCCGGAATCATGGAGCAGTGGGTGTAACCAGGGACATGTCCTGTCGCGGATAGTCCAAACGGTAGAGACGAACGCAGACGAGTGATTGATAACAGGTTGTTTCGCCGGATTCATTGGCGGCGGAAACCGATAGCGATGTCACTTCAAGATTTGTCAGTTCGTTTGGGCCTGCGCCGGCGGCAAGCACGATAAACAACTCATTGTTATAGATGTAAGGAGACAGGAGAAACCCGCTGCGCGCCATGCCGGGAACCAGACGAAACTCACCCTGGCGGCCGTCGCGCAATGATACCTTCAGCGACAGGGCCGGTGGTTTATAAAGCGTCGAAATGACGGTGCCCGGCAGGGTTTTGTTGATTTCGATTTCAGCCCAGATTGGACTGTTGCTCAAGCCGGAAAGAATCAACGGCTTTCCGAAAGCCAGGGCGGCATCCTTAATCAGGATTTTTTGATACGCCCTCGGCGCGGCCGACCGCGTCAACAACAGAAATGTTCCATTGTTGGTTTTCACATCATAACGCGTAAGCATTTCTGGCCAGGAAAGGCCGTCATCCATCATCGGATAATGATTGTCGATGGCCGTGATGTTGAACAAGAGGTTGTCCGGCGCATCTGCGCTTCGCAAATGAGAGGCGTTTAATTCCGCCAGTTCCGGGGTGTAGGCCGAATAACTTTGGAATACCGGGCGGGGATGATAAGGCTGCCCCGGGACGGAAGAGATGGCGCATTGATTCCACGGATAGGCATCAACGGTTCCTTGAAACTGTGGTGCGGGAAATTTATTGCGGAGAAGGGCAAGGTATTCCTGATGCGCCTCGGGCAGGCGTTTCCAGTCAGGCAACAATCTGAAAGGAGCAAGCAGGTTCCGCATGCTGAACGTCTGCGCCATAACCGTCGCCAGTCTGCTTTCTGAATAGCGCGCAAAGGTTGACGAAGCAAAAAGGAAAATGAGCAGCATCGGCACAAAGGTGGACAGGCGGATCCATTGCGCCTTTTTTCGGACCAGCGGCCACACGATTGCCTGACATGCCAGGGCGCCAAGCAAAAGCTGGATCACCGCCCAGGCTTCATGTTTGTCCTGCCGCACATAACCGGACTTGAACATGGTGAAGCCCACAAACCCCAATCCCACCACCGGAAGAATTCCAACCACACGCAGCCGTTTCCATGACGCGTACGCCACCATCACACCCAACATCGCCAGCGCCGCCAGGAACAGACAGGTGTCCCGGGTCTCCGTTGTCCGGCTCAAACTCATGGCTTCGGTGTAACCGCTGGTCATGCGCCATGAATTGATGAAGAAGATCAGCAAAGAATTAAAATGCTGCCCGGCCGCCGCCCAAAAAAACGCGAGGCTCGCCCCGAACACAACCACAATCCAGGGGAAAGACCGCTGCCGCCAGACATTGTCCGCAGCAATAACCAGGACCGCCATGCCGCCGGTCATAAAAATGCTAAACTTGACGAGGCTGAGCAATCCCAGCGAGACGACCAATAAGAATTGGGCGGGCGAGAACGAACGGTTCTCCAGGAAAAAATGCAATAACAACAATAGCAAAACCCAGGCCAGCAGCCGGACATCCATGTTCATCGAAATGGTGAGGCCAGCCACTGCGCAAAAAATCATCAGCCACAGCCAGGCAAACAAATCGTTGTTGAAACAAAGCCGGGCGGACCGCCAGACGGCATACCAAAAAATCACCGATAGAATTGTCCACGCCATCACTGAAACCAGTTGCGTTGCAGGGTCAAACCCGCCGTAAAGAAAACCCCACGGGCCGTAGGTGAAAATAATTTCGCGGCCGAATTGCCAGTGTTCACTAAAAGCCACATGGAGGGCTTGAATCCAAGACCCTTCAATATCCGCATAATAGGTCGTCGGTCCACAGGGCACAAACCGGGAAAACACGTATAACAACGAGATGCCGCCGAGCAGCCAGTGAATCATCCCCTGCCAAGACACGGTTTTGATTGAGAAATTTTTCGTCATGATCGGTTGCCGTCCCTCCTGCCAAATTCCGCCTCCAGCGGGATTTTTGCCGCGACGATGAAACTGGGAACCGTTGCCAGGATCACCCAGATAAAAAAATGTTGATAACCAAGATGCTCTTGTACCCAACCGCTCCACATGCCCGGCATCATCACCCCTAGGGCCATGAAGCCAGTGCAGATGGCGTAGTGCGCTGTTTGATGTTGACCTCGGGCGATACGAATCATGTAAAGCATGAATGCCGTGAAACCGAAGCCGTAGCCGAACTGCTCGACGGCGACGCCCGTACCGATTGCGTAAATGCTGTCCGGCTGGGCATAAGCCAGCCAGATAAACACAGCGTCCGGAAGATGAATCGCCAATAACATCGGCCATAGCCAGAATTTTAAACCATGCCGGGCAATTGCAAAGCCGCCCAGCAACGAGCCGAGAATAAATATCGGAATACCAACGTAACCGTAAACATGACCTAACTGGACATTTGTCAATCCAAGCCCGCCATCAACGCGTGGATCAAGCAGAAACGGCTGGAACATTTTCATCAACTGCGCCTCCCCCAACCGGTAAAGCAGGATGAAGGCAAGCATCAAACCGATTTTTGGCTTTTGGAAAAAAGTGCCGAAGGTTTTGAAAAACTCCATTAAAAAATCCCTTTCCTCGGAGAGCTTCGGCTGGTCACCTGCCGGCCTGGGCAAAATGAACCAGTGATAAAGACCGAAGCACAGATAACCCCCCGCGACTAGGCCAAAGGCGATTGACCAGGCGGATGCGTAATTCCCGGTGTGCGCCCGAATCTTTCCAACGAGAATCACCAGGCCACCCTGCGCAGCAATCGTCGCCACACGATAAAACATGCTGCGAATGCCGACGAAAAACGACTGTTCCCGCTCCGTCGTCGCTAGCATGTAAAAACCGTCCGCCGCGATGTCATGCGTTGCCGAGCTGAACGAGAGCAACCAAAAGAATGCAAGCGTGAGCTGGAAAAAATGCGGCATCGGAATCGTCAGCGCCACACCCGCGAGCCCCGCGCCAAGAACCAGCTGCATCGCCCAAATCCATTGCCTGCGCGTTTTGAGCAGGTCCACGAGAGGACTCCATAATGGCTTGATGACCCAGGGCAGATAAAGCCAGCCGGTGTAAAAGGCGATGGCCGCATTGGAGACACCCAGATTCTTATAGAGCACCACCGACACCGAGGCGACCAGCACATTCGGCAAACCTTCCGCCATGTAAAGCGTGGGGATCCACGTCCAGGGGTTGCGAGAGGTTGATTTTACACCGGCCATCGGCCTTTGATTAACAGGGTTTGCCGGCGGGCGCAAAATTTTCCTGCTTGGCACTGAGGCCGCACAATGATTGAGTCAATGGATGACCGGCGCATTTATTGATGCCCTTGGCGTCCTGTTGGGCGCACTTTTCGGAATGCTGCAACGCGAACAGTTGTCCGCGCGCGTGCAAAATTCCTTTTGTCAGGCGCTCGGCGCGGCCGCCGTTCTCGTCGGGCTGCGTCTGGTCTGGCTGCACATTCATGGAACGTTTCTTTCCTGCGCCAAACAGATTTTCATCGCGCTGGCGGCCATCACCCTGGGCCACTGGCTGGGCCGCCTGCTCGGGCTGCAGGAGTATTCCAACCGGCTGGGCCGCCGGGCAGGCAACCTCATCGCCGCCACCAAATCGAAATCGCCGGCCACGGCGAACAACGGGTTCATCGCCTGTACGATTTTATTTTGCGCCGCGCCGCTCGGCTGGCTCGGCGCGGCGACGGACGGGCTGGGCGGGGATTTTTACCTGCTCGCCTTGAAAGCCGTGATGGACGCGCTGGCGGCGGCCGGCTTTATAAAGATGTTCGGCTGGCCGGCCGCGCTGGCGGCGTTTCCGGTTTATGCGTTTCTCGGCGCGCTCACCTTGGCCTGCCAGTATGCCGCAAAACCCTTCCTCGATGAACATGGACTGACCGACATCGTCAACATCACCGCTGGATTTGTGGCGTGTGTTGTGGCGCTGGTGATTTTGGAAGTCCGCAAGGTGGAACTGGCGAATTACCTGCCCAGCCTGGCCGTTGCGCCGCTGCTCGCGTGGTTGTTCCGCTGATGCAGGCGAAATTCTCCCAATAGAATTCCACTTGTGCCGGCCAGCAGTGTCGAGCAATATAAGTTTATGCCCCGCTGGATTAATCAGCAGCCAAAACGCACGCCTTCGGATCACCAAAAGCGGATCCGTTTTCTCACCGGGCTTTCCATTTTTCTCGTCATTATTGTGACTACCGGGCTGTTTTTGCTCATAAACCGGGAGCAACTTTTCGCTCACTGAATTAACCCGCGTTTCCGCAACATCGCTTCCATCGCTTTATCCATCAGGAAATCCGCCAGCGGTTTCGTGGCCTCGTCCAAGGCCGCGACCGTGGACTGAAGTTTCTTCAAATCCCCGGAACCGCTGGAATTTTCCGTGGCCAGTGCCATTTCCACTTCGCGCACCGCCGATTCAATCCGTTCGCGATAATCCAATTCAATCTCACCGCCGAAATCGGCAATCGCCTTGCGCGTCGCTGCCAGGGTTTCGTTGGCTTTCAGCTTTGCCTCGATCCAGCGTCGCACCGTCAGATCTTCAAGCGCGTGCTCCACTGATTCTTCCACCATCTTCTGAACGGCGGAATCGTCCACGTCCACGGCGGATTTCATCTCCACGACTTTTTCTTTACCGGTTTTGGTGTCACGCGCGAGCACGTGCAAAATGCCGTTCGCATCAATCTCAAACTGCACGCCGACGCGCGGCACACCGCGCGGTGCGGCCTCAAAATCAATCGTGAACTTGCCGAGACTCCAGTTGTCCTTCGCGCGTTCGCGTTCGCCCTGCAAAACATGGATGAGCATGTTGCGCTGGTTGTCCATCGCGGTGGTGAACAATTCGCCGGCCTTGAGGGGAATAGTTGAGTTGCGTGGAATCAACACATTCATCAGGCCGCCAAACGTTTCCAAGCCGAGCGAGAGCGGCGTCACGTCCAGCAGCAAAACGTTCTTGAAACCGCCGCTTAAAATTTCCGCCTGGATCGCCGCGCCCAGTGCCACGGCTTCGTCGGGATTTTGCGAGGTGTTTAACTGCGGGCCGCTGGCTTTATGAAAATCAGAACCGATGCGCAGGCTGCCGCGCGTTTCTTCAAAGTCTGCACAACCGAACAATTCACCGACAAATTTTCGCACCAGCGGCATCCGTGTCTGGCCGCCGACCAAAATGATTTGATCCAAATCTTTTGGATCCAGTTTGGCGTCCGCCAGTGCGCGCAGGCAATGAGGCCGCGTGCGGGCGATGATTTCGCGCGTGAGATTTTCCAACTCCGAGCGTGTGAGTTTGTAACTGAAAGAAAAATCCGGCGTGAGAAACGGGAGCGCGATTTCTACTTCTGTTTCCGAGGAGAGTTTTATCTTCGCCTGTTCGGCCGCTTCGCGAATTCGTGAAAGAATGGGGAGCGCACGCACCTCGCGTGCGGCGGTTGACGCCTCGTCAACCGGGGCGGCTGCGCTCCCCAGCAAAGCTGAACCACCCGCCCCGCGAATTTTCTCTACCAGAAAATCCACGAGCTTTTTGTCCAGATCATCACCGCCTAGGCGGGTATTACCATTCGTGGCCAGCACTTGGAAAACGCCCTCGCTCAATTCCAGTATCGAAAGATCAAACGTGCCGCCGCCCAGGTCATAGACGGCGATTTTTGATTTTTCCTTCAGCTTGTCCAAGCCGTAGGCCAGCGCGGCGGCGGTCGGTTCGTTGACGATGCGTTCGACGGTAAAACCGGCTAGTTCACCCGCACGCTTGGTGGCATTGCGCTGTGCGTCGTTGAAATACGCCGGCACGGTGATGACGGCGCGCGTGACCGGTTCGCCAAAATAATCCTTTGCATCGCGCTTGAGCTTCTTCAGCACCTCGGCGGAAATTTCCTCGGGCGAATAATTTTTGCCGTGGATGGGAATGGTGGCTGCGCCGCCCCCGACGCAGTTCAGCGGATAAGTAACAGATTTTTCCTCATCGGAAATTTCCGCGCCGCGCCGGCCCATGAAACGCTTGACGGAATAAACCGTTTCCGCCGGCTTGACGAGCCGCACACGATTCGCCTCCTGGCCGACGACCGCCGCCGCATCCGCTGCCGGCCAATGCACCACCGACGGCGTGAGGCGCCGGCCATTTGCGTCCGCGATGACGAAGGGGATGCCCGAATCCACCGTGGCGACGAGGGAATTCGTGGTGCCCAGATCTATGCCGACAATTTTGCTCATGTGTTGCGGCGGATATTTGAACCACGAACGGGTGCCGATGAACATGATTTTCGGCGGGAATTTTCACCCGGACACACGGTTAATGGAAAAACTGCGGTAAACGGTAAAAATCCTTGAAAAAAATTTCCAAACCTGCTTTGATAAAATCATACCAAAAAAGAAGGCTGGAACACTTTCCACGGACTGAATCAATCAATGTGACCGCGCAGTCTAACCAAACGAAAGGCATATCTATGAAAACGCTGAGATACAAATCACAGTTTTTCCTGACCGCGATGTTTGTTCTGGCCATGTCGTTTCGATGCTCATCACCAGCCGCCGTCTATACTAATCGGAGCGAGTTTATCGCAGCGTGCCAGACGCTTGCCGGAATACAGTCGCCAATTTCCTTTGACTCATACCTTAACGGCGCCCCCTACGGACAGCCCGGTTGGTATAGCGGACAGCTTACAGTGTCGAACGTGACTTTTAGCGGAAACATCGTCATTCGTCAGGATGCCCAATCCATTTCCAATGAGATTGCGCTTAACAATTATGATATGGGCGTGCCGCTGGCGGTGCACTTTCCGAATGGAGCACTCGCTTTTGGTGCTGATTTCTCCAGCCTGTTGTATCCTTACAACACTTCGAATTTTACCGCCACCATCAGCATTCAGGGTGGAAGTAACTACACTTTCTCGGCCGAGCCGGGGCCGGGCAAGACCTTCTTTGGAATCGTTGAAACCAACACATTTTCGGATTTGACGTTCAGCGACGGTGGCGCCTTCGGAATCCGCCAGGGAACGAGTGGACCGCTTGGGACTTACCACGAGGAACTTGTCGCCGATGCTTATGCAGTTCAGTTTGTGCCGCCGCTGGTTCCGATCGTCTTGAGTGTGGACGCACGCTGCAACATTTACGGAGCCGGGCATCCGTCCGCCCCGGACAACGCCCCCACCGTTGGCACCCATAGTGGAGGCCTGCCGCCCGTGATGGTTACCTTGGGCGCTTTAACCAACGCCGCCTCATTGGTATTTCATGCCACCGGCAACGTGTCTTATTGTCCGGTCTGCGGAAACAATGGCCCGGATGGTGCCGATTTTCTTTTTAATGCTCCAAGTTACAAAGGAATTTCCGGCATCACGAATTCTCCGGGACGCTCGTTGGTGGGAGTGTTCACCAGCGACGTCGAGCCGGTCAATCCGGCACCAACGGCTCTGGATTTTGGGGTGATTGGGACGAATTATGCCACGCTGGCTCCCCAACTCCGGCAGCAATTCTTCATCGGCGATGGATTAACTTCTGTTGCCGGGGGCGTGCAGACGGTTCGCGTGCCGGCCGGAGCCACCCGGTTGTATCTGGGTTTTGTGGATGGAACTACTTTCGATAATATTCCTGATTGGTATGAAGACAATACCGGTTCATTATCCGTCACCGTCGCCAGCGCATTTTACCTGGATATCAAATATTCCGCTGGGAAGCCCTTGATCTCTGTCTTCAGTGCTGCCGGATTCACCAATCGTATCGAGTATGCGACCACCTTGTCGCCTGCCAACTGGACACCATTGACCAACGTGGTGCTCACCGGAATTCCCACACTGCTCTATGACGCGAGCGCATCCGGGGATAAAGCGCGATTTTACAGAGCGTTCCAGTGGCCTTAGAAATACCGAATCCACCGGTAGCCACGAGGGGATTCCGTGATGTCCAGATCTATGCCGACAATTTCACTCATGTGTTGCGGCGGATATTTGAACCACGAACCGGCGCCGATGAACATGATTTTTCGCAGGAATTTTTCAGATTACGGTCAAAAATTATGTTGGACAGCAATTTACGTACAGAATAGTTTTCAAACCATGACACTGATAGGCTACAAAAACTGTGGCCTGCTTAAATGTTCGGCACATGGCGAAGAAGATTATCAAATGGGGTTTGGTGCTGCTTGTTGCGGGATTCGGAAGCTTCGTTGTCTATGGGGTTATATCGCTTTTTATACCTCGACATGGCGAAGCCATCCATGTTTCTGAATTAAAGAAGGCTTTTAGCAAGGCTGGGCCAGAAATTGAGGCTGCCTTTACTAATTCGCTTATTCAGAAGTTTCCTTTTAGCGGGACAATTGTGTGGCGGCTTACTCTTTTAAAGGACCCATTTTTGACTTTAGATGCAAATGTGGATCCGAATGCTTTGCGTGCATTTATCGCCGCCAATTCGGGGACACAGTTTTTTTGGTCTGGGACAGATGGCTCTAATCAAAATTGGTTTGCTGATGAGTGGCCAACCAAGGAAGAATATCCATTAGTAAATTGGACGAGCATAAGTTTTGGAACGACACACACGAATCAGTTTGGTGCAGTTATAAATGGAACGTTTGATATTGTTTCAAATAGAATGCATTTTTGGATTCACTAACGAGATAATCATATGGCAAATAAACACGCCTAAACTGCTGATAGGCTGCAAATCCACTTCCAGTAATTCCAGTCCACATAGGAAAAAATGATACGTGCAGCGACAGAGTCGGATGCCCAAGCCATCGCCGATATTTACAACTATTACATCGCGAACACGGTCGTCACTTTTGAAGAGCAAGCCCTCTCCAAAAACGACATCCTTGAACGCATTCAGAAAGTAACGGGTTCAGGCCTGCCGTGGCTCGTGGCCGAAGATGGTGGCGTGGTCATCGGTTACGCTTACGCAGGAAAATGGAATGTGCGTAGCGCGTACCGGCATACGGTTGAAAGTACCGTTTATCTGTCACATTCGTCAGTTGCAAAAGGCTGGGGAACCCAGCTTTACCAGACGCTCTTCGACAGCCTACGAAACCACTCAATTCATGTTGTTATCGGCGGCATCACGCTGCCAAACCCGGCCAGCGTGGCGTTGCATGAAAAATTTGGCATGAAGAAAGTGGCGCATTTTTCGGAGGTGGGTTACAAATTCGGCCAATGGCTGGACGTGGGATATTGGCAGGTGGAATTAGATGGGAAGCATCTGGCCGCGCAGTAAAACCAATTGATAAACTATGAAAGCTAAAGAAGCCAAGCCAACAAGCATTGATGAGTACATCGCCGGCTTTCCGAATGATATTCAAGAGGTTCTCGAAAAGGTAAGGATCACAATCCGAAAAGCGGCTCCGCAAGCCGCGGAAAAAATCAGTTACTGGATGCCTGCCTTCAACCTGAACGGCAATCTGGTTTATTTTGCCGCCTGGAAAACGCACCTCGGGTTTTATCCGACGTCGTCGGCCATCAAGCAGTTCAAGCAGGAATTGTCGGGATACGTGGGCGCAAAAGGTTCGGTACAGTTTCCATTGGACAAGCCAATCCCTCATGGACTGATCAGCAAAATCGTAAAATTCAGGGTGCAGGAGAATTTGAAAAAGGCGAAAACCAAGGGAAGGGAGAAATAGAAAGTCGTTGCCGCCTTTGCGGACAAACCCGCTTCGATTCATTTCCAATAATTCCAGTTCACATCGGGAAACAGATTGTCGCGTCCTTCAATCTCAGCCAGCCATTTTTCATCCACAATTGTCGCGGTCAATTGATCGTGCAACGCGATGAAGCGGAGCAGATGATCTTTCACGCGGCGGCGCGCGTAGGCGGGACTGGTGCCGGCGCGCAAGATGAACGGCCAGTCGCTTGCCTGCGCGAGGAGCAGTTCGCGCGCGGCCTGTTGCAAGGCGCGCTTCTGCAGGGCAGTGGATTTTTTGGAAAATTTCTCCGCCAGCGCGGTCATGCGATCCTGTGCGACCTGCAAGTGCGGATAGATCCATTCGTTGGATTCATTGAGCCACGCGCGCAGATGGCCTTCCTCGCCCCAGGTGGACGCACTGGGCGTGGCGATCTGGTTGCTCGGGTGCCGGTGTAGATATTCGCCGGGCGTGATCAACTCGACGGTCTTCTGATCGTTGAAAGCCATGCGCGCGAAGAAGTCGAGGAACTCCGGGCCTTCATACCACCAGTGGCCGAACAGTTCCGCGTCATACGGTGCGACGATGAGGGGCGGACGATCCAGGATTCCCGCCAGCCTTTCGACCTGCATGACGCGTTCGCTGAGAAAATGCCGGGCATGTTCGCTCGCGGCCTTCGACGCATGATCGCGCTGGTAAATCTCCTTTGGCCCCGCACCGCCGGTGATGCGGTAATATTTCATGCCGGTGAAGCCACGGTTATCCGGCGAAGGGAGGTGCGGTTTGACATAATCGAAGTCGAGGTCAAAGCCGAGGTCGCGGTAAAAATCTCGGTAACGCACGTCGCCGGGATAGCCTTCGTGCTTGCTCCAGACCTGCCGCGAGGAATCGAAGTCACGACCGAACGCCGCGATGCCGTTGGGCGTGAACACCGGTGCGAACGTGCCATAGCGCGGACGTGGTTTGGCATGCAGCACGCCGTGCGTGTCGAGGATGAACCAGCGGATGTTCGCCTCCTGCAAATACGTTTCGACGCCGGTAACATAGGCGCATTCCGGCAGCCAGATGCCACGCGGGTCGCGTCCGAAGCAACTGCGATAGTGGTCGCGCGCCGTCAGGATTTGCGCGCGAATGGATGGCGGATGATTCGCAAGCAGCGGCAGCAACCCATGCGTCGCCCCGGTCGTGGTGATCTCGATGCGGCCTTCGTCTTGAAATCTTTTGAATGCGCCGACCAGGTTGCCTTCGTAATAACGCCACGTTTCACGGGCCAAAGAAAATTTATGATGATACATCCACGCGAGTTCACGGAAGGCGCGATCCCAATGGGTGCGATGGATTTCCTTTTCCGCCAGATCCACGAGGCTGTTGAGATGTCGTTCGTAACGTCCGCGCAGCAGCGGGTCGAGCAGCATGGTGCAGAGCGTGGGCGAAAGCGAAAGGGTGATCTGCGCGTCAATGCCATCGCGGCGCCAGCCTTCGAGCGTCTGGATGAGCGGGACGTAAGTTTCGGTGATGGCTTCGAACAGCCAGCTTTCCTCCAGAAATTTTTCATGCTCCGGGTGGCGCACGAACGGCAGGTGCGCGTGCAGGACTATGGAAAGGTAGCCTTGCATGTCATTGCGAGCTGGCGTTCATTCGTCCAATTTGTTGGAAACCCATTCGGCTATGGCCCTGGCCTTGACCAGAACGACAAGGCCAAGCACGGCAGAAATTGATTTTATCATGCAGGTTGAGATTTGCACCGGCTTGTTGGCGTGCTGGCAGACGGCCAAATACAAGGCGACGTCAACGACGGCCCAGGCGATCAATGCGGCAGCGATGAACCGGACCAGCATCAAGGCTCCGCGTTCAGGCGCGTCCATAATCATTACAGGTTTTCCGGGAGCGGCGGCTTGAGGGCGGGGTCTTGCGGATGCGTGCCGACATCGCCGAGATATTCGGTCTTGCGGCTGAATTTCAGGCTGGCCGCACGCGCGTCGTCACCATCGGCGGAAACGGCCACGGCGGGCAGGTCATATTTCCCGTCCGGCAAGGCGAAACGGAAACTGAATGTGCCGTCGGAACGCAGTTTGATTTCGTGTCCGCCCAGCGTGACCTTGGCGTTCGGCTCGGTCGCGCCGTAGATGATCAATTCCGCATTGACGTTGAACCAGAAATTTTTTGGCGGTGACATGCCGCCGAACGGGCTGGAAAGACTGGACACGCCATATTGTGATGCGCCGAGCGAGGAAATCTCATGCGTGATGCGCCGGCTGATCAGCTCGGTGATCTCGAGCGAACCCATCCAGACGCGGCGGACGGAATCAATGTTGATGATCTTGGCGAGCGCCTGTTCCTGCTGCGGCGTCCAGCTTTTCGGCAAAGGCACGGGAGCCGAAGCCGTGACGCGTGGCAGGTCGGGATAACCACTGCGACGCAGTTCTTCCAACGCCTGCGCGAGCGGAAGATTTTCACAGACGGCGGCCTTGATGAGTTCCAGCAGCTTGGCGAAGGGAAATTCAAACGGGATGGTGGCGAATTCGGCATCGGTCTCGGCGGAGACGGCGTCGGGCGGCGTCATCGTTCCGCTCGAAGTCGAGACCCGTGTCCATTTGCCAAGCGCGGAATAATAACCCAGTTCGGCGATGTAGGAATCTCCCGCCCGCTCAACGTGGGTAAACCAATGGCGTGATTCTGGATGAACATGGATTTCGTAAGTGGGATGGCCTTCGATCTTGTGCGAATAAATCCGCACGACCAAGTGACCGTCCGAAGATTGCGAGTTCATCTTCAACTGCTGCTCGCGCGTCAGGTCCCAATGAACGTAAAGCCAGTGGGGATCGCGCGCCGTGAGAAAAAGTTTTTTGGTGCCGTAGGCTTCGGGCAGTTCGCTTTCGGCAGTGGGAAAATTCTGCGCCGGCGGCGTCGGGCCAAGGGAAAATTTTTCACCGGGTCCGCTGAGCGGTGACGGTTCAGGCTCGTCGCCTTCGAGCAGGATGGGCGGGATCTCGGATTTTTTACGGCGGGTGTAAGTGCGGCGGACAAGGGTTTCAGCGGTGACTTCGGTTTTGGGGACGACCGGTTTGGATTTTTTGACAACATCTGTTGAATCCTTGGCTGGTTCCTTCGCGACACGCCTGGGTTTTACCGGTGCTTTGGGGGTTGCGGCGGCGATACTTTTTTCCGGCGGCGACTTGGCGGAACGTTTGGAGGTCTTTTGGTTGGCTGACATGGGTGCTGGTCTGGATTTCATAACCGCAATTCCCTGCTTTTAATGCTTTGGTGCGATCCGAATCGCAGGGGTGCAAGTTACGAGCACAACCCAGCGGACGCAACGGAATTTTTTACGCAGCAGAAGTTTTGCCAAACATTGACCGACCACATCTTGAGCTGGCGTTGATCACCGGTCGGTTTTTTTGGAAACCCGGCTAATCAAGCGCTGCCATTGCCTTCCATCATGATTCGCTCTCATGAAAATGACCGCCACCGGCAAAAACTTTATTTAGCTGGCACAAGGATATTTTCGGCTGTAATAATAATCTTGCCATGAAAACTTCACGGATTGTCACAATTTTAATCCTGGCCGGCATCGTAGTCGGGATCTTCGTGCTCGCCTCGTCGCTGGATGGCATCGTGAAAAAGGGCATCGAAACTTTTGGGCCGCAGATTGCCAAGGTTACCGTCAAATTAGAATCGGTTCACATCGTGTTGTTCACAGGCTCGGCCAAAGTCAAGGGTCTGGTCGTCGGCAATCCCGAGGGCTATAAAGCGCCTCAAGCCATCAGCGTCGGACTAGCGGAAGTCGGGATTAACCCCTTCTCCATCTTATCGGACAAAATCGTCGTTCGCACCATGCACGTCATTGATCCCGAAATCACCTTTGAAGGCGGGTTATCAGGCAATAACTTGAGCAAAATCATCGATAACTTGAACGCCAATGCTAAACCAGCAGTTAAGACAGGCACCAATGCGCCCCGCACCCGCCGCCGGCCAGACCAAGAAAATTCAAGTGGATGACTTTCTTGTCACGGGAGCCAAGGTTCACGTCCATCTCACGGATTTGGGCGGCAAGGAAATGACCCTGTCGCTGCCGGAGATTCACCTTACTGATTTGGGCAAAGGTACCGACGGTCTCACCCCCGCCGATCTTACGCGAGCGATGTTAAAAGCCGTATCCACGGCAACCATCAAAGCCGTATCCGCCAACGCCACCGACCTGGGCAAAGACGCCGCCGAAAGCGTGGATAAAATTAAAAAAGGTGTGGGCGGGTTGCTTCACAAATAAGTTCTCCGCGATTCCGCCGCACCCGCGAGTTTTGGATTGCAAGCGTGGCGGTTTGCTTTTACACTCGCGGCACAACCCGAGAGTTCACCCTATGTATTTTGGCGTTGATTACCATCCCGAGCAATGGGTCTTTCCTTACGGTGGAACCGCCGAAAATCCCGAAGCAGCATGGGAGCGGGACGTAGTACTCATGGTCAAGGCGGGCATCAACGTCGTTCGCATCGGCGAATTTTCCTGGGGATTGTGTGAACCGGAGGATGGCAAGTTTGACTTCAACTGGCTTCACCGGGTGATGGATATTCTCGGCAAGGCCGGCATTGAAATCGTCCTCGGCACCCCCACCG
This sequence comes from Limisphaerales bacterium, assembly GCA_037200545.1. Lineage (GTDB taxonomy): Bacteria > Verrucomicrobiota > Verrucomicrobiia > Limisphaerales > UBA11358 > UBA11358. The sequence goes on from JBBCGE010000004.1 coordinate 493,883, forward strand.
CCGCCCCGCCAATCTGGCTCACGAAGAAGCATCCGGAAATTCTCCCGCTCGATGAACAGGGTCGCGTGAAGCATGAAGGCACCCGACGCGCCGTCTGCCTGAACAGCGACGAATTTTGGAACTACTCCAAGCGCATCGTGGAGCACATGGCGAAGGCGCTGGGAAAGCATCCGCAACTGATTGCGTGGCAGATTGACAACAGCCTCGGCGGCAATTTCACCGAGGCTTCCTTCAACGATGACACAAGGCTGGACTGGCACGGCTGGCTGGAGGCCAAGTATGAAAATGTCCCGCGCATGAACAAGCGGATGGGATTGCGGCACTGGGGCCAGACGGTCACTCATTGGAATCAAATGCCGATGCCGATGCACGCACCGGCCGCGCACAACCCGGCGCTCGTTCTGGATTGGTGCCGGTTTTGCAGCGATACGATCGTGCAGTTCGTCAAAATGCAGGCCGATGTATTGCATGAGCTGACGCCGAATTGTCCGGTGACGACCAATCTCCGCCCGCTTATCCACCGCTTCGACCATTTTGACCTGGCCGAGGTGCTGGATTTTGTCTCCATCGAAAGCACGGCGTCCATCAAGGCCAAGTCATCGGAACTTTCGTGCGAGATCGACATGCTCCGGTCGCTCAAGAAAACCGGCATCCGCACGCCCGACGGCGACTCCGGATTCTGGGTGATGGAACAAAAGGCGGGCAACGTGAACTGGCAGGATGTAAATTCGCTCGTACGGCCCGGCGTGCTGCGGATGTTCACGTATCAACTGGTTTCCCGCGGTGCCACGGCCATTTTATTTTTCGCTGGCGTCAGCCCCGGTTCGGCACGGAGAAATTTCACGGCGCCATCCTGCCACATCACCTCGAAGGTTCCGGCCGGGTCTATCAGGAGATCAGCCAGATCGGCGCAGAACTTAAATTGCTCGCGCCCGCGCTCCAGGACACCAAGATCGTTTCCGAAGCCTGCATCCTTTACAGCCACGACAATGACTGGATATTGCAGCAGCCCAACCAGCCCAACAAATTTTTCAGCCTGCGCGAACACATCCAGCTCATCTATAACGCGCTGCATGATCGCAACATTCCGGTGGATTTCGCCCGTCCTTCAGAAGATTTGTCGAAATACAAAATCGTCATCGCGCCATCGCTCCACTTGCTGGCCGCCGGCGAAGCCGACCGTCTGAAACTCTACGTTCAAAATGGCGGCACGCTCGTCGGCACTTTCAACACCGGCCTCGTCAACCAGAACAGCATCGCGCCCGACACCGGCTATCCCGGCGATCTGACCGACTTGTTCGGGCTGGAAGTTTTGGAATTCGACTCATTGCCGCCCGGCGAGGAAAACCATCTTTCCTTCAAGGGCGTTTTCCCCACGAGCCACATGCATCCGGCAAAACTTTGGTGCGACGTCATCGAACCTAAGGGGTGTCAGGTTCTCGCCACGTATGTAAAGGATTTTTACGCGGGAAAGCCAGCCATTACAATGAACACCTTCGGTCTTGGCAAGGCCGTTTACATTGGCACCCAAAGCCATCAATATTTTTATCACGACTTGGTTTCATGGCTTCGCACGACGTGCAATCTCCATCCCCTGCTTAAAGTTCCGGAAAACGTCGAGGTCAGCATGCGGGAAAAGGACGGCACCCGGATGTTTTTTTTGCTCAACCACCAGAATTCGCCAGTGCGGATTCAGTTCTACAAACCGATGCATGATTTTCTCACGGGTAATACGTTTTCCGGAAATTATGACCTCCCGCCCCACGGCGTCCTCGTTCTCGACGACCATCCTGAAAACAAAGTTTGCGCTGCGGAAACCACGACTTGAAGAAGCTTGTTAAGCTTTTCCGAATGAAGATTTGTTTTTACGTTCAATTGTAAAATACAAAATAACTATCGGCGGGCGCGCTGATTTTATTCAGTTCACGCCCGCCGCCTCTCTATTCCAACCCATTGTGAATCAGTTTCCCGTCAAGCTTTGCCATGTTTGCTTGAGCGAGTCCTTCGCGTCGTTGTAAGAACTTTTAAAACCAGTCTTCACGTCATTCCAGTTGGCTTCCGTGGAATTTTTGACATCATCCAGTTTCTGACCCAAGGCGGCGCGCTTCGTGTTCAAATCTTGAAGACTGGCCTGGGCACCGGCTTTGGCCGAAGCGCTTGCGTTCGCAACCTTTTCTGACACATCGGATATTTTCTGATCCATGGCATTCACATCGGCGGTGGCGTCGGCCACGAAGGCCTCCTTTTTGTCGTAGGTGTAATCACCAACGGATTGCAGTGATTCCTTAAGGCTGGCCCAGGCATTGGTAGTGCCTTCCTTTACACTGGCAACAACATTCGTGGTCACTTCCTTGGTCTTTTGCCAGGCATTGGTGGCCAGCTCCTTTGCGTTCGCAGACACCGAATTGGTGTCGCCAGTTGTGTATCCATCCGACGTGTCGCTTTTGCTGCAACCGGCGGAAACCAGCATGACAACGGCGAAAGTGCTTAGAATTAATGATTTGTTTTTCATAATTTACTTTTGTTGACGGATTTCGGTTCAGTTTTGACGCAGAACCAACATTCTGCCTTAAAATTCAAAAAGGCCACAATAAAACGACAATCCTTATTTTTTGCCCCGGCCTGAACCGCTCTTCTTCCCACCGCCAGTCACTTTATTAACCGTGGCCCAGGCACGTTTTTCCGCCGTCTTTGTGCTCAACCTGCGCTTTTCGTAGCCTTCCTCGATGTGACGGGCCATGCGTTTTTGTTTATCGGTGTAACTTGATTTGTCTCCTTGCGGCATAAATTTCCTTTCAAATAAGGATTCACTTTCTTGCCAGATTCATAATCAAGGACACCAAAAACAAAACCAGGAAAATGACGAACAGCACCTGGGCAATTCCCATCGCGGTTCCGGCAACGCCGCCAAATCCCAAGATGCCCGCCACCAGCGCGATGATCAGAAATATGATAGTCCAGTACAACATAAGGTTCCTTTCATGGTTGTTAGTGCTGTATGCACAGGATTGATTTGCAGATTTCATACCGACGTAGATTCTTGAAAAAGCGGCGGCTTTGTTGGGTTTTAAGTATGTTTAAATGAAAAGTCTTTTGCAAATTGCCAAAGAATATTTTTCGTTGATTGCAAAGCGCAATCCGATGCGCTGGAAAACTACCATTCAATTGTCTCCGCAAATCATCCTGCTTTTACACCGGACTGGAGTCAATTTTTGCCGGTTTGAATTTAATAGAAGAACTGCCATCCTCTAACAATCTTCTAAAAAATGAAATTATGAGTTTTGAAAGCACCGAGGATCGAATCAAGCGTCTTGAAGAAAGCGTAGCCTTGCTGTCTCGGATGAACGAATCGCTGACCGCAGAATTGCGCACGAGTTCAAAACTTCATATCAACGCGCTGCTGGAATTGCGCGAACAGCAAAACGCCATCATGCGCTTCATTGCCAGCCAGCCGGCCTTTGGCGACGCCAACCAGCGGAAGAAATTTCTGACCCAGCTGGCAATCTATGAAACGGCTCTGGATCAGTTAACAGCCCAAGCCCGTGACTTGAATCAAAAGCAGTGATAACAAGGGAAGGCTGGTGGGCGTTGAGGGACTCGAACCCCCGACCTACTCGGTGTAAACGAGATGCGCTAGCCACTGCGCCAAACGCCCATCCAGTGTTTGGATTATCGCAAACTTTCCGGTTTTGACAATGCGAACATTTTAGATCCTATCAGCGAACCCCTGCTGTCGCAATGCCTCAAACAACACCAACGCCACACAGTTCGACAGATTCAGCGAACGCGCCTGCGCATTGAACATCGGAATCCGTAACCAGTTTTCGCAGTTTTGCTCCAGCAACTGTTTCGGCAGACCTGCCGTCTCGCGTCCAAAAATCAAATAATCATCCGCCTCAAATCTGACGTCGCTGTAATTTTTGCTGCCACCGGATTCGATGAACCACAGCCGTGCATGGCCGGGAAGCTTTTCTGCAAAAGCCTTCCAGTTCGCCCAGCGCCGCCATTCAACCTGCTGCCAGTAATCCATGCCCGCGCGCTTGAGCTGTGAATCATCCAGCTTGAAACCAAACGGCTCAATGAGATGCAACCTGGACTTCGTGGCCGCACACAGCCGCGCCACGTTACCCGTGTTCGGCGGAATTTCCGGTTCAACTAAAACGATGTTCATGCAAAAGAGAATCAAGAATTCAGGAGCCAGAATCCAGAAGAACGGAATTCAATCCAAATCGTCTGCAGACGACCGCTTCTGAATTCTGGATTCTGACTTCTGGCTTCTTCCATAAAATACTTTCCACAAAACCAGTCCATGCGCGGGCGCAGTCATCCCGGCCACCCGCCGGTCACGGCTCGCCAGAATATTCTCAATTTCCGACACTGCAATCTTCCCCTGCCCGACCTGCACCAACGTTCCCACAATGCCCCGGCACATCTTGTAAAGAAAACCGTCGCCTTCGATGATGAACGTGAGTTGCGGACCGGACTTCCTGAGGTCGCAGCGCGTCAGCGTCCGCACGTTGGATTTCATTTCGTAGTCGCGCGTACCAGCGAAGGATTTGAAATCATGCTTCCCAATGAACAGCTTTGCGGCCGAACGCATCTTCGCCAAATCCAGCTTCATCGGGAAATGCCAAGCACGCTTTTGCAGCAATGGGTTCATCGCCGCATGATTCCACACAAAGTAACGATACTGCTTGCCCTTCGCATCAAAACGCGCGTGGAATTTCTCCGGCACACGCACAGATGACAACACGCGGATGTCGTCCGGCAAAAACGCATTCAGTGCCAACGCCAGCCGCCCGACCGGCATCTTGAATTCCGCCTTTGGAATTTCCACATGCGCCACCATGCCCAATGCATGGACGCCGGTGTCCGTGCGGCTGGAACTGTGAATGCGCTTAACGCTGGGGAACATCTTTCCGAATGCCGCCTCGATCTTTTCCTGAACGCCCGTGCCGATCTTCTGCACCTGCCAGCCCTGGTAGGCCGTGCCGTTGTAGGCGATGACAAGTTTGAATTTCAGCAGGAGCAAAGATCGGACAGAATTAACATGATTTTCAGAATTAAAAACGGACTGTTTTTTAATTTTGTTCATTCTGTAAATTCTGTCTCCGTTTGCCATCTCACGTCCCCATGTCCAGATAACTCTGCAACAAAATCGCCGCCGCCATCTTATCCACCTTCTCCTTGCGCTTGTCGCGCCGCACGCCGCCCTGAATTAAAACCCGGTTGGCCATCGTGGAGGTCAGCCGTTCGTCCCACATCTTGATGGGAACCGTGATGGCGGTTTTCAAGACAGCGACGAACGCCTCCACCTTCTGCGCCGCCGGGCCATAACTGCCATCCATGTTGCGCGGCTGGCCGATGAGGATGAGATCAATCTCCTTTTCGACAATGATTTTTTTCAGGCGATCCAGAAACGGGGCGAATGGTTCCGTGAGAATATATTCCAGCGGCAGAGCAATGGTTTTGGTTTCGTCGCTCACAGCGACGCCGATGCGCTTAGTTCCATGGTCGAGGGCGAGAATTCTCATTGCGCGCAAAGTTTGCAGAAAAAAATGGAAAATTCAATGATGCGAATTTGCGTTGAAAGAACACTCGACAGAAACGGCATGGCAAAATAGAGTCGCGACGTGAAACCAGAGGAGCGGCAAATACGGATCAACTATGGAATAGACGCTCCAACTGTCTTGAAATGGTTTTTCATTGTCGGCTTCGTTGGAGTCCCCTGCGGCTTTATCTTCCGGTTTGCCATCAAGCCGGAGTTTTTACCATGGGCTCATTCGGTTGCCCGTCCTTGTTTTAGCATCGGCTGGTCAGCCCTGATCAGCGGATCAGTCATGCTTTGGGGCAGCAAAGCCGGCAAGCTGCATTTGCGCGATAAAATAATCAGCAGTATTTCCTGGCGGGGCGATGAAATGGTTTTGGACGTGGGCTGTGGCCACGGCTTGATGCTGATTGGAGCGGCCAAACGACTCACCAGCGGCAAGGCGGTCGGGATTGATTTGTGGCAAAAAGAAGATCAGTCGGATAATTCGCGTGAATCGACTTTGAAAAATGTCCGTTTGGAAAATGTGGCCGAACGGGTCGAACTGCTGGATGGCGACGCGAGAAAACTTCCGTTTGCGGATAATTCCTTTGATGTCGTGCTGTCAAGCTGGGCGCTTCACAACATTTATGACCGGGCTGAACGGGATGGAGCAGTTCGTGAAATCGTTCGCGTCTTGAAACCGGGCGGACGATTGATCATCGCGGATATTCGTCATACGGGACAATATGCCAAGGTTCTTCAACAAAGCCGGATGCTCAATATTCAAAGAGGCTGGCCAAATTTTCTTTTCGTGACTCCGACCTTTACACTCACTGCCATCCGCCCGAATTCTTCCGGATAGATTTTAGAAATTGATGCCAAGCTGGCAACCGAGTACAAATGCATCGTTGATCTGTCCCGTGCCGCCGGGGTTCATGACATATTGAATGTCGGGTTGGATGAAGACTGCGCCTTTTCGGAGATTAAACCGGTAAGTCCATTCAAAAACTGTTTCGTAATCCTGCACGCCAGTCGTCGGGTTAACGAGTTGCTGCCGCTGCTGGGCGTTGCTCAAGTCACTGCTGAAGCTGCCGTAAACCACCCCGAAGCCCGCGACGTCAATCGGGCGCGACGCAAATACGCCGCGAGCGGCAACACCCGCCGTGAAGAAATAAGGCATCTGGCTGGCTGATTCATCCGGCGAAACCAGAAATGAACCGAAGACGCCAAATCCCCGGTTGCTGCCCCGTTCACCAAACGGAAACAGCACCTGGTCGAACAAAGTATAAAGACCCCAATTTCCCCGCTTGGTTCCTGACGGTGTTGTATAGCCTACACTGTTATAGTCGGTGTAAGTGCTGTTGTCATACCAAAAGCCGACTTTGTAATTGCCCAGATACCGCGAGTCGCCCGGCAAACCGTTCCGTTTGTAACCGGCCTCGCCGATCACAAACACCGGCCCGTTCATGGACATGTTCGCGCCGTTGTAGGCGTTGGCCCGTATGGACGGATCGCCATTGTAAACACCGCCCATGAGATAGGTGCGCTTGGTCGGCTTCACCTTGAGCCTGGCGCCCCAGGTGGCATTCGGATAAGCGGTCATTCCGGGCGAGTTGAAGAAAACGCCCACGGGATTGCCGTCAAAACCGTTTTGCATGAAAAGATAATTATATTGCGAGACAAAGAAATCATCGCCGGCGGCAAGACGGCCAACAGAGGATTCCATGCGACCGTCCAAAAACTTCTGCATGTAGGCCACGTTGATCAGGTGAAACGTCTGGCCACCGTAAACCTGCTGGATAGCGAAGACGTTTCCCACGCGCTCCGATGACAGGCTGTGGCCGTTGCGCTGCGAGATGGACACCAAAAAAGAACCGCCTTCGAGGCTGACGATCTTGTCCAAGTCGAACAGCAGATCCAGCCCCAGGTTGTTGGCCTCGGCAAAACCCTGGCTCTTGCCGCCGGTGGGATTGCCGGCCATGTCGCTGACAAAGGTCAACGTCGGGGTGATTCCCCATTGTTCCAGTTGCGTGCGAAGGCCATACCAGTCGCCCAGCAGATGTTCGCGTGGAAGCGTCAGTTGAAAGGGGTGAAGATTGACGGGATGATGGGTATCATCGCCACTTAAACCGCTCATGAAGTCGGGAACTGAATTTGTCCCGCTCGTCCACGCGATGAGACTGGTATTTGTTGTTACATCGGATGCCGGGGGCAATGGCCTTTCCTGGGCATGGGCGGCTTGTAGGAAAGATAACAGGGCAGACACTGCAAACATTTGTTTCAGTATTTTCATGCGCGTAGCGGTCCGCCATCGTGATATGGTGCTAATGGAGTGTCAAATCAGATTCAACTGTCTTAAATTTCGGGCGCTGTCAGATCGTCAGCAATAATTTCCCTTCGCGCTTTTGCGCCGTTCGTGGTTAAATTTTTCCCGCAATGATTCAATACCTTGATTTGCTCCGGCACGTCCTTGAACACGGAAAATTCAAGGCCGACCGCACCGGCACCGGCACGTTCTCCCTGTTCGGCGCGCAAATCCGCTGTCCGCTGCGCGACTCGTTTCCGCTGCTGACCACGAAGAAGGTCCATACCAAATCCATTTTCTACGAACTGCTCTGGTTTTTGCGCGGAGACACGAACATCAAATGGCTCAACGACCACGGCGTGACCATCTGGGATGAATGGGCGGACAAGGACGGCAGCCTCGGCCGCGTTTATGGCGCGCAATGGACGGACTGGCGCACCGCCGACGGCCGCTCGCTCAACCAGATTGACGACGTGATCGCGCAGATCAAAAAGAATCCCGACAGCCGTCGGCTCATTGTCAGCGCCTGGAACCCGGGCGAGATCCAGGGCATGGCCCTGCCGCCGTGCCATACGCTGTTTCAATTTTATGTGAGCGAAGGCGAGTTAAGCTGCCAGCTTTACCAGCGCAGCGCGGATATTTTTCTGGGCGTGCCGTTCAACATCGCCAGCTACGCCTTGCTCACGCTGATGGTCGCGCAGGTCTCCGGCCTGAAGCCGGGCGAGTTCGTCCATACGTTCGGCGATCTGCATCTCTACGCCAACCACGTTGAGCAGGCGAAGCTGCAACTCACCCGCGAGCCGCGCCCGCTGCCGCAGATGAAATTGAATCCGGCAATCAAAGACATTCACGATTTCAAGTTCGAGGATTTTGAACTGGTGAATTACGACCCGCATCCGGGAATCAAGGCGCCAATTGCTGTTTAAAATTTCCAATGAAAGCTGTTTCCCTAAATCTGTTTGTGGTCATCTGGGCGGCATTTTTTGCAAACCTCGCATTCGCACAAGACCTGTTGAGCCATGTAATAAAAATGGGAATTAGCGATGTGGCTGCCACCAAACAGAAAGCCGAAGCAGGAGATTCGTCGGCCCAACTTTCGCTGGGAGATATACTGGCAAATAATTTTAAGCCCGCCGACGCTCTAAGCTGGTATCGCAAAGCTGCTGCACAAGGTTCAATTGAAGCAACAAGCCGCCTTGGCGAAATGTTGATGTTTGGCCGCTCAGGAATTCCAGCCAGCCAAAGCGTAAGTCCAAATCCGTCAGAAGGTATTCAGTGGACATTTCAAGCAGCGACGAATTTAAACACCAAGGCTTTCCTAAATATGTCCAAAGCCTTCCAAAATGGCATTGGAGTTAACACCAATTTAGTTGTGGCGTATGCCTGGCTTCAATTGTATGCAGAAAGGGAGGGAATTGTGGGGCGGGTTTTATTGAATCAAATGGCTTTACAGCTTAATTCTCAATCCCTGCAGGAAGCCCAAATCATGGCCGCCGACTTCAAAAATGGTCATTGGCCCTTAATTTCTCCCCGTAAAATTGTTGAAGGCGATCCCAGGCTTAAACTCAAAGGCATTATTTTTGGCGGTGAAAAAGCACTGGCGACAATCAACGGAAGAACCATGGCGGAAGGAGAATCGGCGGACATATTGTTAAAAACCGGCAATTTGGTGATAAAATGCATTCAAATTCAAAAAGACTCTGTTCTCATTTTAATTGAAGGTGAAAACGAGCCGCGACGGTTGCAGTTGAAATAAGTCATGAAAAATTACCAGCAGCTAAATCATGTCCCATCACAACTTCTAACCCACCCCATCGGCGGCCGGAATTTCTGGTCGCTGGATCCGCAGGTCACGTTCCTCAACCACGGCTCGTTCGGCAGTTGCCCGCGTCCGGTGCTGAAATATCAGTGCGCACTCCAAGACCGGCTGGAGCGGCAACCCGTCCGTTTTCTCGTGGACGATTTCGAGGCGCTGTGGGACGACGCGCGACGGACGCTCGCGCAATTCGTCGGTGCGGACCGGGACGACCTGGTTTTTGTCCCCAATGCGACGACGGGCGTGAACACCATTTTGCGTTCGTTGGAACTGAAGCGCGGTGATGAAGTGCTGACGACGGATCACGCCTACAACGCCTGCCGGTGCGCGCTGGATTTTGTCGCCGTCCGTGCCGGTGCGCGCGTCGTCGTGGCGAAGGTTCCCTTTCCACTTGAATCATCACAACAGGTGGTGGACGCCGTGCTGGAGCGCGTCACGCGCAAGACGCGGCTGGCATTGCTGGATCATGTAACCAGTTCGACCGGCCTGGTGCTGCCGCTGGAAAAAATCGTGTCCGAACTTTCAGCGCGCGGCATCGAGACGCTGGTGGACGGCGCGCACGCGCCCGGAATGATTCCGCTCAACCTGAAAAAATTGGGCGCGACCTATTACACCGGCAACTGCCACAAGTGGCTCTGCGCGCCGAAAGGCGCGGCGCTGCTTTACGTCCAGCGCGACCGGCAGGCGCAGATCCGTCCGCTCGTCATCAGCCACGGCGCAAATTCCCCCCGTGATTATTCGCGCTTCCTGCTCGAATTCAGTTGGACGGGCACTGGCGATTTCTCCGCGTGGTTGAGCGTGCCGGAATCTTTGCGGCAAATCGGCGCGTTGCTTCCCGGCGGCTGGCCGATGGTGATGCAACGCAATCGCGCCCTCGCGCTTGCGGCCAGGGATTTATTATGCGAGACCTTGAAAATTTCCCCGCCCTGCCCTGATGATATGATTGGCACGCTCGCCGCCGTGCCGTTGCCGGACATGAGCACAACAGACATCGCAGGAATCAGCAACGGCCTGGATCCGTTGCGCGGAAAACTATTGCGCGAACACAATATCGAGGTGCCGGTTTTCCCATGGCCGGCGCCGCCAAAACGATGGTTGCGCGTGTCGGCGCAGCTTTACAATTCGTTGCCGCAATACGAAAAACTGGCGGCGGTGCTAAAGAAAAATTTTCCCGCGCGGAAATTGAAATGAAACATTTCAAAGCCATCGCTGCGATGTCGCTGAACCGCGTGATTGGTGCGGGGAATAAAATCCCGTGGCATCTGCCGGAGGATTTCAAATGGTTCAAGCAAACCACCATGGGCAACGTGGTCGTCATGGGTCGCAAGACGTTTGAAAGCCTGGGCAAGCCGCTGCCCAGCCGGCAAAACCTCGTGCTGACGCGGCATCCTCAGACCCTCATAAAAAAGCACCCGGAGATCTTCGGCCAGTATCACGAGTGGCGGGGCGGGAAATTTCTCAAGCGCGCGTATCAATTCCGTTTTACCAAGCTGGGCGAAAAACTGGAGACGGAAATTTTCATCTTCAAGTCGCTGGACAAGCTCGACCCCGCTGAATTTCCCAATGACATCTTCATCTGTGGTGGCTCCCAAATTTATGAGCAGGCTCTGCCGCGCTGTTCGGATCTTTATCTCACAGTGGTGAAGCGCGAAATTGAAGGTGGCGACGCCTTCTTTCCACCATTTGAAGATAAATTTGAACTGGCTGAAGTCCTTCGCGATGAGTTTTGAGTTCAAGATTCTGCATTACCGGCATAAGTCGCTGGCGAAATAATTTCCCCCGTAGGAGACGAGGTGACGAATCTCACTTCAAGTTCGGTGCTTCAGTTAGAGACTCCTCACGTCGTCTCCTACACTGAAAATAAAAACCGGCGGACTGTTTCCAGTTCGCCGGTTTTCGTGATTAAGCTAGGAACGATCAGTCCTTCACCGCTTCGTCAGCAGCATCGAAGGCGTGTTGCAACGCCACGAGGTCTTCGCCGGGCTTGAGCTGGTCGAGGATTTTCTGCTCTTCCTTCAACTGCTCGTCGGTGTAGGTGGCGGCTTTGATAGACAAGCCGATGCGGCGTTCGCCCTTGTCAATTTTCACGACGCGTGCGTTCACATCCTGGCCGACTTTGAGTACGTTCTTGATCTTGTCCACGTGATCTTCGGTGACCTGCGAGATGTGGACGAGGCCGTCAATGTCATGCTGCAATCCTACAAATGCGCCGAAGCTCGCGAGCTTGGTGACTTTGCCGCTGACGAGGTCGCCGACCTTGTAGAGCGTTTCGATGTTCGACCATGGGTCGGTGCCAAGCTGTTTCATGCCGAGCGCAATGCGCTGGTTCGGACGGTCCACTTCGAGCACGGTGGCTTCGACGACGTCGCCCTTCTTCATGACTTCGCTCGGATGATTGATCTTGCGGGTCCAGGACATGTCGGACACGTGGATCATGCCATCGATGCCTTCTTCCAGTTCGACGAACGCGCCGTAGCTGGTGAGGTTGCGCACCTGGCCTTTGACATGCGTGCCGACGGTGTATTTCGCCGCTGCGCCGTCCCAAGGATTGGATTCGAGCTGGCGGACGCCGAGGGAGATTTTCTGCTCCTCGCGGTTGATGCCGAGCACGACCGCTTCAACTTCCTGATCCTGCTTGAGAACATCACTCGGTTTGGCGATGCGCTTGGTCCAGGAAAGTTCGGTAACGTGGATGAGGCCTTCGACGCCAGGTTCGAGCTGCACAAACGCGCCATAAGGCACGAGGCTGACGACCTTGCCCTTGACCTTGGCGCCGACGGGAAATTTCGTTTCGATGCTGTCCCACGGATTGGCGAGCTTCTGCTTGAGGCCGAGGCTGACGCGTTCCTTTTCCTTGTTCACGTCGAGGACGACCACGTCAATTTCCTGACCAACTTTCAAGAGTTCCGAAGGATGACCGATGCGGCCCCAACTCATGTCCGTGATGTGGAGCAAGCCGTCAATACCGTTCAAGTCAATGAACGCGCCGAAATCGGTGATGTTCTTGACCGTGCCCTTGCGGATGTCGCCGGGGGTCATTTCGCCCAAAATCTTCGAGCGTTTGCCAGTGCGTTCGGCCTCGATCAATTCGCGGCGGGAGAGAACAATATTCTGCCGCTCCTGATTGATTTTGACAACCTTGAATTCGTACGTGTTGCCGACGAAACCCGCCAGATTCTTCGGCGTGGTGACGTCGATCTGCGACGCGGGCAGGAATGCCTCGACGCCGACGTTGACGACCAAGCCACCTTTGACAATGGCCGTGACCTTGCCCTTGATGATGCCGCCTTCGTTGCAGATGGACAAAATGTTGTCCCAGTTCTTCTTGAATTCCGCCTTCTCGTGCGAGAGGACGACGGTGCCTTCCTTGTTTTCAAGCTTCTCGATCAGGACGTCAATGATGTCGCCAACCTTGACGGACTTGAGGTCAATAAATTCGCCGCCGGAGATGACGCCTTCGCTTTTGTAGCCGATGTCCACGAGGACTTCGTTCTTGCGGAGTTCGATGACGGTGCCTTTTACAATTTCGCCCTGGGCAAAACGCGTCGCGCTTTGCTTCATGGCTTCTTCCATTGTGAGCATACTTTTACTATGTGATGAACTAAAGGAGGCCAAGACATCCCGGGAAGGGACTTCGAAGACTCCATTGCCTAACTACCAAACGCTGCAAACGGCAACGGAGGTTGAGGGTTAGGTTGTTTGTTAACTGCTTTTTCTCAGCCTTGATGAACATCCTACCCTCCGCAGTATTGCTACGAAGGACGGGTCCGCACACGCGGCGTTCAGGCAGCATTAGAATAGGGGCAATGTTAAGAATGGCAAGTGCGGAATTGTAATTTCAGTGCTTGGTCGTTTCACGATAAGGTTGCCGCTGCTCATATAATGCCAAGCGATTTTGCATGGCCCGGCGCTCCTTGTCATTTGGCGCACCCAAGTTCAAAGCTCGCTTTTGGATATTAATTGCTGGGATTATGCAGTTGACGGAAGTGAAAGCCGCCAAGGAAAAAGGCTGAACGGAAAGGGCAATTAACGCCGTGCTTTGCGACCGGTGGTAATGATCTTATCCCAGGATTGCTTTGGCTTGGCTCTCGCGCCCTGCCGCAAGGCTTCATCTGGATTGAAGGCGAACTTCAACGGCTCGTTTGCCCATTCGGGCAGTTTGCGTGCTTTGGTGGTCTTGGATTTAGGCATGATTGACTCGGTGAAATTGGTGTGAAGTCTAAAACTAACCCATTCCACTGGACTGAACAGCAAGTATTGGAATGGAGGCCACAGTTTTACCTCCATAAAGTAACGATGCGGAATGGCCGCCAGCTCGTGGAAGAGTTAGAAAATCCAACCATACCGCGCCGATTATCGGTTCATAACCAAAGCCGGGTAGTTTTGGCGGCTCCTCTACATCAAGCGTGATAAGTTTTAGATTTTCCCCCGCGTCATCATCAATCCGAAATGTTAAATGAATTGATCCGGCATGATTTTGTCCAAGCCTCAATTTGTATGCTAAAAAATGACTCGGTATTGATATTGGAAATCGGCGCGCGAAAAACACTTCGCAAATTCCAATAATGCACAATTTGTCGCCATACTCAGCGGCGTAGTCGCAGAATGTAAAAATTTCAACTTTCACTGATGCGTTTTGTAAATCAAACGCTTTCCAGCTGCCATTTGCAAGCCAACATCCGTGCGCTCGCCATCAGTCATTTTCCGGCAGTTATGGCGATGTTCAAACTCGGCAAGATACAATGGCAGATGTTGCGCACTGACATGGTGGAACGTGCCGACAACACCGCGCTTTAACAACGAGAAAAACGATTCAACATTGGCAGTTGTCACGACGTTATCACCCTCTTTCCTGCTGAAAACCTTGGTGCCATGTATCACTGATTTATGCGTGAACTCCTTTGACAGTCCTACAAATCCGCCGCCGCCGTCTGTATGGATTTCTGCGCCTTTGGCCACGTTATCGCGGATGGCTTGCTTTAGATTGGCACCGTTGACGGTCGGCATGGCCTTGCTGCGCGCTTCACCGCCGCGTTGCACCATCGCGAGCACCCGAACCTGCTTGCGCGTTGGCTGGCCTTTGCCGCGAGGAATCGGGCCGCCAAGAAAACATTCATCGGCCTCTATGATGCCAGTCATCTTTTCAGGATAGGATGATGCTTTCAATGCGTGGCGGATGCGGTGCGCCATAAACAAAGCCGTGCGATAGCTGCCCAGTTCCAAGAGCCGTTGCAATTGGAGCGAACTGATGCCTTTCTTGGAACTGCAAAGGAGATACCAAGCAATCAACCATTTGCGCAGCGGGATTTTGCTATCCTCGAAAATCGTCCCGATGGTTACGGTGAACTTATCCTTGCAGTTGGCGCACCAGCGCAGTCCGGCGCGCGTCTTGGCGGCGGCATTGGGCTTAATATCGGAAAACTTGGATTGGTCGTTGCATTGGCACTTTGGGCAGACAATACCGTCTTTCCAAAGGACAGATTCAAGATGTTTGCGCGCCTTGTCATCCGTCCCGAACCGGTCAAAGAGTTGAATCAGAGTGAGGTCTTTCGCAACGGGCTTCGTTTTCATGCCCCAAGACTATCAGGTTTTATACTTCCGTCAAGTGCATAATCCCATTAATTGCCAGCTCGAAATCCCCCTTTTCTGCAAAAGCGGCCGCCAAGGTGTCGAGTCGGGTCCAGTTTGTCCAACTCGAGAAATCGCAAGCTTTCGTTGCCGCATTGACAGCTTCTTCGCCATTCCTCATTGAAACAATCGGGCAGGTGGCGCGCAGCCATCCGAGATTGTTCCACGCGCTTCCATTTTTGGCGTCAATCTGGATTGCTTGATAGTAGTCTTTTTGAGCTTCACTGAACCTTCCCGTTTTTTCATAAGAAAATCCACGCATCGCGAGAGCAGTGGCATCGATAGGGTTTAGTCGAAGGCCTTCGCTCCAATCATTGAGAGCTTTTTCAAACTCACCAATGGCAGCAAAGGCCGAAGCTCGATTTTTATAGGCAAAGTCATTCGTCGGATTGAGCCGAATGTAGCTGTTAAAATCACTGATTGATTTTTTAAATTCTCCTTTGGTCCGATAAACACTCGCACGGTTGAAGACAGCAAGCGAATTGGTTGGATCAAATTGAAGAACCTTGGTGAAGCTGGCGATAGCTTTGTCGAGATCGCCATCACCATACTGAAGCGCGCCTTCAATAATTAAAACGTTAGAAGGACTTAAATGATTAGTTTCAGTGGCCGACACGGAATTAACCATTCCAATGCCTGCCAAGAATACAGAAAAAAGTTGTAACCTGATTTTCCCCACAAACCAGACGCTATTTCGCTCCAGCCCCTTCTGTCGAGAATAAAACCCGCTTTGCAATCAGCGGGTTTGGATTACCCTTCCGCCATGCGGAAACTACAAAATTTTCTATGGACGCTCACGGCGTTGGTCGTGCTGACGCTTGCGGTTTATCTCACCTTGAGCATCACGCGTTGGATCAATTATAGCGTGGGCCTGCGTTTCGGTAACACCGCCAATGTCGTGCGCCAGATCCAGACGCTGTCCGACTTGGTCACCGTCAAATACGTGGTGGAAAAAGTGGTCATCCTCGATGCACCTCCAGAAAGCACGTTTGGCCAGTTCGTTCAAGGCGACAACCGCGTGCTGCTGCTCGCACACGGCGTGGTGAAAGCGGGCATCAACCTTAAAAATTTCGCGCCTGATGATATAACAATTTCTGGTAAAACCATCCGCATCAAGCTGCCACCGGCGCAGATCACCGATGCGTATTTGGACGACAGCCAGACCAGGGTCATCGACTGGAAACAAGGATTTCTACGCAGCTTTGACAAGGATCTGGAACAAAAGGCGCGGCAGATGGCGGTGGATGACATCCGCCGCGCGGCACGTATGGACGGGATTTTGAACGAAGCTACACAGCGGGCACAATTGCAACTCGCAGTATTTTTTCACCGGGCGGGTTTTGAACGCGTGGATTTTCCTGGCCAAGACTCAAACCTGGAGATTCCTGAATCCAGAAAACTGCCTAAAAATTAGGCAATGTGTCTGATTTTCACAGGACATTGAACTTCGGCGCGTGTTTCTGCATCCACAAAAATCGGCAGCCGTTTTTTGGGCTGGGCCACTCTGAATCTCGGCATCCATGCCTGCATCAGGAAAAGTGCGGGAGATTCCGAGCGCCGGTTCGTGACTTCCGCCTGCCCCCAATTTTCCTGTGCGAGTTTCAGTTCGTTGACTTTTTTGGCCATGCGCGAAACGTTGCAACTCGTGTGCCAGAAATTTCGGTCATTTTTTGCCGAGCTGAGCCAGCAGTTTTCCATGGATGCCGCCAAAGCCGCCGTTGCTGAAAACAACGATCACATCGCCGCCATGCACGATTTTGGCAAGGTGGGCGACAATCGCATCCGCGTCCGGCAGATACGCCGTTGGTTTGCCGGTCACACCGATGTCCTTCATTAATTTCTCCGGGTTCAGACGTTCTTCCGGTGCCAACAGTTCCAGCCGGGCGATCTGTGAAACAATTACCCCGTCCGCATCCGTAAACGACGCCGCGAGTTCGTCCTGAAAATAATTCCGGCGCGTCGTGTTCGTGCGCGGCTCAAAGACCGCCCAGATTTTTTCCTTCGCATACTTAATGCGGAGCGCCCGCATTGTTTCGCGGATGGCCGTCGGATGATGTCCAAAATCGTCAATCACCGTCACCCCGCCCGCGATGCCCTTCACTTCCATGCGCCGCTTGATGCCTTTGAATGTGTCGAACGCCAATTGAATTTGTTTGTTCGAGAGGCCGCAATGTTTCGCCGCGCCGATGACCGCGAGCGCGTTGCGGACGTTTAATTCGCCCACCAGGTTCAAATGAAACTTGAAGCTCGGAATCTCAAATTCCGTCGCCGTCGGCCCGAAATTAAGGTTAAAACCCTGGACGGCATTGTCTGCGCCGAGGCCGAAGCGCTTCACCGGGCAATGCGTCACGTTCAAGAGTGCTGTAAGATTTTCGTCATCGCCATTGCCGAGCAGCAAACCGTTGCGTGGCACCAGCCGGATGAAATGCGAGAACGTTTTCTTGATGGCAACGAGGCTTTCAAAAATATCCGCATGGTCGTATTCCAGATTGTTAACGATGGCGACTTCCGGCAGGTAATGGATGAACTTGCTGCGCTTGTCGAAAAACGCGGTGTCGTATTCGTCGCCCTCGATGATGAACCATTCGCTGTCTGTGAACCGCGCACCCTGCGCAAAATTATTTGGAATGCCGCCAATCAAATAGCTGGGGTTCAAACCGTTGTACTCAAAAACCCAGGTCAGCAGCGAAGTTGTCGTAGTTTTCCCGTGTGTGCCGGTGACAACCAGTGAACGCTTGCCACGAATAAAAAACTCCGCCAGCAATGCTGGAAGCGAACAATAACGCAGTTTGTGGTCGAGCACATATTCCGCCTCCGGGTTACCGCGTGAAATGGCGTTGCCAATGACGACCAGGTCGGGCTTGTGCGCGAGATTATGCTCGTCATAACCGTTCATCACGGTGATTTTCTTGGCGTCGAGAAACGACGACATCGGTTCATAAACATTCTGATCGGAACCGGTGACGGTAAAACCTTTATCGAGCATCGCGGCAGCGGCAGATGCCATCGCCGTGCCGCCAATGCCGGTGAAATGGACGGATTTAATTTCTGATGAAAACATTTTTGGAATTAAACCACGAAGACATCGGGGCACAAAGTTTTTTGCAAGAAACAAGTCGTTTTTTACGAGCGAGTCAGGTATGAGCGTGGCCATGAAATTGCAATCGGAAGATTTTATTCCGACCCGTTACAGCCTGTTGAGCCGGCTGCAGAACTGGGACGACCAGGAAAGCTGGAAGAATTTCTTTGATACCTACTGGCGGTTGATTTATTCGATTGCCCTGAAGTCCGGTTTGACCGACGCCGAGGCGCAGGACGTGGTGCAGGAGACAATCATTTGCGTGGCCAAGGACATCAACAAATTCAAGCGCGACCGTCAGTTTGGTTCCTTCAAGGGCTGGCTGCGAAATCTCACCCGCTGGCGGATTGCGGATCAATTGAGGAAACGCGAGCCCAACGCGCTGGGAGAAAACGGTTCAGCCGATGAAAATTCAAATTTGCCCGAGCTCGCGGAAATTCCGGACCCGACCGGCGCTGAACTTGAAAACATCTGGGAAGAGGAATGGTACTCAAATTTGATGCAGGCGGCATTGGAACGGATAAAATGCCGCGTCAAAGAGGAGCATTATCAAATGTTCGATTTGAACGTGATCCGGCAATGGCCGGCCAGCAAGGTCGCCAGCACGCTGGAGGTCAGCATCGCCCAGGTTTATCTCGCCAAACACCGGATTCTGGCGTTGATTAAAAAGGAGGTCCGCGTGCTTGAGAAAAGTGAAGGGCTGAATTGAAATGTGACCGAGACGTCCGCCATCCCAGTTGTTCCAGATCATGAACTGCTCCGGCTCATCGGGAGCGGCAGTTGCGGGCAGGTCTGGCTTGCCCGCAATGCCCTCGGCTCCTACCGCGCGGTAAAAGTCGTGCATGAACAAAAATTCAGGCACCGGCGGCCTTTTGAGCGCGAGTTCCATGGCATCCTCAAATTTGAACCCGTCTCCCGTTTGCACGACGGCCTCGTTGACATTTTGCAGGTCGGACACAATGAAGCCGCCGGATATTTCTACTGCGTGATGGAATTGGCCGATGACATCGTCTCCGGCCCAAACATTCATCCACCGACCTACCTGCCGCGAACTTTGGGGCAGGATCGAGAACGGCTGGCACGGCTGCCCATTGCGGAATGCGTCCGTCTGGGCGCAGCCATCGCGTCGGCCTTGGGCTTCCTGCATAAAAACGGTTTGATTCATCGCGACATCAAACCGTCCAACATCATCTTCGTGAATGGCCAGCCCAAGCTCGCTGACATCGGGTTGGTAACCGACGCCTCAGAGGGCCGGTCGTTCGTCGGCACGGAAGGTTTCATTCCACCCGAAGGTTCGGGCACGATCCGCGCGGATATTTACGCGCTTGGAAAAGTCTTATATGAAATCAGCACGGGCAACGACCGTAATGAATATCCGGCGTTGCCTGAATTGCCGGGGAGCCATGCGGAAACACGCGATTTGATTCTCCTAAATAAAATCATCCTCAAGGCCTGCCGCGCCAAAACCTGGCACCGCTACCAGACCGCCGAAGAAATGATGCTCGCACTGCTGGCTTTTGAATTCAACAAGGATGCTCTGCGCAAGAGCGAGAAAATGCGGCTTCTGACCAAAGTTTTTGCCGTTGTCGGAGCCATTGTCGCCCTGGGGATTTTCATCGGTGTAATCTGGCGGATCATCTGGTTGATTAAACATCAATGAAGATTGCCGAAGTTTCGTGTAATCGCCGCTTTTCCGCCAAATGTCGAATCGAACTCAATCATGGTTGACTTTTTCAGTTTCGTGACGTTAAGTCATCTTATTACTCGGAAGGATTTGCAATAACCCAATGGCAATATGAGAACACAATATCTCAAACTCTCCGGCGACGTATTCTGGTTTCTTTTGGTTCTCGCTTTATCCTTGTGTTCAAAAGCTCAGGCTGGAGGCAGCGTTTCAGCATGGGGTTATTATTATGACCTCACGATGCCAGAAACTTACCGCCCGATGTATGTGCCTGCCGGATTGACCAATGTTATCGCTGTCTCTGCGGGATATAATCACGCCCTCG
The DNA here is from genome assembly GCA_037200545.1 of Limisphaerales bacterium. Classification (GTDB taxonomy): domain Bacteria; phylum Verrucomicrobiota; class Verrucomicrobiia; order Limisphaerales; family UBA11358; genus UBA11358. The sequence continues at coordinate 514,250 of JBBCGE010000004.1, forward strand.
CACTGAAGGCCGACGGCACCGTGGTTGGCTGGGGCTGGAGTGATGCCACAAATGTGCCGGCTGGATTATCGAACGTTGTTTCGATTGCTACTGGCTATCAATTTTCACTGGCATTAAAAAGCGACGGCACACTTACAAGCTGGGGCCAGGGTAACGTTGCAACCACAATGCCAACAACTTTATCCAACATTGTTAGCGTCTCATGTAACGGACTTTACCATGGACTTGCTCTTCGTTCCGATGGAACGGTAGTTACATGGGGAAGCAATATCAACGGTCCAGCCACAGTACCCAATGGACTGGATCATGTGGTTGAGATCGCTTCAGGCTTTGGAGATTTAGCGAGTCTCGCTCTGAAGGATGATGGATCTGTAGTTGCGTGGGGAACGGCCTCCAGCTGGACCAATGTTCCTCTTGGCACAACAAACGTCATTGCAATAGCAAGTGGAGGCTCTCATTGCCTGGCGCTAAAAGCAGATGGAACAATTGTTTCATGGGGCGCAAATTCATCGGGCCAAACCAATGTTCCAACGGGCCTTAGCAATGTTGTCTCGATCGCCGCCGGCTACGCTCACAGTCTCGCCATGAAATCGGACGGCACAATTGTAGCGTGGGGTGCGGGAACCAATTACGCATTCGATTATTCAGTAAACAAGGGACAATCGATTGTTCCTCCTGGACTCACGAACATATCCAGTCTCGCCGGTGGCTATACGTTCAGTCTCGCGATTAAAAACGACAGTGGTTTTCCAATCACGGTCCCGTTGGTTGATCCAATAAAAGGAATCTCTGCTTTTCAAGTTTCCTTGCCAACTCAGAGCGGGAAGGTCTATGCATTGGAATACAAGAATTCGATGGCAGAAACGCAGTGGTCGGCGTTACCGCTGGTCGCGGGCAATGGAGCCATTTTAGTGTTAACCGATTCGACAGCGACTAATTCTCAACGTTTCTATCGAGTTCGGCGTTGGTAAGGATTATCCCTTCAGTTTACGCTCCAAAATCTCGCCGACAAGCGCGGGGTTGGCTTTGCCTTTGGAGAGTTTCATCACCTGGCCTTTGAGCGAATTGAGTGCGGCAACTTTGCCAGCCTTGTAATCGGCCACGGGCGCGGGATTGGCGGCGATGGCTTCGTCACAGAATTTTTCAATCGCGCCGGTGTCGCTGACTTGTGCAAGGCCTTTTTCCTCCACTATCAAGCCAGGGGCTTTGCCAGTGGAGAACATTTCGCTAAAAACATCCTGCGCAATTTTACTGCTAATTTTACCGCTATCTACAAGTTCAACGAGTTCATTTATGAATTCGGCTTTAAAAAGGAGTTCATCAAACTCCATTAGTGTTACGCTTAGCGGACTCGGAAATTCTTCGTTGTTTGGTTGCGCGCGAGCAATCGACAACAAATTCATCTTTGCCCGTAAATTGTTGATGACCCAGTTCGCAACAGCTTTCGGATTCTTCGACTGCCTGGCGATACCTTCAAAATAATTTCCCAACAGCACGTCGTTCACAAATGTTTCGGCGTCCGGCGCAGGCAGTTGATAATCCCGCATGAAACGCTGCTTGCGCGCGAGCGGCAGTTCCACCACGCGCGATTTCACCTCGGCCAGCCATGTATCGGTCGGCGCGAGCGGCATCAGGTCGGGATCGGGAAAATAGCGGTAATCATGCGCGTGTTCCTTGGTGCGCATTTCCTCGGTGATGCCCGCGACGTCATCCCAGCGGCGCGTGGATTGAATCAGCTTGCCGCCGCTTTTCACCACGGCAATCTGGCGGGGGATTTCGTAGTCCAGCGCGCGGCGCACGCCGGAAAAGCTGTTCATGTTTTTGATTTCGATCTTGGCGCCGAGTTCCTTGGTGCCGACGGGACGCACGGACACGTTCACGTCGCAACGCACCATGCCCTTTTCCATGTCGCAATCGCTGATTTGTCCGTAACGAAGGATTTCGACCAACGCGTTGAGATATTCATAGGCCATGTCGGAACTAGTGAGGTCAGGCTCGGAAACAATTTCCATGAGCGGTACCCCAGCGCGATTGAAGTCCACGCCGCTGTTGCGGTCGAAATGCGTGAGCTTGCCTACGTCTTCCTCCAAATGCGCCCGCGTGATACGAACTTTGCCCATGCCGTTGATCGAACCAAGGCCGGTGAATTCAAAGTCCACGAAGCCGTTCGCCGTACTGGGCTTGTCGTATTGCGTGAGCTGGTAATTCTTGGACGCGTCGGGGTAGAAATAGCTTTTACGGTCGAACTTGGCGAAGCGGGGGATTTCGCAGTTCAGGAGATAACCCGTCAGCACCGTCAAACGAAGCGCTTCTTCGTTTGGCACGGGCAGCACGCCGGGCATGCCGAGGCAGACGGGGCAGACATTGGTGTTCGGCTCGGAGCCATATTGGTTCGCGCAACCGCACCACATCTTGGATTTGGTTTTGAGCTGGACATGGGTTTCCAGTCCGATGACGGCTTCGTATTCCATAAATGCGTAGAAAATTTAACCACAGACAGAAACAGCTTGCCATGCTGAAATAAAAAACTGCGGAATAATCGCGGGATTTCTTGACAATGCAACCGGCGCGAAGAATGGTTACGCGGCTGCGATAGAGTTGGCAAATGTCATGCTATAATTCGTGGTCAAAATTCCCCCCAAGGGCACCGTGCAAAATCCTTTTAAAGAATTTCCCAGGCTTGTCTGGATATCGGCGATCATTTTCCTTGTCTTGACTGGCACCGCTCAAGCCCGTGCCCAGATGATCGATCAGAACGGCAATGGCATAAGCGACTTCTGGGAATGGGTTTACAACGCTGCTGCCATCAATCCCACTGTGGACACGGATGGCGACGGCTTTTCCAACTTTCAAGAAGCTTTGGCGGGAACCAATCCGTTCGATGCAGCTTCCTATCCAAAAATTTCCGGCGCGGTTTACACGAACGCCAGCTTTGGCGTGACCATTCCGGGCGTGTCGGGAAAGCGCTATGAACTGCAAAGCGTCCAGTTTCTTGGCAGCACCAACTGGCTCAATGAGACAAGTCTGGTGGCGAGGGTGGCTGGCCCGTTGACGCTTGCCGCACCCGCCGACCAGACGACGAAATATTTCCGTATCGCCCTATCCGACACCAACACTGACGGTGGCGCGCTGAATGATTGGGAAAAATACCAACTTGGCCTCGATCCCTTCAACCCCTACAGCAACGGCCAGCGAGATTTCAACGGCAACGCGCTGACCGATTACCAGTATGTCACGAACCAACTGGCCCAGCAAAATGTTGTCACACTTTCAGCGACTGACCCGGTCACAATCCAGCCCGACCCCGGCCAGTCAGCGACAGACTTGGGTGTTTTCACCGTCAGCCGCAGTGGTTTTCCGCTGAATGCCATCACCGTAAGTCTCGTTTCCGGCGGAACTGGAGCAGGAATTGCCACGGCGGGCTTGGATTACAGCGCGCTGCCAGCCACGGTCACTTTGCCGGCCGGTGTCAGTTCACAAATTATCAACGTTACTCCACTGGCAAACACCAATCTGATGGCACCGGTCATAGCGCCGTTGAAGATTGTAACGGGAAGCGGTTACACACTTGGCAGCCCGACCAATTCAGGCGTGGTGATTTATCCATCGGCGACATCGAACGGCAAAGGGCTGCTGGGGGAATATTTCACCAATTCCAGCACGACCTATACAAACGTAAAAAATTTCAACCCAACGAACCTTTTCCTGACCCGGATCGACCCGGTGATTGATTTCACCTGGACGAACGGCACGTCGCCGAATTTGAGCAACGGATATTACACCGTGCGCTGGACCGGACAGGTGCAGCCGCAGTATTCGGAAACTTATTTCTTTGGTGTGCGAAGTGACGATGGCGCCCGGCTCTGGGTCAACGATCAGTTATTGATCAATAAATGGCAGTCGCAGGGCGCGACGGACTGGACGAATGCCATTCCTTTGCAAGGCGGTTCCCGTTACAACATCCGGCTTGAATACCTGCAAAACAGTGGTACGGCCCAGGCGCATCTTTACTGGTTTAGTCCCAATCAGGCGAAACAAATCATTCCAAACAACCGGCTGTATTCGACAAACAGTTCTGGCGGCAGTTCGAATGCGCCAGCCGTTATTACAAGTGCTTTGAGCGCGGTTGCCTTTCTTGGCCAGCCATTCAGTTTCACAGTCACAGGGGCGAATTCGCCGCTCGGTTTCACGGCCAGCGGCTTGCCGCCAGGATTGAGCTTCAACAACACCAACGGCGTGATCGCCGGAACACCAGCGCTGGCTGGCGATTATCAAGTGACGCTGACAGCGAGTAATCTAATCGGGGTCGGGACATCCATTGTGGACATACAAGTCATTGATACCGGCAGTTCCGTGGTGCAGGAAATTTGGACAAGTGTCAGTGGTAGTCAAATCACCAATATTCCGACAAGCACGCAGGCAAGTATCACTAATACTCTTGGCGCACTTGAAGGCATAACGGACTACGGGGATAATTATGGTGAGCGCGTCCGTGGCTTCTTCACTGCGCCGACCTCGGGTAATTATTATTTCTGGATCGCGGGCGGCGACTCGGCGCAATTATGGATTTCCGATGACAGCGAACCCGTCAACAAGGTGTTACGCGCCTGGGTCGCCCCTACGAACAATCCCACCGCCCCGGGACGTATGGGAACCTCGGCGCGCCAATGGAACTTGCAGGCGAGCCAGCGATCCGGCTGGCTGGCGCTCACCGCTGGTCAGAAATATTACATTGAAATCCTGCACAAAGCCGCCGCTGGCACGGGCGACAACTGGTCGGTCGCGTGGCTGCTGGATCCGAGCGGCACGAACACCACGCCCGCAGGGGTCGTGCCCGGCTACGTTTCATCACGTTATTATCCGCCGCTGCCAGTAACCATTCCCGGCACGCTTTATTCGGCCAACCTGCTGGCTTTGCCCGGCGTCGCCAGCACTGGCGTGGGGACCGCGACTCTGCGTTTGAGCGCGGATCAAACCCAGGCAATCCTGAAATACCAGATCAACAATCTCGTCGGCACCCCTACCGGTCGCGCCATCAATGCCGACCCGTATCTGAACAATCCCGCTCAATTGATCTATGATATTTCCGCCGCCCGTCCGCAGGCTGACGGCAGTTACGTTTGGAAAATCAAGGCCACCGGAACTCTTTCAGCCGCCGACATCGTGGAAATCATCAATGAAGGCAAGGCCGCCATCAATATCGAGAGCAGCATCTACCCCGGCGGCGAAATCAACGGTCACTTCACGCTCGCTGACGGCACGCAAAACTTCACGCCACCGCCCGCGCCGCCTGCATGGATCGATGACCATACTAGCACCAACGCCGCAGTGCGTTTTCTGAACCAAGCAACCTTTGGTGCAAGCAGCAGCGACATCGCTTCGGTCACGTCGCTCGGCTATGACGCTTGGATTAACAACCAGCTTGCCCTGCCGGTCACGCGTCACTTGCCGCTGGTCCTGACGAACGCCAATCCTGATCCGGCTTCTCCGTATCCGAGCACGCTCTGGTTCAGTACTTGGTGGCAGCAGTCTGTAACGGCGCCAGACCAGTTGCGGCAGCGTGTCGCGTTTGCTTTGAGCGAAATCATGGTCGTATCTGAAAACGGCACCCTGCAAAACAACGCCCGCGGACTCGCCTATTATTACGACACGCTCCTTGATAATTCCTTCGGCAATTTCCGCATGCTGCTCGAGGCTGTGACCCTGACGCCGGAGATGGGCGTGTATCTGAACATGCAGGGCAATGATAAGGGCAACATCATAACCGGTCTGCACGCCAACGAAAATTATGCGCGCGAAATCAACCAGTTGTTCTCCATCGGCCTGAACCGGTTGTGGCCGGATGGCTCGCTGATATTGAACTCCCAGGGAAACCTAGTGCCGACCTACGACCAGAATGTCATCATGGGTTTTGCCGCTGCGCTGACCGGCTGGAATTATTATCAGACAAATCAAGCCAACGGTCATCTGCCCTCAAACTGGTATCCAAGCTCAAACTTCACGAATCAAATGGTGCTGGTGCCGACTCATCATGATCTTAACTCCAAGCTGTTGCTCAACAATGTCGTGCTGCCGCCGGCGTGGGGCGTCCAGTCCGCGTCCACCAACACGGCCTTCGACAATTATTGCCTGCAAGATCTGGAATCAGCGCTCGATTCGATTTATAATAACCAGAACGTCGGGCCGTTCATCTGCCGCCAGTTGATCCAACGCCTGGTCACCAGCAACCCAAGCCGCGATTACGTTTATCGTGTCGTGGCAAAGTTCAACGACAACGGCTCCGGTGTGCGCGGGGATTTATCCGCCGTCATCAAGGCCATCCTCTTGGATTATGAGGCCCGCAGCACCAACCTGCTTTCCCAGCCGGCCTACGGCAAACAGCGCGAACCGGTTCTCCGTGTAACCGCGCCAGCCCGGGCTTTTCTTGCGCCGCCATCCGTAAGTGGCATTTACCTCGAAAATGGAGCCGCCACGATCACGAACACCACCGGCGTTCCCCACCGCCTGAACAATAATGACACGGTCTTCCTGACTTTCACGGACACGTCTGGAAATCCCGCCCCGCCAGCGAGGGGATATTCTGTGACCGTCAACAGTCCGACAATCTTCCGTGTCACCCTGCCCGGCCTGGTCACCGGCACCTATGGTCAGACCAATTATCTTCTGACCCTGACGGCATCGGGTCACGGACTTACGGTCGGTCATCCGGTTTACCTCGTATTCACCAGCGGTAATTCAACCAATGGCATCTATCAGGTTTCGTCCGTTCCTGATTCCAGCCACTTTATCGTCGCAACGCTTAATCCCGCGACGAACTCCGGTAATTTTCTTTTCCCCAAACTGACAGGCGGTGGCTTTGTCGTCAGAAACAACACCAACACCACGGTCATCACTGCGCAGGAGCATGGACTCAACGCCGGCGATAAAGTCCGGCTGGATTTCACCCAAGCCGGCAGCCCGACGAATGGCGCATATCAAATAGTTTCCGTGCCCGATGCCACGCATTTCAACGTCGTTGGCACCAACGTCAACAATCAATCGCAAAATGGACTGACGGTTTATCCCTTGGTGGCACCGCGCATCAGCGGCCAGGGAAATGTCAGCGTTCAGTGGAATACGTGGAACCTCGGCTATACCGACACGGGATCGTCTTCGAGCCTTTCACAATCTCCCTTGCGGGCACCGACCGTGTTTAACTTTTATTTGCCGGACTACCAGTTCCCCGGCGCCCTGGCGTCCGCCGGGCTGACCACCCCGGAATTTCAACTGACATCGGATACGAGCGTGGCGTTGCAGATGAATTTCATCGGCGGCGCGCTCTTGAACAATGGAAACAACACGAACGGTCTCAGCAGTTTCACCAGCGGCGATGGTGACATCGTCCTGGACATTAGCCCGTGGATGACGACGAATTACACGGCGGCGGCGGGAATCCCGCAATTGGTGGACGCCCTCAACAGCCGGTTGCTGGCGGGACAATTGTCGGCCCGCGCCAAAACTAATATCGTCAATTACGTCACCAATACGGTGAACTTTCCTTATACTACGCCGGTGCCGACCGCGACCCAGATCCGCGACCGCGTCCGCGGCGTGATTCATCTGATACTTTCTTCGCCGGATTACTCGATCCAAAAATGAGCCTATGAACGAGAAAAAATTTTCCGTCATCACCCGCCGTGAATTTCTGCGCCGCGCCGCGTGCGCCACCGTCGGCACCGTGGCCATGACGTCGGCCATCCGTGATTTGCGGTTCATGAACGCGGCCGTGGCACAGTCGAACATCCCGCCCGGCGATTACAAGGCGCTGGTCTGCATCTTTCTCGCGGGCGGCAATGACTCGAACAACATGATCGTTCCGACCGTCACTTCCGAATACAACAACTACTCTTCCATCCGCACACCCATTCTCGCGCTGCCACAAGGTTCGTTGCAAACCCTCAATGGTTACACCGATCCCGACGGTCATTCCTTTGGCCTGCACCCGGCGTGTCCCGAACTTAAAACTCTATTCAGCGAGAAGAAGCTCGCGTTTCTTTTCAACACCGGGACGCTCGTTTATCCGATGACCCGCGCCCAGTATCAGGGCGGCATCCTCAAAAAACCGCCGCAGTTGTTTTCCCACGCCGACCAGGTGACGCAGTGGCAGACCTCCATTCCCGACCAGGCCCCGCTCACCGGCTGGGGTGGACGTTGCGCCGACCTGCTGAACTCGGTCAATGCCAGCGCGCCCATCTCGCTTTCCGTTTCGCTTGCCGGCGCGAACACTTTTGAAGTTGGCAATATCGTCTCGCAATACTCCGTCTCCACGAGCGGCGCGATTTCGTTGTCAGGCGTCAGCGGTGCGCGGCTGGCCGCGTTGACCAACATCCTCGGCCTGCCTTATCCCAACATGCAGGCAAAGGCGTATGCCGATGTCGCCGCGCACAGCATCAATACCGGCGCGCTGCTGAACAACGCCATCACCAACTCGGCTCCGGCAAATTTCTGGACGAATGGTTTCTCGACGACCATCACCACGCCCAACAACGGCGGCAGCTTCACTTCCAGTTTAAGTTCACAGTTGAAAATGGTCGCCCGTCTCATTGACGCCGGCAAGCGCGCCGCCGGCAATCCAACCAATGGATTTGGCATGCGCCGTCAAATTTTCTTCTGCCAAGTCGGTGGCTATGATCTGCACAGCGGTCAGACCAGTTACACCACCAATAATCCCAACAATGTATTGATCGGTGCGCATGCGAATCTAATGGCGGAATTGAGCCAGTCTCTCCTCGCTTTTCAGCGGGCAATGGAACAGCTCGGGCTTTCGGACAAAGTGACGGCTTTTACTTCCAGCGATTTTGGACGCACCTTCCCCAGCAACGGCCAGGGCAGCGATCATGGCTGGGGCAGCCATCACCTCATCCTCGGCGGCGCGGTCAAAGGTGGCAAGACTTACGGAAAATTTCCCACGCTCGCCGTGAATGGTCCGGACGACACCAACACTGGCCGCTGGATTCCGACCACGGCCATTGATCAATATTTCGCCACGCTGGCAAAATGGTTCGGTGTGGACGATAACAACATGGCCACTGTGTTTCCGAACTTGGAACGCTTTGAAAACCCGAACCTTGGCTTCGTATGAAGAAATGGGGGATCCTCTTCGTGCTCGCCGGCGCGCTCGTGCTGGGATTGTATTTATTTCTAAGCCCCGCAAAAGTTGCAGAACCCGTGACGACGGAAGCGCCTGTCATCTCTGCGTCCATGGCGCAAAACAGCATGGCAAATGTCCAGGCCACTGCGCCTGCCCAGACCAATCCTAATCCTGCGCCCACAACAACGCCGTCAAATCTCGCTGACCGCGCCGGACAAATCCCGGAGCCAGCGGCGGGCGTCGAAAATATTCCACCTGACATTTTTCTGGAAAACGTCGGCCGGGCCGTCAGCCAATACGGTGCGCAGTTCGGCGGCAATCCGGTCGGCACCAATCCCGAGATCACCGCCGCGCTCAATGGTGGCAACCCAAAGCAGATCAATTTCATCAAACCGGAGACGGGTATGCGAATCAACGAAAACGGCGAACTGGTGGACACATGGGGAACGCCGCTCTTCTTTCATCAACTTTCCGGCAGTGAAACCGAGGTGCGTTCGGCGGGGCCGGATAAAAAAATGTGGACGGCGGACGATCTGGTCGCGAAATGATTCAGTCGCGTTCCACGCCTTCCATCTCCAGAAATCCGTTCAACTGCCGCAGCCGCGTAGGATGACGCATTTTGCGGAGCGCCTTGGCCTCGATCTGCCGGATGCGTTCGCGCGTGACATTGAACTGCTGGCCGACTTCCTCCAGGGTGCGGGCGTTGCCATCGCCCAAGCCAAAACGTAATTCCAAAACTTTACGCTCGCGTTCGTTCAAGCTGCACAACACGTCGCCCAGCTTGCCTTTAAGCAGGCTGAAGCTCGTCAAATCCAGCGGGTTTTCGGCGGCCTTGTCTTCGATGAAATCGCCAAAATTTGCATCCTCGCCATCGCCCACGGGTGACTGCAGCGAAATCGGCTGCTGCGCCATCTTCAGCACCGCGCGCACACGATCCACCGACATCTGCATTTCATCTGACAATTCCTCCGCCGTCGGTTCGCGGCCAAAATCCTGGATTAACCGTTTCTGCACGCGCATCAACCGGTTGATAATTTCAATCATGTGAACCGGGATACGGATGGTGCGGGCCTGGTCAGCGATGGACCGGGTGATGGCCTGCCGGATCCACCAGGTTGCGTAGGTGGAAAACTTGTAGCCCCGCCGGTACTCGAATTTTTCCACGGCCTTCATCAAGCCCATGTTGCCTTCCTGAATCAAGTCCAGGAACGACAGGCCGCGGTTCGTGTATTTTTTGGCGATGGAAATAACCAGGCGCAGGTTGGCCTCGACCATTTCAGTCTTGGCCTGGAGCGCGTGCGTGGAAAATTCGCGCAGCGCATCGAACGTACGCAGAAAATCATCCACCGGCATCCGCACAAATTCTTCGAGGGCGTTGAGTTTCTGCTTCTCGGCGGCGACCAGGTGCTGTTGCGCACTGGATTCGCGCTGCATTTCCGATTCGGCCAGAGCGCGCAGGCTGTATTGCAGCTTGTCGTAGATGTTCTCCGCGACGAGCGCCATTTCCTCGACCACTTTCTGCTTGAAGCAAAATTTGACGAACGTGGCCTGCAACTGCCGGTCGGCGGCCTTGAAGGCCGCCAGCGCCCGCGCGCCCGGGGCCTTGCCGTGGGCTTGATGCCAGGCGGCATATTTCTGGTCAACCGCCTCGTCCATTTTCTGAACGTTGATGACCACTTTGCGCAGCGAGCGCAGATGGGCATCCCGGCTGTCCACTTTCTTTTCAAGAATGACGCGGTCGAAACGTTCGCGGGGCGGTTCGTCCAGAAGCTTTTCCGCAAGCGCAATATGTTCCTTGGCCGCAAAGCCGAGGCTGTAAATGATCCGGGTGATTTCCGTTTCCGCATCCTCGATGCGCTTGGAAATTTCCACCTCCTGCTCGCGCGTCAGCAATGGCACCTGGCCCATCTGGTTCAGATACATCCGTACCGGATCATCCAGAATGTCTAGCCGCGATGATTCCTCCTCTTCGCCATCGGGCTTTTTGAGGTTATCCACTTCGGCCTGGTCAACAATCTCGATTTCCAGCGCCCGTAGTTTGGAATAAATTTCATCCAGTTTTTCCGGCGTTGCCTCGTTATCCGGCAGCGCCTCACTGATGTCATTGAAAGTAAGCTGGCCCTGTTCCTGCGCCAGGCGGACCAGTTCCTTGACCTTTTCCGCAAGATCCGTAACGGCCCTGGTTTGGAGAACGGCAGCGGGTTCCAGCGGCGGAACGGTCAAATCCGCGACATTGCCCTTTCCCTTTTTGGGGGATGAATTCGCCTTCGTTTTAGAAACCTTTGCTTTGGACATACACTGCAACAAACACTTCCGCCTGCTGAACCGGAAGTGGCCGCGAATATGGTTAGCTATTTCCGTTCCGTCAAGCGGCGAAAACAGCTAAAAATCAATTTCGCGGCGCGATATAAATTCCCTGTATTTTGAGCTGTTCCAGAATGATCTCAATCGTGCGATCCAACGCACCCAGATTTTGCTTCACGACCTTGAGCGCGTTGCGGCCCAGTTCCGACCGGCGCTTCTCATCCGCGAGCAAACCGTATATTTCCTTCTCCAGTTCCACTGCGTTGCCTGCTTGAATCATCGCGTTTTGCTTGAGAAAAATCCGCGTGACATCTTCAAAGTTCTGCATGTTCGGCCCGAGCACCACCGCCTTGCCCAGTGCACCCGGCTCAATCGGGTTTTGCCCGCCCATGGCCGTCAGGCTCTTGCCGACAAACACCACGGTTGCGGGTTCATAAAAGGATTTCAATTCGCCCGTTGTATCCACCAGCAGGCATTCAACCTCGCCGGAACGCAGATTCGTCCTGCTGGAAAATTCACTACGCGAGAAAAGCTTCACGCCGCGCGCCCGCAGTTTTTGTCCGAGTTCGCGACAGCGCTCGAAATGCCTCGGTGCAAGGATGAGAAACAGCTTGGGAAATTTGACCCGCAGCCGCTCCGCCATTTCCGTCAAAATTAATTCTTCACCGTCGTGTGTGCTGCCCGCCACCAGGATGGGCGCATCCGCCGGCACACCAATCCCCTTCAAAAGATCCTGGACATTGAGCAAACGTTTTTCATCGGGCTTCGCGGCGTCAAATTTCAGGTTGCCCACCACATGAACGGCCTTGTCCCGGCAACCAACTTCACGCAGGCGCGCAGCGTCCTCTTCGTTCTGGCAGCCCACTCCTTTAAAGGATGCGAACAATGGCCGGAACAGAAAGGCGAGCTTTTTGTAGCGCGGAAATGAACGTTCAGATAGACGGGCGTTCACCAGAAAAACGGGGATGCTCAACCGGTGTGTGCGCCAGAGAAAATTCGGCCAGATCTCGGCCTCGACGAGCACAACCGCCTTGGGGTTGATCGTCGCCAGGGCCCGGTTGACAAATTTGCGGCGGTCCAACGGATAGTAAATTTTACTGACGTGTGTGGGCAGGCGCCGGCGCAATTCTCCCATGCCGGTGGTTGTGGTTGTGGACACGACGATTTTGATGTTGGGCACCAGCGGCTCCAAGGCGCGTATCAGCAGCGTGCAGACATCAACCTCGCCAACACTGACGGCGTGCAGCCAGATGACATGCCGGTTGGTCAACGCCTGTTTCAGGCTGGCGTCATATTTTGCAAAACGCTGGGCAAAGCCTGCCCGCCAGTTGCCGCGCCGCCGCATCCGCCAGAAATAATAGGGCGCGGTGATGACGAAAAAGATGATGAACAGGATGTTGTAAAGTGTTCGCACTCTGAAATGCTTCAACTAATTGAAGCTTATCTTCTGAAAACCAAACGTCCGGCGCAAAGCAAATGTTTCAAGATTGTAACTTTCAACGGTGGAAAAAGATCAGCCAAACTGCGACCAGCACTGGCAGAAGAAATGGCATTGCAAATTTAAATATGAAGCCAAAGAAACTTGGCGTGGACACCTTCTGCTGCTCGGCAATGGCCTTGACCATGAAGTTCGGGCCGTTGCCGATATAGGTGAACGCGCCAAAAAACACCGCGCCCACGCTGATGGCGAGCATTTGAATATGTTGCTGGTCAAGCAGTTCATAGATGTCGTTCGTGCCAGATATGCCGAACAACGCGCTCAGGAAACCAAGATACGTCGGCGCATTATCGAGCGCACTGGAAAGCGCGCCCGTGCCCCAGAAGAAAATTCCGGGCGACGGATGCTCGCCAAGCAAGCGCGGCGCATTTTGATTGAGCCAGCCGAGCGCGGGCATCATTGTCGCAAAAATCCCGGCAAACAAAATGGTGACCTCGATGATCGGATGAAAATCAAAATGGTTCGCCGCGTGAACGGCCTTCTTGGTCGTGAAATAGGAACCAGCGGCGGCGGCAATCATCAATGCTTCCCGCACGAAAATCATTTCCACAAATACCGCGACCAGGATGACCGCGAGAAAAAACAGGTTGGACAAACCTTCGAACCGCCACGTTCCGGTCGCAGTTTCCTTTTCGCGCACGGCCAGCGGCGCGCGGGAAAAATTCCTCTTGTCCACGATGTAAAATATGGCCAGCAAAAGACCGATGCCGACCGCCCATATCGGCCAGCAATTTTTCGCGACCCACCAAAACGGCACGCCTTGCAGATAACCAAGAAACAATGGCGGATCACCGATGGGCGTAAGGCAGCCGCCGACGTTCGCCACGATAAAAATAAAAAAAACAATGTGATGCGCCGTGACGCGATATTGGTTCATGCGAATCCACGGACGGATCAACAGCATCGCCGCGCCCGTTGTTCCCAGAAGATTGGCGATGACTGCGCCGATGAACAAAAAAATCACGTTCTTGAACGGCGTGGACTCACCTTTCACGCCGATGTGGATGCCGCCGGAAACAACGTAAAGCGAGCCGACCAGCGCGATGAAGCTGACGTATTCATGCGCCGTGTGGCCCAGGCTGTGTGTAGCGCGCAGAATAAAAATATAATAACCAAGTGTGACCGCGCCGAGGCCAAGCGCGACTTTGGCGTAATGCCGCAGCCACCATTTAGGCGCAAGCACCGGCCCGGACGCAATCGCGCCGAGCAGCAGCGCGAACGGCAGGATCATCCATGGATTTGCTGGAACCATGACACAAGGTTGCCTTGCAATCCAAAATTGGGTCAAACAGAAACGCCAGAAAATTCAGACAAACTTGTCCGACGGTTCCAAGCGACACGGCTTGACGAAACCATTTTACACTGCGAGTTTGCCTGCGCTTGGCGCAAAACGTTACCCCGTCAGCGACCGGCAAATTGTTCGCTGACATCGTGCGAACTCCCGGCGTGCAATCCCTTGCCCGGCGATTGGAGGCGGGCGGAGCCTTGATTTGTCCCGGCGTCGGCCAAGCCGCGCAACCGTTCTTCGCCGCGCTGCTGGCAAAACTTTTTCCGCAGCATTCGATTGTCGTCGTCACGGAAAATTTGCGGACGCAGGAAAGTTTTCAGCAAGACCTCGAAACATGGCTGGACGAGTCACCCCTATTTTATCCCGCCTGGGAAGCCCTGCCGCACGAAGACAAGCTCCCACATGCCGATGTCATCAGCGACCGCCTGCAAACACTCGTCGCGCTCTCCGACAACCCAAAACTCAAAACTCAAAACTCAAAACTTTTAGTGACCAGCGTCACAGCACTGTTGCAAAAGACGTTTCCGCCCGGCGAAATCCAAAATCGCACGCGCACGCTTGAGCGCGGCAGCAAAATCGTCCCGCTCGACTTGATCGAATGGCTCGAAGCGCAAGGCTACGAACCCGAAGCGCAGGTCTCCCAAAAAGGCGAAATCGCCATGCGCGGCGGCATCGTGGACGTTTTTCCGCCGACCAGCCCATGGCCGGTGCGTTTGGATTTTTTCGGTGATGAACTGGAATCGTTGCGCGAGTTTGATCCGCTCACGCAAGTATCACGCGGGGAAATTTCCAGCGTCACACTGCCGCCCGCTGGTGAGCTTGGCATCATGAAAAATTCGCCACTCGTCACCCGTCACTCATCACTTTTGGATTATTTGCCGCGCGAAACAATCTTCCTTTTGTGTGAACCAGAATCACTCGCGGTTCACGCGGATACTTACGAACAACAAGTTCCAAAAAATGATCCGTTTTTCATCTCGTGGCCGGATTTCCTGGTGGAATTGAATCGCCGCGGATTTACGCAAATTGAATTGTCGGATGATGCGTTTCCCCTCACCCCGGCCCTCTCCCCCGGGGAGAGGGAGAACCGCTCCCAGCCCGCCGACAAATCAACAATGGACTTCTGCTCGACAGATTTGCGAGAAGCAGAAAACGGGCAACGGCTGTCCCCTCTCCCCGGGGGAGAGGGTCAAGGTGAGGGGAAAGCGGACTATGATCAGACCAACAAACTTATTTTAAGCAGCCTCGACGCTTTTCGCCCGCTGGGTGAACGTGCGCCGGAACCGCAAATCGCCGAGGCGCAGCGGCGTGAATTTTTTATGCAGCTTCACCGCTGGCTGCGGCAGGATTACGCGGTTCATGTCTTCTGCAACAACGACGGCGAACGTCAGCGCTTCGAGGAAATCTGGAAGGAACATGGCTTGGCTGTCGAAGATAAGTTAAGAATCCAAATTGGTTCCATCGCTCGCGGCTTTATTTGTGAAGCAGCCAGACTCGTCGTCGTCACCGATGCGGAAATCTTTGGCCGTTATAAAATCCAGCGTCCGCGCCGCCAAAAGTCTGCACACGCGCAGGCCGCGCGTTCGGCGCTCGACATTGATTTCACGGATCTGGAGGAAGGCGATTTGGTCGTGCATTTGCAGCACGGCATCGGGCGTTACCTTGGCTTGAAAACCATGCCGATTGGTCGCGGCACGCGCGGCGTTGAACCGGCAAACTTAAATCTTGAGCCTTCAACCGAATGCCTCGTCATCGAATATGCCGCGAGCGATGACGTCAACGAGCCGCCCAAACTTTTCATCCCCGTTTCGGAAGCGCACCTCGTCAGCAAATACGTCGGCGCGGGTAAGGCCAATCCGCCGCTTAACACGCTCGGCGGCACGCGCTGGGCGAAAGCCAAGGAACAAACGGAAGCCGCCGTGCGCGACATTGCTGCCGAAATGTTGCGCATTCAGGCCGTGCGCGAAACGCAGGCCGGACACGCGTGCAAGCCGGACACGCAATGGCAACGCGAATTTGAAAGCGCCTTCATCTACGAGGAAACCCGCGACCAGATCACGGCCATCGCGGAAACTAAATCCGATCAAGAACGACCCAAGCCGATGGATCGTCTGATCTGCGGCGACGTTGGCTTCGGCAAAACCGAAGTCGCCATCCGCGCCGCGTTCAAGTGCGTGATGGACGGAAAACAAGTTGCAATCCTCGTGCCGACAACGGTTCTCGCGCAGCAACACTTCAACAATTTCCGCGAGCGCATGGCGGATTATCCGATCCGCGTTGAACTGCTCTCGCGCTTCCGCACGCGGCGCGAGCAAGAACTCGTCGTGAAAAATCTCGCGGCGGGCGCGGTGGACATCGTGATCGGCACGCATCGCATCGTGCAGGAAGATATTGCTTTCAAGGATTTGGGCCTCGTCGTCATTGACGAAGAGCAGCGCTTCGGCGTGTTACACAAAGAAAAGTTCAAGCGGCTCCGCACGATGGTGGACGTGCTGACGTTGAGCGCCACGCCGATTCCGCGCACGCTCTATCTCGCGCTCACCGGCGCGCGCGATATGAGCACGATCCAGACGCCGCCGCATGATCGTCTGCCCGTTGAGACCATTGCCACGCAATATGACGAGCGCGTGATCCGCGATGCGATCCAGCGCGAAATGAATCGCGGCGGCCAGACTTTTTTCCTGCACAATCGCGTGACGACGATTGAAACCATGCGCGCGAAATTGCAATCGCTCGTTCCCACCGCGCGCATTCTTATCGGCCACGGTCAGATGCACGCCGACGATCTGGAAGAAGTGATGACGAAATTCGTCAACGGCGAGGCCGACGTTTTACTGTCCACGACCATCATCGAGAGCGGCCTCGATATTCCGAACGCGAACACCATCATCATTGACCGCGCCGACCGTTTTGGTTTGAGCGATCTTTACCAGTTGCGCGGGCGTGTCGGACGTTACAAGCATCAAGCCTACGCCTATCTGCTGCTGCCGCGCCACGCCAGCCTGCTCACCGACGTGCGCAAACGCATCAGCGCCATGAAGCAATACTCCACGCTCGGCAGCGGCTTCAAGATCGCCATGCGCGACCTTGAGATTCGTGGCGCAGGCAATCTGCTCGGCTCGGAACAAAGCGGCCACATCACCGCCGTCGGGTTTGAACTCTACTGCCAGTTGCTCAAACAAAGCGTCTCGTCACTAAAAGGTGAAAAGGTAAAACCGCGCGTCGAAGTCCGCATCGCACCGGATTTTCTGAACAACTCAACACTCAACACTCAACACTCGACACTTCCCGACAACTACGTCACTGAACCGCAGCATCGCATCGAAATCTACCGCAAGCTCGCGCAAGCCACGGACAAACCTGCGCTGGATGCGTTGCAGAAGGAACTGCGCGACCGCTTCGGCCCGCTGCCCCCGCCAGTTGAATTGCTGCTGGCCGTGGGCGAACTAAAAATCCTCGCCAATGAAAAGGCCGTAACGGCCATCGAGGTGGAGGAAGACAAATTGAAAGTCACTCGTCACAACAATTTCATCCAGTTCGGCGGCAAATTCCCGCGCCTCACCAAGAAGGAAGCTAGAGCGCGGCTCAAGGAAATAAAACGTTTGCTGCTGGCGATTTGATTAAGAAATTGGTGGAATTGCCCGCCCTCATCCCGGCCTTCTCCCCCGAGGAGAAGGAGAAACGTTCCCCGCGCTTCGTGGCAAACTTGCGGCTGGATTAATGAAGGTGTTTTCGCAAATCTAGAAATGCACAAAGTGATGTCCTCTCCTTGGGGAGAGGAAACAGGTGAGGGAGGTCGTCAAATCAATCCAATTACCCTGCTGACATTGTGAGCAAACACTTTCAGCGGTAAGGCTGATGCAATTCCACCGGAGCGGTCTTTTTTTTCTTGGATCGCACACGGATGTTGAGCGCCTCCACACCCACCGAGAATGCCATTGCAAAATAGATGTAGCCCTTCGGTATCTCCTTGTGAAAACCCTCGGCCACGAGCGCACAGCCGATGAGCATGAGAAAGCTTAAGGCCAGCATTTTCAGTGACGGATGTTTGTGGATGAAATCGCTGATCCGGCCGGCAAAAAACAACATGAACACCAGCGCGATAACGACCGCTGCGATCATCACCCCGAGATGCTTCGCCATGCCCACGGCGGTGATGACCGAGTCCAGCGAGAAGACGATATCGAGCAACAAAATTTGAATGATGACCGCAACGAATTTGGGGACCACGGCACTGGAAACTTCGCCATCCTCGCCTTCGAGTTTGTGATGAATTTCATTGGTGCTTTTCCAAAGCAGAAACAGGCCGCCCAGAATGAGAATTAAATCCCGACCGGAAACCCCATGTGGTGCATCCAGGATTCCCAGCGTAGGGATCTCGAAGAGCGGCTTGGTCAATTTGACCATGAACGCCAGTCCGCACAACAGCATGATCCGCGTGACCAGCGCCAGCATCAGGCCGGTTTGCCGGGCCTTGGCTTGTTGATGCTGGGGCAGCTTGCCCGCAAGGATGGAGATGAAAACGATGTTGTCTATACCCAGGATGATTTCGAGCACGGTCAACGTAAGCAGGCTGATCCAGATTTCCGGTGATGTAATCCATTCCATAACAGCCGACATTCTTGGTGAACCATCCTGAAAATCAAACTCAATAGGAAATAAATCCGCCGATGCCGGTTAATTGCTGCTGGCCGGCGGTGAACCGAAAATCGCAAGGCGGCTGGCTATCCAAATAATTGTGGCAGCCGATGTGAGGCGGCTCTAATTTTTAGTATGAACAGACTCACGTCCACTGCCAAAGAAAATCACCCAATCCTCACCCACACCGTTTTCAAATAAGCCGGTTCGGCGCGGCTGATGGGGAAATCCGGCGGTTGCGGAACATAATGCCGTTGCAGGATTTTCCGTTTCGCGGAGTGAACCGCTGCTTCCACATCCGCGAGAAAATCTTCCGGCGGCCACTCCGTCGCGTTCGTCGAGGCAAGCAGCACGCCGCCCGGCTCAAGGATAGGCAACGCGGCGGTCACGAGTTTGCCGTAATCTTTGTCCGCGCAGAACGTGCCGTATTCCTTCGACTGAGAAAACGTCGGTGGATCGAGCACGATGGCGTCAAACGCCCGACCCTTTTTCGCCAGACGTCGCAGCCAGTCAAATGTGTCGCCGTAAATGAAATCATGCGCTGCCGGATCGAGTCCGTTCAGCGCAAAGTTACGCTTGCCCCATTCGAGATATTTTTTTGAAAGTCGAGGCTCGTCACCCGCGCGCCGGCTTTAGCTGCACAGACGGAAAAGCCGCAGGTGTAGGCGAAGGTGTTTAAGATTTCCGATTTCCGATTTCCGGTTTCCGATTTGAAAAGCGGAAGTCCGCAGCGATATGGCCGGTGAGCAGGCGGCGGCGATTGTCGCGCTGGTCCAGGAACAGCCGACAGAATAGCCTTCATTGAAACTCATCTCGTAGCGGACACCATTCTCCAGAATTTCAAAGCTCGTCGTAGCGGCTTTCGGCAGAAAGCCGGATTCATGTGCTTTGTCCAAAGTGCGGCGCTCTACCGAGGCGCCGCTACCAGCGATCGGTTGCGGCGACGCATCGGCCACATTCGATTTGCGGACATGACGCGACAAGATCTTATGATAACTCCCCTGCGCCGAGAAGTTCTTGGCAAGCTGCGCCAATTCTTCACTTTGCTTCACGTCCAGCGGCGCTTCCGAGTGCGAGAGCATGTAGTCGCCTAGCTTTTCCACGAACCAGCCGGGCCAGCCATCGCTCGCACCGTGAATCACGCGAAAAGAGTTGGTCGCTTCGGCTCATAACCCAGTGCGTAAAGCCAGGCGCGGCTCAACGTCAAAATTGACCGGCGCAAAAAATTTCACCAGCTTATTCGTAGCCGGATGCGTGAACTCAATTTCACCGGCGTGAAGAAAAACGCGCGACGATGCCGTGCCGCCGTAAAGCACGTCACCAAGAATCGGGAAGCCGCTTTCAGCCGCGTGAACACGGATCTGATGCGTCCGGCCGGTCAGTGGTTCCGCGCTTACCATTTTCAGACGCGCATTTCCAAATTTCGAATCCACGATGGGGGTAAATATCGTCTCAGCCATTTCCCCGCCCGCACGACTCGCATATCTCTCTCCAACACGAACAAGCGCGGTTTTGACAGTAAACTCTTTCGCCGGCACCGGTTTGTCCGTGAGCAGAAGATATTTCTTATGGACGCGACGTTCCGTGAATTGTTCCGTTAGCGATTTATTGGCGAGCGGTGTTTTGCCGAAGACGAGCACGCCGCTGGTTTCCTTGTCGAGCCGGTGCAGAATGGCGAGTGACGCCCAGCGCGGTTCGCGGTGTTTCAGCCAGTCGTAAATGCCTTCCCCAGCATAAGGCGACGGCGCGTGAGTATTCCAGCCGGCGGGTTTGGAAACCACCAGCAGATGTTCGTCCTCAAAAATCACGCAAGGAACCATGCGCAGATGAAAACATTTTCCGGCATGGGAATGAAGCCGGAAACAACTACGCTTTAAATCCGTGTTTCATCTGTGTCCATCTGTGGCTAAAATCCCCTCGTGCATCTGGCTCATCTGCGTCTTCGTGACTTCCGCAACTACGCGCGGTTGGATGCCGATTTTTTGCCCGGCTTTCATCTGCTGCTTGGCGACAACGCGCAGGGCAAGACGAACATCCTTGAAGCGATTTATCTGATGGCGACGCTGCGTTCCTTTCGCGGTGTCGGCAGCGCACAAATGATCCGTCACGGCGCGAAGGGCTATTTCGTCGGCGGCCAGGTTGTCGGTCAGGGCGAACATGAAATCAAAATGTACTGGTCCGCGCGCGAACGGAATCTCTCACTCGACAGCCAGCTGGTTAAAAAGCTTGCGGATTATCTCGGTGCGCTGCGCACGGTGGTGTTCTGCACGGAAGATTTGCAACTCATCAAAGGCACGGCGCGCGCGCGCAGGCGGTTCATTGATCTTCTGCTCGCCCAGACGCAGCCTGGTTATCTGCCGCTGCTCCAGCGTTTCATGCACACGATCCGCGCGCGAAATGCTTTGTTGAAACAACGCTCCGCCGACGAAACCGCCATCGGAAGTTTTTCACAGGAACTTGTGAAGCTCGGCAACGAAATCATCCGCGCCCGCCGCGAACTAGTGCCGAAATTTTCCCCGCTTGCGCGGCTAGCGTATCGTCGTATTTCCAATGACGCGGAGGAGCTGCGCATTGAATATGCGCCGAGCGTGAAGCATGATTTCGCCGTGGAACTTGCACAGTCGCGAACGCGTGAAAAAACATTTCGCGCCACGCTCGTCGGACCTCATCGTGATGACTTACAACTGTTGCTCAATGAGAAATCCGCCGCGCAGTTTGGCAGTGAAGGCCAGAAAAGGACGCTGGCAATCGCCCTGAAAATGGCGCAGGCCGAATATCTCGCCGGCATCCATGGCAGCGCGCCCATCCTGCTGATTGACGATGTGATGGGCGAACTTGATGTGAAGCGCCGCAGCGGCTTGCTGCCTTTGCTCGAACATGCCCGCCGGACGAGCGGTCAAGTCTTCATGACCTGCACCGAGGAAAATTGGCCGAGTGAACTGGGCAGAGATTTACACCGTTGGGAAGTCATTAACGGAACGTTAAAACGAGATTCGTCGAATCGTTGAATCGTCCGACACGTCCATGCTTTAACGCTTCAACAATTTAACGATTTAACGTAGTTTGTGGTCATGCGAATTTTGTCAGGCATTCAGCCTTCGGGCGCGCTGCACCTCGGAAACTATTTCGGGATGATGCGCCCAGCCATCGAGCTTCAGGAAAAGGGCGAGGCGTTTTATTTCATCGCGGATTATCATTCGATGACCTCGCTGTTCGACGCGGATCAACGCCGCAAAAATACTCTGGACGTGGCGCTGGATTTTCTCGCTTGCGGCCTTGATCCTCAAAAGTCAGTTTTCTTCAAGCAATCCGACGTGCCCGAAGTGACTGAACTTTCGTGGCTGCTGACCACGCTCACGCCGATGGGTTTGCTTGAGCGCGCGCATAGTTACAAAGACAAGGTTGCCAAAGGAATTTCCCCGAATCACGGACTGTTCGCCTATCCGGTGCTGATGGCGGCGGACATTTTGATTTACGATTCCAACGTAGTTCCAGTCGGGCGCGACCAGAAGCAGCACGTCGAAATGACCCGCGACATCGCCATCAAGTTCAATGAACAATATGGCCAGACTTTTGTAATTCCCGAACCACAGATTCGTGATGAAGTCGCCGTCGTCCCCGGCACGGACGGTCAAAAGATGAGCAAGAGCTATGGCAACACCATTGAAATTTTTGGCGACGAAAAAGCCATCCGTAAAAAAATCATGGGCATCACCATGGACAGCCGCACTTTGGAGGAACCAAAACCAGATGCAGAAAAGAACACCGCCATTCAAATTCTAAATCTGTTAGACCCGGCTAAAGGTCATAATGAGACGCTTAGATTGAGCGCTGGAATGTATGGATATGGCACGGTAAAAAAGCAGTTGGCAGACGCCTATTGGGATTATTTTGCTGACGCTCGAAAAGAACGTGCAAGACTCGCTGCGGATCTGGGCCACGTCAATCAAGTCCTCGCCGATGGAGCAGCCAAAGCACGCACACTGGCGCAGACAGTTCTGAAGCGCGCCCGGAAAAACTGCGGATTGGAATGAGTCCGCCCGCCGCAAATCAACCGGCGACAACCCGCCTGCGCCTGCGCATCACGGCGGCGGCTGAATCCATCGTGCGCTCTGGCCATCCGTGGCTTTTTGCCGATAGTATTCATGAGTTGAACCGCGCAGGACAACTTGGCGAACTTGCCATCATCTATGATCGCAAAGACAAATTTCTCGCCGTGGGTTTGTTTGATCCTGATTCACCCATCCGTGTCCGCATTCTTCATGCGGGCAAGCCAGTCATGATTGATACAGCTTGGTGGCAGGCCAGACTGGAGCAAGCGCTCGCCATTCGCCGTGACTTATTCGACGCAGAAACCACTGGCTATCGGTTGATTCATGGCGAGAGCGATGGCTGGCCGGGATTGGTGCTGGATCGCTATGACACAACGCTCGTGCTGAAACTTTACACGGCGGCGTGGCTGTCTCAATTGGAAGAAATTTTTGCGCTGTTCAAAGAAAAAATTTCATGCGAACGGATTGTTCTTCGCTTGAGCCGCAATATCCAAGCAGTTGCGGAAAAACAATTTCAGAGACGTGATGGGCAAATTCTTTCCGGTGATGCGCTAAACGCTCCGGTGATTTTTTCGGAGAACGGCGTCCGCTTTGAAGCCGATGTCGTGCGTGGGCAGAAGACTGGCTTCTTTCTCGACCAGCGTGAAAATCGCGCAGAAGTTGAAAAGCTTTCGCCTGGCCGAAAAGTCCTGAACGCTTTCAGCTTTTCGGGCGGCTTCTCGGTCTATGCCGCGCGCGGCGGCGCCAAGTCCGTGACGGAATCTCGACATCAGCGCCCACGCTTTGGAATCGGCGAAACGGAATTTTGCCCTGAATAAAAATTTTCCCGGCGTGGCCGCCTGTCGTCACGAAACTTTCCAGGCGGACACGTTTACGTGGCTGGAAAAGAGCGTGGAAAAATTTGACTTCATCGTGCTTGATCCGCCTTCACTCGCGAAGCGTGCAGCTGAACGTGAAGGAGCCATCCATGCCTACGAACGCTTGAATTCGCTTGGAATCGCGAGACTTTCAAACGATGGAATTCTTGTGGCCGGTTCCTGTTCAGCACATGTTTCCGCACAGGAATTTTTTGATGCAGTTCGCCGGACGGCGATGAAGTCCGGCCGGAAATTTGCAGAACTGAAAACCTCACAACATCCGCCGGATCATCCGGCCACTTTCAAAGAAGCAGAATACTTAAAGGTGATTTACCTAAAATTTTGGGCGTGACCAAAATGGGAGAGGAGAACCGGTTTCAACCGGCGGTGCCGTCTTTGCGTTGGTGCAGGCAGATACGGTTGCCGTCCGGGTCGGCGATGATTGCAAACCAGCACACTCTCGTCTCCATCGGAGGAACCAAAATTTTCACCCGGCGACGCCGGCATTGACGGGCGGCATCATGAATGTCGTCCACCGCTAACGCCACCGCCGCCGGTCCCTGCCAGTCCCATTTGGCCGTTTGCCCCGGTCCATTTAAACAGATGCTCACGGGTGAAATCTTGAATTCTGACCAGAAGTCATTCCATTCCTCGCCTCGCTTGAACCCGAAAAGCTTTTGATAAAATGCCCGCGTACGCTTGGGGTTCCTGGTGCAATACATGATGAAATCAACGGCGCGCACCGGAATCGGCGGACGGCTCCGGGCGGACTTGGTCTTTTTGGCGTTTGCTTTTTTCATCAGGTTTTGGCGCGCGTCCCGTTCAGCGTGAATGCTGCAAGAACCATTCAAATAATTCCGGGTCCGCATAGGCTTGATTCCAGCTGTCGTGTCCGGCTTCGGGATAGATCGTCAGTTTTACGTCCGTGCGGCCGATTTTTTTCAAAGCGTCCACCATGTGAACCGATTCCTCTGGCAACACGGTTGTATCTTTGCCGCCATGAAACGCCCAGACGCCAAGGGACTTGATGTGGGCAAGTTGCGCCGGGTCATAGTTCTTGGCGAGTGTGAGCAGAATGGTTTCGCCGCCGCCACAGACCGGCGCGATGGCTGCGAAACGTTCGGGATGGCTCAAGCCCAGGTTCCAAGTTCCAAAGCCGCCCATACTGATACCAGTCAGATAAACGCAGTGTGTGTCCACGGCGTATTTGTTTTCGATCTCATCCAGCAACGCGATCAATAAATCGTCTGACCATATCTCATATCTTGCCGTCGGGACATTGCGGCGAAACAACAATGAAAGGGAAGTTGGTTTTAACCGTATCAATCTGCGGCGGGCCGTGCTTGGCGACCAGCCAGATGTTAGTGCCGCGTTCACCAGCGCCGTGCAGAAAGAAAATCAGCGGCCACCGTTTTTGAGAACTGGCATCGTAGCCTTGCGGCAAGAACAACAGGTAATCAGCGGCGAGAACCTGCTTGCGTTCGATGGAAAAATTTTGCGCCGTCTGGCCTGGTTTCATGGTGGTGGAATGTTTCAGGCTGGTGCAGGCGGCAAGACCGAGCAGCAGCGGCAGCCAGCAAAGAGTTTTTATCTTTTGCATGGCCAAATTATGCGTGGATGCGCATCCAAGGCGACAAAAATTTCAAAACGTCAGGCTTGATCAGGAGAACAAATCTCCCGTTCGGCCACTAAATCTTTGCACGGCACTCCGGCTTTCTCCACCATCGGCATATGATTTCCCAACGTTGGCTGCGCATCATCCCGGTCGCGCTGGTCATGTATACGATCTCGTATGTGGACCGCACGAACGTCTCGCTGGCATTGGATCCGCATATTTCGTCCCTGATGAAAGATCTGTTCATGGACGACCGGATGAAGGGCCAGGCGGCGGGGATTTTTTTCCTCGGCTACGTTTTTCTGCAAATGCCAGCCGGCTATTTTGCCAGCCGCTGGAGCCCGCGAAAACTGGTCGCCATTTTTCTCGTGCTATGGGGCATCGCTGCGACCGGGTGTGGCTTGGTCACCAATTTCCATGAATTTGCGTTCATGCGTTTCACATTGGGAATGGCGGAGAGCGGCGTATATCCAACCACGCTGGTGCTGCTGGCAAACTGGTTTCCGCGCTCCGAGCGCGCCCGCGCGAGCGCCTATTGGAATCTGTGCCAGCCTCTGGCGGTCGCCGGCTCGGCCCCCATCACCGGCTGGCTGCTGGGGGCTTATGGCTGGAAAACGATGCTGATCGCCGAGGGCTGCCTGCCCTTTCTCTGGCTGCCGATCTGGCTTTATTTTATCCGCGACCATCCTCACGAAGTAAAATCAATTTCGGTCGAGGAGCGGGATTACATTGAAACCACTTTGAAGCGCGAAGCAGCGGAACTGGAACCTCCGATGAATACTCCGGTCTGGCATTTTCTTCTAAAACCGTCCGTGTTCGTCATGATCGGCATTTGTTTCCTCTACAATTGCGCCTCCTATGGCTGCAATGCGTTTCTCACCGAAGGGCTTCACGATCCCAGCCATAGTTTCACCGGCTTGCAAACCGGCCTGCTCTTTGCGGTTCCTTATGTGGTCACGGGCATTTTCATGATGGTCAACTCGTGGCACTCCGATAAGACGGGTGAACGTCGTTTCCATGTGGCGACGGTTCTGGGCATCAGCGGTGTGTCGCTCATTGCCAGCGTGCTGATGCGGGAACATTCCTTCTGGCTTTCCTATGCGCTGCTTTGTTTTGCGATTCCCGGACCGTTTGCGTCGCTCGCCCTGTTTTGGGCCATTCCCATCGAAACCATGCCGCGCATGGCGGCGGGCGCGGTCATCGGCCTGGTGAATGCCCTCGGTAATGTCGGTGGTTTTTTTGGCCCGGACATTGTGGGCAGGCTGAAAATGCTGACGCATGGAATTACCATCCCCTTCTCGGTTCTGGGCATCGGGCTGCTGGTGGCGGCGGCGCTTTGTTCGCTATTGCCGAAAGGCAGGCCGCAGAATCAACCGGCGATGCCCAAGGTCTGAATCAATTCAGCAACGATTTCCTCCGGTGGTTTCTCGCAATCAAAAGTCAGGGCGTCCACCGGCGGTTCGAGAATGGCAAACTGACTGGCCAGCAATGTCGGCGGCATGAAATGTCCGCTTCGATTTTTCAACCGCTGTTCAATCAAGGCAGGTGTGCCGGCAAGATAAACAAATCTCACTCGTGAGTCATCCGCCGCCAATGCCTCGCGATATTTGGCCTTCAAGGCCGAACAGGTCAGCATGGAGAATTCATTCTTAGCCAACGCGCGGACAATAATTTTCCTCAATGTTTGCAACCAGCTTTCGCGGTCGGCATCCGTCAGGGAAATTCCCGCACGCATCTTGGCAATGTTCTCCGGTGGATGAAAATCGTCTCCTTCGTAAAATGTTGCGCCGGTCTTTTCGGCGAACAATTTTGCCACCGTCGTTTTGCCGCTACCGGCCACGCCCATGAAGATCAAAACCGTAGGACGCGTTGACGATTTGCTGTTCACACGATCTTTAATTTCGGCAAGTCCTGTGAATCAATCAGCCCAACCGGCTCATTCTTCGCGTTCACGACGATTAGATCATCAATGTTCCGCTCGTTGAAAATCTTCAACGCCTCGACTGCCAGCGCATCTTCCCAGACATAAATCGGCTTGGGCGTCATCACCCGCTTCAGCGGCTGCGTGAGCAGATTGTCGCCGCTCGCCATGTGCCGACGGAAATCGCCGTCGGTAAAAATGCCGGCGAGTTTGCCGCGTGCATTCACCACTGCCAGGCTGCCGGACTTGGCGTGCGTCATCACCAGCAATGCCTCCTTGACTGTAAGGTTTTCAACAGCGACGGCATTGCGGTTTCCGGTGCGCATGATATCGCCGACGCGCAGAAGCATGGCACGGCCGATTGCGCCGCTCGGATGATATTTCGCGAAATCCTTCTGCGTGAAGCCGCGCGCTTCGAGGACGGCCATCGCCAGGGCGTCGCCCATGACGAGCGTTGCCGTGGTGCTGCTCGTGGGCGCGAGGTTGAACGGACATGCTTCCTTGGGAACTTTGATGTTCAGCGAAACGTCGCTATGCCTGGCGAGCGATGATTTGATGTTGCCGGTCAGCGAAATGATTTTGATCGAAAATCGCTTGAGCACCGGCAGCAGATTGAGCAGTTCCTCGGATTCGCCGGAATAACTCAATGCCAGAATCACATCGCCATCATTGACGATTCCCACATCGCCATGCAATGCGTCCACGCTGTTGAGGACCACGGCGGTGGAGCCGGTGCTGGTCAGTGTGGCGGCGATTTTTGCGCCGACATTGCCGGATTTGCCGATGCCGATGATGACGATTTTTCCGCGCCGTTTGAGAGCTTCCACGATCATTTCGACCGCATCAGAAAACGACGCGTCAAGCTGCGCGCGGACGGCTTTCAGTGCGGCCAGTTCGATGTCGAAAACTTCACGGGCTTTGGCAAGGTGGCTCACAACGGCAGGTTGCCTGCAAAAACGGATGATTTCAACCGAGAAGAATCAATCGTTGCTACTCGCGGAGAACTGCTGGGTCACGCGCGTCAGGCGTTTGTTGTCGGCACGGATGCGCGCGGACAGCGTGCGTGAAATGGCCTGTAGAAACGGCGTGGCCAGGCTTGGCATCTCCCGCGTCAACCGTTCAAAGGCCTGACTGGATAATTTTAAAACTGTGCTGTCCACGTTGGCGACCACGTCCGCCGAGCGCGGCCCCTGATCGAACAGCGACATTTCGCCAAAAAAATCACCAGCGGCGAAGGTCGTCAAAATAGTCTCCCGCCCGCCGATCATCGTCCGCGCCCGCAATTCACCACTCATGACAAGAAACATGGCGTCACCCGGTTCGCCTTGGGTGACAACCACCTTATGCTGCATGATTTCTTGAAAGTCTAAAAAGTCTGCCAGATGTGCGAGCTGGGCGTCCTTCATTTCGCCAAGGATTTTTATCCGGCGCAGCGAACCCGGCTTGAAACGCTTGGCGGCGGTGCTGGAGGAAAGGAGTTCGGTTTCCGGATTGAAAAAATCCTTGAGTTCATTCATCTCCACAGCTTTTTTCCAAGCACTGGTTCCGCGTGCAAAAACCCATGTGTCGGCCACCACCCGTTGATCACCAATCCAGTCAATCAAGATCGACAGCGGTACGGGGCCGTAAGGCGAATCGTCAATTCCCCAGATGATGTAGTCGCTGATAGCGCCCGCAGCTTCCATGCGGGAAGTTTTACCATCGTTCCGGGGAATTACAAAAGAAAAATAGGCGGCGTTTAGATTTGAAGGTGCATCCGATCTGTTCTTGCCGAAAGATAGTGCTTCCAGCCTGTCCGTGCCAAAGGGCCTTCCGCGCCGTTTCAAAAAAAGAACGATGCCCCGGTGTGTCCACGCTGGACGAACTCGACCAATGGAACTTGACCAACCACGACCGCGACTTCATGCTCGAATGCACGGAGAAGAAATTGCATGATTAACAAGTCAAAGGACTGATCGCCGTGCCTTACGACCTTTTCATCTCTTACGCCCATCAAGGCGACAACACCTCACGTGATGCAGCGACCGCGCTGGTCGCCCGCCTGCACGCCGAACTGGAATCAGATTTCCGCCGCCGCTTCAACCGCGATCTGGAAATCTTCTTCGACAAGGAGGACATCCGGGATTTTGACCATTGGCAGGTCCGCTGTCACCGGGCATTGCGTGACTCGCGCTTCTTCATCGCCTGTCTTTCCC
Source organism: Limisphaerales bacterium (assembly GCA_037200545.1). GTDB lineage: Bacteria > Verrucomicrobiota > Verrucomicrobiia > Limisphaerales > UBA11358 > UBA11358. The sequence continues at coordinate 543,748 of JBBCGE010000004.1, forward strand.
GCACCTACCTGCGTAGCGATGCCTGCCGCTGGGAATGGGAGGAATGGTGCCGGCACGAACTCGAACACGGCCTCGTGGGCCAGGGCGCCGCGTCGCTCTGGTTCGTGAAATTCGAAGACCTCGACGCGCCGGAGAATGCCGCGTTGCTCCGTCATTGGAAAGGCGACTTGCTCCAGCGCTTCCACATCCAATGCCACGAGTGGCGGCATAACGACCGTGGCAACTTCCTTGATGCGGCGGCGTGTTCCGAGTTGCAGCAACTCACCGAGCACGTCGCGCAACGGCTGCGCTTGCTCACGCTGGACCGTGCCCGGCGCGGCAATCTCCCCTGGCCAAACGTAAACTTCGTCGGACGCGAACTGGAACTGGCCAGCCTGCGCGCCGCGTTGCTGGATGCGCCGGAGCAATCCCCGGTTGGCATCCACGGTGTCGGCGGCATGGGCAAGACCGCGCTCGCGCAAGTCTTCGCTTACAAAGAGGCCGATGCCTTTCCGGGCGGTTGCTGGCTGCTGCGCTGCGAAGGCCGCGACAGGCTGCTCTTCCGAAATCTGGTGAACGATCTCGAAATCGAGCTGATTGACGATGAAAAGCCGGACGACGCCAAAGCCGTGCGGCGGTTGTTCGACCTGTTGCGTGCGCGAGGCCCAGCGATGTTCCTTCTCGACAACGTGGACCATCCCGCGTTGCTGGCACAAGAGCAGATGAAACTGCTGGCCAACCAGCCGTGGGCGCGCGTGCTCTACACCACCCGGCTCGCCCCGGACGACTTCACAAAGGCCGGCACCAAGATTCGACCGTTGGATTTGGACCGGCTCCTGGAGAATCAGGCCGTTGATCTCATCCGCCGTTACCAGCCGAGGCAGGCGTTTGCTTCACCCGACCACGAGGCTGCCGCCCGCGAGATCGTCCGTGAGTTGAGCGGACTCACGCTCGCCGTAGAGACGGCTGCCGTCTATCTGGGGCAATGCGATCCGCGCGTGGCCGAGCCACAGTATGCGGTGGACGTGCGGAATTACCTCAACAAACTTCGTGAAGATCTGAAGACCGGCGGCAGCGAAGGCGTGATGAGCCAACTGCGCGAAGTCACGGCCACGCTGCGTCCAACGCTCGCCCGGCTGGATGCCCCGGCCCGGACTGTTCTACAAATTGCCTCCATGCTGGCCCCTGATGGCGTGGCCTTGCCGTGGGTGCGTGCGATTGCCGGACAACCCCACCCAGAACTAGCCGCCGATGCCGCCATCGGCAAAAGTGATCCGTGGACACAATTGATCCGTGGCTTGATTGGCATGAGGTTGTTCCAACCGACTTCCGAACCGCGAGTCGTCGCCATCCACCACATCCTCCAGCGCGTGTTGGAAACCGAATTGCCGGATGGTGAGGCACGGCTAAAAAAGCAACTGGAGGAATTCGTCTTGCTACATGCAGAGCAACCACAAGTCTTTTGGGCTGACAAGTGGGAAAAAGTGGCGATTTCGGCATTGCACAGGCTATGGAAACAATCTCAAAACGCCGGGGCAGTAAAGCTTCAGGGGTTCGTAGCGCGGTATTTTTTGGGGCGATTGGGTTGGACATCAAAGGGTAAGGTGAACCAGTTTTCTGATAATGCTGTGGAGTGGTTTCATCACGCCATTTCTTTCCATGACACCAACAATTTGCAGCATGCAAAGCAAGCTTACCTTAAGTCCATTGGGTTTTTTGATCTTGGCGAGAATGATGAGATGAAGAAAATCGCTCGTTTATATTTTGGAGTATTGTTGATCGAGATGGAGGAAACAAAGGAGGCAGACGTCAAATTACAGAAAAATGAGAAATTGCCCGAATACCTTAAAGCTAATCATCTGCTCTCGCGGATGTGGGAACGCGCCAACATTCTCATGGACAAGTCGGCATGGGAACCGGCGTTGGTGTTGCAGAAAGAAATTGAGAATCTCTGCCGCAGATTCAGGTACGTAGAACTCTTGCGGGACAGTCTGGGTAACCAGGGAGCCATTTATGCCAATGAGCGCGGAAATTTCAGAAAGGCTTTAGGAAAGTTTAAGGAGCAGCAACAATTATGTTTAGAGTTGAATTTTGTGTTTAAGAAAAGCAACGAAACACCATTAGCTGATTGTTTAGCCAATCAGGGAGTAGTCTTCGAAAAATTGAATAATTACAAAAGTGCGCTCTCAGCGCATCGAGAAGCCGCGTCTATTTTCCGAAGAAATGACTTAAAGGCTAAGCTTGTGCTCGCTCTTGCCAACCAAGCATTTGTTCTTAGTGGTGACATGAGCGAACGGAAGGAAGCTCATCCAATTTAGCAACTGCCATAAGCAAAGACGACACAATTGTCTATGAAACGCCCCCTTTGCCAAAGAAAAATCGAGGGTGGACTGGAAAAAGGACTTGCAAATCCGTGGAGCGGGAAGAGAATCACAAAAGGGCTTGGGCTGGTCGTGAGCAAGAAACCCAATGGGAAATCCCAGTCGATATAGCATAAACGCCAAACCAGATTCATTGTAAAAGCTAAACTACCCGACCTCATCATGCCAGACGAGAACGTCTCCCACACCGGAGAAACCCTCACCCTCTCGATATTCATTTCTTCTCCGGGCGATCTCATTTCAACGCGCAGCCGGGCGAAAGAAGTCATCAAGCAGATGAGCGGGCGGGTGATCGATGGGCGGTGCGTGATTTTCAAGCCCATGTTGTATGTGGATCACACGCCGGCGATCATCGGGTATAAGCCACAGGAGGCAGTGGATTATTTCATGGGCTGCGCCAACGAGATGGACATCTATATTGGAATGCTCTGGTCGCACATAGGCAGCGAAGTGGTCATCAAGGGCCGGAAACATCCTTCAGGAACCCGGTATGAATTTGACACGGCTTACAAGGGTTTTCGCATGGATGGGCGTCCGCTCATGCTGCTGTATCGCTGTGAAGCGCCGCCATCGGCCAACAGCACCCCGGAATCCCGGGCGGCAGTGGCCAGCTTCTTAAAAAGCTTCAAGGGGTTGCATCCGCAGTATGACGGTTTTCCGCAGCCCTTTGTTTCGGATGATGATTTTGCCGCCTTGCTCGTGCGCGACTTGGATCAATTGGCCCGCCGCATCATCGCCAACAAAGCATCCAAGCAGATCAAAAATGGCCGCGAACTGGCGGAGCTGGTCGGCAGTGTGCACAAATGGCTGGGAACCTTTGAAGACATGTTCGGCAACCAGCAGGAAGACCAGGAGCGTGAACGCGACCGTCTGTTTCCCATTTATTTCCGCAAGCTGTCCGGAGCATCTGGATCCCCTGCGATATCCACGACCGATTTGTTGCCGGGCAAGAACAAATCCATGCTGGACCTGTTCAATGACCAAGACGGGCGGATGCTGATGGTGGGCGAGCGTGGCACCGGCAAGACGTTCGCCATGTTGAGATTGATGCAGGATCTTGCCGACCGGGCCAACATCCGGCCCGGTGAGCCCGTGCCGGTCTTCTTCAATCTTTCATCCTGGAGCGAAACTTACCATGAGAGCACGCGTCCGCCGGCCTTGCTGGTCCGGGCGTTCCAGTGGCTGTTCCCGCAACCGGAAAAATCTTCAAAGACGCTGTTTCAGTGGCTGGAGGACCAGATGGTGCGCAACTACTCCATGCAGCGCATGGCGGCCCGTCGTCTGCTGGGCGAAAACCACGTGATCCTCTGCCTGGATGGATTGGATGAGCTGGGCACCGGCGGGACGGGAGACAAAGAGGTCACGGATAAAGCTTCGTGCGCGTTGCGCGATGCCTGCGTCAAAGCAATCAATGGCACTTTGCGCAACCAATCTGTGCGCATGATCTTGTGCTGCCGTGAAGAGACCTACCATGAACTGACGGTCAAACCGGCCATGGGTGCCCCGCTGCAAACGCAGACGCTCACGTCCGAGGAAGTCATAGCTGATCTGGAGCACTGGGACAACCTGGAGGGATTGAAGGACGCGATGTCGCAGTCTGCATTCTTGAAGGATCGTGCCCGGGTGGCCCTCTTTCTCAGCATGATGCGCATCGCCTACGAGGGAATGAGCGCAGCGCTCATTCTGCGGGCGGTGGAATTGGCAAAAAAAAGCCCGGTCGATTGGGAAAGGCACCTTATGGACCACTATGTGGATCGTTGCATGAAGCTGGCGCCACCCAAATCGCAGGCACTCAACAGCAATCTCGTACCCGACTGTCTTTCCTGGATCGCTCGACAACCCGATAACGATTTTTTGCTCGACGACCTGCAACCATCCGTTTTGCGAAACGATGGGACGTCCGAAGGAGAAAAGTTGTGGAAATACTACCGCCGGCTGTCGATCACTATACTGGCGATATCTTTGATGTTGGTCGAATCACTGCCGGCGGCAGGAAGCACCGCCGTGGAATGGGGATTTCATGACGGCCTCGGGGCGGGGATCTGGCAAGGACTGAAGATGCTACTCGTCAGTTTCTGCATCCTTACTCCCCTCTATCTGCTGGCTTTCTCGGCGCGCGGCAGCTTGCTGCTGGGATTTAGTTTTGGACTGGCTTGGGCCTTGGATAGTGCCGCATGTGATTATCTGGGAGCGCCAAGGGAAGGCGGCGGCCACCTCGGCTCCTGGCAGGAAGTCACCAGCTTGTTTCTGGTGTCATTGCCCTGCGCCTTCATCGTGTTCACCCTCGTCGGCGCTTGCACCATTTTTGGGCGTCTCGCCGAGCACAAGGATCGTTATAAGAACAAGGCTGGAATCGAGTGGCATGAAATTTTGCCGGTCGAACCTTTATACTGGCGCTGGTTCAACGAAAAATCCATTTGGCGTGGCGGGTGGATCGGGCTGGTCATCGGTCCGCTGATTTTGTTCATCGGGTGGATCGGTGGCCAGATGGAGCGGGCGATGGTCGCGGCCCCCATCAATACGCTGTTGGTTTGCGTTTTTAGCGGATTATCTGGATCTGGGCTGGCCCGCGTTTCGATCGAACCCAATCAAGGAATTCGACGAACCTTGCGGCACGCCCTGTTGATGACCGGTCTCTTTGTCACTTGCAGCTGCCTCACTTGGAGTGGTGTCTATTTTTATTACCATGGCCTGGAGCGGGGTTTGGTCGGGTTCGTCATAGGACTGACGTTGGCCTTCTCGTTCTTTATTTTCGGCGGCATCCCGGTGATCCGCCAATTTTGCTTAGGCAGCATCTTGCACCAACAAGGCAAACTGCCGACGTGGTACTGCTGGCCGCCGTGGAAGGCTACGGTAGAGTTTCTGGATGACCTCGTCCGCTACAAACTTCTGCGCCGCAGTGCCGGCGGCTACATGTTCCGCCATCAATCTCTCCGTGAGTATTACCGCACTCTGCACGACCACATAAGGACTTGATGAGCCGCACGCAGTAGTGCGGTATATTACGCGGAGGCTTGAATAAATTGTCCAGCTTGGCGGTGCGGCTCACACTTATTCACCGGCCAGTTTGTCGGCCTGTTCACCCAAACCGCAGGCAACATTCCCACCCATCATCGGCGACATCGCCATTCATGCCTTACGACCTTTTCATTTCTTACTCACGCCGCGACAACGAGCAGGGCCGCATCACGCAGCTCGTCGAACGTATCAAGACCGCGCTTCGCTCCCTTCGCCAAGCGCGAACTCGTGACGTTCTTTGACCAGCAGGAAATCGACGGGACGCAAGACTGGTGGCAACGCATTCTTCATGACCCTCCGCAAATCGCGACTGCTGCTGGCATGTCTTTCTCCTCCGCTATGGCATCGCGTTGCTCGAATCGCAACCGGACATACCCTTTCTCGGCCAGCTCAAAATACTCCTCACCGGCTCGAGACTTTCGTGGTTTCATATTTGAAGCATTTTTTGCGCTTGCAGATTTCAAGCGGGCTGCTGGAATGAATGCATGATTGCTCCCCGCTTCATCGTCGGATTTTCCGGTCATCGCGACCGGTTCGACCGCGACAAGATCACCCAGGCCCTGACAAAAGTCTGGCGCGACCTCCAGGAAAAAATTGTTCGGCACGGCGGCCGGCTGGAGCTGTATTCGAGCATCGCCTCCGGCGCGGACACACTGGCGGTTGAGAGCGCGCGGGCCGCCGGCTTGTCCGTGCATTTGATATTGCCAAAACCAGTGATAAAGCTGGAGGACGGGCGCGTGGATCAAAAGTCCGGGTTTGCCGCCGACTACTGGATTCCGGAATCGGACGGCAAGCCGGCGCGGTTCGGTGAAAGCGACTGGCAACGGAGTTTCACACAGATCACCGACGCCGAATCAGGCCCGAACGGCGGCACGTTGCGCCTTACGCGTGGGTCGCAGTGCCAACCGGAATGTTATTACGACGCCGGGCTGGACATGCTCGAATGTTGCGATGTGCTGGTGGCGGTGTGGGATGGCGTAATAAATGAAAAACTTGGCGGCACGGCACAGATGGTGGAGCAAGCGCGGGGCACCGGATTGCCATTGATAATCATCGCCGCCGACACGGGCCAGATTTCAGAGGAACGGATGGAAAAATTCGCGGCCAGTGACGACGCTGGCTGCGCGGTGATCCGGGAGGTGGATGAATTCAGCCGCGCGTGTGCGGAAGAAGCAACGGACACGGCTGAGACTTCGGATCAAACCTTCAATCGGCTGGAAAAATGCTCGAACCAGGAGTCCAAGCAATTCCGCAATTACCTTGTGCGCGTCATCAAATTCCACGGTTGCGCCACATTTGTCGCGGCGGTCGCGTGCATCCTGCCTCACGGTGGCGGCTGGAAGCCATTGCTGGCGGCGCTTGCGCTGGTAGAATTTTGTCTCGTGGCCTGGGCGTTGTGGCTGACGCGCCAGCTGAATCGCAAACACGTCCACGAACGCTGGTTGAAAACCCGGTTCGCTGCCGAACTGTTGCGGGCGATGCGGAATTCCGCCGGATTGCTGGATCCGCTCTACCCATTGGTGGCCCGTCACGACAACACTTGGCGGCGGTTCGCGGTTACCCTCGGACTGATGCGGAACTCGGAACAACCGCGCACTGTCAGTTGGCAGGCCGCGCGGACAATCTATGTCGAAGATCGTTTGCGCAACCCAGACATGCTCCTCGGTCAGATTGAGTATTTCCGACGGAAGCAGGCGGAAGCGGCGCCGCACTTTCGCAAAACCGTCTGGTGGGGTGGGGTTTTGACGAAGATCGCGGTGGTGTTCGTGTTTGGCGCAGTGGTGTACAAAACCTGGGGCTGGCTGGATGGTTCCGGGCACACCACCGCCGCGCACGAAGGCCAGCCAGCCTGGACATGGTATGAAGCCTTTTACGATGTGGCTTTTCGCCTGATGCCAATAGTGTTGCCATTGGCCGCCGGGGTTTTCATTTCGTTGCGCGCGGCGCTCGACAGCGGGCGGCGCAATTACCGCTACCAGGAGCTGGCCAGTTTTCTCAGCGCAATGGCGGCGCAGATTGAAGTCTTGCAAACTGATGCTTCGGTTCGACGGGCAGTGGCATGCACTGAAGAAGTTCTTTTGGACGAACTGATCGAGTGGCGCTTGGCCGAGCAACAAAATGGCGGACACTGACCGGGAGTGCTGAAAAGGAAAAGAAAAGCAAGCGTACACCCCTTCTTTGGTCAGGCGGTCGCGCCGCCCAAAGCCTAGTTCTTTAGATGCGCTTTGACTTGAGTCGCTTTTTATCAACACAAAACGGCGGGAAATAGCCACGAAAATAAAAACCGGGTCAATCCATGTTGGGATAGGAACCCAGGATTTTGACAAAATTGCAATGCTGGCCCAATCGCTCGATCGCCTTCGTCACCTTTGGATCTTGAAAATGTCCCACACAATCAATGAAGAAGAAGTATTCCCACGCCTTACGCTTGCTCGGGCGCGACTCGATTTTCGTCAGGTTGATCTTGAACTTGCGGAACGCGGCGATGGCTTCGTGTAGCGCTCCGGCCTTGTCAGCCACACTCAGCATCAGGCTCGTGCGGTCATCGCCTGTCGGCGGACTGCATTGACGGCCGAGTACGAGAAAGCGCGTGGAGTTCGAGGCGTTGTCTTGTATATCCTGCTCCAAAATTTGCAGGCCGTATTTCTCGGCGGCGAGGATTCCTCCAATGGCAGCAGTGAACTTCTCCTTTGCCGCCAGTTCCGCCGAGCGCGCATTGGATGAAGTCTCAACGATTTCCACGCGCGGCAGATGATTTTGAATCCAGCCACGGCATTGCGCCAGTGACTGCGGATGCGCGTAAAGTTTTTTGATTTTCGCCCGCGGCGAATTACTCATCAGGCATTGCTGCACGCGTAACACGATCTGCGAAACGATCTTCAAGTCGCTGTCCACGAACATGTCGAGCGTGTGGGTGACGACGCCTTCGGTGGAATTTTCTACAGGCACGACCCCGTAATCTGCGCGCTGTTTGCTGACTTCAGTGAAAACGTCCGCAATGGTTTTTTGCGAGGCATATTTGAGGCTCGAACCGAAGCGCTTGATCGCCGCCTGATGCGTGAAGGTCGCTTCCGGGCCGAGATACGCAATGGTCATGGTCTTTTCCAACGCGAGCGCGCTGGACATGATTTCACGATAAATCGCCCGAAGCTGTTCACTGGTGATCGGGCCGGAATTCTGGGCGCAGACGCGGTCGAACACGGCACGTTCACGATGTGGCGCGTAAATCTCCTCGCCCGCCTTGAGCTTGATGTCCCCGATGTCCAGCACGTGACGCGTGCGCTCGTTAAGCAGCCGGACGATTTGCGCGTCCAGCTTGTCAATCGCCTTGCGATGGTCGGAAAGGTTCAAGCGGAGGGAGAATGAAGAATTAAGCGGGAAGAATCAAATCTGTTTCACGCGCGTGGAAATGGCGAACATGATTTCGTGAGAATTAATTAGACAAGGAGCAATTCACGACAGATTGCTTTTGTTATTTCCCAAAACAGTCGCGCGTCGCCGATTACTAGGTGTATTCCGTGTGAATATTCCTTGTTGGGGTGAATGTAGTTTCTATAGTCACGCAAAACAGCACCTACGTCTTTTGCCGATGAGCCAATCCACCTGATTTCGTGCAAAACCTCCAAATAATTTTTTAGAGTCCACTCTTTAAGTTGAAGCGGCTTGCCATCGTCATCTTTCGGTGCTGTCTTGGCAGTAAAAACGATTTTTTTGTCCGCTTCTCGATTGATGCGAGCCAAGAGCAACGCTTCGACAAGGCCTCCCATCATTACAGTGGCAGCAAGTGGAGCATTTGCCTGAATGCAAGTAACACATTCATTCCATCTGCGGTCAAGAATTCTCTGCATCTTGTCGTCTGCCACTAAAGATGCGAACGACGGCGGCAAATCGCTACTTGCTTGCAAAACTTTGGAGCTGGCGGGATTTTTTACAATTTCAGAACGAAGCGTGACCAGTGATTGCTTTAAGAGCTTGCAGGTATTTCGGAGTTTTGATCTGGAGCTGTTGCGGTCTGCCCCTTCGAGAAGCACTTGATAGTCCTTGTCCACATTTGTTGCCAGTTCCATCTGCTGGACAGACGCAAAACATTGACGATGTTGATTGAACCATGCGAGCGCTGTCGCTTTGACTATTTGTCTTTCTTCTCCATTTTGAACCTGAGCGGTCTTCTTCTTTGCCAAGATTTTATTGAGACGGTCAATCTCGGCCAGCACAATCTCAATGACCGAATGGGCGTCCGACATAAATAAGACTCAAACAATTAAGTTAGGCAACTTTCTTCGACTTGCGTGAAATTTTGGACGGTTTAGCCTTCTTGCTTTTTGACCGTTCGACACCAGAAGTTGCCGGCAATGTCATTGCAACGAGATTCTCCCCGACAGCGTTGACAGCGAATTCGCCGGTTTTGCCTCGGTCAAGAAGCCCGGTTGAATGCGCATTGTTTAAAGTGGCGTTTGGACTTTTAAGGCGTTCTCGTCCAGCTTGGCGACACGCCTCTTGAAGATCTTCAGATGTGATGAATTCCTTTCGCTGGCCAACAGGAGCTTCAAACCTATAGTAATAAGCAACGACAGCTGCAAACTGATTATCACTTCGAGGACTTTTGGCCGCAACAAAATCTCGGATGTTAGCACCAACTGGTCTGCCAGCAGTGGAAACATCTGCGGGTACATTGATTTGCTTTTGGTCACCATCAACTCTGCGAACGGGCGGAAGGTCGGCTAATGAAACTCCTAATTTTTCCACCGACCAGCGCAGAATTCTCTCTTGGTCGCCTCGCACGAATGGAGTAAGGGCCTCGACGATTTTCTTAACAGCATCCAAGTCATCAAGTGTATTTGGTGTTTGGTTACTCATTTTCTAGTTTTGCCATTTATTTCAATCATGCTTGCTCACGCATAAACCAACCGCCCGCGTGGCTGTGGGATTTCCTGACCGTCGTCTTTCGCAGTCTTGATCCAAAACTTGATGGCATCTTCGGCACTTTTAATAGCCTCCTGCCGGGTCGCGCCATGCGCCATGCAGCCGGGAAGCTCCGGCACGTCCACGACGTAAGCTTCGTCTTCCGTGCTCCACCAGATGATCATTTCGTAGCTGTTCGCCTTCATAACAACTTGTAGTTTGCCAGAATTTTCCGCACTTGTCGAATTTGATATGGTTTGGCTTTCGAGCCTTCGCGTTGAAGATTGATGCGCTCCATGACCCCAGTTTGGGTAAATATATGATGGCTGCCAGATATGCGCATTCGAAAACCTTTCGCCTGCAACAAATGGCAAAGTTCTTCAAAGCGAATGTTCGCGTCCGAATCTCCGCGCAAAATTTTGTCCAGAGTCTTGTCGGCGCTCATGATTGCTTTGAAATTTATTGCGGGTTTTACGTCTCCACCTTTTGACTTTTACCTTCCGCAGCTTCCAAATTCAACTGTTCCGGTGGCACTGTGGCCAGACCGGGATCGGCCGTGACCGGCGCAGGCGGGCGTTCGATGGGAATGCGGCGGAGTTCGTCGGCAGCGGGCAAATCTTCCAAGCCACGCAGGCCGAAGTATTCGAGGAACATCGTGGTCGTGCTGTAAATCTGCGGACGGCCCACGACTTCGGCGCGGCCGGTGGATTCAACAAGGCCGCGTTCCAGCAAGGTTTGCATGGTGCCGTCAATGTTCACCCCACGAATCTGCTCGACCTCGGCCCGCGTGACCGGCTGACGATAGGCGATGATGGCGAGCGTCTCCAGCGCCGGCTGCGAGAGCCGCGACGGACGCGCCTTCACACCAACAAGCGCCTTGAGCCATGGCGCGAATTCCGGTTGCGTGACGAACTGCCACGAACCCGCGACGCACACAAGCCGGTAGCTGCGCGCGGCGGCTTCATGTTCTGCAGCCAGTGTTTCGAGCGCGGCGGTCACATCCTCCTCTTTGACTTTCTTGAGCGATTTGACAGCAGCATCGGCGTCCTCGGCCTCGGCGGCGGTGGCGAACACGTCGCGAAGTTCTTTCACGTTCAAAGGTTTTTGTGCGGAGAACAGGAGCGATTCCAGAATGAATTTAAGTTCCATGCTAAACAGATTACGGATTGGTGATTTCGGAGGGCGGATTATTTTGTGTCGTCTGGTTTTCGGCTGGCGGTGCAACAGCCATCGGCACAGCTTTGCGGATTTCAATTTCCTCAAACGCCTCCGGCTGCGTGCAGGCGAGTTGCTTGAGGCGGATCAATTCGAGCAACGCCAGAAAGGTGCAGATGACTTCGGTGCGGCTGGAGGCGTTCTCGAACAGCTCGGCAAAACGCACGCTGCCACGTGAGTTCAGCACACCCATGACATATTCGATCTTTTCACTAACTGTCCATTTGTCCTCGTAAACATCGCGCGATGATTCGTCGCGCTTGGTGAAGCGCTGGAGGACGACGTTGACGGCATTGAGCAGATCGAAGATGGAAACGTCTGGCTTGGCCACGGGCGCGCCGGAGGCGAACTCAATTTTCTCCGGCACACGCGGAAAGATGTTTTCCTGTTCGGCTTCGCGCACCTGCAACTTGGCGGCGGCGTCCTTGAATTTTTTATATTCGACGAGCTGGCGGATGAGTTCCCAGCGTGGATCTTCGCCTTCGTCCTCGCCCTCGACGACGACCTGCTGGTCCACGGGCAACAGTTCGCGGCTCTTGATATACATGAGCGTCGAGGCCATCACGAGAAATTCGCCGGCGATCTCGAGGTCGAACTCGCGCATGAGGTCGATGTGCGCGATGAACTGCGTGGCGAGCTTGGTGAGGTTGACCTCGTAGATGTCCACCTCCTCCTGCTTGATGAGATAGAGCAGCAGGTCGAGCGGGCCTTCAAAGACCTCGAATTGAACCTTATATTCCGCCATGAACCGGGAAACCTTAAAACGCCGGAGCGACATTGGCAATGTCGTAACGAAATGAAACGGGGGGCTCGAAAAATTTGATTGTTCCTATCGGTGAAAGTGAGCTATGATGCTGGTCGTAAAGTCATTCGTTGGATAACACACGTTTATTAATCATTTCTATTATGGAGTCTTTCATATTTTGGTCGGCGGTCGGGTTTGCCGGTGGAGTGGTCTTCTGCTCTTTCTTCGAGTGGACGTTGCACCGTTATTTCATGCACCGCCCTTTCGGAAAATTTGACTACGCCTTCCGCGCGCACGCCATCGTGCATCATCACACTTTCAAAGCCGACCATACGTATCATCTCATCCATGAACCGGACAAAAAGCTCATTCCCATGGCTTGGTGGAACGGCCCGCTGCTGATCTTTTTGGGGATGCTGCCGGTGCTGGCGCTAGCTTGGATGGTTGGCCGCTGGTGGCTGCTGACCGGTTCGTTTCTTGCCTTTGCCAGCTATTACGCCGCATATGAATACATGCACTGGTGCATGCACCTGCCGAAGTCCCGGCGGGTGGAGCGCTCCTGGATTTTCTACCGGCTCAACGGCCATCACCTGCTTCATCACCGTTACATGCACAAGAATTACAATGTCGTGATGCCCGTTGCCGACTTTTGCCTGGGCACCCTGCTGCTTCGTTCAAAGATCAAGTTTCCGCAGGCGCGCGGCGCCGCCATCCCCGATGTGCAACCGAAACTGGCTGGTTCTGCGACGTCACAAACTTGACGCGCCTGCCGGAAAAAACTAGCTTGTCACCGGTTGGTGGTCGTAGCTCAATGGTAGAGTCCAAGCTTGTGGAGCTTGTTGTTGCGGGTTCGAATCCCGTCGGCCACCCCATCTTCGTTTTTAGTCAATAGATTAAATGGTTTTTCTCCGGTTTTTTATCAACCAGGCCTTCTAGATTTGATATAGCCATGGCATTATCGAGAAAAGGGGCTGGATAAATATTTTTCGGAAATTATTTCTGCCTGTACCGGCAACAAGTCATCAAGAAGCTCCCTGACCGAGCTTGAGATTTCGGCAAATTCCCTTTCTGCTTTTTCAATCTGCGCATTCAATCCATCGTTGCCTTCAACCTTTCTGCCGACGAGCAATGCCGAGCGTTTCCATGCAAGCTTAAAAAATGCGTCCCGGACCTCTTCGGAAACATTAGGGAACAGAAAATGAATTTTAAGTTCCTCGGATTTTTTAAAAAATTCGACGATCCATTTTCCACGAGAAAGCACGTCCAGCTCCGTGCGGCAATCCATATCCATAAAAATCTCGTTGAAAGATTGCGCGTATTTTTCAGCATCTTCAAAAAGCATCTTGGCCCTGTCAGTCATCGAAAATAGTATTGGCTCTATGTATAATCCATGCAAGTAAATGGAGCACCTTACACCCTGAAATCCTGAAAATTGAATTTGCTGGTTCGAATCTCGTCTGCCACCCGTCTTCATTCTTAACCAATAGAATCAATGCTTTCAAGCGCCTGACTATGGACTGCCTTTGGTTTCCAAGCAGTCTTTGGACGGCCTTTAGGGGAGACTGCCATTTCGGCATCGGGAATGCTTATTTACACCCAGCCAGTCCGGCGGATCCAGACTGAAAGACAGATTCCTCCCTGTCCAAGGCCTTTCCGCCGGACTGTCAGAATAAAATGGCCATTCCAATGACATCTGTAAAGTTGCTGCCAAAGCCAACCGGGCCGGAGAAACGACCGTTTCAAAGGCCAACGGTGAGCCCGGCATATCACTGCTCACGATGCGGCTCCACGGTTTTGAAAATCATTTTCAAAGTGGATGCCTCGAAAATTCACCCTTATTTTCAGTGTCAAGAATGCGAGATGAGCGATCGTATTTCTTGACGATTAATCAAGTTTTTGCTTAACCTGCATCCGTCGGCCAACCGCTCTTTGGCAGACATGGCGATAAAGCGTTTCGTATCGCGGCACAATCACCTTCGCAGAAAAATGTTCGCGTGCCCGCGTTTGAGCCGCGTGGCCAAGCGTCGCCCGCAGTGTTGGATTTTGAATCAATTCCTCGGCTGCCCGGGCCATTTTATCGGAATCGCCAAACGGCAGAAGTCGCCCGCTGATGTGGTCCTGAATCACTTCGGGAATCCCGCCGATCTGCGGTGCAATGCTTGGGCAGGCAAAATTCATCGCTTCCAAAATGCCCAGGCAAAAACTTTCTGATTCCGACGTGAATAACCCTAAGTCGGCGGCTTGCAGATAATCCTCAATATCCAGGACGTTTTCCCGTACGATCACGCGGTCTTCCAATCCCAGCCGGCGCACGTCAGAGATGAAAGGCTTAAAATCTCCACCCGCCAGAATGACTAGCTTGAACGATTCACGCGGACGAATGCGCACAGCGGTTTCGAGCAGCAGATCAATTCGTTTCACCGGGCGCAGATTGGATGAGTGAAGCACTAATGCTTCTCCGTTGCGAATGCCCAATTCACGACGAACTACATCACGTGAGCGCCGCGGGGCACAGGGTTCAGAAAAATTATAAATGACCTTGATCGGCCCGGCAAAGCCGAGCACCCGTTGCGTTTCTTGTTTCAAGAAATCAGACACGACGGTGACGGCATCAGAGTGGGTCAATGCGTGATGAATCGCCGGCCCATAACCTGGATCAGCTCCCAGCAACGTGGTGTCCGTGCCGTGCAAGGTGGTGATAACGCGCGGCTGTTGATCCGGCGGCAGCATGGAGCGCGCAAGAATCGCGGCGGTGGCGTGCGGCACGGCATAGTGGACGTGCAGGATGTCGAGCTGATGATCGCGGCTCACTTCCGCCATTTTCACCGAGAGTGGCAGCGTGTAATCGGGGTATTTGAACAAGCCATAATCATTGATCACGACGGGATGGAAAAAAAGCCGCGGCGTGTGCATCGGCATCCGGAATGGGCGTCCATAACTGATGAAATGCACTTCATGGCCGCGCTTCGCCAGTTCTTCACCAAGGGACGACGCGAGGATGCCACTTCCACCCACGGATGGATAACAGGTGATGCCAATCTTCAATGGGCGGCTGGAATCCATGTTAAAATTGCCGTGCGCCCCGGCCCGCGTGATTCAGCGATTCAAACACCAGAGGCTCGTTTGGAAAGAGCGCCACCGCATGGCCGATGCCTGCGCGGGCACCGAGTAAACGGGCACGGGTGAGTTGCAGTTCAACATAGTTGCGGTTGGAAACTTGCGAAACATGGGCCTCCATCGCCGCCTGCCAGATCGCAATGATTTCTGGCGCAGAAATATCAACCAGCACCGGAGAGATGTCGGCAGGCTCCGCTTCCGGGGTCACCGCGTAGAAAAATAATTGCTGAATGGCATGTGGTTTTTGAAGACGCAATTCCTTCAAACCGCCGTAGCGCGCCAAACGTGCGGCATCGCGCACCAGTTTTCCCAAGCGTGCATGATCAGGGTGCTGGTTTTCAACGAGACTTGGAGCAAGGACGGTGCTGGGGCGAATCTGCCTGATGATTTTCGCCAACTTAAAGGCATGGATCGTGCGAATTTCCAGACGCGCGTCGCCGTCGAGTTCAATAAATTCAATCGTCGCATCGAGTAGCGCCGCGGCCTTTTTGGCTTCAGCGGTCCGCTGCTTTGGCGTGCCGTGGGTTCCGGATTCACCGCATGAACACACGACAAAATGCACTTTGCGACCAGCCAACGTTTCCCGCGCGATGATGCCGCCACAGCCGAATTCAATGTCATCGGGATGCGCGCCAAAGACCAGCAACGGCGCAGTTTCAGGCGAGTTCGGCATAGGCTTCATCAGATCGGTCAATGGCATCACGAGTTAAAAATTGAATTTCCGGGGCGTCTTCCTTGCGAAGATAATCCTGTTCGCCCGCTCCGGCAATGTAATGCGTGCAATGCAAAACAGATTGCATCCAGCGCAGACGGCTGTCGCGCGTCGGGCTGATCTGTTCTTTGGTGAAGGTTGTCAAAGGCAGATTCACAAACGAATCGCCGCCTTCGTGTAGTTTCAGGATTCCATCCATGAAACGGGCACGGACAATTTCGCCTTCGTGCGGAACGTCCACAAAGAAATCCGAAATGTCGCAGGCCGCCCGGCGTAAATCTGGATCGCTCGATCGCACGACTCGAACGCCTCCAAGCAAACCCAGCTGACGATACATCTCCAGGCAAAAGTCGGCGACGTTGACGGCGGAAATCTTTTTGAAAATCTCAATCAATGAATGCTCAAGATAATTGGGCAGTTGCAGCACGGTTTTGCCCTGCCAGTCGGCGGCGATTTTTTTAAGACGAAGCGGCGAGAACTTGCGCTGGATTTTATTTTCAACGGCGAAGTTGAGTTGTGCCGGTTCATTCGTCTGGCGATGGCGCAGGACGGTTCGTGTTTCGCGCGGATCATGATCGCTGTCGTGGTAAAAGAAAACGATTTCGCCGCCGATCTCGCTTTGCAGCCGCCGCGCCGTCTGGATTTTGGCAGACAAAAAGCGCTTTGGAAAAAATCCGCAGGGCTGCTGGCCAAAACAGATGACGGGTGCGGTGCTCATAAATTTGCGGCGCGCGCCGGTTTAGCCGGCAAAGTTGTTTGCAGCATCAAACTGAACACCACACATGCCGCGCAGCCGATCAGGTTATACCAGAGATAGGAAATATCGAGCGCCGGAAAGCGGTGCCGCAGCAGGTAGAGCGCGAAGATGAGCGATTGCGCTGCGACCGCCGCCCAGAACACCGCCGTGCCGCCGATGTGTTTCAAAAAAAATGCCACCAAGAAAATTCCCAACACCACGCCGTAGAAAATCGAGCCGATGATGTTGATCGCTTCGATGAGATTTTCTGAAAAGCCGGCAAACAACGCAAAGGCAATGGCCACGGCTCCCCAGAATGCAGTGAACCATTTGGCGGCGCGAACGTTTCGCGCCTCATCGTGCGCGGCCAGCGGGCGGAAATGCCGCCAAAGGTCAATGGTTGTCGTGGTGCCGAGCGCATTCAGTTCACCCGCCTTCGAGCCCAGCGCGGCGGCGATCATCACGGCAATGAGCAGGCCGATGACGCCATGCGGCAGTTGATCGAGAATGAAACCAATGAAGACGTAATCGGAGTCCTTGGTCTTGGCGAGCGGATCGGCGGCGGTGAGCGCGGCCCGGGCTTCCTTGCGGACGGCTTCCGTCGCAGCCTGGGCTTCGAGCATGGCGGTGCGGGTAGTGGATTCCGCAGCGGCATCTCCGCGGGCGCGGGCGTCAAGCCATGCCTGAATTTTCTTCTTTTTCACGGCGTGCAACGCACCGTTCTTTTCATCCAACGCCTGGAACATGACGGCATTTGTTCCGCTAGAATAATGCTGCCACTCGACGCGGTTGTAAAAAACGGGTGCCGGCGCAAACTGGTAGAACACAAACAGCAGCGCGCCGAGCAGCAGGATGAAAAATTGCATGGGAATTTTGAGCAGCGCGTTGAACATCAGACCGAGCCGGCCTTCGCGCAACGCAGCGCCGCCGATGTAACGCTGCACCTGGGATTGATCGGTGCCGAAGTAAGAGAGCGAGAGAAAAAGCCCGCCAAACAAACCGGTCCAAAGCGTGTAGCGTTTATCGGGATCGAGCGAGAAATCCACGGCCTGAAGTTTGCCCATCGCTCCGGCGACGTGCGCCGCGCCATCAAAGCCGAGTCCCTGGGGAAGACGCGCCAGCAGAATCCAAAATGCCGTGACCATGCCGCCGAAAATGATGCCCATCTGCCATTTTTGCGTGAGACTGACGGCTTCGCTGCCGCCGGTAACGGTGTAAATAACCACCAGCAAGCCGGTGCCAATAATCGTGAGATCAAGCCGCCAGCCCAGCACGGTTGAGAGGATGATCGCCGGAGCATAAATGGTAACGCCGGCGGCAAGACCGCGTTGCAGTAGAAAAAGTCCCGCGCCGAGGAGTCGCGTCTTGGCGTCAAAGCGCTGGCCGAGAAATTCATAAGCCGTGTAAACCCCGAGCCGACGATAGATCGGCAGAAAGACGGCGCACACAATGATAAGCGCGAGCGGCAGGCCGAAATAATTTTGGACAAACCCGATCCCGCTTTCAAAACCCTGGCCGGGAATGGACAGAAACGTGATCGCGCTCGCCTGCGTGGCCATCACCGAAATACCGATGGTGCCCCAACGCGTAGTCTGGCTGCCCTTGAGATACGTATCAAGGTGGTTGGTGTGGCGCGTATGCCAGGCTCCGTAGGCGGCGATGCCCACCATGGTCACAAGCAGGACAATCCAATCGAGCGTGTTCATGCAAACCAGCGCGAGAAAATGGTGAGCAAGATCACGACCAGCACAAAAATGACGAACACGAAAAGGTAAACCCCGCGCCAGGATCGGAAGAATGGCAGGCCGGTTTCCTTAGTTTCACGCGCGGATGGTTCCGTAGCGTCAGGTTGTTTCATTTGCCGAGTGAAATTGAATTCGCAAAGAGACGATAAGCGCCCGGCACCCCGGCGGGCAGTTCCCGGAAGAACACGAGGCCGGTGTAAACAAACCAGCCTTTGCCGTATTGCGCCACCAGCAATCCGCCTTTCAACGGCGATTCATCGGCATCATTGCATGCGAGAATGGGCGTGAAGTGTTCATCCCATTGGTTGGGAAAATAAACGCCCCGCTCCTGCACCCAGCCGGCAAAATCCGCCTGCGTGATCTTGTTCGGCGTGTTCAACACCGGATGTTCCGGCGCAAGAAACGTGATCGCCGCGTTCTCGTCCGTCACGCGATCCCCCGACAACCGGAGGCTGTAAGGTGCGAGCTGGCTGGTCTTCAAATCGTTGCCAGGCCGGTTGTATTGCTCGATCAGGGTGCCGCCGGATTCGACAAACGAGAACAACGCCGGCAACCGGGCAACCAGATCCGTGCGGACATTAAACGCCCGCACACCAACCACCACCGCGTCAAAATCCTTCAGCCGGTTCGTCGTCAGATCATCGGCGGTAAGCATTGTCACGTCATAACCCATTTGTTTGATGGCCTCGGCCACCGCGTCACCCGCGCCGGGAATGTAGCCGACTTTCTTTCCGCGAACGGCCAGGTCGAGACTGACAGCCTTCATGCTGGCCAGCGGCTGGAGCAGTTGCCGGGGAATGTGCGGATAGAAAATCTCCTCGCGCTGGTTGCGATAACGCACGCCGTCAATTTCGGCGCTGGCGATGATCTTCGCCGTGGAAAGCTGCGCCGGCGCGGTGACGATGAACGTAAATCGCTTCTGTTCGCCGACGGTTTTCAAATTGAACGCCTGTTTTGCCGGGGAAACAATCCAGCCAGCGGGCGCTTCCAATCGCAAGGTGCCGGCAGAATCAGCCCGCGAAGCGACAATTTCAACTTCAACCCGGTGCGACGTTCCGGGAGAAAAAAGTTCCACTTCCGAGGTGAACTTGAGCGAAACCGGCGGAATCACATCCTGCCGGCGGCGAATCTCATTTCCGGCAAAATTGGTAGCAATCTGCACCGGCTCGTCGGGAACGATCAATGTCTGGCCGCCGACTTCAAATACTTGTTCAACCGGAAATGCCGGCGCATTTTCCGGTGTGCCGATCAATGCCGGATTATCTACGCGAAACATTCCGGGCGTTCCTTCTTCGCGCAACCAATACGGCTGGCTCAAGGGCGTGCCGGCTGGAAGCTTCAAGGTTTCATCCCGCTCTGAAGGCTGGCCGGGGTTCAGATTAACCGCTGACGCAGAAGTAAATTCCACCTTGAGTCCGGCGTGATGTGTTCCAATCCAGCGAACTGGAATGTCCGAATGAATCACCACCGAATGATGCAAGTTCATCGGTTCGCCCGGCACAACTTCCGCCTGCACAATAGTCGTTTCAGTCGTGAGACCGAGGCAGGCCTGCAAGATGCGATCAAGCTGGACGCGCCTTTCCGCGACAATGGGATCTTTCGCCGGCAACGTGGCCAGCTGGCTTCGCAGTTTCAATAACGCCGGCACGCTGGCGGCGGCATCCTGCGGATTGAATTGGGCAATAATCTCATCAACTGATTTCCCGATTTCCGCCCCGCCGGGCACGCGATTCCAAGTGGTGTCAACGCCATCCAGAATATCATTGGTCACCGGCGCGCCATCGAGAAACTGAAACGATTCCGTCCTAGTCCCGCCATTGCCACCCAAATTTCGGAAAGCGCCAAAGCCCTGGGTCTTGTGCATGGCCCGGCTTTGGCCTGCAATGTCCGCGAAGGTTTCCCCGGAGACAGAATCTTTGCCACCGGCGTTTATGCTGATTCGATTGGTGCCATTGTCCCGGTCCCGTTGAAAACTTGAGATGTTCCAAAAAATGCGCTTGGCCTGCCACGGTGGCAGTCCTTGTTCGGGAAAAGCGTCCGGATCACCGGCCAGCTTGAAGGCTTCGATGGCCAGCACGGACGACGATGTATGATGTCCATGAGTGCCACCGGGGACCGGAGAAAAGCGGGTGATGATCACGTCGGGCCGAAATTCCCGGATGATGCGCACCATATCCGACAGGACTTCCTGCTTGTCCCAGACGTTCAGCGTTTCCTGGTAATTCTTGGAAAAGCCGAAATCAATGGCGCGTGAAAAAAATTGCCGGCCGCCATCAATCCGCCGGGCCGCGAGCAATTCCTGGGTGCGCGCCACGCCCAGCTTGTCGCCGAATTCCGGGCCCAGGACATTCTGGCCGCCATCGCCGCGCGTGAGCGAAAGGTAGGCCGTGCGATAATCCCGGCCACGCGCCAGATAGGCGATCAATTCCGTGTTTTCGTCGTCGGGATGAGCCGCGATGTAAAGCACGCTGCCCATCTGACGAAATGCTTGCAGGTTATGAAGAATGGTGGCTGCCGAATTTGTTTCTGAATCAGCAGCGACCAAGTTCTGCGAAAGAACAGGTATGATGAGGCAAACCATACACGCAAATGCTTGCGACAGTTTGCGCAAACCTTTCGCCGAAGGACAAATGACAACAGCCGGCATCATCACTTCAAGCTGGCGATCAAATCTTCATTCAGTTTCACGTAGCCAGAGTCATTGGCCTTCTCAGCCAGTTCGCTGGAACGCTTGGCCGCAGCGATGGCCCCTTCCTTGTCGCCGAGCTTGGCAAGAATCTGTGCCTTCAGATAAACGATGTAATGCGCTTCGCGTTCTGCGATGGCGGCGTCCACCCATTTGTTTGCCTTCTGCAAATCCAGTCCATGATTGTAATAAAATAGAGCCGCCTGATAGTAAGGTTTCTGCTTCTCATCAGAAGTCATCACCGTTTCAATCTGCGGAACGAGCTTCTCAGTCAGATCAATCTCCAGTTTTATCGGCACGACCGTCTTGTCCCAGACAAGATTCAGATAAGCCGACTCATCACGGATTTGATTGAACTCAATGGTGAACGTATCAATCGGCCTGCCCAATGTGATCGGCCTGGCCTTGAACCGCACGACATCCTTTTTTTCATCATACTGATAAGCACCCCACTGTTCCGCGCCTTTGTTGATAATGATCGTCCATTCGTCCTCGCCAGGGATGGTCATGAGCGCATAAGTGCCGGCGGGGATTTCCACGCCATTCAATTTGACCGGTGTGCTGAAAATAATCTTCGTGGCTTGATTGGCACCCGTGCGCCAGACCTTGCCGTAAGGAACCATGCCGCCAAAAATAACGCGGTCTTTGACGCCGGGCCGGGAATAATCAATCTCAATGTCCGTCAGGCCGACGCGTTGTTTCAAAGTGCAGGCCGGACTGGCGGCGGGAAATTCAACTTTGGGCGCTTGCGCCAGCAGTGTAGAGGCAAACATCAGGCCGCAGGCGGACAAGGAAAGCAAACATAAGGTTTTATTGTTCATAAATTCAAATGGTTATTTCTTCACGGTGAAGGGTGCCGAGTATTGCGTGTTCTCCCAGGATATTTTCAAGATGCCGCCGGCGGGAGAATTTTTAGAAATGGCAATCGTCAGTTGGTCGGCGGTTTTTTCCAATGCTTCCTTTTTCAAATCAATGCGCGCGAAGTCCTGTTTCTCGTTGTATTGATAAGCGCCCCATTCACCGAGTTGCTTGCTGATGATCAATTTGGCCGAACCATCCGCCTGCGGTAACAAATAAAGACTGTATGCGCCCGCCGGAATCTCCGTCTCGCCAAACGTCATGGTCTTCTGCGTGATGAGCAGCGTGGATTCGTCAGCGCCCAAGCGCCAGACTTCGCCGTTTGGAACCAGTTCGCCCCAGATCTTGCGCGGCGCACCGGATTTTGGGTCCTTGGTGTAAGGACGCCCGTAAACAATCGTCACCCGGTCGCCATCAATGACCGTGCTGATGGTTTCGTGGGGACTGACACGTTTTTGTTGCGCCATCAAAGGCAACGCAGTGAAAATAATAGCGGCGATTACAAGGCAGGATTTGATTTTTTTCATAATCTTTCAAGGTTGTGGTTATGGACGCTCCGATTCTGGCGAAAGTTACCGGTGCCACAAGCGCATTTTGTGTTCGCCGGTATTTTTAGATTCGAGGCTGACTGTTTGGCCAACGTAGAAAACTCATCAAGGATGCGTTTTTGTGGAAGCAATACGGGAAATTCTCAGGGTGAGAATCCATTCTTCGCCGAAGGACAGAAAGCAGACGCAGAAGACAGGCTCTGCCGGTTCCACTCAACCCGTAGAGGTGCGCTTGTTCCAAGGCATCTTGGCGAGCAACAAGCCCATGCCGCAAAAATCCGTAACGCCGGCGAAGACAAGTCCGGCGCCGACAAAGCCGGAAAGAATAAAAAACCAGTGGCTTACAAACCAGCCAAGCAAAACGCCGATGAAAACCAGCGAGCCGGCGACGATGCGCACCTGCCGTTCCAAGCTCATGACTTTAACATCGCTGCGCGTCACGGGTAAATTTGCCTCGATCCATGCGAGCGTTCCGCCTTCGACAACGACGGGCTGCGAGAAACCTTCCTTGGCGAATTTCTCCGCCGCCTTTGTCGCGCGCTGGCCGCTGCGGCAAAGCAGATAGACCGGCTGGTCTTTTTGAAGTTGCAGCGAACCGGGTTTCAGTTCGTCCAATGGAATGCTCCGCGCCCGCGGAACGTGAACCTCGGCAAATTCCACGGGCGTCCGAACGTCTATGACTGGCGCCGACGGTTGCGCCGCGATGATTTTTTGCAGTTCAACTGGTGAAATCGTCTTCATGGCTTCTTACTATGAACCACGTTTCAAGGAACGCAAGGCCAGCACCAGCGCGTCCACTTCTTCGCGCGTGTTGTAAAAGGCGAGCGATGGCCGGACGCTGCTCTCCAGTCCAAAGTGGCGGATGGCTGGTTGCGCACAATGGTGGCCGGCGCGGACGGCGATGCCCTGCTTGTCGAGATGGCGCGCGACGGTTTCGTTCGGCACACCTGGAATGACGAAGGACAAAACGCTCGCCTTGCTGAAGGCCGTGCCAATCGGACGCAATCCGGGAATGGTCGCGAGCGCCTGCGTCGCATATTCGAGCAAGGCGTGTTCGTAGGCGGCGATTCCCGGGATTCCAACTTTGAAAAGATAATCAATCGCCGCGCCGAGTCCGACCACGCCAGCGATGTCGGGTGTTCCCGCCTCAAATTTCTCAGGGGCGTGCTGATAAACAGTTTTTTCAAAGCGCACATCCTTGATCATGTGGCCGCCGCCCTGCCACGGCGGCATGGCTTCGAGCAATGCCGCCTTGCCGTAGAGCGCGCCGATGCCGGTCGGTGCAAAAATCTTGTGGCCGGAGAAGACATAGAAGTCCGCGTCGAGCGCGGTGACATTCACCGGCAAATGCGGCGTGGATTGCGCGCCGTCAATCAGCACCGGCACGCCACGCGCGTGCGCGAGCGCGATGATCTGTTCGACGGGATTGATTGTGCCGAGCGAATTGGAAACGTGCGCGACGGAAACGAACTTTGTTTTCGGTCCGAGCAATTTTACATACTCGTCCAAAATCAGTTCACCGCGATCATTTATCGGAATCACTCTGACAACTGCGCCCACCTGTTCGGCAAGCAATTGCCACGGCACGATGTTCGCGTGATGCTCCAGTTCGCTGACGATGATTTCGTCGCCCACGCCGATGTTTTTGCGTCCGTAACTTTGCGCGACGAGATTGATGGCTTCGGTCGTGCCGCGCACAAAAACAATTTCTTTCGCGTCTGCTGCGCCGAGAAATTTGCGGACCTTCTCGCGGCCCGCTTCAAACAATTCCGTCGAGCGAGCGGCGAGCGCGTGCGCGGCGCGGTGGATGTTGGAATTGTCGCGGCTGTAAAATTGCGAGGTCGCGTCAATCACCGCCTGCGGCTTGTGCGTGGTGGCGGCGTTGTCGAGCCAGATGAGCGGCTTGCCGTTCACGAGTTGATGCAGCGCAGGAAAATCGCGGCGCACGCCCTCGATATCGAACTTCGGGATAGGGACGGCATTCTTTGGATACGACTGGCATGACGCCGGCGACTTGCCAGAAGCGTTGCCACCGCGTAGAAAATAATATTCCGGCGTGGTCTGCGATTCGGCGTCGGAAACACCGAGCAGTGGATTTCCGTTTGCTGTTTTCGAATCCGACTTCCTGCCTTTCGGACGATAGTCGCCGTTGCAACGTGGTTCACCGAACGCATAGCTGTCGCCTGAATCCGGCGCGTGCGCGCCCGAGGGTGTCGTGCTTGACTCCCGTTTTTCCGGTTCGGCCAACTTGGGTGCATCCGGCTGCACGGTGGGATGCACCGGCGGCAATGCGGAATCTGCATCCTTGCCGGAAAGATCCGGCAAATCAGACACACTCGGAATTTCTGACGGTCCGGCGGGCGTTGCGGTCGGCCGTGTTCCGCGACTCAATCCTGAAAACGCTTCAGCCACGAGCCTCGCGACAAGATCGTTGTGTGCTGATTCAGCCGCCGGTTCCGCGACAGCAGGACCCGCCTCACTGTTTGGCGTTGTAGTCATAGTAATGGTTCACCACCACGTTATCCAAACGGGCAATTGAATCGGTGGTCAGCACGGCAGCGGAGAAGTAGCGCGTGACGAGATGCGAGGCGATGGAATTTTCGTTCGTGCCCATGTAGCGGACGGACAGCCCGGGTTCCACTTCGCCGGTGACGCCAGTTTTTTGCAGGCCAACCACGCCTTGTTCCGCTTCACCGACACGCAAAAGCAAAATGCTCGTAGAATTATTTTTCACATCGAGCTTGTTGCTTGGAATGAGCGGCACGCCGCGCCAGGTGATGAACGGGGTTCCGAACAGGTGGACGGTCGGCGGCGGCACGCCGCGACGCGTGGCTTCGCGGCCGAAAGCGGTGATCGCCTTGGGATGCGCGAGGAAAAACGCCGGCTTTTTCCAGACGAGTCCGAGGAGTTCGTCGAGGTCGTCGGGCGACGGCGAACCTTTGCGGGTCTTGATGGTCTGTGATCCGTCCACTTCCTTGAGCAGCCCGAACTCGGGATGATTGATGATCTCCCATTCTTCGCGTTCCTTCACGGCCTCGACGGTGAGGCGGATTTGTTCGCGAAGCTGGTCAATCTTGTTGCTGTAAAGATCGGTCACGCGCGTATGCGTGCGGAGCACCGTCTGGATGGTGCTCAAATGATATTCGCGCGGGTCTTCGTCGTAATCCACAAAGGTCGTCGGCAATTTCGGTTCGCCCCGGTCCACGGTGAGCAAATCCACTTTGACTTCGCCGAATTCATTGGCGGACTTGCCCTTCGCGGCCTTGGCGACGCGGTTGACGCGATACACACCGCCGTCCACATCCACCCATGGCAGCAGTTTATGCAGCCAGCGCGGGGTGATCTCAGTGAATTGCGGGACGGTGACGGTGGCGGTGGCGAGGTTGCGCGCGGCGGCGGCGCTCAGGCTCAGATGAAGTTCGGTGTCTTTGCTCATAATTTAATTTGGTTGGTGATAAATGGAGATGAAAAAATTTAATGCGAGTTGGGCGCTGGGAAAAAAGACATTGAAACTTCGAGCGTGAAAAACGCCAAAGCTGAAATTAAAACTTCCGGTCGCGCCGGCATATGGACACAACTCGACATGAATACACTTTCAGTTTCATGGAAGCCACCAGTGGACTGGTGAGCTCCGTGAGGTTTTTGGGTAACTAAAAAGCGACGTTGACGCCAACTACGATTCAGATGCTAAATGCGCTGGCTACCCCTGTCAATGCCAATGTCTATTCGAATTGCCTTCATCTAACAGGCCTGGCCGTTTTGAAAGGACGAACAAATTTCACCACGATGGCGGGAGCCAGTGCCATTAGATATTTCGCGGGCATCCACGACAGACTATACGTGGTGTTGACGACTGGATGAATGATTATCTAAATTAAGGTTGAAGCGACCAAGGCGGCGATTACGATTATATTCCCGAAAGTTATTCATGCTGATCCTTATGTTCATCAATGCAAACCCGCACCGACGGGAACCTTTCTGCCGAACCTGATGCCATGCCGACCTCATCTCCCAATGACCAACAGCGCGGACTGGACTGGCTCGTCCGCGAACTGGATGCGCGCAATGATCTGGTGGATGCGACGACGGCCCGGGAGTTATTGACGCAGGCCAGCTTGAACGAAAAGGAGGTCGCACCCTATGTCGAGTTGCGCGCCAGCACTTATGCCCGGCGTTGCGTGGTGCGGCGGGAAAAATTTGAACTGCTGGTGTTGACCTGGGCACCGGGACAGGGCAGTGTCGCGCATGACCATTCCGGCTCGCTTTGCGGATTGAAGGTCGTGCAGGGATCTCTGACCGAGCAACTCTACGCCGCCGGGCCTGATGGCCAGGTGCGCCCCACCACCGCCTCCCGCCTCGCCGCCGGCCAGATTACGGTTGACCCGGGCGTGGTCGTTCATGCGCTGATCAACCCTGCCGATTCCGGCCAGACGCTGGTGACCGTGCATCTTTACTCGCCGCCGCTGCCAGAAGTCAGGCGATATGCGGTCACTACTGCGACGCCAGCACCGGTGTTCCTGCGCCGCGCGGCACCAGCGGCAAGGATCATTGCCATCATTGGTGGCGGATTCACCGGCACCATGGTGCTGGCAAACCTGCTCCGGTTGAGCCGGTCGTCGTCGGCCCCCCTGCATTTCGTTTTGATTGACCGACAGCCGGCGGTGGGCGAAGGCGTCGCGTATCGCACCAATGATTCCCGGCATCTGCTCAACGTGCCGGCGGGCCGGATGAGTGCCTGGCCTGACCGGCCGGAGCATTTTCTAAACTTCGCCCGCGCCAGTGATTCATCCGTCACGCCCGGCGACTTCCTGCCGCGCAAGCTTTATGGCCAATACGTGCGTCAGACGCTGCTGGAGCAGGCCGGATCTCCGGGCGACCATGTCAGCGTGGAACTGATCCGCGACGACGTCACGAGCCTAACGGCGGCCACTCCGTCACGCGGTTGGAACGTGGCCACCGCCGCCGGACGCACGCTGCGCGCAGACCAAGCCATCGTCACCCTCGGACATCGCCCGCCGGACGATGAATTCTCCTGGCAGTTCAAAGGCCCCCGTAACCGGTTCATCGCCGATCCGTGGGCGGCGCTGGTATTGAGCCAGATTGGACCGGATGAACCCGTGCTGTTGCTGGGCAGCGGGCTGACCGCCGTGGATGCCATCCTGACGCTCGACCGCAGCGACCGCACGGCTCCTCTGACCGTTGTTTCCCGCCGCAGCCTGTTGCCGTTGCCACATGCACGCGAACCCAAGGCGGCGGACGACGTCGCGAGCATGGTCACGCGATGGCTTGATCCGGCGAAGCCCCTGACCGTGCGCAAACTGGTGCGGTCACTGCGCGGGCATGTTGTCCGCGCCGCCCGGACGGGCATTGATTGGCGGCAGGTTATTGACGGACTTCGCCCGGCAACCGCCCCGCTTTGGGACCGGCTCAATCTGGCCGAACGTGCGCGGTTCCTCAAACACGTCCGGCCTTTCTGGGAAATTCATCGGCATCGCATGGCCCCGGACGTTGCCGCGCGTATCGAGCAGCTTCGCCGCAACCAGATCCTCGAAGTGAACGCCGGCACGCTGCTCGCGGCGGAAGCGGACAATGATGGCATCAATGTTACGCTCAAACGCCGTGGCACCGCCGCCACGCGCCAGATGCGGGTGGCCTGGATCATCAACTGCACCGGGCCGGGGGTGCATAACCACCATTCCACGCATCCGCTGCTTCGCCCGCTGCTCGAATCGGGAACATTGTGCGGCGATCCATTGAGCCTCGGGCTGCAAACCGACGCGGATGGCCGCGCCATCACAGCTAGCGGCGAGACGCACACCAATCTTCTCATCGCCGGGACGCTGCGGAAATCCACGCTTTGGGAATCCACCGCCGTTCCCGAACTGCGGCAGCAGGCGGCGGTCGTCGCCGGGATCGCGTTGAAGGCGGTAGTGGATTGAATCGGGCAAAGGGAGAAAATCTCAACGTTCTCACGCCACCGTTACGATGCTCGCAATTCAACTCGCTGCAATTTATTTTGAGCCTGCCAATTTGAGGAGCCGCTCGCCGGCGGCGTGCAGCGTTTCTTCTTTTTTCGCGAAGTGAAAGCGGATGAAACGATTCTCCGGTTCGCGAAAGAAACTGGAGCCGGGCACGCCGGCCACGCCCACTTCACGGACAAACCATTCGGCGGCGACCGTGTCCTGCGCAAAGCCGAGCGAAGAAATGTCGAGCATCACATAATATGCGCCTTGCGGTTCGGTGAAGGGCAAACCGGTCCGGCGCAGATAACCGAGAAAAAGACCGCGTTTCTTCGAATAAAGCTCGCGCAAGCCGGCGTAATAACTGTCAGGCAACTCCAGCCCGGCGATGGCGGCTTCCTGCAACGGCGCGGCGGCCCCGACAGTCAGAAAATCATGCACCTTGCGAGCCTCGGCGATAATCTTTGGCGCGGCGTGAACGTAGCCCAGCCGCCAGCCGGTGATGGAATACGTTTTGGAAAGTGAATTGCAGGTGATGACGCGTTCAAACGCACCGGGCAGCGCGGTGGCATAAATGTGTTCGTGCGGCGCATAGACGATGTGTTCGTAAGGTTCGTCTGTGATGACAAAGGCGTCGTGCTGTTCCGCGAGTCTCAAAATTTCCAAGAGTTCGGCGCGCGTAAAAACCTTGCCGGTCGGATTGGATGGATTGCAGACGATGATGGCCTTGGGCTTTTGCGCAAAAGCGCGCGCGAGTTCGTCCGGATCAAACTTAAAATCCGGCGGGCGCAACGGGACGTAGATCGGTTCCGCTCCGGACAGAATGGCATCGGCGGCGTAGTTTTCGTAGAACGGCGAGAAGACGATGACTTTGTCGCCCGGATTGCACGCGGTCATCATGGCGACCATCATCGCCTCGGTGCTGCCGCAGGTGACGACGAGATGCTGGTCGGGATCAACCGCGAGGCCGGTAAAGCGGGAGATTTTCCGGCCGAGCGCCTGGCGAAAACTCGGCGCGCCCCAGGTCACCGCGTATTGATGATGCGGCCCGCGCGTCGCGCGTTCGAGCGCGACAAGCAATTCCTCCGGCGGATCGAAATCAGGGAAGCCTTGCGCGAGATTGATCGCGCCATGTTGATTGGCGAGCCGGGTCATTCCCCGGATCACCGATTCAGAAAATCCTGCAAGTCTGGCTGCGGTCGCTGGCATGATAATAAGCTGCTCAAAACCGGTTTTTCATTCAATGCGATTATTATGGAACGTCTCGCCATCAGCCTGGTGCCAATGTCGTCAGGATTGGCATCAAATGATCCAGTCCTGCGCGGCGTCTTTTTTCCGCGCGGATTTGTCGTGGATGACGAGCTGCTTCTCCTCGTAGAGCACGAGCGAATTTGCCGGCACACTGTGCATGAGAAAGACGTTCGCGCCAATGGTGGAGTTCGCACCGATGACCGTTTCACCACCGAGAATGGTCGAGTTGGGATAAATCGTCACGTTGTCTTCCACGTTCGGATGACGTTTGCCACCCTTGACGATGTGCCCCGCTTCATCCTTGGCAAAGCTCCGCGCGCCGAGCGTCACGCCGTGATAAAGTTTAACATTTTTCCCAATGCGGCACGTCTCGCCGATGACCACGCCCGTGCCGTGGTCTATGAAAAAATGCGAACCAATCTTCGCGCCCGGATGGATGTCAATGCCCGTGCGGCCGTGCGCCCATTCGGTCATCATGCGGGGAATGATCGGCGCGCCCGCCACATATAAAATGTGCGCGAGCCGCTGGATCGCGATGACTTCGATGAACGGATACGACAGAATGATTTCCTCGCTGTAAAGCGCAGCGGGATCACCTTCGTAAGCGGCCTCAATGTCCGTCCGCAACAATTCCCGCACTCCCGAAAGCGAATGGAAAAATTGCCGTAAGATCGGCGGCGTGCGTCCGGTTGGTTTCTTGGGGTCGCCGATGCGGACGCTTTTTCGCACCTGATCTTCGAGACGGGCGGCGACTTTGGAAAGCCTTTCGCTGGTGAGTTCCTCCAGCGTGCCGTGATGCACGGCATCGTCGTCGTGAAAACCGGGAAACAACAGTTGCAGCAAATCCTCGCAAATCTGTCCGATCGCGCGCGTGGACGGCATGTTGTGCGCATCACTATTGTTAAGTCCCCCAACCGATGCGTAGGACGCAAGCAGTTCCGGCACGAACTGGTCGTAGATTTTTTCCGGGACGGCAGACGGCGGGATTGACCGCGCGTCGCCGGCGTCTTCGTGCGGGCTTGCTGGGAACGAATGGCGTCTCGAATTTGCCGGTGCTGGATTCATTTATGTCGGTTGAATTTATCTTGGCTCATAACCGTTTAGGCTGCCGGGCCGCCGGGCCGGCAAACAACCGTTCCTCCGCGCCAATGTCCTACCGTGGACCTGAAAGGTATCCACCAGCGTTTGCAACTCTTCCGCGTCGAATTCATAATCGAACAAAACCAGATCACGCGGCGCAAAACCCAGGCCGGAATACACGCCGGTTATCAAAGTAAAGCCGACGCCGGCATTTTTACAATGCTCAATGAACTGGGGAGCCTTGCCTTTCGGCAATTCTACCATCCAGTCGCCATTCCTTTCCAAGGGCGTTCCAATTTTGACGCCATTCGAGCGCATCGGAAAGTTATAGTTGCTGGGCCGGTGCCGCCGGCAATGGAATTTTATGCCTGCCTGCAAACTGCGCTGGATCATTTTCATAAGTTTTGCCCGATGGACATCAAGCTGCGATAGGAATCAAGGATTGATTTCAAGGCGCCAATGGTCCCGTTGATTTTGTGCGAGTTGGAAACCTGTCCGGGTATTTCAAGGTGGAGTTCAAAAGGCGCCGGATCCAATTCATCCGTAGCCGTCAAAAAATTTGGTGAGCGGGTGTCCGGCGTGGCGTGGAGCGTGCCGGCTTTCAGAATTGCTTTTTGCTCACCTTCGGAACCGGCTTCATCCGCCGCCTGAATCGCCGGCCCGGCCAGCGCCCGGTTCAAAACAACGCTTCGGGTGGTCACGTTGAAGCCATTGGCATCTTTTCTCGTTTGCAGAGACAGGACGCCTTGAAACCGGAGCACCCCCATCTCCCGCTCCAGATAATAAATCTCGGGCTGGGATGAACCGCGCCAGAAATGTGCCGTCAAATCTTCCCCGGAAAGGTTGTGACGCGTCCGGGCAATGAAGCCGGCCGGGTTGCAAACCGGATAAGCATAGATGTGATAACCTCTGGCGATTTGAGGCGCCCTTTCAAGTTCCTGTAAAAACTCCACCAAGGCCACAGCCCCGTCAGGCTCATCTCCATGAAAAGCCGCAAAGATTCCAAGCCGCATGGTGTCTCCGCCGCCAGCCGGCCCCATGAAAATAAACCGTGGAATTTGAAAAACTTTTTTATTGGCCGTAAACTCGCCGGCTGAACCGCCCACCAGGTAATCGGACTTTCCCGCCAGATTCAACAGCGGCTCCAGCAAGCGGTTGATTCGGTCAGGCTGATGACAAAGAGCATCCACATCCAATGGCGAAGAAATTCGTCTGGGAGGAAGCAATGCTCTCATAAATATTATTTCAGTTGGGCCGCTGTGCTGCGCGAAGACACGGGCGGCGGAGAAGATCCACCGCCCGCGCGCAACTCCTTTAGTTTGAAACGCTCTCCGCCCGCTCAAGTGGCGGCGGATTTCTGAATGAGAATTTCAGGTTCGGATTTTCAGTCCGGCGGCCAGGTTTGCCGCCGGCGGTTTTGGGTTCTCTCAAAGCCCGCCGGAGCGATTGTCTGATGGCAATCCGCCGGCCAGTGCGCTTTGAGGGGTTGGCACCTCCCAATGATGGGTCGGAAAATTCAGGAAGATTCCCGGAAATCAACGAAGCCAGCGCGGTGGAATCAGCATGGGAAATGGATTCGCACCCGGAACGAATTCCCGGAGCTGGAAGTCCCCACGTTTTTTGCCGGAAATCAAACCGGCGCAGCAGCAGCAAACGGTTCAGGCCCGGTGGAACTGTGAAACCTTGGCGGCGGACGGAATTTTGTGGAATAGACATTTTGAGTATTTGATTTCCATTTAAACCTCCAGTTGTCCGGTCAGCTTCTTGTTTGTAATTGTATTGTCAGCCAATATGCGATATATAAAGTCGTCTTTAATTGGATGTGAAATCTTGTTAAAAATACAATTTTGCAAATCTGTTCTGTGAATTCATTGTTTAAAACCTTAATAACGACATATTAAGTCGTTATTAAACACAAGTCAACTTTTTTATTTTTGGCTTGGAAACTTTCCTTGCTGGCCTGCCTTGAACTCGAATGCTGATCCCGCATTCGAGTTTAAATCGAATAATCGTCCGAGAAGATTTTCACGTTCTTCAATTCGACGAAAACTTTCTCGCCCGGTTTCGGCTGCAATTCTTGGAAGAGTTCCTTGCTCAACTGCACGGTGAATTGTTCGCCGCTGTCGAGCCGCTTCAATTCCAGGTTCGCCACCGGGCCGGCGGCGTTGGAGCGGAGGACCTGCGCCGCGAGCGCCGGCCCGGCAGCCTGGCGGGTCACGCGGATGTCGTGCGGGCGCACGAAGGCGACGGCGGCGGTGTTGTTCTCGCCGGTGCTTTCGCCAAGGGAGAATTCCGTCTCACCGATGACGACCGAGCCATCTTTTATGCGGCCGCTGAACAGATTGACGTTGCCGAGAAAATCATAAACGAACGGCGAGGCGGGTTTGTCGTAGATTTCTTCCGGCGTGCCGATCTGCTCGATCTTGCCATCGCGCAAAATCGCCACGCGATCGGCCACTTCCAGCGCCTCTTCCTGATCGTGCGTCACAAACAACGTCGTGACGTGAATCTCATCGTGCAGCTGGCGCAGCCAGCGGCGCAGTTCTTTGCGCACTTTTGCGTCAAGCGCACCGAATGGTTCATCGAGCAGGAGGACTTTAGGTTCGACAGCGAGTGCCCGCGCTAAAGCAACCCGTTGTCGTTGGCCGCCGGAAAGCTGCGAAGGAAATCTTTTCGCCAGCGGTTCAAGCTGGATGAGCTTGAGCAGCTTATCCACGCGCGCATGAATTTCAGCCTCCGGTGGCCGGGTGGTTTTCGGACGCACGCGCAGGCCGAAGGCGATGTTCTCAAACACGCTCATGTGGCGGAACAGCGCATAGTGCTGGAAGGCGAAACCGGCCTTGCGTTCGCTCGCGGGAATCTGCGTCACGTCCTCGCCGTAAAACAAAACCTGCGCGGTGCCGGAATTGTCGGGAAATTCCAGGCCGGCAATGGTGCGCAGCAAGGTGGTCTTGCCGGAGCCGGACGGACCGAGCAGCGCAACCAGTTCGCCGGACTTGACTTTCAGGCTCACATTGTCGAGCGCGGTGAAGCTGCCGAACTTTTTTATGACATTTTTAACCTCGACGCTCATGGTTTGGTTGCAATGGTGTTCTGCGCGGCGTTCTTATGTTCCACCCATGTCTTCAATCCCAGCGTGATGAGCGCGAGAAACGCCAGCAACGATGCGACGGCAAACGCGCCTGTGAAATTGTAGTCATCATACAATGCCTCGATGTGCAACGGAATCGTGTTCGTCTGTCCGCGAATCCGGCCACTGACAACGGCCACCGCCCCGAATTCGCCCATCGCACGTGCATTGCATAAAATCACGCCATAAATCAATCCCCACTTGATGTTCGGCAGGGTCACGCGCCAAAACGTCTGCCAGCCGCTTGCACCCAACACGCGGGCAGCTTCTTCCTCGCTGCGGCCCTGCGCCTGCATCAGTGGAATCAATTCACGCGCGACAAACGGAAACGTGACAAAAATCGTCGCCAGCACAATTCCCGGCACGGCGAAAATGACCTTGAAATTATGCTCATTCAACCAGTGGGCCAGCCAAGGAAAATTCGGATTGTCCGCGTTCATATAAAGCCCCAGCCAGCCTTGTGCGCCGAAAACCAGGACGTAGATCAAACCGGCGATCACAGGCGAAACCGAAAACGGCAGGTCAATCAGCGTGAGCAAAATGTTTTTGCCGGGAAAATCGAACTTGGCAATCGCCCATGCGGCGCAGACGCCGAAGACACAGTTCAGCGGCACGGCGATGATGGCGGCAATGAACGTCAGCTTGATGGCGCTCCAGGCGTTCGGGTCGCGCAATGTTTCGAAATAAAATCCAAGCCCTTTGGCGAACGCCTGCGTAAATACAAACACCAGCGGCATAAATAGAAACAAGCTCAAAAAAACCAGTGCGACGCCGATTAGCGCGCGGCGCACGAGCGGCGGTTCGCCCGTCGTGCGGCGATGCACAACCTGGGGCGGCATATGAAAAGTCGTCGCGGCGGGCGTCATGCGAGGTTGTGGGCGTTGTGACGGTTGGTCCACCATTGCAGCACGTTGATGGTGAGCAGCAGCACGAACGAGACGACGAGCATCACGACCGCGATGGCCGTGGCCTTCGCGTAGTCAAACATGTCGAGTTCCTGCATGATGACGACGGGTGTGATCTGGGTTTTCATGGGGATGTTGCCGGCGATGAAAATCACCGAGCCATATTCCCCCAGCGCGCGGGCAAACGCCAACGCAAATCCGGTCAGCAGCGCGGGCGTCAGCATGGGCAGGATCACCCGCCAAAAAACCTGCCAACGGTTCGCGCCCAGGCTGGATGCGGCTTCCTCGAGCTCCGGATCAAGGTCTTCGAGGATCGGCTGCACCGTCCGCACGATGAACGGCAGGCCGATGAATGTCAGTGCGATGAAAATGCCGGTCTGTGTGTTGGCAATTTTAATCCCGAGCGGCGTGAGCAACTGACCGACCCAGCCATTTTGTGAATACAAAGCAGCCAGCGTGATGCCGGCGACGGCGGTCGGCAGCGCGAAAGGCAGATCCACAAGCGCATCCACGATTTTTTTGCCGAAAAATTCGTAGCGCACCAGAACCCATGAAACGATAAGGCCAAAGAAGGCGTTGACCAGCGCGGCACAAAAGGAAGCGCCAAAAGTCAGGCGATATGACGCCATCGCCGTGGGCATGGTGATGGTGTGCCAGAATTCCGGCCACGTCAGCGTGCTGGTTTTCCAAAAGACGGCCGCCAGCGGAATGAGCACGATGAGCCCAAGGTAAAAAAGCGTGAAGCCGAGCGTCAGTTTGAAGCCCGGCAACACCCGGATTTTCCTGACTTTGATGCTGTTAGTCGCCACGATTTATAAGTTCGGAGCGTAGGCGATGAACTTATTGTATTCGAGCAAAATTGTCTGGAGCGCGGCCACGAATGCCAGTTCTTTCAAATATTCCGGTGGCGCGGATGGCGCCTCCAGGATGATCTCAAACGGGCGCGGACGCAGCTTGGACGGCGCGGACAAAATTCCATCGTAGCAATCGCGGATGATGCCGCCACGCGCCGTAAAGCCATCAATGACCAGACGTTCATCGCGCGGCAGAAATTTTTCCGCCGCTGCCAGCGCGGGTTGAATCAAATTTTTCGTGAGTGTGGCGCCTCGGGCGAAACCATAAAAGCCGGCGCTGGTGTCATCGGTATGCAGCGAAATCAAACCTTGAAACAAGCGTGATTGCAGTTCGGCCTGTAGCAGGTGGATTTCCGGCTCGGCGGAATTTTTCCAGAATTCGCGGTTCAAATCCTTGCCGTTGCGAGTGTGACGCGTGGCGTCCTCAAAACCGGTTGGGTTGCAGAGGGGATAAAATGAGAGATAATAGCCGGTCGCGAGTTCGGGATGCGCTTCCAGAAGTTGAATGAACTGGACGATGGCATGGATGCCTTCTGGTTCGTCGCCATGAACGCCCGCAAAAATCCCGATGCGGATCGGCGTATCACCGCCGCGCGGACCGACGAATAAATAGCGTGTCAGCTCGTAGCCCTCGCCATTCACTTCAAATTTTGCATCATGATTGGCCACGAGGTTGGGCGAGGTTGCCGCAATTTTTTCCAACGGCGCGATCAGGTCGGCGATGGAGCGACGTGACTTCCGTGGTGATTGGACAACAGTTTTTAACGGGGCGTCGCTGGTCATGATTTTTGGCGTTTGTTTTTATTTTGAAAAGGCGGCGGCTGGCCGGTTGGAACCAACCGCCGCCTCATCGGAGAAACCGCAAACTAGTTTTGCGGTTGGAAGATCTGGTCAAAGATTCCCCCGTCGGCAAAATGCGCCTTCTGCGCCTTGGCCCAGCCGCCGAACTCCTGGTCAATGTTGACCAGCTTTACCTGGTTGAAATTACCGGCATATTTGGCGGCGATGGCCTCGTTGCGCGGCCGGTAAAAATTTTTCGCCGCAATTTCCTGGCCTTCGTCGGAATACAGATAATCGAGATATGCCTTGGCCACTTCGGTCGTGCCATGACGCTTGGCATTTTTATCCACGACGGCCACAGGAGGTTCGGCGAGAATGCTCAACGACGGCGTGATGATGTCGAACTTGTCCGCGCCGAATTCCTTGAGCGCGAGATGCGCCTCATTTTCCCAGGCGAGCAACACGTCGCCGATGCCGCGCTGGGCAAAGGTCACGGTCGAGCCTCGAGCGCCGGAATCTAGTACCGGCACGTTTTTATAAAGCTTGGTGATGAAGGCTCGTGCCGCCGCGTCATCGTGATTATTTTTTTCAAGCGCATATGCATAGGCGGCGAGATATGCCCAGCGCGCGCCGCCGGAAGTTTTCGGGTTGGGCACCACGACACTGACACCTTTTTTCACGACATCGTCCCAGTCCTTGATGCTTTTGGGGTTTCCTTTGCGGACAAGGAAAACAATCGTCGAAGTGTAAGGCGTGCTGTTGTCGGGCAACCGTTTCTGCCAGTCGGCGGGCAACAACTTCGCCTGTTGCGAAATCGCATCAATGTCGTAAGCCAGGGCGAGTGTAACAACGTCGGCTTCGAGACCATTGATGACAGATTGCGCCTGCTTGCCGGAACCGCCGTGCGATTGCGAAACCGTCACCGTATCGCCGCTCTTGCCCTGCCAGTATTTGGTGAACGCGGCATTATAGTCCACATACAGCTCACGGGTCGGGTCATAGGAGACGTTGAGCAATTTGATTTCCTTCGCGCCAGCGGAAACGGCCAGCGACGCGGCGACCAATATTTTCAATAAGGATTTCATGCGATTATTTATAAATTTTAAATCAGATTAAAATGCCAGTTGGACGCGGGTGAAGAACACATTTTCCGGCTGTTGCGTGACCGTGGCCGGAGCGATGATTCCCGCACCGCCGCCGCCGGTGAAGGTGGTGTGCGTGAAGCTCGCGTTCAGGCGCACATCTTTGTTAAGAAACCAGTTCATACCTACCGACCAGGCTTGCGCCGCAGAAGCCGATGTGGCCGAATTGGCGTATCCATTGAACGCGTCATCGTCAATGTTCAGTTCTGAATAACGGGCGACCACTTGGAAAGCACCCCAGTCGCCATTGTTCAGGTTAAACGGATGCAGCGGTGTCACCCCATTGAACGATGCATTTTCCCCCGTCAAAACCCAGCCGCCGGTGACCTGCCATGCCGTATTGTGCAGGTAGGCCTGCGCCCCCGTCGTCAAATTTTTGACGCCCTGATCCGAAATGGCGTATTCCCCCAACAAGCTTAACGGGCCGTAGTAATAATAAGCCTGCGGTGAAAGCCGCCAATGCTCGCCGTTCGCCACCGTCGTCGCATTGTAGGCAAAGAACTGCTGCTGACCTTCCGTCGCATATCCGGGCAAAGTACCGCCCGTGGTGGATGGCAGATCCCTGGTGCCTGAGGTGCCGTTTTCCGAAGTGCCGGCCACGCCAAAACCAAGGCCTTGCAAAAATGGGATGTCCGTGTTCTTAAATGGTTGCGTGAACAAACGCGCGACAAATTCAACTTCATTGTTATTATCGGAGTTGCTCGAATTTTGCGCGTCACCCACGCCATTGAAGATGCCTGCCGCATAACTCAACACGCCGCCTTCTATGTCACCCCAGAATTGCAAACCAACATCACGGTTCGGCACCAGGTCGGTGACCAGCGAACGTTCGTTAAACGAGGTGTTCACGTCCGCCTGCAATTGTTCCAAGCCTTCGGGGGTCTTGAATTTGCCCGTGCGCACCTGGAGCCAGGGTTCATAACGGTAATTGCCGTAGGCGTCGAAAATCTGCACCGACGACCCGCCGAAATCAGGCGTGAAATTGAAATCAAAATCGCGGTAGAGCGTGCCTTGAAAAATCGGACGCGCCCGGCGCAAAAGAAAGCCGTCATTGCTCTTGATCGGGTCATCGTTGAAATATGTGCGGCTGTCCACTTGAACCAGGCCGTTCAACCTGAATACAAAATTGGAATCCGCCGAACTCGCAACAAAGCCGTTGGAGCCGATACTGAACTTCGGCGCCGCCTTGGCCGCCGCCGTCGCGGCTTCCTGGTCAATTTCCCGTTCACGGGCCAGAATCCGAACCTGCTGGTCGAGCTGCTGGATCTGCGTGCTGGCAGCATTGGTTGCTGCCTGTTGATCTATTGCATGCTGACTTTCCAAGACTTCAACTTTCTTGCTCAGTTCACGCAATTGCTGTTTCAATGCTTCAATATCCGCATCACGATTGGTATCGTTGGTGTCGGCAGCCTGCGAAGTGAAAGCCAGTTGCGCCCCCAGAACCGTGGCCAGTAGTATTTTATTCAGTTTCATTTTTTAGTTTTACGTTACTTCCGATGTTTCGGTCAGTTATCCGTTTGCTTCCTCAAATCTTTTGGGGCTTGTCCAGCCGCACCCGCTCGGTCTTTTCAATTTGCGTAACTTGGGAATCATGAACGACGATCTGCACCACGCCGTAACTCAACGATCCCACCTGCCGTCGCACAACTTCCAGCCAGTCGGTTTTTTCATTGCCGCTGGCAACTGATTTAATTGTGATTGCACTCATAATTTAATTGCGACTGTTTGTATCGTTATTTGACCTAAATAAAAGAGTTTCAAATTTCATCTACGTTGAAATTTAATATTTATCTTCAATACTCATTTAATAACGACTTAATTTGTCGTTATTATCCATGCAGTGATAATATTGTCAAATATCTTTTTTAAATTTTTTTAGATGCCTTCGCCCCCGACAAAGCTGCCCGAAAGTTCCTGCTTGGACACAGGCAATATCTTGCCCACATCCGCCAGGGTTGAGCGATCCATCACACCGGCGACATAATTCCGCACATCCAGAAACACCCGGCGGAACCGGCAGACCGGTTCTTGCGAACAGCGTTCATAACCGGCAACAGAAACACATTGAATCGGCGCCAATATGCCATCGAAATGGCGCACCACCTCGCCCATTGTGATTTTTGATGGATTTCTTGCCAGTAAATAACCACCACGGATTCCCGCCGTGCTGCTGACCCAGCCTTGGGACTTGCAATCCAGCATTATCTGTTCAAGAAAACGCTTGGGAACATCATTGCGTCGGGCGAGTTCGCGGATGGGAATCGGCGCACCGCCAAAATGATCCACCAAGGTAAAAAGTACGCGCAATGCGTAATCAGTTTTTTTGGAAACCCACATGAATAGACGATACTTTCGGTCGGGTTTAAGTCAATCAAGTTTTATCCGCGGCGCACTTGACTTAACTCACAATCCGACCGCCTTCATTGAGGAAGATGCCTTTGAAATTCATCTCCAATGCCTGCGGATTCGAGGCCTTGGCCAAAGCTTCTTTTTCAGATACCCGGCCCGCTTTGACAAGATTGAAGAGACATTGATTAAAGGTGATCATGCCGTCATCCACGCCCGTTTCGATGGCCGCAGCCAGTTTATCAAGCCGGTTTTCTTCGATCAATTTTTTTACCAACGGTGAATTGATCATGATCTCCAGCGCAGGTGTCATCTTGTTGTCCACCGTGGTAACCATGCGCTGGCATACGACCCCGCGCAAAGTCGCGGCGAGCTGGCGGCGGACCTGTTCCCGTTCGTCAGCCTTGAAGAAATCAAGGATGCGGTTGATGGACTGCGATGCCGTCGTGGTGTGCAAAGTGGACAGGACGAGGTGCCCCGTATCCGCCGCGCTCATGGCTGCGGCGAAGCTCAAAGCATCACGCATTTCCCCCAGCATGATGATGTCCGGGTCCTGGCGCAGGACGTGTTTGAGTGCATGATGAAAGGATTGCGTGTCGAGACCAACCTCGCGCTGTTCAATCACGCACTGGTTATCCTCAAAAACGAATTCAATCGGATCTTCGAGCGTGACGATGTGCTTTTTGAAATTGCCGTTCACATGCTCCAGCATCGCCGCCAGCGTCGTCGATTTTCCAGACCCGGTTGAACCCGCCACCAGGACGATGCCGCGCGGTGATTCCGCGACCTGCTTGATCTGCTCCAGCAAACCGAGTTGCGCGAAGCTGGGCACGCTGGATTTGACATGGCGCATCGCGAGCGCCCACGTGCCACGCTGTTGAAAAACATTGGTGCGGAACCGTCCGATGTCAGGCACGAGATAGGAGAAGTCAATCTCCCGGTCGTCATCGAGGCGCTTCGTCAAATGCGGCGGCGTCATGGTATTGATCACTTTGTTCATCCATTCCAGGGTCGGATATGGACAATCAACGGCGACGAGTTCACGGCTGATGCGGAAAATAACCGGCGTGCCGACCTTGATATGAATGTCCGACGCGCCGCCTTCAACGGCAATCTTAAGAATCTTGTGAAACAGTTCCATGCGCGCAAACTACCAAATAATTCGTTTTACGCCAGCCGAGAAAAATACTGGCAACGCAATGTGCCGAAATGCCATAATTTCCGCATGGGGAAATTTAAAATCGGCATCATCGGCGGCAGTGGCCTGTATCATATTGAAGGTTTCACCAATCAGAAATGGGTGAAAGTCAAAACACCGTTCGGTGCGCCATCCGATGAATTTCTCACCGGCACGCTCGCCGGACGGGAAGTGGTTTTCCTCCCGCGCCACGGACGCGGCCATCGAATCTTGCCCAGCGAGCTCAACCATCGAGCGAACCTGTGGGCCATGAAAAAACTCGGCGTCGCGTGGATCATCAGCGTCAGCGCCGTCGGTTCGTTGCAGGCGAAATAC
The DNA here is from genome assembly GCA_037200545.1 of Limisphaerales bacterium. Taxonomy (GTDB): domain Bacteria; phylum Verrucomicrobiota; class Verrucomicrobiia; order Limisphaerales; family UBA11358; genus UBA11358. The sequence continues at coordinate 585,351 of JBBCGE010000004.1, forward strand.
AAACCGTGCGACATCGTGCTGCCCGACCAGTTTCTCGACCGCACCAAGCGCGATTTTGAACACACCTTTTTCGGACGCGGCATCGTCGGGCATATTGCCTTTGCCGATCCGATTGCGGAGGAATTGCGACAGTTGCTGCTGAAGACCGCACGTTCGCTTAAGGCGCGTGTTCACGACGGCGGCACTTATGTGAACATGGAAGGCCCGGCGTTCAGCACACGCGCCGAATCCATCACAAACCACAGGCTCGGCTATGATGTCATCGGCATGACGAATTTGGGCGAAGCCAAATGCGCTCGCGAAGCTGAGATCGCTTACGCCACGATGGCGATGATCACCGATTACGATTGCTGGAAGGTGGACGAAGCGCACGTCACTGTGGAGATGGTCATCGCCAATTTGATGAAAAACGCCGCGACCGCCAAAGCCATCGTCGCCAAGGTCATTCCGCAAATCCCGACTGAACCAAACTGGCCATGCCATTCCGCGCTGAAGAACGCCATCATGACCGACCGGAAATTCTGGCCGAAGAAAACTGTGACGGAACTGGAACCGATTCTGGCGAAGTATTTGTGAAGCCGGCGCAGCAAATACGGAATAATTGAGCATATGAAACTGAATCATCCAGCGCTGGCGGAACTCCTGCAACGCGCCTATTCTGCCGAGAAAGCCGCCGCGTTCGCCTATATCGGCCACGCCGCTTCGCTGAAAAATCCGGCAGCCAAGGCGGCGGTGAAGCAGATTGAAGATGATGAATGGGGCCACCGCCGGAACGTTCTCGCCATCATGCAGCAGTATGACATACCCGTCTCACGATTTTACGAGATCAAGTTTCATATCATTGGTCGCGTGATTTCTGCGAGCTGTCATGTCATCGGCTGGTTCATGCCTTATTTCTTTGCCGGCAAACTGGAGAGCGGCAACGTCTGCGAGTATTTCGTGATGATGAAATATTTCCACGCGCTCGGCATCAAGGAGCACGACGAAATCCTTTACGAGATGGGCATCAAAGAAAAGGAGCACGAAGTCTATTTTCTGGAGCAGATCAAGGAGAGCAAATGGCTGCCGTATTTCGAGCGGGTCTTTTCGTGGGGCAAGCACACCGCCGCCAACGACGTGGATCTCACGGATAAACTGCCGGTGGAAACGTCCAGCCAGTATTGTAAAACCTTCAAGGCGCACGAAGTCGAGGCCGCCAACCGTCAGGCCATGCTGGACAAGCCGTTTCAACCGAAATAAAGTCACAGCATGAAACACCGGCTATGAAAGGCTTTATTTACATCGCTGGCGCGTTTCACACAGTTAACCGCTCAAAATGTGGACGGACTGGTGCGTGGATTGATAACGATCCGCATTTCTGGACCGAATCTGAACCGCCAACGTGGGGCATCTGCCGCAACGACCTTCGGCGGCGAGCCGACTGTGGAGACTACCTTTTCTTCGTTCTACCTAAACACGGTCGTCATAAGCAAATGATTTTTGCCTATATGCGAATCGCAGAAAAAATTACCCACTATGCCGCATTTTATCGAGATGATCTGCAAAGCAAGCGGATGGGGGCAAAAAATCCGAATGGGAATATTCTTGTGAACGCCACCGGCAGCTACAATAAACGATTTGATTTTGGTGTTCATGAAAAACAGTTTTCTCGGATAAAAGATGAGTATGTTATCGGAGATCCTGCGAATTCACGAATGCTTGACGATCGGGCAATCAGGGTTCTCGAACCTCATTTTCTTTCTAAACTTTCTTCCATTATAGGAATTATCGGCAGCAATGCCTTTGACATTGTTTCTAGAAAAGGACGCCAACTTGATGAATACCAAATCAAATGCCTTTTATCTTGGCTCTCCACCGCCTAATTCAAAAACCTGAAAAATATTTATCAGATGAAAACTTTTTTTCCTTTCTCATTAGTCATCGTTGCATTGCTTTTCGCTGGCTGCAAAAGCACCGACTCCACCACTTACTCCAAGTCGTCTACGACTGTTTCGTCCGCTGCACCCGTCGTCGCGTCCGCACCCGCCACCAATTCCATTCCCTCGCGTGAAAAAGATCCCGGCCTGCGCAAATCCACTTACATCCCGCGTGTTTATCCCGTGGACGAACGCGGGTTCTCGCCCGTGGACAAGGCGCTCACCAAAGCTTACGCGCGCGAAGACATGGTGACTAACGACGCTGAATGTTCGTTGAATCCCTACGTCCTGAAAGTCATCTCCGGCTATCCGCTCGACGGCACCTATCAATATCATTGCAGTTGGAAACCTTGGGAATACGACATCTACAACGGCGTGACGCAGGATCAATGGTATCGCGGCATGGTCGTTGCCAAGGCGTATCCCGACGGCTCGCGCGTAAGCTATTGCTGCGGCTTCACCTTTGAAGTGTTCATCCGTGCGATGAAGCTGCGCAACATCCAGAACGGCCTCGAACCCGACGATTTCAACGGCATGACGTTCAACGACCTCTTCAACGCGCTGCAATTCTGGTACATCGAGGGCAAGGGCGATTCTGAAGCCCGCGCCGTCACCAGTTACGGCCTCGGCCGCAGCATCACAAATTTCGACGCGGCGCTTCCTGGCGATTTCTTGAGCTACAGCAGCACGCCCTCCGGCGGACACGCGGTCATTTTCCTCGGCTGGCTGCGAGATGATGCGAACGACACAAACAAGATCACCGGCTTCAAATATTTTTCCTCGAACCTATCCGGCAACGGACTCGGCTACGCGCAGGTACATTTCAGCGATTCCACCAAGACCGGTCGCGGCGTGTTGCGCAACTACGTCAACATCGCCCACGTCGGCGCGATCAAGGATTACAAGCCCTTCAACCGCGCAGACATCATCCAGCGCAACGCCTATGCGCCCACGCAGCCAACCCGCGTCATCTACCTGCCAGCGCCGGAGAAATGAAGCGGGGCGCGCCGCGAGTTTAACCCATCCGGCGAAAAAACTTTGCGAATGCCTCACAGGTGATTACTGTTCGCACGTGATGTCTGCCATACTTGAATCACTTAAAGGCCACGAGATGCGCCGCTTCGACGCCGGCGAGTTTGTCATCCGGCAGGACGGGCAGACGGATGCGCTTTATTTTCTGATTGAGGGATCGGTCGAAGTTTTAAAGGACGACGTCCGCGTCGCAACCGCGTCGCAACCCGGCCTGGTCTTTGGCGAAATGGCCGTTCTTCTTGGCGTTCCTCATACGGCCTCAGTGCGGGCCGCGAAACCAAGCACCTTTTATATCGTCGAACAACCGCGCGAGTTCCTCAAGTCGTCACCAGCCTTGTGCCTCCATGTCTCCGAACTGCTTGCCCGCCGGCTGGATGCGCTCAACAAATATCTCGTGAATGTGAAGCACCAGTTTGAAGGACACGATCACATCGGGATGGTGGATGAGGTTCTGGAGGCGCTTCTGCACCGTCAGCCAACCGCGCGCACCCGCCCAAAGGAATCAACCGTCCGCCACGGCGAGCATTGACAAGTTTGGCACGGTGCGCGGTTCAGTGAACCGGCCCAACTTCATCAGCAAAAATTCTTCCCCCCTACTCCACCGTGAGTTTCTTCACCGACTGGCCTTCGAGGGAAATCCATTCCGCAGTCATCGCTTCAAGATCGAGGACAATATAAGTCGGACATGGCCCGATCTGCTTGCCGGGATTGAAGACCCACGTTTTCCCGATGCGATCCACCCACGCGCCTTCCGGGTAAAAAGGGGAATTGTGAATATGCCCGCTCAACACCATGTCCGGCTGGAACCGTTTGATCCATTCGAGCAGCACATCATCGCCGCCAAATTTCTTGCCCGTCCAACACACCGGCGAGCCGGATGGCGGCGAATGGTAAACCCAGATCCACCGGCCACGGACTTTTTGCGCCTGCTCGGTAAGCTGCTGCTCCACTTCCGCCTGAGATGCCGGCCCGTCCCACCACGGACAGATGGTCACAAGCGCGCCCGGTAATTCCACACTGTCGCCATCAACGAACAGTCCGTCCGTCCGCGATTCCTGGATCCATCGCGCCACGGACTCGTCCGCCGCGCTCCGCGAGTCGCCGTCATGATTACCCGAACTGACGAACAACCGCGCCTTTTGGCGGATGCGGCTCAGATACTTTTCCACCACGACGATTTGCACATCGAAATCCAAACTCGAACTCAAATCGAGCAGATCACCCCCAATGATGACGGGATCATAGCTGGCGGCATTGGCGACCAGCCAGTCGAATTGTTTAAGCGCATAATGCAAGTCGGCGACGAAAAGCATCTTCATAAAAGTTTGCGGATTATGCGCCAACCATTCTGATGCGTCCACGACCAAACCATCCCGTGCGCAATTCTGTTAAAGGTGCAAAAATCTTCCACAGATGGGAGATTGCACCTTGGACGCGAGACATACATTCTCTTTGTGTCTGAACATGAACAAACGCGCTATCATAAAAAAAATAATCGTCAAATTGGTGGGTGAGCTGGAAATTTATTTCCGCGCGGCGCAATTCTCCCGCGCCGAGGCCACGCATGAGTCGAGCAAGGCCGAAAGCAAATATGACACGCGCGGCCTTGAAGCGTCCTACCTCGCGCGCGGCCAGTCCAAGCAAGCCGGGGAACTCGAAGCCGCCATCGCCGAATTTGAAAAGCTGCCCGTGAAAACATTCGGGGCGGACGACCCCGTCGGCATCGGCGCGCTGGTGGAGTTGGAAAACGACGGGGAAAATTTCGTTTACTTCATCGGCCCGCGCGCTGGTGGCACCGAAGTCTTGCATGACAAAAAAGAGATCCTCGTCATCACACCGCTATCACCATTGGGCGAACAGCTCCTTGGCAAGAAATCGGGCGACCGACTGCAACTCAGCCTCGGTGGTGCGCGTAAACCCGCCCAAATCATCAGCGTGGAATAATTTCGCGTGCCCCTCATTGATCATCTGTTCTCCATCGGCCGGATTCGCAAGACCATCTGGCAGCTTTGGTATCCGTTTCTCACGCGACGGCTGTATCGCGAGGAGGTTTTGTTTCTCAACTACGCCTACGAAGAAGAACCACCGATGGCCATTCCGCTCGCGCCCGGAGATGATCCCAATCGCGCCTGCATTCAGCTTTATCATCATGTCGCCACGCAGGTGGAATTGCATGGGAAAAATGTTCTCGAAGTGAGCTGTGGTCACGGCGGCGGGGCGAGCTATCTCAAACGCACTTTACAACCGAAGAATTACACCGCGCTCGATTTGAATCCCACCGGAATAAAGTTCTGCAAACAGCATCACCGTGTAGATGGTTTAAGCTTTGTGCAAGGCGACGCGGAAAACCTGCCATTTGAGTCAAACACCTTCGACGCAGTCATCAATGTCGAGGCATCACATTGTTACCCCGGACTTCTCGCGCTTTCTGGCGGAGGTTGCGCGCGTGTTAAGATCGGGCGGATACTTTCTCTACGCCGACTTCCGTTTTAGCGAGCGTTGGGCGGAATGGGAAAAGGCACTCGCCGCCGCCCCGCTCAAAATGCTTCACAACCGAAACATCAATGCCGAAGTCTTGCGCGGAATGAATTGGAACTCCTCACGCTCGCAAGACTTGATCGCGCGACACCTGCCAAAATTCCTGCACTCCCTCGGCGCTGACTTTGCAGGCACCAAAGGCTCGCGGATTCACAATGCGTTAAATAGCGGCGAGCTTTCGTATCGCTCGTATTGTTTTGAGAAGCCCGCTGCCAAAGGTTCATCGCCGAGTTGACAGCAGGACAGTTCCGGTTAATTCTTTCGCCATGAAAACATTCATCTGTTTGATTGCATCAATTTTTATGAGCACATTGCTTCACGCCGGTTCCATCTACGACATCGCCGTCAAAGACATTGACGGGAAGGACACCACGCTCGCCACCTACAAAGGAAAGGTGGTGCTCATCGTGAACGTCGCCTCCCATTGTGGTTATACGCCGCAATACCAAAATCTCGAAGTTGTGTATAAAAAATACAAAGACCAAGGTTTCGTCGTCCTCGGCTTTCCCTGCAACCAGTTTGGCGGACAGGAACCTGGCACGAACGAAGAGATCAAACAGTTCTGCACTTCCAAATATGATGTGACCTTTCCACTGTTCGACAAAATTGAAGTGAATGGCGCAAGCCGCCATCCGCTTTATGCGGCGCTTGCGGGCGAGGCTTCACCGTTTCCCGGCAACATCAAATGGAACTTCACCAAATTTTTGATCAGCAAGGATGGCAAAATCATAAACCGGTTTGATTCCAAGGTGAAGCCTGATTCGTCCGAAGCAACGGCAGCCATTGAGGCCGCGCTGGCGGGAAGATAAGATTGGCTTTGCGGAAAATTTCAGTTCAAACGAAGACCCAGCCCGGCTCCACACGTTGACGCTGGCGGGCAAAAGCGACAGACTGGTGGCGCATTTCTTAATCAACACAAATCATCTCATGGCTACCAAGACCATCATCAAACCCACAAAATCGCCCGCAGCCGTCGGTCCGTATAATCATGCCGTGCGCGTTGGCGACCTGCTGTTCTGCGCCGGACAGATTCCCATCGAACCGGCGACTGGAAATTTAATTTCCGGCGATATTAAAGCCCAGACCGAGCGCGTGCTGGAAAACGTGAAAGCCATCCTTGACGACCAAAAGCTCACCTTCGACAATGTCGTCAAAAGCACGGTTTTCCTGACCGATCTCGCAAATTTTGCCAGCATGAACGAAGTTTACGGAAGGTATTTCACCGACAACTTTCCGGCGCGTTCGACGATTCAAGTTGCCGGCCTGCCCAAGGGCGCGGGCGTTGAGATCGAAGTCATCGCGCATTTCTAATC
>JBBCGE010000005.1:0-614771 GCA_037200545.1 Limisphaerales bacterium
GTGACGTGGACGGCGGGGACGATTTCCCAAGGCAACGGGGCGATCTACAACAACGGGCTGTGGGACGCGCAAGGGGACAACAGTCTTAACTGGGATGGCAATGGCAGCGCAACGACTCCCGCGTTCAACAATGCAGGAACATTCCGCAAGTCGGCGGGCGGCGGGACAACCCCCTTCAACGCTGGCTTCGCCTTCATCAACACCGGCACGCTCGACGTTCAAAGCGGCACGGTCAGCCTCGCGGGCGGCGGGATGAACAGTGCGCCGGGCGTGTTCAACACGGGCAGTGGCAAGATGCTGACGTTTGGTGCCAGCTACGCGTTTAACACGGGCAGCCAGTTCACCGGGTTGGGTGACATGCGTTTGGTAACCGGCACCTTCACACTGAATGGGAACATCACGTTCACCAAGCTGACGCAGATGGGCGGCGCGCTGGCGGGCACTCAGGTTTTGAACGGCATCTTCACGATGGGCGGCGGCAGTTGGAATTCGGACGGTGCGACGGCCCTTGCAAATGGCGGCACGCTGAACATTACGAACAACATCAATTTATCCAACCGGATATTGACGAACAACGGGACGGTGACGTGGACGGCGGGGACGATTTCCCAAGGCAACGGGGCGATCTACAACAACGGGCTGTGGGACGCGCAAGGGGACAACAGTCTTAACTGGGATGGCAATGGCAGCGCAACGACTCCCGCGTTCAACAATGCAGGAACATTCCGCAAGTCGGCGGGCGGCGGGACAACCCCCTTCAACGCTGGCTTCGCCTTCATCAACACCGGCACGCTCGACGTTCAAAGCGGCACGGTCAGCCTCGCGGGCGGCGGGATGAACAGTGCGCCGGGCGTGTTCAACACGGGCAGTGGCAAGATGCTGACGTTTGGTGCCAGCTACGCGTTTAACACGGGCAGCCAGTTCACCGGGTTGGGTGACATGCGTTTGGTAACCGGCACCTTCACACTGAATGGGAACATCACGTTCACCAAGCTGACGCAGATGGGCGGCGCGCTGGCGGGCACTCAGGTTTTGAACGGCATCTTCACGATGGGCGGCGGCAGTTGGAATTCGGACGGTGCGACGGCCCTTGCAAATGGCGGCACGCTGAACATTACGAACAACATCAATTTATCCAACCGGATATTGACGAACAACGGGACGGTGACGTGGACGGCGGGGGACGATTTCCCAAGGCAACGGGGCGATCTACAACAACGGGCTGTGGGACGCGCAAGGGGACAACAGTCTTAACTGGGATGGCAATGGCAGCGCAACGACTCCCGCGTTCAACAATGCAGGAACATTCCGCAAGTCGGCGGGCGGCGGGACAACCCCCTTCAACGCTGGCTTCGCCTTCATCAACACCGGCACGCTCGACGTTCAAAGCGGCATCGTGAGTTTGAGCGGCCCCCATACTTTGACCGGCGGCATAATCAATATCGGCATCAGCAGTTTATTGAACTATGGCAAGGTCGCTCTTTCTGGTGCGTCGGGCTTCACGGGAAATTTCTCGGCCAACTTGAACGGGGGTTACATTCCCATCACCAACAATACCTTTGCAGTCATCACCTACGGTTCATTAAGCGGCACGTTCGCTGGCTACAATCTCCCCTTTGCCGATGCTTGGACGAACATTTACAGCCCGACGACATTCAGCTTGTATGTCATGAACGCACGCCCGATTCCGCCGGGCGTCACGAACCAGATCATTAGCGAGCTGACCCCTCCTCACGGTCACGAACACGGCGATTGATCTCGACGTTCCCACGAACACGCTTATCTACACATTGCTCGCCCCGCCAGCCGGAGCCAGCATCAGCAGCGGCGGCGTCATTACCTGGACGCCAGATGAAATGCAGGGGCCAGGCACGAATATCATCACCAACGTTGTCACCGACAATGGCACGCCCAGCTTGAGCGCGACCAATTCCTTTTCCGTGGTCATCAACGAAATCAACGTCCCGCCGGTGCTGTCGGCATTCGCAAACACGAACGTCAACGAACTGACGACGTTGACACTGACCAATTCGGCCACGGACAGTGACGTTCCAGTGAATGCCCTGACCTACACGCTCATTGAGGCACCCGCCGGGGCGGCGATTGACACGAATGGCGTCATCACTTGGACACCAACCGAAGCGCAAGGGCCAAGCACGAACACGTTCACGACCATCGTGACCGATACAAACATCTGGGCCGTGAACACCCAGAGCTTCACCGTGACGAACACCTTCACCGTGGTGGCCAACGAAATCAACATGGCTCCGATGCTGACCGTTCCCGCGAATACGAATATTGACGAGCTGGTCGCGTATTCTGCGCAAGCCACGGCCGTTGATCCGGACATTCCCATCAACACACTGACCTTCGCGCTCGTTTCAGGTCCGGCCGGATTAACCGTTTCACCGGGCGGCGCAATCAACTGGACGCCCGACGAAATGCAAGGTTCCACCACGAACCTCGTCGTCATTCAAGTGACGGATTTCAATCCATGGGCCATCAACTCACAGCATTTGAGCATGACCAACAGCTACGAGATTGTCGTCAACGAAGTGAATGTCGCGCCGGTGCTGCCGCCAGCCTTGAATACGAACGTCAATGAGCTGGTGACATTGACCGTGACCAACACGGCCACAGACAGCGATCTGCCGGCGAATCCGTTAACCTACCTGTTGCTGGCGTCACCCAGTGGCGCAGCGATTGACACGAACGGCGTGATCATCTGGACGCCGACCGAGATGCAGGGGCCGAGCACAAATACGTTCACCACCGTCGTCACGGACACGAACAACCTGGCCGTCAACGCCAAAAGTTTGAGCGCGACAAATTCCTTCACGATTGTTATCAACGAGATTAACGTCGCGCCGGTGCTGACGTTGCCCGCCGATACGAACATCAATGAGCAGGTCGCCTACACGTCTCTTGCCACGGCAACGGATGCAGATGTTCCGACCAATAAACTAACGTTCGCGCTGGTGTCTGGGCCGGTCGGTCTGACGGTCTCAACCAACGGCACGATCCGCTGGACGCCCGATGAGGCGCAAGGCCCCAGCACCAACACCGTGCTGATCAGCGTCACCGACACCAATGTGCTGGCCATGAACAGCAAATCTTTGAGCGTCACCAACAGTTATGAGATTGTCGTCAATGAGGTGAATAAGGCTCCCATTTTCGGGACTGAGTCCATACCGTATCCGAATCCGACGATCAACGAATTGCAGCCCTACACTTTTACGTTGGCGGCAGTGGATGCGGATTTGCCCACCAACCAACTGACCTATGAACTGGTGTCCGGCCCGGCAGGAATGACGGTTTCAACCAATGGTGCGATCAATTGGACGCCGACCGAAGCCCAAGGGGGTGAAGGATTGGCCGGGCATTACGATATCCAGGTTCGGGTGGTTGATTACAACCCACAGGCGGTCAACGCGACGTCATTGAGCAATCAAATTAGCTTTGCGTTTCAGGTTCGAGAAGTGAACTCCACACCAGTGCTGCCAGCCATCACCGATACGAACATCAACGAACTGACGACACTGACCGTCACGAACACGGCAACCGACAACGACATTCCTACGAACACCTTGGACTACATATTGGTTAACCCACCGGTCGGCGTTACGATTGACACAAACGGCGTCATCACTTGGACGCCGACCGAGGCACAAGGCCCAAGCACGAATGTTATCACCACCATCGTCACCGACTACAATCCTGACGCCACCACCACCCAGCATTTGAGTGCGACGAACTTTTTCTCTGTGGTCGTCAATGAAATCAACGTGCCACCAGTGTTGTCATCGCTCGCCGATATGAACATCAACGAACTGGCCACATTGACCGTCACGAACATGGCAACCGACAGTGATCTTCCTGCGAACACTCTGACTTATGTGCTCCTGGCTCCGCCCAGTGGCGCAACGATTGACACGAACGGCGTGATTACTTGGACGCCGACCGAGACGCAAGGCCCAAGCACGAACACCTTCATCACTATCGTCACGGACACGAACAGCCCGGCCGCGAACGCCCAAAGTTTAAGCACGACCAACATGTTCTCGGTTGTAGTCAATGAGGTCAATTCAGCCCCGGTGCTGAATGTCATCGGCAGTCAAACGGACAGTCCGGGACAGACCATCAGCTTCACCGCCATCGCCACGGACGCCGATGTGCCGACGAACACGCTCTCGTTCACGTTAATCAGCGCGCCACCGGGAGCCGCGATTGATTCCGGCAGCGGTTTGTTCAACTGGCGCCTGCCAGCTTCGTGGGCCAACACCACAAATCAACTGCAAGTGCAGGTGACCGACAATGGCACGCCAAACTTGAGCGATATAAAATTGTTCACGATCATCGTCAACCCCGCTGGTCACGCCGCTCGTATTGACTCCAAAGGCATATGCCAACAGTCACTTGGTTTTCTCCGTGGACGGAAGCACGGGGCCGGATTACATCATCATGACCAGCACCAATCTTACAACGTGGAGCGATGTGTTCACCAACCTGTCGCCGACGATGCCATTCCAGTTTGCCGATACCAATGCAGTCATTTCCCCGAACCAATTTTACCGGGTGCGGTTGAGTCCGTGACAAAAACTTTGGGCGCTCATGATCGAGACCTTGGGAACATGAGGGGCGGGACTAGTGGCGGCTGCGCCGGTTTTTGCCAGCGCAGCCGCCTGATTATTAAGGAAAACTTCAGGTGACCAAACAGACGTAGCGTAAACCGGCGACAGAACAAAAAGCAGCCATGCATTTGACACCCATAATCATCGGCATCTTGATTTTAGTGGTGCTTCAATTTTCAAAAGAAACTGTATTGATTTCATTTTGCCGATTGAAACCGATCCTCTGCTCTGTGGGCAGATTTCAGTCCGCCCGGACCAACGAACCAAGGCATTACGCTGATTCCAACGCATCGCTTTCGCAGGCGGCGTATTTTTCCACCAGCTTGTCATAAATTCGCACGGTTTTTTTGTCCGGACGGATTTCACTGCCTGGCACCGGCGCGGTGAAACCGGCGACGAGCTTGTCCCACTGCGGATTTTTCCCGGTCGCCGCCAGCCAGCCATGTGCAGCCGACAATGCAGCCCCGAGCGCCGCGCTCTTGGAAACTTCAATCCGCAACACGTGGCAGTTCATCACGTCGGCCAGGACCTGCAACAATTGGGGATTGCTGGAAGCACCGCCGGTCGCAAGGATTTTTTCCGGTGCGACCTGCATCCATTGAGAATGCAGCCGCATGGACAGCATCTGCGCCTCGAAAACCGCACGGCAGTTGGCGGCAACATTGGCCTCGTCCAGATCAAACCGCTTGATGCCCGGCTGGTTGACTCGCGGGACGATTTCCGCCTCGAACCATGGCAGCAGAACGCCGCCATCATTGCCCGGCGGCGTGGACGCGACCAGAGCGCCGAATTTTTTCCAGTCGGAAATTTTGTAAAGCTCGCGGATTTTCTCGCGGGCGAGCGAGCCGTTCTTGAAGCAGATGAGTGTCATGTAACCGCCGGTCGGCGAACCGAAGACGTGGCCTTCGCCGCTCTCATCCGTCTGGCATTTTTCCATCGTGCCGAAAAAAGTGTCGCTGGTGCCGAGACTGATGGCGACCTGGCCGGGCTTGATCAGGCCGAGGCCGAGGACGCTCGCGGGATTGTCGCCGGTCCAGACGGTCGCCAGCGCTTCCGGGTTGAGGCCGAATTTCGTGACGAAATAGGCACTGGCGGGGCCGATGATTTGGCCGGACGGCGCGAGCGGAGGCAGTTTTTTTGCAAGGCTGGGCGCGGTGGCCTTCATCGCGTCGTGGTTCCAGTTTTTCCGGCGGATGTCCATGAGGTTCATGCCCGCACCGTCGCCGAAATCAATCGGCGCGATTTTGCCCGCAAGCAGCGACGCCATGAATGAGCTGACGAGCGCGATGCTGGTGGTCTTGTCGTAGGCCTTCGGCTCGGTCTTGTAAAACTTGCGGATCTGCGGACCGGTGAAACGCTCAAACGTGTCCGAGCCGGTGCGCGACGCCGTGAACTTGATGCCGCCGAGTTTTTTGCGGATCTCGGCGCATTCCTTGGCGGTGGAGGAATCCATCCAGACGGGCGAAGTCTTGCGCGTGAAAACGCCGTCAAGATTTTCGACCAGGGATTTCTTCGGGTTCAAGTTTGCCAGCACATCCGCCGCCTTCTCGTTGAAATAAACCGAGCCGTGCTGCTGGCCGCTGCCGCTGATGGCGAGAATCTTCCCCAACGCAACGCCGTCCTTTTTCATCTGTGCGAACAGCAGGTCCAGCGCGGCGGCCCAGAGCAGCGGCGGGCTGTGCTTGACGAGCGGATCACGGTTGGGCAGCACACCGTTCTGTGTTTTGAACTCCGGCAGCGCCTGGTCAAAGTTCAGGGATTTCTCGTAAACGACCTTGTGCGCGTCGAGGTCAATGATGACGGCGCTCAAGCTTTGCGTGCTGGAATCAAGTCCGAGAAAAAGTTTGGCCATATAATTAAGAAGCTTTAACTGCTTCTGAACTGTGGACTGTATAAACAATCCGCCCAAATGAAAAGCCTGCTGTCTACCTGATTAAGGTGGCCGGTTTCAAAAATGAAGCGTGACCGCCCCCGGCCACAGCAACTCCCGCCGATGAGTGATCTGAATCTGCCTTGCCAGCGTTGGCTGCGCCTGGGGACAGGCGCACGCAGGAGATGGCGCTGATGATTTTGAAAAAACCGACCCAACTTGAAAACCGTTCGCATTTTTTCCGCGTCAGGTGCAAGCTGGTGCAGCTAAAAATGAGAATTGCCGAAAAATTGCAGGCGAAGTTTCGCGCACCCCGATTGACGCAAACGCGCATCGTTCTCGCGCTAACAACAGCCGTGGTAGCCGACGGCCTGCAATTTATTTCCGCTCCGATACCATTCGTTGGCCAGGTGATTGACGTGGTGGCGATGCTGTTGACGACGTGGATCATCGGTTTTCACCTGCTGCTGCTGCCCACCTTCGTCGCCGAAATGTTCCCGGTCGTGGACATGCTGCCCACGTGGACGGCGTGCGTCATCGCGGTGATCGCCCTGCGGAAGCGGGAGCAAAATGCGGCCACGCCTCCGCGAATCGGGAACACACGGGAATGATTTCACAGCGCACGGCTTTCTGCTAAATTGAATTCAGATATGAGCGACCCGGTCAAACTGGATGTGGATCTTGATCCGATGCCTTTCAACGAGATCCAGTTGCTCCTCGCGGAGAAACGCACGTCCTTGTCCACGTTACGCACCGGCATCGCAGTCTTCGTCCTACCGCTTTCGGTTTTCAGCGTGCTCATTGCCACCTCAAAATCCTACGAGCTCCATAAAGTCGTGCTGTGGCTGGTGCCGTTGATGTTGCTGAACATTGGATTGATCGTGCTCGGCATCTATCTCATCAGCCGGGCGATGATCCGTATCCGGCACTATGACCGGTTGCTGGACAAAATCAAAAGCCAGCACAGCCGGCTGGCCGAATTATTGGACTGATTTATTCCGCCGCCGTGAGTTTGTAAAGCAGCACGCCGTGCGCGGGGATCGTCAGCGGCAAAACTCCATTCGCATCCACGTCCGGCAGATTTTTTTGCCGCCACAAATCGCGGACGTGCAACCGGCCCTGGTAACCAAGCGATGAAAGTTGATTAAAATCCATTTTCTGCGGTGATGAACCAAGGTTGAAAAATCCGAGGGCGCGGCCGCCGTCTTCCAGCTTCTTTTCGTAAACACGGATGTCGCCGATTTTCAATACGCACGTCGCCTGCTTTCCAAGTGCGTCCTGATCAATCGCCAGTACTTCGTCGTTGCTCAAAAGATTCAGCGTGAAGTCGTCCAGTTTCGTCATGTCACAGCCGATGAGCAGCGGCGCAGACAGCAGGCACCAGAGGCTGATGTGTGTGTATTGTTCGTCCGGCGTCAGGCGCGTTGGATGCAGGTTGCCCCAGCCCACCTGGCCGACAATGAGCATGTCAGGATCGTTCCAATTTCCCGGCTTCGCATACGGCGCGGCCTTATCCTGTTTGAAACCAATGCCGCTCATGCTGCGCCATGTGTCTACAATGTCACCCGTCGTGCGCCAGCAATTGCCGTCCACCGAACCACCCCCATTTCCAAACTTCTGCCATGCCGTATTGGCAAAGGCTGAAAACCATGTCGCGCTTTTGTTCGACCATGAATTTGCCCAGGAGCTTGTAAGGATTGATCTCCTTGACATCCGCTGGAGGGTTCTTATCCCATTGCTGAACCATCACGGGATTCGTCATTGCTTTGGTCGCGATGTCGCCATAACTGCACCAGTCATATTTCAAATAGTCAAAACCCCACTTCGCATAAGTCTGCGCATCCAGTTTCTCATGCTCCCAACTGCCTGCACAACCGCCGCACGTCCACGGCCCGGGCGAGGAATAAAGCCCGGCTTTCAACCCAAGGCTGTGAATGTAATCCGCCATGCCTTTCATGTCGGGAAAGCGTGAGTTCGGAATGATCACTCCATTTTTGTCGCGGAATTCGCCGCGCAAAGTCTTGTCGTCCGAATCGCGGTGATTCTGCCAGAAATCATCCACGTTGATGTAAGTCCAGCCGTGATTGATGAGGCCACTCTTGACCATCGCATCTGCTGCGCTCTTCACCATTTCCTCCGAAACCGCGCCGGCAAAGCAATTCCAACTGTTCCAGCCCATCGGCGGCGTCAGGGCGATGGTGTCGCCGCACACGATGCGGAATTTTTTCTCCCGCCCCGCCGAGCGAGTTTTTCGCATGGAATGTGACGATGAATTCACCCTTGGTTTTCAAGGTGCCGGTGATGTGGCCGGTTTTGGGATCAAGCTTCAGGCCGCGCGGCAGGTTGTCGGCGGAAAATGTCATCGGGCGGTCGCCCGTCGCCGGAATCGTGAACATGAACGGCGAGCCGGGGCGCACGCCAAAAACATTCGCACCGTTGATGCGCGGCGTGGCCGGCACGGGCGGCGTGAGAATGTAAGGCGTGACAACCGGGAGTGTGGGAGCGCCAACCGTCGAGAGGCTGCCGGCAACCGTTTCAAACTTTGCATCAGCCCAGTCCGCGTGGTCATAACTTTCACCGTCGTCGGCATCGGTGACTTCCAATACGAGCGACTTTACACCAGTCAGATCCACCGTAAAATTTTTGGCCGCATTACCGGCCCGCATCACGCCACTCTGCCAGAGCACCTTGCCATCACCGCGCACTACGAACTCCACGCTGGCAGCAGAATTGCCATTTACCTCGTCATCCACACCGACGCTGGCGGAAAAACTCTTTGCCGCCTCGGCCAGGTTGATGTTGAGTTCGCCAACTGAATGCGTACCAAAACCGCGCACAAATTTTTCCCCGCCAATCGTCAGTGTATGTCCTTCAACCGACTGGTTTTTGTGCGGATCGCCCCAGCTCTGCGTGGCAGTGGCAAGATTCAATTCATCCAGCCAGACGGTTTCAGCGGAGGCAATTCCAGTTGCGAACACGGCGAGGAAGCAGGCGAGCGTGAGGGTAAAACGTAATTTCATGGCTTGATTCTGCCGTTGAAAAATTTTGCGTCAAGCTCGCCCGCCGAAAGACTTTCGCTACACTTTCTGCATGACGACGCTGCTCATCGCCACCCCGCAACGCCCACAAGGTCGGGGAAATCCGCGCCATCCTCGGCAACCAATTCCAATTCCTCACGCTCAATGATTTTCCGGGCGCGCCCGCCGTGGTCGAGGATGCCGATACTTTCGCTGCCAACGCGACAAAGAAAGCAACGGAGCTCGCGCAGTGGCTTGTCTCCGGTTCGCGATTCACGATTCGCGACTCACCGATTTTTGTTCTCGCCGACGATTCCGGTTTGGAAGTGGACGCCTTGAACGGCGCGCCCGGCGTTCATTCCGCGCGGTTCGCCGCCCTGGACAAAAATGAAAATGCGCCCGACGCTGACAACAACGCCAAACTATTGCGCCTGCTAAAAGAGATGCCGCCGGAAAAGCGCACGGCCAGGTTTCGGTGCGTCCTCGCGCTAGTGTCGTTGCCGCATGGCTGGGTTGAAAACGCATCGCCGGTTTGTTATGCGAAAGAATTTGAACCGCAAATTTTCGATGGCACCTGCGACGGGCGGATTCAATTTTCTACGAATGGTCGTGGCGGGTTTGGCTATGACCCGCTGTTCGTGCCGGGCGGATTTGAAAAGACTTTCGCGGAACTTGGCGAGGACGTGAAAAATAAACTCAGCCACCGGGCGTTGGCGCTGGCGAAGTTGAAAGATTTTTTAGCAAGCTGACGCCGGTCACTTCTTGAGCCGGTAGAAAATGATTCCGTTTGTGGAGCTGTTCGTGACCACGCTATCGTAACCGTTCAACGCGGAGAAATTGCTGACGGCCTGCCAGTTCGCACCCATGAGATTGGTCGTGGATTGCAGTTGATAATCCGTCGCCCAGGCCGGCCACGCGACGATGTTGTTGGTGCCGGCAACCGTCAAACCGATGCTGGGCGACACGCTGGCCGTCGAAACCACCGTGGCACTTGCTCCGATATAACTCTTGATTGTGACATAAACTGGGTAATTACCAGCGTTAGTGTAAACATGGTCGCCGCGGACTTCCTTCAGGTTCAGATTCGCGACAACCACAGCGCTGTTTGTGGAATTGTCCCCCCAGTTGATGTAGGCGGTGAAGTTGGTGGCATCGCTGTTCGGCACGCCGTTCGTGAAGGTGGCGAGCAACTGGTTGGTGAACGGCGCGAGGGCCTGGGCGGCGAAGTTGGTGGCGCGGGCAACGATGGGTGTGTCGCCAAAGACGAACGTGTAAGCCTGCTGGTCATACGGAAAAAACGTGGGAAAGGAACTCCACAAAGAATTGATGCTGACAGTAAAATAGACCCTGGCGGTGCCGACATAATTGGACGACGGCTTCAGGAAAAATTGAACCTGGCCATTTACGTTGGTGACATTGTACGTCAGGATCTTGAACACGCTGTTGCTGATGTTATAAGACGAGTTTGAGGCGGCATTGAAGGATGGCTGGTCGGCAAATTGTGGGAACCAATATAATTGCACACCACTCAAAGCGATGGCTCTGACAAAATTGGTCAGGGTCACGTTCACTGGCCCAACAAGATTGGTGACGGCATTCGGATACAGGAATGGCTGGTCGTTGCTGTTGGTGTCGGTGACCGTGGTGGCGGTGAACGTATTCGTGACGCGGCCGCCGGCGCCGTCGTCAGCGATTACCTTGATGGTGCCGGCAATGCCCGTGCGGTTGGTGCCGATGAGCGTCAGCACGGTGTCAAAATTATTCGGCACCAGTGAGGCGCGGGTGATGATCACGTCGGCGAGCGGGCGGCTATTGGTGTCGGTGGCCGTATTGAAAATGTTACTCATGGTATTGAAGCCGCGGAGCAACTGGCCGAAAATCGTGTAGCGAAAATCAAACCCGCGCGCCGGCCCGACGGTGATGAAAAACTGCGAGCCGTCCGTGTCCTTGCCTGAATTCGCCAGCGCCAGCTGGCCTTTGCCGCTGAAGAGTGCGTTCGGGTTAAATTCATCATCGTAGTGGAACACCGGCCCGCCAGTGCCGTTCGTGCTGGGGTCGCCGCCTTGGATGATCGTGAAGTTGGTGGCCACGCGGTGAAAGATCGTGTTGCTGCTGTAAAGGCCGCCCATGGTCAAACCCTGGATCGCGTCCACGGTGCGCGGCGCGAGATCACGGAACAGCATGAACGTCATGTCACCGACATTCGTGACGGTGACGCTGCCGCCGCGGAAGGGAGTTTGAAATGCGCCCGGGGCATTGGACGGCGCGATTTGCACCACGGTCATCTTCCAGAATGGATTGTTCGTGTGGACTTCCACGACGATGCGGTTCGTGCTGCTTGTGGCCGTGAAGGTCAAAGGCCGGCCATTCGTTGACGTGGCAGTGACGGGGATGATCAGCGATTTGCCGGCGGGAATGACGACGTTGCCGAGGGGATCAATCACCGGCGCGGCCATGGCGGACAGCGCTAGCGCAAAGATTAAAACGACGTGACGGAAAAACATCTGGACATTCATGCCGCATATTATAGCGCAAATCCTAAAATCGGCGACTATTTTAACAGGCTGCCAAGCTGAATTTTTTCCCGGAGCAAACCGTTGTCGGCGCACATGCGATAACGTCCGTCCGGCAGATTTTTGAGCCAGCATTCGCCGCCGGAACATTCCACCATCAGCGCGCCCGCCGCAATGTCCCACAAATTGATCGTGCGTTCGACATACAGGTCCAGCCGCCCCGACGCGACATAAGCAAGCTCTAGCGCGGCCGATCCCATCAGACGGACTTTTAATGAAGTGCGCGCCAGAAGAAGCAAGTGGGGCAGGCTTTTCTTGAGATTTTCTTTGCTCTTGGAAAAACCCATGGCCACGACCGCTTCACTGATCTTGCCGCGCCGGCTGACGCGAACGATGCGACCGTTCAACCGGGTCTTTCCACCCCGCACCGCCGTCCACAGTTCGTCAGTGAACGGATCGTAAATGACACCGAGAACTGTTTCATAAATTTTCCCAACGCGCTGTTGCAACGCGATGGAAACACAGGCGTGAGGCATTCCGAAAAAATAATTCACCGTGCCGTCAATCGGATCCACAACCCAGCGGTAAGCGGCATTAGCATCGCCAGAACAACCTTCTTCGCCGAGCAGGGAAATCTCCGGGAACGCTGTGTGCAGGATTTTCGTGATCAATTTCTGACAACGCACATCAAGCTCGAGCTTGATGTCGTGGGCCTCAGTGGAATTGACTCGCTTGGGCTTATGCCAGTTGGCGTGCATGATTTTTCCGGCGGCGCGCGCGGCTTGAACGGCGGCGACAAATGCCGACTTCGGAGAAACAGCTTTCATGGATGGTTTACGGAATGACTTCGTTACGGGTTTCCAGGAGCACCGACTGTGCGGTGCGTTTTTCCTCCAACAATTTTTTCCTGGCGGCCTCGATGGCGTGCAGCAGGTCGGCGGCTTCCAGCAGGCGCGGCGCGCTGACGTAATCCGCCCCGGCTGCGTAAAGCGCCGGGATGTCGGAAAGCAGTTCGGCGTGGACGACGATGTGCGCCGCGGGGTTCAACTCCCGCAATTGCCGCAAAATCTTCAGGTTGTTCGCGCCCCGGAGGACGGTGTTCGGCAGCGAGCAGATGATGATCTCGGATTCACCCAGGCCCGCATGGTGCAGGACGTCGCGCTGCGTAATGTCGCCATAGACCGCACGGACGCCCCGCTGGCGCAGGCGCGAATGCACAACCGGGTTGAAATCCACCACGGTGATTTCCGCCAGCAACCCCGGCTGCTTCCGGCTGATCTCCTCGACCAGCGAACTGGCCGTCCACGAAAATCCCAGCAAACCGATGCGCTTGGTTTTTTCGCCAGTAGCGGTGATGAACACGGTCTGGTCGAGGTCGTGTAAATGAATTTTATTCAGCCATGGCGAGGTTTTGCGGAGCAGCAGGTCGTTCTTCAAAATTGCGAAGGTCGAGCCGACGGCCAGGAAGGCGAACGAAAAAGAGGCGATCCCGATGGTGCGGGACGAGACATCGCCGGTCTTGAAGCCGAGCGCCAGCAACACCAGCGACAATTCGCTCATCTGGCAGAGGTTGATCGCCGGCAGCAAACTCACGCGATAACCTTGCCGCATGGAATAAAGTATCGGGAACACCGTGACAAGGCGGCTGCCGACGAGGACCAGGCAGAAGAAAAACGCCCACAACATATAATCCCTGGTCGGCAGTGGAATGGCCATCCCCAGGCTGACGAAGAATAGCGTCACAAAAAAATCCCGCAGGCTCGTGACTTTGGCGACCACATCGAGCGTGTAGGGAAACGTGGAGATCATCACGCCTGCGATGAGCGCGCCCATGGCCGTGGACAAGCCCAGCCAGCCCGCGAATCCCGCCATCGCAAAACACCATGCCAGCGCTCCGACCAGCACCAGCTCCGGCAGACGGGCGACCAGTTTGAATACGGGCGGCAGCACAAACCGGCTGGCCAGAAACGCGACAGACAGCAGCAGGAGCACATTCCCCAGCGCCTGGGCCAGCGGACCGATGGCAGGATTTTTCAGATTGGGCTGGACGGCGAGAAACAGGATGACCGCGATGTCCTGCAAGACCAGCACGCCCAGCGTGATGCGCCCTGCGAGCGTTTCCAGTTCGCGTTTGTCATAGAGGATTTTGACGATGATGATGGTGCTGCTCATCGCCGCCCCGAGCGCCAGATAAAGCGCCTCCAGCCGGTTTTGCGCCGGGCCGCAAAAATTGAAAACAATCCAGCCCAGCACAAAACAGCCGAGAATCTGGATCGCCGCCGTTACGGTGATAACCCTGCCTGCGCTTAACATCTTTTTCAGATCAATCTCCAGCCCGATCATGAACAGCAGCAGGGAAAGGCCGATCTCCGAAATAATCTCGATTTCCTTGATGTCCGTCACCCACTTGAAGCCATAGGGTCCGATGGCGAATCCGGCGGCGAGATAGGCGAGCAGCAGCGGCAGCCGCATGGCGTGCGACGCCACCGCCACGACCCAGGCGGCGATGATGCAGATGGCAATGTCTGTGACTAGCCCGTGCTCCATGCGGACAAAACTTAAACGAGCGGACGCGGCGCCGTCGAGCAAGTGTTTTGCGAATATGGATTATTTTTACAATGCATCCAGCGCCGCTTTGACCTGGTCACGCTTCACCTGCCACTCGACAAGTCGTTGCTGGTGTTCCAGCAAAACCTGCGGCGGAACCTTTTGCGTGAAGTTTGGATTGGCGAGTTTCGCTTCGACCTTGGCAATTTCCGCCTCGTCTTTTTCGAGTTCCTTGGTAAGCCGCGCTTTCTCGGCGGCCAGTTCCTCTGCGCTGCGCAAGCCTTCCAACGGTAAGAATAATTCACCCAATTCTCCGCGCGCCGCCAGCGTGCCTTTCGGCGGAACGAAATTTTCATTTACTTCCACAGTCTCGGCATTGAGCAGCAATCGGATCACTTCAACATCATGTGGCGGCAGAAAATTCACCGGCTTCAAGACATAATGAATTTTCTTGGCCGCTGAAATATTGGCTTCGCGCCGAAGATTGCGGCCTTGCGTAACGAGTTCGTATTTCGCTCCGGCGATGTGCAGGTAGCAATCATCCAATCCATAATGCCCTTTGAACTCTTCGTCCAACGGCATCGGCCACGGCGCGAACATGATCGTCTTGCCGCCCTGATTGTCCGGCATGTCGGTGGAATAACCCATGCCGTGCCACAATTCCTCCGTGATGAAAGGCAGGAACGGATGAAACATCCGCACCGTGTGCGACAGCACAAAATCAATCACCGCGAGCGTGTTCGCTTTGCGTTTTTCGTCCGTGCCGAAGAACACGGCCTTGCTTGCCTCCACATACCAGTCACAATATTCGCTCCAGAAAAAGCGGTAAAGCGCCGCCGTTGCGTCGCTGAACTTGTATTCGTTCAGCGCGATGGTCACTTCGCGGATGGCCGCGTCCAGCTTGAGCAGAATCCATTTGTCATCGCTCGACAGCAGCGTCGGTTCGATCTCGCCCTGAATCTCAAACACGACGGACGGGGCGTCCGCCGATGCGCCCGAGGCGGGCGCGCTCCCAACCATCTGCCGAAAGCGGCAGGCGTTCCAAAGCTTGTTGCAGAAGTTGCGGCCCAGTTCGACGTTCTGTTCATCGAACAAAATATCCTGGCCAAGCGGCGCGGCGCGCATCACGCCGAAGCGCAACGCATCCGCGCCGAATTTCGCGATGAGGTCGAGCGGATCAGGCGAATTGCCGAGGCTCTTGGACATCTTGCGCCCCTGCTTGTCGCGGATGATGCCGGTGAAATAAACATTTTGGAACGGCATCGCATCGGACAGCCCGAACTGCGGCTCGCCCATGTATTCATAACCGGCCATGATCATGCGTGCGACCCAGAAGAAGATGATGTCCGGCCCGGTGACGAGGTCGGTGGTCGGATAAAATTTCTTCAACGTGTCGGTTTCCTCCGGCCAGCCCATCGTGGCAAACGGCCACAGCCATGAACTGAACCAGGTGTCGAGCACGTCGGGGTCTTGGGTGAAGCCTTTCGATTCTAGTGCTTTTGCCTCGGCTTCCGAAAAAGTCACAACTTCCATTTGCCAAGATTCAGGAGTTTCGAGCCAAGTGCGACAATAGGATATTTCCCCGGAGATTTTTGAGAAACTTCGCTCAACGGCGTCCGTCCTGCCAGCCTCACCGACTTTTGATAAGGCTTGAGCGCACTTATCAAAAACTTGCTGCGTTTTACGAGTCTCTTCATTTGCGACTTCAATTTTCCTCCACACCGGAATCCGATGTCCCCACCAAAGCTGGCGGCTGACGCACCAATCCTGCAAGCCACCCATCCAGTGGTCATAAACCTTTGCCCAGCGCTGCGGATGGAACTGCATCTTGGGGAGCGCGCCCGCCCCGGGCGCGGTTGAACGCGCCTCGCGTTCAACATTCGGGATTTCGGTGGTCGAGGCGTCCACCGAAGCAGCCGGGGCGGCTGCGCTCCCCAACTCCACACAGTCGCGCGCTTTTTCCACACTCGGATATTTCAAAAACCATTGCTCGCTCAATCGCGGCTCAATCGGCACATCAGCGCGTTCGCTGTAGCCGACGTTGTTTGTATACGGTTCTTCCTTTTCCAGCGCGCCGAGTTCGGTGAGTTTTTCCACGGCCACTTTGCGCGCCTTGAAACGGTCGAGGCCGCGCAAGTCCGCGCCCGCTGCGTCGTTCATGTGGCCATTCGCCGCAATGACTTCAACCGCCGCCAGCTTGTGCCGCGCGCCGATCTCAAAGTCCGCCTTGTCGTGCGCGGGTGTCACTTTCAAAACGCCGGTGCCGAACGTAAAATCCACATGCTCGTCACCGATGATGGGAATGAGCTTTTGTTCACGCGGCAATTCCACCGGCAGCGGACGCACCACGTGCTTGCCGATGAGATGCGCGTAACGCGGGTCTTTCGGATTCACGGCCACGGCGGTGTCGCCGGGAATCGTTTCCGGCCGCGTCGTGGCGATGGTCAGGAAAATCTTTTCTTCGGGGAGCGCGCCCGCCCCGGGCGCAGTTGAACGCGCCTCGCGTTCGACATTCGGAATTTCGGTGGACGAGGCGTCCACCGACGCAGCCGAGGCGGCTGCGCTCCCCACCACTTCAACCTTGAAGTAATACATGAAGCCACGCTGTTCCTTCATCGTCACTTCTTCGTCGGACAATGCCGTGAGCGACGCGGGACACCAGTTCACCATGCGTTTGCCACGATAGATGAGGCCTTTCTTGTAGAGGTCCACGAACACGCGTTGCACGCAGCGTGAATATTCCGGGTCCATTGTGAACCGTTCGCGTGACCAGTCGCACGACGCGCCGAGCTTCTTGAGCTGCTGGATGATGATGCCGCCGTATTTTTTCTTCCAATCCCAGATCTTCGCCACCATCGCCTCGCGGCCCAGATCATTGCGATGCTTGATTTCGCCGGCCTTCTTGAGCGCCTTCTCGACCGCGTTTTGCGTGGCGATGCCCGCGTGATCGGTGCCGGGCAGCCAGAGAACTTCCTTGCCTTCCATGCGCGCCTTGCGGCAGAGGATGTCCTGGATGGTGTTGTTGAGGACGTGACCCATCGTGAGTACGCCGGTGACGTTCGGCGGCGGGATGACGATGGAATACGCGGGCTTGGCGGAATGTTCGTTCGCGACGAAAAACTTTCCGTCCAGCCAGAATTGATACCACTTGTCCTCGACGGACTGTGGTTCGTAAGCTTTTGAGAGTTCCATAAAAAACGGGTTTATGCTAATTTCGCTAATTCACGCGAATTAAAAACAGGGAACGGGGCCAAGCCGGAATTAGCGATCATTCGCGCAATTCGCGTAAAAATGTTTTGCTTCATAAACGAAAATCTTTCGGCAATTGCGCTGGCTTTTGTCTGCTCAATACGACGCGCTTCCATTCGAGCGAATCAGCACCGAAATTGACCAGCAAACCCAGTTCAAGTTTTGAGATCGCCAGATAATTCAACCCTTGCTTCACATGGACTTCGGTCAATCGCTCGACGGCTTTGGCTTCGAAAAGGATTTTGTCACAAACCACAAAGTCACCGTAATAATGATGCGGCAAAATCACGCCCTTGTAGATCACTTCGTATTTACGTTCGCGCGCAAACGGGATTTGAGCACGCTGTAACTCGACCGTGAAAGCATCCTTGTAAAGAACTTCATCCTGACCCTTGCCAAGTTCGCGATGAACTTCCATGCAATGTCCCACGAGTTTAAATACTTCATCTTTGTAAAGCAGTTCGCTCATGAGTTATTGGAATTCGCGATAATTGGCGTAATTCGCGTAAAACCTTTTTCGTTATTTTTTCAACAGCGCGTATTCCATCGAGTCCACGAGCGCCTGCAAGGAGGCTTCGATGATGTTCTCGCTCACGCCGACGGTGCCCCATTCGCGTTTGCCGTCGCTGGATTCGATCAGCACGCGGGTCTTGGCCGCCGTGCCGGCGACGCCGTCAAGGATGCGCACCTTGTAATCGGTGAGCGTGATGTGCTTCAACTTGGGAAACGATTTGGCCAGCGCATGACGCAAAGCGCTGTCGAGCGCGTTCACCGGGCCGTCGCCTTCGGCCACCTCGTCATGAACTTTTTTGCCGACGGAAACGCGCACGGTCGCTTCGCAAACGGATTGCTTCGCGTCGCGTCGCATTGAGACGTGATATTTTTCCACGGTGAACAGCAAGGCAGGATTGTGGTCGAGGATGCCGCGAATGATCAACGCCATCGAAGCCTCCGCCGCTTCAAATTCGTAGCCCTCGTGTTCGCGCTGCTTGATCGTGTCGAGAATCTGGCGCAACTCCGGCGTATCGTTCGTGAGCTTGAGACCCAGTTCCTGCGCCTTGAGGACGATGTTGCTGCGGCCGGAAAGGTCGCTGATGAGAATGTTGCGTTCATTGCCGACGAGCGACGGATCAACATGTTCGTAACTTGACGCCAGCTTCTGCACGGCGTTGACGTGCGCGCCGCCTTTGTGCGCAAACGCCGCCGAACCCACCCACGGCAAGCGCGGATTATGGCGCAGGTTCGCCACTTCATCCACGAACCCGGAAAGTTCCTTGAGCTTCGCCAGCGATTTAGCCGGCACGCAGGTTTTCTTCATCTTCAACGCGACACAAGGAATCACGCTGGTTAGATTGCAATTGCCCGTGCGTTCGCCGTAACCGTTGATCGTGCCCTGCACATGCACCGCGCCCGCATCCAACGACGCCAATGCGTTGGCCACGCCCATGCCGATGTCGTCATGCGTGTGGATGCCGATTTTGCAATTCAGTTTGCCGGCCGCTGTCCTGGTGATGGCGGCGACTTCAGCCGGCAGACAGCCGCCGTTCGTGTCGCACAGCACCACGAAATCTGCGCCCGCTTTTTCGGCGGCACGCCAGGTGTCGAGCGCATATTCGGCGTCCAGTTTGTAGCCATCGAATGCGTGCTCGGCGTCGTAGATGACGAACTTGCCGCTGTCTTTCAGAAACTTCACGGTGTCGGCGATCATCGCGAGATTTTCTTCCGGCGTGCAGCGCAGGACTTCCTTCACGTGCAGCATGCTTGTCTTGCCGTAAATCGTGACGACGGGCGTTTCTGCCTCGATGAGCAAGCGCACCTGATCGTCTTCTTCAACGGGCGTGTTCTTTTTACGTGTGGAGCCGAAAGCCGCGAGCTTGGCGTTCTTGAATTTGCGTTTCTTAGCCTGCGCAAAAAATTCGATGTCCTTGGGATTGCTGCCCGGCCAGCCGCCTTCAATGTAGTGAACCCCGAACGCATCGAGTTTCTCGGCGATGCGGAGCTTGTCCGCGACCGAGAAATTGATGCCTTCGCCCTGCGAACCGTCGCGCAGGGTCGTGTCATAGATTTCAACCTGGGGTTTCATAAATTGTCCGTAAACACGGATGGCTACTATCTCTGAAATTGGCGGGCAGGGCAAACTGGAAAACAAGAACCAACGAATTAAGGCGCAATGATGAATATTCTATTCGGCTGGATTTTCAATCAGTAGTCCATTGCCAGATTCCACATTTTTCCCTCAGCTTTAGCGCGCTCGAGAATCAATCTGAACGCCTGAAGATCAGTCTTTAGTTCCTCACTCCTACCGATGCCGGCGGGATGGGTATCGGCTACAGCAGTCATTGCATCAATAATTGCAATTCCTTCATTCGGCTCATACCAATTCTCTTCGACACTGGCTCCGAACTCTTCTGCATCTTCTTGGCTAGGGACAAAATACTCCAGTAAATCTTTCAACCCCTGATTCTTGATCATTTTGTGCAGCCGCTCGTGTTCGGCAGCCAACGCCTTTCCGGAGATTTCATAAGCCCAGCTTTCGCTGACTCCTTGGATGCGGGGATAGATTGCGACGCCCATTTCGATATAAAAGCGAACTGGCTCGTTTCCATCAAGAATTATCTCCGCCACGACTGGAGCGCGGTTCTATGACCCGCAGCAGACCTGTTAATCCAGACGGATAAAAACTTGCCTAATGCTGCGGCTCACAGAGCCGCGCGCCGTTTGAACCATTGCACTTTATCCCAGCACCGTTAGATTCCCCGCATGGAAGTTTGCGAATCTATCTCCTGTCCGTTCTGCGGGCAGCCGTCCGAGGTGGCCATTGATACCAGCGTGCCGAACCAGCGGTTCACGACGGATTGCGAGGTGTGCTGCCGCCCGTTCGAGGTGACGGTCGAATGCGAGCCGGGCGAAATTCTAAGCTTGGACGTGTCGGGAAATTGAGGCAGCCTCTGCGCGCATGAATGATTTTGATGTCAAAGTCCTGTGGATTTACATCGTCCTGCTGCTCGTGGGCGGGTTGATCGGTTTCTTCAAGGCCAGGAGCAAGGTGTCGCTCATCACGTCGGCGGTGTTCGCCGCGATCCTGATCCTGACGACGTTGCGCAATGTTTTTAAGCCCGGCTTTGCAATGGGTCTGGCGAATGTGACGCTGGTCGTGCTGCTGGTGGTGTTCGCGGTGCGGCTGGGCAAGACGAAGAAATTCATGCCGAGCGGCTTGATCCTGATCGCCACGGTCGCGGTGCTGGCGGTGTTGAACCTGCGTTTCCGCTGACGCACCCGCCGGAGCAGTGCGTGGAAAAAGGATTGCTCAAATCCGGATTCACGCATAGATTCACCGCCCTTTGGTCGCACCCATAGCTCAATTGGATAGAGCGGCTGACTACGGATCAGCAGGTTATAGGTTCAACTCCTATTGGGTGCACCACTCTCAGACTCCGGTTGATTTTTCCAACAGCAACACCGGTGGCAACGTTGTCAGAAATCAATTTTGGAACGTGACAACCTGGGACAAACAGAGGACATTGGGTTTCATTCTCCCAGAGAAAAACCGGCCAACAGGATGAATGTTAAAATCCCATTCCCACTGCAGAAGTTTACCGCCATGACCTCGATCATTGCCGCTGCCATTGTTCCGGCACTTGCGCAGGACCCTTTCCTGGGCGAATTCTCCGGCCAGACGGACATCGGTTCGCCCAAATTTTCCGGCACTTGCGCCTACGATTCCGCAAAACAGGTTTACACCATCGCCGGCGCGGGCCTCAACATGTGGTTCACCCAGGATCAATGCCACTTCGTCTGGAAGAAGCTGCGGGGTGATTTCATCCTTCGGGCACGGGCCGGGTTCACCGGCAAAGGGGCGGCGGACCATCGTAAAACCGGCTGGATGGTGCGTCCGACTCTGGAGGCTGACGCCCCTTATGCGGATTGCGCGGAACATGGCAGCGGCCTGACTTCGCTTCAATTTCGACGGACCAAAGGCGGCAACACGGAGGAAATCAAACTCTCCATCACCAATGCCGACGTCCTCCAGTTCGAACGCAAGGGCACCAGCTTTATTTTTTCGGCGGCGCACTTCGGCGAGCCGTTTGTCACCGCTGAACTCACGAATTTTGATCTGGGCGATGATGTTTATGCCGGGCTGTTTGTCTGCTCGCACGCCGCAGATGTGATTGAAAAAGCCGGTTTTCGCGACGTGCGTATCATCCGCCCGGCCCTGGACGGATTTGTTCCCTACAGAGATTACCTCGGCAGCGTCCTGGAAATCCTGGATGTTCAAAGCGGCCGGCTGGAAAAAATCCACCAATCCGCGCAGCCCTTTGAAGCACCGAACTGGACGCGGGATGGAAGTGCGCTCATTTACAACGTAAGCGGTCGCGCGGCCGGCTGGGGCCGGCTGTGCCGCTTTGACCTGGCCGGGAGACAACAGTCATTTCTCAACACAGACCCGAACAATCGCAACAACAACGACCATGTCCTTTCGTTCGATGGAATGATGCTCGGCATCAGCGATCAAAGTCAGGAACACGGCGGGCAGTCTGCGGTCTTCACCCTGCCCGCCGGTGGCGGAACGCCCAGGCGGATCACACCCTTGACGCCGTCATATCTGCACGGATGGTCGCCGGACGGCAGGTTTCTGGTTTACACCGGCGGCCGCAGCAACAAGTTTGACATTTATAAAATCCCGTCCGATGGCGGCGGCCCGGAAGTCCGGCTGACCGAAGCGCCGGGCTTGAACGACGGCCCTGAATTTACGCCGGATGGAAAATACATTTACTTCAATTCCAGCCGCACGGGTAAAATGCAAATCTGGCGGATGAAGCCGGATGCTTCGGACCAGGAACAAATCACAAACGACTCATATAACAATTGGTTTCCCCATGTTTCGCCGGACGGAAAATGGATCGTCATCATCAGCTTCCCCGGGAACATTAATCCGGACGACCATCCCTACTATCAACATTGTTATCTCCGCCTGCTGCCGGTTGGAGGCGGCGCACCAAAGGTCATTGCTTATATTTACGGTGGCCAGGGCACGATCAACGTCCCATCATGGTCGCCAGACAGCCGGCGGATTGCGTTTGTGACCAACACAAGCATGGTCGAATGAACCATAAACCGGGGGTTCCTGACTTGGGAATGATCTTCGTCTTGAAAAAAATTTCGCGTCAGGTTGCCTTGTGGCTGTTGATCGGTCTTGGCCCGACGGCCGGTGCCGGGGAATCAGCGCTGCCGAACTACTTCCCGCGTTCTTGGAAGACGGAGAACGGCCTGCCGGACAATGCCGTGACGGCGGTGGTGCAGACACATGATGGCTATCTTTGGATCGGCACCTATGGCGGCCTGGTGCGGTTTGACGGCGTGCATTTCACGGTTTTCAACAGCGCAAGCACGCCGGGTTTGCAGAGCGACCGCGTCACCAGCCTATATGAAGATGCCAGGGGAACCTTGTGGATCGGCCATGAACGCGGCGACCTGACGTGTTACCGGGACGGCAAGTTTGAGTCGCAGGATGTGCATGAAACGGGTATTCGCCGGAAAATTCCCGCCATCGGCGCGGATGAAGCCGGTGATATCTGGATGTTGAACGAGGAAGGAACCCTGGTTCGCGCCCGCGATGGCGTCACGTGTTCCCTGCCAAATAATGACGGCGTGGCGCAGATGGTGCGGGATGGCCGGGGGAAATTATGGGTGACGAGTGGCGGCCAGCTGGCCGAAGTGGAGAATGGCCGGTTGACGATGCTGACCACCACCAATGACACCAATGGTATCGGCTATTATGTGCTGGGCATCTGTCCCAGTCGCGATGGCGGTTTGTGGATCGTGAGCGACGGACAGGTGCGAAAATGGGATGGCCATTCCGTGTCGGAAAATCGCGGCCCAAATCCCAACAACGCCACTGTCATCGCGATGCTGGAAACCAAATCCGGCGCGCTGGCGATGGGCACGTCAAGCGACGGGCTGTATCTGATGCTTTCCAACCGTACAGTGTTGCACTTCAATCATGCCAATGGTTTGCTCAACGACTGGATCCGCTGCTTGCATGAAGATCGTGAAGGCACGTTGTGGGTGGGCGCCGGCAGCGAAGGATTGATCGCGCTGCGTCCTGGCAAGATTGAAACTCTGGACCCGGCTGACCACTGGCAGGGATGCGTGCCATTGTCGGTGGCGACGTCGCGTGCTGGCGCGATCTGGGTCGGCAGCGAAGGTGCGGGGCTCTACCGTTTGCTTGATAATGGATGGAAACGTTATGGAGACAGTGCCGGATTCTCAAATCTGTTTGTCTGGTGCGTCTCCGAGGATGCCAAAGGCCGGATGTGGGCCGGCACCTGGGGAGGCGGCATGTATGTCCAGCATGGCGACCGCTTCGTCATTCCTCCCGGGTTGGAGAATGTTAATGTTCCCATGCCTGCGATTTTGCAGACATCCGAGGGCGTGACGTGGATCGGCACGGCGAGCGGATTAATCCGTTACGAAAATGGCGCGGTGAAATGGTTCGGGGAGAAGGACGGTTTGAAAGTGCCGGACGTGCGGACCATTGTGCAAGACCGCGAAGGCACGGTGTGGTTTGGCATGCTCGGCGGCGGGCTGGGCCGTTTGAAAAATGGCCGGCTGGAACAATTCCTGAAAACCGACGGTCTTTCGAGCGATTACGTCCAATGTCTGCACCTGGGTATGGACGACTCACTGTGGATCGGCAGCTATGGCAGCGGCCTGGATCGTTTCAAAAACGGCCACCTCGCCAAGGTCACCACGGCAGAAGGATTGCCGAATAATTTTATCTGTGCCATCGAGGAGGACAGCCACGGAAATTTCTGGATCAGTTCGCACGGCGGTATTTTCCGCGTCGCCGAAAAGATGCTGAATGATTGCGCCGATGGGAAAATTTCCCTTGTTGATTGCCTCACTTACGGCAAGGGCGACGGCCTGCCTTCTTTGGAATGTTCCGGCGGTTTGCAGCCCGCCGCGTGTAAACTTGCGGATGGACGGATCTGTTTCCCCACCAGCAAAGGCGTGGTGATCGTGAATCCAGATGATACGAAGGTGAACCAGTTGCCGCCGCCGGTGGTCATCGAAAACATCGTCGCCGGCGGTCACACGCTCGCGCCAGATCCGGATGATAAATCGCCGTTGAAGATTCCGCTGGGATTGCAACGGTTTGAATTTCACTTCACCGGCTTGAGTTTTGTCGCGCCTGAAAAAATGCAGTTCCAATACCGGCTCGACGGCTGGGAAAAGGACTGGGTGGACGCCGGCAATAAACGCGTCGCGGAATACAGCTACATTCCGCCGGGTGATTACACCTTTCACGTCCGCGCCGCCAACAGTGATGGCGTTTGGAGCGAAGCCGGCGCCCGGCTCACCCTCAATGTGCCGCCGCATTTCTGGCAGACGTGGTGGTTCCGTACGCTGATCGTTATGCTGGCCATTACATTGGTGGTGATAGTCGTCTTGACCATCACGCGTCGCCGGATGCGCCGCAAATTGGAGGTCATCCAGCGTCAGCAGGCCGTTGAACGCGAACGCACCCGCATCGCCAAAGACATCCACGACCATCTCGGCGCCAACCTCACGCGCATCTCGCTGTTGAGCCAGTCCGCGCATGGCGAACTGGAAAATTCAACCCCGGCCGCCGCGCAGCTCGAACGCATCTACAGCACCTCGCGCGAACTGACCCGGTCCATGGATGAAATCGTCTGGGCCGTCAATCCGCAGCATGACACGCTGGACAGTCTCGCCAGCTACCTCGGAAATTTCGCGCAGGAATATCTTGCCTCGATCGACATCCGCTGCCGACTTGACGTGCCATTGCACCTGCCGCACTGGCCGATCACCGCCGAGATGCGCCATAATGTTTTTCTTGCCTTCAAGGAGGCCTTGCACAATTTCGTCAAACATTCCGGGGCCAATGAAGTCTCCATCTCCCTCGCCACCGACAGCGCTGGATTTCATCTCATCGTGCGCGATAATGGCAGGGGCTTTGATCCCGCCAATGTTTCGTCGCGCCCGGGACGCGGCAATGGCCTGAAAAACATGCGGCAACGGCTGGAAAAAATCGGCGGACGCTGCGAGATTCAAAGCGCGCCCGGCGCCGGCACTGAGATCACGTTTTCCGTTTCCGTTCCGGCTACCGCACGCCAAACCCTTTAACTGGTCAACCTGTGTCATCAATTAACGTGACAAGACTCCGCTCCGGCGCGAGCTTATGATATGTCGAAGCCTAAAAATTCTTTGAGCATTGCAGTGGCCATTGTGGAAGACGACGTGCCGGCGCGGGAAATCCTCGCCGGCTGGATCCGCAATGCCGATGGCTTCCGCTGTGCCGGCGAATTTGATGATGCGGAATCCGCGCTTGCCAAATTGCCGCACGAGAAACCGTCCGTCGTCCTCTTCGACATCAACCTGCCCGGCATGAACGGCATTGAATGCGTCCGCAAGTTGAAACCGCGCCTGCCCGACACGCAGTTTGTAATGATCACTGTTTATGAAGATGCCAACCACGTCTTCAACGCCCTGTCCGCCGGTGCGTCCGGTTATCTGTTGAAACAAACGCGGCGGAATGAACTGATTGACGCCTTGAAAGACGTCCACGCCGGTGGCTCGCCCATGAGCAGCCAGATCGCCCGCAAGGTCGTCCAGAATTTTTACCGCAACGAAACCCACACCGACGGCGAAACGGTTGAACTTTCGCCGCGCGAACGCGAAGTCCTCGAGTTGCTCGCTCGTGGCTATCTTTACAAGGAGATTGCCGAGATGCTCAAGATCGGCGTACAGACCGTCAACACCTACATCCGTCGCATCTACGAAAAATTGCACGTCCGCTCGCGTGCCCAGGCCGTCGCCAAATACGCACACCTGCCGATGGGCTCGACGCATTGAAAATGGAGCATGGCGTTCACGCCGCTTCACCATTCTTAATGACAGCGGGCTGGAAATCGAAGGTCGTTTGTGTATTACAAGTTGAAGCGGTGTAAACGCCGCGTTCCGAATCCATCGGCTGTCACCAAAATTCGTTACGCAGTTTTGCCTCGAAAATTCCCCGCTCCCGCCGCAACCTGATTGAATCCCATGAAACTACGCCTGCGCGAAAAAATCGGCTACGGCTGCGGCGACGCCGCGTCGTCCATGTTCTGGAAATTGTTCTCGATGTATCTGATGTTTTTCTACACAGACATCTTTGGAATCACGGCGGCTGCGGTGGGCACGATGTTTCTCATCACGCGCATCTGGGACGCGGCGTTTGATCCGTTCGTCGGTGTGTTGAGCGACCGCACGGAGACGCGCTGGGGAAAATTCCGTCCTTACCTGCTCTGGATGGCTATTCCCTTCGGCATCATCGGTGTGCTTACGTTTACTACTCCGTCTTTTGGTGCGAGCGGAAAGTTGATTTATGCCTACGTGACCTATTCACTCATGATGATGATCTATTCGCTCATCAACGTCCCTTACGCTTCGTTGATAGGCGTGATGACGGCCGATGGCAAGGAACGCACCTCGCTGGCGACGTTCCGTTTCATTTTCGCTTTTGGTGGCAGCCTCGTGGTGCTGGCCGCCGCTGAACCAGTGGCGGGCTTCTTCAGCCGCTCGGGCGGCGGCGCTCCCGATTTACAGCGTGGCTGGCAATGGGCCGCCGGCGTGTTCGCGTTTATCGCCATGATTCTGTTTTGGATCACGTTTGCCTGGACGCGTGAACGGATCAAACCGGTCACGCAACAAACCTCGTTGAAGCATGACCTGGCCGATCTGTGGAAAAACCGGCCGTGGTTCATCCTGCTGGGCGCGGGCATCGCGACGATTTTCTTCAACTCCATCCGCGATGGCGCGGCAATGTATTATTTCAAATATTATCTGCGCACGAACGATGCGTTTTCCCTCCCGTCACTCAAATTCACCATGGGCTGGAGCAGCTTGTATTTCGTGCTCGGTCAGGGGGCGAATATCCTCGGCGTGATTCTGGCCAAACCAATTTCCGACCGGATCGGAAAAAAGAACACTTTTTT
Source organism: Limisphaerales bacterium (assembly GCA_037200545.1). Taxonomy (GTDB): domain Bacteria; phylum Verrucomicrobiota; class Verrucomicrobiia; order Limisphaerales; family UBA11358; genus UBA11358. The sequence goes on from JBBCGE010000005.1 coordinate 27,826, forward strand.
TGTAGCGATGCTGGGCGCGTCGGTTTTCAGTTTCATGGTCTATGGCGTGCCCCCCGAGTCCGTGGGCCTCGTAATGATCCTGCAATGTTTGATCAGTGTTTGCGCAGGGTTTGTCTTCCCACTGCTGTGGTCCATGTATGCGGACGCTGCGGATTATTCGGAATGGAAAACCGGCCGACGTGCGACGGGCCTTGTGTTCTCGGCCTCCTCAATGTCGCAAAAATTCGGCTGGACACTGGGCGGCGCGTTCGCCGGGTGGCTGCTCGGCTACTATGGCTTTCAGGCCAACGTGGTGCAAAATGGTGACACTCAGACCGGTATTCGCATGATGGTCAGCATTTATCCTGCGATTGGCGCGCTGGTTTCGGGACTATTCATGCTGGTCTACCCGCTGAAGGTATCCTTCCTGAACAACATCGAAACTGAACTGGCGGCGCGCCGGACGGCCAAGGAAAACTGATTTTCGAAATTCAAATCAACCGTCTGTCTTTCATCCATTTTCCAAAAACCAATGTCATGAAACTTCACCTTCTCACTCTGGCTGCTGCGGCAGGAATGGTTTTGACCAGTACGGCTGGTCCCGCCAGCCCGGGGTTCCAGCAATTCATCACCGTGCGCGACGGCCAGTTGATGGATGGCAGCCAGCCTTTCCGTTTTGTTTCCCTGAACATCCCCAACTTGCTGATCGTGGAAGACAACGTGCCGTACGCCGAAGAAAATCCATGGCGACTGCCGGATAAATTCGAGATCAACGATGCTCTGTCCACGATCGCGGTTATGGGCGGCACGGTCACGCGCACTTACGTCATCAGTGTGCAACGCACCAACGACGCGTCCGGCACGCCGCGTCACGTGCTCGCACCGGGCAAATTCAACGAGGCCGCCTTCCGCACGCTCGATGAGGTGTTTGCCGCCGCGAACCGCACCGGCGTTCGCCTCATCATCCCGTTCGTAGACAACTGGCCGTGGATGGGCGGACGCGCCGAATACGCCGGCTGGCGCAGCAAGACCAAGGACGATTTCTGGACCGACCCGCAACTTATCGCCGACTTCAAGCAGACGATTCATTTCATCCTGACACGCACCAACACCGTCACTGGCGTGCGCTATTCGGACGACAAGGCGGTTCTCTGCTGGGAAACCGGAAATGAAATTGCCTCCCCGCCAGCGTGGACGCGCGAGATCGCGCACTATATCAAATCCCTCGACACCAATCATCTGGTGATGGACGGTTTCAATGCTTCGGTTCTGCGCGATGAGTCGTTGGAAATTCACGACGTGGATATCGTTACGACACATCATTATCCGGGCAACAAAAAGTCCTTCGCCGAACTGATCCATTTCAACGCGGACAAGGCCAAGGGCAAAAAACCTTACGTCGTGGGCGAGTTTGGCTTCGTCAGCACCGCGCAGATGGCCGACGCGATGGCGGCCATCGCCGACAGCAGCGCGTCCGGCGGCCTGCTCTGGAGCTTGCGCTTCCGCAACCGCGATGGCGGCTTCTACTGGCACAGCGAACCCGGCTTGGGCGGAAATCTCTACAAGGCGTTTCACTGGCCGGGTTCAACGATGGGCACTGACTACGACGAAACCAGCCTCATGGCGATTGTCCGCACCAACGCTTTTGCCATTCGCGGAATTCCCGTGCCGTCGGCTGCCATTCCCTGCGCCGCCAAAACTGTTACCGATTGCCGATGCCGCTGCGATTTCGTGGCAAGGCTCGGTCGGTGCAAGCAGCTATCAAGTCGAGCGTGCCCGCGAAATACAACGGCGATTGGCAAATCGTTTCGTCCAATATTGACGAAGCTTTCACGCAGTATCGTCCGCAATTCGCCGATGAAATTGTTCCGGCGGGCGAATGGTTTTACCGTGTCCGTGCCAAAAATGAATCAGGCCTTTCCGAGCCGTCCAACATTGTCGGCCCAGTTAAAGTGAAAAGCGCGACGCTCGTGGACGAGCTCGCGGATTTTTCAAAGATCAATTTGCAGCGCGGTGACTGGCAGACTGCCGACCGCGACTGCCGCTCCGCCAAGGAGGACGCACATCGTGCCGCCGGCAAGGCGGGCGATGTGTTGCTTTACCAACTGCCAAACGCAGTGCAAAGTTTCCGCGTGTTCGCCTTTTTCCCAAAGGAAGAAAGCGACGTGAAATTTTCCGTTTCCAATGACGGTCACATTTTTCACGACGTTACCGCGCAAAAGAAAATTTATTTCCACGGCGCGGGCGAATACGGCTATTGGAAACCGGTGTTGTTTCATGCCGAAAAAAATTAATGGCGGAAACTTTTTGAAGATTGAACTCACCGGCGAAACACAGATTGGCCGCGTGGAAATCACCCCATCCAGCATTGCCAAAATGATCAAGCCCGTTGAACTGGAAAAATTCTCCCAGCAGGTCAGCGAACATCTGTTCGGCCATTACCTGCCGTTCTGGTGCGGCCCCGGCGCTCGATAAAAAAAATGGCGGCTGGATGGCATGGCTTACAAATGATCTGAAGCCCGACCGCACGAAGCCGAAAGGCTTGATCGTGAACACGCGCATCCTGTGGGCGTTTTCGGCGGTTCAGGCGCGCGCGCCCCGGAAAAGCTCTTTCAGCAGATGGCCGAGCGTGCGTTTGAATTCGTGATGAACAAATTCTGGGACGCGCAGCACGGCGGCGCGTTCTGGCGACTGGATGACACTGGTAAAATTATTGATGATTCGAAGAAGACCTACGGCCAGGCGTTTTATATTTATGCACTGACAGAATTTCATCTCGCCTTTGGAAATCAAGCGGCACTGGATCGCGCGAAGAAATTATTCGAGCTGATCGAGCGTCACGCGCATGATGCGAAGTTCGGCGGCTACCTCGAAGTTTGTAATCGTGATTGGTCCCCCCGCCGGGGCGGACGCGCGCTTGGGTGAAAATGACATGAATGAGAAGAAGTCCATGAACAATCACCTTCATGTGCTGGAAGCCTATACCAACTTGTATCGCGTCTGGCGAGAGACCCGCTTAGGCGAACGGCTGCGCGAATTGATCGAGCTTTTTCTCACGCGCATCCTCGACGAACGCACAAAACATCTGCATCATTTTTTCAACGAGCAATGGGAAGTGCGCTCAAATACTTATACGTTCGGTCACGACATTGAGGCAAGCTGGCTGTTGTGCGAGGCGGCGGAAGAACTGGGCGATGAAAAATTGCTGGAACGCGTCCGCATCGTCGCATCACAAATGGCGGAAACCATTTTCAACGAAGGCTTCAGCCCGGATGGCGGCCTGTGTTATGAAGGCCGTGCCAGTGAGATCATTGACGCCGGGCGCGAGTGCTGGCCGCAGGCGGAAGCAATGGTGGGCTTTCTGAATGCGTTTACGCTTTCGGGCGATGGAAAATTTCTTGCCTCGGCGGTGCGGGTCTGGAGCTACATCGGACAACACCTCGTGGACCGCGTCCACGGCGAATGGTTCTGGCGCATCAACCCCGGACGGCCAGCCGGACAAAAAGTTGCCGAAGGTCAGCGAATGGAAAGGTCCTTATCACGCCACCCGGGCCTGCTTGGAAACGCTGAAACGTTTGCGGGAGCTGGAGCGTCATACTTAACAACATGAAAATCCGTAGATGAATTTCCGACCGGTCATCTTAATCGCAACCTTCGCCGCCAGTTTGACGGTGAATCTGACAGCATGGGCGGTTGAGATGGCGGCGGCGATTGATTTCAAAAAGAACATCCAGCCGGTCTTGGTGGAATATTGTTACGACTGCCATGGTGATGGGGAACATAGCGGCGGCGTGGCGCTGGATGCTTTTAATTCTAACACGAATTTTATCGAGGGCCGCGATGTCTGGTGGCGCGTGTTGAAAAATCTCCGGGCGGGACTGATGCCGCCGGCCAAAAAGTCCCAGCCTACCGTTGATCAAAAGGCCATCATCGAACATTGGATCAAGAACGCGGTCTTTGAGACTGATCCGTTGAATCCCGATCCCGGCCATATCACCATCCGCCGCCTGAACCGCGTGGAATATCAAAACACCATTCGTGACCTGCTCGACGCGGAATTCAACGTGCAGGAAGAATTTCCGCCAGATGACACCGGCCATGGTTTCGACAACATTGGCGAAGTTTTGACCATGTCGCCGATGCTGCTCGAAAAATACATGGTGGCGGCGGAAAAAATCATCGGCCAGGCCGTGCCTACCGTGTCGGGTGTCACGCCGGAAAAAATCATTCTAGGCTCCCAGTTCCGCGGCGATGCCGGTGACCCCAAACGTTCGGGCCCGCTATGGCTCTCCTATTATTCGCCGGCTTCCGTGACCAACATCTTCAAGGCTGAGGTGGCTGGTGATTACCAATTGAACGTGGATCTCGTGATAAATGAAAAATACGTGGACGACGTTTTTGACTACAACAAATGCCTGTTCATTTTCCGGTTGGATGGCAAAGAACTGTTAAAAAAAGAATTTAGCTGGGAGGGCGGCAAGCCGTATCGCTTCAGTTACGATCAATCGTGGGCCGCAGGCGACCATCAAATGGATTTTGAGCTGCGGCCCTTGACGCCGGATGCCGCGCAAACCCGGACGCTGTCCATGCAAATCACAGCAGTCACGGTGCGCGGGCCGGTGGGAAAAGAATATGCGGTACGGCCAAAAAATTACGCACGCTTTTTCCCAAAAAAAGTTCCCGCCGATGCCGATGATCGTCGCGCCTATGCGCAGGAACTGTTGGGGAATTTTGCGCAACGCGCTTTTCGCCGGCCGGTGGACAAGAAAACGTCTGAGCGACTGGCCAGGCTGGCGGAAAGCATTTATGAACAACCTGGCAAGACCTTCGAGGCGGGCGTGGCGGAAGGAATGATTGCGGTGCTGGCGTCGCCCCGGTTCATCTTTCGTGAGGAAAACATCGAATCAACAGGAGGCGAACAACCTTATGCCTTGGTGGATGAATATGCGCTCGCTTCCCGGCTTTCTTATTTCCTCTGGTCTTCCATGCCGGACGATGAACTGTTCCAGCAGGCGGCGGCGGGAACTTTGCGGAAAAATCTTTCAGCGCAGGTCAACCGGATGATGGCGGATAAACGCTCCGATGCGCTGGAGAAAAATTTTGTCGGCCAATGGTTGCAGGCGCGAGATGTCACCACGGCGCCCATTGAGGCGCGCAGCATCCTGGCGCGGGAACAAAAATTTGATCCGGAACGCGAGGCCATGCAAAACCGCTTTCGCGAATTGAACAACAAAAATGACGGCACCCTGACAAAGGAGGAGAAAGCCGAACTGGCCGCCATCCGCGCCAGCTTCCGCGCCCAACGCCAGCAGCAGTTGCGCGCGGACCTGACGCCGGAATTGCGCCGCGCGATGCAACAAGAAACGGAAAGTGTTTTTAATTACGTTATCAGGAAAGACCGCAGCCTGCTCGAATTGCTTGACTGCGATTATACCTTCGTCAACGAACGCTTGGCCCGCCATTACGGCCTCACCAACGTGGTCGGCCAGGAAATGCGGCGGGTGACCCTGCCGCCGGACAGCCCGCGCGGCGGAATCTTGACGGAAGGAACTGTGCTGATCGTGACGTCAAATCCCACGCGGACGTCGCCGGTCAAACGTGGCGTGTTCGTTCTCGACAATATTCTCGGCACGCCGCCGCTGCCGCCACCGCCAAATATTCCGCCGCTCGAAGACGCCATCAAGGGTTTGACCAACCGTGTGCCGACCTTGCGGGAAACGCTGGCGGCGCATCGCGAAAATGCCTTGTGCTCTTCGTGCCATAACCGGATGGATCCGCTTGGCCTGGCGTTGGAAAATTTCAACGCCATGGGCATGTGGCGCGATCAAGAATACAATCAACCGGTTGATCCGTCGGGCCAGCTGGCGACAGGCGAATCCTTTTCCAACATCAAGGAATTGAAGCGGGTGCTTGTAAAAAAACATGCCGAAGATTTTTACCGGACACTGACCCAGAAACTTTTAACGTATGCGCTCGGGCGCGGCCTGGACTATTATGATGTGGAAACCGTGGATCAGATCGTGGCCCGCATCGAGAAGTCCGGCGGCAAGCCTTCCGCCCTGCTGGCGGGGATCGTGGAATCCGCGCCGTTTCAAAAAACCCGAAGCCCGGTGCGGACCGCCGCCACGTCTGGCGACAATGCGAAAGACAAATTATGAAAACGAACCAAGCCAACAACCTTGCGATTCAACGTCAAGCCGGTTTCAATCGCCGCCAGTTCCTGCGCGGCCTTGGCGCGTGTATTGCGCTGCCGACGTTTGGTTCGTTGCTGCCGACAAAACTGTTAGCCGATGTTATTTCGCCACAGAATGGTCTGGCAACGACGGCGACCGGCGCGCCGCTGCGCACCGCCTTTGTTTATTTTCCGAATGGCGCAATCCCCGGCGCATGGCCATCCAATGACGGCAGCGATTTTCAATTAAGCCGCACGTTGCAGCCGCTCGCTTCAAGCCAGAAACAGATTCAGGTGATCGGCGGGCTGGATCATATGAATGCCACGGCGGGCATGGATGGCGGCGGCGATCATGCCCGCGCCAACTCCACTTTCCTCACGGGTGTCCGGCTCAAAAAAAGTGCGACTGACATTCACGCCGGAGTTTCCATTGATCAAGCCATCGCACGCCAGATTGGACATCTGACGCGCTTTCCGTCTTTGGAACTGACCTGCGATGCCGGCCGTAATACCGGCGCGTGCGATTCCGGTTATTCCTGCGCCTATCAATACAACATCTCCTGGAGTTCGCCCAACACGCCGATGACGCCGGAGGCCAATCCACGCCAGGTTTTTGAACGGCTGTTCGGTGCGGGTGCGGCCGGTGAACGCGTGGCCAATTCACAACGCCGCCGGCAGGAGCAACGTTCCATCCTCGACTTCGTGATGCAGGATGCGCGTTCGATGCAACAACGGCTTGGCTCGACTGATCAGGATAAATTGGACCAATACCTGACCGGCATCCGCGAATTGGAAACGCGCATTCAACGGGCGGAACAATTCGGCGACGTAAAGGATCCGATGGTCGAGACGCCCGCCGGCATTCCCGCCGATTACGCGCAGCACATCCAGCTCATGTATGACCTCATGCTGCTGGCGTTTCAGACGGATTCAACGCGCGTGGCCACAATGCTGCTCGCGCATGATGGCAGCAACCGTTCCTTCGCGGACATCGGCATTCCTGAAGGTCATCACGATTTGTCGCATCATCAAAATAATGCGGAGAAGATTGAAAAGATCACCGAGATTGATCTGTTTTATGTCCAGCAGTTCGGAAAATTCCTGGATAAAATGTCGGCGACCAAGGACGTGGACGGCAATTCCATCCTGCACAACACGATGATCGTCTATGGCGGCGGCAACGCCGATGGCAACCGTCATACGCATTCCAACCTGCCGATCCTGCTGGCAGGCGGCGGTGGCGGCACCATCACGCCGGGCCGGTTCGTGAAACATGGCGGCAAACCGGCAACGAATCTGTTCTTGAGCATGGCCGACCGCATGGGCGTGAAAAATCTGGAGCGGTTCGGGGATTCGACTGGCAGATTGGAGAATGTTTAATAGCCATCAAGCGCATTACATTTATGAAAAGCGCAATCATCGCCGGAATTATGGTGGTGGCTATTCTGTTAACGGGCTGTGGTAAGAAAAGCAGTTCCGCCACTACGCTAACAGCACAACCAGAAATCATTTTGGAGCCAGCGTTGACAGCTTGGCAGTCGGGAGACAAAACAACGGCTACAAGCAATTTTCTGGCAATGGATTGGAACAGCGCTCCATCGTCTGCGCCCAGTTCCACATTGAGCATAAGCGAAGTCCAGTTTAAGACTCTTTCAAATGCCGACCGTCAGGCTAAGTCCCTTAAGATGACGGCACAGCTTCAATCTTTGAGGGATTTGGCAAGCTCGGTGGAAGAAGCTGGGCGCGATGCAGTCTTGAAAGGTGACATGGCTCAAGCTCGAAAATGCTTCACCTCGTTGAAGCAGTGTGGCACGGCTCTGGACAATCCAGACTACCTGCAAATTGTTCAGCTTACTGGCCAAGCGATGAAGAAAATGTCCGATAAAGATATGGCCAAGATTCCCCAATAGGCGCGCCGTTTAGTCAATTGCCAAAGCATTCGCCGACTTGGTTCAATTCTGCCTGTCAAAAATAATTGCATGAAACTAAATCCCTTATTACTCGCCGCGCTGCTTCTGCCGATAACACTGCTCGCCGCCGACGCGCCGCAAACCATTCCGCTCTGGCCGAACGGCGCACCGGGTTTTGAATCGCGCAAGGATATTCCCGAACAGGCTGCGAGCTATTGGGTGCGCAACATCAACAATCCTTCCCTCACGATCTTTCTGCCGCCCAAGGAAAAGGCGAACGGCGCGGCGGTCATCATCTGTCCCGGCGGCGGTTTCCGCGAACTGGTTTTTAACGGGGAAGGTGTGGAGCCGGCGAAGTATTTCAACAATCTCGGCGTCGCGGCCTTCGTCCTGAAATACCGTTTGTTCCGCGAAACCAATTCACCCTACACGGCGGACAATGCGCGCGAAGACGGTTTGCGCGCGATGCGCCTCGTCCGCAGCCATGCCGCCGGATGGGGCATTAATGCCAACCGCATCGGCATGGTCGGCTATTCAGCGGGCGGCGAAGTGGTTTCGTTAACGGCCTTTGGTGAAAACACCGGCATCACGAATGCGCCCGATGCGATTGATCGCGTGGATGGCAGGCCGGATTTCATCGCAGAAATTTACCCTGGCCCGCTGGGCGTTCCCGCCGTGTTGCCGGTGAATCCGCCGCCCGCATTTCTGCTCTGCGCCGACGACGACCGCTTTCACGCCGTCGTGGTCACCGGCCTGCTGGAAAAATATCGCGCGGCCAAGGTCCCGGCGGAACTGCATCTCTACGCGAAAGGCGGTCATGGTTTCAACCAGGGCCAGCGTTCCAAACTTGCCACCATCAAAAACTGGCCGCAGCGCCTGACGGAATGGATGGAGGACAACAACATCCTTGATCCCGGCGTTCCCGCGAAGGGCGTGAAATAACGTAGCGGCTTTCGGTAAAAAGCCGGATTTATCGAGCATTACAAATACGTCGGTCTGCCGACGCGCCGACGCGCGGTGTGCAGCCATCCGGTCAATTAAGGGATTTTTATGACATGACTAGTTCGCGCGAACCGCTACACTTTTTTCGACCCATGAAACCTTTGACCAACATCGTCTTGGCGCTCGCCTGCCTGGCATGCGCCAGCCTGCATGCGCAAAAATTTCCCAATCTCGCCCTCACGCCGCCGATGGGGTGGAACAGCTGGAACAAGTTCCAGTGCGACGTGACTGAGGATTTGATCCGCCAGACCGCCGACGCAATGGCAACCAACGGCATGAAGGAAGCCGGTTATCAATATGTGAACATTGACGACTGCTGGCATGGCGTGCGCGACGCGCAGGGTTTCATGCAGCCGGATACGAACCGGTTTCCCTCCGGCATCAAGGCGCTGGCCGACTATGTTCACTCCAAAGGCTTGAAGCTGGGGATCTATTCGGATGTGGGCAACCAGACCTGCGGCGGTCGTCCCGGCAGCCGCGGCCACGAATATCAGGACGCGCTGACCTATGCGTCGTGGGGCATTGATTACCTTAAATACGACTGGTGCAACGCCGAGGGTTTGAAAGCCGAAGGCGCTTACGCCACGATGCGCGACGCCATCCACGCCGCCGGCCGGCCGATGATTTTCAGCATGTGCGAATGGGGCCAGAACAAACCTTGGTTGTGGGCGAGCAACACCAGCCATTTGTGGCGCACGACGACAGATATTTATCCCAGTTTCGCCGGCACGCTGGATCACACCAACTGGCAGCAATGGGGCGTCTTGCGGATCATTGACGCGCAGAAACCCCTCCGCACTTACGCCGGGCCGGGCCATTGGAACGATCCCGACATGCTCGAAGTGGGCAACGGTTTGACCGCGAACGAGGACCGCGCGCATTTCTCAATGTGGTGCATGCTGGCCGCGCCGCTGATTTCTGGAAACGATTTGCGCTCGATGTCACCGGCCGTAAAGGCGGTCTTGGTGAACAAAGACGTTATTGTGATTAACCAAGACGCGCTCGGCGTCCAAGGCTTTGCCTATTCGACCAACAAGAACGTGGAAATCTGGTTCAAGCCGCTGGCCAACGGTGATTGGGCGATGTGCGCGCTGAATCGTGGCAAGGACGCGCAGAAAATTTCATTCGACTGGAAGAATGAAAAAGTCTCCGACAGCTTTTCCCGGCGCGACGCGGAGTTTGCCGTGACGACCTATGACCTCAAAAATCTGTGGACTAAAGAGTCCGCCGGCACGACGAAGGACATTTTGTCCGCTGAGATTCCCGGCCACGACGTCTTGCTGCTGCGGCTGAAAAATGTTTCCGCCGCCTCCACGACGCCGGAAACCCGGCCGGTTATCCGGATCAAAGCCGGGGCCACGAAACCGTTCATCGATGCCGACGGCAATGTCTGGGAGGCCGACCGCGGTTTCGCCGATGGTGACATGGTTTCGCGCGATGAAAATCTGCTGATCGCCAACACAAAGAATCCTGCGCTTTACCGGAGCGAGCACTATGGCATGACGGCGTTTTCAGTGCCGCTCGCCAACGGCAGATACACGATAAAGCTTCATTTCGCGGAAACTTTTGGCGCCATTGACGGACCCGGCCGGCGTGTTTTTTCCTTCAACGTGGCGGGGCATGAATTCAAGGATTTTGATTTGTTCGCAATGGCGGGCGGCTCGCAGCGCGCCTATGTGGAGAGCGCGGACGTGGACATCACCGGCGGCAAACTGGACATCACATTCACCCCCAACATGGAAAACCCGGAGTTAAACGGGATCGAAATCATTCCCCTGCCGTGAATTGTCTGGACCGGCGGCGGGATGGAAGGCCGCCCGTTTGCTTTGGCGAAGCGCGTGGGGAGTTTTATTCCGTCAATCGCGGAGACAAAGTCGGCGGACTGCGCAAAAGGCTGGGCTGGGCCGAGCTGAATCAATTGGATGTTTTTAACGACATTCTCACCCGCGTCAGCGCCGCTCCGTTCACGGGCCAACTGAATCATGATGAACAAATGCGGCGTCTGCAGGCTTCACAAAAAAACTGCCGGCGGCGCGGCAGGCGCCCGAATACAGCCGGACTTTGCGCAGCCAGCTTGTTCCGCCTCCGGCCCGTTAACTCGTGAACGCCGCGAGTTTTTTGTTGGCTTGGGTGATAATTGCCAGGGTGCTTTTATCCGAGTTGAAAACAGAGTTCAACCCCTGCGGCTCGCATGGCGGATCGCCAAGAAATGCACCGGCGGAATTTTTCGGCGCGGTGACGCGGCCTTCCCCGCCCCAGGCCCAGAAATTCGCCGCCTGCAACGCGCGCCCTGCTTTGCAGGATTCCGCGACCTGTACGAACATCCGCTGATAATATTCATCACGCGCCGTTGTGGGTGTGCCGGGCGCGTAAGCTTCATGGTCGCGCGGCAAGCCAAATTCCTCCAGCACGAGCGGTTTCTTCAGAATGTCTGTCGCGATCTGGTTATGAGTTTCGACATGTTCGCGCGCCTTGCCGGCGGCGATCTCAAATTCCGCTCCAAGCTGCGCTTCTTTGAGCCAGTTCCAGTTTTTCAGCCACATGTGGACGGTGACATAATCAATCGCCGGTGACTTGTGGGCGGCGATGAAGACTTCAGGTTTTTGCAGGCAACCCCAGATGCCTTCGCTGCCGGTGCAGACGAGATGATTTGGATCCTGCGCGTGGATGAATCGCGCCGTGCTGTCCACCCAGTCGCAGAAGATGGGAACATCCCTGGCCGCTGTGCTGTCGTCGGCACAGGGACGCGGTTCGTTGGCGAGCTCCCAAGTCATGATCGCCGGATCGTCGCGATAAAGACGGCCATTGATGGTGTTACGGCGTTGAATCAAGCTGGCGATATAGCCGCGATACAGCTCAACGGCGGCGGGCGTTTTGTAAAAACTGGCGGAAAATTTCATGAACGCGTGCCAGTCGCCCTTGGCCATCACCGGCTGGTCGGGATCGGGAATCATTTCGCCCGTTACCCACCGGACGTATTGCGCGAAGCTGCCCGACCATTGCCAGTAATTGGAGACAAACAAAACTGCACGCATATTGCGCTTTGCCATCTCGGCAAGACAGAAATCCAGCCCGCCAAGCAGGGCTTCGTCGTAGTCATGCGGCGACCGCGTGATGCCATTCGGAATCGCACCCACGAGCGGCGAGGTTTCGGAGCCTGCGAGCAGGCGAAGATTGTTCACGCCAAGACTTTGCAGTTGATCCAGTTCGCGAATAAAGCGAGATCGTCCGCCGGGCAACGATGCGTCGCTCAAGTAACAGCCATACCAGATGTTGGCACCGACATAAAAATAAGGCCGGCCTTGCACTTGAAACTGGCCGTTGCGGACGCGGATGAAGTCATCCGTCCGTTTTGAACCGGTGGCGAGGTGAGTGCAACCGGCGGCGATGAAAGGCATGGCCAGCGCGGTGGTTTTGATGAAGTCTCTCCGGGAAAAATGATGATTCATGGTTGTTGGCCTCTTGCAATGGATCAGCCTAAGTCTAGACTGAACTCCCGCCATGAAAAGGCCGGGTGATGTCCCGCGTTTTGGTGACATTGTTTTTGCAAGCAACTGGTTAGAATGGCAGACAATTTTCCAGCGAATCCCAGCAACAATGATGAAGTGCCCGCCGATAATATTTTCAGAAACCGTCCGCTACCTGAGGGTTTTATTCATCCTGACGCTGCTGTTCGTCGCCCAGATTGTCCATGGCTTTGAAGCCGATACGCCGGTAACACCCGGTGCTTCGCGCGAAGCACAATCGTTGCTGACTTTTTTTGAGGACATTTACGGCAAAAAAATCATCTCCGGCCAGCAAGATGGCTGGCGGCGGACGAACGGCTTGAGCCTGGAGTTGAATTATATCACCAACACGACCGGCAAACTGCCCGCGCTGCTGGCGATGGATGTGGCGGGTTATACCGAGAAGTCGTCACGCCGTGATACGAACCATCTGCTGATGAAACATGCCGCCCGCTGGTATCAAGAACGCAACGGCATCGTGGAATTCTGCTGGCACTGGCGCGCGCCGATGAATGAACCGGAGTTTTACACAAAGGACACCACGTTCGACATTTCGCGCGCCGTCACCGAAGGCACGCCCGAATACGACGCTGTGCAGCACGATCTGGATTTGATCGCCACCGAGCTGGAATTTTTACGTGATGCGCAGGTGCCTGTGCTCTGGCGTCCGTTACACGAGGCGAATGGCCGCTGGTTCTGGTGGGGCGTGGGCGGGTCGGAGCCGATGAAAAAATTGTGGCGGATGATGTTTGAAAACTTCACGGTGAAACATCGCTTGAACAATTTGATCTGGGTCTTCTCACCTGGCGCCGAAACCGATCTGGCCGCGTGGTATCCGGGCGATGCTTACGTGGACATCGTCGGCCAGGATCATTATCCGATGGACGGCAATCATGATCCGGCGAAGGACATTTTTGACGAACTCACCCAGATGACGCGCGGCAAAAAAATTATCGCCCTCGGCGAGAACGGGCCGCTGCCTGATCCAAAATTGCTCGTAAGTGAAAAAGCGGGTTGGTTGTTTTTTACGACGTGGACGAGCGACATCCTGTTTGAAAAAACCACGCCGGAACAACTGCGTGAATATTACAACCATCCTTACTTTCTCAACCTGGCCGATTTGCCGGCCCTGAAAAATTATCCCGTCAAACCGGCGGGCAAGGCCGTGAAAATTGGGTTTCCCGCCGCCCCCGGCGATGTGGCCATCGGCGGCACCAGGCGTTCGCCGCTGACGGTGGCGGTGCAGGACAAGAACGGAAAAACAGTTCGGGGTGGAAATTATTCAGTGATGCTGGCGCTGAAACAATCCGGCAGAGCGAAACTGGCGGGTACGTTGACGGTCGCTACAGTCAATGGAATCGCCACTTTTGCGGACGTGAAGTTGGATGGCGCGGCCGGTGATTATAAACTCCTGGCGACGGCGGAGGGATTACGGGCTGCGACCAGTCCGGCTTTTCACGTCGGTCCCGGCAGCGGGCTACTGCGCGAGTGTTGGACGAATAATAATAATTTCGCCACCCCGCCGGACACGACGGAAATCCTCGGTCAAGCCTTGGAGACTTCGGTGGCTCTAGCGACTAATTTTTCCGCGCGAATTTCCGGTGAGGTCATTCCACCGCAGCCCGGCGAATATAAATTCTGGGTTGCCGCCGGAGGCACGGTGGAACTTTGGCTGAGTTCAGATGCGTCGCCCAAGAATAAACTCAAAATCGCCGCCGTCACGCCGATGACGCCTTATCGCAAGTGGCCGCACATCAGTGAGGCAGAATCGCAGACCGTCAAGCTCAAGCGCGGCGCGCACTATTATTTTGAGATTATTCAAAAACAGCCCCAAGGCTCGACACAATTGCACGTCCGCTGGCAGTTGCCCGACGGCAGCGAAGAACGGCCGATCCCGGCGTTTCGTTTTGCACCGGTAAAAAAATGATTTTAACATCCATCCCATTCGCATGAACAAGTCCAACTTCGCCAGACAATTAAAGCAGCTTCAGCAATCGCATGCGCAATTAATCCGGCGCAAAAACGGTCCGCAGAAAAACGGCAACGGGATTTTTGACCGTTACGAACATCCCGTGTTGACCGCCGAACATACGCCGCTGACGTGGCGCTATGATTTCAATCCCAAGACCAACCCGCATTTGATGACGCGGCTCGGCGTCAACTGCGTGTTCAATGTGGGTGCGATGGAATGGAACAATAACATCGTCCTGATGGCGCGCGTGGAAGGCTGGGATCGCAAATCGTTTTTCGCCGTCGCCGAAAGCAAGAACGGCGTGGATAATTTCCAATTCTGGGATTACCCGGTGCGGATGCCCGAACTCGACGCCAAGGAGACCAACCTTTACGACATGCGCCTCGTGCGGCACGAGGATGGCTGGATTTACGGCCTGTTCTGCGCCGAACAACATGATGATTCCAAACCGAATGATCTATCGGCAGCCATCGCGCGTGGCGGCATTGCGCGCACGAAAGATTTGGTGAAGTGGGAACGCCTGCCGGACCTGAAAACGCCCGCACTACATCAGCGCAACTGCGTGCTGCATCCGGAATTCGTGAATGGCAAATACGCCTTTTATACACGTCCCATGAATGATTTCGCAGCGACCGGTTCCGGCGACGGCGTGGGCTGGGGATTGGTGGACGACATCACAAACGCGGTGGTGAAAAAAGAGAGCATCATTGATCCGCGCTTTTATCATTCGATCAAGGAGGGTAAAAATGGGCTTGGCCCTGCGCCGATCAAAACCGAAAAGGGCTGGCTGCATCTCGCGCACGGCGTCCGCAACACGGCGGCGGGAATGCGCTATGTGCTTTACATGTTCCTGTGCGATTTGAAGGATCCGTCGAAACAAATCAGCGCGCCCGGCGGGCATTTCATGGGGCCGGAGAATGAAGAGCGCGTGGGTGACGTTTCCAATGTGGTGTTCGCCAACGGCTGGGTGGCGCGTAAAAATGGCGATGTGTTGATTTATTATGGCTCGTCCGACACACGCACGCATGTGGCGACGACAACAGTGGACAAGCTTTTGGATTACGTCACGAACACACCGCCGGATGCGCGCCGTTCGAAGTTGTGCGTGGATCAGCGCTGCGAACTAATCGCCAGGAATCTTCGGTTTAAATCCGCCCGCTGAATTTCACTTCGGTTCGATCCGGATCGTGTGCGTGACCGGCACAAAGGCCGTGGCGATGGCATCCGCGAGCGGTTGACGGGTTTTCTCGGTCAGGGCGGCGGTGGTGTCAGCGTCGGCCTTGCCTTCCGGCCCGTGGAATAGCTCCTTGATCTGCCGCGTTTCGTAATTTTGTTTTTCGGTGACTGCGGCATCCACCTTGGCGAACGCGGCGGAAAATGGATTCACGGCAAAATCTTCGGCGAGATTCACACCGGCGGCGAGTTGCGTGGCGGAGTAATCACGCGTCTCATCGCCCCACGTCACCGCGTAATTTTGCGCCGGGCCACCCTTGACCACGAGCGTGAGCCGGTTCAATTCCGCGTTGAACGGCACAAGCGTCATGCCGGAGCGGATGGAATTATCCTTGTCCAGCGGCCCGGTCGCACAGAAAGGATAGCGGCTGCTGGTGATGGTCAGTGTGTCATTGGTGAAACTGTCCAGCGTATGACCATCCGTGACGGATGCCTTGTCAGCACCCAAATCCACCGTGAAAGTGCCCAGATCGCCGTCAAGTCCCATCGCTTTGAGAAACGCATAAGCCATGAGCAGATGCCCCGCCCAGTCGGGATGAACGCCATCCTTCCCGGAAAGCGCATAGTCTGCGCCGTATTTCTGGTGTGCGGCAAAACCGGCGGTGAACATTGGCCAGAACACGTCGGCAAAATTAATTTTCTCCTGCCCGGCGATGGCGATGTCAATGTTGCGGAACTGGCAGAGGTTCAAATCCATTTCTTCCATGGTCGCGTTATTATTGGCGGCCCACGGTGGAACTTTTCCAATGCTGCCAGGCGAGCCGAGCACGACACGCGCCCCGGAATCTTTCAAGGACGATGCAATGGCAGCGTAATTATTGCTGTACCATTGCGCGTTTTTTTCATCAAAAGCGCGGTAACGATGGTCGTTCATGCCATAACAGAGCGTGGCGACGGTGGGCTGGAAGCGAAGACAGTCATTCGTCATGCGGTGCAGGAAACCTTCCGCCGTTTCGCCGCTCCAACCAAACTGGCGCGCGGTGACCTTGAGTTGCGGCACGCAGACGGTGAGATAAGTCTCGATGATGCGCGAATACATTTTCTGCTCGGTGATCGAATCGCCGATGATGGCCAGCCGGTCACCGGGTTGAAGCAGCAACCCATCTGGCGCAGGGGCCTTGACTGGTGCGAATTTTTCAAAGTAAGGATCAATTGACTTGGATCCAAGATTTGTAACCTGCAAGTTGAGATTCTCAATCGCATTTGGCAATGGCTGGCTGAGTTTAGACACCAGTTCTGCGGCCAATAAGTTTACGGCACTCACCGCAATAAAAATTGTTGTCGCCAAAATTGAATGACGGAGGCGGGAAGAAAAAGGACTCATAAATTGAATTTTGAACCGTGACCAGAACCCGCGTCAAGATGCGAGTGACATAATTCTGTTTCGTCGTTCTATCCGCGTCAGCTCAAGGCGGCCAGACCGCGCGCCAGAACTTCGCCGGCACACTTGGGTTGACCGTGTTGGTCACATTCAGCGTGCTGCCGGAAAGCGTGTTGGTGGCGACGGAACTCCAGCTAACCAGATCCGCCGAGCTTTGAATCACATACGGCACGCCAGACTGGCCTTGCAGTTGGAAAACATACGCACCAGTGGTTGCCGCCAGAATCTGCAGCGTGGGAGCCGCCGGGGCAAAGGTTATCAACGTCAGCGAATACGGCGGGAACGTGGCCGTGAAATTGTTACTAACGCTGGTGATTGAGTTGGTGGCGATGTCCTGCGCGCCGGGGATGATGGAATTGGTGCGCGTGGCCTCGTCCTGCGCGATGCCAAAGGAGCGCGTGGTGGCCGTTGACCACGGAGAAAAGTTGGTGAACGTGATCTGCGCGTTCAAGTTCGTGACGCCGCTCTTGTTGACGACGAGCAGGGCGAGCGCGCCATTGGCCTTGCGCGTTGCGTAAGTGGAAAGCAGGGAATAATCACTCGTGGCGTTCAGTACGCTGTCGCCGGAGCGGGCGAAGTATTGCATGAGCTTGAACGTATAGAACGTCGGGTAGCGCGTGTTTTGGTTACCAATGATGCCGAGATCGCCATAGGTGCGCCAGCCATAGAGCGAGGCATTAAAATCGCCGCCAGCGTCCTGGGCATCCTGGCCGTTCCGCAGATCCCACCAGATGAACGAATTGATCTCGGTCTTCATCAACTGCGCGAGGCTGTCAGCCAGGTAAAGCCCGTTGACGATGCTGGTGGATTGCCGGCCTTGCGTGCCGGCGTCGGCATTGTTTTCCGTGCAGAGAATTTCGATGTTGGTTCCGGTCACGCCAATGTAATCGTTGATCTGCTGGCGCAAGTTGGCGGCATCCGGCGCCCAGTTGGCGGAAGCCTGAAGCAAGCCCGGATCGCTGTCGTTGCCATATTGCGGATAGACATGATGCACTATGAAATCCGGCGTGACGCCGAGGGATTTCAAAGTCGCCAGCACCACGGGCGTCCAGCCCTTGTGATAGGTGCTGGTGCGCGCATTGTAGACCTGGTTGGTGTAGCCGTTATCATTGCTGTCCTCGCCCGTCACGACCGGCACCCCGATCTTGATGGTGGGATCAACGGCTTTCATCTGCGTAAAATACTGCGCGGCGCGGACGGCATAGGTGTAGGGATCGTGCGAATTGGCGTTCGTGTCGTTTTCCCACGTGCCATAGTTTTCGTTCCCCACCTCCCAATACTTGAACTGGTAATGGTTGACGGCGTTCGCATTGTTGACCCAAGCGGCGGCTTCCTGCGGCGTGCCGCCACCATAGTTCACGGTGATCATGCCCTGCACACCGGCGTTGGTGGCGATGTGGACAAAGTTGTTGAAAGAGGTTTGCCACGCCCATGTATTGGTGCCTGACTTGCCGGTTGCCCAATGATATTCGTCCGAAAGTGAGCCGCCAGGAAACCGCAGGATGGTCGTGCCAAGTTCCTTCAAGGCATTGGAAGTGAAAACTGTGTCGAAGTTACCATCCCAGATGGCGGTGTTCAGGCCGAACCAGCGCGCGTCGGCGGCGCGGAGCGGCTGGGCGGCGTTGATGCCGACATGAACCAGCGCCGGCACGGTGTCGCTCATCAACTGAATGTCATCCAGATAAAATGTGGGCTCTGTTGAACCGGCGGCGTCTTGGATGGCGAAGCCGGTAAAGTTTGTCGCGTTCGCCACACCCAGTGCCGACAAGGGAACGATGTATTGCTGCCAGGCATTGGCCGGCGGCGCGCTCAAACGATAGCGGGCACCCTGCGTCCCGGTGCTCAAATTGCCATACATCTGAAGCTGCTGTCCGCCGCTGATGCCGCCATGGAGCCAGAAACTGATGCTGGCGTAGGCGGTGTTTGTCATGCTGGCATGATTCAACTGGATGCCGCCGTAGGCACCAGTCACCGTCGCGCTGATGGAACTATTGGCCGAATGAACCGGTGAAGGATTGGCGAAGTTCCGGGTGCAAGTATAGCTGCCATCGCTCCAGCCATTGACCAGACCGTCAGTGTAGATGACCAAGGAAGCCGCGTCACCATTCAGGCCGGTGCCAAGCAGAAGCACTATTAAGCATAATAGGACGACACGACGAACGATGTGAGGATACAACATAGGATCATAAAACTGTCCGCCACCTTTGATATCAAATCAAATTAGCGGGGATATTTTCCGCCCGCCGCAAGGCCGGCCTATTTTGGTGCCGAGGTGAGCGGGGCCAGATAAAAACAATCCGCATCGTCTGGCGTTTGTTTCGAGGCACCTTGAACCAAATTGCCCTGGCCGTTAATGGTCACGGTGTAGGTCCGTGGATCCTTCCACTTGTGGACAGCCGAATGGCCATCGGCAAAGGCCAGTGCCCCCGCACCACCGTGCAGGCCCGTGGGGTAATCAATCAGATAAGTATTGCCCGTTGTCGCCACCGCTGAAATCGCCATGCTGCCATCATTAATGGTGCGGGGATTTTCATCAATGAATACCCAGCATTCGGATGGGTTGGGCTGGGTGAACGACGACATCTTACCGTAGGTCAGCCAAGTTGATTGTGTGCTGTTGTAACCCGCCCCCGGCAACCAGCCGCCTGGGACCGGTGATCCAACCGGACGAGAATCAGTTCCACCGGCACCAAGTGACGCGGAAGAATAAAATATGGTGCCCACTGCCGAGTTCATTGAAATGCTACGCACATGGACTTTATTTCCGCCGTATGGATCTACGTAATTATCAGCCGGGCAATGATAAAGCGCCCGGTTCGGAAGGTAGGGGGAAAGCACTGAATTGGGATCCAGAAGTTCACTGACTTTACCAGAAGTGTAGGGCTGATCGCCCGCATCTGCCCCGTCCGCCATAGTGCCGACCACCCAGTTCTTCATATTCGACTGATTTGCATTATTAGCGTAGCGAGTAGTATAGGGATAATCATTAGGCGCGAGCAAATCATTGTTATCATCGGCATACATGCGCCAGCCCAAGTTGACCTGCTTGTTGTTGTTCATGCAGGCAATGGACTGCGCCTTCTGCTTGGCCTTGGTCAGCGCGGGCAGCAGCATGGCCGCCAGGATGGCGATGATGGCGATGACCACCAGCAGCTCGATCAGCGTGAAGCCGCCGCGACGCGAAAAGTTTGATGATCCATGGTCCGATTTTATTTTCATGTTCCAGCTTTTGCTTTGATTGTTAATCTGACAGGCCATCCACTCAATTTATCCGCAACCGTAAAACGGGCGCCAGCTCCACTGCTGGCACCCGTCACAATCCTGACTCAAGTTAATTACCAGACGCCAGCCCTCAAGGACCAACGATGACAGGATCGCTGGTAGCGGGCGCCTTGGTTGGATCGTCGAGATCCGTGGCGGTGACTGTCCATGTTCCCTGCGTTCCAAATAGAAGGTTATTGCCTCCGGTGAACGATACCGTTCCATTAGCCATTGCCCGGTCAGCGGGCAGAGAGGCATTGATGTCGGAACTGCTCAAACGAATCATGTCCCCCGCATTGACAATGTGCCAGGTGGAATCACACGCATTAACAGTGATGTCAGTGCCTGAGCCGTTCACACTTTGCGAGATGGGGTTTCCCACATAGCCCAGGAGGGTTCCTGGAGCATTGGTCTGGCCCGGCAGCAGGATTTGCAACTGGGTGAAAGTCCGCTTAACCAACCGGAACAAGGCAGTCTTGGTTTGTCCCGTAGCCGCCTGCAAGCCTGACGTCGTGACTTGCGCCGCTTTGCTTCCATTCACCATCATCCAGCCGGCGGAAGAGACCAGATCGCTCCACGGGCCCGCCGCCGTTGGAGCGACCAACAAGCTGGAATAGCCATTGTCGTTGGGGGTGTTCCAACTGACATAATAAATCAGGTCGCCGGTGTTGACATAGACATCCTGCGGTTCATCCGAAAGAATGCTCCAAGTATTCGTGTTCAGAGGGGCCGTGAAGCTGTCATTGATGTTCGGCGATACGGCACCGGTGATTTTGATATTGCTCATGACGGCGGGCAGACCGTTGTTCTGCAACCGATTGTTCTGGATGCCAAAATACGGAGCCATCTGGGTGCTGCCCAAAGAGTTGCCGCTGACGAGATCGGCCACGTCCGCCGGCAGCGAAGCATTCACCTGTGAATTATCCGGCGCCGTGATGATGAAGTCTGTATTGTTGTTAAACGTGATCGTCCAAGTTCCCAGCGGAAGGGTGGTTGTGCTAAAATTGGTGATGGTCAGGTTTGGATTGCCAGAGCCCAATGCACCAGGGGAGTTGGTTTTGGTGGCCAAAGTGCAGGTCCAGTTCGTGGCCGGTCCGTCATTGTTGCTGCCGGAAATCGTCAGGACCATGTCGTTGGTGCAGTTCCAATCAACCGAAGTATCCGCCTGATTATATTGCATGGCATTGATGGGAATGAAGAACATTTGCGCTGTATAACTTCCCAATGCCGGAAAATTGGTGATGGTAAAGGAGTAGGAGACTGGATTACCCCCCGTGGCCTGACCATACCAGCCATATTGCGGCGAGGCCACATTCGGATACACCATCACACGCTGATACTGACCGGTGGTCGCCGGCAAAAAAGTAAGTCCTTTTGTCTTCGGAGTCGCCACCGGCACGTTCATTGTCGGCAGCGGAAGCGGCGCCGAAGTGAGTGCAACGTTGTCAATCCAGTAGGAATTGGTCACCGCACCACCTGAGTTGAAATCAAGCACCAGCCGGTTCAGGGAACTTGCAACGCCAACCAACTGAAACTTCATGTGCTGCCAACCGGTTCCGTTGTTGGTGATGTCCTGGCCGGAGAGCTGACCCCAACCCGGCGAACCGCCAGACCAGTTTTGAATCACCGGATAGAGAGCGCCATAACGTCCGCCACTCAACGTCGAATGAGCCGCATCCACCTTGATATCCAGCTCCACATTGAGCATGTTGGCCAGATTCCGGTCGCCGGTGAAATTCAACTGCATTTCCTGCCAGCCGGTTTGAGAACCAAACGGGATGGTTACATATTCAGAACCACCCGCCGGACCACTGGGCGCGTTGACGGCACCATCCCAAGCCGTGGTGGCTAAAGGTGCACAATTACCGCCGGTGCCGTCATTGGCAGTGATGCTGCTGTCGAACGTGGCAATGTAAGTTTGCGCCTGAACCTTGCCCAGGCCAACCAAGGTGGCTACCGCCACGGCGGCAGATAGCGTCAAATGTTTGAGTCGGATTGTTTTCATATTGATTGTTTTGTTACCATGTGACTTTTTTAGTTGGGGGATTCTAACTGTTTTGCTAAATGGCGTGGTTGACAAGTTGTTGCATTTCCATTCATTAGACAGCAATAGAGCGCATCTTAAAAATCGTTGCGGGCTTGAGTAGCTGAAAATTAACACACACAGGTTGATTCACAAGTCACTAAAATAGTGGACAAGCCGGGAATCCGATGATTTTCCAATGGTTTTTTTCATGATTTGAGCCGGATTCATTCATGAACTCAATCTCCCTGCGCCACGGTCCACATGCCCTTGGGGACGGTGATTGTGCCAGTGCCGATGGTTTGCTCCGCCTTGAGAGCCTCCACATGACCGTCATGGAAGACGTAGTTGAACCGGCTGCGATGAGCTTTATATAATAGCGAGCCTTGATTCACACCAGTATCGGAAGCGGGATCTTGTTTGGGAGCGTTGGGATCAATCTGGTAAAGATCACCGCTTCCCTGCGGTCCATTGCAAATACAAGTCCAGATATTACCGGCGCATTGCTGGCCGCCGGTGTTTTCACAGAGCAAAATGCTGCCCGCCGGGTCGCGCACCACGGTTGATTTATAGCCCTGCGCATTCCAGTTTGGCGATGGCCAAATTCGGGTGACCTGCCAATAAATACCCACGCCCAACCTCCCCGGCTGGCTCAAATCGGGCAGTCCATTGCTGGGGTCGCGCTGAACATCATTCGGGCCAACGCCTGCCATGGCATAAGAGCGCATGGCCAGATAAGGGTCGGTTCCGCCCATCCATGTGACTTTTGGAAAGTGATCGGACGGACATGCAAGAACTTTTGGGGCATCACCGGCCAGAAATGCGCCGACGGATAAATCAGCTTCGGATGCATTGCCGCCAATGTATTTGTTGAGCCAACTATCCCAGGACAATTGAGAGTGTGGTGCTGTTGGCGAGCCATCCGCCCAGCCTGCTGGCGGTAACATGTCGCCATTATCACTTGCAAACATGGGGAAGCCCAAACCAAGCTGGCGCATCTGGTTCATGCATTGCATGCGCTGGGCTCGCGCCTTGGCACTGGCCAAGGCGGGAAGCAGCATCGCCGCAAGAATGGCGATGATGGCAATGACCACCAGCAGTTCGATCAACGTAAAACCGTGCTGGCTGGTTTCGCTTTTTGTGCTGCGATGACCGGGAACTGAATTAAGAAAATATGTGTTCACAGGAGAGTAGTGTCAGCGGTCCACCAACAGGATGTGCATGCCCTTCCCGAGAACATATTTCTTGCCGGCTGGCGGTGGAGGAATGACCACACCGGACGTCGCTGCAAAATCCTCGAAACTTTTTGGCCGGCGGTGATTTCCAATAATCCATCGCAGAAGGCTGCGGTTGAGCTCCTTTAAATCAGGTTCCGCCGGTGACTGGGCTGTCGCCGTTGCCGGTGCTGCCGCTGAAGGCTGCTGGTAAACCGGAGATTGATCGGCCGCGACCTGGTTTGTGGTTTGCTCCGCCGCCAATTGAACTTCAGGCGACTTGCTTTTACTGCAACCAGCCGCAAGGCCCGTTGCCACAAGAATCGTGGCCAGACCAACGTGGGCCACAATCCAGCGGGACATGCCTTGGAATGGGCTGCTGACGGCGATTCCTTCCATATAAAAGGGTGGTGCGGGGACAAACTTGGGTTTATGAAAAAGAACATAACCCATCCTGACTGCTTGGTAAGTCCCCAAAATTGTGGACATGCCGTGAAGGATGAATCATTTCACCAATTCGTATTCCAACTCGGCGCGGTTTAACCAAACAAGGTCACGCAGTGAGAATGCAAACCAAGGTCAAGCTATGCAGGATTGCTGGTGATGTCAGATTGACAACGTTGCCGGAGTTGAAACAATGAAACCACCGTTTAGCAAGGTAGCCATGACCAAATTCCTGATGATCTTCTGCACTTCCTTGTGCCTGCAACTCACTGTCCGGGCTTGGAACGCTGAAGGTCATATGATCGTGGCCCAGATCGCTTACAATCACCTCAATCCCGTGGCGCGGGCCAAATGCAACACACTCATCGCCGTAAACTTGGGGAGCTATTACAGCGCCGGCACGAGCAATTTTGTGACGGCAGCCGCATGGGCGGATGATTTCAAAGCTCCTTTGGGTACCGGCATCTGGCATTACATTGACCTGCCTTTCAGCCTGGATGGCACTTCGACTTCCGGCGTTGCGGCCAGTTCTTTTGACGTCGTCAAGGCGATCAACTTAAGCATCACCAACCTGCAAAACTCCTCCCTTTCTCAAAGCAACCAGGCCGTCAGCCTGCGCTACCTGATTCATTTCGTCGGCGACATCCAGCAGCCGTTGCACTGCAGCACGGCCGTATGGTCATCAAGAACAGGAGGCGATGCCGGCGGCAACTCGTTTTATATCACCAGTGATTATTGGAACAATCTCCACTCACTCTGGGATTCCGGAGGCGGCTATTTATTTGACTCGCTTTCACGACCGCTCTCTGTCGCTTCGCAAAATATCCTGAACGCCAAGGTGGCGGCCATCGAAGCGGACTATTCTTACAATTACAACACCAACCTTGGCACAATTCCCAATCCCATGACATGGGCGCAGGAAGGTTTGAACCTGGCTAAAACAGTGAGCTACGTGGGCATTACTCTAAACGGCACGCCATCGGCCAATTATCTCGACAACGCCGAAGCCACCACCGAACAACGCATGGCCGCCGGCGGGCATCGTCTTGCCGATTTGTTGAACACGCTTTACCCGGCACCACCCATCGTTTTGAGTTCGGCCAAGGTCGCCAACGGCAAATTCAGTTTTTCCTGGAACACCATCACCAACGGCGCCTATCGCGTGCAGTGGAAACAGCAATTAACCGATGCAACCTGGACCGATCTTGCCAATATCATGGCTATGAGCAATTCCGCTTCGTTCAGCGAAAACCTTAACCAGACACGAAAGTTTTATCGGATCATACAATACTGATAAAATTCACTCAGATAGAAGTTAAGCGGTTCTTCGTCACCTTACCCGCTTCACATCGGCTTCCGCCCGATGCGAACCGACAAAGGCCAGGTGACTCGTCGCGGAAGATTCACATCGTCCCAAACGGGTTTCAAACTGGCTGCCAATAATTCCAGCGGATTGCGGCCGGTGGCCTTGATGTAGCGATTCGTAGCCGACCAAGTGCTGAAGTAACCGAGCAATTGGTCGAGTGTCCAGTAAGTTTCCATGCGAAAAACGGGCGACGGCATCTCAACAAAGGGAAATGGAATCGTGCGATAACCTTCTTCCACCAGTTTCCGTTCCGGCGGCCAATAAGGTCCGACCGTATTTGCATAGAAATCTTGGACAAGTTGATTGACCTCGTCGCCTTCGACTGTGTTGATGCCATAAGCCCACACCGCCAGCACGCCATCCGGGATCAACACACGTTTCACCTCGGCGTAGAAACGGTCGAAATCAAACCAATGCAAAGCCTGCGCCACGGTGACCAGCGCAATAGAATTGTCCGGCAACCCGCTTTGCTCGGCTGGCATAACGTAATACTTAATGTTGGGATGCGGCGGTGCAGAAGCGATCTGTTCCTTGCTGGCATCGGTGGCAATGACTTTCTTAAAGCGCGTAGCGAGGTCGAGCGTGGCCTGGCCATTGCCACAGGCGCAATCCCAAACAACGGAATTTGCCGGCACAAGCGTGGCGAGATGATCAAACAACGCCGCCGGATAATGCGGACGAAAATCGGCATAACGATTTGCCACGGCGGAAAAGTGATCATGAAACTGCTGGCTCATCTTGATTTTGAAACAATCCGCCGGAAGAAAAAAACGACGGAAAACCACTCACATTTTGCGTTTCCAGTTTCTATTTTATTTACGACCACCCAACAACCGGCGCAATTCCGCCGCCGGTGATTCCACCAGCTTGGTCGTCACGGCAAACTTCTTCACGCGGCTGCCCGGCAGTTGGAATTTCAAATCGCGGAAGATGCGTTCGCAAACCGTCATCAAACCACGTGCGCCGGTCTGTTCACTGGCGGCCAGTTCCGCGAGGCGATGCAGGCCATCGTCCTTAAATTCGCATCTGATGCCGTAGGCGACAAAGGCGCGTTCGTATTGATGGATCAGGCTGCTCTCGCTCTTGAGGAGGATGTTGAACAGATCGTCCGTGTCCAGGCCGTGACATGCCACGCGCACCGGCAGACGACCGATAAATTCCGGTTCCAGTCCATAACTGATCAGGTCAGCGGTGGAAGTCTGGGCGATCAATTGATCCGTCGCCTGTTTGGTCTTTGCACCAAGGCGATGCCGCACGATCTCTTCAATGCCCGAGAACGCACCGCTGACGATGAACAAAATATGTCGCGTGTTGATGGTTTCGGGCTGCGTGCCACCGCCACCGCGCATCGCGGACATGGCGCCTTGCAACTGGCCCATCATGTCGTTTGGCGAAACCACCGGCACATCGCCGTCTTCCATCAGCTTGAGCAGGTTCGTCTGCACGCCGCGACCGGAGACATCGCGTCCGCCGCTTTCGCCGCGCGTCGCGAGCTTGTCCACCTCGTCGAGATAGATGATGCCGTGCTCAGCCTTCTTCACATTGCCGCCCGCGCGCCGGACGAGATCGCGCACCAGATCGTCCACATCGCCGCCAACGTAACCGGTCTCACTAAACTTGGTGGCATCCGCCTTCACGAATGGCACGCCGATGAGTTCCGCCGCCGAGCGGATGAGATGCGTCTTGCCCACGCCGGTCGGCCCGAGCAGCAGCACGTTCTGCTTCTGATAAAACGGCGCGGCATTGCCTTCGAGCGTCAGCCGGACGTGTTGGAAATGATCGCAAAGCGCCACGCTCAAAACTTTCTTCGCCTCGCGCTGGCCGATGACGAAACGGTTCAAATGCTTCGCAATATCGGCGGGCTTGAGGTTAAAACTGAATTGCGCCTCGGCAGTCGCAGCGGTTTCCACCACGCCATGCTTGGCAGTAACATCGTGTTTTGACGCGCGCGCGGCGCGCAGTTTGTTCGGCACGCCGGCCGTGACAGGGCCGAGGGCGTCCGGATGTCCGCTGTAAATTTTTGACATAGTTAGAATTAGTTCTTGGTTACTTCAACAAAAAAGCGGACAAGCTACAAGCTCGTCCGCTTTGACTTCAACTGCGCAGCAGCGCAGCTCTGCCAGTTTAATAGCGATAGTGTTCCGGCTTGTAAGGACCGTCCGATGGCACGCCGAGGTATTCGGCTTGCGGCTTGGTGAGCTTGGTCAGCACGACGCCGATCTTTTCCAAGTGCAAGCGCGCGACTTCTTCGTCCAGCTTCTTAGGCAAACGATAGACGGTCTTTTCGTATTTGTCCTTGTTCGCCCAGAGATCGATCTGCGCGAGCGTCTGGTTCGTGAACGAGTTCGACATGACGAACGACGGGTGGCCGGTGGCGCAGCCGAGGTTCACGAGGCGGCCTTCGGCGAGCATGTAGATGCTCTTGTTGCCGGGCAGATAATAGCGGTCGTATTGCGGCTTGATGTTTTCAATGCGCACGCCCTTGGTCTTCTTGATCTGATCCACTTGGATCTCGTTGTCGAAGTGGCCGATGTTGCAGACGATGGCCTGGTCTTTCATCGCCAGCATGTGCGCGGCGGTGATGATGTCGCAGTTGCCGGTCGTGGTGACGTAGATATCGCCGACGCCCAATGTGCTTTCGACCGTGTTCACCTCGAAGCCTTCCATCGCGGCTTGTAGTGCGTTGATCGGATCAATCTCAGTAACCACGACGCGTGAACCATAGGCGCGGAGCGAATGGGCGCAGCCTTTGCCTACATCGCCATAACCGCAGACGACGGCGACTTTGCCGGCGAGCATGACGTCGGTGGCGCGCTTGATGCCATCGGCCAACGATTCACGGCAGCCGTAGAGATTATCGAATTTCGACTTGGTGACGGAGTCGTTCACGTTGATGGCGGGCACGAGCAACTTGCCCGCTTCCTTCATCTGGTAGAGGCGATGCACGCCGGTCGTGGTCTCTTCAGAAACGCCGCGCCAATCTTTGACGATCTTCGTCCACAGACCGGGCTTTTCTTTCGCGAGGCGGCGGAGCAGCGCTTTGACCACGGAAACTTCGTGGCTGTCGCCTTTAGTTTCGTAAGCCCATTTGGAACCGTTTTCGAGTTCGTAACCTTTGTGGATAAGCAAGGTCACGTCGCCGCCGTCATCAACGACGAGCTCGGGACCTTTGTCGCCCGGGAACAAAATCGCCTTGAGCGTGAGCTCCCAATATTCTTCGAGCGTCTCACCTTTCCACGCGAACACCGGCGTGCCGGTCGCCGCGATGGCGGAGGCCGCGTGGTCTTGCGTGGAGAAAATGTTGCAGCTCGCCCAGCGCACATTCGCGCCGATGGCGACGAGCGTCTCGATGAGCACGGCGGTCTGGATCGTCATGTGCAACGAACCCGTGACGCGCACGCCCTTGAGCGGTTTGGACTTCGCGTATTTTTTGCGCACGGACATCAAGCCCGGCATTTCGTGTTCGGCGACAGCGATCTCTTTGCGGCCCCATTCAGCGAGCGCAAAATCACGGACGATGAAATCTTTTCCAGCGGGAGTTTTAGCGGCGAACGAAGCGAGGTTGGGCAGTGCGGCGCTGACTTCAGCGAGCACGGCGGCAGCGGTGGATTTTTTAGCTTTGGACATAGTTTTTAGAAAAGTTGAAGGGTTGGAACATTTGCTCCAACCCTTCGATGAATGTTTGATTAGATGGCTTTCAACAACGCTTCGACTTTGTTCGTCGCTTCCCAAGTGAGATCCTTGTCGTTCTTGCCGAAGTGACCGTAGTTGGTGGTCTTGCCGTAAATCGGGCGGCGCAGATTCAGTTGGTCAATGATGTTCGACGGTTGGAAGCTGAACACCTTGTTGATGGCCTTGATGATTTTCGCATCAGAAACCGTCGCAGTGTCGAACGTGTCCACGTGCACGCTGACCGGGTCAGGATGGCCGATGGCGTAGGCGAACTGCACTTCGCAATGCGTGGCCAGCCCGGCAGCCACCACATTTTTGGCGACCCAGCGACCCATGTAGGCTGCGCTGCGATCAACCTTTGTCGGGTCTTTGCCAGAAAACGCGCCGCCGCCGTGACGACCCCAGCCGCCGTAGGTGTCCACAATGATTTTGCGGCCGGTCAAACCCGTGTCGCCCTGCGGTCCACCGACGACGAAACGTCCGGTCGGGTTGATGAGAAACTCGGTTTTGTTCGTGAGCAATTTGGCCGGCAGAACCTTCTTGATGACGTTCTCAATGCAGAATTTTTCAATCTCCGCATGGGTAACTTCGCGGCCATTGATCTTGTCAGCATGTTGCGTAGAGATGACGACGTTCGCGATGGATACCGGCTTGCCGTTTTCATAAACGACGGAGACCTGTGACTTTGCATCGGGGCGCAACCACGCCGCGCCGCCCGCCTTGCGGATCTTGGTCAGCTCACGGCCCAAACGATGCGCGAACATGATCGGTGCCGGCATGAGTTCGCGGGTTTCGTTACAAGCGTAACCGAACATCAAACCCTGGTCGCCTGCACCCTGCTTCGCGGTCTTTTTACCCTTGGCCTTCTTGGCGTCCACGCCCTGCGAGATGTCCGGCGACTGCTGCGTCACGATGACGTTCACGAAAACCTTGTCCGCATGAAACACATCGTCGTCATTGACGTAACCGATTTCGCGGATGGCATCGCGGGCGATCTTCACGAAATCAACCTTGGCCTTGGTCGTGATCTCACCGCCGATGATGACGATGTTCGACTTCACATAGGTTTCGCAGGCGACGCGGCTCATTTTGTCCTGCGCGAGGCAGGCGTCCAGCACGGCGTCAGAAATGGTGTCGGCGACTTTGTCCGGATGACCCTCGCCCACGGACTCGGATGAGAAGATGTATTTGCTCATGGAATAATTTTTAGTGTTTCACGCCAACAACATATTGACGTATCTGGATAGGATGATATAAAGAAATTGAAACGCGTCAAATGCTTTCTTAAGAAAAGTTCCGCGCGCCAAAACCAACATGACCTCCACCTTAAAATCCCTGCGCGCCCTGTCCGACCAGACGCGGCTGCGAATCGTCGCGCTGCTGGAAAAGGATGAGCTTTCCGTGAACGAGCTCCAGGAGATCACGCGGCTCGGCCAGTCGCGCATCTCGACGCATCTTGGCCTGCTGGCTGATTGCGCGTTGGTGAAATCACGGCGCGAGGGCAAACGCACGTTCTACAAACTTAATCCCCAGGCCGATTCCGTCGCCAGCGAATTCATCCAACTGGCCATCCGGGGAGCGAAG
Organism: Limisphaerales bacterium; assembly: GCA_037200545.1. Lineage (GTDB taxonomy): Bacteria > Verrucomicrobiota > Verrucomicrobiia > Limisphaerales > UBA11358 > UBA11358. The sequence continues at coordinate 58,545 of JBBCGE010000005.1, forward strand.
GAACTCGCAGAACATGCCAGCGACCAGATCAATCTCAAGCGCGTGCTCGCCCGCCGCAAAGAACAGGCGCAGGTTTTCTTCAACCAAGTCGCCGGACGCTTTGACCGCGTTTACGGACCGGGCCGTTCGTGGCAGGCGTTCGGGCATTTGCTGTTGCGAATGCTGCCATCCATCACGGTTGCCGATTTGGGCGCGGGCGAAGGCTTGTTGAGCGAACTGCTCGCGCGCCGCTGCAAACGCGTGATCGCCGTGGATAACTCAGAAAAGATCGTGGCTTTCGGCGCGGCCAAGGCAAAAAAGAACGGCCTGAAAAATCTGGAATTCCGGCTCGGTAATCTGCAAAACCCGCCCATCGAAGCCGGCAGCGTTGACCTCGTGATCTTGAGCCAGGCGTTGCATCACGCCGAGGACCCGGCGGCGGCGTTGGCGAGTGCGGCGAAATTACTAAAGCCGCACGGACAAATTTTGCTGCTCGATCTGCTCAAACATAATTTTGAGAAAGCCCACGAGCTTTACGGCGACCGCTGGCTTGGTTTTGCCGAAAGCGATCTGCATCGCTGGCTCGAAGCCGCCGGCTTCAAGAAAATCGAGATCAGCATCGTCGCCGCCGAGGAACAGCCGCCGCATTTCCAGACGATTCTGGCAAGCGGCGAAAAATAAAATTACAGTCCGGCCGACAGGTCAACTTGTTGAAGCGGCAGCGAGGCGAGATTTTTTTCAGCCCAAGCAGCAGCCCGGGCATTAAGCGGGCTTTTCAGATTGTAGCTTTGGTAGCAAATCATCTCGGCGATGCGCACAATCATTTGTGCGAGGGACTGGCCGGCGCTCCAGTGGTCGCCGATGCAGATTTTTTGCGGATCGATGTTTGGATGGAAAACGGGCGTGGTCATCCGGCAAAAGGGCGGACGACGGGGATAATCCATCGGCAGGAACACCTCGGCCTGATGCAGCGGACATGGCGTGAAGGAATCTTCACCATTGGGTGTCAGACCTTCGACCTGCAGCGAAAAGGTGTATTTTTCCGGCGGCGTCCCTTCGATGTTGACGAGCCGGATGTAAGGATGGTTTTCAAAAACGCGTTGAACCATTTCATAATCGGCATTGAGCCGGCGTAATCGTGCTTGCATGGTAATTTTCCTTCTTCAGCGGCGGACCAGCGCATACAACGCAGTGAGCACCACCACGGCAATGGTCTGCCCGATCGCAACCGCCAGCCCGATTTTGCATAACGCGTCGTACAGCGCGGGGAGTGCGCGGATTTCTTCACGATGTTTCGGGTACCAGATGATGCCCCACACTGCGGCGATGGGTGCCAGACAGGTCAGCACGCTGAAAATAAAAAAACAAACGACCGTGCGCCGGAGGGCGGGCAGGCGCCGGGAAAGCTCGGTCCGCTGCTGAAATTCCTCCGCGTCCTGCGGCCGCGCGGATTCAAAGGTGGCCCCGCAATGCCGGCAACGCACGGCGGCGGCAAGAATCTCCTGGCCGCATTTCGGACAATTTTTATTCTCCCGGCCCCAATAAGAAAGCGGGATTTCGATGGCGCGCCGGGATTCGACAGCGGGCGCCTGCGAACAGCCATAGACCGCGCAACCGCCGTTTTCCTGCCAGCATCCGGTGTGATACCCGGCGTTGCAGGCGGGGCAGGCCGTCTTTGCATCTTCATTGCTGATGGCTGACAGACAAATCGCACAGATTGGGCCGGCATTGGACATGTCACCCTTTGCGTTGTTGAAAGACAAATGACGTGCGCCCGATGGTCACATTATCACCGTGCCGCAGCCGCGTCCGCATGATGGAACGGTTGTTCACCAGCACCGGACTGGCGCTCTGGCGCGCTTCGACTTCGCACTCGTCTCCAATGGCGCGGATGATGGCGTGCTGTTCCGCCACCTGCGGGTCGTTGAAAAGATAAATGTCCGAACGCGGCGACGAACCGATGTTCATCACGTCCTTGAAGATCAGAAATTCCTTGCCGGTGAGCGGCCCCTGCGTCATGCGCAGCCAGGCATCACGCGCGAGCAGTTCCACAATGCCGATCATGCCGCCCACGCTCAAGCCGATGACGGCAAAACCGATCAGCCGGCTCCAGGCGGCGCTGGGTTTGTCCGGGCCAAGCAAAATCAAGTCAATCGGGTCGAACACCAGTCCGCCCAGCAACCCGCCCACCACGCCGCCGAGCAACCCGTAGATTAAAAGCCGCTTTGAACGCAGCGCGATGCCCTGCGCCAGTCCCATGGTCGAACCCGCCAGGCACCAGGCCAGCGAACGGCCGATCACTTGAATGACAAAGCCCATCGCGGTCAATCCGCTGCCGGCGTCCGCCTGTCGCATGGCCAGGTGGCTTAACGGCGAATAGATGATGTTGGCGATGATGCTGGAAATGAACCCGCCTACGAATCCCACCAGCAGGCCGACCGCGCCGCACAACAGGGCCCGTCGCGTCAGGCGGCACACCATGCCGTCAGCCGCGCCGATGAACAATCCGATCAATCCTGCGACGAGCGGAAACAGCAACAGCCCGGCGGCGGACTTGCGCGCTTCGAGCTGATGCAGCGTGCGTTTGGGCTGCGTTTCCGGCTGGGGCGGAGGTGACCGGACGGCAAAATTCGCCACGGAAAACTTTCCGGATGCATTCTCAAAATATTCGACGTAGAAACCAACCTCGTCACCAGCCTTCAGCGACTCCGGCTCCAGCAGTCCCACGCTCTTGTCCGGGTTTATCTCCTTGGTTCCCGGGAACAGTAAAATCGTCTCACCGTTGACCACCACCATGCCGATGCTTCGCTCCAGCAAATCGTAATCCTCGCCATGACCGCGCGCATTTCCGGGCAGATCACCGGCATCGCCAACCGAAGCGATTTTGCCTTGAACATAAAGGCTGTCGTCATAAACCGGTTCGAGAATGGCCCAGGCTGCAATCGCGCCCAGCATTCCCACCACGGCCAGGATGAACCAGTTCTGATAAAACCAGGCATTTTTCCGGTCGCGCGTCACGCCGGGATCGCCGCGCATGCTCATCTGGCGCTTCAGCAAATCATCCACATGAGTGCTCAAGGCGTCATCTTTTGAAATGCGGATCACGCTGCCGGGGTCATTGGGGTTCATAGAATTTATTTTAAGCCCGGCGCATTGGTGAGGGCCGAACTGCCGGCGTTCGTCACAGCGGCCTTTTTCGCGGCGGCCTCGCGCTGCAATATTTCGGCCTGGAGCAGGATGGCATTCAACTCCGGCGGCACTTCCCAAGATGTGATTCCAACGCCAAGGATCACCGTCTTGTCACCGATTTGCACGGGCACGGGAACGATTTGATTCAACTTCGGAGGTTCCAATCGTGCGCCCCACTGGCTGTAAATGGAATAGCCAACCGCCAGAATCAACGCCAGGCAAAACATAAACCCGCAGGCCAGCATGAAGCGGTAATGAAATGTACGCACGTCATCAAGCGCCTGCACCAGCTGGCTCACACGTTCCTCCAGGGCGCGCAGTTTGTCGGGCGACGCGGCGGGCTGGGTTTCGCCGGGTTTCGTGGACAGGCGGGACGGCACACGGCACTGTTGCTCGCGGCCGTCCACCCAGAAACGATCCAGATACTGGATGCCTTCCGGCGTATTCATGCAAATGGCCACATCGCCACTCAAGGGATCGGTGACCAGCGCCAGATGCGCCGGCCCGGCAAAGAAATTCCGCTGGATGAACAGGTCCATTTCCGAAAATTCCACGCCAAAACCCGGGTGCGTATGATACCAGCCGACGATTTTTAACTTGGGATGGTCGCGCTCCAGGCTGGCATGGATCGCATTCCAGGTTTCCTGCGTGAACGTGACCTGTACGCTTCCTTCACTGGCGGCCGTACCGGGAATCACCGCTTCAATATCAACAAAAATCCCCTCGTCATCTTCGCAAACGCGACCGGCAAGCACACCGCACACTTCCGCCTTCAACGAACTTTTGGCGTGGGCCACCAGTTCGGCATAGGCGCTCCGTCCGGCAGAAACCCGCAGCGTTGCGTCCGCATTGCGCGGGCCGGGAAAAGTCCGGCGCACGGGTTTTTCAGCGCCCGACATTTCATGCACGCTGACGGATTTCAACGGCTCGCCGCTGGATTTTTTTCCTGATGCCATTTTATTCGGGTAGTCCGGGGCCGTCGGCGATAAATGGATTGTCGCCGCTCAATTCAAAACCAACCGTCTGTTCCCCATGCCGCGCCCAAATGATGTCCCAGGCCGGCAGGCCGGTTTCGCGGGCGGTTTTTTCCAGGTCTCCACCCGGCGCGCTAATGGAATGGGAAAAAATCGGGACGGATTCCGCGCCGCAGGTGCGGCAGCGAAGCTGGTCCTCACGGATTTTTTCGGCAGGCAGATGAATGTCCTCGCGTCCGCCACAGGCGGAACATTCGAGCCGTTCGACAATTTCGCGCGCAAAATCCAGCGCATCCACTCCGCCGAGAATGCGTAATGCGTCCTGCCAGATGTCCGCGAGCTTTGTCTCTGAATTATATCGTGGAACCGTTTCAACGGCCACCGGTGGTTCATGCCACGGACAATCGGGATCAACTGGATATGTCGTGGTGTAAGAGGAATGTTCCGCGCCGTCAAAAATAAATCCGCGCCCCAACAGCGCGCTGCGTCCGTGCAACAGCTTGACCATTTCCTGGACCTGAATCGCACCGATGACCGAAGCGGTGGTCGGGGTGGTCGGGGTGCCGCGCTGCGCGATGGCGCGACGCGCGAGCAAGGAGCAGGAACGGCGCTTGTTCAACAAATCCCAGTCCACTTTGCTCATGGTGCATTCGTAACAGGCGGTTTTGGGCGGCGCAAATCCGCGCGCAACTCCATGCATCACTTCGATGCCGCCGTCGATCCATGGACGCCCGACCCGCGCGCAGGCGCTGTTGACGAACACACGCGCTTCACGGTTGTCCAGCGCGCCGATGACGCAATCAGCCCAGCGAAACCAGCCAAGGCCGAGGTCGGCCAGGACATTTCCAACGAGTGCCGTGGTTTGCATTCCATCGAAAATTTGCCGGGCCGCCCGGGCGGCGCAATCGGCCTTAAATTTTCCTTCGTCCGTTTCGCGGAACAATGCCGAGCGGCTCAAATTGCTCAGTTCGACGCGGTCCATGTCCGCAATGGCAACATGCCCGACTCCCAGCAAGGCGAGATTTTTGATGACTTCGTTGCCCAGCGCGCCTGCGCCGACGACCAGCACTTTTGTCCGTGACAACAAATCCTGATCCCACCACTCAATGGCTTCCAAGCGCGCAAACCGGCCTTCGGCAATCTGGATTGGCGGCGGCACAACCTCGGAAACCGGTCTTGATTTTGTTGCCGTCGGATTCATGAATCAAACACGCCCGGCGGTTATCTCCGGCTGTAAACGAAGTTCATCGTCGCCGACCACGCCGGCCTGCGCGAGCGTCTGGTTGTCAAGCATCTGCTGGCCGGTGCGGCGGTGGTGCAGCTTGTAGCTCATCAACTGGCCGTCGGGGCTGTTCAGCGGAAGATTCATCCGCTCAACCAGCACGACCAAAATACGGTTGACCGGCACATCGTCCGGGGCTTCCACTTCGTTGACGCGACTTCCGGAAATGTCCGAAATCCGCACTTTGACCATGGCCATAATTTTAGTTTTTAGTGAGCGGTTTATTCACGGTGATATTTATGGCGCGACTGTCCGTCGCAACTCCTGCAACAGCGCTTCAATCGTCGCCTGATGTTTGGTGTTACCCGGCTTCGTCGGGATGCTGAACACTTCGTTGCCGACCTGAAATGACAGCCTATGGTCGGGTGACATCAGCAAACATTTGATCTGGCTGAACGGAAATCGTTTTGCGCCGCCGAACGCCGCGCTCTCGTAAAATTTCACGCCGCCGGAATCCACGATCAAATAGTGTTTCTTGAACAGCGAATTTTCGGTGATTTTCAGGCTCATGATTATCCACCCTTCATCAAGCCGATGACCATTAACAAAAGAAACCCGGCAAGAATCAGACCATTCCAAACGGTCGCGATCCACATGGCAATCGTGTTCGGCAACCGGCGGTCCATCGAACTGCATCCCAGGGCCAGGCCGATGATCGAGGGTATGAGCAGGATTAAAGTTATCAAATAGCCAAAGGCATTTTCCGAAGCTTTGTCGGTCACCATGTTTTGGAACAGGCCGCCCATCAACGCGCCCATGACCAATGTGCACCACACCGCCAGCACAAAAGAGCCGATGAGCATCTTCTTCCGTTTCGGACTCAGGGATGTTTGCGGGGTTGTCGCACAAACCGGACACATTTTTATTCCGCCCGGCAAGTCAAACGCGCAGGTGCCGCACATGAACGCACCGCAAATCTTGCACTGGCCCGTGGCCTGCAAATGGGGGTGTTGCACGCAATGCACTCCGGCAGGCAATTGTGCTTGTGGCATCAAAACTGGCGGGTAGGCCGCCGCCCGTTGCGCGCAACCAGGACACAAATGACTGCCGTCAGCCTGCGCGAAATCGCAAACCGGGCAGATGGGGGAGCCGCAACTGGCGCAGGCATAAGCCGCCGTCACAGATGGATGCTGCAAGCAGGTCGCGCCTGCGGCCAGCAACGGCGGGGGAATGCCGGCGTTGCGTTGCGGCAACGGCAGCGGATGCCGCGCAAATAAAATCTCAAACTGCCCGCCATGGGTCAGGCATCGGGCCGACCGTCCGTCAGGCGACTCCAAGGCTCCGAGGCATTCAGGGCAAAGTAATTCCACGGTGAATTATGTGTGGCTGGCCGCCGTGACCCTTACCAGGATGCTAAGCACCCACAGCACCAGGGCAATGATCCCGATGATCAAGCCCGCAGTCGCCTTGCCCGAGCCGGTGAGCCGCGGATTCAAAGCCATCATTTTTTTGGCCTTGAGCGCCTTGCTGATGGCGATCGGCCCGAGAATGATCCCAAAACAAAAGAGGCCGACAATGGAATAAGTCAGTGCTTCACCGGCTTCTTTGCAAGGAATCGTCGCCTCCTCGGCGATGATCGGACTGCCGCGCAACGCCATGCTCTTGCAAGAGCCACAATATTTCTGCCCCTGTATTTCGACAAGGCAATCAGGACAAAACGGTTCCGCACAGCCGGCGCAACGGTCTGCTGCCGCCACCTCGGGATGATTTTTGCATTGCATAGAAGTAATGATTTCGGCGGGTTTTTATCGTCAGGGTTCTCCATCAACTGCTTGCGACGTGCGAGGATTAAACGGTCGAAAAAAGTTGTCAATGCTATTTTCCCGGGTCACACAATTTTCTCTCATCTTCAAATTGACAATCCGCAGCGACCACCCCGCAGCGATTGCCAGTCGCATTTCAAGAGGATTCTCGCGAGCGGGGAAAAATGTAGCCGTGCGTCGGCAGACCGCCACAAATTTACAAGCTTACAATACGGCGGCTTTCTGCCGATAGCCGCTACGCCGCCACGATATTCACCAGCTTCTTCGGCACAACGATGATTTTCTTGATCGTCTTGCCTTCGTGATATGGCTTCGCCTTTTCATTCGCCAACGCCAGCGCTTCCAATTCGGCCACCGTAGCATTCACGGAAACTTTGATGACGTCGCGCAACTTGCCATTCACCTGCACGGGGATTTCAATCACGCTCTCGACGAGCAACGTGGCGTCGAATTTCGGCCATGGCGCGTAACCCAGCGATGGCGCAGTTTGTCCGAAGGTAGAATGCAACCGTGCCCAGAGTTCTTCCGCGAGATGCGGCGCGAACGGTGCGAGCAGTTGCAGGAATGTTTTCATCACCGGCAACGGCTTTGTCTGCCACGTGATCGCTTCGTTGATGAAAACCATCATGGCCGAGATCGCGGTGTTGAAACGCATCCCGTCCAGATCTTCCGTCACTTTTTTGATGCACGCATGGAGCGTCTTGAGTTGCGCGGGCGTGGCGTCAATTTCAGCAATCGCGCCGTCGAGCAAAATCAGGTCGAGCAATTCATCTTTGCTTTGCGCCGTTGTTTCCGCCTGTTCAAACGCGGTTTCAGATTTCTCATCTACGAACAGGCGCCAGACGCGGCCGAGAAAACGATATACGCCCTCGACGCCTTTGGTGTTCCACGGCTTTGTGTCCTGCAGCGGCCCCATGAACATCTCATAAAGCCGGAACGCATCCGCGCCGTATTCCCCGATCACGTCGTCGGGATTCACCACGTTACCGCGCGATTTCGACATCTTCTGTCCGTCTTCGCCAAGAATGAGCCCTTGATTGACGAGCTTGTAAAACGGTTCCGCCGTCGAGACGTAGCCAAGGTCGAACAAAACCTTGTGCCAGAACCGCGCGTAAAGCAGATGCAACACGGCGTGTTCCGTGCCGCCGACGTAAAGGTCAACGCCGGGCGTTATTTTCTGTAGCGGCGCTGTGTCAGCGCCGTCGTTTCGGCGGTCACAGACCGCCGCTACAGTTCCCATCCAATAATTTTCTGCTTCCTTACCAACGAAAGACTGCGCGTTCTTGGCATCGGTGTAACGGAGATAATACCAGCACGAGCCCGCCCATTGCGGCATGGTGTTCGTCTCGCGCACGGAGCCGTCTGGGAGATTCAACCAATCCTTCGCGCGGGCGAGCGGCGGCCGGCCATCGGTGGTGGGCTTGTAATCTTCGAGCGACGGCGGCAGCAGCGGCAACGCACTTTCCGGCAACGCTTCGTGATAGAGATTTCCGGCGGCGTCCTTTTTCCAGATGATCGGGAACGGCTCGCCCCAGTAACGCTGACGGCTGAACAGCCAGTCGCGCAATTTGTAATTGATGGTTTTTTTTCCGAGGCGACGATCTTCAAGCCATTTCGTAATTTGCTTTTTTGCTTCTTGCGTCGGCAAACCAGAAATGAAATCAGAATTTACTGCAACGCCATCGTCTGTGAAGCCCTGCCAATCCTTGCCGGCTGGCGGTTCAACTACCTGAACGATGGGCAAATCAAATTTCTTTGCGAACTCAAAGTCTCGCTCGTCATGAGCAGGCACAGCCATGATTGCGCCCGTGCCGTAACTGGCCAGAACATAGTCAGCAATCCAAATTGGAATGCGCTGACGATTGACGGGGTTAGTTGCAAAAGAACCAGTGAACACACCGGTTTTCTCTTTCGCCAACTCCGTTCTTTCCAAGTCGCTCTTGCTCGTAGTTAATTTTTGATATTCCTCGACAACTTGCCGTTGGGCCTGCGTCGTGATGTTTCTGACCAGTTTGTGTTCTGGCGACAGAACCATGTAAGTCGCGCCAAATAGAGTGTCTGGCCGAGTCGTGAACACAGTTACTTTCTCATATTCTTCTTCCGCCCGAATCCGCGTTCCGTCAATTTCAAAAACAACTTCCGCGCCTTCGCTGCGGCCGATCCAGTTCCGCTGCATTTCTTTGAGCGAATCGGTCCAGTCAATCGTGTCGAGGTCGGCCAGCAGTTTCTCGGCGTAAGCGGTGATCCGGAGCATCCATTGGCGCATCGGCTTGCGGATCACCGGAAAGCCGCCGACTTCGCTCTTACCGTCAATGACCTCCTCATTCGCCAACACCGTGCCGAGTTCAGGGCACCAGTTCACCGGCGCTTCGCTAACGTAGGCGAGACGTTTGTTATCCAATGTGCGACGGCGAACTAATTCCTTCTCCTTCGCTGACATTTTGACATACGCGTTGTGCGTGCCGGCAAGAAATGGATTTTCTTGCCACTTGTTTTTGAATTTCGGCTGCTCAGAAAGTGCATCCTCAAGAAATTCAATCGGCGTTGCCTTGTTCCATTCAGGATCAAAATAACTATTATAGAGCTTGAGAAAAATCCACTGCGTCCATTTGAAATAATCGGGGTCGGTCGTGGCGAGTTCGCGCGACCAGTCGTAGCTGAAGCCGAGGCTTTTGATCTGGCGCGTGAAATTCGCGATGTTCGCCTCGGTTGTCACGCGCGGATGCTGGCCCGTCTTGACGGCGTATTGCTCGGCGGGCAGACCGAACGAATCCCAGCCCATCGGATGCAGCACATTGAAACCCACGGCGCGACGATAGCGCGCCAGAATATCCGTGGCCGTGTAGCCTTCAGGATGCCCGACGTGCAAGCCTGTTCCGCTCGGATACGGAAACATGTCCAGGATATAGAACTTGGGCGGCAGGGTTTCTGCGCTGGCGATTTTCCCGGAAAGATCATAGCGAATCCCAAACGGATGCCCCTCCGGCACGGATTCGCCGGGATTGAAGGCACGAAATGCCTGCTGCTCTTCCCAGGTTTTCTGCCACTTGGGTTCGATCAGATGAAACGGATACTGCCTGCGGCTGCTCGACATAAGGTGGACATTATTGACGGAAGCCGGGCGACGGGGCAATCGCGGAGTTCATCGGACACGGTGGGAATCAACGGGCGGTGGCTCTTTCGATGGCATCCTGGAGATCCGCGAACTGAAATGGTTTGCTGACCAGTTGATCCACAGCCACCAGCGGCACGGCGGTGGTTCTGATCATCTCGGCATGGGCGGTGAGCATGATGACCGGCTGCCCGGGCAAACGGGCCTTGAGCGCCAGGGCGAGTTCATCGCCCTTCATCCCCGGCATCGTGTAATCGGTGATCACGACATCAAAGCCATCCTTCTCAAACAGGGCCAGGGCTTCATTTGCATTGCTGGCGGTGATAATTTGATGGCCGTCGAATTCGAGCAGCATCTTGACCGCCTCACAGACCATCGGCTCGTCGTCAACCACCAAGATTTTTTTTTGCGCTGGCATAAACGGTCTTTGTACCAGAATCAATTTGCCCTGTAAGTGCGTACAAAGACCAGATAATCTTTTAGCACTTTTGAGACATCCGGTTCTCCCAGACCAGCCGCAAACCTTCCAACGTCAGATCCGGCATGACGGCGGAAATCTCCGGCAGCTCCGCCGCGATCAACCCGGCGTAACCGCCGGTCGCGATCACGGGCAATTTTTTCGATTTTAGCTCCAGTTTCAATTTGCCGATCAGTCCGCGCACAAGGCCGCGATAGCCATGCACCGCGCCAACGAGCATCGCCTGTTCGGTGCTTCTGCCGATGGCGGATTTGATCGGGCGGATCTTGATCTTCGGCAACAGCGCCGTTTTCTCGTGCAGATAATCGGTCATGGCCGCCAAACCCGGCGCGATGATGCCGCCGATGTAATTGCCGCGCGCATCTACTACGTCGAATGTGACGGCCGTGCCGAAATCCACAACCACGACCGGCGCGCCAAAATAAAACCTGGCCGCGACGGCATTTGCCAGCCGGTCAGGGCCGATGGAATGCGGCTTGGGATAATCAATACCCACGCCGCGAATCGTCTTCGGCGTGAGTTCCAGCATATCCAGCTCCCAAATCGTGCGGACGGCTTTACCAACCAACGGAGTTGCGCGCGGTACGACGCTGCATAAAACAGCCGCTTCCACCTTCGCGGCGCCGGCAAATTTTTTTACCAAAGCAGCCGCCCCGCCGTCGGACCACGCGGATGTCGGTATGTCTATCTGTTTCACCACGCGCCGCTCATCCGCCAGGCCAAGGTGGGTATGAGTATTGCCGATGTCGAAGAGTATGATCATTTCTCAAGAGTGACGTCGCCGCCGATGATGCGTTCCAGGCGGCCGTGTTCGGTACGGACGAGCAACGCCCCGTCATCATCGAGCGATTCGGCGCGGCCGCTGATTTTATGCACGCCGGTCTGCACCGAGACATTTCTCCCGATGGTCGCGCAGGCAGCCTCCCATTCATCGGCCACGACGGGGAATTTCCCGCCGCAAATGCGTGCGTAATCGGCATCCAGTTCGCGCAAAATTTCCACGGCCAGTTCGGCACGGCAGATTTCCTCGCCCGCCTCAATCTTCAGCGACGTGGCGATCTTCCGCAACTCCGCCGGAAATTCATCCACGCCCTGGTTCACGTCCACGCCGATGCCGAGGATGATGTGCCGGACTCGATCCACTTCCGCGCTCATCTCAGTCAGGATGCCCACGACTTTTTTGCCGCCAATCAACAGATCATTCGGCCACTTGATGTCCGCCGCAAGGCCGGTGACGGACTTGATGGCGCGCCGCAAGGCCACCGCCGAAGCCACGGTCAACTGCGTGGTTTCCTGCGGCCGCAGATTCGGCCGCAGCAAAATGGAAAACCAAAGCCCCTTGTGCGTGGGCGACATCCATTTTCTACCGAGACGACCCCTGCCCTTGGTTTGTGACTCGGCGAAAACGACAACACCTTCCTTCACACCATCGCGCGCGAGTTTCTCGATTACATCGTTGGTGGAAGTCGTTTGCTCAAACACTTGAATGTCGCGCCCGACGACTTTCGTTTTGCCCAGCCGCGCCCGCAGATCATCCGCGTGCAAGGCATCGGGTGAATTGACGAGGCGATAACCAAAATGCGGCCCGGCCTCGACTTCATAACCGACTTGGCGCAATTCATCAATGCGCGCCCAGACCGCCGCGCGGCTGATGCTCAACTCTTCCGCGAGCTGCGCGCCCGAGACACCATCGGGATTGGCGCGCAAGGCGGAAAGAATTTTGGCATCGGTGGTCATGGGTTTTTGACGGAGTTCATGCTTTAGCTTTTCCCGACTAATTTAGCTGGTTGCAGAACAAGCTAAAGCTTGAACTCCAAAGTCATTCTTCAAAATCCAAACCGATATCCACCGCCCGGGCCGAATGCGTGAGCGCGCCGACGGAAATAAAATCCACGCCGCTGCCGGCGATCGCCCTGACGGTTCCAAGACTCACGCCCCCGCTGGCCTCAATCTTCGCATGGCTTTTGGCGATCTTCACCGCCAGCCGCATCTGGTCGGGCGCCATGTTGTCGAGCAGGATGATGTCAGCGCCGGCTTCCACGGCCTGCAAAACCTGGTCCAGCGTGTCGGCTTCCACCTCCACTTTCAGCCTGGGATATTTTTTGCGCGCCAGTTGAACCGCCGCCGCCACGGCGCTGGGCTTTTCATTGCGCAAGGCGGCGAGATGATTGTCCTTGATGAGGATCAGATCGAACAGGCCGATACGATGATTGCGTCCGCCACCGCAGGCCACGGCATATTTTTCAAAACGCCGCCAGCCGGGCGTGGTCTTGCGCGTGTCGAGGATTTGCGCGCGAGTGCCTTTGACAGCAGCCACGAATTGCGCGGTGAGCGTGGCGATGCCGGAAAGCCGCTGCACGAAATTTAATGCGACGCGCTCGGCGGTCAGGATCGCGCGGGCCGGGCCGGAGATGCGCAACAAATTATCTCCACGACCGACATGTGTTCCGTCGTGAACCAGATATTCAATCTTCACCGATGACGAAAGCCGGCGGAAAGCGGCGTCGGCGATCTCAAGACCGGCGACCACGAGCGGTTCGCGCGCGCGCATCACGGTTTTGAACGCGAGACTTTTCGGGACGGTGGCAAGCGTCGTCACATCGCCACTGCCGATGTCCTCGGCCAGCGCGCTTTTGACGGCGGTGCGGATTTCTGAAGGATTCAATTCCACCGGCATAAAATGGCCGCGAACCGGTGAATTTGTAAATCTTCGTTTTAATTTTTTGACCGAATCGTAAAAGCACCGCGGCAATTTTAACTGCCGACAAGGGGGAATTTAAGATTTTAGTCGTTGTTCGGACGGCTGATTGTGTGCTTGAACTTCAGCCGGACCGTGTCCTGCAAAAATCCAAAGAACCCCTTCTTCTTTTTGGGTTGCGCGGCCTGGATACGCTCGCACTTGTTGCTGCAGAGCACGCAAAGAAACAGCGGCACGCCGCCCTTGCGCCGCATGACATGGACGCATGCGCTGCACATCACTTCCGAACAGTGTGTGCATTTATAGGTCGCAGGCGCAGCGGCATGGCGCGAACAGGCGACAACGCCGTCGGGCAGGATCACCGGCGGCGGCGCGATCTGGATTGGACGTTCAAAGTGGGGAATGGCAATGTTGGCCTCGGTGGATTCGACGAGCAATTCCACGTCGCCCAGCCTTAATGTCTGTCCGGGATCCAGCCAGACCTCCGTGACCCGCTCGCCATTGAGGAACGTGCCGTTGGTGGAATCGCAGTCGCGGACGTAAACGCCGTCATTCGTGAGCGCCAGTTCGCAATGCAAGGAGGAAATGGTCGGATGTTCGATGCAGATCTCACCCTCCGGGTCGCGCCCGACGCGGTTGACGCCCAGACGCAGTTCCAACGTCCGTTCTTCCAAGCCCGCCGTTCTAATCTGAAGTCGCGCCATGTTTTGTCTCCTTTCAGAAACGTGGACGCAAATTAGGGATAAAAGTAACGCGCGTCGAGTGAAAATCACGTTACGTCTGCTACAGCGGGTTCTTTGCAAAGGCAAACTCCTCAACCACTTTCCCACCGATCAAATGTTCCTGGATGATGCGTTCCAAAACCTCCGGCGTACAGTCGTGATACCAAGTGCCCTCAGGATAAACTACTGCCACTGGCCCATTGGTGCAAACCCGCAGGCAATTTGCCTTGGTGCGAAAGACCAGCGGGTTGGGACCGACGAGGTTTAGCTCCTTGAGACGCTTTTTCAAAAATTCCCAAGAGGCCACGCTGACTTCCCTGGCGCAACATTTCGGGTCGGTCGCATCGGCGCATAGAAAAATATGCCGTCGGTATTTTTCCAGGCCAAGTGAATCCACGGCGGTTTGCAGTTCATCGTTCATAATTATCAACGCCAGTAGGTTAACCCAATCACCCCCGCCACGGCAATCAAGGCGCCGAACAGCGAGCGGACACCGATTTTTTCGCCATCCACAATTCGCGTCAGCGGCAGCAGGATGACCGGCGTCAAGGCGACGATGGCCGACACGATGGCCGCCGGTTGTTTTTCAATCGCCCATTGGAAACAGGTCATGCCCAGCGTCTGGCCGGCAAGGCTGTTGCCGAGAACCCACGGCCAGACGCGTTCCCATTTTTCGCGCGATACATGCCGGGTCTTTTCCTCAAAGACACCGCCGTGGGTATGGGCGGAACGCCATTTGATCACGACTAAAATGATGGCCGGGATCAAAATTCCGCCGAGAGCGCGCTGATAGCCGGTGGTGCCGGCATCCGGAAACTGCCCGGCATCATGCGCGATGGCAAACGCCTTGCGGCTCATTACGGCGCCAAGAGCATTGGCAAACGCCGCAAAAAGTCCGAAGGCGATACCCACCCGCAATTCACGCGGGGAAATTTTCAGGTGATCGCCCGGCGCGAGGGCGATTGCGACGCCGAGCAGGATCACGGCGATGCAGCAGATCTCCGGCAGATTTAATTTCGTGCCGAGCCAGAACCATTCAATCAGCGCGGCAAACGGCGCGGTGAAACATTGCACCAGCAGCACAGCGCGACGGCTGCCGAGGCGGGGCAACGCCTGATAATAACCCGTGTCCCCCAGACCGACGCCGATCAGTCCGCTGAAAACAAAAAATGAAAACGCCGCACCCTCCAGACCGCTACCGAAGGTGTTCGCCCAAAGCCCGAGGAAAACAGCCGCCAGCGAGATGCGCCAGAAATTCGCCTCGGCACCACCGATCTGCTTGGACGAGCGATATCCGCAAACCGTCGAGACGGCGAACAGCAACGTGGCAAGAAAAGCGGCGATCATGAACGCAAATGGAATTAACAAAAGCGGCCGCCTGGGATCAGGCGACCGCTTGCAATTAATCGGTGGCTGCCAGGGTTATTTCAACTTCGCGGCGATGAACTGCTCGAGTTTCACCGCGTCGGCGTTGAACAGGCGGATGCCCTCGGAAGTTTTTTCCGTGGCCATCGCGCTCTCGTTGAACAACCAGCGGAATTTCTTTTCGTCGAGCGGAATCTTTTCGATCTTGCTGCTCTTTGCGATTTCAGGACTCAGCTTGCGCGTGAGCGGCCCGGTGCTCTTCTGCAATTCCGCCAGCAGATTCGGGCTGATGGTCAGCAGGTCGCAACCGGCGAGTTCCTGGATTTCACCCACGTTGCGGAAGCTCGCGCCCATGACCTGGGTTTCGTAGCCGAATTTTTTGTAGTAGCTGTAAATCTCTTTCACGGAAATCACGCCGGGATCTTCAGCCGGCGCAAATTCTTTTTTCTCCTTGGCCTTATACCAGTCCATGATGCGGCCGACAAACGGCGAGATAAGGCGCACCTTTGCCTCGGCGCAGGCGACGGCCTGGGCGAGCGAGAACAGCAGCGTGAGATTGCAGTTGATGCCCTCGCGCTGGAGAATTTCCGCCGCGCGAATGCCTTCCCACGTCGAGGCGATCTTGATCAACACGCGTTCGCGCGCGATGCCGTTGGCCTTGTAGAGTTCGATGAACTTGCGGCCCTTGGCGACGAGCGCGTCAGTATCAAAGGAAAATTTTGCATCGGTCTCGGTTGAGACGCGACCGGGAACGATCTTCAAAATCTCGTTGCCAAACAAAACGAGCAAATCGTCCATCACGAGCCCGATCAATTCCTTGCCGCCCGCCTTGGCCTTGTTGTCGGCGATGGCCCTGTCCACGAGGAACTGATATTCCGGCATCTGCGCGGCCTTGAAGATGAGCGACGGATTGGTCGTGGCATCCTGTGGCGCGAATTGTTTGATGGTGGCGAAGTCGCCGCTGTCCGCGACGACGGTGGTGAAGGCTTTGAGTTGGTCCAGTTGTGTGCTCATAAATGATTAAAAGTTTATTTTCTATTTTGCCAGATTGTTGCGCAAGTCCGGCGGCGTGGCAATTCCCAATCTTTTTGACACGGCCTTCGCCCGCCGCGTAAGCTGGCGTCTCAAAAAATCATTTCATGGAAACAAAATCAATCCCTGGTTTCCGCACCGTGCCGCGCACCGGCGTCATTTACGTCACGCACGAAGCGACGCGGCGCGGTTTTGTGTATGGCCATCCTGAATGGGCCAATCTTGGCCAGGGCTCGCCGGAAACCGGCGACATCCCCGATGCCCCGCCGCGCATCACTGAAGTCACCATTTCCGAGGCCAGCCGGCAATATGGCCCGGTGGTCGGCAATCAAAAATTGCGCCAGGCCGTCGCTGATTTTTACAACACCACTTACCGGCAGGGCAAGAAATCCAAATACACCGCCGAGAATGTCAGCATCGCCAGCGGCGGACGCCTGGCGTTGACGCGCCTCGCCAGCGCGCTAGGCGACATCAACATGGGCCATTTCATTCCCGATTACACGGCGTATGAAGAATTATTGAGCGTGTTCAAGGCGTTCACGCCCATCCCCATTTTGCTGCGCGCCGAGAGTGGCTACAAAATTGCGCCGGCCGATTTGAAGGAGGAGATTCTCGGACGCGGTTTGAGCGCCTTGCTCGTCAGCAATCCGGCGAATCCCACCGGCCAGCTCATGGAGGGCAAAGAACTCGCGACGTGGTGCAATCTTGCCCGCGAATGCCAGTGCTCCATGATCTTCGACGAATTTTATTCACATTATATCTATACTCATGCCAAGGCCGCGAAACCGAAGATGGTGAGTGCCGCCGAATTTGTGGAGGACGTGGACAAGGATCCGATCGTGATCGTGGACGGCCTTACAAAGAACTGGCGTTATCCTGGCTGGCGCATCAGCTGGACGCTCGGCCCGAAACCGGTGATTGAAGCCATCGCCAGTGCCGGTTCATTTCTTGACGGCGGTGCAAATCATCCGTTTCAGAATGCCGCCCTGCCATTGCTTGATCCCAAACATGCCGGGGCTGAAACGCTTGCCATCCAGAAACATTTTGGCCGCAAACGTGAACTGATCCTGGCGCGCCTGAAGAAATTAAAGATCGGCGTGGACGCCACACCGGCCGGCGCATTTTACGTGTGGGCAAATCTGGCCAAATTGCCCGCGCCGTTGAACGACGGCATGAATTTTTTCCGCGAATGCCTCAAGGAAAAGACCATCGTGGTACCCGGCGTGTTTTTCGACGTGAACCCCGGCAACCGCCGCACCACGGCGCGCTACAAAAATTACTGCCGCATCAGCTTCGGACCGGAGATGGAAAAACTGGAACTTGGCCTGAAGGCCTTTGAGCGGGTGATTAACAAGTTTAAGAAAGCGTAGGGGCTTCTTCTTAGATGGACCGTTAATTTCATCCGTGCTCGCACCTCATAGTTCAGTACAAAATAAAAGCGGCGCTTCCATTCGGAAGCGCCGCCTGTTTCTTTTCAGATTTAAAAAGCGCGCAGCTTATTTCTTGGCAGCCATGCGGCGGCGGACGCCGATCAGAGCCAGACCACCCAAAACCGCGAGGGAAATGGTTCCCGGTTCCGGGACGGGCGTGGTGACAAAGTTCACAAACAACGGGGATGAGAAACCGTTGGGAACGGTTGCCGTACCGCTTGCCGTTGAAGAAATCGCGTCGGCCGTTCCGTTTACAAAACCGGTCGAGGCGAAAAATGCCTGCAAAGGCGTTCCCGTTGCGCCATATCCCGAGTGATTAATCAGCAGGACCAAGCTCTGACCGGGGTTTAATGTATAACTGGTTGAGAATGAAATCGTGGGTCCCCAAGGATGCACCGACCCGGCGGACGAGAAAGAGCCGGGATCTAACGTAAGCGCACCACTGCGCACCACCACCGGATTCAACAGGTAGGAAGCGAACGTCGGAGTAGTCGAGAGGTACTCGCCGTCGGTAACCAACTGAGGCGTGGCCGTTGCCAACGTGATCGTGAAGTCGCTGAAATTGATCGCCGTGTTTGGCCAAGTTGAGCCGACATATCCAGCAGGAAGCCAGTTACTGTCGATCGCCAGACGGAATTGAATACCCGTCAAGGTAGTTGGCTGGGTCACCGCCGACAAAGCAGATGAACTGTAGTATGCTTCATATGTCCGCGGAGCATTTCGAACCGGCGTGTTGATTCCGCTTGAGGCAGTGGTTTCAGCGCCGATGTTTGGGCTGACATCCGCTTTTGCGGCCATGCCCGTACTGATCAAGGCGATCGCCAATGAGCTTTTTAAAGGCGAAATGAGACGATTAATGGATTTGAATGATGTAGTTTGCATAGGTTTTTTCCTCGGAATTGATGCCCCGTTCCGTTTTGGAACTAATTGTAAGCCATCAATCTTTCTGATTTCTGATTCGGACACGTCGGTTTTAGAAGTTTCGAATTCGAAAGTCAAGTGTCTTTTTTGAAAAAGCTATTTGTCAGGTGGCCGCAAAATCCACGTTCGGCACCTCCTGCACCGACGGTGGCACGCTGAAAAAATCGCCCTCCGGTTTGAAGCCGAACAGGTTCGCCACAAGGTTGCCCGGAAAGGTTTCGCACTTGTTGCGGTAGTCGCGCACATTGCCGTTGTAAAACCGGCGCGCGGCCTGGATGCGGTCCTCGGTGTTGACGAGTTCGCCTTGCAGCTTGAGAAAATTCTGGTCGGCCTTGAGCTGCGGATAATTCTCCACGACGACGAGCAGTTGCTTGAGCGAATCCACCAGTTGCTTCTCATCCACGGCCTGTTCCGCCGGCGAACCGTTGTTGGCAACACAGCGATTGCGTAACTCGGTCACACGTTCCAGTGTGCCGCGTTCGTGCGCGGCGTAGCCTTTGACCACGGCGACAAGATTCGGGATGAGGTCGTAGCGGCGTTTCAATTCGGTGTCCACATTGCTCCACGATTCGCGGATGTAGTTTTTTAACGCGATGAGCGCATTGTATTGCGCGATCACAAAAATACCGGGCAGCAAAACAATCCCGGCGATGACGATGAGCGGGATGAGCAGTGATGGGTTCATGGATTGGTAAAAAGATAATTGGGCATGAGCGACCGGATTTCAACCAGTCGTTGCAGATTGAATTCGATTTCTCTGACCGGCAGCAGGGTTGCAAACGCCAGCAGAATGACCGGACCCTGGATTTCAATTTGCAGACTGCGGTTCGCCAGCAGGTATTCAATCATCTGGGGATTGCAGACATCGTAGGCAAATTTCTTGTCATCGCACCGGACGCAAAACGTCCGGGAGAATTCCGCCGATTCGAAATTGATGTCGTTTCCGACGCCAAATGCCGCCGCAAGCCGGTTGCCGAAGTCTTCCGGCGCGATGGTGAGTTGTGGAAAAACTTCCTTCACCACGAGCATGAGCAGCGTGAGGTTGTGATCCGTCTTATTTTTGTCAGAGCCGGTTTCATAATGGTAGTCGAAAACGAACAACGACTGTTCATGGTAACTGCCGCGCAGAATGTTAAAGGCATACCGATCCCGGCCCTGGGCGAGCCGGCTCAAAAAACCCCAAACCCATCGCAAAGCCCTCGTCGCGCCGGGGATTGAAATCGTCAAATTTTAATTCTGCCGCCAGTTCTTGCAATGCATACGACCGTTTCTGGCGGGCGCGTTTCAGGTTGGCACCTGTGAACAAAGCAAAAATTGCGGCCCCGCCAAGAATCAGGAGCATGAGCAGGCCGTCGCTGAAGGTTGCAAAAATCATGTGACAGGCGTGAACAGGTATTCCGGCAGACGCGCACGGATTTCGGCGAGCCGTTGCAGATTGGGTTCAATCTGTTCCGGCGACAACCGCGTCGTGAACGCCAGCGCCACTGCGTTGTTTTTGATCTCAATGCTCAGGTCGCGGTTGGCGAGGAGGTATTCCATCATTTGCGCGTTGCAAACGTCGTAGGCAAACTTCTTGTCGGGCGAGCGGACGCAGAAGGCCTTGGAGAACTCGGCGGATTCGAAGTTGATGTCGCCATAGCCGAAGATCCCGGCGACCTTGGTGAAAAAACCTTCGCGCCGAATGGTCAGTTCGGGGAAGAACGCCGGGATCGTCAGGATGAAAAAAGAAAACCAATGGTGCTGGGTGGTGCGGTTGCCTTTGGAATCGGTCGAGTGTGTCTCGTAATGATAATCAAACGCCAGAATTTCATTCTGCCGATAGGTTCCCGACAGGATGTTGGTGGCGTAACGGCCTTCACCTTGGGACAACTCCTTCAGAAAGCCGAAACGGCCGGGGATGCTGTAATTCAAATCCGGATCAAAAGCCAGGTTTAGCCGCCGGGCCAGGGAAAACATCGCTTCCCAGCGCTTGCCGGCTTGGATGATGCCATAAACGATCAGCGCGATGGCGCCGGCAAAAAAAACGGCAAACATCAAGCCGGCGGAAAAGCTGGATGGCGGTTGCACGGAATTGTTCTAAATCAAACCAGGGCGGCAAGCCATGATAATTCAGCGCGTTTTTTCTTTTCCCTTGACCCATTCGCCTTCATCTTTGGGGTGTGGAATGATGCGCAGGAAGCTGCGGAAATGTGATTTCCGGTCAGACTTATTGGCCTGAAAATAGCTTTATTATAATATAACAATGAACCTGTGGTGGACTTATCAGCAACTCCGGTCGAGCAATTTAAAGACGCGGCTGGCGGTGATCGCCAAGCTGGCTGAATTCAAACATTCGGACAGCGTGGAGCCGCTGCTGTTTGCCCTGAAGGACAAAGGACCGGAGATCCGCAGCGCCGCTGCGCTCGCGTTGGGACAATTTGAGGATAACCGGATAGCCGAACCTCTCATCAAGATGTTAAATGATCCATCGCCGCTGACCCGGGCGACGGTGGCTGAAGTGCTGGGGCAGAGAAAGGAACAGAGCGCAACCCGGTGGCTCGTCAGCCTCTTGCGCGATCCTGATGTCACAGTGCAGGCGCGCGTCGTCCGCAGCCTCAAACGGCTTGGCTGGCAACCGCAAACCGAGGCCGAACAAAAGTGGCATTTCATGGCAACGGGCAATTTGAGCCGCGTGGCCGAACTGGGGCCGGAAGGCATCGCCCCGCTGGTGGACTTGATGCGCAACGGCACGCCCGACCAGCAATTGTCCGCCGTCAAGGCGCTGGGCGAAGTCGATGATCCGCGCATCCTCAAACTGGCTTTGGAAGCGCTCAAAAAACCAAACATCATGGTGCGGCTTGCGGCGTTGGACATCCTGAAACGCATCGCCGACCCGTCCGCCTACGAGCCGGTGGAACGCCTGCTCACGGACAAGGAAGTCAACATGCGGGTGGCGGCGATTGCCACCGCCGCCAGTTGCGGCGGCGAGCGCGCCGTGCCCAAGCTGGTGCGCATGTTGAAGGATCCCTCGTGGGAGGTTCGCCGCGAAGCCGTCAAGGCCCTGGGCAAAATCGGCGACGGGTCAGCGGTGGACGGCCTGTGCACGGCATTGCACGATAGCGATCATGACGTGCGCGAGACCACGGCGTTTGCGCTCGGCAAGATCGGCGACCCGCGGGCGATTCGCGCCCTGGTGCTGACACTCTTGGATGAAGAAAGTTTTGTCCGCAGTGCCGCCTACAATTCGCTGATGGACATCGACCAGCAATGGGAAAAAACTGAGGCGGCCAGGAGTGCGCTGCCACAGATCAAAACCGCTTTGAATTATCGCGGGTATTGGATCAGTCAAAGCGTCGCCAAACTGGTGAATCAATCGGAAGAAGAAGCGCCGGCGGCAGAATCCCAAAAACCCGTCGCGCGCGTGGAAACGCCGGCGGTGACCAAGGCACCGGCGGGCTTGCCGCCCGCCGCCTTTGCAATTCTTTCAGATTTGCTGGCTGACCATGATCGCGACCTGAGGCTGGCGGCGGCGGAGGCATTTGGCCACTTACGCGAGAAGAACGCGATTGCCATTCTTTCCACAGCCCTGCAAGATCAGGATCCGTTTGTCAGCAAGGCGGCGGAGCAGGCACTGGCCGCGTTAAACTGATTTTGTGTTGTGCTTGTTTTTTCCCTGGGTAATTGCCAATCTGCGGCACGAAAGCTGCGGATACAGGGCCGCATGACCTAAAGACAAAGTGACAACGCCGGCGAAACAACATCACATTTTATTCGTGGACGACGAGACGAGTTTTCTCGACACCACCCGCGCCCTGTTCACCGCTTGGAGCAAAAGTGAATGGCTGATCGAATCCGCCACCTCGGCTGACCAAGCGTTGGAAATCCTCAAGACCCGGCAATTTGACCTCGTGGTGGTGGACCTGAACATGCCCATGGTTGATGGTGTCCAGTTCATCCAAATCCTTCACCGGCGTTATCCCGATTTGAAGAAGGCCGCCATCACCGGCTATGCAAACGAGGAAAAACGTTCCGCCTGCCTGGCCAATGGCGCCGAACTGTTTATCGAAAAACCCCGCTCGGCCGAAGGGTTGAAATCCATCTTCGTGATGCTCGACGAACTGGTCACCTGGAAGCAACAGGCGGGATTTCAAGGCATGTTGCGCCAGGTCGGTTTGCAAGATGTCATCCAGATGGAGTGTTTGGGGCGCAATTCATCCATCTTGGAAATCCATAACCGGCAGCTGGCCGGCCGGATTTACATCGAGGATGGCCGGAATTAATCATCCACGCGGTCGCCGGCGAGATGACAGGTGAAGCCGCTTTTCAGAAATTGCTGTCGCTACCCGGCGGTTCTTTTCAATTGCAGCATTTCGAGCCGCCGGCCAAGCACACCATCGAGGGCCAGTGGGAATTTTTGCTCATGGAAGCCGCGCGGATGCGCGATGAAATCGCCGGAGCCACTCCCGCCGCCGAACCGGTGGCGGCACCCCGGCGTGGAAGATCTCCCCGAGCCTCCGGCGGCTTCACCTTCCGTGCGGGTGGCTGAAACGCTTATTTGCTCCGGCCATGGGAAGCCGCTTTATGAATGGCAATGCACTGACGTTAATGCCCGGATGGCCCTGCTCTTGGAAATCGGCCAGCAGGCGGTTCGCGTCGGACGATTGCTTCCATTGGGAAAGTTCGACCGCCTTGAAATCCAGCTTCCCAACAGCCGCGCCGTGGCGCAGGTGAAACCAAACCGCAAAATTTTCGTGCACGTGGTCACGGAAGGCGGGCAACCTGACCAAACCGCATGAATGAAAAATTCAAACAATGGCTCGATGGTTGCGCCGTCGCATCGGGCCTGCTCGGTGCCGGGGTACGCCAGCCCGACGGCACCTGCTTCAGCCATAGCTATAACGAAGAATGTCCGGCTGAAAGCCTCGATGAAGTCCTGCGCTGTCTGGGTGATTCCCTGCCCTCCTTCGCCACGCACGGCTTGTTACCGCGCTGGCTGACTTGGACCTTCGATAAAGGCCAGATCCGCCTCGCTGAACGGGCCGACGGCCTGTTGCTGGGCCTTGTCATCCAGCCCAATAGTCCTGCCGCCGAAAATCTGGATCTGCTCACCGAGGATTTTTTCAACCTGGATTTGAAAGACTAGCTTTCGAAAATTTGCCGATAAGCCATATCGTCGCCGGGAAATTTTTGCCGCCTGGTTCACGCCCTACTTGCAGATTTTTTTGCGTTCACGGACTCTGAAAAAACCGCTTTTAATGAAGGGATCGCATTGGTCTTCCAATGTTTTTAAACGGGAAAGGCGTGTCGGATTGAAAGCTGGCGCTACAAGCTGCCGAAGGCGCGGGGAAAATTGCGAATCGCAAGAGGAGCCCCGTCTCAAATGCAATTTGCAAATGAAACAAGCAAAAACAAATTGTTTTTTTGTGATGAAGACGGCGTTTTACGGACCGGCATACTTTCCGCTAAATGGTTTTTGTAAATTAACTTTAACCAAATCCAATCTTATGAAAATTATCTCAAGCAAGAATGTCATTGCCGCCGGCATTTGCATGTTATGCACTGCGGCCTTGGCTGTTGATGAGGCGTATCAAACCAAGAACTCTGACTGGAATGCGGGAACCAACAGCATGAATGGCTTGTCCGTTACGGCGCAAAGCTTCGTCTGGGACGCCGCCATTACGGATATGAAGGAGATCCACATGGGCGAACTAGCTCTTCAAAAAAGTGACAATGACGACGTAAAAAGCTATGCCAAAGACCTCGTTTCCGACCATAAAAAGGCCTGCAAAAAATTAAAGGCCATCGCTGAAAAGGAAGGCTTGAATTACCCCGGCACCAATTCAATGGCAATGACCATAAGCGAAAAATGGAATACAAATTCCCCTGTAAAAAGCATGCATCCGGACAAGGAACGGCAGAATATGAATACGCCGCCGCACCTTGCCTCCCTCATGGTCTCCATGTAAATGACGCTGTGGATTCGACGGATGGCCGTCCAGGTGCCGGGGTGCAAATTGTGAATTGGGACGCGCTCTCAGGTCCTCAATTTGACCGCGCCTTTATCAGCCATATGATCACCGGTCATGAAAAGGCCATCAGTAAATTTGAAACGGCTTCTGCCAATTTGCAGGATCCCGAATTAAAAAAATACGCTAACAAGACCTTGCCGACCTTGCGCAAACATCTTGAGATGGCGCAGGAACTTCAAACCAAGATTGGCATGTGGTCCGCCAGCTCGACAAATTCCGCGTATCAAAACGCATATCAAAACAGATAATACGCAAACGTTTTTGATCGGACGATTGCGTGGGAAGCCGGCCGCCGGGAAACTGGTGGCCGGTTTTTTGTGTTGGCAGGCTCAATTATGCCTTGTTTCTCCTGGTAAAAAATCAAGCTGGCAACCGCAAAGATAAAATCTTCAATACGAGGGTTTGCCACATCACAATCCATAATCAAAGTCTGATACGATAAAATTGAACCGCATTGGTTCCGGCGGGAGCGTTGTAAGATTCACCGCCAGCCTGGCCTGTCCCGGTGGAAACGGTTTGCCACGAAGTCAGGTTTCCAGAAGCTTCGATGGTATAACTCGTGCCAGTGGGAATATCGAAAGTGAATTGGATTCCACCGCCCGGGAGCGCAGTGACGCTGAGGATTTTTAGTGATAGTGTCGGCGGAACGGTCGTGACAACTGGCGCATATTTACGGGTTTCAGTTGGCGAATAGGTAAGGCCGAAACTGACTGGAGGCGGCGGAACGGTTGAAACGACAAAGCTGCTGCTGGTGCCGCCGGATATGATCACGTTCGGCAGGTTATTGGGCCGTTGCTGGCCCGAATAAGTCACGTTGGAAATGGCCGTGTTGGTGGTGACAACGCCATTGGTAACCATGAACGGGTGCGCCAGCTCAAAGGTCAGCCAGTCATTTGCAATGATTTTATTGGTTATGTCATAGACGGTGATGAGGACTTGGTTGGTCCCTTCGTTTGCGAGCCAGACGGCGAAAAGATCGTTCGTCGTGTGAAAATCTGGCGGAAACAGTTTGATGCCGTTGAAATCCACAGACCCGACTTGAAAGTAGGGGTCTGTTACATTAAACCCACCCTGCACATAGAGAAAGGAGCCATTGACGGGCGTATTGGTTCCGAGCGTGGTCGCTGAAACTGTCCGGGCGGGCGTGATGATCGGATTTCCGTGCGCCGTTCCAGTGGCCTGCACCGAAAATGAATAAGGTGTGCCGGACTGGAGGTTGGTGAAGGTGTAGCTCACGGCCGAGGGTGGCAGATTTGTGGAGGGAATTCCATAAGGCCGCAAAACATTGACCTGATAACCGGTGGCTCCGGCAACCGGCGACCAGTTCAGGATGATGGAGTTTCTCTTGATCTCATTTCCCGTCGGCGTCAAGACAACCGGCGAGTCTAAACGATCATCCGGCAGGATGGTGATGCGGACCCGGTCATCATTCGTGGGCGAAATCAAGACACTTGGCGTGATCCGTTCCGAGAAGGCATAAGTGTATGGATCGGCGGCATTGTAAACCAAGGCGGCATAAGAATTGTAAAATCCGTCATTCGGATTTCTGGCGGAACCAAAAGGAAAGGCGGTGAACTCCACTCTGGAGAACCAGTCTTTCGAGTCCGCTCCGTATACACCACCCCAAAAGCCGAAATTAAGCGCGGATAACACGTCACCGATCATCCAAACCTCCACCGGGTAGGAAGGACTGTTTGTGCTGGTCACCGGAACGCCATTGGTTGAGTAAAAGCCCACGCCCACAGGCGCTCCGTAAACATACTGGCTCGCACTGGTATTCGTGATGGTGAAGGTGATGGTGTTTGTATATTGTATTCCAGTGATGATGGTCGAGTCGAATGGAGGCACATTCGTGGTTTGAATTAAAGTAACTCCCCATCCGCTGGCATTGGTGTCAATGCTCACCTGATATCCGACGTAATAATAACCCGCCTGCGGGCTGTCCCCATTCAATGCAAACGCATGGGCGCTGCCCACCAGGGAATTTAAATAATTCGTGATGCTCGGATACGGAGAGACCGACGTTGTCGTGCCGCTGACTTTCTGCGGAGCCAGAATGCGGGCAAAGTTCGTATAAGAATTTGGCCCGGTGTATTGCCATCCCGGCGTGATGTCCGTGGCATCCAAGGCAAAAACCGCCTGTCCCAGCCCGTTGGTGATGAAACGGTTCACCAGCGTTTTGGTCGAGGCATAAACATAGGAACCCGTCACCAAATTCGTTCCCCGAAACCATTCCATCTGCAGAGGAATGCCAAATTTATCAACGTAAGTTATGTCCATCGCGTTGTTGGCCGCTGCATCGTCATTGATCGAGAGTTCCGCGTAATCATAGCGGTAGGCATTGCCAAAACTGCCGGGCGGCGGGCTGGGTTGCAGTGCGTTGGTGAAAGTAAAAGGCTGGCCGTAGGTGAAATAAATGGAACCGGAAGTAATGTAATCAGCAGTGAATTGATACACCGTGTTGGTGGTGCCGGAAATCGGCGAGACGACCTGGCCATTCGTCGGCAAAGTCGAGAGGGGAATGGAAGTCGGATTTGGCGGAATGTTGATGTCTATGTTCGCAAACAAGTTCGCGGGAGTTATGGGTGTGTTCGTGTTGCCCGGCCAAAGTTTGCCAGGCACCTTGATGAAGACGTTGGTATCAGCCTGGCCGCTGTCGTTGATGATTTCAATGGTCACCTGGGCTGAAACCGTTTGCATTGAAAACATCAAAATGCCTGCGAACAGACAAGGAATTGTGAGGGATAAAAACTGCAGCGACGTCCGCCACTGCCCGGTCAAGAAGCTTGGTACTCTAATCATCGCTGGCGACGTTAGCAGGACAAATGACGGTTTCAATCCGAAAATAAACTGGCTGGAAACATTCCGGCCGCACCCTGCGCCAATTTGAGCCTGCTCATTTAAAATTCCGCACCGTTGTCGCCAAGGCGGCGATGTTTTCCAGCTTTGCCGTGGGCGGCACGCCGTGACCGAGATTGAAAATGTGGCCGTTGCGCCCCCGCATTTCAGTTAGCAGCCGGTTTGTTTCAGCGGCAATTTGTTCCGGCGTCGCGTCGGCGAGCAGTGCAGGGTTGAGATTCCCTTGCAGCCCGATACCTGTGGGAATCAACTTGCGCGCTTCGGCTAATGAAAATTTCCAGTCAATGCCTAGCACGTTCGCGCCTGTGGCCGCGAGGTCGTTCCAGTTGCCATGAGCGCCGAGTGAAAAGACGATGATCGGAACTTTGTTGTCGCGCCGGTCTGTGACCGCCGTGAGCCCGCTTCGGCGCTCACCGAGTGTCGCTACAATTTCCCGCATCCAGCGCCCGCTGGCTTCCTGAAAATCTGCGGCTGGTAAAATTCCGCCGTTGCTGTCAAAAATCTGGAGCACATCCGCGCCGGCGGCGATCTGCATCTGTAAATACATGGTGACGGCGGCGGTGAGCTTTTCCATCAGCGCAAGAAACGTTTTGCTGTCCTCGCGAAAGAGGGCTAATGCCCGCGTGTGTTCTTTGGCGCTGCCGCCTTCCATCATGAACGTCGCGAGCGTCCAGGGCGAACCGCTGAAACCGATGAGCGCGGTTTGGTCACCAAGTTCTTTGCGCAAGATTTTCAGCGCTTCTGTAACATAATTCAATTTTTCGCAGACACGCTCGACAGAAAGTTTTTCGATGTCGGCGGCGGATGAGATTTTGAAATCCATCTCGATGCCGCCGGTTTCGCGGAAGCGATACGGCTGCCCCATCGCCTCGGGAATTACGAGGATGTCGCTAAACAAAATCGCGGCGTCAAAGCCGAAGCAGCGGATGGGCTGCAACGTGACTTCCGCCGCGAGTTCCGGCGTCTGGACGAGTTGCAGAAAAGTATATTTCTCCTTGAGCGCGCGATATTCCGGCAGGGCGCGCCCGGCCTGACGCATCAGCCACACCGGCGGACGATCCACGGGCTGGCACCGCGCAGCGGCGAGAAACCGTTGACGATTCGTCAACCCGGGCGCGGTGGATTTGGCCGGGGTATCAGTCGTAACGTTCATTCAGATTCAACTGACGTTAGCATAAACCAACTTCCCGGACAGCAGCCAAACTAAAATTGGCGGGACAGAAAATCACCCGCCATGCCTTGGTAAAACCGGGATGTTCCAGATCTTGAACGGCTGCGGAAAGCCAGTGAACTTCTGGTCGTCGGAAACCCCGTTCCGTCCCAGCCCGGCGATGAATTGTTGCGTCTCGGCACGCCAGTAAATTTCATCGGTCACAACCAGGTCATCGCCCTGCCCTTTTTCAACGAGTCGGGCGGCCAGATTCACGTTGCTGCCAAAAAAATCAAGGCGGTCATTCGCGTTGACGGCCAGGCAGGGGCCGGTGTGCAGCGCGGATTTAAGTTGCAGCCGGGTGGACTTGCCTTTTGCGTCGCGGGAAAGTTGTTCGTGCATTTGCTGCACCGCCGCAAGTGCCTCGGCCAGATTGCTGAACGTCGCCATGATCGCATCGCCGATGGTTTTGACGACCGCACCGTGTTGCGCCGAAACAATATCGTGCAGAATCTTGAAGTGATCACGGACCAGCACATAAGCCGGGGCGTCGCCGATCCGAGAATACATCGCTGTCGAACCACGCAAATCCGTGAACAGAACGACCTGCGAACCGACGACGATCTGTTCGGTGGGCGAAATGACCTCAGTCGCAAACAGGTCGCGGAACTCCTGCCAGTTCGTGACGAGCGAGGCGGTGAGGATGTCATCCGTCCACGCGCCGGTTTCCAATGCGAGTTGAACAGAAAACGGATTTGGGTTCAGCACGCGAACGACCGGCTTGGCGCTTATGGCCGGCGCACTGCTCAACTCAAAGCGCTCCGGCCGGCAAGTGATGTCCGTGTCGGCGGACGGTAGCGTCGTCGTTTCCTTCACTTGCGGCGAGCGCAGGCGCAGCTCACGCGTCAGTGGCGGCACGTCCCATTCGCGTTCCTGCCCCGGCTCGAGATTGATCTGGCTGACGATGTGCGGCTTGCCGCCCGGTCCGATGAGACAAAATGTTTGCTCATCGCCAGGTCGCAGCGAGGGGTTGACGGAGAATTTTAGTTCGACGGACTTGTCGAATTCGGCGTCGAACTTGATGTTGCACACGTCGCAATGCGCGGTGCGCAAGAGTTTTTTGAGGTCGGCATTGCGCGGCAATCGCGTGGAACGGCAGTTCGGGCAAAGCACTTCCCAGCTCAAATTCAACAACCCGGCGCGCGTTGCATGCAAAAACAAGCGCAAAACCTCCCAACGATCCGCGTTCCATTTTCGCGCGATGGCGAAAGGCCGGAGGTGCGAAAGCTCGACATCCGGTGCGGCAATAAGCATTTCGCGCAATCGTCCGACCTGCAACTCCGGCAGATTGTTCGCGCGTAATTTTTTCAGGCCGTTCTCCAGCACGCTTTGATTCACTGCCGCCGTGGGTAATTTCGGCATGATCGTTGATTGCCGGCCAGCCAGATGTTCGCCAACGTGGCGAAGCATCCCGCGCATTCCGCGCATGGTTTTTGGACCGAGGATATGGCGGGCGAAAAATGTGCCGAAGGCATTGCGCGGCGTGAAATCGGCAAAAATTTCAACAGCACAACCCGTCGCCGTTTCGCGCAGGCGCAAACCCACGACGCCCTCCGCCAGCGGGCCGGACAGAAAAATCCGCCGCACTTGGTAAAATTTCGGCTCCGCCCACTCGAACGGAAATTCCTGCCATGCAACCTTGATCCCGAAAACCCTGGCCCGCGCGATCACGCTGCTGCCGCCTTCGGGCAGCGGGCGGACTTCATAGGTCACCGGCGGGAGGCCGACGGCGCGGTTGACCCAGTCCGTTTTCGCCAGCAGCAGCCAAAGGGATTCCCGCGAATGAGGCAGTTCCACCGTCGCTTCGATTTTGACCAAGGCTGGCATCAATGGCGCAAAACCTAGCAGGGAACGTGGGTTTTGAACAGGGTGCGCCCGAAAAAATTATCGTGAAACTTTGTTCGCACCCCGGTTTTTATATTAACAGCCGACAATGAAAAAAGACCCGATCCAAAATGAACTGCACGATTTGCTGGCGCGCCTGCCAGATGCGCCCGTGCCGTCCAACTTCACCGCCCGGCTGATGCAGGCTGTCGAGCTGGAAGAATCCCGCCCGGCACGCCGCCGGAGTTTTGGCTGGAACTGGCAAGCGCTGCTGCCTCGCCTGGCCGTCACGGCGGCGGTGGTTCTCTTCGCTGGACTGACCCTGCGCCATTATGAGCAGACCGTCCGCCGCACCACGCTCGCCCGGAACATTGCGGTGGTCGCCGGCTCCCAGCCGTCGCCGAGCATGGACGCGCTGAAAAATTTCGACGCCATCCAGCGCATGAGCCAGCCGCGCGCCGATGACGAACTGCTGGCGCTCATGCAATGAAGCGTTCGCGGCAGGCGCATTGGTGGCTCGCGCTTTTAGCGGCGGGACAATTTTTGATTTCCCCGCTGATCGCCCAGGACGCAACGAATCTTCCGTCACCGAAGTTTTTCTTCTCCCCGACGAACCGCCTGCCATCTTGGGCGCACGGAAAATCGCCCGTGGATTTTTTTCGGCAACTGCTGGCAATGACGCCGGACGAACGCAATGAATTTTTGACCAACCGCCCGCCGGAAATCCGCGCCCGCATCCTGGTCAAGGTCAGCGAATACGAGGCGCTCGGCCCGAACGAGCGCGAACTGCGGCTGCGCGCCACGGAACTGCGCTGGTATCTCATGCCGCTGCTGCATGAATCGCCCACGAACCGCCCCGCGCGGCTGGCGCTCATCCCGGAGGATGTCCGCGAATTGGTGCAAGCCCGGCTCGTGAGTTGGAGCCTGTTGCCGCCGCCGCTGCAGCAGGAATTTCTGGAGAACGAGCGCATCCTTCATTACTTCGCACGCGTGGACACAAGCAACAGTCCCCCGAAAAATTTTGACCGCGCCCCCAGCGAGGCCGAGCAGGCGCATTGGAACGGGCTTTCCGAGGCCGAACGACGCCAGGTGACCTCGGGCTTCAACCAGTTTTTTGAACTCACAGCCGTCGAAAAAGAAAAGGCGCTCAACACCCTGTCCGAGACCGAACGCCGCCAGATGGAAAAAACCCTCCAGTCTTTCGGCAAGCTGCCCCCGTCGCAGCGCACTGAATGTGTCAACGCCTTCGCGAAATTTGCCAGCATGAACGCGCTGGAACAGGCGGAGTTTTTGAAGAACGCCGAACGCTGGTCCGCCCTCTCGCCCGCCGAGCGCCAGGCCTGGCGCGATCTTGTCGTCAATGTCCCGCAATGGCCGCCGCTGCCGATCGGCCTGCATCCGTCATCACAATCACCCGGAATTCAACCGGAGATGTCGACGAACAAGAATTGAGCGTGGCCAATTTCAAATTCGCCATTTGCGTCGCCGCCCCTTAAATTCCCGCCGTGTATCCGATTGCTTTTCATCTTGGTTCGTTCCCGGTCCATTCCTATGGCGTGATGATCGCGCTGGCGTTTGTGTTCGGGCTGTGGACGGCCACCTTGCGCGCCCGTCGCGTAAATATTTCCAGCGAAGCCATTGCCGACGTCACGCTCTGGATCATGGTCGGGACGATTCTCGGTGCGCGCGCTACTTATGTGGCGACGTATTGGAAGGATGAATTTGCCGGTCAGCCGCTGACGGAAATTTTTGCCATCTGGCACGGCGGCCTCGTTTTTTACGGCGGCCTCATCGGCGCCACCATTGCGGGAATCATTTACCTGTATTGGAAAAAACTGCCGCTCTGGAAAATTGCCGACGTGCTCGCACCGAGCATCGCGTTGGGCAGCGTCTTTGGCCGCATCGGCTGTTTTCTTAACGGCTGCTGCTACGGACGCGCCTGCACTGCGCCGTGGGCCGTCAGTTTTCCGGCAGACAACCCACTCCATCCGCCGACCACGCCAGTTCATCCGACTGAAATTTACGACGCGTTGCTGAATCTCGGCCTGTATTTTTTTCTCGCGTGGTTGTTCCGGCGCAAGAAATTCGATGGCCAGATTTTTGCGACCTATCTTATCTGCTACGCCATCACGCGCTCGTTCGTCGAATACTTTCGCGGCGATTACACCGACGCCCATCATCATTTCGGCCTCACGCCCGCGCAACTTGTGAGCGTGCCCATTTTCGTCGCGGGATTCGTGCTGGCGGTAATTCTCTCGCGGCGAACTGCCGCAAAGTAGCGCCTGAATTTGACAGGATTAACAGAATTTTCAGGATTAAAGATGGCAAGACAACATTATTGGTAAATTCTTAAATCCTGTGAATCCCGTTAATCCTGTCTCTCCCATCTTCATCGCCGGCCCGACCGCCGTCGGTAAATCTGAAATCGCGCTGTTGCTCGCGGAAAAAATCGGCGGTGAAATTATCTCCGCCGATTCCATGCAGGTTTATCGCGGACTCGACATCGGCACGGCCAAGCCGTCGCCGGACGAACGCGCCCGCGTGCCGCATCACCTCATTGATATCTGCGACCTGACGGAAAATTTTGACGCCGCGCAATTCATCCGTCTCGCGCAAAAGGCGGTGAAAGAAATCCAGTCGCGAAATAAAATCCCGATTTTCTGCGGCGGCACGGGACTTTATTTCAAGGCCTACTTGAGCGGACTTGGTGAAGCGCCAGCCACGAATCCCGCATTGCGCGCCGAATTGGAAGCTGCGTCGTTCGAGTCGTTGCTGCACGAATTGCGCGAATGCGACCCGGCCGCCTACGAGAAGATTGATAAACAAAATCCCCGCCGCGTCATCCGCGCCGTGGAAGTGATCCGGCTGACGGGCAAGAAATTTTCCGAACAACGCGCGGAATGGAAGTCAGAAGCCCAAAGCCCAAAACCCAAAACCTCTTTCTGTCTTATCCGCCCCGCCCCCGACCTGCACGTCCGCATCAATGCTCGCGTGGATGCAATGTTCGCGCGTGGATTGATTGAGGAGACGCGCGCACTACTCCAGCACGGCCTAGCCGAAAACAAAACCGCCATGCAGGCCATTGGCTACCGACAGGTGGTGGAATATCTGCGCGACGAACGCTCACTGACGGAAACGATTGAACTGGTAAAAATCAAGACGCGGCAATTTGCCAAACGGCAACTGACCTGGTTCCGCCGCCACGGAAACATGGAATGGATTGAACTGAGGCCGGACGAAACAGTGGAAAAATGTGTGGAGAAAATTGCTGGAGCGTTTTGAAACTGTAAAGAGATAAACGTTCGTCCCATCCCGCAAATTCTGTTGATTTTGGAAACACTCTAAGCAGAATGCTGACAGCGTGAAACACGCCCTGAACATAATCGGCATCTTTCTCGCTGTCGCCACTTTGATGGTTGCGGGCGTGGGCGCTTGGAACCATTTCCCAAGCCACCAAGAAAAACGATGGCGCGCTGAATCTGATGTTCTTACGTCGGAAATTGTCGCTGCCGGAAATAATTTCAAGGAATTGACAGTGCTTATGAAGGCCGCCTTTCAACAACATGATGACGCCTCATGGTTGAAAGGCAAAGCTATGGGCGACAAGCTTAATTCCAAGATGAATGAGTTGTTGGCACAGCAAAAAGAAGCTACCGAAGGATTTGAGTATTTGCAGAATCGGCGGCATACCATCCAAACCCTCTGCCTTTGGATTGCTCCACCGCTCGCTATCTTCACCCTGCTCTCATTCATTCTAGCGGCGGTTTCGCCAGCACGACCGTCTTAAGCGGCAGGTATCCGACCAAATTTTCCGAGTTGTCACGCCTATAAAACACATCACCTTTTACTTCCTTGTTCAAAGTAACAACTCCAGACAAAGGAGCTTGAAGCATTGAATAAGCCAACCGAAAACAGCCATCGCGATTGTCAGTTTCATCAAGAGTATGGTCGCAACTTAATTGAGGTGGTTCTGGAATTACAATATGGATTTTATCTGTCAACGCATTAGCTGCTGCCAAACCAAGCGTAACAGAACCAAGAAGGGCATTTATTTTCATAAACACTCCCAAAACACTCCCGGCAGTTTTTTGCAAGCCTAATTTGTTTCCCTCTGCCGTTTGACCACGACTTCAATCTCCGCCTTATTCTTCGCGATCATGTTCGCGGGCAGGATACCGCGCCAGAAAACATTCGGGTAAACAATCGCGTTGCGGCCGAGGATGCTGCCGGGGTTCAGCACGGCGTTGCATCCGGCCTCCGCGCCATCGCCCAGCAGCGCGCCGAACTTGCGCAGGCCGGTGTCGAACGGCTGGCCGTCCAGCTCCACAAAAATGTTTCCGGGCAGCAGCTTGATGTTGGAGATCTTCACGCCCGCGCCAAGATGCGCCTTGTGGCCGAGTACGGAGTCGCCGACGTAATTGAAGTGCGGCACCTGCGCGCCGTTGAACAGCAGCGAGTTTTTCAGTTCGCTCGAATTGCCCACCACGCAGCCGTCGTCGATGATGACGTTCTCGCGAATGTAAGCGTTGTGGCGAATCGAGCAGTTCTTCCCGATGATGGCCGGGCCTTTGATCATTACACCGTCCTCGACAACCGTGCCTTCGCCGATGAAGACCTGCTCGCCGATAAATGCGCGGCCTTCGCATTTGTTATGCAACCCGGGTTTCAGATTGGCGGCAAGGTAGGGTTCAATTTTCTTGAGCGCGTCCCAGGCGAACTGGCAGCCGTCGAAGATCGCGGCGTGTCCGGTCTGGCTTAAATCAAACAAGTCGGCTGGCTTGAACATGGCGGCAGGCTAGGCGAAACAGCGGCGGCGGCAAAGTGTAAATGGCGAGGGCTTGCCATTCGCGGCGGCGACGGTATTTTTAACGGGGTCACATGCCTCCGTAGCTCAAATGGATAGAGCAGCGGTTTCCTAAACCGTTGATCCCAGTTCAATTCCGGGCGGGGGCACCATTACACTGACAATTGTCGGAAACGAAGGGGGGAAAGTCACCCGAGAATCAATTCGGGCAACTGGCGTGGGTCTTCATCCAAATGTGATCGGTGCTGGTTGGGCTTCCACCCGAAGGCAGCAAATAAGTGTCAACCCACTTGTGCAACTGGGCATGGCCGTCGGCAAAGGTGAATGAACTGGAATTGCCATGATTGACGGCGGGGCGGTCATTGATGGAATTGGGAAAGAAATTATAATATCCGTCGTTGAGGCTGGTTGGTTTTTCGTCCAAAAACATGAAAGCGTCCGAGGAACTAATCCCGCCACCGACATCCGAATACTTATAGAAAGCCTTGTAGGAAGGATCAATCTGGGTGCTGAACTTATAAAAGCGTTGATTCGTCCCCATATAATCGTTGAGCGAACAAGATCTCAAATGTGGCTGCTTATTGGCTGGTTCGATATAGGTATCCGCCGGACAACGATATACATTAACGGCCTTGGCATATCCTCCAATTGAACCCAAGACCATGTTTCCGGTCACCAAGTCATTGTCGCCCAGCACACCCAAGAAATAAGCATTGGTTCCACCGCTAGCATCATTGACGGTTCCGGCCACCCAGTTCGGTTCATTCGGTGATTCGCCAATGATACCGCTCCCACTCATCGTCTTGCCTTGATTTTGATTGATGTAATCATTGTTGTCGCCCGCATAAAGGATGCTGGCCAGTTGCAATTGTTTCATGTTGTTCAGGCATGAAATTCCTTGGGCGCGGACTTTGGCCTTTGCCAGCGCGGGCAACAGCATGGCGGCCAGAATGGCTATGATCGCAATAACGACCAATAATTCAATCAGGGTAAAACCACCCTTTTTTGAAGAGCATTCACGATTAAAACTGCGGGCCATATGTTTCATGTCTAAAATTTTCAAAGTGTTCTCCGGCTGCCGGATTACCCGGCTGCCGGAGAGTATGTGATTCGATTACTGAATCTGTACGCGATAGAAACGGCTGCCAATGGTCGTTGGATCATCCACTGTCTGGACGGCACCATTACCGGAAACCGCGCCACCCAAGGAAGTCCAGCTTGCATCTGCCAGGCTGTTCTTATATTGCACCTGATAGCTATATCCGGTTTGCGTCGGGAACGAAATGTGGATGCTTCCGCCGCTGACCGTCACGGTGAGCTTGGGCGATGGCGTTGTTGCAGCCAACATGAGGAATCCGGCATTAGCTTCATCATGTCCAACTATAGGGCTGCTTCCCAACCGGAGAGTGGTTGCTGAACCGTCTAGCGTGACTTTCATCGGTTTTCCATTGCTGTCAGTCAACTGAGACCAACCCCAGGTTGACCAGCCAAGCGCTCTGATAGGGAAGGTGCCGAGCAATGTTGCTGTCTGATTAGTGGTGGTCACGTCACCGGTCACCAATGACAGGGTGTCCTCCGTCGGATTGTTTCCTTCAGCAAAACGTCCCATGACGTAGTAAGTTCCTGCCGGATAATGACGGGTGTAATTAACCCATCCATTAAAATACCCAATTTCGTAATCAATTCCAGTCCCGCCACCTGAGGTGAAGTTTGCCCGTGGCAATTCACCGTTTACATCGCCGGTGGTCGTTCCAGGTGCCGCACCCGGAGCATTATCAGCACGGTATTGAGTCGGTTTGTTGGGGTTAAAATCTAGCTGGACATTGTCAATGTTCGACACAGAGCCAAAGCCCGAGTAGCCATCAAGCTGCGGGTTATCAATGAAGTTGCCGCCGCCGTAGTTGTAATCTTCACACTCCCATTGATAATTGGTCGAAATAAAGGTGCCGAAGCTGTTTGTTATAGTAGCAGTCCCGTGGGTATCCGTCACCGTAACAATCGCAGTGTAGTAGGTGTTTAGCTGCACCGGATAACTGACATTGCGGCTGTTGGCCGTGCCGCTAAAGGTCATCCCGGTCACATTAACGCCATTCAGGTTCAAACCAATGTTGCTGGTGGCAGTTCCAGGCTGTGAATGGGCAACAAAAGTCAACGTGTTTGACGGTTGGAACAAGGCCAAACTGTCAGGTGTAAAACCGTCCACATAAGGCTGGAGAACCACGTCGGGATTCGCCGGGGTCAACAGGAAGAAGTTCTCATTGCAGTTGCCACCGTCAATCGTCATTCTCAAGGTCTGCAGCGAACCGCCGGTAAACTGGGCGAGGTTGCCGACCGGATCTTTTATCGGATACCAACCATAGGTTGACCATGCTATGGCAGGAATTGAAAACTTGCCCAATTGTGAAAGGGTTTGACTGCCAGTGCCAACACCGCTGGTCACAATGGAGATGCTGCCGCTGTCCGCCGAAGTATTGCCAGTACCATTGGATCCACGCACCCAGATATTGTAAGTGCCTGCGGGGTAGTGGCGTGTATAGTTACCCCAGTTGCCACCATCATTGAAACCCACATCATAATCTTGCTTGCCGGTGCCGTTATATTGCGGGCGTTGTTTTTCATTCAAGCTTTCCGTGGTCAATCCGACACGGTTATAGTCGCCGCCGTGTTGTGTAGCGTGAAAGTCGATTTCAGCAGTACCATCAAACCCATTGTAAGCATTGGTCTGCGGATTATCAAAATATTGTCCGCTGCCCCAGTCAAAATCTTCCGCTTCAAACGTATAATTGGCGTTTGCCGTCGGTGTCACTGGAGGAAGGACAATGGTGTCAAAGGAAACGGTGGAGCTTATTGGAGTCCCGTTGGCGTCGGTTATCTGAATGAAAACCGTGTAAATCGTATTGCTCGTCGTCGGGAAGCTTACGCTCAAATTCGTGGACGGGCCCGTAACTGTCAGACCACTTGAGGCCGACAGGCTCGTCACCGAACCCTGAAGCCACAAATTGGTGGCCGTCACCTGCACAAGAATGTTATTGGCATCAACCGGGGCAGCAGGAGAATAGGCACCGAAGGAGAAGGTGCCGGCCGGATTATACAAAGCCGAACCATCGGGACTCACATTGGTGAGCGTAACGGTGCTGGGAATCACAACATTCGTCGGCATCAACATGAAGAAGTTCATGTTGTCGCTCGCTTGATTCTGGAGCACCTGCAAGGTGGCCGGATTACCGTCAAAAGTAATTCGAACCAAGTCACCAGCGCTGTCGGTTACGGGCATAAAATCATAAGTCTGCCAACCCAAACCCTTGACCCCAAATTTATACGGGCTGGCCCCAGCACCGGGGCTGCTTATAACGGCGGATCCACCCACAACGGTGATGTCAGCCGATTCGGTATGAGCCCCGTTGCCACCCGCAGCGCGCACAAAAAGATTATAAACACCAGCAGGATAGTGCCGCGTATAATTTCCATAATCGCCCCCATCAGTGAATCCCACATCGTAATCTTGCTGGCCAGTCAGATATTGCACGCGCTTGTATGAAGTTTCGGGGGAGCCAATGCCTTCCGTGCTCAAACCTGGATTTATAGGACGGTAAGAGGCACCTCCATTGGAATTTTGTGCATCACCTGCATTGGCAACAAGCCCTGCATAAGCATTGGTTTGAGGGTTATCAATGAACAGTCCGCCACCGTAGTTATAATCTTCAGCCTCCCAAGTATAGCTAGGCGTAATGGTGTCAAACTTGACAGTTTGGCTGGCTACGCTGCCATTTGCGTCCTTAACCTGAATGACGGCGGAATAAAGCGTGTTGCTGCTCAATGTAGCACTGACACTCAGGCCAGTGTTTGGCCCCGTGATGGTCAAACCGTTCCCAGAGGCCAAGTTTTTGAGGAAACTTTGCCCGCTATATAAACTGGTTACAGTCAATTGCACGGTAACATTGGTGACACCCGCCGGGGAACTGGCGGTAAAAGACAGTGTGGAAGACGGCTGAAACATGTTCGCGCCGTTTGGATAAACGCCGGTGATGGACGATTGCGCCTGAACTGCGCTGCCGCAAAACAGGAGACAAGCGGTGGCCATGCCTGCCATTATTAATGCTGGGAGTTTCATTATAGGGGTGCAAGTTAGAGGGTTATTGCGTTTCATTTGTTTGTAGGGGTAACTGTGGAAAGAATGTAAACTGGAATCCTGAAGAAAACTATCCCCGAAAGCGGGGATGGATAGATTAGCATCATTTTAAGCAATCAGGGCTTCAAAATCCAATATAAAATAACTGCCCGGTTGTTCTGGTTAGCTATTATTTGAAAGAGGGGGATTTTCGATCTCCCCGCTTTAGGGGATGTTTGTGAATGTCATTTATTTACAGTATGATCGGCATCCTCGGCCAAAAAAAAATCGATGCCGCATTTGCAAAACCGCCATGGTAACATTTCATGAAAGCTAAAATTATTTCTTTCCTGTCCATCTTTGCAACAACGCTCGCTTTGACGGCGGCGGAAAATCATTTCATTGAACTGAATGACGTGACTTGGAATTCCCTGGGCACAAATGAAAATAACTCAATGCCGCTTGGCAATGGTGACATCGCACTGAATGTCTGGACGGAACAAAACGGCGACATTGTTTTGCTGCTGGCAAAATCAGATGCGTGGAGCGAGAACGGTCAATTGCTCAAACTGGGACGGGTTCGCATCAAACTGGCGCCGAATCCGTTCGCTTCGTCCGCAGAATTTGCACAAACCCTGAAACTGGAAACAGGTGAAGTTCAGATTCGTGCCGGCAAGAATCTCGCGCGCATCTGGGTGGATGCAAACCATCCGGTGGTTCATCTGGAAGTCAGCAGCCAGCAACCTGTGAGGCTGGAGGCGAAATCGGAATTGTGGCGCACCAAAAATCATCACCTTGATCAAAGAGCAGTTTCGCAAGCGGGCTTTTTTGAATGGGGGAATAATCCCAATGGCCTGAACTTCGATGCCGATACGATTCTGCCGGGTCAAAACAACCAAATCGCCTGGTGTCACTTCAATTCACGAAGCATTTATCCGTTGGTCTTCGAACGGGAAAATCTAGGAGCACTGTTAACAAAATATCCCGACCCGCTTCTGCATCGTTGCTTTGGCGTGGCCATGAAAGGATCTGGACTGACGAACAGCGATAATCAAACTTTGCGCTCCACCCGTGATTCTAAAACATTTCAACTCGACCTGTATGCCCTCACCCAACAGGCCGACAGTCCCGAAACCTGGCGGGCGGCTTTGAACAAGAAGATTGATTCCACCACCGCCATCAACCTCAAGTCGGCTTGGAAAGCACACACGAAATGGTGGGCGGAATTTTGGAATCGAAGCTGGATTCATGTCAGTGGCACACCGGACGCCGGCAAAGTTTCGCAAAGCTACGCCATTCAACGCTACATGACTGCATGTGCCGGTCGTGGCGCGCAGCCCATCAAGTTCAATGGTTCCCTTTTCACCGTCGGCCACGATCTGCCTGAGGGCAAAAGTTCCACTGAGAACAATCACGACCCCGATTACCGCGCCTGGGGCAATTCCTTCTGGAATCAAAACACGCGCCTGATGTATTGGCCGCTGATCGCCACGGGCGATAATGACATGCTTGCGCCGTGGTTCAATATGTATGTGCAAGCGCTGCCGTTGGCCATAGACCGGACCAAACTTTATTTTCACCATGACGGCGGAGCATTCATCGAAACGATCTACTTTTGGGGATTGCCCAATGTGAATGATTTCGGCTGGAACAACAAAGGTCCCGAATTGCAGAGCGAATGGATGCGTTATCATATTCAGGGCGGGATTGAAGTGCTGGCGCAAATGCTGGATCGCTACGATTACACGCAGGATGCAGCGTTCGCCAGGAACATCTTGCTGCCGATGGCCGATGTCACGGTCCTTTTTTATGACGAACACTGGCCGCGCGGTGCAGATGGAAAAATCTTCATGTCACCGGCCCAATCAATCGAAACTTATCAGGTGGATGCCGTGAATCCCACGCCGGACGTCGCCGGATTGATAAGCGTGCTGCCGCGTTTGCTGGCCTTGCCGGCGGAATTGAGCACCGACGCCCAACGAAATCTGTGGGCGAAAGTTCTGAAAGATTTGCCGCTCTTGCCAGTGGGCACGACGGCCAAAGGCAAATTGCCGCCGAAAGGCCAGGGCGACCTCGATGGCAAACGCGTCACCCTGCCGGCGCAGAAATATGGCGGGCCGAAAAATCACGAGAACCCTGAACTCTACGCGGTGTTCCCTTACCCGCTTTATGGTGTCGGCAAACCCGATTTGGCCATGGCTAAAGATACTTTCGCTGCGCGCATCAATCCTTTTGGAAAATGCTGGGGACAGGATGGGATTCAGGCGGCTCTGTTGGGCCTGACCGGTGAAGCGAGGAAATCGTTGCTGGAAGAATTCACCTCCTACGGTAACCAGCAGTTCAAATGGTTCTGGTCAAAGAACAGCGACTGGATTCCCGACATGGACAACGGCGGTGCGGGGATGATGACGCTTCAGCTCATGCTCATGCAATGCGATGGCAAACGCATCCAACTCCTGCCGGCCTGGCCGGATGACTGGACGGCGGATTTTAAATTACATGCGCCGTATGAGACCACTGTCGAAGGCCATGTTGAACATGGTAAAGTGAGTGGATTAAAGGTCACGCCAGCCAGCAGAGCCAAGGACGTTGCCGTTGTTGGCCCTCTCAATAATTAAGGCATTCTCCAGACTGGAATCGGGTCAGCCGCAGCCGTCAATGATTCGTCGCTGAATTAGTTGTGGTTCCCCAAATCTCCCGGATTGTGTTCTCCGTGTTAAAGCCTTTAGGGCACGCGGCGCGGCGCGTATTGGCCCAATACCATTGAGGACCTTCACGGTTTCCCGGCCTCAACACCCGGCTGCCCGGCATTTCCAGATGACCATTTGGATCAGTTTTCATCACCCAATCCCAGGCATATTGCAGCCATTGGTTGCGTTCCGATTCCGGCATCAGGGCGAACCAGGTAATCTCGTCCCAGCCCCAGATGAATGGCGACGGACTTGGCTTTCCTGGATTGTGGCTTCCGAAATTATCGAACTCGACAAGGTAAGGCAGATGTTCACACGACCAGCCGCTAGGCGCGATGCCCCCTTTGCTGCGTTGAAAAATTGAATCAGCATAACCGACTTGAAGAACACCTTGATACGGATGATTCGTCACCGCGACGATGCGCAACGGGAAGGAATGAAAGTCGAACAGCAACCGGCCATTTTCCACATAACCACCCGTCGGCGTGTGAGCGTCACAGATCACAAGGTGGCGGCGCGCATGTGCATGCGCATAGGCACGCACCCGGTTGAGCATGTCCAGCCAGCTGGCGTGCCCCGGGTCATTGTTGTCCATGAGCCCAACCTGGCCGAAATGGATGGCTTCAATTCCCGCATCAATATAACTGGTGGCAAGAAAGTAAAACCACATGCGCGTCTCCAGACGGCTCATGTCCGGAACCGATGCCCCTTTGCCCCAGTGATTCACAAAATGTCCGTTGGCATAGAGCATCGCTTCGTAATGAAACGTGCGATTCGTCACCGGTTGGCCGAATTCCACAAACACCCGTTCAGGAATTGAAATTGATTCAATGTTCGTCGTAACGATCTCGAAAGCCGCCGCCTGCAAAATGATTTCCGGATCGGCCTTGTGCAGTGCCTCCGCATAAGGCCCGGACGTGTTGAGAAAACGGGCGAGATTGCTTTCGTGCCCCCACAGCATCAGCGCCCGGCCGACGAACTTGGCCTTGGAATCAAGGATCAGACGCAAGTTGTCGTGCGGGTCCACGCCGCGTTCATCACGCGGCTGTGTCAGGTCGTCGTGAAGCAATTCGGTGAACGAGATGGAACGCGACAAATAATTCCCCAACACCGGCCGGGAAATGGTGGAATCAAATTGAAAATCTTGCGCATTTGCAGAGACCGCTGCACCGATCAATACGCCGGCCAAAATACGTATAATGTCATTGCTTTTCATATTCGTCTGCAGACTTAAGGATAGACCAGCCGGAAAAAAAACGCTGCCATTGGTCGTGTTGATGGGCAGGAAAATCTGATTGGTCGTAGTTGAATTGAGAACCGTCGCCCAGTTCGTCCCTAACCCGGTGCCAATCAGATTTGTCTGCGCTTCGAGCCGCCAGCCGATGTGATCCGGTGGCCAGCCAAATTGAATCATGCTGCCGCCAACGCCAGCACCCAGTTGCGGCACCGTGGTGGATATGGTCCGGGCACTGGCTTCAAGTGAATTGGCGCTTTCGCCAAGCGAATTGGTTGCTGTGACAATAAAGTAATAAATGGTTCCACTGGTCAATCCCGTATTGGTGTAGGAAAGCCCGGCGACATTGGCAGCCACTGTCGAATAAGATCCTCCACTTGTGATGGCGCGTTTGATGTTATAGCCGGTCGCGCCAGAACTGGCTGACCAAG
Source organism: Limisphaerales bacterium (assembly GCA_037200545.1). GTDB lineage: Bacteria > Verrucomicrobiota > Verrucomicrobiia > Limisphaerales > UBA11358 > UBA11358. Next base: position 102,658 of record JBBCGE010000005.1, read on the forward strand.
ACAATTTAATCTGGCTGCTCGAAAGCGTCGTGGCCGCCAGATTGGTTGGTGCGTCCAGATAAACAAAAGCCATTTCGGATAATTGAAGACTGTTGGCGTCGCCATTGTTGGCGGTGATATTCAACCGATAATATGCAAAGGCTGTCGCGTTGGTGACCGTGTATTGTTTGGTTTGCAGGCGGCTGGGGAAAGTTTCATTGCTGCGCGTGTCCAGCGTCGTCCAAACATTCCCATCGGGCGAACCTTGAAACTGCCAGTCCTTGGGATCACGCCCGGGCACATCGTTGGCGCTGGACAAATTATAACGCGCCACGGTCCTGAGCGGTCCTCCAAAATAAAATTGCAACCAGCCGGTATTGCCTCCGCCCGCATTATACCACTTCGTGCTGGTCAAACCATCAAACGCCTTGGCCGCAGTTTCGTTGGGCGGATTTTCGCTGCTGGCAGAAGCAACGGTGGCGGTGGGAATCACGGAGACCTGCGAAGAACGACCACTCTCGCCAAACGAATTCACCGCACTGACCGTATAATAGTAAGTGGTGCCGTTGATGGCATTGGTGTCAATGTAGCTGGTCGAACGCACATTGGTGGCGATGTTTGTGTAGGTCCCAAAGCTCATCAACGAGCGTTTGACGTTGTAACTGGATGCCGTGCCGGAACCCGACCAGCTTAGCGCAGCCCGCATGTTGCCGGGAACAGCCGCGAGCCCGGTGGGAACGGGCGGCGCAGATGACGGCGGCGCGGGCAATATAACATCGTTCGTCCGGAAAACAGGACTCGTCTCCAATTGAGTGATTGCACCGGACTGAAATTTCACGCGAACGGTTGTGTTACTGGGCGCACGCAGTTTCATGTCCACGTCCCAAGTCAGCGGCCAGGACGGCAGCACCCGAATTTCACTCCCATTGCATTGCATGAGCATGAATTGCAAACCGGTCATGGCCGCGCCACCGTTGTCCAGGTCAGGCAGATAATCGTTATGCGACGTCCAAAAGGCGGGAAATCTGCATTGACTGTCTTTCTGCGTGAAATTGCTGATGACGTCGGCTTGAGCAGCGCCGGTCAAGCCGACGAGCGGCTCTTCGATCACGTCCTGCGTCCAGCAGTTTTTGTTGTTTTGAACCACGCGATTATTAAACGTCGCCAGTCCGACATTAAAATTTGATTTTCCGATTCCATAAATCCGATACGGAAAAATGCAGTAACACTCCGGGTTTTCCGAATTGTGGGAAGCGCCATAAATCTGCGCTGGTTTCACGTAAACGGTTGCGCCGTTGGTTGCGAATGGCAATGGCGGAAGCGCGGCATAACAATTCGTCCATTCGCTGATCAATTCGGGCGTGGTGAAACCGGCCGGTAACGCAACCAACTTTGGAATGTCGTTCATCAGACCGGAGATGTAGTCGGTGGGGTTGGTACAGTCCCAATACATTTCAATCGCATTCGCCGGGTAAAAATTAATTTTGCCGTTTACGCGCGGCCAGTGCTGGTCAAAAAACCGGATGACCTGCGTGCCAAACGGCACGATGTAGTTCGTGGCAAAAGCGCTGTCCTGTGTGTAATCGTAATAATCCAGCATCATCGCCAGCGTTTCCAGCGCGCCCTGATAATGATACCGGATATATTGATTGCCGGCATTGGTGGCTGTGCTGCCGCCGCCCCAGTCGCCCAGCAGGAACAGGCCAAAATAATTGAACGTTTCAGGAAAGAGCGCGCCGCCATGACCGTAATATTTTTGCGTGGCTGCCGTCTGCAAACCAAGCATGTTGGTGTAACAATCGAACCACGGTTGCATCAAATCGTAATCGCCCGAAGCCAGCAACGGCCAGTAAAGATGACGCGTGTTTTGATGCCAGTATCCCGGACCCCAGCGGCGATAATCACCATTTTGTCCGTTGTAATCGAACGTCAGTGTTCCGCCGTTAAATTTTATCGGATATTTCCCGCGCCCCTGGCAGGCTTCCATGAACCGTTGCTCAAGGTATCCGCGCGTGACGTTGAATGCGTTGATGTCGCCGCTGACAAAAATCCAACTACGATTCCAAAACACGTCCCACCAGTTGAAGTGATTGGTTCTGGCCGTCTCAATATCCGTTGCGTCCACCTGCGCCACCAGATTGTTCATCTGATTTTGCCAGTCCGTCGCCGTGCTGGTCTGCGCCGTGTATGAATAAAGCGAAACCAAAAAATTTGTGCCCGCCGCAGACTGCAATGCGTAATTATTTAACTTGGCAAAGCTGGCCGCCTTGATGGTCATGCCAAAGGTGCGGTTGATGTAGGGATCGGGAAAGCTTGTCCAAAGACCGCTTAAATTTTCACCCGTCAAAATCGTCTGATACAGTGAACTTGTGTTGCGATGATACGAAACCAGCCGGTCCGGCAACGACAAAGCCACGTCCGCACTTTCTGTCCAGCCATTATTGACGCCACGCCAGCTGCCCGACGGCGGATCATTCCCATCGTTGGCCGTGTAAGGTGTGCTCCGCCAGACTTCGTTGGAACAAGTCATGGTGAAAGCATGATCACCGGTCGCCTCGACGCGAATCACCGGTTGATTGGCGTCAATCCAAACGCGCAAATGAACCTGTGAACCAGGCTGCCCGGCGGTGATGTCAATTTCGCCATGATAGAAATCCAAAGTCTGGTTGAAAGGCGTGCCGACGATAAACGGATTTGGCTCAAGGTGAATGCGTGTGCGGCCAATTTTTAACAGCCGCGTGCCTTCGCTCCAACTGTCCGACTTGCCGACATACATCATCAGATCACCGCCGTTTTCCACCCAGACGTTCGCGGTGATGTCGCCGTTACCGATGGGCATAGAACCCGGCGACCCGTTCGTGCTGGGCGATGTCCAGACTTCGTTGTAGCTGTTCAATTGCGACAAAACATCCGCCGGCAAATCGGCGGCGCGATTTTGCAGACCGATGAAAATTCCGGGTAACAAGGCCGAAAGCAGAAGCGCACCAGTTATTTGTCTTTTAATATGGCCATTCATAATCATCTCATGGGTGGACGAGCCGGAAGAAAGCACTGCCGTTTGCGGGATTGACCGGCATGAATACCTGGTTGGTATTTTCCGAACCGGGAACTGTCACCCAGTTGGTGCCCAGCCCCGCGCCCGCCGAATTTGTCTGCACCTGCAAACTCCAGCCCGTGTGATCTTGCGCCCAGGCAAACTGCAACTGGCCGGCTGTGTTCAGAACGTAAAGCGGTGATGGAATCAGTGACACGGGACGCACGCTGACAGGTGTAGAGTTGCCGCTCTCTCCGAATGTGTTCGTGGCCGAGATCGCAAAATAATAAACCGCCCCGTTGAGCAATCCGGTATTGGTGTAAGCAAGTCCGGTCAGGTTGGTGGCAATGACAGCATAAGCTCCGTTTGAAACAGTGGAACGCTTCACATTGTAGCCAGTTGCGCCCAAGGAGGCCGTCCAGTTCAATACAGCCTGGCTGTCGCCCGCCGTGGCCGTCAAACCTGCCGGCGTGGCGGGTGGCACGCCGACAAAAAAGGTGAACGCCATTTCGGACAACTGAATATTGTTGGCATCGCCATTGTTCGCCGTGATGTTCAGCCGGTAGAATTCATAACCTGTGTTGTTACTGATGGGATATTGTTTGGTCTGTTTACGAGCCGTGAAAGTTTCTCCAGTGCGCGTGTCCAGAGTACTCCAATTGGTTCCGTCATGTGAACCTTGAAACTGCCAGTTTTTTGGGTCGCGACCCGGCACATCGTTGGCGCTGGACAAATCATAACGAACCACCGTCTTGACGATGCCCCGGAAATAATATTGCAGCCAGCCGTTGATGCCACCCGTGAGCCACTTGGTGTCCACCGAACCATCAAACGCCTTGGCCGCCGTTTCGTTAGGCGGGTTCTCTGAATTCGCGGAGGCAACGCCAACGGATGGCAGGCCTGAAACTGCCAGGGAGTTTGTGCTTGCCCCGGCCGCATTCGTCGCGCTGACCACATAATAATACGTCGTGTTATTGACCAAGCCGGTGTTGTTGTAGCTGGTCGTGGTCGGACTGGCGATGGTTGTGTAAGGTCCGCCGCTCACGGTGGCGCGCTTGACGTTATAGCTGGCCGCGCCACTTGAGGACATCCAGTTTAAGGTCACCACGCCATCGCCCGACGCCGCAGTCAGCCCGACTGGAATAGTGGGTGGTGGTTGAGGTTGAGTCGTCGCGCTGGCTTGAATGCTGTTGGTGCTTTGACCGCCCGTGTTCACAGCCAAGACCACATAGTAGTAGGTTGTGTTGGGAACCAATCCCGTATCCCAATATCCAGTCGCCGCGATGCCTGTGGCGATATTGGTGTAAGGCCCACCATCAACCGTCGCCCGCTTTACATTATAGCTCGTGGCAACAGCCGGAGCCGTCCAGTTCAAACTAACCTCGGTGCTGGAAATCGGCGTGGCCGTGAGGTCAGTTGGGGCAAGCAGCGGGGTGGCATTAAGAGGCAAAATTTCTATCCCGCTGGACTTTGCATTATCTGATGCGCCGTTGGCATATTGAATGATGATCTGTCCGCTGCCATTGGCCGCGATTGTGTATTCCTTGATGGTGGCCTTGTTCTTGGCCCCGGCATCGGCAAAAATGTCGTAGTTCGCCAATATTTGAGCGCCGTTTATGAAAACATTGAAGCGGCGCACGCCGGCGGTATTGTAAAAAATTTCCGCGAAATGCAGCCGCACCTTGTAGCTGGTTCCAGCGATCAGATTGGTAAAGGTGTAAGTGTTATTATTCCAGCGTTCGGTTTGATAGACCGTCTGAGGTGCCGGATTGATCACACCGCTGGTGTCAATGGCTGAAGAAGTTGAGCCTGCGTTGCCGCCGGAAAAATAAGCGTCAGCCGTGAACGGGCTCGCGGCGCTGCCGCCCGAGTTCACCGAATAGAAAGCCGCCGGTGTAACGCTGACTTGCGTCGAGTCTGGACTCTCTCCAAGCGAGTTTACCATGCTGATGACATAGTAATAAGTCGTGCCATTGACCAGCCCGGCGTCAATGTAGCCGATAGCCCCCACATTCGTGGCGATGGTCGTGTAAGTTCCACCGTTGACGATGGCCCGCTTGATATTGTAACTGGTCGCGCCCACAGATGCCGTCCAGCTCAAAGCAGCTTGCGCGTTGCCGCCATTGGCAGTCAAACCTCTCGGAGCAACCGGTGATGCAACCGGCAACATGGGCAAAGTTGGCCGGGTTGCTGTCAGAGCCATTTGTCCTTTAAACATCCGGCCACCATCGCCGGTGAGTCTCAAGTAGTAGTCCGACGAGCAAGGCGTGCCATCCTGATCCAGTGTAAAATAAAGAGCCGAAGTTCCGACCGGACTCATCGAGGCGTTTTCTGCCGTGCAGGCAATCTGGTTTCCCTCGTTGAACTCATCATACATGGAAATGTAAATCCCCTGACAACCGGCTCTTTGCATATTGTAAAACTGCCGCCACATGAAATTTCCATGCGCCCGTTGTCCCGTGTCACCGGGCAAAACACACGGTTGATAATCAATGCCATTGGCATTGCAATACGCTTGATCCGGCAGGTTGACCGTGTTGTAAAAATTATCCACATCGCCGGTGTTTCCAATTCTTCCAACCATCCACGGCGAAATCATATCAAGCGCATTATATGCGCTCAAAAAATTGGTTCTGGAATCGCCATCCTCGGTCCGCCAATGAGTCGGCACCCCGCCGATGACGTAGCAACCCTGACCCTTGAACCAGTTGATCACTTCGCTGCAGGTAATCGCATCCCAAGGATGATTGCCGTCATTAAAACCAAAGCCCCAGATGCACACAACGGGCTTGCCGTTTTGCATTGCATATGCCGGCGATACGGTCAGGGCTGACATTTTATTGATCCAGTCAGCCTTGATTTCCGCCTGCATGGTCGTCCAGCCGCTGACGTCATACATGATGTAAAATTTCCTGCCGTAAGTTTCTGCAGCCTTCCTGACTTTGATTGCCATCGCGTCACGAGTCGGACCCTCGCCTCCAGTCGGATTGAAGCGCTGCAGGGCGGCGGTATCAATTCCGTTCTCCGCCATCCAGCGAAAATGCGTGTCCACCGTCTGCTGATCATAGGAAGAAAACAGCGTGGCCGGCTGGCCATTGCCAAAATTGGTGAAACCGGTTTGATAACCTTTGACGAACTGCCGCATGTCGGGCCAACAGTGGATAGAGTTTGAGAGACCAGTCGGCGTCGGCGCGGCTCCACCGCTGTAATGCCACCAGCCACCAATGGGAGCTCCGTCACCGGCACAAGAAAACCAGCCTTGATAGCCAACGGTCACCTTGCCCACCACGTCGCCCACCGGACTTGCTCCTTGCGCCGGCTGGCCAAAACACAACCAGACAACAGCGCTTAGAAATAAAATTAACCGATGAGAATAGTTGTTACACATGGGCTTTATTTGAATGGCAAAAAATTGATTAATGATTTTTTAATTCCCCGGATATGCCAGCCGGAAAAAGACGCTGCCAGAGGTTGGATCAACCGGGAAAATTATCTGGCTGGTGCTGGTTGATGCGGGAATGGTCACCCAATTTGTTCCCAACCCACCATTGAACGAGTTTGTCTGCACCTGCAAGCTCCAGCCCGTGTGATCCGCCGGCCAGTCCATCTGTATCTGCCCGCTGCCCGCCACCAGGTTAAGTTGTGGTTGACTGGTGGAAACAGGACGCGCGCTGGCCTGGATTGAATTTGGGCTTTCGCCGTATAGGTTCGTCGCGGTGACGACATAATAATACAACGTTCCATTAGTCAGGTCGTTGTCGGTGTAATTGAGATATGCCAAGTTGGTGGCAATGGTCGCATAAGAACTGCCGCTGGTAGTTGACCGCTTCAGGTTATAGCCCGATGCACTCACGCTGGCGACCCACGATAGATTGACTTCTTCTCCAATGGCGACAGCCATCAAGCCTGCCGGTATCAGCGGTACGGTTCCAAACACATTGAACTCATTGATGCTCCAGAAAGTCCCCGGCGCGCTGCCAGTCTGGATTATCCGGATATACCGCGCTGCTTGCGTGGCAAACGTAATGGTGGTGCTGCCCGAAGAGCCAACTCCGGTCGCGATGGTGCCACCCCAATTGACGCCGTCGTTGGAAACATAAACCTGATAACCACGCGGATAATCATTGGCCGAGTTGACACAATTCAAAACAATCTTGTTAAACGTGTTCGCCAGTCCCATGTCCACTTGAAACCACTGACCATTGGCTTGGGACGCGCCTGTGGACCAGCGTGTGGTAAGGTTGCCATCCAGCGCATTGCCCGGCGTATCGCTTCCCGTGGTGCTGGAACTCGCCACCCACATCGTCCGGCTCAACGTGCCGGGCATGGCATAAACTTGTGACGAATTGCCGCTTTCGCCCGCCAGATTTCTGGCAGAGACCACATAGTAATAGGTCGTTCCGTTGACCAGTCCAGTATCGGTGTAGCCAGTCCCCGGCACATTGGTGGCAATGATCGTGTAAGATCCACCGCTCGTCGTGGAACGCTTCACATTGTAACCGGTCGCTCCTGCGGAAGCGATCCAGCTCAGGGTGGCCTGGGCATTGCCCGCCGTGGCAATCAAGTTGGCAGGCGCGGCGGGCGATGTGCCGGCAACGAATTCAACGATGAAGGATTCGGCGGTCCCAATGGTGGTGCTCTGGGCGATCAACGGATTGGCCCCGGCATTGGGCGCGGTGACATATTTGCCATCATTCATGGCACGAATGGCAATATTGCCACCGCCCGCATCGAATTCGGTGAAAGTCTCCCAACTGCCGACGGACGTTCGATTGGCAATCAACGGACTGGCGCCATTATTATCTGCGCAGACATATTGGGTATTGACCAGGGAGAGCAAACCGATGTTGCCACCACCGGCGTCAATAACTTTAAATTGTTCCGCCGTGCCGACCGAGGCGCTTTGGGCAATCAACGCATTGGTGCCGCCGTTGGGTGCGGTGACATATTTGCCATTGGCCAGGGACTTCATGGAATAGGTATTGCCAATGATCAATTGATGCGACAACGCAGGTGGGGCGGAATAGAAACCAAAGAATTGAACATTAAACAAACTCCCGCCGCCACCGGTGTAAACCATATAAACGGTATGTGTCCCGCTTGCCCCGGTGATATTGCAATACGCATTCAAGTAGGTCTGCCCGCCACCGGTTCCGGAAACCACGCATGTCCCAACCAAAGTTCCGGCAGGACCATCCAAGCGCACTTCAATGTTGCCGCCGGAACTGGCGCTGGCCACGCGAGCAACAAAAATGTTCACGCCCGTCAGATTGATGTTGTTGTAAGCCGACCAATCACCTGATTCGATGCCGCCAATATCCTGTCCGCCTTCAGCACATGGTTCGATCACAACGCCCGACATGGCATTGTAGCTGGCGGCAGCCGTGGGGAAAACAATGGCGTAACTCGTAGTGCTGTTAGTGAACGCCACACGTCCCGGGTCCAGGCCGGTGACGGAATTGGAATTGATGATGGCGTTGCCCATGACGCCCGTTCCCAAGCTGCCACCGCCGACCATGATTCCATTCTGGCCCGGATTGATGATCGTGTTGTATTGGAAAACGTTGTTCGTGCCGGTCGTAAAACCCACGGCGCTGTAAAGCGAATCAATGATGGTATTTGAAGCGCAATAAGTATTCGCAACCATGCCTACGCTTTGGCCGTCGCCGCCGTTGCCGATCATCATGGCCTGCTGCTGTTGGCTGTAGCCATTGCCGCCACAGCGCAGGACGGTATTCCCCGTCACCGTCGCCGACAAAAGATCCGACCCGTTCACGCCAAATTTGCCCACACCCAAGCCGATATATCGTGCCGTGTCACGCAGCAGATTATTCGTCACCACATCATTGATACCGCCGTAAATTCCAATGCCTTTTCCACCCCAGGCACCCACCGCCGTATTATTGACATACGTGATGTTGCTCATGATCGTGTAATAAGTGGTGGTTGAACCGTTCACATTGTAATTGACCGAATTGATGGCCATGGCGTCATCGCCCGTGCCGCGGACAAAGTTGTTGGAATAGGTGAGGTTCATTCCAATGCCGGCGCTGCCCTCCACATTGTTGAAATTGCCGCCGTCGGACCAGACGCTCAGCACCCGGCAATTTTGCGCCGTGCCGCCGACGCCGGAACACCAGAACGCGGATGTCACATGCTGGATCCAGACATTATCCACGAGCCAATAGTTGCCGCTGAAATTTACCGCACCATTATTGTTGTTGCCCGCCCGGCTGGATGCGTTGCAGTCCAAAGAAACATCCCGCAACGTGGACGAAGTGGTGGTGATGATGTTGGCCACGCCCTGCGAATTGTTGTTCGGCGTGACGCGATAGAGCGTGCTATACCACGGCCCGGCGCCTTGGATCGTTATTCCTGATGCGTGAAGGCCGCCGTGAATTGCGCTGAAATAAAAGATGCCCGGTGGTATCCAGACGCTTTTTCCCTGAGACTGCGCCGCCAGGAAACAGTTGTTGATGTTGGTCGTGTTGTCCACGGCAATATTGTTCGACACTGCACCGTAAGATATAATGGAAAGTGAATTGGTCGGTTGCGACAACGGTGCGGGATTTTCCAGATCAATCACGTCTATGTAATAGAACGTCGCTGAATTCGTCGCGTCTTTCTGGAGCGTGATCGTATCGCCCGGAGCAACGGCGGCACCGGTAATAAAAGTGTGCGTGTCGTTCCAGAAACCACGCGGATGGCCATCGGCAGGGTTTTTATCCGTCTGGCCGTTGTAGTTGGTGCCTTCATAACAATAATTTTGCAGTGAGTTGACGCTAAGGGCCTGGCGGAATGCACCGTTCACATACAAGCTGATTGAATTGGAAATCCCCCCACCCGCCGGCGCATCGGGAATGCAGGACCGCAGGTTTAAAGCCGTGAAATTCTGGCCGGTGGTGTTTGTCCAGGTCACCGACTGGCCGGTGGCGGTGAGTTGAACATAAGCATGGCCCGATGCTTCAAGCTGCGGACTGGAATACTGGGTCGTGGGAGCGGTGGTCACGGCCACAATGCTCGCGCCGCCGCCAAGCGTTCCATCCTCTGCCTCCACATTGATGAAAGGGGTTGTTGCGCCAACGGTTGCGTTTGCCTTGATGCCGGCGCACAGGAGCATGATCGCCACGCCAAATGTGCCGGAAAAATGAATGATGGGTTTCAATGGATTGGCCTTTCTTGAATTATAATGATGGAGTTTTTAGTCATTGAGTCCTGATCCGGAAAAATCGTTGCGTGGACAATGCCGGATTGTTGGACATGGTCACGAGTCCGCCGGTGCCGGGAATCGAAGCGCCCAATGGCGTCCAGTTCGGCGCGGCGAGATTATCTTTATATTCCACTTGGTAGTTTTGACCGACAGCAGTCTGCCAGCTCAGGTTGAATTGATTTCCATTCACACTGGCACCGGCCAATTGCTGCGGCGGCGTGATGCTGTAAAAATTATTCGTGCGCGGCGTGGTGGTGGTCATGAACACGATGTTGGTGCTACCATCGGGAGCGCGGCCTTGGGAAACATCGCTGGTCTGCGCGCCGAAAGTGATGGCGTCAATCGTGGTGCCGTCCGGCGCGAACAGCCCGATGGCTTCCCCGCCCTTGCTCAAGGCGAAATCCACATGCAAGTCCGGTCGGCTGGCGGAATTCTGGTTTGTTTCGCTGTCCGCCCACACCAGCAGGAATCCATGCGGAGAAACGGTGTATTGCCCATTGGTCGGCACCCGGGATTGGAATTTATTGCTCAATTTATCGGTCAGAAAATAGCCGCTCAAATCCACGGTGTTCGTGCCGGGATTGTAGATCTCAAACCAGTCTTCAAAATTGCCGTCCGCCGGATCGGCCAGCGTATGCGTATTGTCCGCCATCCATTCATTGATGAAAACCACGGGCAACGGCGGTGGCGGCGGGACGACATCGTTGGTCACCGAAATAACAATGGTTCCACCCGGAATCGGATTGCCATGCGAATCCTTCGCGATGACGGTCAATAAATTTGTTCCGCTGTTCGCGAGCGGCACGGTGGTGGACCAGTTGATCACGGTGGACCAGGTCAGCGGATACGACACGCCATTGATCCAGATGGTCTGCGCCGCCACCGGTGCGGTGCCGCTCAATTGCGCCAGGCCGTTGCTCACCGTCGTGGAGTTGACGGTGAAATTCGTGGTGTCCGCCGCCGCCAGTTGGGAGGCGATGCTGTTGCGCGCCTGCGTGAGCCAGGGCTTGAGATTAGTGTCAGGATCTTCGGGTGTGATGCCGTTGGCGACAAACACATTGTATTTTGCATCCAGCAGCGGACCACTGTTCGCCGTGTCGAGCGGACCATTGACGAGTTCACCGAGCGCCCGCCAATACATGCGGCGGAACACCGGCGTATTATAGATGCTGTTCATGGGGGCGGAACCATCGGTGGCGAACAGATTTTCGCCCGGACCCCATGAGAAATTCTGGTTCCCGAACACGATGTTGAAATCAAACATCAACAATGAATATTTCGTGCTGTCGCCGGCGTAGCCATAAAGGTTCTGGCCGTTTTGCGCGCCGAAGGAATCCCAGTTGCCGGCGGCATGGTTGGCGGCGAACACGCGCATCCAGTTTTCCATGTCGGCGACGCCCTGCAGGTTGGCCACATAATTCAACGTGCCATAGGTATTGGCCGCATCCACGAGCGGATAAACCCTGCTGAAGTCGCTGGCCGAAGCCGCCGTGCGCCGGACGAGGTAATTGTATCGGTAGCGCGCCGTCTTCTTGACCCCGCCGGTGGTCGTAAAATTATTCAAGGTGCACCACGATTGATTGGCGAAATCAATCGTCGTGCCAGCAAGCGCCGGGGCAAACTCGAACCAGGGCTGCATCTTGTAAAGCCAGCCATCCGTGTCGCTCGGGAAATTTTCCTTCACGACATCGCTGCCCGGTGTCTGCGCGTCTTCCATGATCTGACCGCGTCGCTGACCGTTCACATATACCACGATGTAACGACGGTTCAGCCACGGCACACCCAAGGAGCGCAGAAGTGCGTTAGCCAGCTGCTCGCGCTGAAGACTGGCATCATCGCCAGCACCGTTGCCTGGTTGATGAATTTTGTTGAACGACGTTGCACCTAAAAACTTATCATCGTCATTGAACGTCCATTTGTAATTGCAAAGATTGCCATCAGGCCGGTTGTAATTTTGATGATACGGGCTGCCGGTGAACCGCGCCTGCACATTGTAGATCACGCGGCTGCCGCTGACCATGGTGCAGTCATTTCCCTCGTTGCTCAAATTGCCAAGGTTCTGCCAACGGGTCGCATTAGTGTTGCTGACCCAGAGGTGATACACGCCGAAGCTGCCGCCCGGATTGCCATCGCCGAACATCACCAGACCCTCTCGCACCGGCGCGCCGTCGTTGAGCAAAGACGGAAAACGGCTCGTCGCGCCAAAACTGTCCGTGACTAAAATATAAAATGCCGCCAGCTTGTTGGCGCTTTGTCCGGGAATGGTCGCGCTGAAAATACCGTCACCGGCCACTGCATCGCCGAGCGTTCCGTCGTCGCGCATCGTTACGGCCGTGTAACTGGTCGCCGGATCAATCCGATAATTCAACGTCAAGTTTTGCACGCTGCCCGCGTCATGCACATTCACCGTCACGACCGCCGGTTGATTCGCCGCCGGCAGGGCTGGCGTATGGGTCACGTTATAAATCGCCGGACCGGCATTCGGCACCAGACGGCTGTTCGACAAACCGGGCGAACCGAGATTCGACGGCAGCGGCAACGCACCCGCCACTTCGAGCCAGTTGCCGTTCAAACGCAGCAACGCTTCCGGCCAGCCATGAAGCCAGCGCGCTTTGAAGCGCAAGGTGGCGGGCAGACCTTGTGCCAGCGCGTTGGCATTCAAAGCAACCTGACATGAATTATCTCCCGTCCAGATCGTATCGCTGGCACGGATGTGCAATGAGTGTCCGCTGCCGCCATACCCTGCGTTTTCAATGCTCGAACGCGACATGTCGCCCTGGAACAACCAGCCGGTCACGCCGGATTCAAAGGTGGGATTGGAAACGTAATTTACGTTGTTATAATCCACTTCAATATTGTCCACGAGACATTCGCCCACATCCAACAATCCGATTTGGGCATAACCAATGTTAGAGCCATAATTCGCACCATTGTCCAAAACGCCGGTGGTTTCGATGTTGGTCCAGACCGATTTCTGCGTCTCATCACTGTCCGCCCAGTTCGGGGCGAGCCGATTGTTACTGTTGGGATCGGTGAGTTCCAAACTGCTGCCGCCACCCGACGACCATTGACCCCAGCGGCCGCCAGTGCCGTAAGTAAGATCGTTCACCGTGACATTGATGTTGGTGAGGTTGTGAATCACCGGCATCGTCAAGGCGAGATGTTCGCCATTATGCGACAGTTTGCCGCTGAAATCCCCAACCGTGTTTCCGTTGTTCAGATTCGGATATTTGGAAAACAAGTTGGCCTTGTTCCGCGCCACCACCAGATAGCCGTCGGCGGCAAGCGAAGTCCCATTGGGAATCGTGTAGGTGATGCCATCGGCGAGTTGCCAGCCGCTCAAATCCACCGTGTTCGCACTGCGATTGTAGAGTTCCACGTACTGGTCATCATCATTGTCGCTGATCGGGTCATACATCAATTCATTGATGACCACGTCGGCGATGAGAATCGGCGCATTGGTTCCGCCGGGCGTCTTGGCGGTCAGGCGGTAAAAATCATTCGCGCCGTCCGGCCAGCGTCCAGTGGCGATGCCATTCTGCTGCGCGCCAAATTGCACGGCGTCCAAGATTCGGGTCTGGCTGGGATTTTTGAAGAAGACCGATTCACCGGCAGCGTCCAAACCAAAGCCCATGTCGGTTTCGGTGAAATAAACAAACCCGCGCGTGGGAATGATTGTGCCGTTCGGGATGATGAATTTATTGGTCGTCACATCATCCGTCAAAATGCAGCCGGAAATATCCACGCTGTTCGTACTGTGATTGTAGAGTTCAACGTAGTCATAATCCGGCGGATCGGTGTGCGCGAGAAATTCATTGATGACGACATTGCGCAACGGACTCGGAGTGAACGCATCCATCTGGCCGGGCGAACCACCGACCGTGTCACTGATATCCCAGGCGCGCGGATCGACTTCGCCGTAAGTCGGCTTGACGAGAACGATTGAATGACCCGACGCATTGGCGGCGACCGGCCACGGATAAATGCCGGAGTAAGGCACCGTTAACAGAACCGAGCCGCGTTCATCGAGCAACTGAAGATTTTCAGATTTCTTCAAGCTGCCGCTGTAAGGGCCGAAAACATTGGTTGTCAGATCATAGACATTGGCGATGCCAGAAGGTGAAGCGGCGACTACATAGAACGCGCCGCCGGGCATGATGGTATTGGGCGGAAACGTATAATTCATGTCGGCGCAAGTGAGTTTGTAACCGCTGATGTCTTGGAAGAACGGATTGGAATTATAGATCTCGATGAACTCGATGTTGTTGCCGTCCGTCCGCGCGGCGGGTTTATACATGATCTCCGAAATCGCGACCGGCGTGGTCCGGCTCGATGGCCCGATCAATTCGTGCGGGTTGATCTGTGTTCCGACAATGGCACCGGTCACGTTACCCATGTCACGGAATTGCGCAGTCGTCGCCCAGTTTGTGCTGCGGCTGCTCACAGAAAAACCGAGATATACTTGATTGGACATCGTGATGGTCGCGCTGCCGAGCGGCGTCCAAGTCTGCCCGTCATAACCCGCGTAACTGGCAAACACGTTACCGACGCGCTGGAGCCGCAGCCACGTGTTCGGATAGTTTGCCGGGAAATTTCCCGTCGAACTGCTGGTGCTGCCCGCCGGATCGCGCCATTGGAAGAAGGAACCGTTCATGGCCGGAGTCGTCATGGCAGCCGCAAAGCGAGCGGCGGGATCCAAAGATTCGCGCGCCATCAAACCGGCCTTGGCAAAGATGTCGGACAAACTCAATCCGGCAACCCGCACAGACACGTCAAAATTACCGGAGCGGAGTTGATAGGAAAAATTGCCCTGATCTGAACTGCCGCCAAAGTCATTTCCGGTCGCCGTCACATTGTAGCCGTTACCCGCCACGACTGCGGTTGAAATCACGGACGAATTACCAATGTCTTTCAAGGTATAAGCCAGCGCCGGAAAATTCACAGTTGTGTTGGCGGCGATGATGTTGGGCAGGTTCATGCGGTCGCGCACGCCATTGATGATGATGGAATAATTGGAACCGTAAACCAGCGGCGCCGTCGTCAAAGTGACGGTCAGATTGTCAGCACTCAACGATGCGCCGGTGACCGGCAGGCCATTGGTGAAAACATAATTGGCAAGGCTCGTCGCACTGGCGGTTTCAACGGGTTTCGAATAAGTGATCTGCACGTTCGTCGGGCCGTTGTTGACCGCCTGCACCGCCGTGAACAGATCTGGTGTCGCCGGCGACAGCATGAGGAAATTGACATTCACTTCCGGCTGGCCACCGACCAGCGAGCCGTCCAGTTGCAAAGTTGCCACCGAACCATCGAAACGCATTTTGACGAGGCTGCCATTATCGGCTTTCAACGGTGCCCACCCCCATGTCACCCAGCCGCCGGTGTTGGGAATGGTGAATGTGCCAAGATTATTTGAAGTTTGCAGGCTGGTTCCGTAGCCGCTGGTCAGTTGCGATAACGCCGCCGTGGTGGTGGTGGAACCCTCCGCGAAGCGACCCCAGACATAATACGTTCCCGCCGGATAATGGCGCGTGAAATTGAGCCATGAACCGCTGCCAAAAAAGCCGATGTTATAATCAGTCTTGCCGATGAATTGCAGACGCTGTCCGTCACCGGCCACCGTGGTGGAAGGCGCGGGAGAATTGGGCCGGTAAAGAAAAGGATTGGCACCCAGATTACCCTGGCGGTTATCCACGCCTGCCGTGGAAGCGAGGCCAGCGTAGGCATTTGTCTGCGGATTATCAAAATATTGTCCGCTGCCATAATCGTAATCCTCGGCCTCCCATTGATAATTGGCGGCGGAAAAATCGTTGAAGCTGACGGTCGTCGTTACGGACTGGCCGTTCTTGGCCGTGACGGTGATGGCGGCGGTGTGATTGGTGTTCAACGTCAATGGACAGGCAACATTCCAACTGTTGGGCGAACCACTGAAACTCAACAAATTTGAAACATTCAGCCCGTCCAACATCACCGTGACACTGTTGGTTGAAATCCCGGCGGTGGCGGTGACCGCAAAGCTCAATCGGTTGGTATATTGAAAAAAACTGGCGCCGTCGGGATAAATATTCGTAATGACCGGCACCGACAAATCAGCCGGCAAGAGCAGATAAAAATTCGCATTGTAATTACCATTGTCCGTGGTCACCCGCAACGCCTTCACCGCTCCGCCGGTAAATGTGGCGAGGTTTCCGTTCGCGTCTTTCAACGGCACCCAACTGTAGATCTGCCAGTCACCAAACGAAGGCACGCTGAAAGTGCCCAGCAGGCTTGTGGTTTGCGTGCTGGTTCCCAGTCCGCTGGTGACCACGGACATGCTGGCGCTGTCCGCCACGCTGCCGTTGCCATCCGAGCCACGCATGTAGATGTTGTAAGTGCCGACGGGAAAAGTACGCGTGTAATTTCCCCAGTTGCCGCTGCCGCCATTATTCCAGCCAACATCATAATCAGTCTTTCCAGTTCCGTTGTAAGCCGCACGCGGAATGTCGCCAGCGCCTTCGGTATTCAATCCATTGGGACGATATGAATTTCCGCCGCTGCCAAAATCCCCGTTTTGAGCGTCAATTCCGTAAGTGACATTGAGGCCGGCATAACGGTTTGTCTGTGGATTATTGAAAAATTGTCCGCTGCCGTAATCAAAATCCTCCGCTTCAAACGTGTAAGCCGGCGTGATCGTGTCAAAAGTTCTCGTGGAACTGACCGACTGGGAGTTCAAGCCAGTCACATTGATGATTGCCGTGTAAACGATATTGCTGCTTAACGGCGCGCTGACGGTGCGGCTTGTTGAAGTACCGCCCACGATCAGCCCATTGACCGTGGTCAGCGTCGTCGCAAAAGTTTGTCCCGGCAACGACGTGCCGATCAGTTGAACGGAAATGCCACTTGGATCAATGCCGGATGCAGAACTGGCGGTGAACGTGAGCGCGACTGACGGCTGGAATTGCACCGCGCCGTTCGGAGAGACATTGCTGATGACCGGCACCTGGGCCTGCGCCGATTGGTTGCAGAATAAAATTCCAGCCATTGCTAGAATGAAGAATATCTTAAATTGGGCAGGGTAAACTTTGGTGTTCATTGTAAAAGTGAATACGTCAGGAATGATACTGCTTCTCAAAAAATCTAGTAAAAATCTCCAACAAATTGAGAACACGACTGTTTATGTGGAAAGAAAAGACAGGCGCATGAATTGATGGTGTGGCTTTGATTCATACGGGTTTAGTGACGAAACCTTAACATCACATTGGTGATTTCGCCATCCCCGAAAGCGGGGACTGATCAAATACAATTTGAAGCGGAATGGATTGCGGAATTCGTCCACAATCAAACGTTGGAACGCCAGTTATCCTAGTAAGATTCCGATTTATGCTTGGCCACGGCTTCCACCCGGCTGCGCACATGCATCTTCTGGCAGATGTTCTTGACATAGGTGCGGACGGTTTCGGTGCCGATGTTCAACTTGTCGCCGATTTCCTTGTAGATAAAACCGGAGGCGAGCAATTCCAAAACCTCCCGCTCGCGCGGTGAAAGATTTTCCGACTCCCTCGGTGAATTTCCGATCAGATGAAAATGCCGCACGACCTTGTTCGCGATGTGGCTGGACATGGGAGCACCGCCGGTGGACACGTCGCGGATGGCGGCCAGCAGTTGTTCAGGTGGACTGGACTTGACGAGGTATCCATTGGCGCCCGCTTTCAAAGCGCGGAAAATCCGTTCGCTGTCTTCGTAAACCGTCACCATGATGATCTGCATCGCCGGCAAAACCTTTTTTATCTCCGCCACGCACTGGATGCCGGACATCTTGGGCAGCTTGATGTCCATGAGCACGACGTCGGGATTTTTTGACAAAATCTGCGGAATGGCTTCTTCGGCGGAAGCGAAGGCACCGAGGCATTTGATGTCGGACGCGGTCTCAAGAATCTGCACGAGCTGCTCGCGCAAACCGCGGTCATCCTCGACAACTATGACTAGTTTTTTCATTCAAAAAATATCACCCGACGACGGAACTTAACGGTTGTCTGCTTCACTAGCGAGCGTTGGTTCATGAAGTTCAGTCCAGCGGCATGATGGTCAAACGAATCCGTACGGTCGTGCCCCGGCCGGGCTCGCTCTCGATGTAACTTTTGCCGCCGATGTTCGCCAGCCGTTGTTTGATGTTGCACAAACCATTGCCGCCGACCTTCCCGGACGGCTGAAATCCCACGCCATCATCCTGAATTGAAATGTTCAACAAGCCGTCAGTGTATGACATGCGGATCGTCAATTCCGCAGCCTGGGCATGCTTGATGACATTGTGGACGGCTTCCTTCACCGCCATGTTGATGTTGTGCCGCGTCTGGCTGGAAACCTGGACTTCATGCGGCAGGCCGAGTACGTGAAAACGGCAGCGGATCGGCGTGCCTTCGCATAGTTGATTCACCATCTGGCAAAGATAATTGCCCTGCGCCTCCAGATTGTCATTTTCCGGATTGACCGCCCAAACCGTCTCGTAAAGCGCAGAGACCAGTTCTCGCGACATTTTTGAAATCTTGTCAAAATCCGCGCGTGCCTTTTCTGGAAAAGTACCGTTCTCCTCCGCCATGGCGCTCACCAAGGAAATCTGCGTCACCCGCGCGCCCAGATCGTCATGGATGTCATGAGCGATTCGTAAGCGTTCCTGGCTCCAATACGCGTTGTTGTTTAAGCCGGAACATTTCACGACGCATCCGGTGCCAGACAAAATAACGGCTGACCCCGATCATCAATGCCGTGATGGCGATCACGACGCTTCCCCAAAACCAGGCATCTTCCAAAACGGCCTGCGAAACAAAAACACTCACTGATGCTTCGGCGCCAGTCAGTTTTCCCATCACATCCACGCCGCGCACAATAAATTTGTAATGCCGGCGGGTAATCCAGCATAAGCGGCTTCGTGAAAATTCCCCGACCCCACGCTGTACATTTCATTCCATTCAGCCACCAGGCTGTCGCCCGCCGCCACCGTCGGCGCCAGCTCCAAAATGTTGTGCCACTCGCCATGACTGGCCTGATCCTCGTCCAAAATAGCGAATGCCTTGGTTTTGCGGATCCTGCCCAAATCTCACGGTCTTGGCCATGCTGGGGCGCGTGCCGTCATGAATCCCAGCCGGCCGGCAGATCTTCGCTGGCAAGTTTGTCGCTGTCATTGTCGAATGGGGACTGGAGCAAAACAACATTGCCGGCCTTGCCGGAAGTTTTGGAGACCAAGAGGTTGGCCACAACATAAATGCCCACCGTCTCCGGTGGGCCGGCGGAGGAAATCACCAGTAACAGCCGGGTGGCCTGCGGCGGCACGATCAAAGTTTCCCGGCGGTGCGTCAGCGAAGAGCTTTTCAAAGAGCCCGTCCAACCCGTGCTTTCGCCATTAACGCGATAAATGTTCTGGCTGATCTGGTCGCCCGAACTGTTGTAAAACCGCACCGTCAATGCCATCTCGCTGCTGGCTTCATGCCAGGCGGTTTCGTATCCCTCCAAGGTGTAGTGCAAGCGCAGCGGTAATTTTCCGGCATTCGTGCCCGCCCCGAAACCAAAGACGATGTTTTCCGGAAACGAACCGAGGCTCACGCTTTCCTTGCCGCGAAACGACAATGGTTTTCCGTTCACGCTGACGGATTGGATTTCCAAAGCACTTGCAGGTTCCCCCGCCCGCAAAGGAAGCACGATGAGCGGGAGCAAACGAAACCGAGCCCATCATCGCCAAAATCGGTTTGAGGCAAAATTGCTTTTGAAATGGAAACATCCACTATCTGGGTAGAGACTGGATTTCATGGGCGTCATTTTAACAGCCGGAATCAAAATAGAAACTTTGAATCATTTGAATTATTGTTGTTCGCTTTCGTCTGATCCGCCTGCATCGGCAAGACCCTGAAGCAGAGTACGCCGACCAATAATATTTCATTCGGCAAAGGAAACTTGGACACGAAGGATTTTCTCATGCCCAAAAGAAGAATTTAGGAAATGACTTCCGTATGATTGGGAAATGATTACAGATGCCATTAACTAACCTGCCTCAGGCCATTCAGCCATCCCCGTTTTAGGGGATATTGGCGGGCATGGCAGTCGGGTAGCTTCCAAACATCAACTTGCAGGCGCAGCAAAAATTCAATTCTGCACCATGGCCCATCGTGTGCTGACGCCCGTAACTCTAGTTTAAAGTGAAACGAATTTTGTTTTTTCTCGGTTGCCTGATGTTTTACCAGGCCGCCATTCATGCCCAGAGCAAGCACAGCCCTTCATCACGTTTATCCGGCTTATCAAGCCTGGTCATGTGCGGTTATCAGGGCTGGTTCCGCCCCAAGGCGATGGTTCGGGGTGAAGGCTGGGTGCATTATGGCACTCAAGGGAGGTTTGATGCGACCCACATCCATTTGGATTTTTGCCGGATGTTCCGAATACACCAAAACTTATCCGACTGCGTTGACCAACCAGGACGGGACCGGCATGGCGCGTCTTCAGTTCCTGGGATGAGAGCACGGCGGATTTGCATTTTAAATGGATGCAGCAATACGGCATTGACGGTGTTTTTATGCAGCGGTTTTTCGGCGCTACGCGCACCGGAAAAAGCCGTCATGCCAGCCGGGTTTGTTTGGCAAAATGCGTTCAAAGCCTCGCAAAAATACGGACGCTCCATTGCCGTGATGTATGATTTGTCCGGCCTCAAGCCAGCGGCGAAGACTGCTCCTCCATCATTCAAGACTGGAAAGAACTGGTGGACGAATTGAAGCTTACTTCGCAAGGCACCAACCAAACCTATCTTTACAACCACGGAAAACCTGTCGTGGCGATCTGGGGACTCGGCTTTCCCGACCGGCCTTACAACATCCGTAATATTGGCATCGAAAAGCTGGTTGATTTTCTGAAGAACGATCCGCAATACGGCGGCTGTGCCGTGATGCTGGGCGTGCCGGCTTATTTCCGCGATCTGAACGCGGACTGCCTGCCTGATCCGTATCTGCATCAGGTGATGGCCTCGGCGGACATCATCATGCCGTGGATGGTGCAACGGTTCACCCCGTTGTTACATGCCGAGATGGAACGTTATGCCGCACAGGTCAAGGCGGACATCGCCTGGTGCGACGCCCGGCACCTTGAATACGCGCCCTGCATTTACCCAGGTTTCAGCTGGCATAACTTGAGCAAAACCGAGTTCGGCGATGGACGTCCGTTGAACCAGATTCCCCGCGAGAAAGGAAAGTTCTACTGGGATCAAGCCAGCACGGCCAGGGCGGCTGGCGCGAAAATGTTTTACGTCGCCATGTTCGACGAAATGGACGAAGGCACGGCCATTTTCAAGTGCGCCAACAATCTTCCTGCCGGCCCCAAACTTTGCGACTACGAGGGCCTGCCTTCGGATCACTATCTCTGGCTGACCGGACAGGCCGGTAAAATGCTGCGCGGAGAAATTCCATTTTCCAAAAAAATCCCGGACCGGGTTCTCGCCGAAAAATAATCATGAAAAATAATTTCGCCCCATTGTTAGCCGTCGGTGCGCTTTGCTTTGCCGGCGTTGCCCAGGCACAGGTTGAATACGTTGACCCCAGCATGGGCGGACAGGGTTTCATGCTCGAACCGATAAGGCCGACCGTTTCCCTGCCCAACAGCATGGTGCGGGTTTACCCGGTGCGAAAGGATCAGTTGGACGACCAGATCAGTTCGTTTCCGCTGACCATCGTTTCGCACCGCCTGGGCGAATTATTCTGGCTGATGCCCGGCGATGGTTCACCGGGCGCGTGGCACCAACCAGAAGCTTATGATCAGGAAGTGGAGACGCCTTACTATTACTCGACGCGGTTTGATGATTCTCTGATCCAGACCGAATTTACGCCAACCGAGCGTTGCGGTTATTTCCGCTTCACCTTTCCTTCCGGCAAACCCTTGGTGTTGCTGGCAAACCGGCGCGGAGGCGAACTTTCGGTGGATGGTGAGAACGCCATTTCCGGTTTTGAAAACATTGTCGCCGAAAGTGAAATTTCCCCGGGCACCATGCAGGCGTTTGTGTATGGCGAGTTCAACCCGCCGGTCAAAATTGAAACCAGCAGCAGCGATAATGGAAAGCGGCTGACCATTTCGGCGAAAGACGGGCAGAAGGTTCTGGAATTTCGCTACGGCATCTCCTTCATCAGCGTCGCGCAGGCAAAGAAAAATTTGCAGAAAGAAATTCCCGCATGGAACTTCGACAGAATCAAACGCCTCGCCAGGGATCGCTGGAACAAAGTACTGGGCCAGATCCAGGTCGCCGGCGGAACGCTGGAACAGAAACGGGTTTTCTACACCTCGCTGTATCGTTGCTACGAACGCATGGTCAACATCACCGAGGACGGCCAGTATTACAGCGCGTTTGATCACCAGGTGCATCAGGATCCGCGCCCGTTCTACACGGACAACTGGCTCTGGGATACTTACCGTGCGCTGCAACCTTTGCAGATGTTGCTGAACCCGGAAATGGAAGCGGACAAGCTGCAATCCTACGTCCGCATGTATGAGCAGTCCGGCTGGATGCCGTGCTTCGCGGTTCTGTGGGGCAATCATGAATGCATGACCGGCAATCACGCCGCACCGTGGATGGCGGATGCCTGGGCCAAGGGTGTGACCAATTTCAATATAGTGACCGCGTATGCCGGTTTGAAAAAAAACTCTGTCGAAGGCACCTGGTTGCCGTGGCATAAAGGGCCGAAAAGTTCACTGGACGATTTCCTCGCCGAACACGGTTACCTGCCGGCCTTGCATCCCGGTGAAAAGGAAACGGTGAAGGCGGTGCATCCGCGCGAACGTCGCCAGGCCATTTCCGTCACCGAGGCGCAGAGTTATGACGACTGGTGCACGGCGCAACTGGCGCGTTCACTTGGCTATGAGGCCGATTACCAATTTTTCCTGAAGCGCGCCGGCAATTATAAAAACCTGTTTCGTCAGGAGAAGGGCCATGTCTGGCCGAAGGATGCCAGCGGCAACTGGATTGAAAATTATACTCCCGGATTTTCCGGTGGCCAGGGCGGACGCGATTATACCACCGAGAACAATGGCTACACTTACGATTGGGATGTGCAGCACGATTTGCCGGGTCTTTTTGAATTGATGGGCGGACGCACCAATGCCGAGGTGAAGCTGGATCAACTTTTCCGCGAATCAATCGGGATGAGTAAATATGACTTCTGGTATAAATTCCCCGACGCGAGCGGCCTTGTCGGACAATTTTCCATGGGCAACGAACCGAGCCTGCACATTCCCTATATCTACAATTACTTGGGCGTGCCGTGGAAAACCCAGAAACGCGTCCGCATGCTGCTCGACACCTGGTTCACCGACACGACTCTGGGAATGCCCGGCGACGAAGATGGCGGCGGTATGAGCGCATTTGTCGTTTTCTCCATGATGGGTTTGTATCCGGTCACGCCTGGAGTGCCAATCTATGACATCACCAGCCCGGTTTTGATCGTATCTCCATCCGGCTGCATAATGGCAAAACCTTTTCCATCATCTGCCGGAACAATTCCAAGGATAATAAATACATCCAGAGCATCCGCCTCAATGGCAAGCCTTGGAATAAAGTCTGGATCAGTCACGCGAACATTATCAATGGTGATACGCTCGAATTGGAAATGGGTAACGCGCCCAATAAAGAACTGGGGGCGAATCCGGCTGATTTCCCGCCATCCGCGATGAATCTGAATTCAATGACTTTGGAAACTTACCGGCCATAGCTTTCCTCTGCTTTTTTGACCAACGCAAACGACTGCTCTGCGTTTCTTTATTTGGTAATAGTCTCTCCCCGCTTTAGGGGATATAAATTGGCGGGCTGAAGCGCTATTATGCCCAGCCCTCGGTGATTCATTCACAATGAGGCGGGTCATGACGGGTTCATGACAAAAAATGATGCGAAGTATCCTTTCAATTTCCAGCCACATAGCGTTCACACCTTGCACTTGCTGTCATCGCAACCGGGCAGACAATCGTCCGCGCCGATTCGGAAAACAATCAGACCAACCAGATAGTGGTCCAAAATGGCGGCATAGCAGCCGAAGTTCTCGCACCTTACCATGGACCGGTCGTCAAGGGCGTGGATACCAAAACTCTCACGGGCAAAGTCATGTGTGGTTACCAAGGCTGGTTCGGCGCTCCCGGCGATGGAAGTTCACGATCCGACTGGCGGCATTGGACGAAAAGTCGCGGCCCGTTCGCGGATGGTAATGCCAAGGTGGATTTATGGCCGGATGTTTCCGAACTGGCTGCCAGCGACCGCATCCCAACTGGTTTTAAATGGAGGATGGCAGTCCGGCCGAAGTTTTCAGTTCTTTCTCCAAATCAACCGTGCTGAAACATTTCCAGTGGATGCAGGATTACGGCATTGACGGTGTCTTCGTGCAGCGCTTCGCCAATGGTCTGAAGAATCAGAGTTCGTTGGAACATTGCAATACTGTCCTGTCCAGTTGCCGCGAAGGGGCCAATCTCCATGGGCGCGCTTACGCCGTGATGTATGATTTAAGCGGCCTGCGTGCCGGACACATTGACGATGTGATCAATGATTGGAGCATTCTCCGGAAGCAAATGGCCATCACTGAAGATTCCGCCTATTTGAATCATCGCGGCAAACCGGTTTGTAGCCGTCTGGGGCATCGGATTTAGTGATGGCCGCGATTATACGCTGGCTGAATGTCGTAGGCTGGTTGAGTTCCTTAAAAATGACGGTTGCACTGTTATGGTTGGGGTTCCCACCAACTGGCGCGAATTAAAAGGCGATGCCGTGAAAGACCCGGCCCTGCTCGAAATCATCGCCATGGCGGACATCGTCAGTCCCTGGACCGTCGGACGTTATTCGAATCCCGCCGGGGCCGCTAAGTATGCAGAAACTACTTTGAAACCAGATTTGGCCTGGTGTAACCAGCGTGGGACTGATTTCCTGCCCGTGGTTTTCCCCGGATTTAGCTGGCACAACATGTATGCCAGCGGGCCGTCGGATCAAATTCCACGCTTGCAGGGAAAATTCCTGTGGTCGCAATTCCGTGAGGCAAAACAGGCCGGTGTTTCCATGGTATATGTGGCCATGTTCGACGAAGTGGACGAAGGCACCGCGATTTTTAAAATGTGCCAACGAGGTTCCGGTCGGCCAAAAGTCAAAGTTCGTCACCTTCGAAGGCTTGCCCAGTGATTTTTATTTGAAGTTGGTAGGTACCGGCACAAAACTCATTCGCGGCGAAATTTCGTTGAAAGACAAGTTGTCCTTTTCCCAACGGGATTAATTTCCAAAATCTCCAGTTCGATTCCAGCAAACTTTGCTAATCGGCTCAATAAGCCGGTCTTCGCTTGAAAATACCCGTTACCAGATTAAGGTGCAGTGACATTTAAACGGCCAAACGCTTGAAAATCGCTGGAATTCAAGGTTTCAAGCCATTTGAATACTTTAGCCACCAAAGCAGTCAAAGATGTTGTAAGTTGGATCGTTCCCTTAACAACGAACATTATGAAAACCTTGATTTCCAGATTTATTTTCCCCGGTGCGACGCTGGCGGCGTTGATGCTGGCCATGGGGTGTTCACCGCAAAATGTGAGCGCGGAGACACAAACGTCCGCGCCTCCGGCTGTAATCACAAATTCCACTACGACGGCAATGGAAAGCGTTGTGCCATCTGCTCCTGCTGCGGCGGAAGATGCAACACCGCCCGCAACTCCCGCTGCGTTGCCTTCCAATATCCCCCCGGCAAGCCCGCTGGCACAGGTTGTCCGGCTCACGCAGGCCGGCGTGGATCAAAGCATCATCATGACCTTTGTGACGAACTCCAGCCATACCTTCAATCTGGATTCAGACAAAATCATTTATCTCACTGATCTCGGCGCCCCGAACGAGCTCGTGACGGCAATAATGGAAACATGACCAGCAACTGCAAAATCAGTTCGCCACTCAACAAGGCCGCTCAACAGGCGCAACAGGTTCAACCTGCGGAAACCACTCCGCCAGCCGAATCGGCACCTGTAAACACATCTGAAGTTGCCGCCCAACCGGCTCCGGTCTCAGTGGATTCTTTTAACGACACCTTGCAGCCTTATGGCAACTGGGTGGTGATCAACGGCTATGGCCGTTGCTGGCAGCCCACGGTTGTGATCAATGATCCGGGCTGGCAGCCGTATTGCAATCGCGGACGCTGGGTCTATTCCGATTGTGGCTGGTATTGGAATTCAGATTATGCGTGGGGCGCGACCTTCCATTACGGCCGCTGGTTTCGTGCCCCAAACTATGGCTGGTGCTGGTATCCCGACAACGTCTGGGCACCTTCATGGGTGACGTGGCGGTATTCAAATAATTATTGCGGCTGGGCACCCTTGCCTCCGCGCACAACGTATCAAGCGGGTGTCGGAATCGTGTATAACGGCGGCGGTGTCAGTGTGGGCTTCGGTTTTGGCCTGGGTGCAAATTGTTTCTCATTCGTGCCGACAAGATATTTCTGCAGCCCGAATCCCCGTAATTATTGCGTCGCTCCAGGACAGGTCACGCAGATTTACAATAACACAACCGTCATCAATAATTTCAACATCAACCAGCGTAAAATCGTCAACAACGGTATTGCAGTGGGCAATATCGCCACCGCCACCCATGTGCCGATTCACCAAGTTCCGGTCCGCGATATCCGTGCAGGTGGCGGCAGGGGCGGTCATGGCCAGCCCGCCAATCATTTTGGCAACCGCACCCGGCGCAAACCATGACGGTTTTTCCGGAAATTCCCGCAACCTGTCGCAGGCTGAAACTGCCGGGCCGGGCCGTTCGCCGACGCCAAATCATAACCAGCCAGTCGCGTCAAATCCGCGTTCGCAGTTCAAACAACGCCATTGATCAACGTCAGCCGACAAGGAATCCGGTCGTTGCCACGACTCCCCCACGCTCGACGAGACAGCCGGATAACCGTTCACCAGTTGCGAACCAAAACCCGGTTGGCACATTGCCAAACCGAAATGTGGCGCCGGTAAATAATTTTGCGCAAGCCAACCAGAATCGGACGCAGCCACAAGGTACGCCGAGATCTTCCGGCATCCCCAACATGACCGTGCCGCAACGCAACCCGGTGACTGTAACCGCTCCCTACCGTCCGGCAACGGGAGTCAATTACCGTCCCGCAACGCTTCCGCCCGTTCAAACTTCCGTGGCAAAATAACCGGCAGCTGACGCCGTCTCCCAACTGGCAACAGACGGGCACGCCCCGCAACTACACGGCGCAGCCCAACCGCGCTCAAAGCCCGGTGGTCGTGGCGCAAAGCCAAAGAGCGCCGCAAACAATGAGGAATAATAACAGCCAGCCGCAACAAAGTTACCGGTCCGCCGCCCCGCAATCGAGACCACCGGCATTGGCCTCAGCACAGCCAGCGCAGGGCGGAAACCAGCGGCGGACCAGGTCGCTGACATTCTCGGATTCAATCAATCAAAAGCGCCGGCGGTCGATTTCGCCGGCGTTTTTGCTTTTGCATACCTGTCGCCACTGGCAAAGTTTCCGGGTGGGAATTTCGTTGCAACAGTTTGAGCAGATGAAAAGCCGTCTCAGCGGCAGGTCATCACGCACCGCAATTTTGCCCGACGCCCCGCGTCCTTGCGTCCCGCGCCACCGGCCAGATCATTCTCGGCATTGACCGTCATTGCGTGGCACGAGGTTATGGTGTCATCAAAATGGGCAAGCCCTTCCCGGAAACTCTGGCACTGGCACAAGGAACCATTTCCTGTCCGGCGACGTGGGCCGCACTCGCGCTGCCAGGCCAATATTTCCCAGACGCTGCGCGACGTTTTGCGCGAATATCAACCGACGGTGTGCGCGATTGAAGGACTTTTCTTCGCGCAAAACTTGAAGACTGCCATCATCATGGGCGAGGCGCGCGGCGCGGCCATGGCGGCAATTGCCGGGTCTGGGCTGGATATTTACGAGATTGCCCCGCGCAAGGTGAAGCTGGCCATCGTCGGCTATGGTGCGGCACAAAAAACTCGCCGTGGCCAAAATGGTGCAACGGCTCTTGAACCTGTCGAAGCCGCCCGCACCCGACGCTGCCGACGCGCTCGCGCTCGCGCTGGCCCACGCGCAGGAAAATTTGCGAAATGGATTAACGCCGCTGAAAAAAATCTAAATTTAGGATTTAACCCTATGAAAAAAAATAATTCTATCATTTTTGACTTCGGCTTTCCTTGTCGGACTTTTGATTGCAGATGAATCAAAACACAACTTCAAGCCGGAACAGGGATTTGTGCCCGATAAAAAAACAGCTATTGCAATTGCAGTTGCCGTTTGGACGCCAATTTACGGCGAGAAGCAAATTGAGAGCGAAAAACCCTTTCATGCAGTGCTAAAATCTGGTGTTTGGCACGTTGAAGGAAGCTTGCCTCAGAATGTTCTTGGTGGCGTCGCTGAAGCTGAAATTTCCAAAGATGACGCTCGTATTTTACGGATAAGCCACGGCAAATGATCACTTTTCTCCACGGCAAAGTCGTTGAAGCCCTGCCCACGCAAGTGGTTGTGGACGTGAATGGCGTCGGCTACGAGGCGCTGATTCCATTGTCGTCGTTCGACAAATTGCCTCAGCCCGGCGGTGACGTAAAATTGCTCACGCAACTCATCGTGCGCGAGGATGCCCAACATTCTCTACGGCTTTGCTACGGCGGCGGAGCGGGATTTGTTCCGCTTGCTCATCAACAGCGTCAGCGGCATCGGCCCGAAAACCGCGCTGAACATTTTGAGCGGCATGAACGTTGTTGCGTTTCGCGGCGCGGTCGCCGGCAGCGATGTGAAGTCGCTTTCGCAAATTTCCGGCGTCGGCAAAAAAACCGCCGAGCGCATCGTCGTCGAGCTGCGCGACAAGATCGGCGCGGCGGGCGCGTGGGAAGCCGCGAGCGCGAAACATGCGCTTTCACCCGACGACCAGAAGATCAACGACTCCGTGCTCGCGCTCATGGCACTCGGTTTCAAACAGATTGAGGCACACGATGCCGTCCGCGCCGCGCAGGCGATGCTCGGCGCACAGGCCACCGTGGAACAATTGGTGCGCGCGTGCCTGAAAAAAAGGAGCGTGATGCCTGTCCACAAACCAACACCTCAGATGCCAGGCGCCAAATCCAAGACTCAAAAATCCGGCGGCGTGGTCGTTGCCCATCAGATCAAGTGGTATCAGCGCGCGGCCGCATGGCTGATCTATGCGGTGATCCGCACAGTATCCGCCACGCTGCGTTACCGGCGGGATGACCGTTCCGGTTACATCAACGTGCCGATACCCGGTCCGGCGATTTATTGCATCTGGCACAACCGGCTCGCGTTGTCCATGCCGGCGTATTTCGATTATGTCAAAATACATCGTAACACCTGCGGCCTAGCGGCCATGGTCAGTGCGAGCAAGGACGGCGGATTTCTCACCGGCATCCTGGAATGTTTTAACGTGCAGCCGGTGCGCGGCTCTTCGAGCCGGCGCGGGCCTCAGGCGTTGCTCGAACTCACGACCTGGGCCGACCGGGGTTACGATCTTGCCATCACGCCGGACGGACCGCGCGGGCCGATCTACGTCGTGCAAGATGGCGTGATGGCGCTGGCGCAGCTCACCGGCCTGCCGATCGTGCCGGTCTCGTATTCGGTGACCTGGAAAATCCGCGTGAAAAGCTGGGACCGTTTTCAAATCCCGCTGCCCTTCTCGCGCTGCGAAATGATTTACGAAAAGCCGATTTATGTCCCGCGCGAGGCGACCGATGATGAACGCGAACAATTGCGGTTGCAACTGGAAGCGAAACTAAAAAGTATTTCCGTGGATTGAGTTCCAGTCGCAGTTTTTTTAATTTTTCATTCATCACAATGATCGCCCGCGTCAGTCTGGAAATTGCGCTGCGCAAGGAGTTTGATTATTCGATTCCGGCGGAGCTTGCGAGTCAGATTGACGTGGGCAGTCGTGTGCAAGTTCCGTTCGGCGCACGGAAAATTCTCGGTGTCGTCACTGCCGTGGCCGAGGAATCCGGTCATGCGAATCTCAAAGCCATCCTCAAAGTCATCGGCGCGCAAACCTTGGTCACCGCGAAGGTCTTGAAGCTCGCGCGCTGGATCGGCGAATACTACTGCTGCGCGCCGGAGATTGCACTCAAGTCCGTTCTCCCGGAAGCGGTCCGTAAAGAAGACGCAAGCTGGCGCGAACGGCTGGTCGTCCGCGCGCTGCCCGTGAGCGGTGAATTACCGAAATTGCCGAAACGACAGCAGGAAGTCTGGAACCTGATCGAGGAACGCCGCGAGTTGCCACTGGCCGAATTACTGGAACTCACCAAAACGACCGCCGCCACCGTCCGCAAACTCGAAGATCGCGGCCTCGTCTCCATCACCTCGGAAGTTTCCGAGCGCGACCCGTATGCGCGCGAAACCATTCTGGCCACGCAGCCAATCGTCTTGAATTCCGCGCAGGCGAAAGCACTGGAGATGATCACAACCGTCATGTGTAGCACCCGCGTCTCGCGGGTCGCGGCGGGCGTCGCGCCCGCCGCACGTGAACCCGCAGTTTCCAAATCTATTTACGCCCCCATCACCGAGACCGCCGCGCGCAAACGTAACTTGCCGCACTTCGAGATTCCCGGCTGCACTTATCACATCACCTGGCATACGCATGACAAATTAATTTTGTCACCCGAAGCCCGCGAAAAAACCTTGGCTGCGTGTCATTTCTGGCACGGTAGCAAAATGAAGTGTTATGCCGCCTGCGTGATGCCGGATCACGTTCACCTGTTGATCCAGCCGCTGCCAGTTCAGGAAGCCGGAAAGAAAGGTGCACATGCGCTCCCGGAGATTTTGCATGGCATCAAGTCGTTTTCCGCGCACGAAGTGAATGACGCAATGAAGCACACCGGCCCGGTCTGGATGGATGAATCCTTTGACCGGATGATTCGTTCGGAAGCCGATCTGCACAAGACTTGGAATTATATCTGGAACAATCCACGGAAAACCGGGTTGGTCGGAGCAATGGAGGAATATCCTTACATTTGGACGCCATCGGTTGCGGCTGAGCCGCAAGATGTCCAGCGGGACGCCGAACATCACCCGCGAGACGCGGGTGCTACACCAAGTGAAGCGGACGCGGCTGGAAACTTTACAACCTTCAACCTTCAACCTTTAACGTTTCTGCTGCACGGCGTTACCGGTTCCGGCAAAACCGAGATTTATCTGCAAGCAATCGCGCGTGCGTTGGAACAGGGCAAAGGCGCGATCGTGCTTGTGCCGGAAATTGCGCTGACGCCGCAAACCGTCGAGCGGTTTAAAGCGCGTTTTAGTTCGGGAAAATTACAAACCCTCGTGGCGGTTCTCCATTCTCATTTAAGCGCCGGAGAACGTCACGATGAATGGCATAAGATCCGCCAAGGACGTGCGCGCATTGTCATTGGCGCGCGTTCGGCGATCTTTGCGCCGGTTGAACCGCTTGGGCTGATCATCGTGGACGAGGAGCATGAGCAGACTTACAAACAGGAGGAGGCACCACGTTATCATGCGCGTGATGTCGCCATCATGCGCGGCCAGATGGAAAACGCCGTTGTCGTGCTCGGCTCGGCCACGCCGTCCATGGAGAGTTTTTACAACTGTAAACGCGGCAAGTTCACGCTGCTGGAGTTGCCTGAGCGCGTGGACAACCAGAAAATGCCGCGCGTCCGTGTCGTGGACATGCGTCAGGCGGCGGAAAAAGGCCCGCCGCTCTTTTCACCGCAGCTCAAGGAGGCCATCCACAAACGACTGGATCGCGGCGAGCAGACGATTTTGTTTTTGAACCGGCGCGGTTATTCGAGTTCGTTGCTGTGTCCCAAGTGCGGTTACATCGCCAACTGCCCGAATTGCAGCATCACGCTCACCTACCATCGCATTGACCAGCGGCTGTCCTGCCACATCTGCGGGCACGTGGAAAAAGTTCCGGCCGTCTGCCCAAACCCAAAATGCAAAAATCCCGCCATCCGCTTTGCCGGCACCGGCACGCAGAAGGTCGAGGAAACGCTCGGCAAATTATTTCCCAAGGCGCGCATCAAACGCATGGACGCCGACACGATGAAGCGCAAGGATGATTACCGCAAAGTCCTCGGCGATTTTCGCGCCGGCAAAATTGACATCCTGGTCGGCACACAGATGATCGCGAAGGGATTGCATTTCCCCAACGTCACGCTCGTCGGCATCATGTACGCGGACTCCGCGCTACACCAGCCGGATTTTCGCGCCGGCGAACGGACATTTCAACTCCTCACTCAAGTTGCCGGTCGCGCCGGCCGTGGTGACGTAGAAGGTGAAGTGTTCGTGCAGGCGTTCACGCCCTTTCACCCGGCCATCCAATATGCACGCCGCCACGACTTCGTGGGCTTTTATGACCAGGAGATTGAATTTCGCGAGCAATTAAAATACCCGCCAGCCAGCCGCGTCGCGCTGCTCACGCTTAAAGGCCGTAACGAGGAAAAGGTGAAGTTCTCTGCGGAACACTTGAAGCAGGAACTGGAGAGAACTTTGGGGAGCGCAGCCGCCCCGGCTGCGGTCGTCAGCGCCCTCGCTGACGACGCGGAACTGTTTGACGAGGGCGTCAAACAGGACATGCGAGGCGCGTGTGCTCCCCGAAAAGTTTTCTCCGATCTGATCATCGCCGGGCCGGCACCCGCGCCCTTGCTAAAGGCTGAAACATTTTACCGCTACCAGATCATGCTGCGCACGCGGGCGATGAGTGCTTTGAGCCGGGAACTGGCACGAATCATTCAATCGCTGAAGCTGCCTGAAGATGTCTCGCTGGCCGTAGATATTGACCCGGTGAGTCTGTCGTAGTCTCGTCGTGTAGCACGGGCCACTGGCCCGTCATTTCCGGCGTCCCGCCGGAAACTGGCAGAACGCGTGCCCTTGCTTGAACCCAACCATTTTGTTTTGCACACGCTCGTCAGAATTCGGCGGGACGCCGAATTCCACCCGCGAGACGCGGGTGCTACATCAGCCCGCGACACGCTCATTTTCCCTTTGATTTTATCAACGCAATGCGCCGCTGATATTCCTCCTCACCGACGAGCTTCGGAATGGCGTGGCAGGTTTTCTCAAAGCCGGGAAAATTCCAGAGGTTGGGAAAATCGCGGCACTGCTGCGGCTTGACGGCTTGCACCGAGCAATCGTCACCTTCCAGAAAGACACAGCCGCCATCCGGCTTTTCCTGCAAGGCCAGCCCGCCACGATCCCAGCGCAGCCGAGTGAACTGTTGGATGAAATCGGGTTCGCTCATGCCCTTGAACGCGGCGAGCCGGGTGATTTCCCCATCCGTCAAACGCACCTGCCCCGGCCAGCGACAACAGGCCGTGCAGCGCTGACATTCATAGAAAATCGGCACGCGAAAAGATTAGCCGAACTTGAATTTCCATAAAATAAAACTCAGTTTGCACTAAACGACGGCACGTTAGCCGTGGACATCAATCCGGTGAATTTGAGGCTAAGCGTTGTGCCATTGCCTGTTTAAAATTCTATGATTTTATCCATAGTTGCGGTGGACCATTGGCCATGCCAAACAAATTTTAACTTGGCTTCCACCGTCGGCACTTCTTTTCCAGAAACACTCACATGCAAAATATATTCTCCATTCTCGGCGAAAATATATTTTCCGTTTTGGTCTAACGCAGCACAGGGTCGCCCCTTCGTAGCAAAAAATACCGTATGCTCGTCATTGTAAGTAACCAAAACATCAAGAGGATAAGGAATGCTTGGGGAAATAGTCTTGGCGAGACAATCATCTCTTTCTGCAGGAGCAAAGGGCAATTCTCTAATATCATGGTCGTAAATAATTACACCATCCTTTTCAATTTTGATTAAATGCCCCACGCATTTTTCTATTTCAATTACACAGTCCGCTTCGACGATAACCCTAAAA
Source organism: Limisphaerales bacterium (assembly GCA_037200545.1). Taxonomy (GTDB): domain Bacteria; phylum Verrucomicrobiota; class Verrucomicrobiia; order Limisphaerales; family UBA11358; genus UBA11358. The sequence goes on from JBBCGE010000005.1 coordinate 136,740, forward strand.
TACTTCATTGAATTGCCAGCATTGGGAACCGCACAAGCCGTGATATCTTTATGACAGGCTAATTTGAATTTTGGTTTTTGCTTTTCGAGCAGTTGATAATTCTTCACAACTACTCTAATTGAAAATACCAATAGCGCACCAAAAGCGAGAAGCGAGAAAAGCCGCCTTTCATGTCCTTGATAATAAAAGGCCGCAAAAGTGAATGGCACTGCAAGGCCGCCACTCATAAGCCCAGTCCACTCTCCGCAAATTGAGAAAAAAATCTTTGATGCTGCAAAGATTTTTGCCTTTGTGATCATGACGGCAAATCATCTGAAATCAGACTGGATGCGTCAATTCTGCATAATTTCGCAGCTAGGGTTAAATTCTTTTAATGCCTCCGCTGCCACAGATCAAAATAATACAGCGCAACGACCACGAGCGAATGACCGAATTTTTCGGCGGCGGCGAGCCGAGTGATTTCCACATCCGCCAAACGCACCTGCCCCGGCCAGCGGCAGCAGGCCGTGCAGCGTTGACATTCATAAAAAATCGGCATGCGTAGAAAATTATCACTTCGGCAGCCATTTGTGAATCATCGCGACGCATGCATCATCGCAGCCTTGCTCGGCGTCCGGGCCGGCGATGTTCGTGGCGGCGATGACCGCAAAATCCTTTTCCGGCGCGAGCCACATCACGACATACCACATGGTGTTTGAGCCGTTGTGCATCAACGCGGTTCCACCCGCCCAACCGCGCTTCAAGACGACCCAGCCACAGGCGTAATCGCCACCTTTCGTTGGCGCATGAAGTCTCTTAAGTGTCTCCGGCTTCAGGAGTCCATTAGTAAGCTGCATGTGAAAAATGGCGTAACGCGCGAGGTCGTCCAGTGAACAATGCACGCGCCCGGCTGGCGCAATTGCTGGTGGATTATCCACCTGCATCGGAACCGTCATCAGTAATTTATGAACATGTCCCCATGGCTCATCAACTATGCCCGTTGTTCCCGGCGGACCAAATCCCGCAGTGTCCATGTGCAATGGTTTGAAAAGTTGTTTCGTGATCAATGTCTCGTAATTCGTGCCGGTGATTTTCTCCACCATCGCGCCGACGATGGCGTAGCCTTGGTTGGAATAAATCATCTTCGTTCCGGGCGCGGCCTCGGGCGGCTGGCTCAAGACGGCTTCGATGAATTCACGGCGTTGCTGCGTGGGCGTGCCGTGTTCTTCCCAGGCTTTTTTCCACGCAGCAGCGGGCGGGGCGCCGGGAACGCCACCGCGATGCGTGAGCAATTGCTCAATCGTCACGGTTTCGTATTGTTTGTCCATCCTGCCTTTCAATTCCGGAAACACTTCGGCAATTGTGGTGTCCCAGCGCAACTTGCCGGCTTCGATCGACATGGCGGTAAGCGTCGCCGTCATGGACTTCGTGCAGGAACCGATATGAAAAACGTCATTGGTCGTGACCGGCGTGGCGTCACCGGACTTGCGGACGCCGGTCGCAATACGCTCACAAATCCGGCCATCCTTGACCACCACTACCGCGAGTGCGGGCAGGTCGTGCTTTTTACGAATGAATTCGAGCGACTGATCGGGAGCCGAATTCGATGACGTTGAGGCTGCGAGGGACAGAACGCCATTGGCCAGAATCGCCAGCAATAGAACGGTCAATTTGATCATAATTTTCATGGTTTGATTTTGGTTTCAGATTTGACGGTCGCGACTCCGGTTTCCATCAGCAACGTTTCCAGTTCCTGTCGGCGCGGTTCCAGATCCTTGCGCACAGCGAACTGGTTCACCCAGTAAACGCCCCAGAAAGTCAGGCCGCAGAACAACGCATAAGCCGTCAAGCCGGCCATGGCTGACAATCCGGCATGGCGGTCGTGCCAGAGATGAACCGCAATGAGTACACCCAGGCCGGATTCGATCGGCAGCAAATACCACCAGAAAATATTTTTCAGCAGCCAGATCTGATGGTTGACCTGGGCCAGCGACGACTGGATGCACGACTGGATGGCGTCATTCATCACCGGGCGTCGCCGATGTTGAATCCAGCGGTCCACCACGATATAAACGCCCACAAAGAGGCAGTCCAACGACAAGGGATACAGCGACCAATCATGGTGACGGATGGCTCGGTCCAGGAAAAGCCAGGTCAGCAAGGCGGCAACACCCACCTCCCGTGCATCGCGCCAGAATATCGTCCGCCAGAATTGTTGCTGGTTGCGCCGGACCTCCTTCATCAGCACGCCGGGATTGATGGTCACCTTGGTGCCGGGATCGTGCGACTGCCAGGCCTTCTGCAAATCTTCAAAGTTCATCGCCGTCTCCTTTTAATTGATCCGCGAGTTGTTTGCGGATGCGATTTAATTTCACACCGATGTAATTTTCTGAAATGCCAAGCACCTCGGCCATTTCCTGATAACTCAAACCGTCGAGGTGCATCAACGCCAGCGAAGCATCCACTTTGGGCAGTTGGCGGATGGCCGAATAGAGTTTTTCAACAATTTCCTGTTCCAGCAGCGAATCCGCGTGACTGGGATAAGCCTGCGGTAAAACATCAAATTTCAAATAAGTCTCAAGGCCTTCACGTCGCCGCCGTTCTCCGCGCCGCCAGGCCAGCGCGGTGTTGAAGGCCACGCGATAAATCCAGGTCGTTTCCTTTGCCTCGCCGCGAAAGGCCGGAATGGATGACCAGACTTGCAGAAGAACATCCTGAAACAAATCATCCTGATCCGGTGGCGCAGCCGCGCAACCACGCACCACCTTCAACATTAGCCCGAGATGCTGGTCGAGCCATTGCCGGAAAATGGTTTCTTGCGCTTGCGCGGTCATTGAATGTTTCTGCATTCAGTTAAATAGTGACCGGGCCGCGCCTTTTCTTACAAACAAAATGAAGTCCTGGAAGAATTACAGACTTAACCCGCAGTTTTTTTCAACCCGCGTTGCCACAAATCGAAATGGTATAGCGCGACGACGACGAGGGAGTGGCCAACTTTTTCATCGGCAACAAGTTTCGGGATTTCCGCGACCGGCACCAGTTTGGTGAGCAAATCTTCACCGCTGTCGAACTCGACGCCGTGTTGCAGGCAACAGTTCTCAATCAGCACGGTGAAGGTGGTGTTGCTTAAGATGGCCGGGTTTGAATAGATTTTTCCCAGCAGCCGCGCGTTCTCGCCTTCGTAACCGGTCTCCTCACGCAACTCACGCACAGCGGTCGTCACGGGATCGGTTTCGTCCTTGTCCATCATGCCGCCGGGAATCTCCAGTTCCACCGTGCCGGAACCGTGACGATATTGCTCAACCATCACCAGTTTTTGATCAGGTGTGATGGCGACGATATTGACCCAGTTGACGCTGTCCAGCACGTAGAAGTCATGTTCCTTGCCGGTGCGCGGATTGACGCAGACATCGGAACGGATCTTGAAGATGCGGAAATCGCCGACGGGTTTGGAGCTGACCTTTTTCCATGGCTGAATCATGTGGGACAGAATTTAGAATTCAGAATTCAGAAGCCAGAAAAATAGTTCAGCGCAGGATTGTCATGTCGAGCCTGCGGCTCGATTCGGCCATAGGCCGAACTCTACGATTTTTCCTTGGCAGCCCAGCCTTGTTTCATCAGCGTGAGCAGATGCTTCAGCGCTTCCTCGTAACTGCGTCCTTTTTCGGCGGCAAGCTGGCGGGCACGCTTGTCGAGCTGCGCGGCCATGTCGGCAGATTTTTCGGCCGGGCATCCAAGGGCCACAAGGATTTGGGCGAGTTGAGAAATTTCCATGGCTTAAAAAGGTAGGGCGGCGCGGCCGCGCCGCCCATATCCAATCAAGGCCGCGCGGCAACGCGGCCCTACCATACTCACTTCACAGAATCAGCCGGAACAATCTTCACGCTGATCAGCTTTTGTTTTGTGACAGGGCGGTCGCCGGGATGCGTCGGGGTGGTTCCGATCTTTTCCAATACGTCGTCGCCCTTGATGAGCTTGCCGAACGCGGTGTATTGCTTGTCGAGAAAGCGCGGATCGCCGTGGCAGATGAAGAACTGGCTGCCGGCGGAATTGGGATCCTGCGAACGTGCCATCGAAAGCACGCCGCGGACGTGGGCTTTGTCGTTGAACTCGGCTTTGATTTGATGGCCCGGTCCGCCGGTGCCCCAGGAACTCTGCTTGGAATCGTCCTTGGTCAGCGGATCACCGCCCTGGATCATGAAACCCTTGATGACGCGATGAAAAGCCGTACCGTCATAAAAGCCCGATTTGGCGAGCTTCTTGAAATTTTCGACATGGCCGGGCGCGACGTCCGGCCAGAATTCAAGAACCATTTCGCCGGCACTGGTGGTAAGGATGGCAACTTCACTCATAAATTCTCTTGAATCGAAATTATTTACTGCTGGCTGCGGGGATGATTGTCGCGGATTTAATATAATCCAAGTTGGGGAAATCTTTTTTCAGAAAAGCATTGCCTTCACTTTGAATGCGACCCTGATCCGGTCCACGTCCATAGGGAGCGCCGTCACCATATTCGCCGTTCAATTTATCAACCACATCCATTCCTTCAGTCACTTTGCCGAAAGGTGAAAAACCGCTCGCATCAAGACGGGTGTTGTCGGCGAAATTGATGAACAACTGCGTGGTACGCGTGTTGGCTCCAGCGGTGGCAAAAGTGATCGTGCCGCGCGTATTGCTTCCTTTAACCGAATCATCGGCAATGTTTGCGTCGCGCCATTTCGCGGAAACGGCGGGGTCGCCGTGGATGCCGAACTGACACATGAAGCCGGGAACCACGCGAAAGAAAGCGATGTCCTTGAAGTAGCCGGAGCGAACCATGTTGTAAAACCGATCCGCGCCATTGGGTGACAGCGAGCGGGTGACTTCGACTGTGAATTTACCCTTGGTCGTATCAAACTGCACGTTGAAGGTTTCGGGAGCTTTCTCAGTTAGCTTTGCGGGATTGGTGAATCCGGGTGAAACAGACAGAGGCTTGGCTTCCTTGTTGGTATCTTGAGCCTGGCAGACAAACGCGGCGGCAAAAAGGCTCACCGCGCAGACTAGATTGAACGTTTTCATAGGCGGAAATCTTTCCAAACGCGCGGCTAAAAGTCACGCGCAGAATTCAGCGCCGGTCATTCATCGTTTGCGAAATCAGACTGCTCTCTTTCCGGCGGAAGCGCAGCCCCACAAACACCCCGAGCACAAGCGCCGCGATTATCAGTCCTGCGCCGATGAACAGGAAATTTTTATTGTCAGAATCGGGACTTGCCGGCATCGCTGGCGGCGGGTTGGTCGGCGTCAGGTCAACGCTCTTTGCCACCACCGGATTGGTCACCAGCATGACGGCGTTGGTGGGCACCACTGGTAACGGCGCCGGAATCACGGCCGGTGGATTGGTCGCCGGCGGCGGAGCAATGGCCGGCGGCTTTTTGCCGATGATGATGAGCGGCTGGCCGATGACCACCGGCGTAGGCGGCGGGGTATTGGTTGGCTTGGGATTCGCTGCCGGTGCGGGCGGTGGCGGCAATGGCAGCGGCGGAAACGGCGGAACGTTCACCGGCCGCGGCGGCTGGCTCACAGCGGCGCCGATATATTGGCCGAGTTGCGAGCGCAGGGCGATGACCAGCGGCTCATGCGCCTTCTTCTGTTCCGCCGACTTTTCCTTGAGCGCCTGATTGATGGCGTCGTCGGAGGGCGTGCCAGTGATTTTGCCATCACCATCACAAAAAATAATAACGGTCAACCGCTGGGAATCCTGCACCACCCGGTTGAGCAGCGGCTGCAACCCCTCGAGGTGCGTGGTTTTGGCGTAACTTTGCCGGCCGACAAACCTGACGATGTTGGACGCGATCACCACGGCGTTATCCGGATCCCAGGTTTGCAATGGGAAACCCTTCGTTTGCAGTTCCTCGTTGAATGTCCAGACGCCAATGGTGTCACCCTTGTGCAACTGCCCGCTGAAGCTCGTCGCCAGCAAGGTGTTCAACGCCCTTTGCACCGTCTCGATGCGCGGCTTCATGCTCTTCGAGGTGTCGAAAATGAACAGAAAACGGTTTTCCACCGTCTGCTCCGTTGGCTGGGCATGCACCGTCGGAACCAAAAAAACGGCTGCCAGCACGCCGGCTAACAGGGCGCAACGGAGGAAATTATTCGTTTGTCTGGGTGTGTTCATGGTAAATCAAACTGGTCGTCCGCGATTGAATCGTTTCCGCTCTGCGTTGTTGTGCGCCTGCAGATTTTCCTGCAGCTCCGACAACGCATCGCCGATCATGCGGATGAAATTATCGCAACTGGACACCGATCCGCCCAGCCCGCTCACCGTGTCGCGCTCTGCGTAATCATCCGTCACCACCAGCACCTCGCCATAATCCTGGAAGCGATGCGCGGCGCGCTCGATCAGATCGTCCGCCGTCTGTCCGTCGCGTGAAAATAAGACTTCGACCGCTCCCGTCGTAGTGCTCTTTGGCTTGCTGCGCCGCGAACCGGCGCCGTCAAAAAAAACCGTGATCGGCGTGCCTTTGGAATCCTGATATTGCGTGAGCATCTCGACCAGTGCATCGCGCGCGGCCTCGGAATGCCGGGCCGTGCCCGGAGCCAGCTCCGGCCAGTTGTGCAACAGGCTGTAACCATCCACCAGAATCCGCACCAAGGCCATGCGCTGAAAGTAACCATTTTCCACGCCAGATAAAATGCAAATCGCCGTTTGAATCGAATTGTTTTTGCCATCAATGTGGTTAAGCTGATGTTCGCAATTTGCCATGGCTGCCCCCCAATCCATTGAAACCAAATCGAACTGTCGCATCGCCGCGCTGGCGTTGTCCGTATTCGCGCTCGACCAGCTTTCCAAATGGCTGGTGCAACACACCATTTACGAAGGCGAGGAAAAAAACGTCATTCCCGGATTTTTCAACCTCGCCCATCGCGCCAACACCGGTGCGGCGTGGAGTTTGTTCACCGGCAATAATACCTGGCTCGCCGTCATCGCGGTTGTGGCGCTGGTCGCGTTGTTTCTGGCGCGCCGACATTTTCATTCGCACACTTTGACCGGCCAGCTCGCGCTTGGGCTGATTTTTGGCGGCATCATCGGCAATCTCACCGACCGCTTGTTGCCGGGACGACAGGCCGTAGTGGACTTCCTGCATTTTTACCTGCTACGGCGTGGCGGCGAACCGCTGGACTTTCCTGCGTTCAACGTCGCCGACTCTGCCATCTGCACCGGCGTTGCCTTGATTTTTATCATCAACTTGCGGAATGAAAGCGCGCCCAAACCGGTGTCGAATTGATTTACATGGCCACGCGTACCGAAAATTTCATCGTCGAAAAATCCCTTCCCTCCGAACGGCTCGACAAATTCCTCTGCGATAAATTTCCCGCCGCCTCACGCGGAGCATTGCAACGGTTGATCGAGGAAGGCCACATCCGCGTCAATGGCAAAGCGGTCAAACCTACGCATCATCCGCACGCCGGCGAGGAGATTTACGTCCACTGGCCGGAAGCGAAGCCCGCCGAGGCGCAGCCGGAAAAAATCCCGCTCGATATTCTGTTCGAGGACAAATCGCTGCTCGTCGTCAACAAACCCGCCGGACTGGTCGTGCATCCCGCCGCCGGGCACGAGGAACATACGCTCGTCAACGCGCTGCTGCATCATTGCAAAGGTTCGTTGAGCGGCATCGGCGGCGTGGCGCGACCGGGCATCGTCCACCGGCTCGACAAGGAAACCAGCGGCTGCCTCGTTATTGCCAAGAACGATGAAACGCACATCGCGCTCGCGGAACAATTTGCCGAACGCGAAGTGAAAAAGATTTATCACGCGCTCGTCTGCGGCGAACCGGCGCGCGACTCCGGCGAAATCAGGGCCGCCATCGCTCGACATCCCACGCATCGTAAACGCATGGCCGTGCGCGATGAGAGCGAAGGCCGCTCCGCGCACACCAGTTACAAAATTCTCGAACGGCTTTACGCGACGACGTTGATGGAGGCGCAGATCCATACCGGTCGCACGCACCAGATCCGCGTGCATTTCCAGTTTATCGGTCATCCACTCTTGGGCGATGAAACCTACGGCGCGAAGCAAAACGTCCGCGTCAAGGAACTGACCAACTACGTCGCGCCGCGCGTGATGCTCCACGCGAAACATCTTTCCTTTGTCCATCCGCGTACCAAGAAGCCGATGGATTTTGAAGCGCCGCTGCCACCAGATTTCAAGGCGGCGTTGAAATCCTTACGTCCTTGACCGGCTATCTCTTCGTGTTACAGTCCGTGTATGACAGAGACGCTTACCATCCGTCTGCCCAAGGCGCTGGCGCGGAATTTCCGCGCCAAGACGCGCGCCGCCAAGACCAACCCCACCGAGGTGTTGCGCAAGGCGGCGGCGGATTATGTGAAAAACGACGGGGCCGCGCTTGACGCCACGCTGGCACATATCCGCGCCCGGGCCGGGACTTGGGACGGTGACATTTCCGGCGAGGAACTGCTGCGGAGGACGCGTCCGTGATTTTGGTGGATACGTCGGTTATCGTCGCTTGGCTGGATCGCACGCATCCGCATCATCGTGACAGTCTCCAGGCGATTGAGCATTGGGCGCAACGCGGGCGGCTCGCGGTCAGCACCGTGACTTATGGCGAACTGGCCGCTGGCGGGCGCACGCGCGAGGCAGTGGAGGAAGATTTGCGCGACTTTGAGAAAATCCCGCTGGACACGAACGCCACCTGGCGCGCAGGCATGGCGTTCCGGCAATATCGGCGCAAGGATTCCGACGATCCCGTGCTGCCGGATTTTTTCATCCGCGCACAGGCGGCGGTGCTGAATCTTCCGCACCTGACGAATGACCGCCGCCGGACGAAAACTTTTCCCGACGTGGATTTTGAATTTGTTTGAAGCACCGCTGTCGGAGGATTTTTTGGCGGCGTTGAAATCACTGCGGGTGAAAATTTAAAGCGAAACTCAAGGGCTAGTGGCCGCTGGCTCTAGCCTGGTGTTGGGTGACTTCTTTTTTCTGTGATGTCGCACATGTCCCCAGATTAAACAATAGCATCCTACTCCCCAAAATGCGGCAACTAAAGAAAACTGTAAAACAGAAAAAATCAAGTGACTGCCTCGTAAATATATGTCCAATAAAAAAGCCGCACGTATTATAGCTAATGCGACAAAAGTAATCCCAACAAGTGACCAAACGCCGCCGCAGTAGTGTAACTTAACCGCTGAACACAAGAGCACACCCCAAACGAAAAACATCGTTGCCATCACATAACCAGCAATAATTGACGAAGAAGATTTTCCCTCACTAAATTCGACAATGAATCCCATTATTCCGAGCGCGATAAATAAACTGCCAGCTACATAAGCACTGACACGTCTCACTGTATTTAGTCTCGAATTTTGCATGACGTGAATGCCGCCTAATTTCTTATTAAGTTGCCAATATGCAGCCTATTCGGTTTCATACTCACACGTTAAAATTTTATTTTGCCCGCGTCCAGATTGATTTGAATCCACTTCGCGGCGCGCGTTTTGAAAATTGATTCGCCTGTAACGTATAGTTTTTGCATCATCAGCCGGATGAAATCCATGACGGGTTATGGTCGCGGCGAGTGCGCACAGGACGGCTTCAAGATCACGGTCGAGTTGAGTTCCGTGAACCGCAAGCAGGCCGAGGTCTCGGTCACGCTGCCCCGTGAACTGGAATTGCTCGAAACCCAGATTCGCGACACCATCCACCGTCTCATCGCGCGCGGCCGAGTGAATGCCCGCGTCTCGCTCCACGCCGCTGAAACCAAACTGTCCGCCCGCCAGCACATCAATGAACCGCTCGCCAAGGCCTACGCCGCCGAACTCACGCGGCTGGCGAAACAGTTGAAATTATCCGGCGAGGTGACACTGGACCAGGTGCTGCGCGCTCCGGGAGTTTTCCAGACGGATGAAGATCTGGCGGGCACGGAAGATCTGTGGCCGGCGGTGGAGAAGGCGTTGAACCAAGCCTTGCTGGCGCTGGTGAAAATGCGTGAACGCGAAGGTGCGCATCTGGCGAAGGATTTGTCGGCCCGCATCGGCGTGATGAGCGGTGCGGTCGCAAAAGTCCAGAGGCAGGCGCCGACCACGGCGGAAAATTACCGGCAAAACCTGCTGACGCGAATCAAAAGCGCGGGCATCGAGAACATCGCGCCGGATGATGAACGGTTGTTGAAGGAAGTTGTGCTGTTCGCCGACCGTTCGGACATCTCGGAGGAATTGACGCGGTTGCAAAGTCATTTCCAGCAGTTCGAGGATTGCCGGAAGTCGAAGGAACCGGTCGGGCGCACACTGGATTTTCTGGCGCAGGAAATGAACCGCGAGATCAACACCATCGGCTCCAAGGCGAACGACGCGGTCATCTCGCGCGAGGTCGTAACACTCAAGGCGGAGCTGGAAAAATTTCGTGAACAGGCGATGAACGTCGAATGAAAAAGCCGAATCCAGAAAAAAAAGGCGTGCCGCCGTTGTTGATCCTGATTTCTGCGCCGTCGGGTGGAGGCAAGACGACATTGTGCGAGCTGTTGCTGACAGCGCGCCCGGACATGACCCGCGCCATCACCTGCACAACGCGCACACCGCGCAAAGGCGAAGAAGACGGCGTGGATTATCATTTTTTCACGGCGGGGGAATTTTTAAAGCGACTTCAGGCCGGCAATTTCATCGAGCACGCCACGGTTTATGGCAACAGCTACGGCATCTTGAAGTCGGAGCTGTTGGGCAAATTGCGCGAAGGCCGCGACGTACTGTTGAACGTGGACGTGCAGGGCGCGGCCACTATCCGCGAACAGGCGGAAACCGAGCCGGAACTGAAACGCGCACTGGTCACTGTCTTTCTGACGCCGCCGTCAATGACGGTACTGGAACAGCGGTTGAAGAAACGCGACGCAGACGCAGATGTGGTGATACAAAAACGCCTGGCAGTGGCGCGACAGGAGATCGCTCAGTGGAAGAATTTTGATTATCTCTTGATCAGCGGCTCCAAGCAGGAAGATTTGCGGCGGATGCTGGCGATCGTGGAATCGGAGAAGATGCGTTCGGCGCGGTCGCCGGTGCCGGAGTTTTGATTTGTGTGAAACATTGAATCATTACACCGGGAACCCGAAAATCATTCGCGCACGAATGCCAGCCGATGTAACGTTTCAACGATTTGACGATGCAACGATAAATTGTATGAGCGCTTCAAAAATGATTGTTCTCGGTGTCGCGGGCTCCATTGCCGCGCACAAGGCTGCCGATCTGGCGTCGTTGCTGACGAAGGCGAAGCATGACGTGCGCGTGGTGATGACGGCTGACGCGCAGCGCTTCATCACACCATTGCCGTTCAAGACGCTCACGCGGAATCCTGTCGTGACCGGTCTCTACGACGAGGATGAGGGCTGGAAGCCGACACACATTGCACTGGCGGACGCAGCAGATTTGCTGCTGATCGCACCGGCGACAGCGAATGTTCTGGCGAAATTGGCGCATGGTATTGCGGATGATGCGTTAAGCTGCATCGCCCTGGCGTTGAATCCCAAGGCCAAGCTTTTGATCGCGCCGGCAATGAACGGGAAGATGTGGCTGCACGCAGCGACGCAGGAAAATGTCAGGACGCTTAAAAAGCGTGACGCGCAATTCATCGGGCCGGATGAAGGCATGTTGTCCTGTGGTTACGAGGGCATCGGGCGTTTATGGCCGGTGGACAAGATCGCGGAGGGCGCGGTCAAATTATTACGGTGAAATTTTTCTTCAAGCGCTGAATCTATGAAATCAAGCCATGCCCGGTGGCTGAAACAATTATTCACGCTATTTGAGATCCCGGCGCCAGACCCGCAGCGCCTGTTGCGGCGCATCGTGATGATGGAGCGCAACATCATGCTGCCGACCAAGGCGGTCTTCATCGCGATCATTTCATACTCGTTCGACATCACGGCGTGGGTGGGCATGGCGAACAGCACGCTCGACGTGATGGTGGAGACGGTGCAGTTCATCTTCTGGTTCTACATCCTTGCAAATGTGATCGTTGCGGTTCTTTTGCTGGCGGCGGAACGGCTGCCGCTGGCGATCGTGCAATGGACGGTCGTGACCAGCAATTTCATCGATGGAATTTTCATCGCGGGCATGGCGCTGCTGACGGGCGGATTGGACAGCGTTTTCTTCTGGCTGTTCGTCGCGCTCATCATCCGCAATTCGGTAAGCGTGCCGCCGGGAGGATCACAATTGATTTCCAGCCTCGTCATCAGCCTATGCTACGTCCTGCTGGCGGTGCTGGATGTTTCGGTCTTTCAAAACCTGGACGACACCACGCGGCGGGCGCTGGATTTGACCATGCAGGAGGATTTGGGCCAGCCGTTCGTGCTGCGGCTGGCGCTGCTGCTGCTCACCACCGCCTGTTGCTCCGGCCTGGAACTGCTGCTGGAACGCCAGCAACTGGCGGAGGAGGAGGCGGGCGAGTTTGCCGCACGCGAAGGACAACTGCGTTCCGCCGGCCGGCTCGCCGCAGAATTCGCCCATCAGATCAAAAATCCGCTGGCCATCATCAATAATGCTGCGTTCTCGCTGCAACGCGCTGTGCGTGAGGGAAAGGCGCCGGCCACCGAGCAGATCGAGATCATCCAAGAGGAAGTCGCGCGCGCCGACAAGGTCATCACGCAGATCATGGGCTACGCGCAGTTGAGCGAAGGCCGTGTAGAAAAATTAAACGTCATCGAGGAACTGGAACGCGCGATCGCACAGGTTTTTCCCGCCGCCGTGACCGGCAAAATAATCATCCACCGTGAGTTCGGCCACGGCTTTCCACCGCTGCTCATGCAACGCGGCCATCTTTCGGAAGTTCTCGTCAACCTGCTGCAGAACGCCCGGGAGGCGCTCGGCGTCCAGGGCAATGTTTTTGTGGCCGCCGAGTGCCACCGCGATTATTCCGTTGAGATTTCCGTGCGCGACAATGGGCCGGGAATTGCGCCGGAAAGGATCGAGCGAATTTTCGAGGCTTATTACACGACCAAGGAAAAAGGCAGCGGCCTGGGCCTGGCGATCGTCAAGCACAATGCCGAGCTCTATGGCGGCATCGTGCGGGTGGAATCGGAGCTTGGAAAGGGTGCCAAATTCACCGTAATCTTCCCGGCGAAGGCATTGATGAAATTTTCCAAATGAGCACCCCACTGCCGCCCGTGCTCGTCGTGGACGACGAGAAGAACATGCGCCTGTCGCTTCAGACGGTGCTGAAGGACGAGGGTTACGCCGTGCGCGCCGTCGAATCCGCCGAGGAGGCTCTGAAGCTTCTGGCGCAGGAATCATTTTTCATGGTCATCACCGATGCCCGGCTTGGCGGCATGACCGGCTACGAACTGCTCGCCAATATCCGCGGCCATTGGCCCGACCTGCCCGCCATCATGCTCACGGCTTACGCCACGCCCAAGCTGGCCGTGGAAGCCATCAAGTCCGGTGCGATTGATTATCTGGCCAAGCCGTTTGCGCCCGAGGAACTGCTCCATGCCGTTGCCCGCTGTGCCGAGCGTCACCAGTTGTTGCGCGAAAATGCCGCTTTGCGCTCGCGGGCCGGGGATGTTTTCACCCTCGAACAGATTGTTGGCACATCACCAAAAATCCGTGAAGTCCGCCAGCTCATCCAGACTGTGGCCCCGACCGATGCCCGCGTCTTGATCCTGGGCGAGAGCGGCACCGGCAAGGAACTCGTCGCCGGGGCATTGCACAGTTTGAGCAAACGGCGCGGCGCGCATTACATCCGCATCAATTGCGCGGCCATCCCAGAAACGCTGTTGGAAAGCGAATTGTTCGGGCACGAAAAGGGCGCGTTCACCGGTGCAATCCGGCAGAAATCCGGGCGCGTGGAGGAAGCGGACGGCGGCACCATCTTCCTGGACGAGATCGCCGACATGAGCAAGCCGCTTCAGGCCAAACTGCTGCGGTTTCTGGAAGATGGTTCCTTCACCCGCGTCGGCGGCACGCAGGAGCTGCGCGTGAACGTCCGCCTCATCGCCGCGACCAACCGTGACATCGTGCAGGCCATTGCCGAAGACCTTTTCCGCGAAGATTTGTTCCACCGCCTGAACGTCGTGCAATTCAAACTCCCGACGCTGCACGAACGCGGCGAGGATGTTTTGCTGCTGGCCGAACATTTTTTGAAATTGTTCCGCGCCACGATGAACAAGCACGTGAACGGCTTTACCCACGCCGCGCGGCAAAAACTGCTTTCCCATCACTGGCCGGGGAATGTCCGCGAACTTCGCAACGTCATCGAACGCGCCCTCATTCTGGAGACGACTCGCGAGGTCCAGCCCGCGAGCCTGCCTGATTTTCAGATCGAAGCGCGCCTCCAAAAAACTTCAGCCATCCAGGCCGATGCCGATGAATCGCTCGACGACGCCCTGGCACGCATTGAACGTGAAATCATCAATGGCGCCATGGCCCAATATGATTTCAACCTGACACGCGCCGCCGAATCCCTTAAGCTTACCCGGCATTCGCTGCGTTACCGGATGCAGCGATTGAAGATGAACCTTGGCGAAGGTGAACCACCGGAACCGTCCGCCGAAAAAGTTTCAGACCTCTGAATGCGATGACCTTTGGATCAAACATGCTGGCTATGACGGGACCCTTGCCCCAATGGGCTAATTTTCTGGCAATGGCCGGCGCGATTATGCTGGTGGCCGTTGGCTCATTGATTTGGTTTCTTTTTTTCCGGACAAAAAGAAAACGCAAACGCAGGCACCATCATCGGGAAAAGCGTCCGCTTAATCCCACCTTGAATCAGACGGGTGGCTTGCCCCCCCGACGCGATCCAAACCCGCCGACGGAATAGTGACATGCAGCATAGCCGCGCCATCACCCGCAAAAGCGCGTCCAACCTGGCGCTCGCCTTCATTTTGCTGCCGCGCCCCAAACGCGACGCCATGTCCGCCCTGTATGCCTTTTGCCGCGAAGTGGATGACGTGGCCGATGACGAATCCGTGCCAGCGGAAAAGCGCCGCCTCCAGCTTGCCTCGTGGCGCAAGGACATCCGCCGCGCCGTCGAAAACCAGTCGCCTGAGTTCATCGTCAACCAGGAATTCCAACCCATTATCCAGCGTTTTCATTTGCCCTATGCGCTTTTCGACGAATTGATCAAAGGTTGTGAAATGGATCTGGATCAGCAGCGTTATGAGAATTACGAACAGCTTGAGCTCTATTGCTATCGCGTCGCGTCCGTCGTTGGTTTGTTGAGCATCGAAATTTTCGGCTATAATAATCCTGCGTGCCGTGAGTATGCGGTTTACCTCGGCAAAGCGCTTCAACTGACGAATATTTTGCGTGATGTTCGCACCGACGCCGAACGGGGCCGGATTTATCTGCCGCAAACTGAACTGGAAAAATTCAACGTCAGCGAAAATGAAATCCTGGCCTCCAGATACACGGCGAATTATCGCGCCCTTGCGGCCAGCGTGGCCGGGCGCGCCAAAAATTTTTACCAGCTCGCTCGCCAGACTTTGCCCGAGGCGGACCGCAAATCAATGGTCGCTGCTGAATTGATGGGTGGCGTCTATTGGCAGCTTTTGAAAAAGCTCGAAGCGAACCAGTTCAATGTTTTCAGCGCCCAACCCATTCGCGTCACCAAAAGCCAAAAGCTGTTTCTCATTCTGCGTTCATGGATTTGCTATGCCGCCGGCTTGCGCAAGCCGAATTATGGCACACCCTGACGACCGGCAATTCTACCAAACCGTTTTGTCCAGGACTATTGCAAGCTGCTGGGCGGCAAAACTCGTCCGCTTGTGCAGCCCGATCAAGGCACCGATTTTCCAAGGCGCTCTGATGATTGCCCAGGCAAGCTTGCCATAGTGCAAGTTCATATCCGGCTTGGATAGCTTGTTGAAATCCAGCGGCAGATTCTCATCGGCCGTGTCGGAGATCGCCCGCACCATGGCGCAGGGTATCCGGCGTTCACGGCAGACTTCCATGATGGCCCCCGATTCCATTTCTACCACGTCCGCACCGGTTTCCGTGCGCAATTTCTTTTTCTCGGCGGCAGTTGTGGCGATGCGTGGTGAAGTAAAAAAATCCGCGAGGAGCGCATCCGCGTCCGCCAATTTTTCCTCCAATGCCGGATAGCCGGTCATAAAAACCACGTCGCCGCCGTGAAGTTCCGGGTTCAAGCCGCCGGCAAAGCCGCAGGTCAAGACCTGCTTCGGCAGGTTTTTCTCCAAAAATCTGCGAAGGACGGTCCCGGCGTTCTTGGCACCGATGCCGGTGATGAGAATCGCGACATTGGGAATTTTCGTCGCCAGCTTTCGAAATGGCGCGGCCTCCTCCTCCAGGGCGAAACACACGAGCGTTCCCACTTCGTACCTCTCCTTATGGGTCGCTGGTTTCATTTAAATGCCGCAGACTTTCCCGGTTAAGAATGGAAATTACAAGTTCATCCGCTACGATTATTGCTCTCAATATCACACGTCTTCCTCGCGCGGCGCGAAACCCCGACGCAGGCAGTTTTCCGTGATGACGCGCGGGACGAGGAAATTTTGCAAATACTCGCGCGCGCCCGCCTTGGTGCCGCCACCGGACATTTTGAAGCCGCCAAACGGCTGACGACCGACAATCGCACCGGTGATTGTGCGGTTGATGTAGAGGTTGCCGCAGACCATTTCGTTTTTGGCGCGTTCGATGTTGACCGGGCTGCGCGAATACAACCCGCCGGTCAGCGCAAAAGTGGAGTCATTCGCCAACGCAATAGCCTCGTCAAAATTTTTCGCCTGGGTGATGCCCAGCACGGGGCCGAAAATTTCCTCGCGGAACAACCGGCTGCCGCGCGGCACGTCGGTAAAAATCGTGGGCGGAACAAAACAGGCGTTGGCATCATCCGGCACCGTGCCCTGCCACGCGAGTCTAGCTTCGCGCTTGCTGGTTTCAATCATCGCGAGAATTCTCTTTTGCGCCGTGCGGTCAATGACCGGGCCGATGGCCGTGCCCGGCGCTTCTGGCAGGCCGACGCGCAGCGAAGCCGTCGCAGCGATGAGACGTTCGACGAAACGGTCGTGGTTGTCCGCCAGCACGATCAGGCGTGACAACGCGCTGCATTTCTGGCCGAGAAAACCGAACGCGCTCTGCACGGCACCGTGGACCGCTTCATCCATGTCGGCGTCGCTGTCTACGATCAGACAATTTTTCCCGCCCATTTCGCAAATGACTTTTTTCAAGTTCGCCTGCCCGCTGAGGGTGCGTCCGGCGGACTCCCAAATTTTTAAACCGACGGCCATCGATCCTGTGAAGGCGATGAAATCAATCTGCGGATGCGCGGTCAGATGCGCCCCAATTTCTGCGCCCTCGCCGGTGACAAGATTAATGACACCGTGCGGAAAGCCGGCGGCGACGGCCAGTTCCACGAGCCGGGCTGCGATGATGGGCGTCTGCTCGGACGGCTTGAGCAAAACAGTATTGCCCGCCACAACCGCCGCCGCCGCCATGTCGGCAAGGATCGCCAGCGGAAAATTCCACGGCGAAATGATGACGCCCGTGCCGCGCGGCCACCAATGTTGCACGTTGGTTTCGCCGGCAATGATTTGCGTGCGCTGCGGTTTTGCGAGCGAGCGTATTTCCGCCGCGTAGAAATTGCAAAAATCAACCGCCTCGGCCACGTCCGCCTCGGCTTCGGCCCAGTTTTTTCCGGCTTCAAGAACCATCAACGCCGCAAGTGCGGACTTGTCACGGCGCAGCGCGTCGCCAAGCTGGTTGAGCAATTTCGCGCGTTTCTCGGCGGCGGTGCGCGCCCAGCCGGGCTGCGCGGCACGCGCGGCGGCGAGCGCAGCCTCGGCCTCGGCCACCGTGGCGCGGGCGGCATGGCCGATGATTTCATTTTGGTTCGCCGGGTTGAGCGACGGCGTCCACTCGCGTGTCTCGACCCGCTTGTTGTTGATGACGAGCGGGTATTTTTTCCCAAGCTTTCCGCGCCAGCCGCGCAATGCCGCGTGCATTTTTTCCCGCTCAACACCAAGCGTGAAATCCACTGGCGGCTCGTTTTGAAATTCCGGCAAGCCAATCGTCGCGGTCGCCGGCGGCACGAGGCGCGGCGCGGCTTGAATGAGTTCGCGCGGGTCACGCAACAGTGCGTCCCGGTCCGCGTCCTTGCCAAATTTGTTGGCGAGGAATCCCTCGTTCGACGTGTTCTCCAGCAGCCGACGCACGAAGTAGGCCATGCCGGGCAGCAGTTCACCGACGGGACAATACTCGCGCACGCGGCAGCCAAGCTGCAACAATGCCGCCTCGATCACACCCGCCATGCCGTAAAGCATTTGAAACTCGATGTTCCGCGCGTCCACGCCCAGCCGCGCCGCCTGCGCCAGCGTGTACGCGATGCTGCGGACGTTGTGCGACGCAACCGCCACGGCCACGGCATCCTCGTTTTCCAGAAGAATGAGCGAAAGTTTTTCAAAATTAACATCCGTCTCCGGTTTTGTTTCAAACACGGGAACCGGCCAGCCGCGCTGCCGGGCGAGCACCGTTTCGTAATCCCAATACGCGCCTTTCACGAGCCGGATCGCCACGCGACGATTTTTTGCGCGCGCCCATTCGATGATCTCGCGCAAATCCGCTTCGCTGTCCTTAAGGTAGGCTTGGATCACCACGCCACAGGCCGGGCCGACGGCAAATTCGGGCTCGGAAAAAATCTGCTTGAACAGCCGGAGCGTCAGGTTTTTTAACGCGTAGCTTTCCATGTCAAAATGGATCAGCGCGCCGGTTTCCTTCGCGCGGCGCAGCACAGGCCGTAGCCGTTCGGAAATTTTTTCAATGGCCGTCTCCGGATCGGCGGCGTTGATCTGCGAATAAAACGCGGAAATTTTGACGGACAGGTTCAGGCGCGGCACTTCGCCGCGCGGCGTAACATTGCTCCGGCACGCGCGCGGCCAGCGGACGGTTTCGCGGGCGAGCGATTCCATCAATTCCAAATAACGGGCCGCGTAAAGATCCGCCTCCGCTTCACTCACGACCGCCTCGCCCAGCACGTCCACCGTGAAAGCGACGTCCTGTTCATCCATTTTGCGCAGCGTGGAAATGATCTGCTTGTCTTCATTGCCTAGCAGAAAATTGCCCGCCATTGCGCCAACCTGCGACTTGATGCCGCCGCCGAGCAGGCTGCCCGCGAAGATGGTCGTCTTGAGCGCGGTGCGCAGCGCGGGATTTAATTTCACCTCGTCGTTGTCCAGATACTCGCGCAGGTGCCGTGTCACTTCCGACGAGGTGGTCAACGTGGGCAGCGCGTCCACGAAGCGGAAAAGTTGCACCTTGAATTTTTCATCCTGCATGGACCAGTCCATGAGCTTGCCGTAAAGTCCCTTCTTCGTAAAAAGCGATGGCTTCTCCGCCGCTTCCGTACCGTCAAAAATTTTATGGCCGAAATCGCGGATGACCGCGTCGAGGTCGGTGATTTTTTGATGGGTTGCTGGCAATGCTCCTTGTTTCATGGCTCGATCTGCGACTAATGATAAACGAACGAAGTCCGGCGGTCTATGCCGTTCGGAGCGTGGCGTTCACGCCGCTTCACCGTTCAAAAGTCCAGAAGGCAATCGTTCAGCCTTGTCCGCGCAGACGATGAAGCGGTTTAAAAGCCGCACTCCTTCCGGCATTTTGTTCCGAAGGAATAATCGAAAACAGCCTGTAATTTCAATGCCGGGATCAGTTGAAAAAATGCCGAGTCCAGCAGGGATGGCTGAAACGAAATGAAGTTTCAACTGTCCCTGTGGGACTTTTCGCAACACCGCCAAATCCCGGCGTTCAAACGCGGGGCTATTTTCATAACATTCCTGCGGGACATAGAAATTTTCGGCGACCGAGGTCAGCGAGGAGAATGGAAAAACAAGAACGGAAAGGACGATTTTAAGTTTTTTTGCGGCAAATTCCCTAAATCTTCGGCTCTGAATTTATTTGCACCTTAATTTCACCTTGATATACAAACGGATCAAATAATTTTTGGGGTTCCGGTTTTGCAAAATGCGTGTCATTGTTTGCCGAGTAGTAAGAATCTAATGTCCCACTCGGCACTAACGCGTAGTGCAACACATGGTGTGGACTAACAGAAACTCCTTTTGACCCTAAATGTTTAGGTGAGTAAGTTACGAGCAATTCCTCACTCTCAACAAGATTCGCCAGTTTTGGATCGTCAAACACACTTGCCGCAAGTAGAAAATCATCGCGATGAATAATCGGCAATCTGACGCGATTATTCAAAATTGGCGATTCCGCAAATAAATAACCGTATGGCTGAAAAGAGCTTTTTGCTTTTACTTGATTACTCTCATTTATGGTTGTTCCATTTTTATCAAACTCAAAAACTCGGAAAACATGATTTACGATATCTGACCAAGAAATTTCTTTACCAATTTCCGGGACAATGTTTTTTGCGTCAATACCTGTCGCTTCTTTGTATTTCGTTTTGGCTCGTTCTTGTGCTGTAGCAATGATCTTCTCAACTGACTTCTCATTGCCTTTTCGTTTTTCCTCTAACATTGTAGAAAATTCTTCCGAAGTAAGCCCAGAATCTTTTTGAAATTTCTTGAAAAGACCCTCGTGCTTTCCCATTGCCCAAAGAAGTGACACCACCCAAATAAATAAGATGAGGTCTATGATTTTAATAGGTGCTGAAATATAAACGAGAGAAACTAAAGATAAAACAAGGAACAAAACAGCAGTAACTCTTTGTGTTTTCCAAAGACGAACCGTGGCCATGATCGTAAATACTAGCGTCGTTATTGCTGATATCACAATCAGTGCCGTAGGAGCCGTATAATTCCCGCCGAGATCTTCGGCTGAAGACGCAACCGATAGTATCCAAGCTCCTATTCCCAAAATTGCGAGAGTTTTGCTTTTCATAAAATTATTTAACTACGTCTTCAGACATCGTGACAAGCAGGCTGAACATGCTTTCAACCTGCTGCTTGTGCAGTTGGAGTTCAATAGTTTTTTCATTTTATCCCCGCCAGCCGTTCCTTCCAGATCTTGTAAAGCTCCACCGTGGCGCGGACGTCGCGCAGACAGTATTCGGCGATCTCGCGGAACTTGCCCTCGGCCATCAGCGTGGTCACGTCATCGCCGGTCACACCCGCGCTCTTGGGCGATTCGATGCCAAAGGCCTTGCAGTAAAAGTCCAGATTGAACCGCCGCGCCGCGCCGCCCTGCCCGCCCACGGAATAAAATGTAAACTGCTCCGCCAGGTCGCAATGCGGCTCGACCGCGTAACGGTAGCCCAGCCAGTTCTTTTTCATGATTGGCACGTTCAGCAATGCCGAACGCAGGTAGATGAACGGCACGTCAAACCCGCGCCCGTTGAACGTGACGATGGAATCATATTTCTTCGCCACCTCCCAGAATTGCGCAAGCAATTCCGTTTCGTCCGCACAAGGGATGAATTTCACCGGCGCATTTTCCTCCTCCACTTCCTCAAAATCGTCGGCGACGAACAGCGACTGCCCGCGCTGCGTCTCGGCATTGAGCATGGCGATGCAGACAACCTGCGACGTGAACGGCCACAGGCTCATGAACCGGGTGATCTCCTCGCGCTTGGCTTCTTTGGCGGCGGGATCGGCCAGCTTGTCGGCCTCGCGGAACAAGTATTCCTGCTGCGCCTCGTCGAAATTTTCAACCGGTTGGGCGGAGGTTTCAATGTCGAAAACGAGTGTAGCCATGCGGGAAGATTAACCGCCAAGACGCCAAGGACGCTAAGAAAAAATTCAAAGCTAAGATTTGGCCAACCCATTCGTCAGCCAGAGGCGGCGCAGCAGCGCCGCCCTATCAGACTGGCTCCGCAATCAAATCGTAATCCGTGTGGCCGATGACTTTAACTTTGGTGAATTCGCCGATCGGCAGTTTGCCCCGCACATAAACACGGCCGTCTATGTCCGGCGCATCGGCTTCGCCGCGACCGACGAGATAATTTTGAGTTTTAAATTTTGAGTTTTGAGTTTCGGCCTCGCGCATCAAACCGTGTTCCCACGAACTGACCTTCGCACTTTGAAGCTGTTTGGTGTTCGCCTCGCCTTCAATGAGAACCTTGATCTCGCGACCGACGAATGATTCTGAGACGGCGATGGCCACCTCATGCTGCGCCGTCATTGCCAGTTCGCGGCGTTTTTGTTTCACCTTGTCGGAGAGTTGGCCGGCCATTGCACCGGCGCGCGTGCCGTCTTCCTTGGAATACGTGAAAACGCCGAGCCGCTCGAATTTGGTTTCGCGGATGAAATCAAGTAATGCGTTGAAGCTCGCCTCAGTCTCGCCGGGAAACCCGATGATGAATGTCGTGCGTAGCGCAATGCCGGGAATGCCGGCGCGGATGCGTTTGATGAGGTCAACGATGTATTGCTGCGAGGTTTCGCGCCGCATCCGTTCGAGCATGTTCTCGTGGATGTGCTGAAGCGGAATGTCCACGTAACGCGCGACCTTCTTGCATTCGGCAATCGTCTGGATCAATTCGTCCGTCCAATGCGCCGGGTGCGTGTAAAGCAGGCGGATCCAGAAATCGCCATCGAGCGAATTGAGTTCACGGAGCAGCGTACAGATGGTTGTGGCATTTGCCGGCAATGATTTCACAGCGGCGGTGAATTTTTCCGGCGAAGAAATCGCACGCGAAGGACGTAGTAGTGGCACGGGCGGGACGCCTGTGCCACTATGGGCCGGGCGCAAATCCAGTCCGTAATACGTCGAGTCCTGTGAGATCAGATTGATCTCCTTCACGCCGTCGGCGATCAGCGCCTTCGCCTCCTTGATGATGTCCGCCTGCGTGCGGCTGCGATGCGAACCACGCATCCGAGGAATGATGCAGAAGCTGCACGGATGATTGCAGCCCTCGGCGATTTTTAGATAGGCAAAATGCTTTGGCGTCAGGCGGAAGCGCGGCGTTTCAAAATCCGGGATGAAGACGGGGCGCGCGGTGACGTCGAGCAATGGTTCGTGCTTCGTGAATTGTGAATCGTGCTTCGTGACAACGGTTTTGGTTTTGCCAAATCTATCCGTGCCACGCAACGATTCTTCCCTTTCGTGGTCGGAAAGATCGCGATCCTTTTCCAGTTCATTCAGGCGGCCGACGACTTTTCCCTTCGATGTTGAGCGTTGAATGTTGGGTGTTGAATGCTGGCTTTCAATTTTCCCCGCCCGATTAGCAATGGCTTTGCCAACGATGTCGCCGACCTGTGCGACTTGATCAATGCCCATGAACGCATCCACTTCGGGCATGAGCTTGGGCAGTTCCTCGCGGAAACGCTGGGAGAGACAGCCGGAAACGATGACGGCCTGGCCGCGCTGGTTCGCATCGCGCAGCTCGACGGATTCGAGAATCGTGTCCACGCTTTCCTCCTGCGCGGAATCAATAAAGGAGCAGGTGTTGACGATGACGGCGTCGGCGTGCGCAGCGTCATTGGTGATCTCGACACCGCCTTTCATGAGCGAGCCGAGCATGATCTCGGCATCCACCAGATTTTTGGCGCAGCCAAGGGAGATTAAACCGACGCGTAGCGGCCGGGAACTGGGATTTTTCTTCGTCACAGAAAGACAGGCTATCTGAAATTCCGGCGCGGGTCGAAAATTATTTGGCGGCGGAATCTAACGTGATGCCACCCGCCGAATTTGTCACGGACAGCGATGGCGGGGCATTGGTGGGAGCCGGAACGGCGGGCGGAGCGGCGACTTCTGCGGGCATGCCCAGTTGCGTCCGGATGACGGCGCGGGCGGCAAACGGAAGAACGGGTTTCTCGGTGTCAAGCATGCGGTTCAGTACATTACGATTGAGGACATCGAAGGGCGGCAGGCCGACGCGTTCCACGTTGGACTGCATCTTGCCAATCTTGCTCATGTAGGTGTCGTAAACTTTTCGCGCGAGCAGCTTGAAGCCGACGGAGCGGTCGTCCTGCCCGATGGCCATTTCGTAATAAGACCGGGCGATCAAACCCTGGATGACGCCGGTGATGCGTTCCTGCGAAGTATCACCGACTTCCGACTGCACACGCGCGACGGCGTATTCATCAAGCGTAAGTGTGCGGGGAAACGAGTTCTGATCATTCTCCAGGATGTTTTTGTCCGGATATTTTTCGCCGAGCACCTTATACCATTTGGCGGCATCGGCCACATGGTTGTTTTCGTATAGAAAATAAACGGCGTCCTTGAGGAAATTCCGGTGGGCTTTGGCGATGTGGTCGCGATTTTTCTCATCCTCCTGCATCAAAGTTTCGTAGGCGTCGTTGACCTTGGGAACGAGATCAAGATTGGGCTCCAGCGAAGACGTCTTCGCGAAGGGATCGTTGATGATGCGGCCATGATGAAATGCCTGCAACATGGACTGGTAAATATTGCGGCGCAGCGTGATCAAGTCGTCTTCCTTGACCTTGTCAGGATTTGCCTTTGCCGCCTTCAGACCCTGTGCACCCCAGTAAATCGCATGGGCTTCCGGCAAGCGCCAGTCAAGCGGACCGTATTGCGCGTCGATTTTTTTGGCGAACTCCGGATCGATTTTGTACTTTTCGCGTAACACCGCCGCATTATTCGTGGCCTCAGCAGTCTGCGGATTGATCAATTGGGAAAAGTTGGTTCCATCGGCGCCAAAAAACGGGGCCATTTCAGCCGCCCATTGCTGTTTGTAATAGGCGTTCGCGTCATCGAGGTTCTGTCCCATCTTGTGCTGGAAAAACCACGCCAGTTCGCGGTGGATCAAAACATCGCTCGGATTGTAACGCAGGCCGTCGTCGCGCAGCAGGTTGATGCCGCGCTCCACCCAGCGCCAGCGGTCGGGAAAATCCTTGAACTTCACGGAAATGTTGTAGGCCATGTTCCAGCCTTGAAACAGCCAGACCTGCGTAAAATTCGGCTCCAGATCCGTGATCCATTTGGCGAGCTGGGCGGCTTCAAAAAATTTGTCGTCCTGCTGCAGATCGTTCGCGCGGATCCACAGGACGTTCGCAATCAATCCACGAAAACCGCCGAGCGCCACCGTCGTGAACGCCAGCATGGGTGGCGCGTTCTCCAGTGCTTTGACGCGCGTCAGGCCAAGCCGCTCGCGGTCGTGGTTCATGGCCTTCTGCATTTGGCCGGAACCAACCAGCAGCCCGCCGGCCAGCAGCAGCAAAAGAATTTTTTTGGCGCGCGGGTTCATTGTGTTCCTTGGGCCGTGGCCAGTTCACGCCGGTGAAACATCACGATGCCGGCCAAGGCGATGATGCCGCCCAGCACAAGCACGATCTGCCCGAACG
This sequence comes from Limisphaerales bacterium, assembly GCA_037200545.1. Lineage (GTDB taxonomy): Bacteria > Verrucomicrobiota > Verrucomicrobiia > Limisphaerales > UBA11358 > UBA11358. The sequence continues at coordinate 161,909 of JBBCGE010000005.1, forward strand.
CCAGCGCCAGTTGCCCCCAAGTGATGGCGCGGCCGCTGCTCAAGTCGTCGATCGGCGAAAAGTTTTGCACCAGCTTGATGATGGAGAGCATGCCCTTGAACATCGGGATCAGCACGGCGTCGGCGCTCGAATGCCCCAGTTCGCCGGTCTCTTCGTTGGCGCCGATGATGGTGCCGGTCTCAACCGCATCCGCCAGCGTGCGGCCCGACAGGACCACCACCAGCATTGCCAGCGAAAAAAATGTCGCCACGGGAAAAGAAAGGAAACTTGCCGAGGCCAGCCCCAGCGCCGACACCAGCGCCAGCCAGCAAAAAATAATTCCCAGCCCGCGGGCAAAATTCAACGCAAAGCCGCCTTCGGGATATAGAACCTCCATGCCGTCCTCGAGCGGAAACAACAGTGCGGTGTCATTGGGATTCACGAACACGATGGTCATGACGCCATTCGTATCAAAAAGATTTGCCGGAATCTGGAATTCATGGACCGTGTCCGGCGCGAGGCTCATGGGCGTTTCCGTGCGCCAGAAATTGGTGGTGCCCGGCACGCCTACCTGCCAGAGCGCGAAGAAAGTGCCGGAGGCGCTTTTTTGGGCCGCATTGAATTTCACCCGCAATTGCAGCGGCTTGTCATGCAGATAATTTTTCGCGAACCCCAGGTCAATCTGCCATCCGTGCGAATAACCGGGCGGCGCGATCTGATATTCCGCCTTGATCTGCTCGCGGATCTGCCGCTGAACCTCCGGCAGGTCAACCGTCGTCACCGGGCTGTTCTTCAAACGTTCCTGCAAAACTTTCGCCGCGTCCGCATCAATTTCCGCCGTGACATCTTTCTCCTTCGCTACACCGCGCGCCACCAATACCTGCTCGCGCAATTCCTTTTGCACAGCGACCGGAAGTTTGCTCGCGCGCCATTCCAGCAGTCCGTAAACGCAACCGCCCGACAGCGCCAGCAACACCGCATTCAGCGACATGATGCCGAGCCATTTGCCCAGCCAGATCTGCCAGCGCGCGATCGGCTTGGTCGCGACGACCTGCATCTGGCACTCCTCGATGTCGCGCGCCAGTGTGCCGCAGGAGAGCCAGAGCGTGGAAAGTCCGAGCAGCGCCGTGATGGTGGTCAACGTATAGGTCAGGAGAATCTGCGTAAATCCACGCGCCGTGCCGTCATCCTGGATCAACAGAGGCAGGGCGACCACGGCGGCAAGCAACAGCACCGCGATGACCAGGAACAGCTTGAACCGCAGCGCGGCCTTCCAAGTCAACCAGGTGATGGCTAAAATTCTTTGCATTAAGATTTTGAAGCGAATTTCACGAATTACCGCAAATTGGAATTAATTTAATTGGCGAAAATCAGCGTAATTCGCGTCAAGAATTATTGTTTTGGTTTTCCGAGGAGTGAAGAAAGTTTCTCGTCGGCCTTCGACAAATCCACCGGCTTGTTTTCCGGCGCAGTTTCCACCGCTTGCGGTACCGGTTGACTGGCCTGAGCCAGGGCTTCCAGTTTTTTATCGTCCACTTTCGGCCCGGTGGACTCAGCTATTTTTGCTTGAGCAATCGCTGGGGAAGCTTGTGGAGAGGTCAGCCGTTCCAAAACCTTTTCCGTTGCCGGCTTCGCTTCCACACCGCCGCGCAGATATTCGGCCACGCGCGCGCCGGATTGCGCGCCGCTGGTTTCATTAGCCGCGCGCGCCTTCGCCACCACGTCGAGGAAATAGCTTTCGAGGTTCTGCGTCGGGTTATCCACGCGCACTTCGCCCGTCGTGATGTCTTTGCGGATGATCTCCAAAACACGTTCCAACGTTTCGCGCGTCAACACCGGCGTCGTAATGCGCAATGTGTCCGGCTCGGCGAGCAGTTCTTTCAACGTGCCGGCGGCCTGGATTTTCCCGCCGTAATAAATCACCACGCGGTCGCAAACATCCTCAACGTCCGAAAGCAGGTGGCTGCTCAAGATTACCGTCTTGCCGCGCCGCGCGAGTGCAATGATCAAATCCTTCACCTCGCGACAACCAATCGGGTCAAGACCGGCGGTCGGTTCGTCCAGAATCACTAGGTCAGGATCGTTGATAAGCGCCTGCGCCAGACCGATGCGGCGCTGCATGCCCTTGGAAAATTCACCGACCGCGCGCGTCTGCGTTTTGCCGAGGCCGACCATTTCCAGCAATTGCTCCGCGCGATTGTCACGCTCGCCTTTCGAGAGGTGAAAGAGATTGCCAAAAAAATCCAGCGTCTCGCGCGAATTGAGGTAGCGATACAGATACGATTCCTCCGGCAGATAACCGATGCGCGACTTCGTCTGCACATGGCGCGGCGAATGACCGAAGACCTCAATGTGACCCTTCGTCGGATTCAGCAAACCGAGCAGCAGCTTGACCGTCGTGGATTTGCCGGAACCGTTCGGACCGAGCAGGCCGAAAACTTCGCCGCGCCGGACTTCAAAATCCACGTTGTCCACGGCACGAGCCTTGGGGCGGTTCCAGAAATCTTTGAAGACCTTCGTCAGCCCGCGCACGGACACGACGACCTCGCCGCCCGATTGCGGGTTGCGGGTTGCAGATTGCAGATTTGATTCAAGGGAGGTCATGATGGTATGGCATTTAAATCTCCCACGCCGTCAAACGTTGGTGACGGGATTTTCCGTAAATATTCCAGTCAGGAATCATTTTGAAAGTCTATTCGAACTTCCAACCGCCAGCAAGCAGCGCCATGTTCCGTATATTACCCGATTCAGGATAGGCAGCGCTTTCATCGGCTCAAGGAAGTTTTCCTTCGATAATTTCCAGTTCGGCGATGGTGGCAAAGGGCCGGCCATGCTGTTCACTGAGGGCCACGAATTTTAAATACCGGGCGGTGACCGGATGAGGCAACGGGATGGTTTCTTCCGGTTGGTCGTCTGAAAACCGCCCGTGCGCCACAGGCGTCCCCCATTCCTTGGCATCGTTGCTGAGGTAAACTTCATAATCCTTGATATGTCCGTTTTCATTGTCAGTGCGCGCGGTGTAAATCAATCCGGAAATGGTCAGCGACCGGGCATAATCAATCACCAAAAAGTGCGGTGGTTGTGCTTCATCATGGCTCCAGCGGCTGTGCCAAAATGTATCAACATCACCATCCACCGCATGAGCGGGTTCGCCCTCGCCGCTTTCAAAACTGCTTGAAGAAATCACCTTTCCATGCACGGTTTTTGCAGGTTCCGCTGCGGGCAACACCGGCTTTGCCCGGTCTCCGGGCGCAGCCAATCTTCCGATGGCGGGCAGATTTTTCTGACCAGCCGGCAACAGTCGCAGCACATAGGAGAAGGTTTCCGGCGTTGACCACAACATATACGGATCGAGCGGGCGCGGCCCGCAACCATTGGAGCCAACCCCCAAGGTCCGGACAGCCACATTGACCACAGTGCTCGTGCTGACGGGCAAATCAACGGAGTATTCAACGGAATTCATGACTTCATCCGTGTAAGGCAAGGCGGACATTTGCAGATCGCCATCATCAGCTTGCACCATCAGGGTCGGCTGGTTTTCCCCGGTCAGCGCGCCCCAGCGGACATTCTCATGGTTGCCACATTCCATCGGTTTGGCGTAAGGCGTCATTTGTTCGCGCACCGTGCTGGAATAAAGTCCGAAATCAGAACCGCGCTTGCGGTCGGAATAATTCTCCATCGGCCCTCGTCCGAGATAAGTGAACTGGTCAAGTGACTTGTCCAGTTGCAGGCGCACGCCCATGCGCGCCAGAGGAATCTTCCGGCCTTGCGGCAAAACTGCATTGTCCACGGCGATCGAACCATCGCCGTAAATGGTGTATGTGGCGGAATGAATGACGCTGAAACGGTTCTTGCCGGTGCCTTTCACGGTGGCTTCAACACGCACAACAGAATCGGAAACTTGCGTGGCACTGATGTGACTGACCGACCATTGCAAATCATCAAGCCCGAAGTGGTGCCAGTCTTTGTAAGCCCACATGTCGTCAATTTGATGTGGTGCGCGCCAAAGGTTCAGCCTCGGCCCGCCGCCCACGATAAGCAGATTTTTGCCGTCACGAATTAATTGGGAAATCGTTCCTGTTGTTTTATCAAACGTGACGGAAAAAATTTTACCGGCGACGACGATGGCGCTGGCGTCATCACCCTGCAAATGAACCGCCGGCATCGCCGGCAAATTGGCGGCAACGGCGGCGGTCTGCATCGGCATTTTTAATTGTTCCGCCGCAATTTCATAGCCAGCCTTCGCCCACAATTCGTCCTGGCCGAGTGTGAACGAAATTCGCAAGTCATATTCCGCGCCGGGTTTCGGTGTAAATTTCTTGAATCCAATGGCAATTGATTTTTCCGCGCCGGGCGCGAGGTTAATGGTTCCGATTTCACCCTTATCAATGACCGTTCCGTCTTCAGACAAAGTCCAATGGCCTTTGAACCGGTCAAGGTTGATGAACGCGTATCGGTTCCGAATTTTCACCTTGCCGGATTTCCAATCATCCATCGTGATACTAATCCACTGATAGACTCGTTTCATTTCGGGATAGTGCGGTTTGGGCGAGCGATCCGAAAACACCACGCCTTTGTGGATAAAATAGTGGTCGTTCGGATAATCCCCGAAGCCGCCGCCGAAAGCGATGAACTGGCGTTTCGGGTCGCGCCGGTTCCAGATGCCCTGATCCTGCCATTCCCAAATCGCGCCGCCCATCAACGCCGGATATTTGTCGAAGACGTCGTTGTAATCGCCGAGCGAGCCCATTGAGTTGAACATCGCATGGGCATATTCACACATATAGAAAGGCTTGGTGTATTTGCTGTCAGTCGCGATCTTTTCCACATCGGCAACGCCGGTGTACATGCGACTGTCAACGTCCGCCGGATTATTCTCACCAATGCCGAAGGCTTCATAATGCACCGGCCGGCTTACGTCCAGCGCCTTCACGGCCTTCAGCGCGGAAACGAAATTACTGCCGCCGCCACATTCGTTTCCGAGCGACCACATGATGATCGAGGCATGGTTCTTGAAATTTTCAACATTGGCGACACTACGATCCACGATGGCTTTCTCGTATTTAGGTTCGCGATCAAGCACGTCGTAGTAACCATGGCATTCACAATTCGCCTCGGCGTTCAGGTAAATGCCCCATTCGTCGCACAGTTCATACCAGCGCGGATCATCCGAATAATGGCAGGTGCGGACGTGGTTGACGTTGCCCTGCTTGAGCACTTCAAGGTCACGGATCATCTTTTCTTCCGGCACATAATGACCAGTGTCGGGCCAGTTCTCGTGGCGGTTCACCCCCTTGAGTTTCACCGGCACGCCATTGACCATGAACACGCGATCCTTTATTTCAATTTTGCGGAAGCCTGTCCGGGTGGAGATGATTTCGCCATTCTTGCCGCCGGAAAGCGAAAGCACTGTGGTGTAAAGATTCGGCGTTTCCGCCGTCCATTTGGCGGGATTGGCAACGGGCAAATTGACTTCAACCGGCTTTTCTTCGCCAGCAGCCAGCGCGGGGACATCAGCGTTACCTTTAACGATTGAACGGCCCTTGGCGTCAAAGAGTTCAACCTGAAGTTCTCGGGCGGCCGCCGGCTGATCCGAGAAATTGCGGATTTTGGCAGTTACGGACAACGTAGCGTCCTGATATTTCGCGTCGAGATCCGTTTTCACAAAAAAATCCCGGATATGCACGTCCGGCGCGCTCCACAGCGAGACGTTGCGGAAGATGCCGCTCAGACGCCACATGTCCTGATCTTCAATGTAGCTGCCGGCGGAATAGGTATAAACTTCCACGGCCAGCAGATTCTTTCCCGGTTTCAGGAAACGGGTGATGTCAAACTCCGCGGCATTGCGGCTGTTGACGCTAAAACCAACCTTCTCGCCATTGACCCAGAGAAAGAATGCGGAGTCCACGCCGTCAAACGTGAGAAAAATCCGGCGGCCATCCCAGCTTTTCGGAACCTCAAACTCGCGGCGATAACTGCCGACGGGATCGCGCTCAACATAAGCGGTGAAATTTGTTGGCGGCTCGGTCAACACGCGCGGCCAGTCTTTTTGGAACGTATAACCGTTGTTCCGATAATATGGCGTCCCGTAGCCTTGCAATTGCCAGCAGGATGGAACGGGAATTTCCTTCCAGCTCCCCGCATCAAAATTCGTCTTGTAAAAATCAACCGGCCGCAGGTCAGGATGTGTCACCCAGTTGAATTTCCACAGTCCATTCAGGCTTCGATAGAACGAAGAAGCATCCCGCCGGGTGGCCAGCGCCTCTTTCATATCAGCATACGGCATCAGCGTGGCGTGAGCCGGCTGCTTGTTGACACCGAGACATTCGGGATCTTCAATTTCCGCCGGCAAAGCCGCTTCAGCCCGCGAATGAAACGACAGATACGAACTGAAACAAACCAAAAAAATGACCAACCCACGACCGACACAAACTATTCTCATGGCTTTTTGTTTTGAATTGGCAGCCGATAAAACTTCACAACCGTGACCCGGCTATGGTTACAAGTTTTCCAAACAGGTCACCGCCACCAAAGGCAGGATGTATTCCATCCCTAATTCCCGGCTTTGCGCTTCGATGCACTGTAAAGATTACGCGAGTTTTGGAGTCATTTGGCCGGCCGGCTTTGAGTGCGAGCCGTGGTCGTGTTTGTCGGCAATCACTTCAGGCTGGAAATGTTCCAGTTCCTCGCCTTTGCGCACGAGCCGCGCGCTGTTGAAAATCACGATGAGTGTGCCAATGACGTGAAGCATGGCGGCGGTGATCGGGCCAATGAAACCAAACGCTGATGCCGACAATCCAACAATGATGAAGCAGACGCCGAACGCAAAGTTCTGGTTGATGACCGCGCGCGTGCTGCGCGAAAGTTTCACTAAGAACGGCAGCCGGCGCAGGTCGTTGTTCATCAGCGCAATCGTCGCGCTGTGGATGGCCACTTCGCTGCCCGCCGCGCCCATCGCGATGCCGATATCGCCCGCCGCGAGCGCGGGCGCGTCGTTCACGCCGTCACCGATGACCGCGACCTTGTAGCCTTTCAATTTCATGGCCCGGACAAATTCCACCTTGTTCTGCGGCAGGCAATCGCCCTTCGCCTCTTCACAGCCGATCTCGGCGGCAACGCGTGTGGCGACCACCTGGCGGTCACCGGAAATCATCGCAATCCGGCGCACGCCGGCTTCTTTTAGTTCGACCAACGCATCCTTCGCCTCGGAACGCGTTTGATCCTGCATGCCGACCCAGCCGACGCATTTGCCGTTTTGCGCGACAAAAATCAAGCTCCAGCCTTCGGTCTCGTTCAGGTCAACAGACTTCTCAAAGCTCGCGTCAATGCCGTTGTCCTTGAGCCATTGCGCGCGGCCAACCAAAACTTTTGCGCCGTTGATTTCCGCTTTCACGCCGCGACCGGCGGTTTCGGCGAAATCTTTCGGCTCGGCCAAAGGCACTCCGGCTTCGCCCGCGAGTGTTGCGAGCGCTTTTGCCGTTGGATGGTTGCTGTATTTTTCAGCGGACGCGGCGAGCAGCAAAAGTTCGGCGGGTTTCGTGTCGCCAATCGGTGCTAGACGGCTGACGGCGAGCTGGCCGGTCGTGAGCGTGCCGGTCTTGTCGAACACGAACGCATTGATCTTCGCAGCAAGTTCGATGTCGGCGACGTTCTTAATGAGAATTCCCAGACGCGCGGCGGCGGACAATGCGGCGACCATCGCGGTCGGCGTGGCAAGAATGAAGGCGCACGGACAGGACACGACCAAGACCGAAATAACGCGGCTCAATTCGTGTGTAAACGCCCAGACAAGCGCACCAATGACGAGCACGAGCGGCGTGTAAAATCCCATGTATTGATCCACGATCTTCTGGATTGGCAGCTTGGTTTTTTCCGCCGCAATGATGAGTTCACGCACGCGACCGAGCGTCGTGTCGGTGCCAGCGCGGCTGACCTTGATCTCGAGAACCCCGGTGAGATTTTGCGTTCCGGCAAAAACTTCATCTCCGGATTTCTTGTCAGCGGGCAGGGATTCACCGGTGATGGTGGCCTGGTTGAACGAACCCTGCCCGTTCACAATGAGACCGTCGGCCGCGACATTGTCCCCAGGACGGATGCGGATGACATCGCCGACCGCAAGCTGGCTGGCGGCAACTTCTTCCTCGCTGCCATCTTTCAAAATGCGACGAGCTTTTGTGGGCGTAAGCTTGATGAGCGATTCAATGGAGTCGCGCGCTCCTTCAGCGGTGCGGCTCTCAATAATTTCACCCGTCAGCATGAAGAATGCGACGATGCCGGCGGTCTTGTAATCTTCCGACGCGAACGCGGCGAGCACGGCGATGGCGACAAGTTCGTTGATGCTTAAACGGCCGTTCCGCAAATCCTTGATGGCGGTGACGATGATCGGATAACCGAGGATGATCGCGCCGATCATGGCGCTGGCACTGGCGATGGTCGTGCCCTGTTGGAACAACCAGTCCACCACGTAGGCGTTGAGGACGAAAACGACGCCGAGAACCGCCTGCCACAGATGCACGACGGAATGTTCGTGGTCATGGCCGCAATCCGGCCCGTGCTCATGTTCATGCTGGCTTAAAAGGGACGTAACTTGCATAACAACTTAATCCTTAAATTTATTTTACGGAGCCGGGGCCGGTTTCGGCTGTGGCGGTTCACGGTTTAATTGTAGCCTAAGTTCGGCCGGTTTTCCATCGGCATGAACGGGCAAAAACATTTTATCCTGCACGTTCGTCAAGGCCGAGGCCATCGCGCGCACGAAGGTTTGCTGCACGAACAAATCCGGATTGATCCGGTATTGGGGCAGGAGGTCGTTGAACCGCCGCGACTCGGCCGTGATGGATTTGACATAGTTGGCGCTGGCGGTCGCGGCCTCGTTCGTGATGGTGGTCGCCCGTGCGCCGGACTGGTTGAAGACCTGGTTCTCGTAACTGTGCGCGTCATTGAGCAGCTTGTTGCGATTTTCCCGGGAAGTCGTGACCTGGGCGAAAACCGGCTGCAACTGGCGCGGCGGAATGCTCTGGACTTCGCATTGATCAATGACGATGCCAAGCTGCGCCTGATCCACCAGGCTGGTGACGCGTGCCTGCACTGCTTCCCGGAAACCGGCCACATCGCGGGTCAGGATGTCGTCCACGTTAAACCGGGCGGCGGTGTAAAGCAGCGCGTTGTTCAACGCGTTCTGCACCGTGGTGGGCGCATTGGTGAAATCGAAAACGAAGCGGATCGGATCTTCAATGTGATAATACAGCGTGGCGCGGGTGTGGATGATGTTGCGGTCGGCGGTGAGCGCGTAACCGTCAATCGCCGGATTCAGCGACTGGCCGGCGGGCATTTCTTCGCCGCTCAATTCCGCCTCCGGCGTGGTCAGATACCAGCCGTTGTTGGAAGTCACCTTCTGGATTTCCGTGATGGGAATCCGCACTACTTCATCAATGGGATACGGCAGCGACCAATGTAATCCTGATGTCAGCAAGGCTTCTGGCCTTCCCCGACTGGTTTGCCGAAACGAAGGATAACAGCTTTTTCCTGCGGCCCGACGGTGAAAAATCCGGAGCAGAAAAATGCGACGACCATCAGCACCATCACGACTTTGACAATCGCAAAACTGCTGCCCAAGGCCGCCGCCAGGGCCTGTGATCCGGCATCCTCCGCCGTGACCGGTGCGGCGGGATCAGGCAGGTGATCGTGGTCATGTTTTGGCTCGTCACTCATGATCAATGGCTTTTGCTGGAGTCAACCGTCGGAATACCGGTGAACAGATCAAATGGCGGCGTGCGTTCGTCGAGGATCAAAGTTGAACGCTGATTAAGCGCCTGCTGCAACGCGTCAATCCGCAACAGGAAATTCGCCAGTTCAGGATTCTGCTGGAACACCGGCAACACTTTGGCGGCGGCGGCTTCCCCTTCGCCACGGATGCGGGTCGCGTCGGCCACGGCATTATTGACAACCTCGGAAGCCTGGCGATCGGCAGCGGACTTGATCTTCTGCGCCTCGCCTTCGCCTTCGTAGGTATATTTGTTGATGAGAATCTGCCGATCGGAAGTCATGCGGGCAAAAACCGCCTGCGTCACGCTCTCCGGCAGGCCGATTTTTTTGAAACCGAGAAACTCCAGCTCCATGCCGCAGTTATTGGTCTGCAACTGGGCTTGGACCGCCTGGGTGATTTCCCCTTCAATCGCGTCGAACTGCAAGTCCTTTGGATTGGCGTTCACAAACTCCGTCAGCGTGTGCTTGGTGATCACCGCATTTTTGGCATTGCGCAAAGTGCTTTCGAGCATGTGTTGAGCGGCTTCCACGGAGCCGCCGGCGAATTTCGGAAAAAACGTTTTGGCGTCGGATATCTTCCAGCCAACATAAACACTCGTCAGCAGGTTGATCTGGTCGGAAGTAAGACTTTCGCTGTATTTGTCCTCAAAATTCTGGATGCGCTGGTCGAACTTGTAAACCTTCTGGATCGGCCAGGGCCATTTGAAATAAGCACCGGGTTCGGTGTAGGGCTTTGCGGTCGGCTTGCGAACGTGGTGACGACAGCAACTTCGGACTTGCGCACTTGAAAGACGAACAGCAGCAGCGCAAAAATCACGATCAGCAGGGCGCCGATGACGACGGTTAAAAGGTTTCTTTTCATGACGGTTAATGTTGTTCGTTCACAGTCGTATTCAAAAGGTCTTCGCGGATTTTGTCTTCCAAGTTAAAGATTATCACGTCGTCCGTATTGGTGGTGAGAATGATGTATTTGCGCGCGTTGCCCGTCGCGGTCACGAAGGCCTGGAAATAAGCACGCTGGCGATAAACAGACGGTGCCGCCGCGAAAGCGGGAAGCTGGTTGGTGAACAACGCCGCGCGGGCCAGTGCCGAGACTTCGAGCCGCTGACGGGTGGCTGCTGCGATGTTGGTCGTCGTGAACGCCAGAGCACTTGCCAATGCATTCGTACGGATGGCTTCGGCGACGGCATTGTTGGTCGTGGCGATCATCTGCTGTTGCGCCCCGACGACTTTTTCGTAATCAGCCGCAACCTTCACTGGCGGATGAATGTCCTGCAAACCAACAAAAAGAATCTTCACACCCAGTTTGCGCGCGTCGGCGGCGGCTTGGATCTGGTCGCGCAAGATTTGCGCCGCCTCGGACCTTGCCTGCGACATGACTTCGCTCATGTCCACACCGGCAAGATAATGGACAACGGCGCGGGTGGACAAATCCTGCAACAGGTTTGTCGGGTCGGCATTATTATAGGCCCAGGCCAGCACGTCGTTGATCTGAAATTGCACCGGGATACTCACGGTGATCAAGCTGACTGGCGGCGCCTTCAGCGTGTCGTTGGTGTCCGTGTTTGCATCCTTGATCGTGGCCGTCTCGCGGTTGGCGACGAGAAAATTTTCCTCCTTGGAATGGGGGACGCTCCACAAAATTACATTGGCAAATTCACTCTGTGCATCGGGCGTATAGCCGACATCGAATGTCTGGATCTGCTCGGTGCGATAATGATAAATCCGGTCCACCGGCCATGGCAGCTTGAAATGCGCGCCGGGCATCAGCACGCCGCCCGCGACCGCTTGCCGAACCGCTCGAGCACCGCCTGCTCGCCCGCATCAATGAACACAACGCAGGTCGAAAGCAGCAGCACGGCGAACTGCGCAAGCAGCAGCACGATCAGGTTTTTTTTCACCAGCTGGAAAAACCACGTCTCGGAAACATTGAAGCCAAACTGGTAATCAATGGTTTTCGCGGCGGTCGTGAACAGGCTTTCCGGCTGGCCCAGCAGTCCGGCAAAGCGGCTGTCATATACCGGACGGGCAATTTTTCCTTTGACGCGTGGTCGGTAAATCTCCAGCAGCAGCACGATGAAAAGTTCCACCGCCATCAAGACGAGCAGAATGCACAAGCCCTTGGCGACGTAGAAATCAGCCCTGACAAAATCCGCCTCGACACTCGCGATGCCCAAGGCCGTGGCAAAACATACATAGGCGCCCAGCAAAATAAAACTCGCGCCAGGCCGCAGCAACCGGTGGTTTTGCAGCCGTGCCATCGTGACGGAGAACCGCCCAAACAGGAAAAGCAGCAGCGCGAAGATGGCAAATAACGACAACGCCGACAGCGCATGAGCCGGCGCGATGCCGTATTTCGCCTTGGAGATCCAGTTCCAAAGCAGCCAGGCGCCGCCGGCTTCGAGCAGGAACAGCAGCACGCCAAAACCGGGAACGAAAAATTTCTCGAACTGTTCACGCGCCCGGGCCGCCGGAAAAACCTCGGAGTCCTTGGCTTCAAACAACGTCGAGCCGCCCTTGGACTTGGTCAGTTCATCCAGTTCGAGCTTCTCCAGCCGCTCGTTTTCCTCAAGTCGCATCTGGAACCAGCTGGCGAACGCGACGAGCGCCGCGAGCCCGAGAAAAACTGAAGCCACCTGCCCGGCGAGTGAATGGACATAATATGTCACGCCCAGTGCGGCGACAAAAATTGCCACCGCCGCGACCAGGTTCACCAAGCCATTTTTAGCTGCGTTGCGTTCCATTCGTTAACTTAGTTCCCGTTCTTCAAACAATGCCGTGGCGAGGGCCAGGGCCGCGCCGGCGTAGCCGACCATATAACAAAATGCCTTGGCCACATAACCCCATTGAAAGGTGCTCTTGCCCATGTCCAGAGCATCCGCGAGCCAGAAAAGCTGCCAGTTCGGGACGATGGTGTAAAGCGCCGACGCCCACCACGAACCCATCTCCGCCCGCCGGCCAAAGAAATAATCCGACATCAATCCGAGCAAAAAGATCGCGGAACAGATGGCGAGCGTCGGAATCGTGTCCAGCCGTGTCGAACACGCAATCGCCAGCGCCGCCAGAATCCATAGCGCGAACAGGATCAGGATTCCCGCCGGAATGAGACGCCAGTCCACGTGCCCCTGCGTGCCCATGCTTTCCATCTGGCTCGTGAACTGGAAAATGATGAAGGCCGCCAGCGTGGTCATCACGACCATGCCCAGGACGGCGTTGCTGACAAACGGCCGGCGCAGGAAGAAGTTGCTGAAACCTGCCAGCAGATAAGCCAGCAGCACGCCGCCCGCAATGATTCCAATGGCGGGCAGGTCGGTTTTTCCATAGGCGTCAAACGCCATCCGGCTGGCGATCAGCACCCCGACCATGTTCACATAGGTCAGCACCGTCAGCGCCGCTGCGAGGCCGGCGTATTTGGCCAGCAGGAATTGCGCGCGTCCCACCGGCTTGGACAACACCGCCAAGGCCGTGCCGCTGCGAATTTCCCGCGCGAGCGACGTTGATGCGCTTAACACCGCACCGAGCAAGCCCGACAGGAGCATCACCGCCAAGGCGCTGTTCTCGATCAGCTTTGGTTCGTCGCCAAAGGCAAAATAATACGGCACCGCCAGAAAGATCTCGAACAGCATAGAAGCCGTCATCAACAGCAGAAAAACAGGCTGCCGGATCAATTCCATGAAGGCGTTGGTGGCGATGGTCAAAAATTGTCGCATTAATTCTCGTAAAACAGTCGTTTAACTTCGGATTAGCTTACAAATCAATCGGATGTTTGCAAACCGTTAATAAGCATGGGCAAGGACATGGAGCGGGAACGCGGTATTTGCGTTCAAATAAATCCGGCCTTAACGAAACACGGATCGCATACGGATTTTTCCGCGTGCGATTCGTGCCAGTCCAAAGCAGGAGAATTATTTTCCCGTAAGCCGTTGCGCCGTCTCGATGAGTGTAAGGAATTCCGCCCGATAACCTTCCGGGTCATTTCCCAGACTGGCTTTGGCATGTTCCCAAGCGCTTTCCAACGTCGCATCGCCTTTGTAGGGCGAATTGCGCAGCAGCATCCCGAATTCCGCAACGGCGGCGGCGAACTTAAAATCCGTCGAAGCGCGGGCATAGCTCTTGTCCGTGTCCTTGACCGGCGTGGTCAGCAGACGGCTCGTATCGCCATCAGGTTGTTTGTAACGCAGCTTGAGCGTGAGCAATTCATCGCTATTCGATGCCACAGCAGACTTTGCCGGCTTTTGATATTTTAAGGGATCCACGGCGGGTGTTTCGTCCGATGTCATACATGTCATACCAGCGGGAATGACTTCATAAAGCGCCGTAGCGATGTGCCCAGCGCCAATTTCGCCGGCGTCTTTCTTGTCGTTATTGAAATCTTCCTGGCCAGCAGGCGGTTTTCGTAACCGATCAGGCGGTAGCTGTCCACCTGCGCCGGATTGAATTCAATCTGGATCTTCACATCCTTTGCGATCGTCACCAATGTGCCGCTCATCTGCTCGACCAAAACCTTCCGTCCTTCGTTGAGCGAATCAATATAGGCATAATTACCATTGCCCTTGTCGGCCAGCATTTCCATCGTGGAATCCTTGTAATTGCCCATGCCGAATCCCAGCACGCTTAAGAACACACCGCTCCTAGCCTTCTCCGCGATGAGCCGTTTCAAATCACCCTCGCTCGTGACGCCGACATTGAAATCGCCATCCGTGCAAAGGATCACGCGGTTCACCCCGCCTTCGATGAAATTCTCCGTCGCCGTCTTGTAGGCCAGCTTGATACCGGCGCTGCCATGAGTTGAACCGCCGGCTTGCAATTTATCCAGCGCGCGTAAGATTGCCGCCTTGTTGTCACCGGAAGTTTCCGGCAAAACCATGCCGGCCGCACCCGCATAAACCACAATCGAAACGTGGTCATTTTCATTCAACTGCCGCGTTAGCAATTTCAACGACTCCTTGAGCAAGGGCAACTTGCTCGGTTCATTCATTGAGCCCGACACGTCAATGAGGAAAACAAGGTTGCTCGGCGGGCCGCTGGTCACGGGCAATCTCACGGCCTTTCAAGCCGATGCGCACAAGCCGATGCTCCGGGTTCCACGGACAGCTGGCAACCTCGGCGTTCACCGAGAACGGCACGTCGCCCTTGGGCTGGGGATAATTGTAAGTGAAATAATTCACCAGTTCCTCAATGCGCACCGCGTCCGGTGGCGGGCAACTGATTGTCGGTGAGAAACCGGCGGACATTCGCATACGAAGCGGTGTCCACATCAATCGAGAACGTGGAAAGCGGATTCTCCGTTGCCCTCAGGAATGGATTGTCGCTGATGGCCGCGTAGGATTCGGTATTGAATTCCGCCCCTTTTGATTTTCGGGAAAAATGGGCATTACTGTGTGAATTTTCCAAAAAACCGTGCATTCCATCTGACCAACGAGAAAAGGATTTTCCACCAGCCGGCAAACCACTACGCACAGGAACTTCCGTTCCAGTCCGTATATCACTTGAACCAGGTGTAAAAGACTGCGGTGTGGCAGGTGTTAGCGTGGCCGGGTCCGGTGACTGATTCACTTCATGGGGTTGCGATTCACCAGTGACCACTGTCACCGGGGCGGCGACTGAATTCGCAGGCTTTTTCGTCATCTCTAAAGCCTCCTGCCGTTGTTCTGATAGCATGCTAACCCGCCTGACTTTGCTTTTGGCTTTCGACAAAGCTGGTAGCAGCATCGCCGCCAATATTGCCACGAAGGCCAGCACCACCAGGGTCTCAATCAACCGGAAGCTTGGAAACCATTGCCGCGTCCAGAAACCCGGCCCATCCGCTGCGCGGATTTTCTGCTGCAACTTACGCGTCTGCTCCGGCGCGAGTGACGCGCATTCCTCGCCCTGCAATTCCGTTTCCAGCTGCGCTGCAGTTTGCCGCACTTCCTCCACCCAGCGACGGGCGTCGGGATTGGCGGCGATGATTTTTTCCACTGCATTGCGTTCCGCCGCGTCGAGTTCATTCAACGCGTAGGCGGTCAGTTTGGCTTCATCAAAATCGGGTAAATTATTTTTCATAACGTGCCTTGGGGTTGAAAATTAAAGGGTGCCTCCCGTTTCCCGTCATTTGCTGTGCGCAGGGTTTTGAGCGCGGTGTGAATGAGGAAACCGACGTTCGTCACGGATAATTTTGTGACGCCGGCGATTTCCTTGTAGCTCAATCCGTTTTGGAATTTCAGCCGCACAACCTCCTGCTGGTTCGGCGGCAGGTCTTTTATGAAGCGCTGCACACGACCCGCACTTTCGTTGTGTTCCGTCTGCGCGGACGGTGAGGTCTCGCGGCTCGGCTGGGCGGCCAGTTCAATATCATCCAATGGTTTCATGCGCTGTTCCTTTCGTTGGATGTCAATCGCACGGTTACGGCAAACGGTGAACAACCACTGGGCCAGATGACCATCGAGCCTGGCCGGGTCTTCGGCGCAGAGCCGGAGAAAGGTGTCCTGCACCACGTCGCGGGCGCGGTCGAGGTCGCCTGTGATCTGCGTGGCGTAGCGCATCAACGGGCCTTCATGCTCGCGTAATGCCGCCCTGATCCAGTCCGACTTGTTTTCGGTCATAGTCATATCCCCAAGTTTGTCCCGCCATGCATCCATCAAAGAGACGACGGATGAAGCCCACTTTTATTAGACGGAAAATAAAAGAATTGTAGCCGTTAAAAATAAACGGCTGCAATTTGAGAAAACTGGCAGAAACTTAGGCCATCGCGCGGGCGATACTGTTCCACCCACGCGTCGTGCAATTCGGTGAGTGGGGCGGAAAATTCTCCGCTCGCCGTTTTCACCGTGAGTTTATTGCCGCCGACTTTGCCGATTTGCACAGCAGGAACGCCCATGAGCTTGGCGCGTTCGACGACTTTCACGGCGTCGAGCGGTTTGCAACTGATGACGATGCGCGATTGCGTTTCGCCGAAGAGCAAAGCGTCGAGACGGTGGGGCGAGGCTACTGACGAGCCATCGTCCGCCTGCCCATCGGCTCGCGAGGACGCTCGCCCCACCGATGAAAGATCAATCGTCGCGCCGATGAGGCGCGGCATGTCGCGGGCGATGAGCTGGCTGATGCAGCTTTCGGCGAGCGCGACGGCGAGGCCGCCTTCGCTGCAATCGTGCGCGCTCTTCACGAGGCCGGATTGGATCAAGCCGATGAGCGTGGTGTGCAGCGTCTTCGCGACTTCGAGGTCGCAGCGTGGCGGCGAACCGTTCTTCTTGCCGTGGACGACTTGCAGATACGCGCTTCCGCCGAGGCCGAAGATCGGGTCGGCTTGGTCCACCGCGTCGCCGAGCAGGATGATGGCATCGCCTTCGTCCTTGAACCATTGCGTGGTGACGTGCTCCAGCTTCTCGATGAGGCCAACGACAGAAATCGTGGGCGTCGGATCAATCGGGCCAGCGGGGCTTTGATTGTAGAGCGAGCAGTTGCCGCCGGTGACGGGCGCGTTGAAGGCTTTGCAACCTTCGGCCAGACCGCGCACGGATTCCTTGATCTGCCAGAACAGCTCGGGCTTGAGCGGGCTTGGCATGTTGAGATTGTCGGTTGCGCCGAGCGGCAAAGCGCCGGAGCAAGCCAGATTGCGGCACGCTTCGGCCACGGCGATTTTCGCGCCTTCGTAAGGATCGAGATAAACGTAGCCACCGTTGCAATCCACGGTCATGGCGATCAATTTCTCGGGGAGCACACGCGCCTCGCGCGTTGAAACCTCGCGCGGTGGCGCGCTCGGTGCGGTTGACGAGGCGTCAACCATCACAGCCGAGGCGGCTGTGCTCCCCTGAACGGGATTTGAGTCAGCTTTAATCCGAATCACCGCAGCATCGCTGCCGGGCAGGACGACCGAGCCGTCGCGCACTGATGATCGTATTGGCGATACACCCAGTTCTTCGACGCGATGCTCGGCCAGGCGAGCAGCTTCTTCAAATCCTCAATCGGCAATTGGCAATCGGCAATCCTATCGAGCCGAAAGGCGCGGACATCTTTCAGATACGCAGGCTCAAACGGCTTCGCGTTGATACACCGGCGATTCGTCGGCAATTTTCCGCGCGGGAATGTCCACGACCAGTTTGCCGCCGTGACGCACTTTCATGTGGCCGGTGTCGGTGATGATGCCGATCTCGGACCACGGCAAATCCCACTTGTCGAAAATGCGTTTCACTTCCTCTTCGCGGCCTTTGTGGACGACGATGAGCATGCGCTCTTGCGATTCCGAAAGCATGATCTCGTAACTGCTCATGTTCGGCGCGCGTTGTGGGACTTTGTCGAGTTCGATCTCGATGCCCGTGCCCGCGCGCGCGGCCATTTCGCACGTGGAACAGGTTAAACCCGCCGCGCCCATGTCTTGCATGCCCGCGACGCAACCGGTGGCGAGCAATTCCAGACACGCTTCGCACACGAGCTTTTCCATGAACGGATCGCCGACCTGCACCGCGCCGCGCTGTTGCTCTGGCGGATTCCTCGGTCAAATCCTGCGACGCGAACGCCGCGCCCGCGAGCCCGTCGCGACCCGTCGCCGGGCCGACGTAAAACACGGGATTACCCACGCCCTTGGCCGCGCCGCGCGTTGATCTGTTCGTGGCGCAGCACGCCGAGGCAGAACGCGTTCACGAGCGGATTGCCCTGATACGTCTTGTCGAAATACACCTCGCCCGCGACGGTCGGGATACCGAAGCAATTGCCATAATGCGCAATGCCGCTGACGACGCCGCGAACAATCTCCGATTGTTGGCAATTTCAGCTTTCGTGCTTTGGGGAGCACGCGCGCCCTCGCGCGTTGCGGACGACGCCCCGTCGTTCGCGTTTGCGGTTGACGAGGCGTCAACCGTTGCGCCCGGGGCGGGCGCGCTCCCCAATCCATTTTCAGTAATCGGCCCAAACCTCAGTGAGTTCACCGCGCAGACGGGCCGCGCGCCCATCGTGAAGATGTCGCGCACGATGCCGCCGACGCCGGTGGTCCGCGCCCTGAAACGGCTCGACCGCGCTCGGATGGTTGTGCGATTCGATCTTGAACGCGATGGCGATGCCGTCGCCGATGTCAATAATGCCGGCATTTTCCTCGCCCGCGCCGACGAGGATCTTCGGCGACTTGGTGGGGAAGGTCTTGAGCAGCGGCTTGGTGTTTTTGTAGCTGCAATGCTCGCTCCACATCACGGAAAAGATGCCGAGCTCGGTGTAGCTCGGCGTGCGGCCGAGGATTTCCACGGCGTGGGCGTATTCTTCCGGCGTGAGGTTGTGTTTCGCGACAAGTTCGGGAGTGATGGCGGGTTCGGTCATGACAAATTCAGTTTCGTTTTAATCTGCAATGTCATTAAGCCCAGAACGGCACATATTCTGTGAACTTTCTCGATTTATTCTCTGGGTTGGCTGGCTTAATTTTCTTAAGGGAAAGTGCCTCTTGTATCAGGTTGGAAACCATTGAGCGTTGTTTTTCCGGCATCTTCAATCGTTCGCGCAATGATTTGTTTGTCATTGCGCTATCCGAATAATATTTCAACACGGCATGTTGATAGCACGCTTCCAAACGCTCACGAGCCGACATCTGCGCAAATGTCCTTGGTGAATAAAGCGTGACCTTAAATAATTAGACCCACTATAGAACTCAATCGGAGGCAGTCCGTATATCTCGACTTGTTCGCCGGCCTTTACGAGTCCCGAACCGCATTCCTCACAAATTCTGTAGCGGCGAAAGGCGCTTGCCAATTTTCGTTGCGCGATTCCGGCTGCGTTCCGATGAGCCGATCCAATTGCTTGGACGGCAGCAATCCGCCTGGGTTGGATATTTCTATTCTGTCGTCGAAGATTTCAATAAGTGGACTGACGCCTGCAACCGAAAAAATCTTGATGGATCAGCGCATTCGCAACCAGTTCACGCAATGCGATTTCAGGATAAACAGTCCGCTTCACTCTCAATGCTTTTTCAATCACTTCACTCTGAGGTAGAAGTAGTGTTAGAAATGCAAAACTCCCTGAAACCCTATGGCGTATCCAAACGCTCCTTCCTGCTCTCGCTTGTTTTGGATTTATTAAGTCCGTCCATAAACTACAATTCGCAGCGCCTTGCGGCTAAGGTCTTGAAAATCTGCAATCTTGCGCGCTGCCGCTATCGCGCCGAGGTTGGTCACATATCCTCCGCCAGCAGGTTCTTTAGAAATAAATCCTTCTGCTACCATCCAATTGAGCTTCTCCTCATTCGTCGTGGGAACAGGCCGCTCCATCATTTGAAAATTGGCTCTGTGTTCAGTTTCAAAATCAAATCCGCTTCCGTGAGCAAGACCGAGGCATGCAACTCTTCCCAGCGTGGCGTCCGGCTGTGCAACATGAGCGTTCCAATTTCCTGCCGTGAAGCTTGGCGGGTTGTGCCGCCGGAACGAATGAAAGCAATCTCTAAACTCTTTCCGCGAATATGCACCGGCTTGACGGAAGATTCAGGCACATACACAAACAGCAAGGGGACGGACTCATAACTTTCCACTGCATGATCAAGTGACACAGACGGCTCAACGCCATGCCGTCCGATATTCGCAAGATGATTAATGGTATTTTGAATTGTTTTCTCATCCGTGGCACACGGAATCCCTGAATCGTTAATGCCATAAACCATGAATCCGCCGCCGGGATAGTTGGCAAAAGCATAAATGCTCCGCCAACCGTTTTTTGTCGGGGGACAATGCGGCCTTCCAGTCCAGTTCGTTCAACTCATGCCTCGGTTGTTCAAGACTGGCTTTCAGCAACACAAACGCTCGATTCACCCATTTTTTCATTGCGACGTTTTCAAATCAAATAACAACAAGTTCAATATCAAACACTTAACACACATACATGTTTTTAATTTAATTAAAAATAAATCCGTTTGTTCATTATTCACGCCGCTTTTGCCGCCGTTCTCTTTTCCAGCGCGGCGAAGATGCTTTCGAAAATCCATTTGCCGTCGTCGCTGCCGAGGAGCGGTTCGCAGGCGCGTTCGGGATGCGGCATCAGGCCGGCCACGTTGCGCTTTTCATTGCAGATGCCGGCAATGTTTTGCACCGCGCCGTTGGGATTCGCGCTGTCGGTCAGATTTCCGGTCGCGTCGCAGTATTGCCAGAGGATTTGGTTGTTGGCCTTGAGCTTTGCGAGCGTTTCTTCGTCGGCAAAATAGCAGCCTTCGCCGTGGGCGATGGGCACGCGGAGAATTTTTCCCACCGGAATCTGGCTGGTGAACGGCGAGTCGTTCGTGGCGGTCTTGAGGAAAATGTTTTCGCAGTGGAATTGCAGGTCGCGGTTGCGGATGAGCGCGCCGGGCAGCAGACCGGCTTCGGTGAGGACTTGAAAGCCGTTGCAGATGCCGAGGACGAGGCCGCCGTTGTCGGCGAATTGTTTCACGGTCTGCATCACCGGGCTGAACCGCGCGATCGCGCCGCAGCGCAAGTAATCGCCATAGCTGAATCCGCCGGGCACGATGACGCAGTCGGTGTCGCCGAGCGAGGCATCCTTGTGCCAGACGAGCCGCGCGGAATGGCCGAGCAGGCGGACGGCGTGGACGGCGTCCTGGTCGCAGTTGCTGGCGGGAAACTGTAATACTGAAAAATTCATTTGTTAAATAGTTGAATTGTTAAATTGGAAATCGTGGCGACGATTTAACATTCAACGCTTCAACAAATCATTCGATTTCCAACTTATAATCTTCAATCACCGGATTGCTCAACAGCTTGTGCGCCGCGTCATTTAACGCTTTTTCCGCCGCCGCCTTGTCCGTGCCGGGCGCGAGGTCAATCTCGATGTATTTGCCAATGTGGACGCCGGTGACGCCGGTGTAGCCCATGTGTTCAAGGGCGGTCTGGACGGTTTTGCCCTGCGGATCCAGGACGGCTTTCTTGGGGGTGATGATGATTTTTGCTTTCATGCGCGCGCTGAAAAATTTTGCGGAAAGAAAGCCGGGGAAGCGAGCCAAAAAGTTCTGCGCGCATCCATGGCGAGGTTCGGAATTGAATATTGTTACACCGGCACGATTTGATTACCGAATCGAAGACGCAAATTCATTGACCCGCGTGAAGAATTACCGCAGCAATCCCATTGAAATGTTTGCAAACCCGACCAAGCCGATGTTCGCCGCCGCCGCGCTGGAGCGCGTTGCGTGGCATGTCACTCTGCACCGGCGGGGTTTCTGAACGAGTTATCCGTTTTTCTGAAACCCGCTGGATTCTCCGGCGGGTTTTTTGATTTTTCCGCCGTGAGGTTCGGGCTTCCAGAGAAGCACCAACGAAATGAACACATCATCACCAGCCGCCTCGACACGAACGCTGCTTATCGCGGCGTTTGCGACGGTCTATATCGTCTGGGGTTCAACCTATCTCGCCATCCGCGTGGCGGTGGAAACCATGCCGCCGTTTTTGCTGGCCGGCGCAAGATTTTTATTTGCCGGAATGATGATGTTCGTCTGGCTGCGGTTGAAAGGCGTGGCGATGCCGGATAGAAAACAATGGTTCCACGCGACCATCGCGGGCGGGCTGATGCTGCTTGGCGGCAACGGACTGGTCGTCTGGGCGGAACAAACCGTGTCGTCCAGTCTGACGGCGCTGCTGGTGGCGTTGACGCCGGTGTGGTTCGCACTGCTGGACTGGGCGCGTCCGGCGGGCAAACGTCCGGCAACCTACACCTGGGCGGGTATCATCGTGGGTTTTGCCGGCGTGGCGTTGCTGGTGACGGGCCACAATTCTTCCAGCGTGAACGCATCGCAAAATCCGTGGGGCGTGGCGGCGCTGGTGGTGGCGGGACTTTGCTGGGCGGCGGGTTCGCTGTGGTCGCGTTACAATGCCAAGCCGGAATCGCCCTGGATGAACTCGGCCGCGCAGATGATTTGCGGCGGAGCGGCATTGCTGTTGCTTTCGCTGCTTCACGGCGAACCGGCGCGCTTTAGTTTCGCGCAGGTCTCGATGCGATCATGGCTGTCGTTCCTGTATCTCATCGTGTTCGGATCATGGATCGCGTTCAGCGCCTACGTCTGGCTGTTGAAAGTCAGCACGCCGGCGCGCGTGGCGACTTATGCCTATGTCAACCCAGTGATCGCCGTGCTGCTCGGACATCTGATGCTGGGCGAAGCGCTCGGCGGACGCGCGTTGTGGGCGGCGGCCATCATCCTGGCGGGCGTGATCATCACCACGCTGCCAAACCGGGAATGAATAAGCAGTATTGAAATCCGCCGCCGTTTCCGCGAAAGTGGCGGGCATGAGAATCCTGAACTCACCGGCCAAAACCAACGGCGGCAACGGCAGCCATAAAAACCTCGACGCGTGCTCCATCGTCATCTTCGGTGCCAGCGGCGACCTGACCGCGCGCAAACTGATCCCGGCGATCTACCATCTCTTCAAGGAAAAACAGATGCCGGCGACGTTCCGCGTCATCGGCTTTGCGCGGCGCGAAAAGACCGACGCCGTGTGGCGGCAGGAACTGCGCACGGCGCTCGACCAGTTTTCACGTACAAAACCGGTGGATGAAAAAGTCTGGGCGGCGTTTGCGGAAAATATTTTTTACTGCGTGGGTGACCTGACCGACAACGCTGCCTACGCCAGGCTCGGAACACAACTGGCTTCGTTCGGCAACCCGGCGTTGCGCGACAACCTGCTGTTTTATCTCGCGATCTCGCCGAGCCAGTTTGGCGAGGTGGTCGAACAAGTGCATCGCTCCGGGCTGTTGAAAAAGGACGGCGCCGGCTGGCAGCGGCTCGTCGTTGAAAAGCCGTTCGGCCACGATCTCGCTTCCGCCCAAAAACTCAACCAGGAATTGACACGCTACGCACATGAGTCACAAGTCTTCCGCATTGACCATTATCTTGGCAAGGAGACGGTGCAGAACATTTTGATGTTTCGCTTTTCCAATTCCATTTTCGAGCGCCTCTGGACGCGCGAATCCGTGGATTTTGTCCAGCTCACCGTCAGCGAAAAGATCGGCGTGGGCGACCGCGGCGGTTATTACGAGGAAGCCGGTGCGTTGCGCGACATGGTGCAGAACCACATGCTTCAGGTGCTTTCACTCATCGCCATGGAACCGCCCGTGTCGCTCGAAGCGGAAGCCGTCCGCGATGAAAAAGTGAAGCTGCTCAAATCCATCCGCCCGCTCACGCCGGAAGACGTGGCGAAACAAATCGTGCGCGGCCAATACTTCGCCGGCTCCGTTAACGGCGAGCCGCGCCCGGGTTATCGGCAGGAAGTCAAAGTGAAGCCGGATTCAAATGTGGAAACGTTTGTTGCGTTGAAACTGATGATTGACAACTGGCGCTGGAGCGGCGTGCCGTTTTATCTGCGCACCGGCAAAAATCTGCCGCAAAGCGCCAGCGAAGTGCGGATTCAGTTCCGTCCCACGCCGAATGTCTTGTTCGCCGCGCAATGCGGCAACCACATTGACGCCAATGCCCTCACGCTGCGCCTGCAGCCGAACGAAGGCATTTCCCTGCATTTCAACGGCAAGGTGCCCGGCACGGCCATCAGTGTGCGCCCGGTGCGGATGCACTTCAGCTACGACGCCGAGTTCGGCGCCTACACGCCGGAAGCCTACGAACGCCTGCTGCTCGAAGCCATCGCCGGCGACGCGACGCTCTTCATCCGACGCGACGAAGTGGAGACTGCATGGAAGATCGCCGATTCCATCCGGCTCGGCTGGGAAGGCAAGGCGCTGACGAACCGCGAGTTTTATTCCGCCGGCACCTGGGGCCCGATTGCCGCCGACGATCTGCTCGCGCAAAGCGGCCACGAATGGCACGAGCCGCAGGTGATCAAATGAAGCACTATGACGATTCAGGAAGCCAGAGAAAATTTCAGAAAAGCAGCAATCACTAACGGTGAGTGTGTTGATGCTCGTAGCGCGAACCAACTTCATAAGGAAATGGCTCAAGCGTTTATCTTCTTGAAGTCGCAGGGAGAAATTGGTTGTTCAACTTTTAAAGATTTGCTTCATGACAATAACAACTACGTTCGAGTTTGGGTTGCTGCCCAATTACTATCCGAAGGTGATTTAAAAGCTTTGTCTGTGTTGCGCGAAATTGAAAAGTCATCCGGATTACTCGCTTTTGATGCAGAAATGACGATACAAGAATTTGAAGCAGGACGTTTGAAATCGGCATTCAAAATTCGCGATGAAAAACTTTGAACCGATATCTTTCGCTAGCGCATAAAATCATGTCTGAACACAAAGCCACAATCAAATGGCAGCGAACCAACCCAGATTTTCTGAAGGGCAAGTATTCGCGGGAACATACTTGGACGTTTGACGGCGGTGTCACTGTTCCCGCCTCGTCGTCGCCGTCCGTGGTGCCGGTGCCATTCTCCAATCCGGCGCATGTTGATCCCGAAGAGGCTTTCGTCGCGTCCATTTCAAGCTGCCACATGCTCACGTTCCTTTATCTCGCATCCAAACAGGGATTCCAAATTGACAGCTACGAGGACGAAGCCATTGGCGTGATGGCTAAAAATGAAAACGGCGCGCCATGGGTCAGTTTGGTCACACTGCACCCAAAAATCACGTACAGCGGGGACAAATCGCCTTCTTCAGCCGATGAAAAGAAGTTGCATCATCTGGCGCATCAACAATGTTTCATTGCAAATTCCATCAAAACAAAGGTCGAACTCGGGTCCCAAAGCTAACTTGCGCTTGAGCAGCACTTTGGACCGTTTTGTTTTCGCCGGTGCCGGCAAAAACGACCGGCAAAAAAATAAAAAAATTGTTTGAACAATTTGACACGGCGCCAGTCTCATATTACGAATGGTTTGGGATTTCGCTGTTCGTTTAGGGTTGGCATAGTGGTTTTGCTCGTGGTGCGGCTCGAACAGCGACCCCAAGTTAGCCGCACCACCCTTCTGAGCGCCTCGGTGAGGGCGTATTAAACCTCGTCACCAAGCAAGGCCGGACGCAAGTCCGGCCTTTCGCTTTTTTACACTAAGAAATCCCATTGATTAAGGCCGGAAAGACATTAAACTTCCCGACGCAAATGAAACATCAGCTTGATTTCGAGAAGCCGATCATTGAACTGCAAAACAAGCTGGACGAACTCCGCCAGCATCCCGAAAAGCACTCGCTCGGCATCAGTTTTGAGGAAGAACTGCAGATCATTGAAGGAAAGCTGGAAGAAACCCGGCGCCAGATTTTCCTGAACCTGACCGCCTGGCAGCGCGTGCAGCTTGCCCGGCATCCCAAACGGCCTTATACGCTGGATTATATCAAGCACGCCTTCACGGATTTCCATGAACTTCACGGTGATCGTCTGTTCGCGGAGGATCGCGCGATGGTCGGGGGTTTTGCCAAGCTGGGTGGACATCCCGTCGTCGTCATCGGCACACAAAAAGGCCGTGATACGAAGGAAAACATCCTCCGCAATTTCGGCTCCGCTCATCCCGAAGGTTATCGCAAGGCGTTGCGGCTCATGCGACTGGCGGATAAATTTGGTTTGCCGATCATCACTTTGATTGACACCGCCGGCGCTTATCCCGGCGTGGCTGCCGAAGAACGCCACATTGCCGAGGCCATCGCCGTCAATCTGCGCGAAATGACCCTGCTGGAAGTGCCGATCATCGCCGCCGTCATCGGCGAAGGCGGTTCCGGCGGCGCGCTGGGTATTGGTGTCGCTGACTGCGTTTTGATCTTGGAGAATGCTTATTATTCCGTCATTAGCCCGGAAGGTTGTGCGGCGATTCTCTGGAAAGACCGCACTAACGCTGCCAAGGCCGCTGCCGCGCTCAAAATCACTGCAAAAGACTTGCTCGGATTTAAGCTGGTGGACGAAATCATTCCCGAACCACTGGGCGGCGCTCATACCGACGTTACTGGAACGACTGCCAATCTTAAAACATACCTGCTTAAGCATCTCGAAGAGATTCTGGCGCTGTCCGTTGCCGAACGCCTAAAGCTGCGCTATGACAAATTCCGCGCTCACGGACATTTCATCGAAAAGACCGAATCCGCCGAGAATGATGCTGTTCCACAGGCAGGCGGATAAATCACCGTGCTTTACCCGTTCATTTTTCAACAGGTTTTCAAGGAACGCGTCTGGGGGGGACGCGAACTCGAACGGCTTTACGGCAAACAACTTCCGCCTGGCACCGTCATCGGTGAATCATGGGAAATTTCCGACCGTCCCGGCGATTCCAGCGTGATTGCCAATGGCTCGCTGGCCGGCAAAGATTTACGCTGGCTCATGACGCACCATGCAGCGGAAATTCTCGGCGGCGCGAAACCGGCCGCAGAAGGACGCTTTCCCCTGCTTTGCAAAATTCTTGATGCGCGCGATAAACTCTCGCTGCAAGTCCATCCACCTGCGGGCAAAGCCGCTGAACTCAAGGGTGAACCCAAGACCGAAATGTGGTTCATCGCCGATGCCGCGCCGGATGCGAGCTTGTATGTCGGCCTAAAAAATGGGGTGACGCGCGCGGAGTTTGAGAAAAAGATTTCGGATGGCAGCGTGGCCGATTGCTTCCACCGTATTCCTGTCAAGGCGGGCGACACAATGTTTCTGCCCAGTGGCCGCGTCCACGCCATCGGAGATGGCTTGGTGATTTTTGAGATCCAGCAAAATTCGGACACCACCTATCGCGTCTTCGATTGGAATCGTGTCGGGCTCGACGGCAAGCCGCGCGACCTGCACATCGCCAAATCGCTTGCCAGCATTGATTTTAACGACTTCGATCCGAAACTGGTCGAAACAAAATTTAGCGGTGATGAAATTAAAGCCCGTTCACTCGTGAACGATCCATTGTTTAACGTCGAGGCATGGAAATTGAATTCCGGCGCGAAGGGATCGTTGAAACCGAAGAAGCTGCAAATCGTCGCGGTGACGCGTGGTGAAATTGAAATCAAAAGCGGTTCAGTGACGGTGAATCTTTCTGCCGGCCAGTTCAGCTTGATTCCAGCGAGTTTGGAACGGACGGCAATTCTGGCGCAGTCAGATGCGGCCTTGCTGCGCGTCGAAGCAAATTAATTCAACGACAAATCGTCCGGCATCTGCGAGAGCAATTTATTTTTCCAGCCGCCTTTGCTTTTCAATATCTTCTGCCAGAGCTGGTCGGGTGGTGTTTCAAAGACCAGCTCGATCGACGCGGGAAATGTCAGCCACGATTTGCGTTTCATTTCACTTTCAAGCTGGCCGGCTGACCAACCCGCGTAGCCAGCGAACATCTTCACCTTTTTGCTGTTTGAAAAGGATTCGCCAACTTCCACCAGTTCGTCGAGCGAGTGACCCATGCTCAGGTTTGGGAAAACATTGGCATCGGGAATGAAATTGTCCGAGTGGATGAAGCTCAACGCCGTAGGCTGCACCGGCCCGCCCAGAAACAATGGGGAATCCTTCAAGATGACAGGCAGATTGGCCACGACGAGTTCCCCCACCCGGCTGCCGCTGGAACGGTTCAGCACCAGACCAAACGCGCCTTCCGGGCTGTGATCACAGATGAGAACGACGCTGCGGTGAAAAAATGAGCCGGTCAGACTGCCTCCATCGAGAAGCAATTTGCCCTTCAGAGTTTTTTCAGTTCCGCCCATTGCTGGGAGCAATGTGTATCATTAAAGCGAATCTGGCAAAAAGAAAACCGGCGCAAGGATTTCTCCTGCGCCGGCTTTGAATTTAAATCGTTGATTTCAGCGACTTCACCTTTTTGACAATGCCGGCGGCATCAATGCCGAACTTGGCGAGCAGCTCTTCCGCCTTGCCGGAGTGCGGCATGCCGACCACGGCGAGCTTGTGAACCTTGATGCCTTCGACGCTCAATTCACCCGCGACTGCATCGCCCAGGCCACCTTCGGCATAATGATCTTCCACGGTAATGACGGTGTTGCCGGTCTTTTTCGCGGCGGCGAGAATCACGTCCTTGCCCAGCGGCTTGATGCTGTAGGCGTCAATGACCGTGACGTTGATGCCCTCGGCCTTCAACGTATCCGCTGCTTTCAATGCTTCAAACAAGGTGACGCCTGCGCCGACGATGGTGACTTTGGTGCCTTCGCGCAGAACTTTAGCGCCGCCGATGGGGAATTTTTCGTCGTTGCCGTAGATGACAGGCGTTTTCGGACGTGAAGTGCGAAGGAAGCATACACCCTTGATCAACGCCATTTCTTCCAGCAATTTCTCGGTGCTCACGGCATCGCTCGGATACAAAACCGTGCTGCCGACCACCGCGCGCATCATGGCCAGGTCTTCCAGCGCCATCTGCGACGGGCCATCTTCGCCGATGCTCACGCCGACGTGCGAACCGACAAGCTTGATGTTTGACTGCGAAATACCCGCTACGCGGATGTGGTCGTAGGCGCGCGTAAAAAAAGTCGCGAAGGTCGAGGCGAATGGCACCTTGCCGCGCGTGCTCAATCCGACCGCCACAGCAACCAAGTTTTGTTCAGCGATGAAACATTCAGTGGAACGTTCCGGGAATTTACTGAAAAACTTATCGGCAAACGTGGAATTTTTCGTGTCACCATCCACGGCAACAATACGCTGATCGGTTTCACCAATGCGGGCGAGCGCAGTGCCGTAGGCTTCACGCGTGGCAATCTTGTCGCCGAGCGTGTAATGGATCGCCAGGTAACTCGCGGGAATCGCATTAGCCGGCTGGGGCAGCTTGCTCGGCGCTGGAATTTCGACGCTCAAACCGGATTTTGCGCTTGGTTGAAGTTCAGCAATGGCTTTTGCGGCTTCTTCCTTGTTCAAGGGTTTGCCATGCCAGCCGTCTTTGTCCTGCACAAATGAAATGCCCGCGCCCTTGTAAGTCTTGGCGATGATGGCAAGCGGCTTGTCGTCAAGACCGATGCCGCTCAAAACTTCGGCGATTTCTTCGATGTCGTGGCCGTCAATGTCTTCCACGCGCCAGCCGAACGCTTCAAAGCGGTCGCGATAAACTTCGATGTGATGGCCGAAAGCGGTGGCTTCGCTCTGGCCGAGGCGGTTGGCGTCCACGATGGCGATCAAATTGTTCAGCTTGTAATAACCTGCGAGCGACGCGGCTTCCCAGACGGCGCCTTCGGCGATTTCGCCATCGCCCATGAGCACATAGGTGTTGTAATCGAGTTTGTCGAGAATGGCGGCGCGCGCCATGCCGACACCGACACCGAGACCTTGACCGAGCGAACCCGTCGCCACATCGGCAAAGGCGAGACGCGGCGTGGGATGACCTTCGAGCTCGCTGGTGAACTGCCGGAGCGTCAGCAGTTCGGGGATCGGCACGAAACCATTTTCCGCCCATGCGGCATACAGCAGCGGCGCGGCATGACCCTTTGAAAGAATGAAGCGGTCGTTATTGTAGAAGTGCGGGTTCTTGGCATCGTAGCGCATCTGGCCAAAAAACAGCGTAGCCACGATATCCGCCGCCGAGCAGCAGGACGTCGGATGGCCGCTGCCCGCCGCCGTTGTGGCTTCGATGGAATGAATGCGCAGTTGGTTTGCGATGCCCTTCAAAAGTTCGATGTTCGTGTCAATCATGAAGCTCGAAGCTTAATGGAGAACCGGCGAAAGCCAAGAATGAAAATCGCCGCCGCACAAAAGTCACTGAGGGAGGATGTGGCCGGCGACGGAGCAAGCCGGCAGGTAGCCCGCCGCGTTCAGCGTGTAAGTCCCGCCTGATGGACAGGCCGGAATTACCCCGTCCTTGAAATAGGGCGCCAGATCCTGCACCGTTGGCATGGCCTCTGCCGTTTTATTTTTTTCCAGGGCCCATTGCTGCTTGGCCGCGTCAATCTGGCGAAGGTTGTTGATGCAGGCATCGTGTTCGGCTTCCGCATTCACCCTTTGCACCTCCGCCTGACGGGCCGCCGCAACTTGCGCAAGTTGTGCCTGTGCCTGTTGCGCATAGGTGCTGGTGTCTTTTAACTGACTGGATAATTTTTGATTCGCGACCTGCAATTGCGTGACCTGGTTCCGCAGACGCGGCAAGTCTTGATTTTCCGCGCGCAGCCTAGCGACCTCCACGCCTTGCGCTTCGGCGTTCAAACTCTTGAGTTCATTCACCTGGGTTTGCAATTGATCCGCCTTCTGGGTTTGCGACTGGAGGGAAACCTGCAACGCCGCTTTTTGGCGGAGCGCGGAAAAAAGCAGCACTTCGCTGGCGAGAAACGTCACCACCAGCAACCAAAGAACCCATTTTTTAAGTTTCATGGCTGCATCTGTTTTCCTCCTTTTGGGTATCGGCGTCAAATACCAAATCGCAAGCGTGGTGCGCGCGGCGGGAGTTGAACCCACAACCTTCGGCTTCGGAGACCGACGCTCTATCCAGTTGAGCTACGCGCGCGACCGGTTGCCATCATACAGGCCGACGCATCCGCGCTCAAATGAATTTGGACGCAAAAAGGGACGGCCCAAAGGCCGTCCCTGCGGTCAACCGTCAGTCCCTCAAAAAATAAATCAATTCGGCGACGCTGCTTCGGGAGCTTTTGGCGGTGTCGGGGCGTCAGGCGCGCCGGGCGGACGCATGCGCGGACCGCGCTTCGAAATTTCCTGCCACTTGGTGAACTGTTCCGGCGTCAGCACGGCCTTCAACTGCTTCGCCGTATCTTCCTGAAGCGCCTTGCCCTTGTCGCGTTTTTCTTCCTGTGTCAGACTGGTATCTTCGCGCAATTCTTTGCGTTTATCCATCATACCCTTCATGATGGCCTCGACCTTGGGCTTCTGTTCGGCGGTCAGGTCCAGTTGCTTGGCTATATCCGGACGGCCTTTCATGCCGGGGCCGTGTTCGACAGGGGGCGGGGTGTTGGTGGCGTCTTGAGCCAGCAGCGATGACCCGCCGGCCAGCAAGGCGCCCGCCGCCAGTGCGGCAACTAACATTGTTTTCGTTGATTTCATATTCTTTGTTTGGTTCTTGTTTGTTATTATCACCGCACTTTCAAACGCAGCGGGATACGGATTCAGACGCAGGCAGCCGCGCAAGGTTACAGCCCCCGCATGATTTTCACCGCCGCCGTGACCGTCTTTTCGATGTCCGCCGCCGTATGCGCGGTCGAAAGGAACCCCGCTTCAAACTGCGACGGTGCGAAATAAATTCCCGCGTCGAGCATCCCGTGAAAATACTTTTTGAAACGCTCCCGGTCGCTCTTCATCGCATCCTCCAGATTGTGGACCGCTCCACTGGTGAAGTAGGCACAGAACATGGAGCCGCAGCGGTTGAAGGTGACTGGCACCCCGGCAGATTTGGCCGCGTCGCCCAAACCGACTTCCAGTTGTGCGCCGAGTTCTTCAAGCTGCTGGTAGTGGGACAGGCTTCCAGCCTGTCCAGTCAGGCAGGATGCTTGACCCACTAACTCCTCCAGGTTCGCGATGCCCGCCGCCATCGCCAGAGGATTGCCGCTCAGCGTCCCCGCCTGATACACCGGACCAAGCGGCGCGAGACAATCCATGATCTCGGCACGTCCGCCAAATGCGCCCACCGGCAGACCGCCACCGATGATTTTTCCAAGGCACGTCAAATCCGGCGTGATGCCGAACCGCTGTTGCGCGCCTCCCAGCGCGAGGCGAAAACCCGTCATCACTTCATCAAAAATTAACAGCGCGCCATTCGCCTTCGTGATTGCGTTTAAAAATTCCAAAAAACCCGGCTTCGGCAAATATAAACCCGCGTTGCCCGGCACCGGTTCAACGATGATTCCTGCAATCTGATTTTTATTCGCCGCGAACACCGCCTTCACCGCCTCGACATCATTGAACGGCACCACAATCGTGTGCTGCGTGAACGCTGCCGGCACACCTGCGCTGTCGGGATGACCAAACGTCAGCGCGCCGGAGCCCGCCTTCACCAACAGCGAATCCACATGGCCGTGATAACAGCCATCGAACTTGATGATCTTGTCGCGCTTGGTGAATCCGCGCGCCAGCCGGATTGCGCTCATGCACGCCTCTGTGCCGGAATTGGTCATGCGCACTTTTTCGATGCTCGGCACCAGTTCACAGATCAGTTTTGCCATCGTGACTTCCAACGGATTAGGAATGCCGAAACTCGTGCCGAATTCGGCGGCGGCTTTGATGGCGGCAATGATTTTCGGATGCGCGTGACCCAGAATCGCCGGGCCCCAAGTGCCGACGTAGTCAATCAATTCATTGCCATCCACGTCCCAGACGTGCGCGCCCTTCGCCCGGTTCACGAAAAACGGCTGGCTGCCCACGGCGCGAAACGCGCGCACCGGCGAATTCACGCCGCCGGGAATATATTCCAACGCCTCGGCAAAAAGTTTTTCGGATTGCACACGGTTCACGGACATGAATTTAACCACCAAGCCACGAAGACACAAAGCAGAATGAAAAAATCAAAACTAGCATCACCATCGCTTGCGCTGACTTGACCGCTTCCTCAATACCGGTAGGGCTGCGTTGCCGCGCAGCCCAAATTAAAATGGGCGGCGCAGCAGCGACCGCCCTACCAGATCAATAAACCAAAACGAGGACGGCGGCGGCTTGAGCGGATTTGACGACCTCTTCAAACTTTTCATCCGTCGTGTTCGGCGCTTTGAGTTTATTGGCCACGTCCGGGACCGACTCCAGGAAGCTCAAGAGCAGGCTGCTCTTGACCGCGTAATTCACATTCTCCGGCAATGCCCCGCTCGCATCCAGTGCCGCCCGCGCATTCAGCTTGGCCGACACGATGCCGATCACGTTGCCCCGTTCATCCACCAGCGCCCCGCCCGAATTGCCCGGCTGCACCGGCACGCTGATTTGAAAATAGCGCGGGTCATCTCCCGCGCCGGACAGCGACGCGATTTCTCCTTTGGCCAGCTTGGGTGAAAATCCTTGCAACGACGGGTCAGGAAAACCAATCGTCGCCACCGTGCCGCCCAGATGCGCCGTGCGGCTGGAGTTGATGGGCAACAGGGCAAACCGCCCGTCAGCTTTCAACAAAGCCAGATCATTGGCCGCATCCACCTGCACCACCTTGGCGTCAACCGTTCCGGCGCTCGTGACCAGACGAACTTTTGTTGCATCCTTGACCACATGAAAATTGGAAATCAAATAACCATCGTCCGTGATGAAAAAACCCGTGCCACTGGCTGTTGGATTTTCAGGTGAAGTGGAATTACCCGAATTTTCTTTGCGCGGCTTGAACTCGGCAGCCAACCGTTGGCCTTCAGCAATTTGGGCAGAGGTCAACTGGTGGCGTTCCATCGGAAGTCTGACCTTTTGTGCAGATTCATTACCGTTAGCTGCCGCAAGAAGCAACCACTTGTATGCCACAACATAATTAACGGGAACATCCTTGCCATTAATATACATTTTTGAAAGTTCGCATTGTGCGTCAGCATATCCTTGTTCAGCGGCCTGATGATACCTTTGAAATGTTTCATGTAAATCTTTTGCGACTCCATTCCCATCTTGATAGCAAACTCCAAGGGCATATTGTGCACTTGCAAGACCTTGCCGAGCAGCCTTCTGAAACCAGAATACTGCTTCAACGAAATTTGTATTCACACCTTTGCCAGTATAGTAAGAGGAGCCAAGATTAAATTGAGCAATTGCGAAATTCTGCTCGGCTGCTTTGCGATACCATTCCACCGCTTTAGCGCAATCTCGCTGCACGCCTTCACCTTGGTCATAACAATGAGCAAGATTATTTTGCGCATACCCATTTCCTTGTTCTGCTGCTTTACGATACCACTTAACTGCTTCTGCGTAGTCTTGTATTACGCCTTCGCCTTTATTATAGCAGCGTCCGAGGTTATATTGCGCTGTTGAATCTCCTTGTTCTGCCGCTTTGTGATACCATTTTGCGGCTGCTGTGTAATCTTTTGCCACGCCTTGTCCGCTAGAATAAAAATAGCCCATCATGGATTGAGCTTGGATATTTCCGCTTTCAGCTTTTGTTTTTGTAACCTCGAAAGATTCCTGTCCGCTACTCGCTTGCTGGGCACACAGTCGACTGCCATCACACAAAACAAACAGGAGCAAACTCATCACGCACCATTTTATTTTCATGCCGCAATGCTTGTCTATTTTCAAACATCTGACAAGTGTGACACCTCATTTTGTAAGCCGCATGAAATGGCATATCGTCATATCAGGGTTCAGACAAAGTGTTACCCCATATTTATTCGCTAAAAACTCACAACCTTCCAAGTCATCGGGGTAAACGAAGTTCTGCAATTCCACCTCATGCCCCGCTGCCAGATTCGCTTCGACTCGCTCTTTCCATCCGTCGTCGTATTCGGCTCTATTTATTATAACGTTTGTCATTTTCATTTTAATTCGGCGATGGTGCGGCGTCATTGCCGCGCCCATCGGCCATTACCTTGGCAATTTCCATGCCAGCACGAATTAAGTGCTAAATGCACCACAACTCAACCCAACACCATGCCGAAAATGAAACCTTGGCTTAAATGCCTTCTGAAGATGAATTGTTTGGCCTTTAAGTGTTCGCTTATCGCTTAATTCATCTCTTGAGTTAGCGGTTAATTCATTAGTTGAGTTGTCAGATATTGAAAACCTAGTCCTAACCAGCGGAAAATATCTCGTGGTTCCATCCCAAATTGTATTTGGCGTCGGCATTCGTCCCCAGCGCCGTAGGCGCGGCATATTTGTAGAATCGAAACCAAAATGAAATTTCAGCCCCGTCGGGGCGACATAGTCCTTGCGGACGGCCACCATGATGTCGTTCCCGACGGAGCTTGATTTCATTTTGATCCCCCCATCTACAGAGATGACAGCCCGACGGGCTTTTTGCGGCAATAACTTTCCGACGACCAGCTTTCGCAGTTGCGGCGGGCTTGATTGTAAATAAACTCGCAGCATGAAAGCCAATCTCCGCAACCGCCGCGACTTCATCAAAGCCACCTCTCTCGCCGCCGCCAGCCTTCCTTTCATCGGCGCTTTGTCGTCCGTTCGCGCCGCCGAGCCGGGGCGGAAACTTGGCTTTGCGTTGGTCGGCCTCGGCAGTTTGAGCACGCATCAGATTGCGCCGGCATTGCAGAAGACAAATTTTTGCAAACTGGCTGGCATCGTCACCGGCACGCCCGCAAAGGCGGCCAAGTGGAAAGCGCAATATAATCTGCCCGACCGCAGCATCTACAATTACGACACGATGGAGCAGATGGCAGATAATCCCGACATTGATGTCGTGTATGTTGTAACGCCCAATGCGCTCCATGCCGAACACACCATCAAGGCGGCAAAGGCGGGCAAGCACGTCCTCTGCGAAAAGCCGATGGAGGTGTCGTCGGAAAAATGCCAGCAGATGATTGATGCCTGCAAAAAAGCCGGGCGGCAGCTTGCCATCGGCTATCGGCTGCATTTCGAGCCGAACAATCTGGAATGTGTCCGTCTCGCGCGGGAGAAAGTTTTCGGCGGCTTGAAATTCATCGAGGCGGACTTCGGTTTCCGCATCGGCGATCCGACGCAATGGCGGCTCAACCGCGCGCTGGCCGGCGGCGGGCCGTTGATGGACGTGGGCATCTATGCGCTGCAAGCCACGCGTTACATCACCGGCGAGGAACCGGTGTCGGTCACGGCGGTCCAGACCGTGACCGATCCGGTGAAGTTCAAAGAAGTGGAGGAAACCATCGCGTGGCAGTTGAAATTTTCCAGCGGCATCGTCGCCACCAGCACCAGCACATATAATTTTAATGGCCTGGCCCGCTATCAGGCGTTCGCCGAAAACGGCTGGTTCGAACTGGCTCCGGCCTACGGTTACGACGGCATTCAGGGCCGGCGCAGTGATGGCAAGCTGATCAATCTGGAATCCGGCGATCAATTCGCGGCGGAGATGGATGACTTCGCCCAATGTATTTTGAACAACCGGCCGACGACTGTGCCGGGCGAGGAAGGTTTGCGTGACGTGAAAATCCTGATGGCCATCTACGAAGCCGCTAAAACTGGAAAAACGGTGAAGCTGGCGTGATTACTTGTCCTCGTAAAACACGATAAGCGTCGGAGCGCGGCGTTCACGCCGCTTCAGCGTCCGGTCTCGGAGGCGCGGGAGAAAAACAAAGCTGAATTGTTTCCGTGAGTTGAAGCGGCGTGAACGCCGCGCTCCCTCCCGCAACTTTGCCCAAATTATCTTTTGAAAAATGTTTCCAGCAGCGGGCCTCTTTCCGTGCGGATGACCATGCCGGTATTCACGTTGTGCCGGGCGAACCAGCCTTCGCTGGTTTCCAGGACAAATTGAATGTTGGCCGTCGCGGCTACCACGTTGTTCGTATCGTTCTGCTCCAGATGATGGATTTCCTGGATCACACCGTCGGGGCTGATGTAGGCGGCGGAAATGGATTCGGGACAATTCTTCATCCAGAACGCGGCGCGTTGTGGAAACGGGAACACAAACAGCATCGCGTCCGTGTCGAGGATGTTGGTGCGGAACATCATGCCGGTCATCTCCTGCTCGGCGGTCAGCGCCAGCTCGGCATCCAAAACTTCCGCGCCCAGATAAATCTTCATCGTCGGCAGCTTTGGCTGCGCGTGCGTGGGCAATTTCGGCGGCGTTTGCGTGGATGGATTGTCTTCAGCCGAAGCCGCTGCGGGCGGAACGTTTTTGCCACAACCCGCCGCCAGTAGCAGCGCGAGCAGTATGAGGGAATAAAAAAATTTCACAGCGACAGTTTGCCGGATGTGTGGTTTTTTTTCAACCAAACGTGTTGTTTGCCCTGCCAACCGCAATTCACCGACAGCCGACCGCAATTCACCGGCAGTCGGATTCATTGACTTCGTAGCCCGCCAGTTTATTTTGCCAAGCAGTGAAAACCGCAGGTCAAACCGCCAACGAACTCATCCGGCTGGATCAGCTTCCGCCGCGCCTCTGCGCCGTGGTCCGGCACATCGAGACCGATGACGAGGAGATGCAGCGCCTCAAGACCCTCGGCGTCTGTCTGGGCCGCCGCGTGGAACTCGTCAAGGCCGGTGATCCGCTGATCCTGAAAGTTTTCGGGTCGCGGCTGGGTTTGTCCGCCGCCCTCGCCAGCCATGTGCAGGTGGAAGTCTGCCAGCCGGATCATTGCGCGCTGCGCGAAGACGACGGCGCATGAACGCGACCCCGGAAAGTCCAGCCCGTTCCCGGCATTTCACCCTCGCACTGGTGGGCAACCCAAATGCGGGCAAAACCACCTTGTTCAATGCGCTCACCGGCCTGCGCGCCAAGACCGCGAATTTTCCCGGCACCACCGTCGAGCGCAAAGTCGGCCGCCTACACCTTGACCACAAACAGGTTGTTGTCGTGGATCTGCCGGGACTTTACAGCCTGGACAGCAAATCACCGGACGAAAAACTGGCCGCCGATGCGTTGCAGGGGAAGCTGGAACATACCGCGCCTGACGCCGCGCTCGTGGTGATGGATGCGACAAACCTGGAGCGGAACCTTTTTCTTGTCAGCCAGCTTCTGGAATTGAAATGCCCGGTCATCGTGGCCTTGAACATGATGGACATGGCCAAGCGCGACGGCATCCGCATTGACGTCACCAAGCTGCGTGCCGAACTCGGTTGCATGGTGGTGCCGGTGTCCGCACGCAACGGCGAAGGGCTGGATGAACTCAAATACGAATTAAACCGCCTCGTCACTGGCGCGATGCCCGAGGCGGTGGACCACGTTGACCCGAAATGCGCAGGCTGCACGGGCTGCACCTTTCAGGCGCGCTACGAATGGACGGAACAGATCTCCACACGCGTCATGGATGCAGCGACGGTGCAACGCTCGGTCTGGACGGACAAACTGGACGATATTTTCACGCATCCGGTCTTTGGCGTCATAGCGTTCTTGGGCGTGATGCTGGCAGTGTTCGCCTTGATTTTTTGGGCGGCGAAAATTCCGATGGACCTGATTGACCATCTGTTTGCGACGGTCGGCAACGGCGTCAGCCGGATGTTGCCGGAAGGCGACCTGCAAAGCCTGATTGTGAACGGAGTCATCGCCGGCGTGGGCGGCATCCTCGTTTTTCTACCACAGATCTGCATCCTGTTTTTTGCGCTGTCGCTGCTGGAAGACACCGGCTATCTGGCCCGCGCCGCGTTCGTAATGGACAAGGTCATGCGCCGTTTCGGCCTGCCGGGCAAGGCGTTCGTGCCGATGCTCTCCGCACATGCCTGCGCCATTCCGGCCATCATGTCCGCGCGCGTGATCGAAAATCCGCGCAACCGGCTGGTCACAATCCTCATCACGCCGTTGATGACCTGCTCCGCGCGCATCCCGGTTTATGCAATGGTCACGGCGCTTATCTTCCCTCATTCACCGCTCAAGGCCGCGCTAATTTTCACTGCCGCCTATGCCATTGGCATCATCGCCGCCTTGAGTTGTGCGTTGTTGTTCAAACACACGATTTTGCCCGGCGGCAGCAAACCGCTGATGATCGAGCTGCCGCCCTACCGCGTGCCGGGGTTGCGCACCGCGCTGTTGCATACCTTTGATCGGGCAATGATTTTCGTGAAACAGGCTGGCACGGTCATTCTGGTGATCTCGCTCATTATGTGGGCGCTGTCGCATTATCCCAAATCCGAAGCTCCGGCGGCGGCGGTCGCCATGCAGTCCCAAGCCGGGCTGCTGGAAAAAACCGGCGAACAAACGAAGGCGGATGAACTGCGCGTCGAGGCCGACCGCCTGACCGCGCAGTATTCGCTGCAACATTCGTTCGCCGGCAAGATCGGCCACGTCATCGAACCCGTCATCGCGCCGCTCGGTTATGACTGGCAGATCGGCATCGGCATCTTCAGTTCGTTTGCCGCGCGCGAAGTCATTGTCTCCACGCTCGCCATCGTATATGGCGTCGGCGAAGACGACAGCAACAACACCTCCCTCTACGACACGCTGCGCCGTGCCAAGCGCACGGACGGTTCGCCGGTGTTCACCACCGCGACGTGCTTGAGCCTGCTGGTGTTTTATATCCTGGCGGCGCAATGCTTGTCCACGCAAGCCGTCGTCCGGCGCGAGACAAACAGTTGGAAATGGCCGCTGTTCCAGATCGCCTACATGAGCGTGCTGGCTTACGTCGCGGCGCTGGTGGTGTATCAGACGTTTCGCTACTACGGTTACGCGTAGACCGGTGGCGGGCGAAATTTGTTTTCACGCAACGCGGTTGCCCCTAATCTCGCAAGTATGAAATCCACCCCGCTTTTAGCATTGGCTGCTGCCATCTTGGCTTCATTGTCCGCGTCAGTCTCCGGCGCCGAGACCAACCACAACTTCGCCGTCTGGGAAAAGGAAATCGCCGCCTTTGAACAATCGGATCTGACGAATCCGCCGCCGAAAGGTGGCGTGGAATTCATCGGCTCCTCCATGATCCGGCGCTGGACGACGCTGACGCAGGATTTTCCCGGCCAGCCGGTTTTCAACCGCGGCTTCGGCGGCTCGGAGGTCGTGGATTCCACACACTTTGCGCCGCGAATCATTTTTCCCTACGCGCCCCGGATGATTATTTTCCGTGCCGGCGGCAATGACCTGGCGAACGGCAAATCGCCGGAACAAGTCTTTGCGGACTTCAAAGAATTCACCGCCGTCGTCCATGCGAAACTGCCGGCGACGGAAATTGTTTATCTTTCATGGGGCCCCACACCGTCGCGCTGGAAACAGCACGAGCAGGAAAAAGAATTGAACCGGCTGGTGAAAAACTTTGCCGAAGCCACGCCGCAATTGCGATACATCGAGACCTATGACCTGCCGCTGGGCGCGGACGGCCAGCCGCGCCGGGAACTGTTCGTGGCGGATCAGCTTCACTTCAATACCGAGGGATACAAGCTATTGACGGAACGGGTGCGGCCGGTTCTGGCAAAATAGCCGGAAAATTTCCACCGCAACCACGCTTGCGCCAATGCGCGACGCCCTCTAAAGTTGGCAGGGTTGCGCCTGTAGCTCAGTTGGATAGAGCATCTGCCTTCTAAGCAGGCGGTCGTGCGTTCGAATCGCGCCAGGCGCACCATCTCATTTTTCATCATGTTGACACTCGAACAACTCGCCGGACTCTTGGAAAACAATTCTGCCGCCGCCACTGCCCGCGTGCAGGAATTTTCCATCGGCGGAAAACTCTTCGCCTTCAATTCGCAGCCCGCTGTGATGGGCGTCGTCAATCTCTCCGCCGATTCGTGGTATCGCGAAAGCGTCTGCCTGACGGCGGAAAGCGCGGTGCAACGCGGAAAAATTCTGGCGGCGCAG
Source organism: Limisphaerales bacterium (assembly GCA_037200545.1). Lineage (GTDB taxonomy): Bacteria > Verrucomicrobiota > Verrucomicrobiia > Limisphaerales > UBA11358 > UBA11358. The sequence continues at coordinate 202,708 of JBBCGE010000005.1, forward strand.
GGCGCGGACATCATTGATGTGGGTGCGGAATCCACGCTCGCCCAGGCCGCGCGCGTGGACGACACAACACAAAATTCCAAACTGATTCCAGTCATTAAAGGATTGCGCGCGGAAAATATTCTCATTTCGGTCGAGACCTACTCGCCCGCCGTGACCCGTGCCAGCCTTGAAGCGGGCGCCAATATTTTGAACCTCACCGGCATGGATGGCAGCGATGAACTTTTCAAAATGGTCGCCGCATACGATGCCGCCGTGATCATCTGTTTCGTGCAGGGCAAGAATGTCCGCGAGGTCGGCGATTATGATCTGTCCGCCGACCCGGTGCCGATGCTGCGTGAATATTTTTCCCGGCAGATCGAGATCGCGCAGCGCAACGGCGTGGAAAAAATCTTCATAGACCCAGGCCTCGGCTTTTACTACAAAAATTTACAGGACAGCGTCGTGCGGGTGCGGCATCAGATGAATATTTTCCTGAATACGTTCCGGCTGAGGGAACTGGGGTTTCCCGTCTGCCACGCTCTGCCGCACGCGTTTGATTTCTTTCAGGATGAAGTCCGCTGCGCCGAATCGTTCTTCGCCGTGCTCGCCGCGCTGGGTAAAACCGATCTGTTCCGCACCCACGAAGTTCCGCGCATCAAGGTCGTGCTGGAAACGATGAAAGTTTTTTAACATAGCGGCGTCTCGGTAGAGCGCCGCTGATTTCCCTCAAATGCAGCGCTCTGCCGAGGCACACGCACTAGGAATACACCTTCTTCTCCCGACTGCGTCATCCATTGATCAAGAATTTTCAGGTTATGTCGCTCCAGATTTTTACGGACCAACGCTGGCGTATAACGATAGGAGAAGAATAGCCGGATGGATTCGCCACGCCGAAATTCAAATGACTCCGATTCAATGTGGATGCGGCTGCGTCGGCTGAAATAAAATCGCGCCACAATTCGTTTCAAGCCAAGGCCGCCGGTCTCAATCGCAAAACGCAGTTCGCCATCACCGCGCTCAATGCCAAGGTCGAGCAAGAAGGTGAGCAGCCAATCGTGCGTGGCCGGGTTGTCGTATTGCGGCAGAACTTTTCTCACGCCAGCGGCGTAATTTTTGCCGGGCGCAAGATTGGCACTGAACAGCAGATAATCTTTGGGCCGGATCAGGGAAGCAAGTTTTGGCAAAATGACCTGCGGCTCGAAGTTTGGGATCATGCCGAAAAAAGTGAGAAGACGTGGATCGTGAATCGTGAACCGTGAATTGAAAGTTACGGGCAAATCACCCGCCGTGGCCAGATCACAGACGAACGGAAAGCATTTTTTCGCCGGCAAAATTTTCAGCGCGGCCTTTCGCGCCACCAGCGTCATTGCGGTGCTGACATCGCAGGGCGTATAAGAAATTTTTCTGCGGCGCGCCTGCAATAATTTCAGCAGTTGCACATCCTTTTGTCCGCCGCCGCAGCCAAGGCCGATGACATGAACCCGCCTGCTCTTGATTTGGGCCGCCGCTTCAATGAAAGCATGGTCGTAAGTGGCCAGACAGTCTTTGTCGTATCGTGCGGGTGAATGCGCCTCGTGCAGGGCGAGCCATTTCTGCGCCTGCTTGACGCTGTCGTAATGGAACTTGTGATTCACCCGCCGCGTACGCAGCGAGGTGAGCAGATCGCGCCGGACATTTTCAGGAAATTGGCTGGCGTGGATCGCAACGTTGGCGATGGAGTTCATGCGCTTACTTTTGCGGGAAAATCTGGTAGAGCAGCAGATAAACCACCACGCCGGTCACGGAGACATACATCCACAACGGCCAAGTCCAGCGGGCAATTTTTTTATGGGCTTCGAAGTTTTGTTTCCTCGCACGCCAAAGCGTCATCAAAATGAGCGGCACGATGACAACAGCAAGTACGGTGTGTGTGAGCAGAATTGTCAGATAAATCGGGCGGAACCATGCCGGTTCAACAAAGTGCGTGACGGTCTTGACGGTGGCGTGATAAGTCAGGTAGCACGCGAGAAAAATCACCGACGTGGTGAACGCCGCGATCATGCAATTGCGATGCGCAATCTTGTTTCCGCGCTTGATGAAGATGAATCCCAGCGCGAGAAAGATGGCGCTCAGGCTGTTGAGGCTGGCATTGACGGCAGGCAGATCGTGGAAAGTCATGGTTCCTGTTCGAGTTGATGTACTGTCGCGAGCAATTTTGGCTGGACCACATTCGTCCAATCCACGCCTTCGCCGCCTGTCTCAAAAACGCCACGCAGTTGCGCGTGCCTGTCCACAACCACGAAGTAAGTGCCGTGGATGAATAAGTCCACCGGGTCCTTCTGCTCGTCCAGTTTCACGGGGACAGAACTCAGTTTCAGGCTGCCACTGCCCAGGGCGGCGATTTCCCTTTTAGTACCGGTCAAAAATATCCAGCGATTGGAATCGGCACCGAAACGGTCGGCGTATTTTTTCATCACGGACGGCGTGTCATTGTCAGGATCGGTTGTGAGCGTGACGAGTTTTGCCTTGCTGGCGGGCGGCAGCAGATCTTGCAGCGATTTCATCTGCGCGGTCATTCGCGGGCACGGCCCCGCGCAGCGCGTGAAGATGATGTCGGCAACCCACACATGATTGCTCAGGTCAGCAAGCGTCGTGGTTTGGCCGTTTTGATTTGTCAATGTAAAGCCGGCAACCTGGCCGATGACCGGTAGCGCGGATTTGCGGGCACGGTTCATTTCTGCGAACGAGAGCAGATAGGTCAGGCCAAGCAGGCCAAAGAGCAAACTGCTGCCCAGCCAGAACACGCGCGGGAATTTTTGAGGAGTTTCAGCCATGCCCGCGATTGATTGCACTTCCGTGCAAAAATTTTATTCAAAGCTCGTCGCGGCGCCGGTTTTGGACTTGAGCCACTTGTCGTAATCGGCCTGGGTTTGCACTACAAGATAGCCGCCGGTCATCGCGGCGTGACCATTGCCGCAAAGCTGCGCACAGTTGATCTGGTAACGCCCGACGTGCTTCGGAACAAACCAGCAGGGAATCCGCAGTCCCGGTATCGCATCCTGACAGACGCGCATGGCGATGATTTTGAACGAATGGATGACGTCTTTCGAGCTGACATATGCGATCACCGGCTTGCCTACCGGAACATGGATTTCGTTCAGCACCTGGACGTCATCCTTCCCGTTCGCGTCCGCCGGATCAATCCCGAAAAGGTTGCTGTCGGTCACGAATTTCATGTCCTGCTTGCCAAAAAAACCGTCCTCACCGGCATAGCGTGCGTTCCAGGCATACTGCTGGGCGACGATCTGAATGACCGTGGATTCTTTCGCCGCCGGGAATTTATCCACGGCCTTCGCCCACAACGGCACGGCGACAAACAATAACAACACGGCCTCGGCCACGACCACGCCGAGTTCGGCATAACTTGAAGTGTGGCCGGTGACACCGACATAGTCGGCCTTCGGATTGCGCGAACGGCGGAAGCGGTTAACCGTGTAGAAAAAATAAATGATCCAGCCGATGAACAATGCGATCATCAGCCAGTGCACGTAAATGATCAAATCATCCACATCCTTCCCGTTTTGAGAGGCGAGCGGCGGCAGGAGAAGAACATGCTGGCCGAACCAGTCAACAAATTGGCTGAACCATCCATTCATGCTTCCACCTCGGCGGGTTGTTGCGGCGCAGGAGCATCAGACTGCGCCGCTTCCTTGCGAATGATATAGACGAAAAAAGTGGCAATTGTCGCCAGCACCGTGATTATGAAACCCAGCAATGTAAAAATGCCCCAGTTCATGCCGCTGGCCAGCGGCGAATCGGATTTGCCATAGCACGTGACGCAAGCGAACAACGGCGAAGGTGCGAGCATGACCGCTAAAGCCAGGATTTTATAAAATGATTTCACAGGTAACTTATCTTTTTCAATTTCTTCAAAAAATAAACGCCGTAGATGATTACGAGAATTCCCGCAGCCACCGCAAGCGCACCGAAAACTGGCCGGCCCATCGCAAATGCCCAGGCCGCGCAGCCGAACGTCAGCGCGGTAAGCAGCGTCACAAAAATGAGATGGAAGGCTTTCAGCGACATATCAATGGGAACTGCCGGCCGGCAGATCGTGCATCGCCCACATCGTCAATCCCACTAGGCCGGCGAAAAAGAACAAGGTGAAGGCGAGCATGGTGTAGATGGCTTTTTTCTCGGACAACAAGTGCATGAGAAAGCCGGCGACGACCAGGGCGTTGACGCAGGCGATGGCGAGAATCATGGCGACCTTGGCCGTCCATCCGTAATTCGGAAGAAAGGACGTAAAAATCATTAGCGACGTCGTGCAGATGACGGCAATCAAAACATACAGGCAACGCCAGGCGTAGCTCTTGAAATCAACCGGATGCGATTCGCTCATAAATTTTTCACATCAAATATAGGACGGGGAACAGAAAAATCCAGACCAAGTCCACAAAATGCCAGAACAATCCAGAAACTTCGATGCGATTGGTGAAGCGTTCCGGATCCGTCTTCCACATTTTGCTGCCCGGCCCCCAAAGGTAGCCGATGACGAGGGTGCCGCCAAGAATGTGGAGGGCGTGCAGCCCGGTCAACGTGAAATAAATGGCGAGAAACGTGTTATGCCATGGGCCATAATTTTGCATGGACTTGATGTCCGCGCGCTCGACTTTGATCTCCTTGTGCTCGATGTGCTTTTGCGCGCGCAAATCATCCAAATCCTTTTCGTCAGTGACAATCCGGCCTTCCAAGGTGACGGAAGCCAGTTCATAATGGTTGGTGACTCCGCCGGTAATTTCCGAAAAGGCATTTCCGCGAAAACTGTGTTCCTCTAATTCCTTGTTCGCCGCCTTGTCCACATAGATCGCGCTTTCAAAATGGCCGTCGGCAAAACGCCCGTCGGTCAGCTTGATTTCGTAATGAATCCATTTGTCGTGATACTCGTACATCTTTACGCATAGAAATGTCAGGGCGAGCGCAATGGTGCAGCCATGGAATAATTTAAATTTGCCGAACTGGCCCACTTTGCAGGCGACCCAGGCGAGCAGCGTCGTGATGGCGGAAAGCGCAAGGATCAACGTGTTCAACGTGCCGAGCCGGACATCCAGCCAGCCGTGCGGCCACTCACCGGGCGCGGCACCGACGCGCAGCAGGATGTATGCGGAAAAAAGTCCGCCGAAGAGCATGACTTCCGACGCGAGAAAAAGCCAGATGCCGAGCTTGGCGTTGTAAAGGCCCGTGTCCGGCCGCAGTTTGACGGTGTAAGGGATTTCCATGAAAAATGCTTAGTGCGCGGTTGAAATTTTTGGTGCGGCCAGCGGTTCCGGGCGTTCATTTTGCGGCGTGAAATCGGTCGCGTGGCCGGGCACACTGTATTCATAGGGGCCGCGATAAACGTGCATCTCATGCTCGAAATTCCCATGCGGCGGCGGCGTGGGCGTCTGCCATTCCAGCGTCGTCGCGTCCCAGGGATTGTCATTCTTCACTTTTTCACCGTGCTTGATGCTCCAAAAAACGTTGATGATGAAAGGGATTTGTGCGAAGCCCAGACACACTGCAGCCCAGAGAATTCCCGTATGCAGCCCCATGATGAACGGACTCAGTCCGCCGATGACGTCCGCACCGGCCCGGCTGTTGACGGCGGCGGAATAATTCGCACCGCCATCCGACATGCGCCGCAACATTCCCGCCATGCCCTGGGCGAACATCGGCTGAAAAATGAGGTTCATGAAAACCAGTGAAGTCCAGAAATGCACGCGGCCCCAGAATTCATTCATAAACCGCCCGGTCATTTTCGGATACCAATAATAAACCCCGGCGAAGAGCGCGAAAATCGTGCCCGGTGCGACGACATAATGGAAATGCGCAATGATGTAATATGTGTCGTGCAGATGAACGTCGCTGACGTTGAAGCCGAGCGGCAGACCGGTCAATCCGCCCATGCCGAACATCGGCAGAAATGCCAGCGCGAACAGCATCGGTGTGTTGAAACGGATCGAGCCGCCCCACAGCGACATGAAAAAGCACGTCAAAATAATCACGGAAGGAATCGAGATGATCATCGTCGTCGCCTGGAAGAAAGTGGAAATTTTCGTCCCCATGCCGGTCAGATACATGTGATGGGCCCAGACGATGAACGACAAAAACCCGATCGCCAGCACTGCATACACCAGTGATTTATAACCCCAGATCGGCTTGCGCGTGTTGTTGGCGATGATTTCACAGACGATGCCCATCGCCGGCAGAATCAAGACGTAAACTTCCGGATGACCGAGGAACCAGAACAGGTGCTGCCACAACAGCGGGCTGCCGCCGCCGCTGACATTTGCAAGCTGGCCGCCCACCGCCAGGCCGGTCGGCAGGAAGAAACTGGTGTGCGCGACGTTGTCCATCAATTGCATGACGGCGGCGGCTTCGAGCGGCGGAAACGCCAGCAGCAAAATAAACGCGGTCACGAACTGCGCCCAAACGAACCAGGGCAAACGCATCCACGTCATGCCGGGCGCGCGAAGCTGGATGATGGTCGCGATGAAGTTCACCGCACCGAGCAGCGACGAGGTGATGAGAAAAACCATGCCGATGATCCAGAAAAGCTGGCCGTGCGTAGGAATGGTCGTGGCCAGCGGTGAATAGGAAGTCCAGCCCGCCTGCGCCGCACCACCCGGAATGAAGAAGCTTACCAGCATCACGAGGCCGCCGATGAAATACGCCTGATAGCTTGCCATGTTCACGCGGGGAAACGTCATGTCTGGAGCGCCAATCATCAACGGTACGACGTAATTACCGAATGCCGCGAATGCGAGCGGCACGATGCCCAAAAACACCATGATCGTTCCATGCATCGCACCGAATGAGTTGTAAAGCTCAGGGGAAATCGCGCCGCCCGCCGCCACCTGTCCCAAGACTTTTTCCAGCAACGGACCGAACAACGGAACCGGAATTCCCGGATGCGCAATCTGCCAGCGCATCAGAATCATGAGGCCAAAGCCAATCAGCATGAACATCAGCGCGGTGATGCCGTATTGGATGCCGATGGTCTTATGGTCGGTGGAGAAGATATATTTCTGCCAGAAGCCCAGTTCGTGATGCTCGTGCTCGCCATGCCCGTGATGGGCGTCAGCCTCGCGGAACGGCGGAAATTGATGAACGGTCGTTTCCATAATTTATTTAAGTTTGTCCCAGACCATCAACGCTAGCAGCAACGGCAGATAAATGATGGACGCAAAAAAAAGTTGCTTCGCACGCGCCAGCGTCAGTTGCCGTGAAAACTGGATCGCACACCACAGAAATCCCACGCCAAGAATAATCGCGCCGACCAAATAGGTCGTCCCCGCCATTTTGAAGACGAAGGGAAACAGGCTTACCGCCAGCAGTGCGAGCGTGTTGCTGACCGCCTGTTGCGCCGTCCGGCGACCGTCAGGATCAATGCCGGGCAGCATCTTGAAGCCGGCTTTGGCGTATTCATCGCGGTACATCCAAGCGATGGCGAAAAAATGCGGCAGTTGCCAGAAAAACAAAATCGCGAACAATGCCCAGCCTTCACCAGTCAATTCGCCGCGCGCCGCCGTCCAGCCCATCAATGGCGGCAATGCGCCGGGAACCGCGCCGACCGCCGTGTTCAGCCATGTCACGCGTTTGAGCGGTGTATAAATGAAAATGTAACTTACCAGAGTGACCGCGCCGAGAACGCTCGTCAGCGGATTGACTGCGAGCGCGAGATAAATCAACCCGGTCACGGAACAAATGCCGCCAAAAATCGCGACAGTCGCCGGTTGCAAGCGGCCGGAAGGCAGCGGACGGCTTTGTGTGCGGCGCATTTTCGCGTCGTATTCGCGTTCGAGCCATTGATTCAAAGCCGATGCGCCGGCGGCAACCAGGGCCGTGGCAACGAGCGTGTTGATCATCAACGCAAAATTCATCGCGCCGCGCCAGCCGAGGTAAAATCCGACGAGCGTCGTCAGCAGCACGAGCGTCGTCAGCCGCGCCTTGACCAGATCGGCAAAGACCGCCACCCAGCTCTTTTCGGCAGCGGCCGCGCTTAAAATTTCCGCAGAAACTTCTTTCATTTCATTTGTTGACCATCATGGACGTCTGCACACCGAACACGCCGAACGTCTTCGCATCAGGCAAAGACAGCGTCAGACGGCCAAAACCAATAAGGCACCACAGCGCGCCTGTCACGAGCGAAAGCGCACCAACCATCACATGGAGCGTGGTTACATCCGCCGCCTTGTTCGACCAGATCGTCCATGCGCCCAGCCCGATCTGCACAAAAATCAATGCCAACCAGAAAAAGGCGAGCTTCGTCAAAGAATCTTTTCCACCGAGACGCCTCCAAGACAGCCATGCGCAGGCGGCGACCAGAATGAAGATTGCCAGCGCGACGACGCGGTGCGCCATTTGCAATTGGATTTGGAACGCGATGACGGGCGCCTCCTCGGTCACGGAAATTCTGCGGGCGTTGTAGCCGGCCACAGCGTCAGGATTCGTGGCCGGCCAGACTTTTCCATATGCGAGCGGAAAATCAGGAATCGCCAGTCCGGCGTGCTGATGCCGCATGGTCGCGGCGATGATAAGCTGGACAAAAATCATAAGTGTCGTCACCAGCACCAGCGTTCGCAGACCGCGTGAAACAAAATAGTTTTTGCTGCCCGCGTTCAACTCAATCCAGAAACGGCTGGTGAACAAGGCAATTGCGCAAATTAGAATGAAAAATAATTGTGCGATGCTTGCATGAAAAACGCCCAACGAATCCATATGCAGCGTCACGCGCAGGCCACCGAGAATTCCCTGAGCAACCACACCGAAAAATGCGGCAACACCCAGCCAGTGCATCCATTTACGTGGATCCTTCAGCCAGAGCCAGACGGTGAGAACAGTCGTCAACAATCCAACGGCTGAAGCCAGCAAACGATGCGTGTGTTCGTAAAAAATACCGCCGACCCATTTGGAAATCGGAAAGGTGAACATGTTGTACCCATACGTGTTCGGCCAGTCCGGCACGGACATGCCGGCACCATGGCTTGTGACCAGGCCGCCCAGGCCGATCAACAGGAACGTGACGAATGCCGTGAGCACGGCAAAGCGGAACAACCACGGATTTGTTTTGTTTGTTGGCGCGTTATTGGTCATCCGAAAAAAAGTGCCGCCGTGTTTTTATAAACGCAGCGGGTTTTGCCTGTGCTAAAATTTATTTCACCTCAAAGGCCGGAAAATTGACGGTCACGTCGCTGTCCTTGACTTCGACCTCCTGTGTCTGCGAGCCAAGCTTACGGTGCGCGGCCTCGACGGTGTATTTGCCGGGCGGAACATTTTTGATGACGAACTTGCCATCCTTGTCGCTCACGCAAAAATACGGGCTGTCAAACACGCTGACCCAAGCAAACATCCACGGGTGCACGTCGCATTGGAACTTCAGGAACGGCTCCGGTTTCGCAAAGGTATAGGTCAAATCCGCGCCACCGGGCATCTGCACATCATTGGATTCATGATTTCCGTCTGCGGTCGGCTTATCATGAACATTATGGACGCAATTATCGGAATTTTTCACGACCAGTTTTTGTCCTGTCTGAATCGCAATGATGCCCGGCGTGTAAAGACAGCCTTTTTGATCCAGCACCGCCGGAGACGCAGCGGCACCAATGGATTTGCCCGTGACATCCTTGAGTGAAATCACCACGTCCGCCAGCTCGCCTTTTGGGCCGACTATGTAAAAATGTGTCGTGGGCGTCTTGGAATAGCCGGCACTGCAATTGGCATCGTCCATGATCGGTGAGATTTCCTTTTCGGCGGGCGAGGTGCCTTTGAAAGTAACGATGCCAACGATGTCCGCCGCGTGAGCGACCGGCAATAAAACCAAGGCTGCAACCAATGGAAAAAGGGATGAAATTTTCATAATAACAGGCTCAAACTTAACATTGTGAAATTGCGGGTCAAGCGCGTTGTGAATTTTTTCACAAGCATGTCATCACCCGTGCCATTTCCAATGCGGTCTGCGCCGCCTCCATTCCCCGGTTATGTTTCTTGTCCAGGCAGCGCTCGCGCGCCTGCGATTCATTTTCCAAAAGCAAAACTTCGTGGATGACCGGCACTTCGTACTGGATTTGAATCTGCACGAGCGCATTGCTGACGGCCTCGCCGATGTGCTGGGCATGCGTCGTCGCGCCGCGCAGAATAACACCCAGGCAGATGATTGCGGAAAGCGGCGGCGAGGATGATCGCGCAAGTTTTGCCGCGACAACGGGAATCTCATACGCGCCCGACACGCGCACGATGCGGACCATGGCGCCGGCGCGTTTTAACTCACCCTGCGCCGCGCGCAGCATGGCGTCCACATAACGGGCGTTGTAGCGCGAGGCGACAATGGCAAAATTTCCGCCGCGTGATTTGTTTTTTTTAAGCGGGATTTTGCGAAGCATCTTTCAATTGATTTATAGAATCATTTGCCGGCGGCGGGTTGTTAGCTGCCGCGGCTTCAACTGCTTTTCTGGAGAGCATGGCGGTATCTTCATCGCTGCGACGCGCGGCTTCCAAGAGCAAAAATTCCCAGCCGCCGAAGATCGTGCGCTGGGGCGGCGTCTTGAACGGTTTCAACTGGAACTCGCCGCCGGGCATGGACAGCAGTTCGTTGAGGGCTTTTTCACCAGCCAATGTTCCGGCGACAGCATGGGTGATCGCACCGGTCTCAATAAAAATCTGCCCGCGCATGTGCTGGTTGCGGATTTCGAGAATGGATGAATGACGCGCAATGCACTCCATCTGGATGACTTCCTGCAATCCGACCTGCCGCAGCGCCCCGGTGAAACCTTCGCGATGCGTCCACGAAACCAGGTCATTGAGCATGTTGAATACGACCTTGATTCCGTCGGGCGAAATTGGCTTTTCGATGAACAGCTCCGCGCCGCTGGCCAGCGAATCTGCTCGCTTGGACTCGTTTGCATTGCCGGTCATCACGGCAATCTTGATGGCTGGGTAACGGCGACTGATGATGCTCATCAATTGCAAGCCGTCCAGCATCGGCATGCCGATGTCCAGCACAGCCAGGTCGATCGGAATCTTTTGCAGGATGGACAACGCGAGGTCTGCCGTCGGCGCGGTATGAATTTCCCAGGTCTGGTCGGAAAGCACCGAACACAAATCCGTGAACGTCTCCAGAAATGCCATGCTGTCATCCACAAACAGCACTTGAAATTTCTTTTCCGGGTTGGTTGATTGATCCTGCACGCCAAATGGTTTCGGTTCCGTGATTGGCCCGGGTGCGGATGGTTCTGGCACGGTGATTTTGGTCGCACCTTCCGACCCTGGGTTGGCGAGTGATCTGGCCAGGAAGGCAGTGCCCGGCTTCGGCACCGTGGGCGTAAGATCCAGTTGCAATTCCACCTCGCCCAGCCGCAAGGTCTCGCCCAGCTTAAGGATGCCTTCGGTGATTTTTTTGCCGTTTACGAACGTGCCGTTGGTGGATTGCAGGTCACGCACGATCAACTCCCCGTCGGCAAGATGCACTTCGCAATGACGCCCGGAAACCGACGGGTCAGCGATCTGGAAGGTGTTGCCGTCCGCGCGACCGACGGTGATCCATTTGTCATTCAGGTCGTGCGGCAAGGCTGCCAAGCCTTTGGTGATGACGATGAGTCTGGCCATTCCGCTCAATGAAACAATTGCCACCGTGCAAAGTCAATCACGACGAATGCTGAAGATGTCTCAAAACTGAATTAATAATTAAAGAAACATCACTTCAAGAATTTCTTCCATTCTTGAGATTCAGCGGTTTGTTTTATGACTTTATTACGCTCAATGATTAATCGGCGCATATATTCTTCGAGGAAAAGCCGGTCTGCAAACTTACCGATAAACCCAAACGGAGAATCAAAATCAAACCGGTCGAACATTTTTATTTTAGAGCCGGCCTGCTCAAAAAAATGTTCATGCGTAAATCTACGAAATGCTCCTTTGATCATTTGGTCTTCAAAAAATTCAGGTCTTTGAAATTTCGTTATACGCACCGACAAGCGTTGCCGGATTAGAAAATGGGTGGCCTCCCATGTGACGGTTTCCCCTAATCCGATAAGGCCGGAAGCAACTCCAGCCACAATCCGCTCGTTAGATTTTGCAGTTGAAACCTGATGAAGATCAATCGAAAGGCAAAGATCAAACACTCGTTCAATCGGAGCATTTATCTCAGTGTTTAGTTCAATTACTGGCATGGCTGCCACTCTATAAGTTCACAACAAATGCCCCAGCTTCTCCCGCTTGGTCTTCAAATAGTTTTCGTTGTGCGGATTCGGTTTCACTTTGATCGGCACCTGTTGAACGATCTTCAAGCCGTAGCCTTTCAGCCCGACGACTTTTTTTGGATTGTTCGTCAGCAGCCGGATGGTTTTCAAGCCGAGGTCAACAAGGATTTGCGCGCCAAGTCCGTATTCACGCAGATCCATTCCATAGCCGAGCTTCAAATTCGCCTCGACGGTGTCGAGTCCTTCTTCCTGCAATTTATAAGCTTGAATCTTTGGTGCGAGGCCGATGCCGCGGCCTTCCTGCCGCATGTAAAGAATCACGCCACGCCCGGCGTCGGCCACCTGCCGCATGGCCTGGTGCAGTTGCGGTCCGCAATCGCAACGGCGTGAACCAAACACATCGCCAGTCAGGCATTCGCTGTGGACGCGCACCAGCACATCTTTCTTGCCGGCGATGTCGCCACGCACCAGCGCGAGATGATGCTGGCCGTCAATCTTGGAGCGATAAAGATGAAGATCAAAATCACCATAATCCGTCGGCATTTTTACGACTTCGATCTGCTCAACCAGTTTTTCCCGCGTGCGCCGGAATTCAATGAGGTCAGCGATAGTGCAGATTTTCAGGCGATGTTTCTTGGCGAATTTCAACAAGGCCGCCAATCGCGCCATCGTGCCGTCGTCGTTCATGATCTCGCAGATGACGCCGATGGACCGCGCGCCCGCGAGATGCACCAGGTCAACGGCGGCCTCGGTATGGCCGGCGCGCTGGAGCACGCCGCCGGACTTGGCGCGCAGCGGAAAAACGTGGCCGGGCTGAACGAGATCGTCCGGCAAAGCGGTCGGCGAGGCCATGACCTGAATCGTTTTGGCGCGGTCGGCGGCGCTGATGCCGCTGCCAATGCCGTGCGCAGCATCCACGCTGACTTGAAAATCGGTGCGGAAACTTTCGCGGTTCTGCTGCACCATGCGGTCAATGCCAAGTTGCTGCAAGCGCTCGCCGGTCGTCGGCACGCAGATCAAACCGCGCCCGTGCTTGGCCATGAAATTGACGGCGGCGGCGGTGACAAACTGCGCGGCCATGACGAGGTCGCCCTCGTTTTCACGGTCGGCGTCATCCACGACGATGACCATTTTTCCTTTGCGGAGGTCGGCGATGACGGCGTCGATGGGATCAAAAGTTTTTTTCATTCTGCGCCGTCACCGTAACCGCAATGACACAGGGATTCCAGCCGATTCAGCTTGCTTTTTTGGCAGGCGCCCGACATTGTAATCTCACAGTTTCGAGGATTATTTTTTACTTAATGTCATCCGTCTCACACGAAACCAGTTTCTTACGCAAGTCCGCTCCGTGGAGTTCCACGCCGACCCCCGCTGAAAAGATGCAGCGTCTGGACCGGCTGGCGAACCTGGGAATGCTTTCAGCCGGCATGGCGCATGAGGTCAAAAACGGCCTGGTCGCCGTCAAGACGTTCGTGGACCTGCTGCTGGAGAAGAACCCGGACTCGGAACTGGGCGAAGTGGTCCGGCGCGAACTGGACCGCATCAACGCGATCGTGTCGCAGATCCTGCGGATCGCCGCACCTGCGGCGGCAAATTTCAAGGCGGTGCACAGTCATGAACTGCTGGAACATTCCCTCCGTCTGCTACAGCCGCAGGCCAGCGTGAAATTGATCACGGTCAAGAAACTTTACCACGCGGAACCGGACACGGTGCTCGGCGATGACGCGCAACTGCAGCAGGTGATCATGAACCTGTTGCTCAATGCGCTTGAGGCGATGGGGACGGGCGGCACCCTGACTATCGGCACGGAGATCGCAGATGCCGAAGAAGGTATGCGCGTATTGAAGATCCGGGTCCAGGACACCGGCGCAGGGATCGCGCCGGAAAATGCGGCGCGGCTCTTTGAACCTTTTTTCACGACCAAGAAGAACGGAACCGGCCTGGGCCTGGCGATCTGCCAGCGCATCATCCAGGAGCATCGCGGAGTGATTCATGCGGAGAGCGAAACCGGCCGGGGTTCAACCTTCAGCGTCCATTTGCCCCTCTGCCCGCCTTGATTTTCAAATTAATTTGATGGCGTATTAGTTATTACTTTCGGCGAAATCGTAATGAGGATTGGAGGTGTTATTAGAGTCGAATACTGGCGATTTTTGGGTTCGTGTAATCGAAATTGCCCTGCGGCCTGAACAATATAACTTCCAGCATTGGTAATGGCGTATGCGTAAGCCAAGTTGTTCGTAAAACTTTGCTCTATGTGGGGTTTAAGAACATTTAAAGAATAACTATGAGGTATGCGATTATTAAGAGAAATCTGACATTCGAATTTCTTACCTGAAGTCATTTCGATAATTTGATATTCGCCAAACCCTGTTCCACAGGCATCAGCATGAAGTCCTGACAGATTATGTTCCACATCAGATATATTCGAACAAATCATGCTAACCAAAATTTCATCTCCAACAATTATATTAGTTTGGGGGATCGAAAGCCCAAATGACAACCAATTACAATTTGTGCAAGTTTCGGCAGCGTTAATATTCGTTGCCGCAATTTGAAACGACAGTATCAACAATGCATAAAAAGTATATGAATTGCTTTTTTGTTTTATGACATTGTTCATAGATGACTTTGGGTTAAGGTGTCGGATATAGAGATAAATGAGATTGCCAGTTTGTTTTAAGGTTTGCGACGTTAGTTATCCATGTCGGATAGATGAAGCAATCTATTCCAATGGCGGCTTGAGCGTTTGTGAATGGTGTTACACCCACAAATGTAGGTGGTGAAGTGGAATTTGTTCTTTGGGCCCGACCGTACCAATTCCAAGCTGCCATTTTGATTGGCACGGGTTTTCCGCCTACCGGAGTAAACATAAGATAATCCTCAAATCTGTCAGCCCGCCAAAGGAACGCGATGTCGGCAGTTAAAGGGTCGGCTGGCGTGTCCGTGGCGTATCCATTAGTTTTTGAATAAATGTGCCACGGATAGGGGAATTGCTCATCATACGCTGTGCCGGCAACAGATTGAGACAAGGCATAAGAATTTGTTCCTTCAGTAAATTGAATGTTCTTTCTCCAATCAATAGTAGTTATCTGGTAAAATTGGAAATTGTAATCGTTCGTGATGCCCTTTAAATCTGTTACTTGAAATGCATATAACATTCCAACATCGTTTGTTGAAAAGTTTTTGCCTGTTCGCAAAAAATAATAACCATTGAAAATCGGGTCGGCGTCGAAATTTGTGTCCACCGCGACGGTATCTTTTGGCGTCAACGTCCAAGTTACCTCTGGTCTGAGCACGTTGAAAGTTGCTTGTGCGGAGATGCGTTGTCCATTGATGGTGGCTGAGCATTGCACCGTGCGGTTGGTCGCGCCATCTGACCAATAAAATAGGACGTTCGAGTGTGTTGTCGGAAAATTAGTATAAAGCACAGCGGATTCCACCGTGGCAACATAATCCGAGAATGTATTTCCCGGCACGGTCCACTGAAAATTAGCGAGCGGGAAGTTGGTCAGGACGGCATTGGTCAGGGACCACTGGCAGCGGAGATTGATCTGCTGGCCGACAATCACCGTGTTGGTTTGTGCCGTCAAATCCGTGCCGCTGCTGGCGTCCACAATTTTCAATTGCAACTCCTGCGCCTGGACATTGAAGGTATAATCGTTGTAACCGAAAAGACGGGTGGCTGTAGGGGTCACATCCACATTCGCGCCCTGCGGGCCGGACACGACGGTCTCGCCCCAATACGCGCCGTCCTCATTCATGAGGCCGGAATTGACCAGCTTCTTATTGTTGATTTTCAGCCATTCAGGCGGTAACGGCATGTCGCCATCATACCCTGATTGGTTGTAGAAAAATAAAGAGTTAAAATTAAGCAGGGTGTCCTCCCCATATTTGGCGTCAGAAACCTCCAGGGCACAGGCGCGCACAAGATATAAGCTGGTCTGGTCGGTGGGCGACATGTCCGACGGCTGGATCATCACCCGCGTTTGGATTATGCTGTTCCATGTCCAACTAAAGGGGACCCAAGCACTCGGAGTTCCGGGGGAGCCATGAACAAATGCCTTGCCGCTGCCATTGACGCCGAACAAGAACGAATACTGCCATGGCGGATCAATGGGTGCGTTGCCGTTTTCAGACGGAGGGAAGGAACGGCTGTCCGGGCCGAGGAAGCTGTCATTAAGACTCCAATGACCGCCCACGTCATAAGACCAGTTGACCGTGTCATACCAATATAAACTGCTGGTGCCGCTATACACATAAACCTGCGAGCCGGAATAGCTCTTCAGCCCCACCGTTGCCGGCTGCGGTTGATGCGCCTCCGTCAGGCCATTGGTGCCGCCGACGGATGCTTGAACATCAAATACAGCCATGCCAGCAGCACCCACCGGCACTTCGTCCGCGCTCCAAACTCCATTGCTGTTCACCGTGGCCAGAATACCATTCACGTAAACCGTGCTGTTGGTAACACTCACGGTGCCACTAACGCTCACGGATGACTGGTTCAACTGGTCGCTGGCCAGCGGGTTCACCGTCACCAGCACGCCGCTTCGATACAGCGTCAGGTTGGTGAGTGAAACATTCCCCGCCGCATCCGTGGCCGTGACTATCAGGCTGTTTGTACCTGCGGACAAAGGCAGGTTGTTGATCCATACGGTTCCGCTCCGTTGCACCTGCCCGGCTACTGTATTTGTATTTCCACTGGCATCCACAATTAAGGCGGAGATTTTTGCCTGAATATCATCCACCTTGCCGTGCACCGTGAACTGGCTGCCGCCGATGGCAGCGCCCGCCTGCGGCCAGACCACGCTGAACACCGGAGCCACATGGTCCATGGAATAATTCAGGGTATAGCTGACATTCGTGCTGCTCGTGTTTCCCGCCAAATCGGTCGCGTGAATGATGATCGTATTCAATCCGTTCGTAAGCGGTATATCGTAACATTGGAAATAGTTCGTCGTCTGGTCCGTTTGGTTTGTGTCGTAAAATTCCTGTACCACCAACGCCAGCCGATTGGTCAGTAATCCCGCGGCATTGGTGATGTCGTAGGTGATGCTGCTCAAGGTTTCAGGACTGTAGCCCTGCACCTGGAGCATCGGCACCGAAACTGTGCCGCCTGCCACGGGGTTGGTGACCAAAATCGTGGGTGGCGTGAAGTCCAGCTTCAAACGCGTCTCCACCCACGTCCTAGTCGCGTCCGATGGCAGACCTTTCAACCCCACCCACACGTCATGCCAGCCCTCGGTCAGACCAAGATTAACGGCAAGATTGGTACCGGTATAAGCTTGCCATGTGCTGGCGCTAGCATAATTGGTGTTATCGACCGAAACAGCCATATAACTCGGTGTTCCCGCTATAATGTTCAATTCCAATGGTACGCTCATGTTGTTGACATAATTATTTGTCGCCATGAGCAAAAAATTGATGATATTCGGGTCGGAACTGTTGGTGTAATCGTAATAAAGTGTATTGCCTTGGGTATCCAGATTGGTGTCTGACAAGGCCAGCGTCCCGAAATATTTCCAAAACCACCACTCCGGTGTCAGGTTTCCATTGGAAGTGATGCCCGTCCAATCCCGCGCCCAAATATACAGATTTGTCCGACCTAGCTCTGGCACGATAAAAGGCATGACTACTTTATTCGTCGGCCACACGCCTAGCTCGATGTTCCAATTGGTGAATGACAGGTCAGTTTTGTTCCAAATTTCATAAACATAATTCGTGGCGTTGTTCAGGTTCACATACGCCAGACCGCTTGCAACATTGGTGATTTGCAACCAGAGGTCGTTTGTGGTCGGCGTAAAGGGCGGGAAAAAATTGGGTGTGTAAGTATTTGTGCCGTCACCATCGCCAGGGTCATTGGGATCCATGCTCATCGTCTGCATTCCGCCTCTGCCTTGGAGTTGGGACAGATCTGAATAGTCCACTTCACGGTCATCTAATAGGAAAAAGCCGTCGCCTAAGGCCCACACATCCAATCCACGTATATTGCCAGGCAACGGTGGCCACGGCTCAGCAGTATCGGGAGCATGTTGTGCCGAGTAAAAATTACTCCCATTGGTCGCAAAAGATGCGGGCACAGGGGTCGTCGCTTGAATTGCCTGCAACATGGTCGCAGTATTCCCGTCCTGGGCGTGAAGATTCACCACAAGTGCGAAAACAATAAAGACACACGCAAAGATAACAGACGGCCTTTTCATGAGATTTACCACGGTTCCTCCCAAATGCATGATGACTCTAAAACTTTAGCGCAAAGAGTGCAAACAAAATAATACCAGCATGTTGCTGGTGTCTGGAACAGAGGTTACCCGCCTACTTTTTAAGGTGTGACAGCCTCGAAGAAAAAACGGCATCAGGTTTTACCGCATCGAAAGATCATTGGTGACGCCATCCGTTCTTATCGTGGCAAGGCGAATCTTACCCAGGAAAAGCTGGCTGAATTGGTGGATTTAAATTCAAAATACATCGGAGAAGTCGAGCGAGGTGAAAAGATAATTTCCATCGAGGCCTTGTTGCGGATTGCAAGAGCGGTGAAAGTTCCCATTCAAGAATTTTTCCGCGACATTGTCCAGCCTTGAGGATCATTCACCGATGATGTGCTGGCTGTTGACTGTGTCCGATCCCAGCTGTCGGCTAGGCGCGGCTTTGAGCGAGAAGGTGAAGGCGAAGGTGTAATCGGTCGGGCCTACGCTGTTGTCGATTACACGAAAAACGATCGCCGCCGTCCAGCTCCGCATGTCACGATAGATGCTGTAAATCTGCTGTTGCAGCAGGCCGGTGGCGACATTGTAATCATCTTCCATGCGGTAACCCCAGTTGTCATCGAACCGGTAATAAAAAATACTCGTAAAGAAGTTGGCGCTCGTCGTGAACCCGTCGAAACCGGCGCGTTGATACCAGTAACCCAGACCCCAGCTCCAGCGGTTGTCCGGCGCAAACGTGAGCTGATGAAAGGCAAAGTTCAAATTGCCGTTCTGCACATCCTCGCGCATTCTTGAATCCAGAACGATCCATGAACGCGGCTTGAACGCGATGTCGGAATACAGGTCGCTGAAGGTGTTCTGCGGACTGTAGGGCTCGTCCAGATTGTTCGGGTTGCCATGGGGATCAATCCGCAAGTCCATGGTCAGATTCCAGTCCAGCAGCTTGTCCAGCTGGCCGTCGCGCTTGGTCTGGAGCGTGTTGCGCACGCCGAGCCGGACCACGTTCTCGCTGTCAATGGAGTCAATGTTGTTGTAATTGGGAAAATTGATGGGCAGCAGCAGCAGGCTGGGCAGCGCGGAATCGAACTGGGGCAGTTGTGCCGGAGCCTTGCTGGGCTTCGGAACATACACGTAATCCACGGACGGTTCGATGATGTGGCGCAGGCCGTTGATTTGCAGGAGTGAATTCGTCGCGCCCGTCCACAACTGCGACGCCTTGAATGATGTGCTGACACCGGTGTTGAACACCGCACGATAAGTTTCCGAGTTCGTGCCGCCGGGCCCGCTTTCCGAACTGTAATAAGTCAGCCGCCCGCCGACCCGCGGCGCCACGTTCAGCCAGTTGAAAAAAGTCCACGGCAGGAGCAGTTGATGGTAGGTGTCGGCCCGCGCGGCGGAATAGTTGGGCACCTGCGTCACGCCGTTTGTCTGTGCGAAAAACGCCTTGTAATATCCCGCTGAACTTTCGCTGTCATAATAGACCGGCGTATCCATGACCTGCTGGCGGAAACCGGTGAGCCGGACATCCGGCAGGCGCTCGATCTGGTTGAAGAAATTATTGACCTCAGGTGTCGCCAGCGCGTCCAGGCTCCAGTTGTCCCAGTATTTGTTCGCCTCGAAGAACGTGTTCGGCTGGGGGTTTTGTGCGTAGTCGCCCTGGAAAAAATCATGCTCCATGAACGCGTCGCTCTGGTAATTGACCAGCGCCTTGAGGTTCAGGTTCGTGTACGGTGTGGCCTGCCAGCTGAAATAGACGCGCTGGCGGTTCTCGGAAATCGGGCCGTAATTCGGCAGGCCGTTCGTACCAGAATAAGGATTCTCGTCATGCAGGTAATAATACATGAACTGCGCGGTGCCCCACTGGCCAAGGTGCACGTTCAGATCCGGCCCGACTCCGACGCCGCGTTCCGAAAAATAGTCCAGGTGAAATTTCCCGTCCAAATTGTCGTTGTACCACCACGTATAATTGTTGCGGAGAAACGCCCCGTACTGCGAGCGGTAGCCGGCGGAGAAGTTCAAGTTGTTCGCGTGCGGCCCGATGTTCCGACGGTAATATGGAAAGTAAAACACCGGGATGTCCTCGACAAAGACGACCGCGTTCCAGAGCTCGACATATTTGCCGGGCACAATCCGGATATGGGTGGCCTGGATGCGGAAGGTCGGGTCGAAGATGTCATCCGACGTGATGAATGCATGGCGGGCATCATAAGTCGAGTTGGTCGAGTTGCCCTGCAAGGTCCGGCCCGCCGCAAAGATCGGCGGCATGCCCGCGCGGAACTGGTCACTCTGCATCACATGCGTCTTCATGTTGTAGGTGATATGTTCGCCCACCCAGATCTGGGGACCCGTCTCGATGCGCACCTGGCCGTCCGCCACCACCTCGCCGGTTTCTTGGTTCAACGAGGCCGCGTCTGCCGTCAACACCGTTGGGCCATATTTGATGTAAACGCCATTCGTGGCGTAAAAATTGCCACCCTGCATCGAGATGACGGCGTCTGGACCGCCCGGAATGAATTTGTTCCGCGATTGGATGTCCCACGTCGGCAGCTCCTGCGCCAAAGCGATGAACGGGAAAATCACCAAAAGAAAAGCGAACGCGGTGATGGCGGGAAATCGTGTCATTAAGCCCGGCCAATTAAACAGAACGTCTTACCACTGCCAAGCGGATTTGCCAGTTCATTGCGCCTTCGGCCAGAACGTAAATCCCACCGCCGCGAGAATGCACACAAACGCAGCCAGGTGATTCCATTTGATCTGTTCATGAAGACGCCAGACAGCAAAAACACAAAAGACCGAGAGCGTGATGACCTCCTGCATGATCTTGAGCTGTGTGACAGAATAAACCGAACTGCCCCAGCGGTTCGCCGGGATCATGAAAAGATATTCAAAGAAGGCGATGCCCCAGCTGGCCAGGATGACCAGCCAGATCGGCGAGTCTTTGTGTTTCAAATGGCCATACCATGCGAATGTCATAAAAATGTTCGAGCAGGTGAGTAACACGATGGGCAGCCAGCGGGATGAAGTAAAATCCATGGGGCAGAAAATGAATCCAAATCGCCGTGCGGTCAAACGGGAATTCCCCTCCGCCAGTGTTCGCAATCGTGCCGGCTACTTTGTTCCGGCATCCGGGAACAATGGCTTGACATGCCCATTCTGTTTTTTTTCAATGACCATAAGGCGTTAAAAATCAGCTAAAGGAAAATCCGACATGAAACATAAAATTCCGGGCGCGCTTCTGGCGTTGCTCGCTTCCATCACCCTCTCCATTTCCACCCGTGCGGGCATCCTTGTCTGGACCAATACCGAGGGCGGGGATTGGAACGCCGCCACGAACTGGACGCCGTCGCAAGTGCCGGCCACGGGCGACGATGTCGTCATCACCAACAGCGGCACTTACACCATCACTAACGTCGTCAGCGTGGTTTTGAACAGCCTCGTCATCGGCGGCACGAATGGCATCCAGACTTTGAACGCTTCCACCCTGACCCTGACCAACGCCAGCCTCGTCAAATCCAACGGCGTGTTCAATTGGGGGGGCGGCGATTTGGAAGGTGCATTAACCGTGGATGCGGGCGGGACTCTCTCCATTTCTAATAGCGTTTTCCTTGCGCAAAACAATTATTATTACAATTACAGCAACACTGCTTCACTGACCAACTACGGCACGGTCATCTGGGCCGGGATGGTTTATGCCGCCGGCAGCTCGCTCAATAACTCAGGTGGCGGAATCATTTATAACGCCGGCTTGTGGCAGTCGGTCGCGGATGGCCAGATATCCACTTACAATACTTACGGAACGAACGTCTTCATCAATGGGGGCACGCTGGAAAAAACCGGCGGCACTGGAACATCCATCATCAACTGGAATGTCAGCAGCAGCGGCATCATTAACACATTCACGGGAGCCTTCAGTTTTATCTGGAGCGGCTCCAGCACGCTGCATGGAAACGCGACGCTCGCAGCGGGACCGATCGCCGGTTCCCTGCTGGTCGCGAGCAATTCTGTCTTGAACTTAACCGGCAGTGATCTGGAAGGTTCACTGACCATCGCGCAAGGCGGAACACTGACCCTTTCCAACACGGTCTATTTCTCCCAGAACAATTATTATTACAATTACACCAACACGGCCACGCTGACCAATTACGGCACGGTCTTCTCGGCGGGAATTATTTACGGCGCGGGCAATTCACTCGTCAATCAGGGCGGTGGCATTGTCCACAATGCCGGCGTCTGGAACTCGGTGGCCGATGACCAGATCGCTTCCTACAACAATTACGGCACCAATATTTTCGTCAATGTCGGCACGCTTGAGAAAACCGGTGGCATCGCTGCGAGCACCATGGGTTGGAATTTCAACAGTGCAAATGGCGGCATTTATACCGCGACCGGCTATTTTAATTTCACCGGCCTTTGGACGGACAATGATTTCATCCGCGGTAACGCCACGGTGTCCGGCCACATCGGCGGCATCATCGCATCCAATGCCGTTGTGAATTGGAATGGCGGCGACTTGGAAGGTTCGTTGACCATCGCGCAAGGCGGAACGTTGACACTTTCCAACACAACCTATTTCGCCCAGAACAATT
This sequence comes from Limisphaerales bacterium, assembly GCA_037200545.1. Classification (GTDB taxonomy): domain Bacteria; phylum Verrucomicrobiota; class Verrucomicrobiia; order Limisphaerales; family UBA11358; genus UBA11358. The sequence goes on from JBBCGE010000005.1 coordinate 225,688, forward strand.
ATTATTACAATTCCGCCAACACCGCCACTCTCACTAACTATGGCACCGTGATCTGGGCAGGAATTATTTATGCCGCCGGCAATTCTCTCAATAATCAAGGCGGCGGCATCATCCATAATGCCGGCGTCTGGCGCGCGGTGACGGATGAACAGATGGCTTCCTATAATAATTACGGCACCAATGTTTTCATCAACATCGGCACACTCGAAAAAACCGGCGGCAGCGCCACCAGCACCATCGGCTGGAGATTGAACAACGACGGCGGAACGCTGAGCACCATGCCCGGATATTTTAACATCACCGGCCCGTGGATTGGAACCAACCTGGTACATGGTCAGGCCACGATTTCGGGAAACCTCGGCGGCATCATTGCTTCCAATGCGATCTTCGTTTGGAACGGCGGCGACCTGGAAGGTTCGTTGATCGTGGCGCAAGGCGGGAAACTGACGCTTACCAATACAACTTACTTCGCCCAGAACAATTATTTTTACAATTCCACCAATACGGGAGTGCTCACGAATTACGGCACGGTTTACTGGGGGGGAATCATTTATGCCGCTGGCAATTCACTCAACAATCAGGGTGGCGGAATCATTCATAACGCCGGTCGCTGGGAAGCCATCGCCGACAATCCGATGGCGTCTTACAATAATTACGGCACCAATCTTTTCATCAACGTCGGCACACTCGAAAAAACCGGCGGTGCCGGCACCACCAGTATTTCCTGGGATTTTAAAAATCAGGGCGGCATCGCTAGCTCGCAGACCTACACGCTGGATCTGGCCGGAAATTATGACCTGGTCGGCGGCACTTTGAACGCGGGCATCAACAGCATCACCAACTTTGGAATCATTCATCTCGCCGGCAATCCCGTGACCTTGACCGGCACGATGAGCGCCAACTTCAATAATGGCTTTGTAGCACCCACCGGCAGTTCGTTTCCGGTGCTGGCTTACACTTCGGAAAACGGAACGTTCACCAACTTCGACCTGCCTTTCGCCGTCGCGTGGCAGACAAATTATGGCGCAACCACCTTCACATTGACGGTGTTGAATGTGCGCCCCGTGCTGGCCGCGATTCCCGCGCAGAATCTTGATGAACAAACGCCGCTCGCCCTCACCGCCAGCGCCACGGACATGGATGCAAGCCAGTCGCTGGCCTATGCGCTGGTTTCCGGGCCGGGCGGATTTAATGTCTCGTCCGGCGGTGCGATCTCCTGGACACCCAATGAAGCGCAGGGGCCGTCCACCAACCTTGTCCTCGTGCGCGTCACCGACAATGGAACGCCGGCCTTGAGCGCCACCAATTCGTTTGTGGTGACGGTGAATGAAATCAATCTCCCGCCGCAACTGACAGTTCCGGCCGATCAAATCATCAACGAGCAGCTCACGCTGAATGTTCCCGCCTCGGCGATGGATTCAGATTTACCGGTGAATTCATTGTCGTTCGCGCTCATCTCGCCACCGGCCGGAATGACGATCAACACCAACACCGGCGCAATTTCGTGGACGCCGACGGAAGCGCAGGGGCCGGGAGTTTATCCAGTGAAAATCGTCGTCACCGATCTGAATACCAATGCCGTGAACCAACAATCATTCAGCGTGACCAACAGTTTCATGGTCACCGTTAATGAAATAAATGTCGCGCCCGTCCCAACGCTGCCGCCGAACCAGATCATCAACGAGCAAACACCCTTGAACGTGAATGCCACGGCGACGGATGCCGATCTTCCGGCAAATCCACTGACCTTCGCGCTCGTCAGCGGGCCGTTGGGATTGAATGTCGCCGCCAATGGTAACATCACGTGGACGCCGACCGAAGCGCAAGGCCCCGCTGTTTATACAGTTTACGTTTCTGTCACTGACACCAATTCTCCTGCCGTAAACGCCAAATCGATAAGCATCACAAATAGCTTTCAGATCACTGTCAATGAAGTGAACCTTGCGCCGGGGCTGGGAGCATTGCCCGATTGGAATGTGAATCCCGGATTCACAATCAATTTCACCGCGACCGCCACCGACAGTGATTTGCCGGCGAATACGCTGTCGTTCAATCTGGTCAGCCCGCCCGTCGGCGCCACCATCAGCAGCAGCGGCTTGTTCAACTGGCGGCCAACGATGGCGCAGGCAAACTCGACCAATATCGTGCAGGTACGCGTGAACGATGGCGGCTCGCCGAACTTGAGCGACAGTAAATTGTTCACCGTGATTGTGAATCCGCTCGCACCGGTGGTCTTGAAACCGGTCAGCTACACCAATGGACAATTCACGTTGCAAGTCAGCGGCACCACTGGGCCAGACTATGTGATTTCAACCAGCACCAATCTAATTCAATGGAATGATCTGGTGACCAACTTTTCACCGGCGACGCCGTTCCAATTGACCCATACAAATTTTGTTCCCGCGCCAAACCGGTTTTATCGCGCCAGGTTGTCGCCGTGAATTATTTTGAAACGGGCGGCGATCAAAAGCCTGATGTTGTTGGTTCAACGTTTGGACAATGCCAGCCGGTCCGCCGCTTTTTTGGCGACATAAACCGGCAGGCCACCCATGGTGGGAACGCCCCAGACGCGCTGAAAAAAAGCCGGCGCGCCCGTCAGCCGCCGCCACAGATTGTCATGCCGGGTGAGGCGGAGATAATTCACCAGATGCAGCGGCAGCGCGCCTAACAGTCCGGGCGGACGTGATTTGATCCGGTCCGCCCACCGCTCGAGCCACGCGGGCGGAGTGCCGCGCAACTCCGCGATGATTTGTGCCGGAACGGGCGCGTTGAATTCTTCGCGCAGAAAAACCAGGGCGCGCCCCGCGGCCAGCGTCAATTGCCGGTGCTGCACCGCCAAAACGAATTGCTGCCAGTCAATTTTCTCACGCCGGCCCTGCAAAATGGTCCATGCATCGGCCACCCAACGGATTGCCGGAATCTCGTCGCCGATTGCGCCATGTGCACAGACGTGCCACAACAGGTCGGTGGCGTTCATGCCCGAAAATTTTCCGCCGCCGATCTCCATGGTCACAGCCCGCGTCCAGACATCGTCATCAAGGCCGAGCTGGCGGCCTTCGGGCAGCAGATGCCAGTGCATGTCCATCTGCTGTCCATTTGAGTTCGTCCATTTCCCGGCATGAGAGCATTCGACCAGCCGGGCAGGAGAAACGGATTCGGCGCAATGCCAGCCGCTTTGTTCCATCACCGCAACGGCCCGCGACACGCCGGCCAGCGGAACCATGAAATCAAAATCATTCATCGGCCGCAGGCCGGCGTCCAAATAAAACGAACCGGCCAGTGTCGCGCCCTTGAGCACCAGAACGGAAATACCTGCGTCATTCATGGCCTTCAGCACGCGACCCGCTTCGTGAAACAGAAGCTGGTTGCGCGACCATGTGTGGCGGTAGATGCCCTTGAGCCGGCCGAGCAATTCATCTTCGATATTTTCCCGGCGGAGATTTTTGTAGAGCAGCGGCACCAGCCGGTATGACGCGGCGTCAATGTCATCAAAGTTGATGCGTTCGCGCCAGGTCTTCCAGGCGGCGGCCGCTTCGCCGCCTGAAAGCAGGCAGGCGCGGAGCAACAGGATTTGGTCCGGCGTTGGCGTCATGGCGGAAGTGAAGGAATGGATTGCCGCCGCCGGTCCAGAATTCGTTTCATCGCAATTGTCATCCCGGCCAGGGAATTATTTTGCTTCAACGTGGTGTTGGTCAGATGCCGCCGCCGTTTCAAAACAATCTCCGGCACGGTCGTCATCCGCACGCCTGCGTCCTGCGCGCGCGCGAACCATTCAATGAATTCGCCAACTTTCAACGTATCATCAAACGGTCCTAGATGATGAAAAACCGCCCGCCGCGCCAGCATCGTGCCCGCATGTGGTGCGGCGCTGGCGGCCGGCGGCGCGGCCAGCCTCAATTGATCGGCGGCGCTTAATTCCAGACTGACGAATTGCTGGACGCCCCCAAAAATAATTTCCAGCGCGAGGTCTTTTCTCATGACGGACATCTGGCGCTCCAATTTATCCGGCATCCACAGATCGTCGGCATCCAGAAACGCCAGCCAATTTCCGCGTGCGATATACACACCAAAATTTCGTGTCGCCGCGATGCCGTGGTGCGCCCGGCGATGACAACTCACCGGTGATCCAAACCGTTCCGCAACGCTTGCCGTGCCGTCCGTCGAACCATCATCCACCACGATGATTTCCGCAGGACGAATGGTTTGCGCCAGCACGCTTTCAATCGCCGCCGCCAGATACTTTTCCGCATTGAATGCCGGAATGACAACACTGACTTTGAAAGCTGGCGCAAGTTCAGGCATGGGTGGATTCCATTGTGCGTTTTCGATTCAGCTTCTGTTTGATCACCTGCAACAACTCGGCGTTGTTCAACTGCGTCTGGCTCGTCACGTTGCGGTCATGGACGCGTTTCACGAGCAAAGTTTCTTCGAGGTAAGCCATCGGCATACGCAGGTCTTTGGCACGCGCGAACCAGTCCATGTCGCCGGCGCATTTCAACCGGTCGTCGAATCCACCCACCTTTTCAAAGGCAGTCTTGCGCGCGACAAACGTGCTCAAGATCGCGCCGATTTGCGGTTCCTTCAGCCAGTCGGGATTATAACCGGCCGGCCACGCGCAACCCGGTTCCAGAAAAAACCGGGCATGGGTCAACGTGAACTGTAATTCCGGGCGATGCAGCATGAAACGGATCTGTGTCCGCAATTTTTCCGGCGTCCATGCGTCGTCGTGTTCCAGCAGCGCGATCCAATTGCCGCGCGCGTTGGCGATGCCGAAATTCAACGCCGCCGGCAGCCCGCGTCCCAGTTGCGTGAGCAGACGGACGCCCGGAAACGACCGGGCAATGTCCACCGTGCCGTCGGTCGAATGGCCGTCCACGACGAGCAGTTCATACGACGGATAAGCTTGCGCCAGCACGCTGCGGATGGCCCCGGCCAGAAAGCGCTCGCCGTTCAATACCGCAATTATGATGCTGACAAACGGCCATTCGATGGACGATTTCATCGGGAGAGAAATTTTTTTATGGCCGATGCGATTTGCGCCGGGTCGTTACCCGCTTCCAAAATGCAGGTGGGCACGGATTTCACCAGTCGGCCCAACGCCCGCAAAACAGAATCGCCGCCCCCGGGTGTTTGCAGGATGGAACTGGGCGCGAGCGCCAGCAGCAGCGTCATGGGTGACGCCGGGGTGAGCCGGGTTTCGGCGCGACCTGTAATGCGCGGCCACAGCACGGCGCGGATGGGCCGGCTTTCGGCGAAACTCACTTCCCGCGCACCATTCAGAAATAATGAGGATTTTTCGTTTACGCCGCCGGAATGGTGAACAGACGATTTTAATCTTGGAAACCAGTTCAGGGAATCGGCATTCATCTTGGCGGAAGAATACAAACTCCAGACGCGCGGTTCGGGTTCGATGCTGGCGAGGGTGTAATCGTCGCCCAGATAAAAAAGTCCGTTCATGGCGCAGGCGAGCGTCGCCGTGGATTTTCCAGAGCCGCCCCTGCCGACAATCAGCACGGCGCCGTTCTCATCGCCGACGGCGGCGGCATGAACCATGTGCCGGTCGTGCCGCCGGAAAAAATGGGCGAGCAGATGGCGCAAGGGAAAACTGTTTTCATACCAAGGCAACCGCGCGGCATCGCGCGTCCAGTAGAAGGCAATTTTCCCCACGGCGTCCAGCAAGCTCAAGGAATCCGTCTCTTTTTGCGCCAGCATGAAGAACCGTGCATCCTCGTGCCGCCACAACGCGCCTTCCGGTTCATCGTCCTCTCCGTCACCGGGAAATTTTAAGTTGGCGTCCAAGGCGGCAAGGTCGCCAAGGCAAATCGTCAGATCTGGCTGCGCGGATGGTTCAATTTGGAGATGCGCCAAGGCCGGGATGACCAGCGGCAGGAGCGATTCACTGGCGAACCGCAGACGGAGGGAACATCCGCCAATCCGGTAATGGCAATCGGAAAGGACATTGCTGCGGGTTGCCTGCTCAAAAACATCGCATGAGGTTTGGAAATAACTGGCGGCGGGCGATGAAGTTGGCGGGCTTTCATGATTCAAGAAAGCCCGGTCCGGTTGAACCAGCAGTTCAGTGGTCGGCATTATTGTTCGGGGCGGGTTTCGCGAGCGGCCAGCCGGTCGCGTCCACTTCATGGATTGGATCGAGCAAAAGCAGTTCCTGCATGTCGGTAAATTTTTTCAATACGGGCCGCGTGAATTTCTCCCGCCTGACCGGGGTATTATCCAAAATTATACCGCTGGCCGGCATGCCATCTTCGGCCGGAACAATGAGAGATTCTCCGCGCAGTTCCTTGAGAAAATTGTTCACGATGTCTTCCAGTCCGGCGTCGCAGTCTGTAAAACGGGCGGTCAGCGCATCCGTGATCTGTGTTCCGCCCGCGCCGCGTTCCAGTGCTTCCCAGACGGTCGCCGCCGCCCCGGTGAGGCTGTAGTAACTTCCAGTCTGCAGGTTGATGACGACCACCTCGCCTTCAATCATCTGCGAAATGACCTGGGGACCATTTATTTTATATGAAGTGTGTGCGCCCATGTCCTTTGAACGACGCCAAGTATTAAACACATCCCGTTTCAAAACAGAAGCATTTTTTTAAATTTGATTTCGCGCTGCCAGCACGGCATGAACTCTGACTTTCCATTCGACAACCTGGCGTCGCATTGACAATCTGAATTTATGTCTGACAACTTTCCCGCCTACCGCAAGCTGCTCAAACGCGCGCATGAGATCGCCCTGCTCGACAGCACCAACAGCCTCCTGTCCTGGGACGAGGAAACTTACATGCCGCCCAAGGCACTCGACCATCGCGCCGGACAGATGGCGTATTTCAGCGGCCAGGCCCACCGGCTGTTCACCGCCAACAAAGTCGGCGAATGGATTTCCGAATGCGAGCAGCACGGTTTTGCGTCCGATTCCGATGCGGCGGCCAACGTCCGCGAATGGCGTCGCAGCTATGATCGCAAGACGAAAATCCCGGCGCGCCTGGTGGAAAAATTCGAGCGCCTGCGCGCCCATGCCCGCGAAGCGTGGGGCGAGGCCCGTAAGGAATCGAAATTCAAAATCTTCCGTCCACACCTTCAGAAGCTGCTGGATCTGCATCTGCAATTTTCGGAGTTGTGGGGCTACGCCGGTTCGCCTTACAACGCGCATCTCGACCAATACGAACCCGGTGCACGCGCCGAGGATTTGCGCGAATTGTTTGCCCGACTGCGGCCGGAAATTATCTCCATTCTTGGGCCGGCCATTGAACACTCCGCCGCCACGCCACGCTCCATCTTGAACGGTCATTATCCCGTCGCCGCCCAGCAGGCGTTCAACCGCGAAGTGGCGGCCGCGCTGGGTTTTGATTTCGCCGCCGGACGGATTGACACCACCACGCATCCGTTTTGCAGCGGGCTGGGACCGAGCGATTGCCGCCTCACCACGCGTTACAACGAAGCGGATTTCACACAGTCGCTTTACGGCATCATGCACGAGGCCGGGCATGGGCTTTACGATCAGGGACTGTTGAAAGAACATTACGGAACGCCGATGGGCAGCGCAGTTTCGCTTGGCATCCATGAATCGCAGTCGCGCCTTTGGGAAAATCATGTGGGCCGCAGCGAAACGTTCTGGCAACACTGGCATCCCATTGCGTGCAAGCATTTCCCCGAACTAAGCCATCTCACGCCCGAGCAGGTCACGGCGGCGGTGAACCACGTCAAACCGTCCTTCATCCGCGTCGAGGCGGATCAAGTCACTTACGACCTGCATATCATTTTGCGTTTTGAGATCGAAATGAAATTGATCGAACGCGAACTCGCCGTGGCCGATGTGCCCGCCTATTGGAACGAGCAATTCGAGAAATCTTTCGGCCTGAAAGTCACCAAGGATGCTGACGGCTGTCTGCAAGACATTCACTGGAGCATTGGCACCATGGGCTATTTCCCGACCTACTCACTGGGCAACCTGAATGCCGCTCAGCTCATGCGGCGCGCCCAAACCGACTGCCCGACGCTCAATGCGGAACTGGCACGCGGGGAATACGACACGCTGCTCGGCTGGTTGCACGAGAAGGTTCACCACCAAGGCATGAAACATCATCCCCAGGAACTCATGCGCCTCGCCACCGGTGAAGGCACCAAGCCCGACGCGCACCTCGCTGCGCTGCGGAAGAAATATGGGATAGCTGCGTAGCGAGCCAGCGGAGTTAGGTAAGATCCTTAATCATTCCTTTGACGGGTCAATGATTTTCAGACCGGTAAAATAGCTTTTATAAAAACCCCGGTCGCGCGAAAGCAATTGATTAGCGTGTTCCAACGCGTGACCGCCGATCAGAAAATCCGTCATGATGCGATTCCGGCTGCCGCCGCCCTGCCGGTATTTTCTCCAGGCGCGCCCGGCGGCAAAGGCGCCATCACGCGAAACCGGTTCAACCACAATTTCCAATTCCTCCAGCACGTTATCCAGCGCCGCTTGCGAGGCAAACCACGCCGCCAGTTCCGCATAAACCGGCTCGGCGATCACAAGGCCGCCCTGATGCGCGCACTCCTCAATGGCTTCCCGCGAACGCTTCTCAAACGCCGGGTCCGGCAGAAAAACATCAAACAGGATGTTGGAATCAACGGCCGTGGTCATCGTCCGCGCATGGCTTCCACCAGGTCGTCAGAACGCTGGCCGCGCCCCTTGAGCACGCCGACGTATTTACTGATGGGATGGAATTCCTTTTTTACCTTTTTCAAAACGAGCTGGCCGGCCTGTTCCACAAACTCGACATCCGTCGCCGGCACCAGCCCAAAACGGTTGCGATATTTTTGAGGAATGGTCACCTGCCCGCGTTCGCCAATTTTCATACTTCAAAATATGAATTCCTATTTTGAATTGTCAAATATGATTTTTGGATTACAAAACCACCCGCGCGAACGCAGGAATGGATTTGCCGTCGCAGAGCGACGACCGCGCCGCTGGCACTGAGGCCGGATAGTTTTAAAGACCACGCGAAATGACAGAAAAAAACTAACCGTAGGTTAAGGCACTTGCAACCGAAAGAAAAGCTGGTTCCAGTTTGCCACATTAAAATACCGGGGAAAAATCATGTCGCTGTTTGTGACTGTAAATCCAGAAGAAAAACCTTAAAGCCCGCTAGAGTCTCACCATTGTCGTACTGCGTCAGAAATACGGTGTCGCGAAATAATCGCCTCCTTGATGATTGCGCAACGGCACTGATTCCAGCGCCCACAGCCGTAAAAAAGTTCCTCTAGAAAATTGACGCGACTTAATCAATGTTCTTATCTCCATCGAATATGAAAAGTGCTGTCGGACGTCAGGGGTGTCTTACGAAAGAATCGGGGAACTTTAACGTCTGGCTTTTCATTTTTCGCCGCTCCTTTGTCGCATAAGACGTTTTTGTTGACGGAAGCAATTATTCCGCTCCCTGCGCTGAACTGGCCTGATGCATATTTCGGGATTGGACTGGTTTCAGCATTTTCGTCCGACGGTTTTTCTTCAGTGAAAATGGCTTTGAGTTCCTTGCCGACGAGCAATTTCACGGGATGGGTTTTGGCGAAAATCTTCGTTTCCTCATCGGGCGTGCCGGCTCCGACAATGACGGCAAAGTCAGCACTTGATTTGTTACGATTTTCCTCGGTCGTTTTGATATGAGGCAGGTCTATGACCGGTTCTTTCCAACGCCCGGTTTCAAAAAGAAAGGTGCGTCCAGCTTTGACGGCGTGCAGCGCAAAGCCCATTTGGGCCTCGCTGGGGTGGAGCGCTTCGAGAAGGAGCTCGTTGCGTTGCAAGGTCCTGATAAGGGCCACGTTCAGTTGTTCCGTGGTGATGCCGTCAGCCCATTGAAGTGGATTCACTGAACCGTTTTTTTGACGGCGTCTTGCTTCCAGCCCGGAGAGAGTCATGACGGCGGCGAAACTGCCGCCTTGGGCGTTGCCGACGACAAAACTGCTGGCACCCCAATAAATGATCGCAACGCTGTAGATAGTCACCCAACCACTGATGCCAAGACAGACAAGCTGCCACGATTTGATCCGCTTGAGGAGAGGCCCACAAATGCTCGCTTTCATGCTGGCGAAGCTTTAAGCAGAGTCTATGCCAAGCTTTTTTTTATGCAGCTAGAGTCAAGTCACTCATCCACAAACTTACTTTAATGATGTGAGAAACCTGAAGGGCATTTAGCAAACTCTGGTAAAGCCATTTAACCAGTCACTGCAGTCAACGCCGCGTGGTGGTTTTACTTCCACGCTCAAGTGGCAACACTGGGTACAACGTGGCCTAGTTTTAGACGTTAGGGGAAAAATTCGCTCATTAGGCGGCGTTCTGCCGAGACGCCGCTACGTTTTCACAACCTCACCGGAATATTTTGTTTCTGCAAAAACTGTTTCACATCGCCAACGGTGTAGGTGCCAAAGTGAAAAATGCTCGCGGCGAGGACGGCGTCGGCATGGCCGGCGAGCAGCACCTCGGCCATGTGTTCCAGTGTGCCCGCGCCGCCGCTGGCCACCACCGGCACGCCCACGGATTCGCTCACACGCCGCGTGATGACGAGGTCGAACCCGGCCTTGGTGCCGTCGGCGTCAATGGAGTTCAAGACGATTTCCCCCGCGCCAAGCGCCACGGCGCGTTTCGCCCATTCGATGGCGTCGAGGCCGGTGTCCTTGCGTCCGCCATGCGAGAACACGCCCCATTTGTCCGGCGCAATCTTCTTGGCGTCAACGGAAACCACGATGCATTGGCTGCCAAATTTTTCCGCGCCCTGCCGGATGAGTTCGGGATTGGCGATGGCACTGGAATTAATGGAAATCTTGTCCGCGCCAGCGCGCAGCATTGCATACATGTCATCCACGGATTTGATGCCGCCGCCGACGGTTAGCGGCATGAAACATTGGTCGGCGGCGCGCTCGATCACGTCCACCATCGTGACGCGTCCGTGCGCGGTGGCGGTGATGTCGAAGAAAACCATCTCGTCCGCGCCCTGTTCGTTGTAGCGGAGGGCGAGTTCCACGGGGTCGCCGACATTGCGCAGGCCGCCCGTTTCGGCCACGCCGAACTGGACGCCACGCGTGACATGTCCGTCGTGGACGTCGAGACAGGGGATGACACGTTTGGCAATCACACCATCATTGAAACGGCAACCATGGCGCAAGGCAAACGCCAATTCGCGGACACAGATTTTCCTTGAATGTTTTCTGGCGGATGCGCAAAGATTAACCAGCATTTAATCCGCACCCATAACCAAGGATATCCCATGAAAACTATCCGCAATCTTTCAGCTTTGGGCGGTTTACTGGCGGTGTTGATGGCGACCGGTTGCGCAAGCAATCAAGTCGGCAGTCCTTATCATCCCGGCCCGGTCGCGGGCGATGTCGTGGGCACCGGCGTGGGCGTGGTGGCCGGCAACGTCGTGGGTTTTGCCGGCGGCGCAGTGGCGGGGATGGTTTCGGGAACTGCCAGCGTGCTGGATCCCAGCTATCACATGGTGCGTTACTGGAAAACCGAAACGACGAGCGATGGCCGGACGATCCAGGTGCCTTACGATATTTTGGTGGACCAATACGGACGCCCGGCCAAGATGCCGGCGCCGACCGGAAATTCCGCTCCGCCGCCCGCCGCACCCGTGACCACGACCAACAGTCCGGCCAAATAATTCCCCAATAAATTTATGAAAGTGTTCAATTGTCTCCTTCTTGCGGCCTTGATTGTTCTGGCGGAACAGGCATCGCTCAACGCTCAACCCAGCCCGATTGAAACCCCGGCCAATTTAAAAGGCTCCACCGAGCAGACGGTGGTGGTCGTGGAACGCACCATCACCGAAAAAACCAATGTGTATCAGGCGGTCAATCCCAATTCAGCCTTGCGTAAAATCGCCATCATCGTGGAAAACCGGGCGGGCGCGCAATTCAATGACAAGGTGCCGGTGCTCGAAGATCTGGTGGCCAGCCGCGTGGCAGGCAAGGGATATTCGGTCATCAGCCGCGACGTGGCCGTCAACGCGTTGAAATCTTATTCCACCGCAGGCGTCAATGTCTCTTCGCAATCCGCCGCGAACGTCAACGCCGGCACGGCCTCCGGCAATAATTCCACTGCGACCGGCTCGGCGAAGGTGGACACGGCACAGGGCGTGGCCGTGCGCGCGAAGGACACCAGTATTGTGACCGATCCAAGCTCGGCCTCCTTGGGGCTTGGGCGCAAAGGTTCGGCGCAGGTCACCGCCATGCAGCAACAGTCCCAAAAATCTTCCGGCAATGGTTCGGCCTCCGTGGATGTGGCACGTTCGGACTCTGCGCAGGTTTCCGTTACTCCAGAGACGACCAAGCTGGATCAGGCGTTAAGTGACAACACCTCGGCGCTCCGCCTCGCGCAGAATCTTGGGGCTGATTATATTTTGATCCCGGCCATCACCAGCTATGGCACGGAGAAAAAGGCTTACAACGGCAACGGCATCGCGACCGTCAACACAACCTACAAGCTGCGCGTCAGCTACAAGATCGTGGAGGCGAACGAAGGTGGCGCGGTGCGCGGCGGCACGGTTTTGGCCGAGAAGAATTACCGCAACAGCGGTGATTTGCAGACGGACAGCAGCGACGTGATCAATGAATTGATGGATGACGCCGCCGATCAACTGGCCGATGCGATTGTGACGAGCGCGAAGGCGTTGCCAATGGAAGTGGCCAAGGCGAACATGGTGACCTTGCACATCGCCTGCACCATGACCGACCCGCGCCAGCAGCCGATCATGGTTTCCGCGATGGGCATTTCGGCGGACAACAAACTCATCGTCGGCCAGCCCGTCGCCGTGCAAGCGATGGACGTGACGGTGGAAGTGGACGGGGTGGCCATCGGTTCCGCTCCGGGTGATTTCAAGAGCCGCCCCGGCCTGCACAAGTTGAGCCTCTCGCGTGAAGGCTTCGACACCTGGTCGCGCACGGTGAACATCTACGAAGGCCAGAAACTAAACGTGGCCTTGCAAATGAGCGAGGTGGGTTATGCGCGTTGGAAGGACACGACGGATTTTCTGGCGACAATTGACAACAACCGCAAGCTGACCGACGCCGAGGTGAATCGCATCAACGGTATCGCCGAATTCTTCAAGAACAGCCATTACCGCGTGGATACCACAGAAAACATCAAGATTTACAAGAGCCTTTATTAAGTTTTAATCAACCTAAACCGTCATGAAAAAATCCTTCCTTTGCAAAATTGTTCTGGCTTTGTTTGCCGCCTTGCTGCCCGCACTGGCTTTCGCACAGGATGCCGGTGGCAAGGCCACCCTCGCCATCTCGTCCATCAAGCCGACGCCGTCGCTGGATGCCTCGTTGAAGCCGGACAAGAAACAGGAGATGGGGCGAATCCTTGAATCGCTCGACAGCCAGTTGATTGACCGTGTCAACGCGACGCGAAAGTTTGACATCGTCGGTCGCAGCGACCTGAACGACATCATCAAGGAACAGGACCTCGGCGCGTCCGGCAACGTGGACGCCAAGACCGCCGCGAAAGCCGGCAAGCTCACGGGTGCCAAATATCTGCTTGTGGCGACGGTGGACGATTTTCAAGATTATATGGAGACGGCCACGTTTGAAGGCACTGGCCGCAGCTCGACCAAGCGCGTTTTCCGCTTCTCCGTGGTGGCGAAAATCTACGATTCGACCACGGGCAAATTACTGGAGTCGGCAAATCTTCAGACCGGCAATGACGCCTTCAAGAGCATCACGGAAAACCGCAGCTACTCGGTCAAGGACGGCAATTTGTCCGACGAAATGATGGTGGCCGTTTCGCGCGACATGGCCCAGAAAATCGCCAACCGCCTTGCCGACGTTATTTTCCCGGCCAAGATAATCGCCAAGCGCGACAAGGAAGTGACGATCAACCGTGGCGAGGGCGGAGGAGTGGAGGTCGGCGACACGTTCAATGTTTTTGCGCTGGGCGAGGAATTGATTGACCCGGACACCAAGGAATCTCTCGGGCGTGAAGAAGTCAAGGTAGGCAAAGTCAAAATTACCCAGGTCAATCCCAAGACCTCCGTCGCGGACATTTTAGATGACACGGGCGTAGATAAGGGCGCGGTGCTGCGCAAGCCGCAGTAACCGCTTTAACCGCAGTAAACAAGCAGTTAATCAGAAGGACTCCGTTTGAAAATGATCAGTAAAACCATGGGCAATTCGTGTATCCACGCACTATTGATGGCAATCTTTGCCGGCTTGCTGGCGACCGGTTGCAAAACCTACGAACAAAAAAATACGGCCGCCAAATACTGGCATCAGGGCAATGTGACGAACGCACTCGCCGAAGCCACCAAAAACGCGGATAAAAATGCCGACAACAAGGACACTGTCATCTGGCGGCTGGAACAGGGCGCCATTTTGCGGGCCAACGGCCAATACGCTGACAGCAACAAGGCATTCGACCAGGCGCAGGCAAAGATTGATGATTATTCCCAGAAAGCCAAGGTGCGGGTCGGACAGGAAACCGGCGCGCTGCTGTCTAATCAGGCCAATCTGGCCTACGAAGGCCGCTCCTATGACGGCATCATGCTCAACACCTACAAGGCGCTGAATTATCTTGAGCTTGGCGAACCCGACAATGCCCGGCCGGAACTCATCCGTGCTTATCAACGCCAGCAGGATGCGGTTGAGGAAAACAAGAAGCGCATCGAAAAAACCCAGGAAGAGGCGGCCAGCAACACCAACAGCGCGACCATACAAAAGGCGCAGGATGATCCGAAATTTCAAGCCCAGATGGCCGGCGTTTATACGAACCTCGACAATCTCAAAGCTTATTCCGATTATGTCAATCCATTCACGGTCTATCTTGATGGCCTGTATTTCATGGCGAACGCCGCCGATGGCTCGGATCTGGAGCGCGCCCATAAATCATTCGAGCGTGTCGCCGGATTTCTGGGCAATAATAAATACATCCAGGAAGACCTGGCGGCGGTGGATGGCTTGATCGCCGGCAAACCGCTCACGCCGACAACTTATGTCATTTTTGAAACCGGCTGCGCGCCCGTGCGGGACCAGATCCGCATAGATATTCCAATCATTGTCACGAAGGTTTCCTATGTCGGCGCGGCGTTTCCCAAGCTCAAGCCCCAAGGTAATTACGTTCCCGACCTGACCGTGGTGGCCGATGGCACGAACGCGGCGACCACGACCTTGCTCTGCGACATGGACAGCATCATCGGACTTGATTTCAAAAATGAGATACCGATTGTCATCACCAAAACCATCGCCGCCACCGTGGCCAAGGCCGTCGCCGCCTACGCCGCAAACAGTGCCGCCGGGCAGCAAAATGAATGGGCCGGGCTGGTCATGCAAATCGGCACCGCCGTTTATCAGGCCGCCGTGAACATTGCTGATGAACGCACCTGGACCACGCTGCCAAAACAATTTCAGTTCTGCCGTTTTCCCACGCCGGAGGACCGCAAAATCGAGCTGGAAACACCCGGCGGCCTGCAAAAAATCCCAGTGACAATCGGCGACGGCACACTTAATCTCATCTATGTCAAGTCTATCACCACCACCAGCCCGTTGCTGGTGACACAAATCAAGTTAAAATGAAAAAACAAATTTTCCTCCCGCTCGTGGCTGCCGGCCTTGCCGGTGGTTTGTTGGCCGTTACCGGCTGCAAAACTACGGTGAACTCCGTGGAGAACGCCCAGAAGGAAGGCCAGCGCCAGATGATTTCCGACTCGCGCGTAATCACCGACAGCGGACTCAACAACAAAGTTTCCATTGTCGGTGTCAATACCACCATGACGCCCGGTGGATTGCTCAAGGTGCAGGTTGAACTGCTCAACAAAACACGCTCCTATCAGGCCTTCAACTACCGCTTCGAATGGTTTGACGCCAGCGGCATGCAGCTCAACAACGTCGCCTCGGCCTTGATTCCCAGCACGATCGAAGGCAGGGAAAGCAAATTCATTTCCGCCGTGGCTCCGACGCCCGCGTGCAAAGATTTTCGGCTGAAGCTCATTGAAAATTAATCATCCTCAACCCAACAAAGCCCCATGAAAAAACCAGTCATTTTATCCCTCCTCGCTGTCGCGGCCGTTCCGTTTATCGGAGCCGGTTGCGCCACCAACGCCCATTACGTCGAGACCGGCGACCAGCACAATGTCGTCACCATTGGTTCGATCAACATTCAGGATTACATCCAGGCCGCCAATGAAATGACCGGCAAGCTGCTCGCGTCCGGCGCGCTGGACCGGGTGCCCAATCCGCCCGCCGTGATCGCCATCAGCCGCATCGTCAACAACACCGGCCAGCAGATTGACACCGACCTGCTGACCAAGAAAATTCGCGTCGCCGTGCTGGACAGCGGCAAGGCTTTGACCACCACCACCATGGGTTTGGGCGGTTCAGCCGAAGATCCGCTGGCCAAGGGACTCCAGCAGGAGAATGAATTCAAAAATGACACCAAGACCACCCGCACCCCGGACTTCACCCTGTCCGGCAAAATCATTCAACTGGCGGTAAAGGCCGGTAACACCAGCCAGTCCACTTACAGCTTTCAACTTTCGCTGACCGATGCCAGAAACGGCCTGGCGGTTTGGGAAGGCGAAAAGGAAATCACCAAGCAAGGCACGCGTTCGTCTGTTGGTTTTTGATCGCGCCACCAGTTTTATTCCGACGCCGGTCTGATTTTCAGGCCAGCGTTTTTATTTTCCCCGCGACGAAACTTATTTACTTTGCGCGCCGTAAAAAATATATTCTGGGCTTGGTGGCCGATGTGGCGGAATTGGCAGACGCGCTAGACTCAAAATCTGGTATCCGTAAGGGT
This sequence comes from Limisphaerales bacterium, assembly GCA_037200545.1. Taxonomy (GTDB): domain Bacteria; phylum Verrucomicrobiota; class Verrucomicrobiia; order Limisphaerales; family UBA11358; genus UBA11358. The sequence continues at coordinate 242,459 of JBBCGE010000005.1, forward strand.
GTGTGGGTTCGACCCCCTCCGTCGGCACCAACTTAGTCAAAGACTTATACATAGAGGGAAATCCAACATCAGAGTCGTATGTTGGGCTTTACACAGTCCGAATTGAGCGAAGGTTCGATTTCCTTCACCCGCTCCATGACATAGTCTTTACTGGTATTCAGGCCGGTCACGACAGTTGGCGGAAAATACCAACGCTGCCAATTACCGGGTTGCAACACGATTAGCCAACCGGGGCGATGACTTCGCCCAGTGCGGCCTTGCTCAAATCCAGTTTCTTCACGGTTGCACCAGGACTCGGTAGAATCGACGTGGATAACCAACCGCCTGCGGGTCATCAAACAGCAGCGTGCCGGTGAACGGACTGTTGGTTCGCAGGAATGTCCAATCCAACAAATTGGTTGAGCCCTGAACGAAAGCGGAAGTTGCGGCGGGACCGCTCAACGTGAACTGGAAATGGCCATTGGCCAGCCGTGTTGCGTCGTTGATGACTGTGGAGGGCAAAACGTTCAAAGTGACTGCCGTGTCACCGTAAGTGACCTGCCAAGCCAAATATTTCGGCAAGGCGGGAAGTTGTGGAGCAACAAATTGACCGGTCTCGGAACCATAGGTGATGATGGCAAAAGACTGTCCGTTGGTCGGTGTAAATCCATTGCTCAAAGTAACGCTCAAATTCCCACCGAGCGTGACGGAACCGCCAAAGTTTTCCTGGCTGAACTGGGTGCCAGGCGTGAGACCGCCGAGCACAAGCTTGAGCAGCGGTGAGCCAGAGAGCGTGTATGGGGAATTAATCGCCAGTTTGCCCGTCTGCAAATCCACCGAGCCGCGGTTGTCGAATCCTACCCCGCCATTGTCCGGTGCGAAGACGGTGCTGCCGGACGTCGTGTTTTTACGGAACGTGCCAGTATTGATGAACACGGGAGCGGGATAACCATAGCCATTGTAAGCAGCGTCATTGTAAACCATCGCATCGCTCTGTACGGTGAAGGTGCCGCTGTTCTGAAAGGTGCTGCCAAAACCAAAATTGATATTTCCGGTTCCTGTCCACGATGACGCACCGCTGCTGTTGATGGTTCCCAGATCGAGCAGCTTATTATTTGCACCAGTAATGTTGAGCGCGATATTCGGCTGGAGATCGAGCATGGCCGCGATAGTTCCACCACTCCATTTGAGAGCACCCGCACCGGAAACGAAATTCGTGCCGGTGATGGTGCCGGCAGCGACCTCAAATGTGCTCGCTCCCGCCATGGTGGTCGCATTGTTGTCAAACGTCACGGTTGCGCCGCTGACGCGCGTGGTTCCGGCACCGTTGAGCGTCAGGCTACCATCAAAAAAATAGGTGCCATTGGTGAATTCCACAAACGATCCCGCCACGACGGTGAATGTGTCATTGGACGAAACACCACCGCCGCCGAGCGCCAGGTTGCCGCTTTGAATGTCAACCACGCCATTGTTATTGAAAGCAACCCCGCTGTAGTCACCTGGAAACATCGTCGTGCCTGCGGTTGTATTCTTACGGAATGTGCCATTATTGATGAACACGGGATGGGAATAGCCATAGCCGTTATAGGTGGCATCGTTGTAGAACATCGCGTCGTTCTGCACGGTGAAGATGCCACTGTTTTGAAAGGAGCTGCCGAAGCTCCACGCCACGTTCCCGCTGCCCGTCCATAAAACCGGCCCGCCGCTGTTGACGGTGCCCGCATAAAGCCGCTTTTCATCTGCACCAGTGATATTCAAAGCGATGTTCGATTTCAAATTTAGCAGAGCAGAGATCGTTCCGCCGCTCCAGTTTAGCGTTCCAGTTCCCGCAAACGTATTGGTGCCAATGATTGTTCCGGCCATGATAGCAAACGTATTTCCACCACCTAATGTATTGGTGCTGTAATTAAATGTAACAACCGCGCCGCTCACGCGGTTGGTTCCCGCACCATTCAATGTCTGGTTTCCACTGAAGAAAAAAGCGCCGTTGGTCAAATCAATCATCGAACCCGCCGCGACCGTAAACGAGTCATTCGCCGAGGCACCACCGCCGCCAAGGGCCAGGATGCCGCTTTGCACATTCACGGTACCGTTGTTGTTGAAGGCAACGCCGCCGTAGTCGGGGGGAAGGTAGGTAGTGCCGGTGCTGTTGGTCTTGATCACGTTGCCATTGTTGATGAATACAGGCTGGGGATAGCCATAGCCATTATAGGTGGCATCGTTGTAGAACAGCGCATCGTTCTGCACGGTGAAGCTGCCGCCGTTCTGAAAGGTGCTGCCGAAGCTCCACGCCACGTTCCCGCTGCCCGTCCATAAAACCGGCCCGGCATTGTTGATGGCGCCCAAATAAAGCCGTTTGTCATCCGTGCCGCTGATATTCAGTGCGATGTTGGATTGAAGGTTGAAGATTGCGGCGATCGTTCCGCCGCTCCAGTTGACGGCACCCGCGCCGGTAAAGGTATTGGTGCCGTTCACTGTGCCGCCGGCAATTTCAAAAGTTGCGCTGTTGGTCAGCACATTGGTTCCGGTGAAATTCAAGATGCCCGACAACATTCGCGTGAGTCCGCCGCTGAAGTTTAATCCCGAACCAAAGTTATGCGTGCCACCATTGAGATCCACTTCCGATCCTGCGGCAATTTTAAACCTCGCATTTTGACTGGTGCCGCCACCGCCAAGCGCCAGCTTGCCGCTTTGCACATCCACATTGCCGTTGTTGTTGAAAGCCACACCGCCATAGTCGGAGTGAAAGAAGGTGGTGCCGGAGCTGTTCGTCTTGATCAAAGTGCCGTAGTTATTGAAGGCCGGTAAAGGGTAACCATATCCGTTATAGTCAGCGTTGTTGTAAAACATCGCGTCGTTCTGGATCAGCAAGGTGCCGCTATTGTTAATGACGCTTCCAAAGCTGCAATTAACCACCCCGGTGCCGGTCCAAACGCCGCTGCCGGCATTGTTCAATTGGCCAAAGATTTTTTTCGCACCGTCACCGACGATGGAAAATTTTGCACCTGCGGTAATGGTGTTGGTTTCTACAATGATCCCGCCGCTCCAGACAAAAGTGCCCGGGCCGGTAAAAATATTATTGCCATACCAATTACCGCCCGCCAGCTCCACGGTCGCTCCCGACTGAATGGTGTTGGTGCCATTGATGGTAATCGTTCCGGCATCCACCCGGGTTTCGCCCGGACCAGTGAAGACAGATCCACCGTTTACATACAATAGATTCTGCGAAATCAAGGCGCCGGTCTCGATATCGATGGTGCCATTCTGGTAAAAGGCCCAGCCGCCATAGTCAGGAGAAAGAACGGTCTGCCCGTTTGAAACTGTTTTCTGAAGCAGTCCGTTGTTGACGAATGTCGGCAAAGGATAACCGTAGCCATTATAACCGGAAGTATTCTGGAAAATACTGCTGCTCTGCATCACAAACGTGGAATTATTTGTCAGCACACTTCCAAAGCTGGCGGCCAAATTGCCGCCATTCCAAACGACGGTGCCATTGTTAACGAACGTCGCTAAACTCAGAATCTTATCTCCTGAACCAGTAAAATTGGCTATCGCACCCATAGGCACATTGTAAGTGCCCGTCAATGTACCGCCCGACCAGTTGAAGACGCCATTGGCGGGCAGGCTGATGGCACCGGCCACGAGCGCACCGCCAGAGACATTAAGGTTGGTGATCAGCATGCCGGCCGTTGTCAGTGTGCCGCCCGACAGGTCAAGCCGATAAAGTTGGAGGCTTCCCAAACCGGTATTATTCGGCGAGTAATTATTGATTATCACTCGTGCATCTGGAGTCGGCACACTGCCTACGTTCCAATTGGCCGGATCGCTCCAGTTCATGTTCCAAAGGCTGGAATCACCGGAGGCGTAACTACCCGCCGTGAATACATAAACCGGATGATAATCCACCGAGAAACTCACGAAGAGGGAACTGTTTCCGGCGGGAGATTCATTGTTTGCCGCATCAATCTCCAATTGATAGCCACCGTTGGGCAGATTAGCGCCGGACGGCAGCGAGTTGGTCACCTGCCAGACCACCGTTTGCGCATTGTAACTGGCGTGCAGGGCCGTCGGGGTGGCGGTCCAAGCGGATCCATTCCAATAGAGCACGCCATTGCCGGTGAAACGGTTGATATACACATTGACCGACGCCACGCTGGTTTCATAATCCAGTGCGTTGCCAGACAAACCCGGCAACGATGGCGTGTTGAGAACGGCGCCATTTAGAATATTGTCCAGCGTCAGGATGGGCGGCGTGGTATCGGTGGCCGAGCGGCTGACAAAAATTTCATTGGTGATCGAAACGCCCGCAAGGTTCATGGCGACGACACGAAGCAAATATTGTCCCGCCCGCGTTTGACCGCGCGTGGGCAAAACAACACCGTTGGCAGGAGACCAGTTGCCGCCGGTTATTTTAGCCGCCAGATAAACCGCCGGGGAATTGCCATTCGTGATCCATGCTGAACCATTCCAAAAGAGATCGTTGTTGCCGCTGACATCATACTGGTCGAGGCGGAACGCGACCGCGCCGGGTTCATCCACCGTGCCGCCAAGCTGCGAAAAATCGAAAATTGTCGCGTAGTTGGTCAACGGAGAAAAAGTCACGTTTGGTGGCGCTACCACGGTGAAGGTTTCCGAAGTCCACGGCGAAGCATGGGAAAAAATATCCACTCCTTGCGACTGCACAGTATAAGTTCCTGCTGCCAATGCCGGCATTTGTGCCGACCATACGACATGATGAACGGCTGACACTCCGGTGGCGTTCAAAACATTGCGGGCGAAATTAAAGGTCGTCGTCCCCCAGTTGCCGCTGACAAAATCATACCACACACCATCCGTGTTGCGGCTGATCGCCACGCGCACGGCATTCAAATTGGCCGTGGGACTGTCGGCGTAGCCCAAGATTTGCGGAGCGGAACTGTTCGCAATAGTCTGGCCGTTGGTCGGGTAAGTAAAATTCACCGTGGGATTCAAGTAAGCCATGGCGGAATCGGCCATGACAATACCAGCACCCTGATCACGGGCAGTTAAGGTATTATAGATGAGCGTCTCGTTGGTCATCGCTGCCCACACTTGGCTGGGCGTCAAATCCGGGCGATAGGATAACAGCAGCGCGGCAATCGCTCCGGCATGTGGCGCGGCGGCGGAGGTTCCGTAAAATGGATGGAACCCGCTGTTCGTGGCAAAAGTTGTAGAAGCATTGACGCCAGTTGCCGCCGTGATGTCCGGCTTTTGCAATGTCCGTCCGCCAGAGGAAGTGAAGTTGCCGGGCGTCACCGCCGCGCCATCGGTTTCATAGAAAATCTGGCGCGGGCCGTCGGAGGAATACGTGTAAAAATAACCGCCCGGTCCGGCCAGACCAAAAGCGTTGGTGCGTCCTGCCGCCACCACGCCCGCCACGCTGAAGCCATTCACGGCGCTAGGAGCGTTGTGGCCGCGCGTGGCGCTGGCGGTGGAAACGGCGAGGCCGCCGCGCATGACGCTTACGTGTATCATCCGGGCCGGACCGGAAACTCGGGAAACCACAATGTATTGGCCGTTCGTGGCTGGGGCGGTGATTTCAAATGGAATATCGGATGGGCTGCCCGCCTGTGCGTAGTCTCCATGATAGACGACATGGCCTGCGGCGTCAGTGACGTAGACATTGTAGTCGCTTGCGGCTCCACCCCAGGGATCGCTCCAAAATAGAACCACGCCTTTGCTGCCTGAGTTTTTGTTTGTCACCAAATTAAACACATTCCCGCCACCCCAGTCGTGCAGCGTGCCGGGAACCTGTGGCAAGGTGGCCACACTGGCTTTAAAATCCCCCTGCCACGTGCCACTCGTGCCGGAATTCTGGCCGCCATCATTGGCCGCCGATGTAAAATACAAAACGCCAAGGTCACTGACCTTCTTCACTGCCTGGCTGATTGCTTGGTTCTCATGAAAGGGTGATTCGTCCACATAAGTAATATCGTCAATGATCACTTTGCAGCCATAATTCGTCGCCATGGAAATGATGTTAGCCGCCATGCTGCTTTCGCCGCCATCACCGGTGGCGAAATAAAGCTGTGCGCCGGGCGCCAAGTCATGGACGATTTCCATCATTGCCGTGCCTTCGCCTTCGTCACCATTAGTGCTGATACCGTCCTGGCCCGGCAATGTAATGACGCCGCCCAAATCACCATTACCCTGCGAAATGGATCCAAAACGTTCGCTGTCGGAGAGCACGCCCACTTTTACCCCGGCGCCGCTGATCCCATAATTGGCGCGCGCGGTGTTGGCTTGATGCCCCACATCGCCTTCTGAAGTCGCCGTGCCGACGTTGTGCAAAGGCAGCATTGCCGGGCTGATGGCATAAATATCCGCCAGCGCGGCGATGGTTTCCAAAGATTCGACCGGCACGTCAGCGCGAACCGAATGGGCGGAGGAATTGATAATAGTTCCGTCCAATTGTTTGATGTTCGTCAACAACAATGCCGTAACATTGGCATTAATATCCACCATCACGCGCCCCTCTGGACGCAGGCTGAGGCCGGAGCGCACGAGCGGCGCGTAAGGCCGGAGCGCTTGGCCGCGATATTCCCGCAGCACATCGAGCAACGACGGATAGATTTTATGTTGTGCTGGCGTGCGCGCGGCGGCTTCCGTTTGTAATGCCGCGATTTCTGCCAGCAAATTGGTCAGCGCGCCGGGGGTCGGCTCTGGTAATCCTGGATTCTGAGCTGCCTGAAAAACTTGGGCAGGGGCAGAAACGCCTACCATCATCAAGATGATACAAAGACCAGCAAAAATTTGGCGGAATATTCTGGAGCCAATTTTTAGATTATAAAACATAGATATAGTTAGGGGTATTGAATGGGCGGAACATTTGGGGAACAGACGTGGTGGCAAAGCTATCTGAGGTGGGCGAAATAATCGGACAAACGTGAAAAATCTACGACGATAAAAGAATAGAAATTAGGTTTCACGAGATGGGAATATTACGCCTTGATTTTCAATATGATAAATAAAATTTCGGCACTAACAAGACAAATGCGGACAATTAAATTTTAAGCGTATTGAAAGCGGCCTAACGACCCAGCTTTCATCGCCCTAATCTTCTTTTACCGCGAGATACTTAAACAACCAATCGGCCCAATTGCCGCTTTTCACGTCAAAGTCTTCCCGGTTTTTTGAGTCATTACGTCTGCCGAAGCAACAACTCGCCGCTTGCACGATTATCCAAGTCCACACTCACAGTGGAACGGTCCCATGGCTCCATATTTTGTTGTCGCCGTTTCATGCGACTTTTGAATTTTGGAATAATGCTGATAAATTGAAACTGTCACCAGTCCCACGCTTGCTGATATTTGTCCGGTTATGGGCGTGCCATCAGGCGGAGCGGCCTTGGCGGTGGATGGATTTATTATGAATTGCAACATTACAGACGAAACCAAACGTTCCCGAAGCGCTGTCAAAGTGAATCCAGCCAGGTCGGCTTTCACTTTGATCGAATTACTGGTTGTGATCGCCATCATTGCGATCTTGGCCGCCATGCTGCTGCCGGCCTTGAGCAAGGCAAAAGAGAAGGCCCTGGCGATTGCCTGCTTGAATAATACCAAGCAAATTGCCATTGGTTTCACAATGTATGCGGGCGATAACGGAGATGTTTTTCCAATGCCCACCGACGCGGCGACTGGCAAACCTATTTGGTACAAAAATGGTGCAACTTATAAAAACGCCCATGGAAAACTGGCTGGAACAGAATGGCTGATTGGCACGAGTGCAAGCACTTGGACTGCAAATTCAGCCGCTCCCTTGATGGTAAACTATCTGCAGAACAATCTTATTTGGGTATGCCCCAAGCGGAAGCGCGGTTTAAGTTATCCCAGTGAAGAAGGAACGTGGGATCCAAGCATCACAGGTTATCTTTCCTATGGATTCAATGACATTACTGTTTTTGGCAGTTATGATCCCGATACTGGAACGATGAATGGCGGCAAAACATTCAAATCGTCCAGTATTAACAAGCCATCTGACGTGGTTGCTCTCGCCGAAACCAGCGGCTCCATTAGCCCCATTGGTTCGGCGACTGCGTCCGTTTGCCTGGACACTGTGTGGTCTGGAGCTTCCGGCCCATCATTTCCAGTGGCCAACGGATTCAACGAACGCCTTCAGACAGCTTACGCAAAACACAATAATCGCATGGATGTTGTCTTTGTTGATAGTCATGCCGTGTCGATGAAACCCAGTGCTCTTACCTGGGGAAATTTTTATGGGGTTTTTGATGGGTCCACTGTAAAATCTTCATACGGCACATTGAATTCGTCTGATTCCATCAGCAGTCCGGCATATGACAGCATACAATGGTCGACCACGCCGGAATAATTTTTAGGCTGGGAGGCAATACTTCACAGAATATTTGTGAAATTTCTGCGATTTACACAAGCACACGCTTTTGAGCCGAAAATACGCTCCGTGACTGTAGCACTCACTTTATGAAAAATCGTCGCCCAATTATTGCTGCCATTGTTGTGCTCTGCCTTTCACTTGGCGTTCCTTGGACTTCCGTCGCCGCCGACAAACCAGTGCGCATTGAGAAGACGGTTTCTTCGCCCGATCACAAAATATCGCTGGCCTTCAGTCTGACCGATGGGATGCCGTCCTATGCGGTGGATTTTAAAAAGCGTCCCGTCATTCTTTCTTCGATGCTCGGTTTCGAACTTAAAGATGGTTCCATGAAATCGGGCTTTGAATTGCTCAACACCGCAAAATCATCGAAGGATGAAACTTGGATCCAGCCTTGGGGCGAACAACGGGAAGTGCGCGACAACTATAATGAATTGACCGTCACTTTGCAGCAAACGGATGACCAGAAGCGCAAATTGCGGATAATTTTTCGAGTGTTCAATGATGCCATCGCCTTTCGTTATGAATGGCCGGAACAACCTTCGCTCAAGGATTTCGACATCATGAACGAACTGACGGAGTTCGTCTTTCCCGACGACGAAATGGCTTTATGGCAACCGGCTCTGCGTCCGCAACAAACCGAACAGCTATATTCCAAAACCCATTTGAGCGAACTATTGCGCCAGACACGGCTTGAACACGGCGATGCTTACGCGGGTGACAATCCAAAAAAAGAGCCGGTCAAAGCAGTCACCACTCCACTAACTCTGCAAACCGATGACGGCTTGTTCCTGGTCGTTCACGAAGCGGACTTGACCGACTATGCCGCCATGGAACTTCGGCCCAAAGGTAACAACACTTTAAAATGTTATCTGGCGCCCTGGTCGGATGGCGTTCTGGTCAAAGCCGCCGCACCGTCCGTTTCTCCGTGGCGGTTCGTGATGATCACCGACAAATTATCAGACATCGTTGAAAGAACATCAGCCGTCGCGCTCAACCTGAATCCACCGTCATGCATCACCGATACTTCATGGATCAAGCCGGGCAAGTATGTGGGCATCTGGTGGGGAATGCACCTAGGCAAATATACATGGAACCCCAGCAAGCCGGGCGAGCAGAGCACCGATGGACTTGGCGCTACAACGGCAAACACGCGCAAGTACATTGATTTCGCCGCCAAGCATGGTTTTAGCGGCGTTTTGGTGGAAGGATGGAATGTCGGCTGGGCGCAGGATTGGGTTACCCATGCGGCAGAATTTAGTTTTACAAAACCGAACCCGGAGTTTGATCTGCCGGGACTGGCCGCCTATGCCCATGGCAAAGGTGTGGATCTTATTTCCCATCACGAGACCGGATCGGTCATTACTAATTACGAAGCCCAAGTCGAGGAAGCTTTTGCACAATGCGAGCGGCTGGGCATCCATCATGTGAAGTCCGGCTACGTCGGCATGGAGCCGCGCGTCAACCGTTATGACACCAACGGCCAGTTTATTGGCGCGGAATATCTGGACGGTCAATACATGGTTCGCCACTACCGGAAGATCGCGATCTTGGCCGCCAAATATCACATCATGCTGGATGCACATGAACCCATCAAGGACACGGGCGAGCAGCGTACCTGGCCGAATTTTATGTCGCGTGAAGGCGCGCGCGGTCAGGAATACAATGCCTGGTCCGCCGATGGAGGAAACCCGCCGAACCACGACATCAACTTGGTCTTCACCCGTTTCTTGAGCGGACCAATGGACTTCACCCCCGGTGTGCTCCAAGTTACCTATCCGCAATATAAAAAGAACAACCGGGTGAACACCACGGTGGCAAAGCAACTCGCTATGTATGTCACCTTTTACAGTCCGCTGCAAATGGCCGCTGATCTTCCCGAGAATTATGAGAAATATCCCGACCTGTTTCAGTTCATTCTGGATGTACCGGTGGATTGGGAGGAAACGCATATGCTCAATGGCGAAATTGGCGAATATGTCACCATCGCGCGGAAACAGCGTCCCGGCGATGACTGGTATATCGGCAGCATGACCAATGAAAAGAAACGCGACTTTGACCTGCCGCTCAAGTTTCTGTCAAAAAACACAACTTACGTCGCGGAAATCTATCGCGACGCCGATGACGCCGATTGGAAAACCAATCCGATTGATTACAAAATCGAAAAGCGGCTGGTCACCCGCAATTCAACCTTGCCGCTTCATCTGGCGCCCGGCGGCGGTGCCGCGATCCGTTTGAAACCAGCGACGCCGGAAGAAAAACAATCGCTCAAAGCCGGGAACTGAACCCAGAAAAAATTGGAATGGTTCTGGTTCCGGGCAACGGCGCATCAATGCCCCAGATACTTGGCCACTGCCTCGGTGCGGGACTGGACATGGAGTTTTTCGTAAATGCGGCGCAGATACGTCCGGATGGTATCAATGCTGATTTCCAATTGGTCAGCAATTTGTTTGTAGGTAAGCCCCTTGGCGAGGCAGTTCAAAACCGCCTCCTCGCGGGGTGAAAGATGAGGCTGCTTCCCGTCGGTTTGTCCCGACTTTTGAAACGAAGCCACGACTTTGCGGGCAATGGAACTGGACATGGGCGAACCGCCGCCATGAACCTCCCGGATGGCCGAGAGAAGTTTGGTCGGACTGCTGCGCTTCAACAAATAGCCGCTGGCTCCCGCCGCCAGGGCTTTGAAGATTTGATCGGTGTCCTCGTAAACCGTGAGCATCAGGATTTGCATCGCCGGCACCTCTGCCTTGAGCCGTTCAACGCACTCGATGCCGTTCATGCCGCCCAGATTGATGTCCATGAGCACCACGTCCGGCTTGTCGCCGGGCAGGCTTTTGAGCGCCGCCTCGGCGCTGTTGTAGGTGCTGACACAGTGAAAGCCGGGCGCGCCGTTCACAAAGGTCGTGATGGACTGGCGCAGTTCCTTTTCGTCGTCAACAATGGAAACGGATATCATAATTCTTTAGACGTTTTTGATTGATAGATTCAATGGCACGGCAAACTGGATGGTTGTCCCGCGCCCGGGTGCGGATTCAATCCGGCAGCGTCCGCCGATGTCGGCCAGCCGCTGGCACATGTTGCCCAATCCGTCGCCCGACATGGCCCGGGCGATGGCCGGCGAGACGAATTCTGATTCAACCACCGGGGCATGGAAACCAATCCCATTGTCCGAGATTTCAATTCTAAATGTCGCGTCATCGAAAGCCATGGAAATCTTGGCGCTGGTTGCGCCGGAATGCTTGAGGATGTTGGTGAGCGCCTCATGCGTGGCCAGAAACACATGGTGACGCATCTGCGAGGAGATGGGGTGCGCGGGCAATTGCGTCGGAATGTCCAACTCGCATTGGACGCCGGTCATTTGAAAATACTCCTGCGCGTATTGCCCGATGTAGGAGGCGACATGTTCCAGTGTGTCGTTTTGCGGATTGACCGCCCAGACAATCTCATCCAATGAATGTAACACTTCCCGCGAAGCATCTGAAATGGAGGTGATTTGATCCTGTAATTCCTGCGGCGGAAGCTCGCCCCGGCGGGCATGTTCGCTTAAAAAAGAAATCCGGCACAGCTTGGCACCCATTTCATCGTGTAAATCCTGCGCGATGCGCGTACGCTCCCGTTCCAGCGAATGCTCCTGTTCCAGATGTTTCAACCGCCGCTGAATTTTTCTTTTTTCCACAAGTCGGACGATGCCGATGATGAGCGCGACGATGCTTAATCCTGCCAGCGTAAAAAACCACCATGTCTGCCAAAAGTGCCGCAAAACAACCAACTCCAAATTGATCTCGCTGTCGGTCCAGACTCCATCCCGGTTGCAGGCGGCGACGCGAAATTTATAGCTGCCCGGCGGCAGGTAATTATAAACGGCAGTTCGCTGGGTTCCTGCATCCAGCCAGTCTGCATCCAAACCTTCCAGCCGATAACGAAAGCGCATCATCTCCGGCGCATCGAAACTCAATCCGGTAAAGCGAAATTCGACCCGATGTTTGCCGGGCGTAATGCGCAATGTTTCCAGAGCCGACGCTTCCTTTCCCGGCTGAATGTTTCTCTCCGCCATTGGATTTGAAGCATGAAGTGTGGAATCGGGCACACCATCCACAAGAACTTCTTCCAATACCGTGTTGGGCGTGCGCGATGTTGCAGGTTGAACACGGGGATTGACCACTGCCACGCCCTTTAACGTCGAAAACCAAAGCAGTCCTGATTTGGTTTTGAGGCCGGCAGGGTAAAACCCGCCGGTGCATTCCTCCGACAACATCCCGTCCGCCCGGCCAAAGGCACGCGGATATACCACATGAATTTTGCCGGCGGCCAGTTCATCCAACCGGCGTTTGTTCACACTCGCAATACCTCCGCTGCTCCCTAGCCAAAGGCGGCCTTCTTCATCTTCGAGGATTTGGGAAATATTATTGTCCGGCAATCCCTCGTGGGTCGTAATGTTCGTGATCTGCCCCTTGCGCCACCGGCTCAATCCTTGATCCGCCGTGCCAATCCAAAGCGTGCCTTGGCCGTCCAGATAGAGCGTGCGAATGAAATTGCTCAACAGTCCTTCGCCTTTACCAATGTGTTCTAAACTGCCGTTGATCAGCCGGTATAAACCGCCGCCATCAGTGCCAATCCACATGGAGCCATCCGGGTCGGACACGATGGCGGTAATGGCATTCGTCTGGGAGAAATTCGTTTGCGCCAGCCATTTGTCCGCGCGCAACTGCCAGATTTTTCCTTCACGCGTTCCCACCCATAATGCGCCGTTCCGATCCTCGGCCAGCGAAATGATTCCTGGTTTCGCCAGTTTGATGATTTTAACTTCGTCAGCGGCGGCAATGGGATCCTTGTAAAGCAGCAAACTGTTGGTGGTCGCCACCCAGCAAAAGCCGTCACGCGTCACCAGCATGGCGGTGATTTGTGAATCATGCGGTGATAAACCGGCGGCCGACAGGCGGCTGAAACTTTTTCCATCCCAGCGATACAGTCCGTCGTTTGGCTTGGCCACCCAGATCGCGCCGGGCGTAACTTCAGCCAGGCCCATTGTGACCCCAAAACCAAGTCCTTCAGCTTGGCTCAAGGTAACAAGGGTTTTGCGATGGAGGCGGTTTAGTCCGGCATCTGTGCCCACCCACAACTTGCCTTCGCGGTCAGTCAATAATGATTGAATCAGATTGCCAGCAAGGCCGCTGCCCGTTGGGATGGCAACCAGTTTGCCGTCCTGAAACAAAAACAACCCGCCTCCAGCCGACCCTGCCCAAACAGTTCCATCCGACTCCTCGGCCAGCGCGGTTACGCTCGACTTGCCCTGCTTGCGGGGCATCCGATAATGAAGCCAGCGGCCGCCATCTTTGCACAGGAGGAAATCTTCACCGGCACCAATCCATGCCCGCCCGGTTTTATCAACGAACAGGCAATGCGGATCTCGAAGCAGTTCTTCCATGGAATCTATTACGAGCGGAACAAATTTGTCATTTGCATACTGGAAGACGCCCGCGCCTTTCACGCCAATCAACATTCGTCCCATCGGGTCGCTGAACAGGGCAGTAATGCGCCGGCCCTTGAATGTTTCTACCCCGTTCAACGGCAATGGTTGTCCGTTTTGCCAAAGCGTCAAGCCGGCTTCAGTACCGACCCAAAGGCGACCGGCGGCATCTTCTGCCAAAGCTGTAATGGTGTTAGCCGGCAATCCATCCCGTGCCGTGAACGTGGTGGTTTGATTATTTCGCCAGCTGCTCAAGCCGCTGTCCGCGCCACCAATCCACAGCTTTCCATGGCTGTCTTCAAAGAGCACATTCACCGGGCCGACTTTAATTCCTTGCTGAACCCCAAAAGTGACAAAGCGCAAGCCATCGAACCTCGCCAGTCCATCATCGCCACCAATCCAGAGATAGCCATCATGGGTTTGCGTCAGGGCACGAACGGGACCCTGTGGCAGACCTGTTCTTTTTGCCAGGATTGAAAATTAAAAATTCGCGTGCCGTCCACAACCCCGGAAGTCAGCTCCCTTGGCCGCGCGCTGCTCATATCCACAAAGTCACCGAACGAAGTCGCAATGGCCAGATCGCTGAACGCCCACCCATCACCACCACCCGGCATGGCGCAGCCGGATTTCATCGAAGCTGGCATTGGCGTTAAACCGGGTCGTCAGGCTGTCTGGCTGATACGCCTCATTCGCACCCGGCCCGAGATCCGGGTTAAGCCACACCGTGACCAAGTCGTCTTCGCCGGGAACATATTGGATTTTGATGATGATCGTGGCCCCGACACCGCGACGCGGATATTGGTATGAGCCGGCCCCGGGCGTTACGGATTCAGGAGTTAAAGTACGAAGATCGATATAGCCGGCGAGATTGTTGGTTCCGCTGGTTTCATCCGGATGAAAAAAAAACGCTATAAGCCCAAGCTTTCGTGGCATTGCCAATTCCCAGCCGTTCTGAATCTCCTTCAAATAATTCAAAGGCGGCGAAATATTCCTCCGTGTCTTTGTCCGACGATGGGTCAACATGAAATTTGAAGTAAAGCGTGTCAAAGGCCGTGTCATCGCGTTTGACAGCCCCGCCAAGAATATCGGTCCCGGCACCATTTTCATGAACCAAGGTTGTGCCGGGGTCGTTCCACAAAATGACTGCACCAGCCGGTGTCACCAGCATCAATGCCAGCCAGACCCCCAGAAGCCGGGACGTCATCCACTCGGATGCTGGGATCAATCGAAAAATCTCCCGCCAGTTCGGCGCGGGAGGCGACCAGCCTGGCAGGGAAAATAATGCCGGGAACCGAAGCATGATACGTTTGTACGGCAATTATGAAATGAAACATCAGCCGGCACAAGGAGACAGTCTGTCGCCACTTCATGCGACTGCTATCCCTGAACTAATGAGTTATTTTGTTCTCAATTAACAAAGTATTTGTGAGGGCTTTGCTGTCGTCACTTCCGGCAACGCATTACGGAGTCTATATTTGACGCCGGTGCTGGTGCGGTTTTTGAGAGATTATTGTTCCTGTGAAATTTAGAATTATATTATTTTTGGCCGTTTTCACCCAGTTCTTGTTCGCTGGACTGGAGAGTGCCCGGTGCGCTCCAAAACAACTGATGGTTCATTACATGCCGTGGTTTCAAACTCCTTACAGCCTGGGCGGCACTTCTTGGGGATACCATTGGACACTGAATTCATCCAGTTATAATCCCAATGTGATTGATGGTTTGGGCAGGCGAAAAATTGCTTCATGGTATTACCCGTTGATCGGTCCTTACGATTCACTCGATCCAGCTGTGCTGGAATATCATGTGCTCCTGATGAAGCTGGCGGGGATTGATGGCGTGATCGTTGATTGGTATGGCTCGGATAATTATTACGATTACGGCATCAACACCAAAGGACATTGGCGCTGTTCAATTATACTCGCAAGGCTGGCCTGAAATTTTCCCTGTGTTACGAAGATAACACCATCAACGCGGAAATTAATGGCGGCACTATGAATGGCATCACCGTAAATGCGGGCAATGCCATCGCCCATGCGCAGCAAACCCTGCTGTATGCGCAGGCCAATTATTTCACCGATCCAAGTTTTCTCCGGTTGAGCAATGCTCCGGTATTTTTAAATTTCGGACCGCAATATTTTCATAACAGCAGTGATTGGACTTCCATTTTTTCCGTGCTGAACGCGACCAATCAGCCGGCGTTTTTCACGGAGGACAACCGGTTGTCGCCAGCCGGCAAGGGCGCTTTTAACTGGCCGCCAATGGGACTCTCCGGCGGCGGCACGCTGACGAGCAATCAGTTGCAAAGCTACCTTGTCAGCTTTGATCAAAAGGGCGGTGGTTGGCCTAGCTTTGTCAGCAGCGGCTTTCCTCGATTCCATGATTTTTACGCCCAAGCAGGCGTGGGTTCGTCGTATGGTTATCTGGATGACGCCAATGGCATCACGTTGACCAATACTTTGAGCCGGGCGATGACGAACAATTCCGCCCTCGTCCAGATTGTCACCTGGAATGATTTTGGCGAAGGAACGGTGGTCGAGCCGACGCGGGAATATGGATACCGGGATCTCGGCATTGTTCAAAATTTACGCCGCCAATATTTTGATTCCGCCTTTTCCTACAATACCAACGATCTGGCCATGGCTTACCGGTTTTACAATCTTCGCAAGCAGTATGGTGGCACCCCTGCTCTTGCGGCGGAGTTGAATCGCATCTTTACCAATATTGTTTCCGGCGCGGTGGCGACGGCAAATTTGCAATTAACCGGAATCGAATCCAATCATCCGGTCATCTACAATCTGTCATACGATGGATCTCAAGTGCAATTTCTGATCGGCGGCAATCTGGCGTCCTCTGTGCAGGTTTTGATGTCCACCAATCTCATAAATTGGGAGACCGTTCAGACCTTCGCCCCCGGCACCGGTCTCCTGGTTTTCAGCACCAACACCACCCAGGTCATGAGTCGGTTCTTCAAAGTTCAATAGGAGATAGTCATGGAAACGTGACCAAATCCCTCAGAGCCTACTCACAGCCATGGTCTGGGATGCGACGCATCAACCGATTCGCAGAATTGCGTCGCAGGTTCGGTTTTGACTATGCTCATAACGAATGAAGCCGAGATTTTTTTTACCATTGGCCGCGCTTCTGTCCTTCATTTTTTTGGCCGCATCCGCGTCCGCCCAGACCGCTTCAAAAGTCGTGATGGTTTACTACATGCCCTGGTTCACCGCCAAGCCTTACAGCGGCACCTGGGGATGGCACTGGACCATGGATCATTTCAACCCCGACCAAGTCAACGCATCCGGCGAACGACAGATCGCCTCCTGGTATTATCCCTTGATCGGGCCTTATGATTCCGCTGATCCGGCGGTGATGGAATATCATGTCCTGCTCATGAAGCTGGCCGGGATTGACGGGGTGATCGTGGACTGGTATGGCTCGGCCAATTTTCTGGATTACAGCGGCAACAACCAGGTGACCCTCAAGCTGCTGCAATTTGCCCGCAAGGCCGGCCTGAAATTTTCCATCTGCTACGAAGACCAGACAATCTCGCACATGATTGAAGAGAATTATCTCAATCCGACAGGTGCCGTGCTTCACGCCCAAAAGGAAATGCTCTACTTGCAGACGAATTTCTTTTCGGATGCGAGCTATCTGTGGTTAAAAAACCAGCCGGTCTTGTTAAATTTTGGCCCGCAACACTTCACGACGAGCAGCAATTGGGCGGATATTTTTTCCGTGCTTTCAGCGACCAACCAGCCGGCGTTTTTCACCGAGGACAATCGCCTGGCCGTCGGTGCCGGCGCATTCAGCTGGCCGCCAATGTGGATGAGCCAGGTGCCTGGGACAGGAGGCGTATTATCCGGCGCCGCCTTGAAAAGTTATCTGGCCGATTTCGATCAAAAGGCCGCAAGCTGGCCGGCGTTCATCAGCAGCGCCTTCCCCCGTTTTCATGATATTTATCAACGGGCGGGCGGGCGGAATTACTGGGGTTATCTGGGTGACCGGCGCGGGGATACTTTACGGGAGACCTTGAGTCGCGGCATGACCAATTCCTCGGCGATTGTCCAGATCGTCACTTGGAATGATTTTGGCGAAGGTTCCATGGTTGAGCCGACCCAGGAGTATGGCTTCCGGGATCTGGGAATCATTCAAGATTTTCGGCGGCAATATCTGGAGCCCAATTTTTCCAACAACACAAACGATCTGAACCTGGCGTTGCAATTTTATAATCTGCGGCAAAAAAGCATGACCAACAGCGCTGCCTCAACCGAACTAGATCGCATCTTCACAAACATCATCGCCGGCAAACTGGAAGCGGCGAAGCTTCAATTGAATGCCTTGTCAAAATAGCAAGACGGCCTTTCTGCGAAGAAAGGCCGTCGTTTCATCCGATCAGCACAGTATCTTGATCAAGGCTTTATCAGACGGAAGAACACCGGCGGATTGGTTGGGTTTATGCCGATGATAAGCGGACTGACCGTGCCACTGCCGGTTTCACCCCAGTTGGTGCCGATGCCTGCCGCGTTTGTCTGGCCCTGAACCCGATAACCCGGATAAATGGCACTGTCCCAAGATAAAGTTAGAACACCACCGCTTCTGGACTGGGTTAGTATCGGGGAGCCAACGCTACCGCCGATCACAGTGATGGTTCCGTTTGTCAGCAACATGCTATCATCCCAGGACAAACCACCCGGAAGTGACGGATAACTGGTGGAAGCAAATGAGCCGGCATAACCATTTGTCGAATTAAAAAACTTATAGGTGGCACCAGAAGCCGGTGCGGAACCGGAGTTGATGACATTCAGATTTCCATTGTAGTATAACGCCGTCCCGGCATTCGTCAGCAGAGTTATCTGTTTAGGATTGGCGATATCGAACACCAATGTTCCGTTAAGTGTCGGCGTATTGGTGATGAGGGTTATCGGAGTACCGATAGCGTATGATCCATTAATTGAGATCGTGGGAATTTTAAGAGTATTGGTCCCTGTGATGGTGCCCGTACCATTGAATGAAATGCTGCCATATCCCAAGCCGAATACAGATCCATTATTGGTAAGACCCTTGCCGACGCCCCACGTGGTTACGTCGGACACTGACCAACCATTTGTATAAACGCCGCTGGCCCAAGTTTTAACACTGGTACTGGGTCCGGCTACAATTACATCGCCGGCAATGTAATTGGTCCCCAGCGCGCCATTTAAGTCCTGCAGCAGACCATAGATATAAGCATTGCCTCCGACGGTTAAAATATCGCCGGACGAATCCCAGGCGCAGCCTGTACCAATGATCAAATTTCCTCCGATTGTAATCGGCGCTCCGCCGCTGCCCTGCTGGACTTCAATCGCTCCGATCAAAGTCATGTCCCCGGCAATCGTCATGGGCGTCGGACCTTGCGCACTGGAAAAATTGTTAAAAAATTGCCACGGCGAGCCAAACGGTGGCAACGGATTCACATAATTGGTTTGGCTAAACACCAGATTGTAATAATTGCACTGTCTGGCAAAGAACGGGTTGGCAAAATAGGCGACCGTGCTACCCGCGGCGGTGGCATTCAAAGTTGTTTCCGGGGCAATGGCTTGATCAAATAGAACATTTAAAGTCGAATTCGGCGCCATCACCACCGTGCCAGAATCATAGATGAATTGAATCGTAGCATTGGTTTCCACAGTCACGGTAAGACCGGATGGAATGTCTGCGTCATCTCCAGCCCCCGGTACAGTTCCGCTATCCCATATGTTGGTATCTCCCCAAACCCCGCTGTTTGTCGCAGTGATATCAATTGCACGACTGATTGAAGTGAAAAGAACAATGGATAGAATCGCTGCCAGGATTAAAAGTTGTTTTATTTTCATCGGTAGTTTTGTGGTTGTAGATTCAAATTACTTATGTGGCGGTGTTGCGTCGCTGGTCGGGTGTTTCGTGGTGATTGCCGTTCAAAATACTGCGGCCTGACAGTTGAATCCAGTCGCATAAAATGGCGACATGTAGTAACCAGCTAAATGGAACGCACTGTCTTCACGTGGAATATCAAATTCAACCAAATTGGTTTCAATTAAAAAGCCGCCCCGAAGGGCGGCTTGAAAAATAACAATAGTTTGGGGTATTATTTGCGGCGGCGGAAAGCCAGAAGGCCAGTGGCACCTAGGCCGAGCAATGCCAGTGTTGCCGGTTCAGGAGCCGGGGTCAACGTGAGGCTGTTGAACGTGATGTCATAATTTCCGGCGACGTTACCCGGATCCACTTGAAAATTTAAGCCTCCGATAGTATTTCCAGCCGAAACATCGGCCAAATTTTGAGCTTGAAGGGCAAAAGTATAGCTATAAGTAGTGCCCGCAACAAATGAATTGCCGTATCCAGTGGTATAGTAATTAGCACCGCCGTTACTGCCGAGCGCAAATACAACGGCAACACCACCCGCCACAGTGCCGGAGTTCCAAGTGAAGTCAAAAGTGACTTGGTTGTCCGCCGGATTGAGGGGCGTCACTTGCGACGGATACATGAAAAGCGGGTAATACAATTGGCTGAACGAGCCGGCGCCACCGGGGGCAACGATATTCAAACCGGTGGCGGTGGATGTAATTGTCGCCAACGGGGTATTCCAATAACCATCATAGGACGGGGAAGAAGGATCTATATTTGACAAGAACGGAGTGCCGGTGACGGTTTGCGCCTGTGTCGAATTGGCCATTATCAGGCCGCCCGCCACTGCCAGCACGGTCGCAAACCATTTTGTATGTTGTTTCATAAGGTTGATTTCAGTTTAGGTTCCACCGGTGAGAATCAAAGTTTGATATGATTTTCACCGGTCAGTTGAATGGATTCGGGGTGAATCTAGCGATGATGAATCTTTCATGGTAGTCGCATGAAGTGGTGACAAGGGCCAAGTTGCCTTGATTCCAAGGTATTAACGCAGACCGCCAACGCACGGCAAAGCACTGGCAGCGTGTTAAGAATCATGAAGATCACCAGCCCGCTGCCGTACCGCCCGCGCGCGGATCCGCCGCACCAATGAAATTTTTGCCGTCCGGACTGCGCGCCACGATCTGCGAAACGGCCACGGCGGGAAGCTCCTCGATTTTATGCCCGCGCTGCGCCAGCGCCTGTTTCAAGGCCGCCGGCAATTTTGATTCGACGTATAATTTGTCGGGTGACCACTGCTGATGGATGCGGGGCGCGGCAACGGCCTGCTGCGGCGTCATTCCGAGGTCGAGCATGTCCACGAGTTCCTGCAAAACGGCGCTGATGATTTTTGGGCCGCCCGCCGCGCCAAGGGAAATGATCGGCTGGCCGTCTTTCAAAACAATGGTTGGGGTCATGCTCGACAGCGGACGCTTGCCGGGCGCGATGGCGTTTGCTTCCCTGCCGATGAGCCCGAAATAATTCGGCGCGCCGGGTTGCGCGGAAAAGTCGTCCATCTGGTTGTTCATCGTCACGCCTGTGCCGGGAATAACGACCTTCGAACCGAAACTTGTGTTGATGGTCGCGGTACAGGCAACCCAGTTGCCCTGATCGTCGGCGACCGAAAAATGCGTCGTATGTTTCTTGAACAAGTCCGTCTGCCAGCCCGGCGGCAAGCCATGCGCTGGAACCACCGTTGCATGATCAAGGCTGATTTTTTTTGCCAGCCCGGCGGCGTATGGCTTGGAAATCAAACCGCGCGGAACATTCACATAATCCGGGTCGCCCAGCCAGTGGGCGCGGTCGGCAAACGCCAGCTTCATCGCTTCGGCGATGACGTGCAGCCTGGTTGCCTCATCCATTTGCTTCAGGTCAAAATTCTCCAGAATATTCAGCATCTCAATTACGTGAACGCCACCGGAACTGGGCGGCGGAAACGAAACAACTTCGTAGCCACGATAACTTGTCTCTACCGGCTTGCGGAGTTCGAGGCGGTAATTTGCAAAATCATTGGAGGTCAAAATGCCGCCGTTGGCCTGCATCCAGTTTCCCAGCGCCTGTGCAAATGGCCCGCGATAAAACCAATCGGCGCCACGCGCGGCAATGCCACGATACGTTGCGGCAAGGTCGGGCTGTTTCAAAATGTCGCCGGCCTTGAGCGGCGCGCCGTTGGTGAAAAATACCGCCGTGGACGCTGGAAATTTCTTCATGTCGGCGGCAACGGAGTCCAGCAGCCGGGCGTAGTTGGTTGAAACGGCAAAACCTTTGTCCGCAATGCGGGCGGCGGGGAGGATCAAATCACTCAAAGTTTTTTTTCCATAACGGCGGACGGCAAAATCAAATGCCGCTACTTCACCCGGAACACCGCTGGCAAGCAGGCCGGTCTGGCTCAATTGCGCATCGGCCTTGCCGTCGCGGATGAACATGTCGCGCGTGGCGGCAGCGGGTGCCATTTCACGTCCATCCAGACAGATGTTCGTGCCGTTCGCAAGATGGATCAGCATGAAACAACCGCCGCCGATGCCAGAGTTGTAAGTGTCCACGACTCCCAGCGTAAGCCCGACGGCGACGGCCGCATCAATCGCGTTGCCTCCCGACTTGAGCACATCCAAACCCGCCTGCGTGGCCATCGGGTTGACGGAAGCAACCATGCCATGTGTCGGCAAGCCGGCCAAAGCACACGGCGAGAAGAAAACCATCCCAACGAGGAAAAAATTTGCCGCAAGAACGTTCAAGCAACGCATTTTTTCCGGCCAGTTCATTAACCTCATTAAAAAATTGGAACAGACTTCCATTTGCCCGTCCAATAGAAAATCTGGCCGTGACCAACCGGGCATAACCCCGGCTTGACGGTCACCCGCTCAGCCTGCAAAGTCACGGCTGACGTATTTTAAACACGCATGGCCTTCAGTAAATTTCCAAAACAACCGCAAGGCGTCCAGTTGTTGCAACGCTCGCTCGCTCGCGGTCGTCTCGGCCATGCTTATCTGTTCACCAGCGACCAACTTGATGATCTGGAACTGCTGGCGCGCACGCTGGCGAAAACGTTGAACTGCCTGAATCCGGTCAAAACGAACGGCGTGGCCACTGATTGCTGCGACGTATGTTTGAGCTGTCGAAAAATTGATGGTGAAACCCACGCTGACATTCATTGGGCGCGGCCGGAATCAAAATCGCGCGTAATCACCGTTGAGCAGATGCGTGATCTGATGCAGCAAATCCAGCTCAGGCCGACGGAAGCGGAATACAAGGTTACCTTCATCGCCGGTGCCGACCGACTGAACACGCAGGCAGCAAATGCCTTTCTCAAGACACTGGAAGAGCCACCCGCCAAATCCATTTTAGTCCTGCTCTCCACCGAACCGTCGCGGATTTTGGAAACCATTCTCTCGCGCTGTTTGCGGCTGAATTTTTCCGGCGACGGCGTTCGCCCGCTGGATGCCGCCCAGGCTGAATGGCTCGAACATTTCGGCGCGCTTGCCGCCAACGAGCAGAAGAGCCTGCTGGGTCGTTATCGGCTGCTCGATGCGCTGCTGCAAAAACTGGGTGAAATCCGCTCAAGCGTGGATGAATCCCTCACCGCTCGCTCGCCGCTCGAAAAATACGACGAAGTCGAAAAAGATTTGCGCGAAAAATGGGAGAAGGAACTGGCCGCCGGCATCGAAGCCGAATATCGGCGGCACCGCGCTGATTTGCTGCTGCTCATCCAATGGTGGCTGCGCGATGTCTGGCTGCACACGCTCGCCGCCGGCAAGGATTTATTGAAATTTCCGAATGTGTCCGGCGCCGAAATCGTCGCCCGCCGCATCAAGCCGCATCAAGCCTTGGAGAATTTACAAACCCTGGAGCAAACCCAGCGGCTGCTTCACACCAACGTGCAGGAAGCCCTCGCCCTGGAAGTCAGCCTGTTGAAATTGCATTTTTAATTTTGCCCACACCGGCTAAAGTCAGCAAATGAAGTCGGGGAATAAACCCAGCGAGATTGAACTTTACGCGCTTGCGTTCGGGCTTTTCCTCGGCCTGGCCATCCTCAAATTTGGGAACCCGGTAATCCTCAACAGCAAAATCACGCCGCCAGTTTCGGCTTCTGACTTCCTGAACGATCCTTGGCCGACGCATTGGGCCAACTGGTGTTTTCTACCGCTCGCGCTGGCCGGTGCGGCAATAGTTTGGTCAAAAAAAACGCTCTGGCCAGCTTCAAAGTGGCTTTGGCTGCTACCGTTATTGTGGTTCGGCTGGCAGTTATTTTCCGCCATGAAAACCGTGGATACAAACCTGACCATTGCGACGTTCTGGCAATTTTTCGGCTGCGTGACCTGCTATTTTCTCGGCACATTTTTGTTTGGCCACGAAAGAACAGTTCGCTGGCTGTTGATCGGCGTGCTAGCCGCGTTCACCTTTTGCATGATGCGTGCGGTTGACCAGCGGATATTTGAATTTCCACAAAATCATCAAGCTTTGGTTGAAGGCGAACGGTCTGGCTGGACGAATTTTCCTCCGGAAACACTATTTGAAATGAAGCGTGAGAATTTGATTGTCACCACCAATGGCGTGGATGTGGCAAATCCCGTTATCCTTGCTAAATTCGTCAAGGGCCGCGTCAACGGCACATTGGTGTATCCAAATGCACTGGCCGGTTTGGTTTTATTGCTGTTTCCGGTCGCCATGGTGCTCGCCTTTGACAGCACTAAACGGTTGCGACAGGCGATCCGCATTGCCGTCATCACCCTGGTGCTTTTCCTGGGAGTTGTTGGATTTTTCTGGACGGGATCAAAACTCGGCTGGTTGATTGCCATTGTAGTCGGCGTCGTCTGGCTGTTCCGCCTAAAATGGGCGGCACGATTCAAGTGGGTGACATTAATTATTATTCTTATGGCGGGCTTGGGAATTTTTGCATTGCGGTTTCACGGCTATTTTTCCGCCGGTGCCACCAGTGCGAGCGCGCGCTTCGATTATTGGCATGCAGCCTTGCAAACCACTTTTTCTCATCCTTGGTTTGGAACCGGGCCAGGAACTTTTCAGCGGCCATATGCAAAACTCAAATCTCCAGATTCGGAAATGGCACGACTCACCCACAATGATTACCTCGAACAGTTTTCGGATTCGGGGATTCTGGGCGGGATTTTTTATTTATTTTGGACTTTCCTCGCCATGTTAACGATAGGGAAAAAGCTCTGGCGTTTTGGCAGTCCGGTGATGTTCGGTATTTTCGTTGGTTTGCTGGGCTGGTTTGCCCAAGGGATTGGTGAGTTCAGTCTTTATATCCAGCCTTGGCTTGGACGGCCTTTGCTTTATTGGGGAGCCTGCTGGCCCGGTCAGGAAATGAAATAGACAAGTCGAAGATGGCGAACTAACCTCGGGTTTAATGAAGATTTTATTCCTAAACGGCCCAAATCTTAATCTGTTGGGCACCCGCGAGCCGGAAATCTATGGGCATACGACCTTGGCCGGCATCGAGACCGAAGTACGTGAGCGCGCGACTCAGTTGAATGTTTCCATAGATTTTCGCCAGTCAAATTTGGAAGGTGAACTTGTGGGCTGGATTCAACAGGCCAAAGGAACCTTTGACGCGATTGTCATCAATGCCGCCGCCTATACCCATACCAGTATTGCGCTGCGGGATGCGATTGCCGCCAGTGCTGTGCCGACGATTGAAATTCATCTTTCCAATGTTCATGCTCGCGAAGAGTTCCGGCACAAGTCGTTGATTGCGCCCGTCTGTCAGGGACAAATAACAGGTTTCGGCCAGAAATCTTATATTTTAGGCCTTGAAGCGGCAATTTACGTTAAAGAATGCAAAAAACAGTGTTAGTTTTGATAAAATGGCAAAATAACCGATTCTTTTTTGCGTAAATTAAATCCATGATTTTGCTTCTTGACGATACACCCGTGAAACCATACGCTATTGCCCGACTCCAAAAGGGTTGGTATTTAACTCTTGTTTCTTATAAAACTGTATAAACCAGACTGACTTTAACGAAAACGAACTGTGGACCTAAAAGACATCAAGGCAATCATAGATTTAATGAAAAAGAATTCCATCACGGAATTCGAATTGGAACGACAGGATTCAAAAATCAGACTTAAACGTGGATTGAACGGGACGACCCCCATTGTTCAATATGACGAAGCTCCGATTGTCGGTTCTCTTCCCGTTTTACCTGTAGTCAGCGCCGCATTGCCATCTGTTATCACTCCCGCTGCAACTGATGAAATTGACATCAAGTCTCCAATGATCGGGACTTTTTACCGGGCTCCGTCGCCGGAGGCCGGCAATTATGTGGAGGGTGGCAGTGAAGTCAACGCCGAGACGGTCGTGTGCATCATTGAAGCCATGAAAGTGATGAACGAAATAAAATCCGAGGTCAAAGGTATTATCACCCAGGTTTTGGTCGAAAACGGCAAGCCAGTCGAATTTGGCCAGCCCTTGTTCAAAGTTCGTCCAAGCTAAACCGGCGGCAGCTCATCCGCTTGAACTTTGTTTATTTCCCCCTGATCGCCCATGTTTGAAAAAATTCTGGTTGCCAACCGCGGAGAAATTGCCGTCCGCATTATCCGCGCCTGCAAAGAACTGAATATTCGCACAGTGGCGGTTTATTCGGAGATTGATGCCAACTCTATGCACGTCCAGATGGCAGATGAAGCCATCTGTATCGGTAAAGCTGCGGCTTCAGAGAGCTATTTACGCATTGATCGCATCATTAGCGCGGCAGAAATCACTGATGTGGATGCAATTCACCCCGGCTACGGCTTTCTTTCTGAGAATGCTCATTTCGCTGAAGTCTGCGAAAGCTGCAATATTCGCTTCATCGGTCCAAGCCCGCGCGCTATGAGCGCACTCGAAGATAAGGCCATCAGCCGGGCACTGGCTAAAAAGGCTGGAGTGCCGACGCCACCGGGTTCTGAAGGCATCGTGGAGAATGAAAAAGATGCTCTCGTTATCGCCAAGCGCATTGGTTATCCCGTGATGATCAAAGCCGTGGCTGGCGGCGGCGGGCGCGGCATGCGGGTGGCGCACAATGACATTTCGCTCGTCAAAGGTTATCACACGGCGCGCACCGAGGCTGAAAAGGCATTTGGCAATTCCGGTGTTTACATCGAAAAATTCATCGAGAATCCGCACCATATTGAAATTCAGATCCTCGGTGACACCAAAGGTCATATCATTCATTTGGGCGAACGCGATTGTTCCATTCAACGTCGCAACCAGAAGCTCATCGAAGAATCGCCGTCGCCGTTGCTCGAAAATAAATTTCGCAAATTACGCGACAAGATCGGCAAGGCCGCCGTCAGGATTGCCGAAGTCGCGCGCTATACCAATGCCGGCACCGTCGAGTTTATTGTGGACAACGACGGCAATTTTTACTTCCTCGAAGTCAACAAGCGCATCCAGGTGGAACATCCCGTGACCGAGGAGGTCACCGGCATTGACCTGGTGCGTTATCAGATTTTGATTGCCGCCGGCGAATCACTCCAACATTCGCAGGGCGACATCCAGATGAAAGGCCACGCCATCGAATGCCGCATCAATGCTGAAGACCCATTCGACGATTTTCGCCCCAGCCCCGGCCGCTTGGAAATGTATTATCAGCCCGGCGGTCGCGGTGTGCGCGTAGATACACACGCCTATGCCGGTTATACGATTCCGCCGACTTATGACTCCATGATCGGCAAACTCATCACCTACGGCAAAGATCGCCGTGAAGCGATTGACCGCATGAGTTGCGCGCTCGGCGAATACATGGTGACCGGCATCAAGACGACGATTTCCTTCCAGCAAGCCATCATGCAGGATCCGAATTTCCGGCGCGGCGTCTATTCCACCGCCTTTGTCGAACAACTTCTCGGCGGTGCCCGACGCGGCTTAATCGAGGAATAAACTTAAATCCGGAGAATTTTAAATGGAAACGGGCCGGGCTTTCTGCTGGCCCGTTTTTTCGTTGCAGAATTACATTTGACACCCGCGCGACGCCGTCTATCTTTCACAAAACTTAAAGATATGGCTGACATTCCTCCAATCAATCCCGGCGCACCCATGGGTGCCATGCCACCCGCCAAAAAAGAAACCGGCAAAGTTCAGCCGAAGAAAGAAACGGTCCGCATCAATTTACCGCCGAAGCCGACCGCCGCGCCGACCATCAAGCTGCCGACGTTGCCGCCCGGAGGCCCGACCGGTGCATCCACCGGTTCACCTTTGGTGCCCACTCCGCCGGCATCGACTGCCTTGAGATCTTCCGCTGCGCCTGCTGCCCCAGCCGCGACCGGCAGCGGCTGCCGCACCCGCTGCGGCCACGACACCCGCCGCCCGTCGTCCGGTGGCTGCGCCCGCTGCGGCTGCGAAAATCAGTCCGCTCGACAAAGTTCTGGCCATTGCCGCCGCCATTGTCGGTCTTGCTGCCATTGGCACCACGGTTTGGATGCTGATGATTCTGAATGACGCGCTGCAACAGTAACTTGCCCGCAGAAAATCGAATCCAACTGTTCCATTTATGGCATCTCCTTTGATTTCGGCGCTGACGCAGGATAATTTCGACAAAGAAGTTCTCCAATCCACCACCCCGGTTCTGGTGGATTTCTGGGCTGAATGGTGCGGGCCGTGCAAAATGATCGCGCCACTCTTGGACGAGTTGGCTGATGAGTACGACGGCAAAGTCAAAATCGGCAAGGTCAACATTGACGAGCAACAGGCGCTTGCGACCAAATACGGCATCCGTGCCATCCCCACGCTGCTCCTAATCAACAAAGGCCAGGTGGCCGAGCAGATGGTCGGTGCCAAAAGCAAGCGCGACCTCAAGGCCAGCCTGGACCGCGTCGCGGTCTGAGTCCGGCTGGGGTTATGTCGTTCATCGTCACACCCCGCCAGTTCTTCCAACGTGCGGAGTTCTATCATCAACTCGCCCAGCTTACATCCGCCGGCATCGGTCTTTTACAGGCCTTGGAACAACTCAGGCGCAATCCGCCCGGAGGCTCATACCGCGAACCAATCCAGCAACTCCTCAATGAACTCGGGCAAGGCCGCACTTTTGCCGCATCGTTAAACCAGTTGGACGACTGGCTGCCGGAATTTGATATCGCCCTGATTGACGCGGGCGAGCGCAGCGGACGGCTCGATGCCTGTTTTCGCCTGCTTGCCGATTATTACAACGACCGCGCCCGCATCACCAAGCAGGTTCTGACGCAGCTTATTTATCCGGTCGGACTGGTTCATTTTGCCGCGCTGGTTTTCCTTGTCATTCTTCCCTTCGCCAGATCGCAATTCAATCTGGCCCTGCTTCCGCTTTTTCTTGTCGAAGCCGCCCTCGCGCTGGCACCGCTTTATCTGGCTGCCGCGTTTATTATTTATGCTACGAACAGCCGGCAAGGAGAAAAATGGCGCTCTCTGGTCGAAGCCATTTTAAGCTGGATTCCAATCATTGGAAAGGCGCTGCATCAACTTGCCATTGCACGCCTGGCCGTCTCGCTTGAAGCCCTGATCAGCGCCGGCGTCAACATCGTTCAAGCCTGGAGTCTGGCTGCCAACGCCAGTGGTTCGCTTGCCGTGCGCCGCGCGGTGACCGCCATGGAGCCGGAGGTGATCGCCGGCCTGACGCCAGCCGAGGCCATGCAAAAGCATTCTGTCTTTCCAAACCTGTTCACCAATCTTTATGCGAGCGGAGAAGTCAGCGGAAAACTGGACGAGACGTTACGCCGCTTGTACACCCATTATCAGGAGGAGGGCACCAACCGGCTTTACCTTTTCGCCCAATGGATGCCCCGTCTCATTTACGGCCTTGTTGCTGGCTTGATCGCCTACAATGTCATCAAGTTCTGGATGGGCTATTTCAACCAGATTTCCACAATCACCGGCGGATTTTGATTCCCGCTTGAACATTTGAAAATTTTTTAGCCCGATGACTTTAACCGAAATCCTGACCAACGAAGAATTGCGCCGGCACGAATTTCCCGTGGTGCGCAACAAAGTCTTCCTTGGCCACGCCGGCGTATGCCCGTTGCCGCGCCGCGTCGCCGATGCCGTTTCCGAATGCGCCCGTCAGGGAACACTGGGCGATCAGGAAGCCTTCGTGCTTCATCGTTTGGATGATGCCCGGAAACTGGCGTCGCAACTGTTGAACTGCCAGACCGACGAAGTTGCGCTCGTCGGTCCGACTTCACTCGGTTTGAGCCTCGTCGCGTCCGGCCTGAATTTTCGCAAGGGCGACAACATACTTATTTATCATGACGATTATCCGTCCAATGTCTATCCGTGGATGGCGCTCGCTGAAAAAGGCGTCGAGGTGCGACTGCTCAACACGCGCGGTCTCGGCGTCATCCGCCCGGTAGACGTGATGGGGCAGGTGGATGAGAACACCCGACTCGTCGCGCTTGCGTCTTGTCACTTCATCAGCGGCTACCGTCTGGAATTTGAAGCCATTGGGAAATATTTGCGCGGGCGTGGAATTTTATTCTGCCTGGACGGCATTCAGACGCTTGGTGCATTTCCAACGACGGTTGAGCACGTTGATTTTCTCGCCGCTGACGCGCACAAATGGCTGCTCGGTCCGTGCGGTGCGGGAATTCTTTATGTCCGGCGCGAGCTTCACGAGAAATTGAATCCGCCCATTTACGGCTGGCACAATGTGAAGAATCCCAATTTTGTCGCGCAAGAAAAAATCGTTTTCCAAAGCGGCGCAAGGAAATTTGAGGCGGGCACGCATAATCTCGTGGGGCTTGTCGGCCTGATTGCTTCGATGGGACTGGCCTTGGAAATTGGCGTGGAAAACATCGCCGCCGAACTGCTCCGTAAACGCGCCCTGCTTGTGCCGGCCTTGCAAGCTAAAGGTTTTACGGTCTTGAACGCAGAGGCGAAACCGGAAAACTCCAGCGGCATTGTTACATTCTTCCAGCCGGGCAAAAATCATGCGCCGTTGAACCAAAAACTTGCGGACGCAGGCGTGGTCGCATCACTCCGCACCGACCGCAAAGGGCAGAACTATATCCGCTTCTCGCCGCACTTCTACAACACGGACGCGGAGTTGCAGCGCGCGCTGGATTTATTGTAGACACAGGTTGATAAAATTTCGTTATGCCTTTGCTCTATGTTAATCTAATTGTACTGGCAATCGCAGCGCTGTTTTTTTGGTGGTTAAGCGGGTATGACACGAAGTTGACGGGTGAGAATCAAACGGCTGACCGCTGGCGGCGGGGTGTCCGGTGCGGTCTTACGTTGCTGGTGTTGGAAGTTATTTTGTGGCGGCCGCCGACGGTGATTCTTCTCATCGTGATCCTCGCCTTAATTTGGGCAGGCTGTCTCGCGGAACTGGCGGCGCGCGGTTTCCACTGGTTGATTGATTCAACCGACAAGCGGGCTTTCGATCCCGCCAAACATTTGCGTGAACTGGATGCGGTTGGCGTCTTGATCCGCAAAGGCAAAAAAGCCGAGGCCATCCAGTTATGTAAAATATTGAAGGAAGCCGGCGAGGTGGATCTTCTTGCGCTGGAACTGACGCTCGAACATCTCGGCGTCCCGCAAAAATCCGCCGCCAAGCCGAGGCCGTTGAGCGAAGCCTCCCGGCTGCGGTCACAGGGAAAATTCGCCGGGGCGGAAACGATCCTCAAATCATTGCTGCGCAAAAATCCGGCCAACGTGGACGCGGCGCTGCTGCTCATCCGCCTTTACGCGCAAGACCTGCGCCGCATGGATTTGGCGATGAAAGTCCTGGAAGCATTGGAACAACAGCCCCATGTTTCAAGCGGCCAAACCGATTTTGCGCGCCGGTCAATCGGCGAATGGTGCCAGGGAAAACCCAAAGCGCAAAAAGTTGAAGCCCCGCCTGAATTCATTGACGAACTGCTGGCACAAAGCTACTTCGGAACCGCGCTGGAGATTCTGGAGCAAAAAATTGGCGGGCAGCCGGATGATTTCGATTCATGGCTGAAGTTCGCCGAGGCTCATGCCTTGCATTGCAACAATTTCAACCGCGCTGAAAAAATCGTGCGCGAAATCGCGGCCAATCCCGTCTTTACTTCGGAACAGATCCAACTGGCCAAAACTAAACTGGAGGAATGGCGGGAAGCCGGATCTCGCGGTTGATTTCCTGACGAGGATCATTCGTTCACTACCGGCAAACGGTAATGCTGACAATTAGATATGGTCGCTCAAAGGAAGCAGTTTGCTCAGGCCGTGTGTCCTCTTTTCTAGGGACACTTCCCAGACTTATCACTTTTCAAGCCTGTCCGTCACTTTCCTCCCGCTCGAAACGCGAGCGATTAACAATGTTTGGGATATTATCACCAATTGTAAATCGGGGCATCAATATTGCTTATGATTTGCAAAGGATATAACAAAAACACTTATTAAAACTCAACTCCTAAAATTACCCATCATGAACAAATCATTTTATAAACCATTGAAATTTGCGGCGATCGGAGCGGTGATTTCGGCCGGTGTCTTCGGTGCCCAGGCCCAATCTTTCACCATGCAGATCATCGCGGACAATGACTTCGCGATCTTCGGCGGCACTTCCACCGGTGTCACCAGCCTCCTTTATCAAAACAACTCCAGCTGGCCGACCCAGTTGAATAATCTGTCCAGCTTTACTTTTGAACTGCAACCCGGCCAGGACACTTTCTACGTGTTGGGCATGGGCGGCGGCGGCATGGAAAACATCAGCGGAACGATCAATGACATTGACATGACCTCTATCAGCGTTTTGATGAGTTCGGATTTATCGTCCTTCCTGACCGGTTACTTTTCGGATGGCCTCCCAAGTTCGTCCGTGGGAGACGGCACCTATGACGCCAGCCTTTTCGATCTCCAAACGGCTTTCCCCAACCTGACGTGGGGCTCGACCACGCTGACTGATGAAGCCGATGACGTGGCCGCGAGCAGCCCGAATGGTCTGGGCTTTCATTTTGACGACAGCACCGCCCATTTTTTCAGTTTTAACGCGTCAGATGTGGGTGTCACACCTGCGCCGGAACCTTCCACGCTGGCGATGGCGGCGATGGGCGGTTTTGGCAGTCTCTTGCTGTTTCGCCGCAGGAAATAAGTCTCCGATAATTTAAATTCAACCTGCCATCAAGGGCGGTCTTCGGCAACGAAGACCGCCTTTTTATTTTTCTACATGAGCAGAGGATTTAATCCCGCCGTCCGTATTCCAAAATTGCGCCACGCCACCAGGCCGCCAGTGATTCCCCCGGGCGCTGCCACGATTGCTGGTGCAGCCAGACCATCACGCGCTGGTCGGCCAGGACAAGCATTCGTTCGGCAGTCGTCAGTTTATCCGGACCGTCGGCCAGCAATTTTTCCCCAAGCACCTGAACCGGTTCGCCGCCCACGCCCAACTGGGAAAATTGCTCCGCATAGACCGGGTTGAGCTGCTTCTCCCGCAATAACGAAACATGAATGGCGTTGACGTATGGATCAAGAATGGCTTCGGCCAGCCCGGCGTGCGGACGGCGCGGAAGGTTGTCGCCGGTGAGTTCGTGAATCTTCATCTGCGCGCGCAACGAAACCAGTTCCGCCGGCGGCTTGGTTTCTTCCGGCGTGAGAAACAAGCCCAGTCTGCGTGCCTGCATACCCAGGCTGCGGCGGCTGGTGAGCACGCTCAATGGAATGGACAATGCCAGCCCGGCCAGCACGGGCGTGAACCACCAGAACAAAGTCGGATCCAGCCGCCACATGAACGCACCCCATAGAACCCCGATGAGCGTGTGGCCCCAGTGGCGTTGTGCGGCATAAAGCCAGGTCGTGCCGGCAGCGGAGCGTTTCTGCGTGGTCCAGGCGACGCTGATGCCGAGGAGGTTGGTGGCGACAAAACGCGTGTGCCAGAGCATGAGCAGGGGAGCGTGCAGTGTGGAAAAAATGGTTTCTCCAACGACGCCAGCCGTCGCCCGCGCCAGCCCGCCGAACATTCGTCGTCGCGGCCAGTCATTGGCCAGATCAATCAGCGCGAGCGCCTTGGGCAGCATGATGACGACCATGCAAATGACAAAGATCAACAAGGCGTGCGCCGTGCCGCTCAAGCCACTCAAATACGGCGTGAAGGCCTGCACGGGTATGTTGGAAAGGCCGGTGAAATTCTGGTAGCAGTAGATCCAGTTGAACGTCAGCAGAAATGCCAGCCAGAACGGGCCGGAAAGGTAGCCGCAAATGCCGAGAATTAAGTGCAACCGGCTGACACCACGCAGCCCCCTGGTGAAAAGCACCAAGCCGTGCTGCAGGTTGCCTTGGCACCAACGGCGTTCACGCTGGGCATTCTCGATCAACGCTTGCGGGGCTTCCTCATAGCTGCCCTCCAGATCGTGGGCGAACCAGACTTCCCAGTTTTCCCGCGAAAGCAGCGCGGCCTCGACAAAATCATGGCTCAGAATCTGGCCGCCGAACGGTTTGACGCCGGGCAGTTGCGGCAGATCACAGCATTGCATGAACGGCTCGGTGCGGATGATGGCGTTGTGGCCCCAGTAATTTCCCAGATCGAGCGCCCAATAGTTAAGGCCCGAGATAAAAACGGGCGCGTAAAGCCGGTTGGCGAACTGCTGGATGCGTCCGAACAACGACTCCGCATTGACAAGCGACGGCACGGTTTGGATCAGGCCGACGGCCGGGTGTACTTCCATCAATTTAACCAAGTCCACGAGCGTTCCACCCCGCATGACACTGTCGGCATCGCAGCAGATAAAATAACGGTAGCGCCGCCCCCAGGTGTTTAGAAAATCCCGCACATTGCCGCTCTTGCGGGCTTCGTTGATGAGCCGGCGGCGGTAATAAATTTTACCCAGCGCGTTGAGTTCACGGATCAGATCATACCAGCGGCGTTCTTCCTCGACCCATTTATCCGGATCGGTCGAATCACTCAGGATGAAAAAATCGAAACGATCAATCTGGCCGGTTTTGACCAATGATTCGTAGGTCGCGCGCAATCCCTCACAGACGCGCACCACATCCTCGTTGTAAATCGGGAAAATGATGGCCGTGCTGGTACCAGCAATGTCCTGGTCGCGGAAATTTTTAAAGTTGGTGATGCGGCGGGGGTCGCCAAAAATCCGTAGAAAAAACCCATATACCCCGTGCATGCAGCCGAGGGCGGCAAATGAAAACAAAACCACGAAAAGCGCCAGGAGCACGGTGCGCGACGTGGACCACCCCGTGCGCCACAGCAGATCAGCGAAGAGCAGCGAGACCAGCCCGGTGAGCAGCAACGCGCTTGAGTAAAAGACAAACACGCGCCAGCCGCGCTGGAGGCGGGGGGCCAACGCCACGGAAATATGCGGGAGGTCAGCCATTTTGACGGAACCAGTCGATCAAAAGCATCAAGCGGGATCTGACCTGCTCGAAGCCGCC
Source organism: Limisphaerales bacterium (assembly GCA_037200545.1). Lineage (GTDB taxonomy): Bacteria > Verrucomicrobiota > Verrucomicrobiia > Limisphaerales > UBA11358 > UBA11358. Next base: position 277,489 of record JBBCGE010000005.1, read on the forward strand.
GTGGGTCAGCCAGAAAACGATGATCAGCAGCAGTCCGAAGAGGGACCAAATCAGCGCCATCCGAAAATAGGGCAGCCGCCCGAGGTTGGTCAGTGTCGTGATGGGGCCGAGATCAAGCGGGCGCGGTGTCATTTTGGAGAGCTGAAAGTCCGGGCCGGCGCGCAGAAAGGCGTCGCGCATCGCACTGGTGAACTCCTCCGGCCAAGGGCTCGGGCGCAGAAATTGATCCTGCCATCTGCCCGGCATGTCAGCGAGCAGCAAGGCCAGCCGCCCGCGCGTGGAAAGGGTCTGGTCGGCCTTGGTGGGCGGCGATTGCAACACTTCGGAGAACCATTCAGTCACGGTGCGGTCCATTTCCTCGGCGGCCAGTTGCGTGGCCGACGAATTTAATTCGGCTGGCGCGCGGCGCTGGGCGCGTTCAAGCACGCGGAGAACCAGCTGGCCGAGCAGCGGTTTGTTGCGGATGCGCAGCGCGTGGAAATAACTTTCCACCTTTGCGTAGGCGGCGTTCCATTCTTCGAGCGGGCGGCCGGCCAGTTGACCGGATTCATCTGGCAAAATTGCGGGGTTCATGGCGGACTCCATTGGTACGTCCAGGTCTCGCTCAAAAGGTTGGTTCCCTTCTGCAACGTGCAGCGCAGGTCAATCGGTGCATGATTATCGGCCTTCGGCTGCATTTTTACGATGACGCGCCAGGTGCCGAGAAAAGGATTCCTCGTCACAAAATTATCCACGATGGCTGCATTATCGCTGCAATTTGCGATGGCCATGGGCGGATTGTCCGCAGGAATGGCATCCAGCTTCGGCCCGTCAAAATCAATCACGAACTGCCGCGCGCCGGCAAATTGTGCATCCGGCCCGATGCGCGTCCCGACCACGCGGTTCTCCGAACGCTTTACGTCCGCGTCGCCGCCTTCCCAATGCAATGTGTAGCCGAAGCGGAACGGCTGCAGCGGCGCGGGGTTTTTCCGTGGATCCCAGAAGGCAACGATGTTATCGAGCCCTTCATAGCTCGTGCTCATTTCCAGCAGATGCAGGTCGCCTTCGCCCCAGTTGCCGTCCGGTTCCACCCACACGCTCGGGACCTGATGATAGAGATTGAACATGTCCTGATAGGCGGCGAAATTTCGTTCGCGCTGCAGCAATCCGTAGCCCTTGATGTTGGGCGCGTTAAAAACCTGGTGACGCGTCGCCGGCGGATTGTCGAGGGGCCGCCAGAAAACCTCGCCGTTGCCCATGTGCACGAGCAGACCATCGCTGTCGTGCACCTCCGTCCGGTAATCGTCGAACTTGCGTTCCGTGTCCTTGCCGAACCAGAACATGCTGGTCAACGGCGCCATGCCGATGGTTTTGAGCGGTTGACGGTTTTTATCCACGGCGGCCACCAGGTTGGTTTCACGGAAATACAAAATCACCTTGATGCTTGCGGTCGTGGTCTCGCCTGGGCGGATAAAAAATTCATACGCACCCGCGCAACTCACGCTGTCGAGGATCGCATACAGATGCAGGCTGTTGTCGCCCTCGCCTGGTTTCCCAAGCCACCAGTCGGTAAAAATGGGAAATTCCTCCGGCCGGCCGGCTTCGCCTGAATCCAGCGCCAGCCCGCGCGCCGATTCGCCGTAACGCAGATTTTTCCCAAGCAACCGAAAATAGCTCGCGCCGAGAAACGAACCAAGTTCATCCCAGCGATCCGGTCCATTCAACTGGCTCAGCACACGAAAACCTGCATAGCCCGTGTCCACGGGAATTTGCTTGGCGATGTTCAGATTGTGGTAATCGAAAAAATCCTGGACGAAACGGATCGGCTGCGTGTGCGTAGGAGTGAATTCATTCACATGCACCGGCTCGTGGTAAATGTAGCCGGGGTGAAAAAACTCGATGCGGAACGGCAGGCCGTCGGCGGCCCAAAGCGCACGATCGTGGCGAAACTCGATCTGGCGAAATTTATCGTAGTTGAGATTTTCCGGACGTAGTGCAGTGGGCAAATCTATGTGTGGCGAGTGGAAGGGTTTTTGGGCGCGTTCAAAAGCGCGTTGCGCCACATAATCGAGATTGATCTCGGCAGGCTCCGAAGCGGCACAGACCGACACGACTAGCACCTCCCCCATCAAAACCAAACGACTAAAGGCTCGCCACATCTTGAACTTATGAAAGCCGAAAACGATTCGCTTTGCAAGTTCAGCGCAGAAATCCTTATTTCAGCAGGCTTTTCTTTGAATCCGCCGGAGCAAATGCGCCTCATGCTTGCGCGCAAGGTCATGCTCCCAAATGCGGAGAACCTGCCAGTTGGCCCGCCGCAAGGTTCGGGTCACCAGCCGGTCGCGGGCGATGTTACGGGAAAACTTGCGACGCCAGAACGCCGCGTTGCCCTTGGGTTTGGTTCCATGCTTGGGACAACCATGCCAGAAACAACCATCCACGAAGATTGCCAGCTTGAGCTTGGGGAAAACAAAATCCGGGCGGACACGAAAGGTTTTTTGTAGCGGCGCTCTGTGAACGCCGAACGTAGCGACGCGCAAAGACCGACGGTCATAGACCGCGGCTACAGGTTTGCCGATAATTTGGACCTGCCTCCTCCAACCTGAAATCTTGTGCCGCCGGAAGAACTTTGCCAGCACGACCTCCGTGTCCTTGTTCCCGCGCGAGCGGATGCGCGACATCAATTCACTACGGGTCAAACCTGCAAACAACTTGTTCACGACAGCAACGAATATTTTTGAGGCTCACCAAGGAAAAGTTCGCCGAGACGCGGAGTTTCAATCTTGAAAAGCGGACCCTTCTCTGCCGCCCCGCCGCTGGGCGTGCGCTTGATAAGGTGATCCATCGTTACTGTGCCATCCGTCAAAAGACGGTCGAATTGTTCCAAGCTGGGGCGCGTGGTATGCGTTACCGATTCCAATTGAAACCACTCACTGCCGCGTTGCTTGATGGATTTGGCCTTGACCCAGAAAGTTTCCCGATGCTTTTCTGCCAAGCGCTCATGCAGCCTGTCCAAGCGCCAGATGCAAACTTGTTCCACGGGTTCGCGGGCGTAAAACTCACGCAGCCACATTTCCGTTTCTTTGACTTCAAACTGCAAGCCTCGCGAATTCGCCTTTCGCGTGGAAACCTCGCAATACAATTTGAAATCATTTCCGCGTTGATAGCCGAACCTTTCCAGGATTTCACGGCTGCTCTTGAGGTTGCTTAATTTCCAATCCGGCACGCAGGCAAACAAATTTGCCCGGTTCTCCTTGCTGGCAAGAATGGCGCTCCGCCCACTCTTGATTTCAATTCCCTTGAAGTCGGGCTTGCGGCTGGAATTGATTTTAATGCCCAAGGCCGTCTCAATACTTCGACCAATCGCTGTGTCGCCTTCACATTCAGCTTTAATTAGCCCGTTAGCCGCGATTTGTTTCAAGAGGTTGAGTAATTCATCGGAAACGGCTGAACTGACAGAACTAATTTTTCGGAGAAAAATTGTAACAGGGTTATCAATCTCATTTGCGAGGAACTCGGCAATTTCGCTTCGTGTCAAATTGACGGCGTGAATGGTCTTGTTATGAACAAATACAGCACAAACATCATTCGGTGCTGCAAAATTTTTTAAGCCATAAAGCCACAGGCGTGGATCTCCGTTTTTAGTTACTGGCCGATAAAGCGAAATTGAAATGGGTTTTAACTCTGATCCAGCAAGAATCAATCCCGTCCGCATGGCTTTGTTATCTTCGCCCTGCCTCTGGACGGCATAGTCGTGAACACCGGAATCACGAAACATCCGCCGCATCGGCTCCGTAGCGTCCAGAATGCCTTTTTTCAATCCAGTCCCGGTTAGGAAAAGCAGGACGCTGTTACAGCCCGCCCGGTTCAACGCAGCCAAGTTTTTTGATTCTTGTTCATCGAGCGGGCGTGTGTTCATGGTTTGCAGGAGAGTTCGCCCCTCAAAATCTTTGCCAGATGTTTTCCAATTTTTTCCGCCAGCATAACCGGGACTGCATTTCCAATTTGCGTGTAACGTGGAACATCACGATCCCAAGCACCGATGCTTGGGTCGCCAGCCCTCCGTCGCCCACCAGTTGTTCGTGGCCCTTTGAACTGATACCAATCCGGGAAGGTTTGAATTCTCGCCCACTCGCGAACGGTCGGCCCGCGCGCCTGACTATAATGGACATAATCTTCCGGCAATGAAGTGACAGTCAGGCTCGGACCGCCTGCATCCCATTCACGAGGGAAAACCCGTTGAGCGAATTTTTTGGTTTGGAATTTTTCGAGAATCTCTCCGTCGTTCTCAATCATGTGGGTGAACTTCTCTCTGATATAATCCGCATGATTAGAGTATTCTTGCTCTGTTACTGAATCGCCTTTATGCAACAACTGTCCGTCGCGTGTGGTGCGCAATATCCGCTGGATTGCCGTTTTTGGTTCGTGCGGATATGTAGAGGTCACCAGATGTTTCAGATAGCGCGGGTCTTCCAGATCAGAAAGCAAATCCACCAATGAGGGTGGCGTGCCGGACGGCTTCGGCAAGAAACCTGATTCAACCGCACTAGGTTTTTCGAAGGAAACTTCCAGCAACGGATCCTGCACCCAATGTGGCAAGACATCGTAACGGATGCCAACCATGATGACACGCGGGCGGTTTTGCGGCACGCCGTAATTCTTGGCGTGAACTAACTCCCAGCGGATGCGGTAATCCGTCAGCGATTTGAATTCGTCCAGCACCGCCTTGAAAATTTCGCCACTCTTGCCTTCCGGCGTCCAACGGGCATTGAGCAAGCCTCGAACATTTTCAAACAGGAACATCTTCGGACGCACGCAACGAATCACGCGCACCATTTCTTGAAATAGGTGATTTGAGGGAATGTCTTGCTTATCCAGCTTGAAAGTGCGCCGATGACCGATACCAGAATAACCCTGACATGGTGGACCGCCGCAAACGAGGTCAATGTCTTCAATGCAATTGTAACGCCAATGCGTCTTGAGAAGATTCAAATCCAAGTCGGTGAGATTGTAAACGTCCCCCACCGGAATGATTCCCATGCCAACACGGTTGGCGATGTAGGTTTCTGCCGCCTGCGGATTGATTTCGGAAAACAGCAGCGGCTTGAAGCCAGCTTCTTCCAATCCAAGTGACAATCCGCCACAACCCGCGAAAAGATCAATGCAGTTAAGTTGGCGTGGCGGATGGTTTCCGTTCACACGATAAGGCACTGACTCCTCGCGGAGTTTTTTGTCTTTTGTAGGGCGCTTGCTGGTGCGGTAATTCATCAATGAAAGTTAATAACGGAGGGAAGATTAAGCCCGGCGTGATTTGCGAGCAAATGGTTTTAATACTCAAGAATTAAGCCAGCTATTTCAGCCAGTTAATTTTGATTTCCCTTTTAGCCGCAACAAGCCGGCGCGCTCCATGCGAAGAAACTTTGCTTCTTCCAATTCCTTTTCCTCGCGGTTCAAATCTGCCATCCATTCAGCAAATGGTTTTCCGCCGGTGTCGAATTTAATGCTGCCACGCAATGAGTGGATGAGCTTGCCTGTTTGTTCGTGCGAGATTCTTTTCCGATCTGCCATGCTGCGATTCTGCGCCGGAAATTTATCAGCGTCAATCTGCGTTCATCTGCGGTTGACTCTGGTTCAATTCGGAAAATTCAATCCAGCGTCTGGCGGTAGCGTTTGACGCCGATGGCCAGCATCACCAGTAGGAATAGTGCAATCGGCCACAAGTCCGGCGCGATCTCCGCCATGCCATTTCCCTTGAGCAAAATGCCGCGCACGACGCGCAGGAAATGCGTGAGTGGCAGGCATTCGCCGATATGCTGCGCCCATTGCGGCATCCCGCGAAATGGAAACATGTAGCCCGACAGCAGCAGCGACGGCAGGAAGAAGAAGAACGCCATCTGCATCGCTTGAAGCTGGTTCTTCGCGATGGTTGAGAACGTAATGCCCACCGCGAGATTTGCCACGATGAACAGGAAAACCATCACCAAAAGCAACGGCACGCTTCCGATCATCGGCACGTCGAATAGAAATTTCGCCGTCAGCAGGATCAGCGTGACCTGCACATAACCGACGCCGATATACGGCACGATCTTGCCGATGAGCACTTCGCCCGGACGAACCGGCGTGGAGAGCAGATTTTCCATCGTGCCGCGCTCGCGTTCACGTGTGATGGCCAGTGCGGTGATCATCACCATCGTCATCGTCAGCATCACGCCCATCAGGCCGGGCACGATGTTATACTGCGTGATGTTCTCCGGATTGTAATGCTGTTGAACAACCAAGTTGAACGGTGTGGAACCCGCCTGAAGTTTGCTTAACGGCCCCGTCAAATCACGATTCAAAACCACCGGCGTCAGGGCGTTCATCGCCGCAATCGCGTAACCCACCGCCGTGGGATCAGTCGCATCAGCTTCGAGCAGCAAATCGGGCTTCTCGCCGCGCAGCAGCTTGCGGGAAAAATCCATAGGAATCGTCACCGCGAACTGCACGGTGTTTTGTGCAAGCAACGTGTTGATTTCCACCTCATTTTTCGGCTCGCGAACGATGTTGAAGTAATCGCTGTTGCGCATCGCCTGCACAATGGTGCGGGAAAACACGCTGTTGTCCGCCGAATAAACCGCCGTGGGCAGATGCTTCGGGTCGGAATTGATGGCGTAACCGAACAGAATGAGCTGCACCATCGGCACGCCGATCATCATGCCGAACGTCATCCGGTCGCGTCGCATCTGGATGAATTCCTTGCGAACCATCGCGCAAAACCGCCGCCAGTTGAAGCTCATGAGAAATTCCTTTCAGAAACATCCAATATCCAACATTCAACGCTCAACACCCAAGTAATACCAAAACCAAAGGCCGTTGGACGTTCGATGTTGAATGTTGAATGTTGAATGTTTTCCATTGCCTCAAGAAAAGTTATCCTTCGCCGTATCCATCAAGCTGATGAACACATCCTCCAGTCCGGATTGAATCTGCGTCCAATGATATTCGCCGTTCATGAACGGACTGATGCTGTCGCGCAATTTTGCGGCATCGCGTCCGCTGACGTGCAACGCCGTGCCGAACGCAACGACCTGTTCCACGCCCGGCAAGCCGCGAATTTTTTCAGCGAGCGCCGGAAGATTCGCACCCGTCACTTCCCATGTCGTCAGTGCCGCCGTTTTCAGAACGTCCTCCACCGTTCCGCGCGCCAGCAGGTTTCCATAAGCGATGTAGGCGAGCCGATGACAACGTTCCGCTTCATCCATGTAATGCGTTGTAATGAGCACGGTCAAACCGTCGGCGGCGAGTTGATGAATTTCGTCCCAGAATTCGCGGCGCGCCTTCGGATCCACGCCCGCTGTCGGCTCATCGAGCAAGAGCAGTTGCGGCTCGTGAATCAAGCAGGCAGCGAGAGCGAGCCGTTGTTTCCAACCGCCGGAAAGCGTGCCGGCCAGTTGCTTGCGGCGCGCCACCATGCCAAGACGTTCGAGACTTTTTTCCACGGCGGCCTGACGCTGCGGAATCTCGTAAAGCCGCGCGATGAAATCCAGATTCTCCTCAATGCTCAAATCTTCGTAGAATGAAAATTTCTGCGTCATGTAGCCGACATGCTTTTTGATCTCGGCGCTTTGCGTGCGAAAATCGTAACCGAGGCAGCTCCCCTCACCGCCGTCGGGCACAAGGAGACCACAGAGCATCCGCAAAAAAGTCGTCTTGCCGCTGCCGTTCGGACCAAGGAAACCGTAGATCTCTCCGGGCCGCACCTGCATGGAGATGTCGTTGACAACGGTGCGCGTGCCAAATTTTTTCGTGACGCCGCGCACATCTATGACGAGGTCGGAAGCGCTCATGCTGAAAAGCTCCAACATCCAAGCTCCAACATCCAGAGAAGCACCAAGCACCAAGCACCGACAAATCTCACCCGCCCGCTTGGGTGGTTGAAATTTGAAGTTTCTCTGGAACTTGGATGTTGGGTCTTGGAGATTTTCATTTCACCTTCACATCCACCGGCTGGCCGGGACGAAGATCCGCTGCATCCGCTGGAGAAAACTTCGCTTCAATCATGTAAACCAGCTTCGCGCGGTTCTCGCGATTGTAGATCACCGGCGGCGTGAACTCGTTCTGTGTGGAGATGTAATTGATCGTTGCTGAATACGCGTGTTTCCCGCCGTCGAAGCTGACAGTCACCGTTTCGCCAGCCTTGATTTGCGGCAGCTTAGCCTGCGGTATGAAGAAACGGACCCGCAAATTTTCTGGCGGCAGTAAAACGACGACCGGATTTCCGGCCGCGACCCATTCACCCTGCCGATACAACGTGTCCTGCACAAACGCATTTGCCGGCGCGAACTGTTCCTTCTGGTCAAACGACCATTTCGCCTTGGCGAGAGCGGCATTCTGCGATTCAACCGCCGCCTGTGCCGCATGGATGGCATCTTCGCGGCCGCCAAGTTTGGCGGTTTCCAAGTCTGCGGTCAGTTGATCAACCTGAGCTTTGGTCGAATCGCGTTGGGCGCGGGCTGAATCCATTTCCTCTTTTGAAATGACGTTGACACCACCCAGTTGATCACGCCGGTCGAATTCGCTATTTGCCATTTTTAGATTGGCCTGCGCCTGCTGCAATTGTGCCGTGAGCGAAGCAATTTCCGTGGGACGTTTCCCTTTTATCAGATCGTCCAACTGGGATTGGGACTGCGCGAGATTTTTTTCCGCCTGCCGCACGGCACTCGCTTCGGAATCGCGCTCAAGCGCAAACAATAATTGACCCGTCTTCACTGTTTCGCCCCGAGCAACGCCGAGGTTCATCAGTGCACCGCCCAGCGGGGAGGCGATGTAAACATATTCGCCCTCGACGTAGCCTTGAAACTGATTGGCGGAATTACCGGAGCAACCGGCAAACAATGCCGCCGCAGAAGCGAGCGCACTTAGCTTTAAAAGATGATGTGTTTTCATCGGCAACCAGTCGGCATACCGCCACTCAACAAAATTTTGGTTGACGTGTCAAACAAATGTTTGAATCTTGTGTTTGAAACATGAAGTTAAATTCACCCATTCCGGCCGACGATGCGACCCGCCATCAGCTTTTGGAGGCGGCCGGCGAAGTGTTTGCCACGGTCGGCTTTCGTGACGCCACGGTGCGGGAGATCTGCCGATTGGCCGGGGCGAACATCGCGGCGGTGAATTATCATTTTGGCGACAAGGAAAGGCTTTACGCCGAAGTCCTGCGTTATGCACAGCAAAAAGCGATTGAAAAGCATCCACCATTGCTGGGCGTCAGCCCGGATGCGGCGCCGGAAAAGAAGCTGCACGCGTTTGTACTGTCGCTTTTGCTGCGAATTTTGGACAAAGGTCCGACGGCATGGCACGGCAAGCTCATGGCGCGGGAGATGATCGAGCCGACCACCGCGCTGGATTCACTGGTCGAAGAACGCATCCGGCCGATGGCCGACCAGCTTCAGAAAATTGTCTCCGAAATTCTAGGCTGCCCGATGAACGATGAACGTTTGCAACCTTGCGCCTTCAGCGTGGTGAGCCAGTGCCTGTTTTATAAACATTGTCATCCAGTCATCTTGCGATTGTTTCCTGATCAAACATTTGAACCGGCCGGAATCGCCCGGCTGGCGGACCACATCACGCGGTTTTCGCTGGCGGCGATGACGCATTTATCTGAAGCTAAAACGACAAAGTTGAAATGAAAAAAATTATTTCGGCATCATCGCATGCACTGCTGGCCATGGCCCTAAGCGCCTTCGCCGCAGACACAAATTTGATGCCGGCAACGAATGTCTGGCTTTACCAAGTTTATTCGAACGCCCCCGCCCTGGATACCAACTCCGCGCCGCCGTGGCTGACGCAGCCACTTTCGTTGGCGGATGCATTGAACATCGCCCTCAAACAAAACCCCACGATTCTCAAGGCCGGTAACGATCTGGAAGCGCAATACGGGCTGGTGGTGCAGACACGCGCCGTGGCGTTGCCGCAATTACAGGCGACCGGCCAGTATAAATATACCGATCCCGATGCGATTGAAAATTTTCCCGGCTCCGGCAAACAGCCCAACCAAACTTGGAATTCCGGCGTGCAAATCGTCCAATCCATCTACCAAGGCGGACGATTGACGGCAGCCATCAAGGCGGCCAAGGTGACCAAGCAACAGGCGCTTGCACAATATCAGGCCACGCTCGCGGACACGCTTTTGACGGTGCGGCTGGCATATTACGACATCCTGCTCAATGCTGAATTGATCATTGTGAATCAAGCCTCGGTCAACCTGCTGCAACGGGAACTGGAGGATCAGCAACATCGTTATGACGCCGGCACGGTGCCGCATTTCAATGTGCTGCGCGCCAAGGTTTCGGTGGCCAATGCCCGTCCGCCGTTGATCAAGGCGCAGAACAATTATCGCATCTCAAAAAATAATCTGTCCAACCTGCTCGGGTATAATCTGCCGCGCGACATCTGGGACAACATTCCCTTAAACCTCACGGACACGCTGGACGCCGCGCCTTATGAAATCAATCTGTCCGAAGCCCTCCAGCAGGCGCTTGAGAAACGCCCTGAACTGCTCGCGTTGCGCAAGACGGAGGAATTGCAAAAACTTAACATCACCGACGCGGCGGCGGGCTACCAACCAAACCTCCAACTCTTTGCCGGTTACAACTGGTACAATGCGCAATACGGAACACCACAACCCGGCTTGAACCAATACTTCGATGGCTGGAACGCCGGGGCACAGGTGACCTGGAATATTTTCGACGGCATGTTGACGCGCGGCAAAGTCATCCAGGCCAAGGCGCAGTATGCCCGGTCCAAGACCGCCGTGGACGAAGAAATGCGCAATGTGCAACTGGAAGTGCGCACCGCCTATTCTGATCTGCTCGAAGCCAGGGAGGTTCTGGAATCACAAAAATCCGTGCAGACCGAGGCCGAGGAATCCTTGCGCGAAGCCAACGCCCGCGCCAACGCCGGCACCGGCACACAGCTCGACGTGCTGGATGCCGAGAACCAGCTCACGCAGGCGCGCAGCACACAGGTCCAAGCGCTCCACGATTACGATGCCGCCCGCGCCCGTTTCGAACGCGCCATCGGTTCGGAAACAGTGCAGAACCAAAACCCGAAACACTGATTTGGGGTTCCAACAGTGGGAACTGGCTTGTGTTGGACAAGAATGTTTCACACAACCTTAACGGGAATAAACTGGATTCCCTGCCACTTGTTTTTCAAGACCAGATTAACCACTCGGCGAAAAACGAGGATTTCATGCCTAGCAGTCCTACCGTTGCCGAACCACTCGTTCGTCAGTTGAAAATCAACATTTGGATTCAGCGCCGATCTTCGCAATGGTAATGCTCCCCGCGTGTAGTGCGCGTGCCAAGTTCTCCCGCACAACAAACAATCGGTTTGGCTATACTGTTCGTGTTCTGTCAACTCGTCAGCAATCGCAGGTTGGGCAACTTCCGTGACAATGAATTGCTTGAGACTCTCCGCTGGAAGGCCTTCCTTTTTTAAGATAAGTGGCTGCGTTTTAAAGCCCTTAATCCCGTGGCTCTTGAACGCTTCTAACACCATGGCTTCACAGAACAACTCGAACGCGCTCCCAAAATCCGCGAACACGTTCTTGCCAAGTTTCGGTTCTTTATTAATGCGAAAGGGAACAGTCTGTCGCCAGCCGGCCCCACAATTCTTGCATAGGTCAGCAATGTATTTCTCATCCCAAGCAAACTTTCCCTCGCGGACATTTTCAATCGAGTGAGTTGCCCAACCAATTGACCACTCGGCTTCGGCAATTTCAATCTGAGTGAACTTTGTAGCAATATATGTGTGCTTTCCAGCTAAACGAAATTTAAATTCTGAGAATGCGGGATGCTCCTCATCAATTTCAGCCATGTAGTCCAAAATCCTAGTTGGATCTTTAACACTTAACCACGGCTCATGCTTAATAGAATTAGCCTCTAAGAAGTTTTTATGTTCTAGGTCTATATGTCCACGATGCCAAATCTTCATTTTATAAAAGTAACGGGGTCAGTCCTAGTTTCATTGCGGCTTAAATTTGTTTTCTCCCTGAAGATGTTTTATCCGCAGTTGCCGACGCAATGAAACGATTTAATCACCCGCCCACCGCCTGTCAAGATTTGGACTAGCCCCGGTAAGTGGTATGGTTTGGAGCACTGAGAGCATTGCCCGGCCTGAACAACAAAGCCTGATCCAAGCCGTGCAAAGCCTGGCGTTCCGTTAAGCGGCAAACCATGCCGCTGATCTTTTCATGGGTGAGAGGTAAGAGTGGAGCCTTGATTTGGCGTTGACGACAGCAGCAGGTTTCGTGGATTTTGTCTGCTCATGGCAAAAATTCAACGCGCGCTCATTTCGGTTTCAGATAAAGCGGGACTTATTCCCTTCGTTCAAACCCTCGTACAAGCGGGAATCGAAATCATTTCCACCGGCGGCACAGCCAAAGCATTGCGCGATGCGGGCTTCACGGTCAAAGATATCAGCGAACACACCGGCTTTCCCGAAATGCTGGACGGCCGCGTGAAGACGCTGCACCCGAAAGTCCACGGCGGATTGCTTTACATCCGCGGCAATGAAACTCACGAATCAGCCGTGAAACAACATGGTATCTCGCCGATTGACCTCGTAGTCGTGAACCTTTATCCGTTCGAGGCCACGGTCGCCAAACCGGGTGTGAGTCTGCACGATGCGATTGAGAACATTGACATCGGCGGGCCTTCCATGCTCCGCAGCGCGGCGAAAAACCATGACAGCGTCACTGTCATCGTGGACCCGGCGGATTACACGGAAGTGGCCAAGCAGATTTCTGAAAGTGGTAATACGACTTTGGAACTGCGGCGCAAGCTGTGCGCGAAAGTTTATGCCCGCACGGCGGCTTACGACACCGCCATCGCAGCACACCTGCAAAAAGAATTTTCTGCCGACAAGACTTCTTTGCCAACGGTGCTGACCATCTCCGCGCCGCTCGTGCAACCATTGCGTTACGGCGAAAATCCGCATCAAACCGCCGCGTTGTATGGCAAATTTCAGGAGTTTTTCAAGCAGCTCCACGGGAAGGAACTTTCCTACAACAACATTCTCGACCTCACCGCCGCCGCCGCGCTCATCGCGGAATTCCGCGAAGACGTGCCGACGCTGGCAATCCTGAAGCACACGAATCCCTGCGGCGTCGGGCAGGGTGCGAACCTGCGCGAGGCGTGGGACAGGGCCTTTGCCACGGACAAGCAGGCGCCGTTCGGCGGCATCATCGCGGTCAATGAAACGCTCGACGGCGCGTGCGCGGAAGCGATCGCGGAAATTTTCAGCGAGGTGATTGTCGCACCGGAGTTCACGGCGGAAGCATTGGAGATTTTACAGAAGAAGAAAAATCTCCGTCTGTTGCAGATTGAGAAGTGCCCGCTGACGGCGCAACCGTGGGATGTGCGCAGTGTGGGTGCCGATTCGTTTTTACTGCAACAGCGGGATTTGAAAATCACCACGGCGGCGGATTTGAAAATTGTCACCAAGCGGCCGCCGACGGCAGCGGAGTTGAAGGCGATGCTGTTCGGCTGGCGCGTGGTGAAACATTTGAAATCAAACGCGATTCTTTATGTTGGCGAGGACCGGACGCTGGGCACCGGCGCGGGCCAGATGAGCCGGGTGGATTCCAGCCGCATCGCGGTCTGGAAAGCAGGCGAGGCAAAACTGTCGCTCAAAGGCAGCGTGGTTTGCAGCGATGCCTTTTTCCCGTTCGCAGACGGCCTGATTGCGGCGGCAGAAGCAGGCGCCACGGCGGCCATCCAACCGGGTGGTTCGGTGCGCGATGCAGAAGTGATTGCGGCGGCGGATGAGCGCGGAATGGCGATGGCGTTCACCGGCACACGGCATTTCCGGCATTAACGGATCAGCCAGTAAAGCAGGATAAACTGGCCAAGAGTGACGAGCGCCAGCAACGCCCAGAAAAAATTCTCACGAAGCCGCAGGCTCCCCTGCCGGGCGGCGGCGAGCCAGAACTGGATTTTCACCGAGCCAGCCGTGATAACATCGCCATTGCGAAGAATAACATTTTGAACCTGCTCACCGTTGACGGTGGTGATTGCCTGGGGCGCGGCAGCCAGGTTCAAACCTGAATGCGGGTCAAATTCGATGGCGAAGTGACGGTCCCAGACACCCTCATCCTCAAGCTGAAGTTCATTATCCGATGCGCGCCCTACGTGGAAAGGAAAATGGCGGACTCCTGTCAGGGTGCCCGCCTTCTTTCCCGAAATTATCCCCAGTTGAATCATCAAAAAATTCGACGCCGCACGACAATCTGATCACCGGGATAAATTTTCGGATCAAGCGCCGGATCTTCCAGCGCCTTGTCCACATTCACCTTGATGATCTGGCCATTGGCACGGATGAGTGAAACCTTATGGCTGGCGAAATCGGTGAAGTCGCTGGCCGAGGTGATGGCCTTGGTGACGGTGGTTTCACCGACGTAGAGCTGACGGCCGGGTTGCTTGACTTCGCCGCGGACATAATAAATAAGATCGCCGGGTTTCACCACGACATTTAGCCGGACGTAAAATTTGGGAACGTAAAGGTCGTGAATCTGGGTCTGCAATTCACCCGCCGTTTTCCCGGCGGCCTGGACTGATTGAATAAGCGGAAGGGTGATCGTGCCGTCCTCTTTAATCTGTTCTTCGTGCGGAGGGATTGGATCTGGAATCTCCGAGAAGGTGATGTTTACAGTTTCACCAACGTGGAAACGCGCGACGTTATTATTGGTGACGATGCTGGTCGCATTGGTCGCGCCGGAGTTGGCCGAGTTGGCCGGACTAGTTGGACTGGCTTTCCGTCCACCAGAAGCCATCAACTCGTCCACGCTCGGAGTTGAGGCACAGCCGGCTAGAAACAAGCCAGCCAGGAGCAAGGCCGATGCAAAAAGTCTGCTGAAAAATAATTTCATTTGGGGCTTATCGTCTTAAATCCACCTTCGGACTCAATACTTTTGTTTGATTCCGATGGCATCAGGATCATCCGGATTCTTCGGTGCGGCAGCTTCCTGATCCTTGGCATTGCCGGAATAATAATAATCGTGGTAATAACCGCTGTAATAATAATAACTTTCGTCCTGTGACATGTTGATGTTGTTGAGCACGATGCCGAGGAAGTTGCCACCAACCTTCTCAATCACCTGCTTGGCGCGCAGGTTCATCGGCTGCGGATACCGGCGATACTGGATGACCTGCACGACGAGATCAACCTCGCTGGCCAGCACCGAGGCGTCGCTGACACCCAGGATGGGCGGCGAATCGAAGAAGACAAATTCATAACGTTGCTTCAGGTCGGCAATCATCTGCTTCATCTGCGCCGAATTCAAAATGCTCATGGAACTGCTGGGCAGCTTGCCGCTGGCCATGAAATTAAGCGTCGGCACGGCGGTGGTCTGGATGACTTCCTCCAGGGTGTTCTGTTTGAGCAGATAATTCGTAAGCCCGATGTCGTTGGCGACGTGGAAAAGCTTGTGCAGCGTGGGCCGGCGTAAATCCGAATCAACGATCAGCACCCTCATGCCGGCCTGGGCGAACACGGTGGCCAGATTCAGCGTGGTGGTGGATTTACCCTCACCGGCACCGGCACTGACGACCACAACAGCGGTCAGTTCTTCATCCTTGCGCGCGAACAAGATATTGGTGCGCAACACCCGGTAAGCCTCGGCATAACGGCTTTCCGGGCCTTCGTCCATGAGGATGCCGACATTTTGCGGGATGACACCCAGCACGGGCGCTTGGAAGGCGCGTTCAACGTCGTCAATGGTCTTCACGCTGGTGTCGAGATATTCGATGAAGAAGGCGAGACCCACGCCGACGAGGAGACCAAAAACCAACCCCAATGTGATGTTCAGCAGCTTGTTCGGCTTGACAGGATATTTGCCGGGCTCGGCAACTTTGGTGACCTCCACCACGGTTGTTGTGGGCAGGGCAAGGTCAATCTTTTCCGTTTCAATGCGGGCGGCCACCACTTTATGAATTTCCAACAGATTGGCCAGCTTGCGTTTCTCCTCCCAATACGGCTGGCCGCGGGCGGCTTCTTCGCGGTCTTTTTGAATCGCATCATCGACGGCTTTCCGCAGCGTGTCGAGCGCGGCATGTTCGGTATTCAAATTATTTTCCATGCCGATCATGATGCCGGTGACACGCGCGTCAACCTGCCGGTTTACCTCGTCAATCATGGCTTTTACCCGGATGACATCCGGATGTTCCGTCGAAAGATCCTTGGTCACGGTGGCGTATTTCTGCTGGGCTTCGTGCAGGCGGTCAAGCAGGCCGGATAACATGCTGTCGGGAATGATGCCCGGCAAAACATCCCGCAATTTTTCGGTGGGCAGCGCCTTTAGCTGGTCCAGTTGTTCCTTGAGCCGGTTGTAACGGGCCTGGCCTTCCATCATCGTCTGGTTATATTGACGCAACTGCTCTTGAGTTATTGTCTGCGACGGGACAAAAGATTGAGGATCTGTGTCGGTAATGGCCAGTTCCTTTCGCAAACTGTCCACTCTGGTGCGGATTAATTGGATTTGATCGTCTTCAGCCTTGTATTGCTCCTCCAGAACCTTGATGCCACCCTGTTTAGGCAAACTGCTTCGTTCTTGCCGGAATTGTTTGTAAGCCTTGGAAATTGCATTTGCAATCGTTGCCGCCTCATTTTTGTCCCCGCTGTAAACGGTGATGTCCACCAGCGTCGTGTTGCGGACCGGAGTCAATCCCAGTTGGTTTATCAAGAATACCATTGTTTCGGAAGTTTTGAAGACGCCGTATCCGTATTTTTTGCCCCAAACCTCATTGAGATTGAGCGCTTCAATCACTTTGCCTAAAACAACTGGCCCGCGGAGAATCTCCATCTGTGTCTGCAAAAAATAAGCATTATAGCCAGAAACCGGACCTCCCATTCCGCTCATTCCTTTGATATCGGAAACATCCTCTGCAATGTTGATCTGGGCCGTGCTGGAATAGGCAACCGGAAGGACAAAGGTCACCACCGTGGCAATGATCGCCGTGATGAGAAAAACGGTGATGATGATCGCCTTGCGGATGCGGATGATCCGCCAGTAATCCAAAAAATGCAGTCTGGCTTCGTGCGGCGGCTGAGGTTGGACAGAATCCATATTTCAAAAAAATGGGAGCCTTAGACCTGGCTCCCTTCTGAATTTACAAAGCATGTTGATCAAATCTCAACTTAATATGCCGCCGTGACCCCCAGATAAACCCGGTTCCGCGAGTAACCGGTGCCCGGAACATTGGATTGGAGATCATCAAAATTATAACCGATTTCAGTCGAAAAATGCTGGTTGAAAGCGTAGCTCAAATTGGCGCCAAACGAGTAGAGATAATCAGAATTGTTGTTGTAAGCACCCTGGTTGTATCTTGAGCTTTGAAATGTTCCAATAACCGATCCCAGCAATTTTGCGGTGATTTGGTGATTGACGGAGGCGCTAAACACCGTGCTTTGCTGGCTCTGCGTGATGTTTCCATTGCTGCCCACCGTCGCTATATCCGTCGCGTTTTGCATGTGCTGGACGCCTAACTGGACATAGCTGCCCGGAGCATAGGTATAGCTGGCGGTGCTGACCACGTAAGGCGTTACGAAATTAGGGCTGGAATCATCATTGTAATATGAACTGCCCTGCGCACCGGCTTTAACAGAGAAATTCAGGTTCGGAAGAATCATGCTCTGATAACCCAAATAACCAATGTGAGAACGGTAGTTGCGGTCGCTGCTGTAATACCGCGTGAAAGGAATGGTTGCCGACTGGCCGATCGGTTCGCCCGCCGTGTAGTTGACCCATTCAAACTGGTAACCAATCAGCACATACGAATCCCGGCTGACCGCCCATCGAAAATCAGTTCCGACAGATTGATCAATGCGGTTTAATAACGCGGCCAGACTGGGGTTGGCCGCAGTTCCACCATCATTTTCATAATCGTAATACCCGTTGTTGTACATTGTCACGGTGCTGAACTCACGGGTCCAGTCCGTCGTCAATGACACATCTGCGTAATTGGCCAGGTTATTGCCGTCAACGCGATATGGCTGCGAAACGGGACCGCCGCCTGGGTTAAGCAGTGTCGGTTCCTGGCCGATCGCCAGCGTGTCCTTGATAGTTCCCTGAACGCGCTCGGTAAAAGCATGATCCAGCCACAAATCCACCTGATGAGACTGGTCAACCGGGTCATTACCCTGATCCTGCCGTTCCTGGTAATAATACAGCCCGTAAGTATATTTCAGGCCGATTTCCGTTTGTTGCAACGGGACGTTCAATTGAAGCGAAGGGCTGACCTCAAACCCCGCACTGCCTTGTTTGTTTCCGTTGGGAGAAGTCGTGTAGTTGTCGTCATAAAAACCACGCAAGGTGGCAGAGGTGCTCCAAATCTTCGTGGTCTGCATGGAATTCAGATCTGGCGCATATGCGGCCTGTAAGCTGGCGGTTCCGGCGGCCGCCAAACCAAGAGAGATGAAGAGTTTTTTCATGGCTGTTTTTTTGTGACCGTATTTTGCCCTTTTTGGACTGCTAATGCTTTTTTTCATTCAAAAAAAATTCGCAGTTATTGATAACTTATTCACAATAGCAGTTTGCCAAGTCCGGCGTCAAAGCTTTTTTCAATGGGGTTTAATTGCAAATGGATAGACTTGACACGGTTAGGTTTTCTTTGCGTTCCCCTGACGTTGCAAGGCTGCCGCGAGTTCCAACCGGTCAAGGCTGTTTACCACATCCGTTTTTTCCAGCCAACCCTTCCGCGCCACGCCGGTGCCCAGGCGAAGAAATCCCGCATGTTCGTTGCGGTGGGCATCCGGGTTGATGACGCACTTCACACCTTTGTGCTTTGCGTAAGGCCAATGACGCCAGTCCAAATCCAGCCGGTAAGGATTGCAATTCAACTCGATCCAGGTCCCCGTGGCCGCGCAGGCTTCAATCACCGCCGGCAGGTTAACCGGATACGGCTCGCGTTCCAACAGCAGCCGACCGGTCAAATGCCCCAACATATGTACAAAGGGATTTTCCGCCGCCCGGATCAAGCGCTTTGTGTTTTCGGCTTCACTGCTGGAAGGAACATGCAGGCTCGCCACGACCACCTCCAATTTCGCCAGCACATCATCATCGAAATCCAGCCGGTCTTTCAAGATGTCCACCTCGCTCCCTGTCAACAACCGGAAATCGCTGCCACGCGCCGCTATTTTCTCATTCACCTTTTGAATTGCCAAAATCTGTTCGCGCAGCCGTTTTGCATCCAGTCCATTTGCCTGAAACGATGCCTTTGAGTGGTCAGTGATCGCCCAATATTCCAGGCCCAGGCCATCCATGAATTCGGCGATTTCCTCCAATGTATTATGCCCGTCGCTCCAGTTAGAGTGATTATGTAAAGCACCCTTCAAGTCCGACCATTCGATCAATTTCGGCAGTTTATTTTTCTCCGCAGCAGCAAACTCACCATGATCTTCGCGCAATTCCGGCGGCACAAAAACCAAGTCAAGCTTGGCGAAAATGTCTTCCTCTGCCGGGCAGGGCACGAGCAGTTTTGGATCGCGTGTTTCTTCCTTCGATTTGAACAGGCCGTATTCATTCAGTCGCAACCCGCGCTGGATCGCCCGTTGCCGCATCACGATGTTGTGCTCCTTGCTGCCTGTGAAATAGGCCAGCGCAAAGGGAAATTCCGCGTCGCTCACCACGCGCAAGTCACATTGGATTCCGCCCTCAAGAATGACGCTCGCCTTCGTTTCGCCCTTGGCCAGCACTTTGACAATGCCCGCCTGCGAAACAAAAAATTCAATCACCGCCGCCGCGTTTTTCGACGACGCCAGCAGATCAATGTCGCCGATGACTTCCTTGAACCGCCGCAAGCTGCCCGCCGTGCTGCATCGGATCACGTCCGGATGCGACCGCAGATTCTCCAGCAACGGTTCCGCCGCCAGCCATGCTTTGTTCAGCAGATGCTTGCTGGCATAAGTCCGCCGGCGCTCGATGCCTTCCAAAATATTCGCCTGCGTTTTCTCACCGAAACCGTCCAGCTCCGCAACCTGGCCCGCCTTGCATGCCGCTTCAAGTTTTTCGATGGAATCCACGCCCAGCTTTTTATTCATCGCCTGGATCTTTTTCGGGCCCAGTCCGGAGATTTCCAGCATCTCAATCAACCCCGGTGGAATCGAAGCCTTCAATTCGTCGTAGTATTTCAGTCTGCCCGTCTCGACCAGTTCCGTGATTTTTTGTTCCAATGCTTCGCCGATGCCCTTGATTTCACCAAGCCGCTTTTCCGCGACCAGCGTGGCCAGCGGCTCGCTCAATCCTTCAATCGTCCGCGCACCGTTGGCATATGCACGGGTTTTGAAAGGATTCTCACCCTTCAATTCTAACAGCACGCCGATCTCGATGAGAATCTCCGCGACTTTATCTTTGTCCATGCACCGAATATAAATTCAAATCGCCGCGTTCAAAGTTCAAAGTTGTTTCCGCCCTTCATAATCTTAACCTTCCTAAAACAATGAATGATCTCATCATCCGGCCTTTGCAAAACGTAGCAGAAGCCCGCTTCTGCGCCGGATTCATGGCTGCGTCTGACCCGTGGCTTACGCTTGGTTTTACAGCGGAACAGGCATTTCAGCGGTTGACCGATCCGGCCCGCGAAGTTCACGTTGCGACGGTTGACCAGCAAAGCGTCGGAGTTCTCATCCTGCACCTCGCCGGCCTGCTCAATGGCTACATTCAAATCCTTGCCGTACATCCTGACTGGCGCGGACGCGGACTGGGGACGCAAATCATGCGCTTCGCCGAGGAACGGATTTTTCGCCAAAGCCCAAATGTTTTTCTCTGCGTTTCTGCGTTTAATCACCGCGCGCAAAAATTTTACGAACGGCTCGGCTACCGGCACATCGGTGAACTGCCGGATTTTCTCGTGCAGGGTCATGCCGAAATTATTCTACGTAAAACCTGCGGGCCATGGCTGGCCTTCACGCCTGAAAAGTGAGCCGCAGGCCGCTTTGGTATTTTGCTCGCTGAAATTTCGCTTTATGTTGGGTGCATGACGAAGCGCAAAAAACTTCCCGTCGTCCTGACCATCGCCGGCTCCGACAGCGGCGGCGGTGCGGGTATCCAGGCCGACTTGAAAACATTTGTTGCGCTCGGCATCCACGGCACAAGTGCAATTACATGTTTGACCGCACAAAACCCCAAGCGAGTGCTCGGCGTCGAACCTTGCTCACCCAAAATGTTGCGGCAACAGATCGAAGCCGTGTTTGAAGAACTTTCGCCAGTGGCGGTGAAGACCGGGATGTTGTTTTCGGTGGACAACATCCGCGTCGTCGCAAATTTTTTCCGCACTCCGTACTCCGCACTCCGCATTCCGCAGTTGATCGTTGACCCGGTGATGGTTTCGACCAGCGGCGCGCGGCTGTTGCAGCCGGCAGCGGAAAAAGTCCTGAAGGATAAATTGCTGCCGCTCGCCACGCTCGTCACACCGAATTTGGACGAGGCGGAAATTCTCGCCGGTTCAAAAATCAATTCGCCTGAAGCAATGCGATTGGCGGCGCGGGCAATCCATTCGCGTTATGGCTGCGCCGTGCTGCTGAAAGGCGGGCATCTGAAAAATTCCACCGAAGCGATTGACGTACTTTTTGACGGCACAACCGAACTGCTCCTGTCCGCGCCCTTCATCAAAGGGGTCTCGACGCACGGCACGGGCTGCACCTATTCCGCCGCGATTTGTGCCGCGCTCGCCTTGGGACATGATCTGCCGCAGGCGGTAAAAATCGGCAAAGAATTTGTTTCAGCCGCGATCTCCAATAGTTATCGCATCGGAAGACACTTCGCACTGGGCCAGTTTAAAAATTAGGCTGGCGCAAACGGAAAAACTGCAATGCGTTTGTCGCGCTTAAAACCAAATTATTACGGCCGTTCGTGACAATGGATGCCGGCAGGTCACTCGTGCCCCAAGCCGATGTCAGGCTCGTGGCCGTTTCCACGCGATATCCGGCCGGATATGCCGCCCAACCTAAAACAGTGTTCGTGCCGGATTTTGCGATGTTCAAGATCGGTGAGACAAATGCCCACGCCAGCGCATAATTTTCAGAATCGCTGACTGTATTTGTTCCTCCGTTTTTCAAAACCTGCAGATCATAGCGTCCCGGCGGCAACTGCGGCAGCCAGAGATGCTCAACATTATCCACACGGCTGGTGCTGCAGGTGATCAGGCTGTCGTTGGCCGCGTTGAACAAAAACAGGTCGAGGTCGTTGATGTTGGTTTCCCCGAATTGCCGGTTCCAGGCCAGCGTGACCGTGGCGGTGAACATCGCCCCGCTCAAATCATTTGTGACGTTGAAATAATAATGGTTCACGCCATCAGTGCTGGCGCTGCTGGAATTGGTGTTGAAATCCCAGCCGTTCAACCCGCTGACCGTTCCCGTGTCGCCAGTCGGCAGATGCGCACTGTTGGTGGGGACGCTGGTCGCAGCAACATAACTTTGTTTCCCGCCGGCGAGTTGTTCGTAGGCGTTGAAAACGTTCAATACGCCTGCGCCAAACCGCGCGTCCAATGGCGAAGAATTTGAATTGGTCCAGTTCGCCGGCTTCACCGCACCATTAAGCAGCAGCACCTTGATGGTTCGCATGTCAGTGACGGAATTGGTGTCGCCGCCGCCGTCGCCACGCAAGGCCGCCTGCAACAGCAACGCCGCCGCCCCGGAAACTTGGGGGGTGGAAAAGCTCGTGGCCCCCTCCGGCGCGGTGATGTCCGGCTTGCAACGACCGTTGTCAATTGTTGGACCGACGCTCGAGTTGCCGCCGTAAGCGGCGACGGCGATGCAATTATAGTCGGTGCCAGGCGCACAGACCTGGCCGCCATTGGCAACGGCGGAAACAAACAATGTCCCGAACGTATCAGCGTAGTCATCATAAGCTGAATCCACGCCTTGCTGATCATCGACGGAAAGCTGGCCAAATGTGAAGCTTTGGTTCACCACCAAGGCGGCAGGCATTGGCTCCATGGCGAAAATATAGTTTGTGATAAAAAAATCCGCGTCGTAGTTATCCACGTGCGCAATGTTGGTCGCCACGCCGCCGGGCAATCCATAAAAAAGTCCCGCGACTCCGTCAGCATGGCCCGACTCGGTACTCAGAGAATTTGGGAAAAAATTGGTCGAGCCACCGCCGGAAATATAGGTGAACAGTGAAACCGGCTGGCTAACGTTGGCGGGGTTTACTTCCCAAACCGGTGCGGTGGTGGAAAGAGATGCTTCCGGCTGCGCCACGCGGATGCCGGTGCCGTTCACATTTGTCGTCACCGCCCGCAGCAATGTCACGCCGATCTGGTCAAGGTGTTGCGCTTGCGTCGAAGGGATAAAACCAGCGGTGATGATGCCAACAAGAACAGCGGCCGGGTAAATCAATCGGTTCATCAATACTCCTTAATGTTGGCGGAGGATAATCCACTCTCCACCGGAAATCCAGCCCGCATCGCGCAAAGTGCATTTCATTTTGCCGACCGGCCAGTTAGTCTGACGGCGTGAGCAGCACCCTCGTCGTCAATGAAATCTATCTGAGCCTGCAGGGCGAAAGCACCTTTGCCGGACTGCCCTGTATTTTCATCCGACTCACCGCCTGCGATCTGCGCTGCTCCTACTGTGACACCGCCTATGCTTTTACAGAGGGAAAAAAGAAACCATTGGAAGATGTTCTGACCAGAGTTCGAGAACTCGCCGCCCCCTATGCCAATTCACAATTCGCAATTCACAATTCAAAACTCCCCTTGGTCGAATTGACCGGCGGTGAACCGTTGCTCCAAAAAAATTCCCTGCCGTTGATGACGTCCATTGTGCGATGAAGGTTTCACCGTTTTGATTGAAACGAGCGGTGCACATGACATTTCTAGGATTGATCTACGTGTGCGACGCATCATGGATTTGAAATGCCCCGCCAGTGGCGAGGTCGCTCGCAACCGTTTCGAGAACATCGCGCATTTGAAAGCCACCGATGAAATCAAATTCGTCATCAGCACCGTGGAAGATTACGAATGGGCAAAACAACAGATCGCCACATATAAGCTGGCGGCGATTTGTCCGCTGCTCTTTTCCTGGGTTCATCCACTATTGCCGGAGCAGCAAAATAAATCGCTTAAGCCTGTTCCTATCGGACTCATGCCCATTTCCCGCCAGCAACTTGTCGAGCGCATTATCGTCGATGCTTTACCCGTTCGTTTTCAAGCGCAACTTCATAAAATCATCTGGCCGCCGGAACAACGCGGAGTTTGAGATGAGCAAGACGAGCCAGACCATTCAACTGCTGCGCGACTATGAATCGCGCAACGTGCTGTTCACCGAACCGGATGGCTCATGGCCGATTGTCTGGGAGCGCGCCAAAGGCGTTCACGTCTGGGATGCGGAAGGCAAAAAAAATCTGGATCTGACCGCTGCGTTTGGTGTCGTCGCCGCCGGTCATGCAAACCCAAACGTGGTCAAAGCCGGCCAAAAGCAGATGGCCAAGCTGCTTCACGCTATGGGCGACGTGCATCCGCATGCGCTCAAGGCTCAACTCGCGCGTGAATTAAGCCGTATCACCTTCGAGCGTTGGAGCACTCCCCCAGATGCCAGACGCAGACGCCAAACCCAATCACCGGCAAGATGATTTTCTCCAACTCCGGTTTTGAAGCCGTCGAGTCCGCGTTAAAAAGCGCAATCCTCGCCACCGGCAAGCGCGGCGTCATCGCGTTTGAGGGCGCGTATCATGGCCTCGGCTACGGCGCACTTAACGCCACGCATCGTGAACATTTCCGCAGTCCGTTCCGCTCGCAACTGCGCGAGTTCGGAAGTTTTGTTGCCTTTCCGACAAAAAAAACACAACTCGCAGAAGTTGAGAAAAACATCCGCCAGATTTTCCGCCGTGAAAAAATTGGCGCGATCCTTGTCGAGCCGATTCAAGCTCGCGGTGGTTGTAATATTCCGCCAACAGAATTCCTGCCACTACTCCGCAAACTGTGTGATGAACACGGCGCCTTGCTTATACTCGATGAGATTTACACCGGCTTCGGTCGCACGGGAAAATGGTTCGCCTGTGAACGCAGCGGCGTGATTCCCGATATGATCTGTCTCGGCAAGGCGCTAACCGGTGGCTTTCCCGCTTTCCGCCTGTGTGGGGCGTGCCGATGTGATGGACGCCGCTTGGCCGGCCTCGACAGGCGAGGCGATCCACACCAGCACGTTCCTCGGCCATCCCGTCGGCTGTGCCATGGCGCTGGCGCAAATTTCTGAAATCCGCCGGCTCAAACTGTGCAACCGCAGCGCCAAACTTGGACAATTTTTATTAAAAGAACTCAGCACAATTCAAAACCCAAAATTTAAAACTCAAAACTCGGTTCGCGGTCTGGGTTTGATGGTTGGGGTGGAATTAACTTTACCCAACGGCCAGCCTGCAACCGAAGTGGCATTGACCGCAATCAAAACGCTTTTACATCACGGCTACATTTTCCTGCCGGAAGGTGAACATGGCAACGTCATCAGCTTCACTCCGCCACTTACATCACCAAAGCGCAGCTCGCAAAAAGCCGTTAGCGCGCTGGCAAAAGTCTTGAACCACGAATGAATATAGATGGACACGAATTCGAAAACGGGCTGACGCGAATTGCACAAATTTTTCGCTAATTCAGAATCGGAATCGATTCGCGTTAATTCGCGCAATTCGCTTCAAAGTCTTTCCTTATTCAGCTGCGTTAATCTGCGTCCATCTGCGGTCAAAAATTTCCCATGACTCTTACCGAAATGCGCTCATTGCTGGTGAAGCGCGACATCCAACTGACGCGTTCCCTCGGCCAGAATTTTTTGCACGACGGCAACCAGCTCCGTCGCATCGTAAACGCGGCGGAACTGACCCCAACTGACAAGGTTCTGGAAATCGGGCCAGGTCTAGGGCCGTTGACGGAATTGCTCATTGAGAAAGCGGGCGAAGTTCTAGCGATTGAGATGGACGCGCGGCTCGTAGAATTTTTGTGCGAACGTTTTGGTTTGGAGACAAAAGAAGGGATGCCCTCCCTCACCCCCCAGGGAGAGGGAGAACATTTTGGATGCGCCGGTTAACCCAACACCCTCGGATTCGTCCCAGCGCGGGAACGAAAATCCCCCTCTCCTTGGGGAGAGGGCCAGGGTGAGGGAGGACCAGCTTGGCGAAGCCAAAAATTACTCCGACAATCTATTTCTGATCCACGACGACGCGCTCGCCTACATCAAGCGCGAGGTGCGAGACTGGAGCGATTGGAAGCTCGTGGCGAACCTGCCGTATTCCGTCGCCTCGCCGATTTTGGTGGAACTCGCCGCCGGCCCGCGCGCGCCGAAGATGATTGTCGCCCACGCTGCAACTGGAAGTCGCGAAACGCTTGATGGCGCAGGCCGATGATGACGATTACGGCATTCTGACGCTGCTGGTGCAGATTGATTTTGAGCCGCGCGACTGGTTCAAGATTCCGCCGGAATGTTTTTTCCCCGTCGCCCGACGTGGACTCCGCGTGCGTGTGCCTCGTGCGCCGCGCAACGCCGTTGCTGCCGGAGAATCTCCGGGCTGCGTTCGTGAAAATCGTCAAGCGCGGCTTCTCGCAACGGCGCAAGATGATGATGAAGTTGCTGAAACAAGATTGGGCGACAGACAAGCTGACGGCTGCCTTTGCTGAATTAAAAATTTCGCCAATGGAGCGCGCGGAGAAATTGAGTTTGGAACAGTTTGTGGCTCTGACGAAAATTCTTTTTAGCTCCTGATTAAGCACAGATTTCTGAAATCATTTTGGTGTGGACGACAGAGGGTAGGTAGCGTTTGAATTTTACAACACTCAATTATTTCAAATATATGACCGAATCAGACCATTTTGAAGCCAAACGTGGTTTCGTCGGATATTTCGATTTGCTGGGTTACAAAAACATCCTGACAAACAACGACATTAACAAAGCGATTGATGTCGTGAAATTAATCCAAAAAATTATCGAACAAGAGCAAGAACGTGTTTACAGAATGGGGAAAATTTCCAAGCAAAAGTTTTGCGATTATCTTGTTTATTCAGATTCCATCTTGGTTTACAACGAATTTCCTGAAAACCAGTCGGGAGCAGCACGCTCAAGTTGCCATATTTCATGAATTTTGCGCCGCCATAATTAGCGATCTGTTTTGGGCGGGATTGCCTGTCAGAGGAGCGTGGGCATTTGGTATGTATTTTGTTAAAAAAACGGAGAATGGCATTTATGTCGCTGGTTTGCCAATAGTCGAGGCGTATGAATTTTCTAACTGTGTAGATATGGCTGGATGCGTTATTACACCTTCTGCGGAAAAAATTCTTGCCGACATGCTGATTCTTGTTTCGTCGGATGAATTGCTTGGCTTCATCCAGCATCATGTCCCGTGCAAGGGCAGTCGAAACCAAAAAATGTTTTTATTAAATCACTACCGGATTGATTTGAATTACAATCCAAATCGAAAAATCTCCCGCCAAACTGTCCTAGAAAAATTTGCGGAGCACAACAAACGTATCGGCGTCGAAGTTCTTCCCAAGGTCAACAACACCTTGGAATTTTTGAAGGCGTGTGAAACGGATGCGGGCTAATACCATGGGAAAGTCGCCAAACAAATTGTCAGAGATAATAGCGCACACAATTGTTTTTGCGGCGTTTTTCGGGGTTGTATTTTGTTCTGTAACTGGAAAGAAAATTTCTTCCAATCCATTTGTGTGGGTTGGTTATGGAATTGGTGGCTGGGTGATTACATTCGTATTTTTGGGTCTAATGTCTTTGATCCGAAAAACAGTTAGTTCGATTCGTCAAAAAATAAGCGAAACCAAAGCAGCCAAAGAACCATGCCCGCATAGCGTGGTTGGTGGAAGAACACGATTGAAACACATGCTAGGTGGCGGGAGTCATCTAAAGTGTGGCCAATGCAATCGGGACGAAATTGAATTTCAAAGAAAAGAGCAAGCTGAACTTCTTCGTAGAGAAGCTGCCGGCAAAATTAGGGCGGCAGCAGACAAACTTCAGGCCGATGAATATATGCGGCTAACGAAACTCAGAACGCATAAAATTGATTATTTACTTCGCTTGTCACCGGGCGAGTTCGAAGAAATCGTCGGTGATATGTATCGTCAGTTTGGCTATTCGGTTGAGCGAACCCCAATGGACAAACGATTTTGGAAGGGATTTAATCCTTAGAAAGGACAGGAAAACAACCTTTGTAGAATGCAAGCGCTATGATAGGGACACGACCATCGGGCGAGGTGCTTTGCAAAAATTTTACGGCGCGATTGTAAATATGAAGGCAGATTCGGGGATTTTTGTCACAACCAGTAGTTTCGCAAAAACAGCGGTGAACTTTGCAGGGGAAACTGACATAAAATTAATCGGTGGAAATGAGTTGGCTAATTTGATGGCACTAGCGTTTCCGGGTGATGGAAGCGTTGATGAGTATCACGCAATGTGCCTAGAGTGCGGGGATGTGGTGATTTTCAGCCTCATCGAGCCAGTCACAGAAAAAATGTGCCGCAAGGCACACATGGTTAGAAATAATGCCCCGGATTCATTGAAGATTAAACTTATTGCCGTATCTCCAAATGCAGAAGCTCCATGTTGTGAAAAATGCGGTGCAAAAATGCGACTGGTGAGTGGTCGTCGGGGGAAATTCTGGGGATGCAGAAACTATCCTAAATGCCAGAGCACAAAACGGTGCTAGCGATCATGGCGGACCATTATGCCCGAAGAAATCTTTGATGCCGCCAACGAGCGCCTAAAAGTCCTTTTCATATGCAGCCGCAACCGGCGGCGCAGCCTGACGGCGGAAACGATCTTCAAGGGCGAACCGGCGTGGGATGTGCGTTCAGCAGGAACTGAAGAAAGTGCGCGCATCAAAGTGACCGCCGGACAACTCGGCTGGGCGGATGTCATCGTGGTGATGGAGAAGCGGCACAAGGAACGGTTGCAGCAAAAATACCCCGGAAGAACTGGCTGCAAAACGGTGCATCTGCCTTTTCATTTCCGACGATTACGAATACATGGATGCAAATCTGATCGAGCTTTTGCGCGAGAAAAATGCGGGAACATTTTCCGGCAGAAAAAGGAACAACTAAGTAGCGAAGGAACAAGGGCGAGATGGCTTGATCCGGCATTTTGCGGAGCGCGGCTGTGTCGCAGACCAGCCGCAGCATTTCCGAATGCCGAGGCGTGTTGAATCATTCTAATACGCCACTCTTTGCAAAGCGGCTGCGGCTGGTCTCCGCGACACAGCCGCGCTCCGGCCGAATTAAAATACTGCCAATAAAGCTCAGGCTTGGCTTTGCTTCGTTACTCTGCTCCTTTGTTGTAAAAATATGAGCGAAGAAATTTTTGATATCGTCAACGAGCGCGACGAGGTGATCGGCCAGGCGCCGCGCAAGGAGGTTCATGCGCGCGGACTGTGGCATCGCGCGGTGCATGTGCTGGTGTTTAATGCGCGCGGCGAGGTTTTTCTCCAGAAACGTTCCATGCTCAAGGGACACGGCCAAGGGCAAATGGGATTCGTCGTCGAGCGGCCATCTGGACACGGGCGAGGATTACGACACCTGCGCGGTGCGCGAGGTGCGCGAGGAGATCGGCCTGAATATCCAAGCCGGGACTGCGACGGGGGCGTCGCAGCCACTGCAGCGGCTTTTCAAGATTGATGCGCGCAAGGAGACGGTTGGGAATTTTGCTGGATTTATCGCTGCGAAAGCGAAGGGCCGTTCGTGCTGCATCCCGAGGAAATCGAAACGGGCGCATGGTTCATGCCGGACGCGGTGACGAAGTGGGTGAATGAGAAGCCGCATGATTTCGCGAGTGCATTTGTGCTGATCTGGAAAACGTATTTAACCGCCAAGTTGCCAAGTCCGAAACAGCCATTCAAATAAGGAAAACAGGAAGGCAGGAACGATTCCTTGTTTCATGCTTTCCTTATTCAAAGTCGGTTTCTGCGTGAACCGGTTTGATGAAAACTTTACTTGTGGTGAAAATGGAGTAGTTATTTCGGATGCAAAATTATTACGTTCCGATTGTGGTAGAGCAGACGGGTCGCGGTGAGCGGAGCTGGGATATTTATTCCCGCCTGCTGGTGGACCGCATTCTTTTTCTCGGCACGCCGGTGGATGACACGGTGGCGAACATCATCATCGCGCAGCTTTTGTTTCTCCAGATGGCCGATCCCAAAAAGGACATCCATCTTTACATCAATTCGCCCGGCGGCAGCGTCACGGCAGGGCTGGCGATCTACGACACGATCCAATACATGACCTGCGATGTGAATACGTATTGCGTCGGGCAGGCGGCGAGCATGGGCGCGGTGTTGTTGTGCGCCGGTGCGAAGGGCAAGCGTTACGCGCTGCCGAACGCAAACGTCATGATCCATCAGGTGCTCGGCGGCGCGGAAGGCCAGGCAAGTGACGTGGAGATCCGCGTGAAGCACATGCTCAAACTGAAGCACACACTGAACAACATCATCTCGAAACACACGGGCAAGCCGGTGGAACAAGTGGAACGTGATTGCGATCGCGATAATTTCATGACGGCCGAGGAAGCGAAGAATTATGGCCTCGTGGATCATGTCGTGCAATCGCGGAAGGAAATTCCCGGAGGAGATAAACCGGCGTTGCTCACGTAATTCTTATGGCGCGCCCGACCAACTTGACGATGTGCAGTTTCTGCGGCAAGTCGCACGCGGAAGTCCGCAAGCTCATCTCCGGGCCGGGCGTCTATATCTGCGATAATTGCATCATCCTTTGCAAAAATGTTCTCGATCGTGAACTGCAACTGAAGGCCGAGAAAAAACAGCCGAAGTTAACCGTGCCCAAACCGGCGGAAATTTTCATGGCTTTGGTTTCAATTGAGTGGCTGGTGGTTTCTTACTACTTGGGCTTCTACTAAATCAATTCCTCTTGAGCACTGTGCTGAAAACTATGGCGCCCATCGTTCAGGTTAAATGAGAAGGGACAGGAATTCACAAGCGCTGCCAACACGGCAGGTGAATTTCATTCTCGAGATGACAAAGTTAGAACTACCTGCGCGAAATTTGCAAAGATTTTTTTAGCATTTGACGACTTAAAAGATTCTCCGGCAGAAAAAGTTTCAACCGGCATTTTTATTTTTTGCCGCCTGAAATGTTGTCATCATATCGTCAGGCCCGGTTTCGACCGACGCGGTTTGTCCGGCACCTGCGCCTCCGAGGATGTCGCCTGGGACGGGAGGCTGCTCATCATTTGCATCACTTCGGCGGCGGTGCTAAAGACAAGCTCCGACCGGCGCTCGGCCACGGGAAGCCGGAAGATCGCCCCGGTTTACAGCGGTGGCACGTATTGCGCTTGTTTTGTTTCCGTCCGGTCATTTAGCAATGCCAATATTTTTTAGCCGTCAATTCTGCCGCTCCAATATCTCGCGCTCGGCCTGCAACCAATGATCCCGGTCATTGCCATGGGGGCAACCCGCTTGCTGCCACAATTCATAGGCGCGAATGGTGATTTGTTTTTGGATGCGGTCATGATCCTCGGCTGACAAGGGAACCGGCGTGGACGATTTCTTTTTAGTTTTAGTCATGGGATTTATCGGTTGGCAGTTTTACTGAAATCTCAACCCGTTATGAACTGTCTGGCAAAGCCTGAATCGATTCACCACCCAGGGCAAATCTGGTCGTAAGAATGTAATTCATTCAAGATTTCCCGCCCCGCCAGCAAACGTCAATTCAATTCCTCGCGGGACCAGGCGTGTCGAACGAATTCCTTTGCTCACGGCCTTCCCTTCCAATTCCGACCGGTCACGGTAATTTTGATTTGGAATTGGACACCAGACGCCCAACCAGAAAACGATAAATCAAGGCAATCGCAAATGCGATGACCAGCAGCAAAACACCTTTCCAAAACGCATAGTCCACAACCTCCTTGCTGCCGGTTTGCGCCTGTTGCACCACGGGGCTGACTTGCGCCGTGAGTTTCGCGAGATTCGTGGAACCGAGCGTCTGGTCAAGGGTGACGAGCAATTCCGTCATCCGTTGCGCGGCCGCTGCAAGCTGCGCCGCCGTCTGCGTGTAATCCTGGATGCGAAACGGCTCGGTGCCGGTCGAAGATGTTTCGACATGATTTGTTTCGCCCACGCCGAAACGTTTCATCAACGCATCAAATGTTGTGAGCGTCGTGTTCAACGCAATGGACATCTCCGTGCCGGAAACCATGAGTGAATTGACATCCTTCTCCTGCGACTGGAGCGCCTTCAAAATTTCCTTACGCTCGACGCTGACCTGGTCCGGCAGTTTTTCAGCGAGGGTGGCGAAGCGGTCCACCGAAGCGGCGAGTTGCGTGGAGTTCGTGACCAGTTGCTGCACGGCGGGCAGCTCGGTGGTGTTGAGGGCCAGCAGTTCCGTCTGCCAGCGCAGCAACGTCGGCATCTTCTGGCTGACATAGAGCGCACGTTCCGCCATCAACCGGGTCTGGGCGATTTCACGCACGGCCGGATCCATGCCGGAAAGCGGATCAATCATGAGCAGGCTGAACACGCTGGTGGGGCTGGATTTGCCGGCCGGATTCACCTCCGACACCTCGGACGCAAAACCCACAGCGCGCGCTGCCAGCACGCTGTCAGGCAGGGGATTTTGCCGGAACCAGACATCAATCGCCTTTTGCAATTCTGTCATCTGCCCCGCCGTCAGCACCTGGGCGTTGAATTCCCATAGGTTCGTCTCGGCATTCCGGCAATTGTCCAGCATGGGTTGGGCGGACGCACCAAACACCTTGGGTTGCCAGTATTCCTCCAGTCCCCGCCGCGTCACGGTCACAAAAATGGTCATGTCGAGCAGGTTGGCGATGGCGTTCGGACCCGAGGCGATGGAACAGGTTTCGGTGCCGAGCATGATTTTCCATTTCAACAAGTCGGCGGGATCAAGGGTGTTGGTGCCGCGCCGGAGTTTGTCCAGGCCGTAAACCATGCTGAGCAGATATTCATCCGAGAACCGCATCAACCGCTGCTGCACCTCGACGGGATTGGCGGCGGGCGCGGCGGGGCTTGCCCGGTGAGATCGCATGAACCGCCTGCCCCGGAACATTGGCCGCGTGCTGGATGAGCCGGCAGCCGGTCAAGAGGGTGATGATCAACGCAACCAGCAACCACAAACCAAGCGGTCGTTTTTCAATGTTGGCGAACTCAGACCATCGTTCCTTCCACCGGCGGCTGTTTGGCGTAGACGAAGGTTTCATGTTTTAACCGTTCGTGGCGAAATTATCATTTGTGTTGATGCCACCAATAGGCGCCGGCAAACAATCCGATGGCGAGGATAAAAAGCAGAAACCGGTTGAGATGCTTGCCCGCCCTGAAAACCAGGACGAGCAAAATAATTCCGACCAATACGGCTCCGCCAGTCGGCAGGTCTTTAGAAGTAAACTGGCTGAAAAAATCTTTCATCTTTTTTCGCTCGTGAAGTCGCGGGGCGGTTGCACAAAAACTGAAATGCTAACAAATTGAAAATCTGAAATACAATTGTCAGACACCGACAGCCGTCATTTCAGTTTTCAGCGTTTAAGCGTTTTAGTATTCAACTCAACCGCCCGCGTGTTTCACATTTGAAAGTCTTACAAATCTTTCGCGCTGAAGTCGCCCTTCTTGAACAGTTCCAGGCGTTTGTCCAAACGTGCCGCCCACCAGTCAAACGCCAGTTTCACATCGCCCCAACTGCCGTCGAACTTGCTGCGGAACGCCTTGGTGCCCGCCCGTTCATCCACCACTGCGGCGAGGCGCTGGCCAGTGACGCCGTCGGTGATCTCCGCTTCGATCCGCACCCTGCCGACAAAGGACGCCGTGCCGGTGATGACCCTGCTTGCCCAAGCTGATGACCAGCGCGGCAGGATAAACCGTCGAGACCAGATTCAGCACCGGCCAGGATTTGCCGTAATCGGTGATCGCCCCGTGGATCACCAGCGTGTCCGCCCGGGCTGGTCAACGACCTGGAAATTCTTTTCCACGGCGTTCGCCACGGCCGTATGCACAAAGTTCACCAGCATCTGCTGATCTTCTGTTGACAGCTTGTTGAGCGGCGAACCCTTGTCCTCCGATTTCCAAAGGTCAATGTTCTTGATGTAAATCTTGCTGTATTTGGCCCAGTCGGCGGACTCATTGATATAAATGTAGTTGGCCTCGTGGCCGTCGCCTTTTTTCAACATGGAATAGTCGCCGAGAAAACCGGAGAAATCTTTTGGCGTTTCGCTGACTTGTTTCGTGGTGCTGCAGCGGCCAGGCCGACAACCAGGCGGCAGCAAGAATGCCGGCCAGAAGCCGGCCAGAACGGACGGTGAAGGGATTTAATGCGATGGATGTTTTCATATTTTTCTGGTTTATTTTTTAGTTTAACTGCGTTGTCGGTTACTGCGGTTTAACTCATCAAAAGCGCCAGGTCATGTTGACGGTGAAAAAGGAAAACCAGGCGTTGTCGTAGCCGCCCACGATGTTGCCCTTGGTGCTGGAGGTCTGGGTGACGGGCATGTCCCCCGCCCATAAAAATTCATAAGCGCTCCGATATCCACGGTCTTGCTCCAATGATAGATCGCGCCAAGGCCGAAACGGTAAGCCTCGCCATGGGCAGGGTCACGGTGCGGCTGGCATCGCTCACGGCGGAGGTGTCATATGCGAAGCCGCCGGTGAGCAACCAGTCTTCGGAAAGCCGGTATTCGGCACCGATCGCACCATGCCAGGTGTCTTGATAATTGAGCTGGGTGGTGATGCCTCCCAAGGCACCGGGGCCGACGCTCACGTCGGCCTTGCCGAACTGGCTCCACTGCTGCCAGCCGACATCGGCCATGACCGCCCACTTTGCGCTCAATTCCTGATAGATGCCGAGCATCACCGATTGCGGCACGGTGAGGCCCAGATTGAGGTTGGGGGGAAACAGAAATGCCGGCTTGCCGGCGGCGAAGGAACCAAGGTTGCTGAAGCCGGGGCCGGTCATTGAAGTTCAACTTGACCGGCGACAGATACGTGGCACCGATGCGCGTGCCCGGACGCGGCGAAACGAGGATGCCGGCATTACCGCCAAAGCCCCAGGTGGAGTCCCGCAATTTCATCTGCCCATCAACCAGCGATCCGGTGTTCACCGCCACCTGGTCGCTCAAATAACCATACATGGCGTTCAAGCCGGCACCCACGGAAAGCCATTCATTCACCTTGTAGCTTGCGGAGGGCATGATGGTCATGCCCAGCAAAGTGGCCTTCTGAACATAGTAACGGCCCACCCAGTTGTCGCTGAATTCTTCCGACAGGCCGAAGTAAGAAAAAGTGCCGAGCCCCACGGCAAACTTGTCGTTGATCTTGTAGACGTAAAAAAAGCTCGCCCCGGGCAAGGCGCCAATGGCGTTGCCCCCATCGTTGTTACCCTGAAAAGGCTGGCTGGCACCCGCGTCCTGGGAATAATTGACGCTGCCATAAAGCATCTGGATGCCGCCTTGGGCCTGCGATGTATCCAGCAAACTCATCCCGCGGGATTTTTGTAGAGCGTGGAGGCGTCCTGTGCGCGTGCGGCATAACCTGCCGAGGCCAGTCCCACGTCCGGCGTGCCAATTTCATAGAGACTCAAACCGCCGGCAAAAACCGCTTGCGGCACAAGCATTGCGCCGGTGAGAATGACTGCAATGCGTTTAATCGGCCTGGCAGATTTCATAGGGCAATTTTGATACGCATTCGCCTGCAGGGTGTCAACAAATCTTCGCGAAAATTGAAACGTCAACACCAAATGTCCCGTGCTGACAAGGTGCTGAAATTTTAGGCAGTGCCCTAATTTGCCGGAGGAGCGCGAGCTTTAGCCCACTTCAACGCCGCCATCCCTTTGAATGTTGAAGCGGCATAAATGCCGCGCTCCGAAATTAGGGCGCTACCAACTTTTATTCGACACCGGTCGGGGCCGGAAATATCGTCACCGCAAATCTTCGGCGCACGCAGAAATAAATAAATTTCATCATGAGTTCATTCACCAGCTCGTTCGTTCTCAAGTTTCGATCACCGGCGTTGTGATGAGTATCTATGTACCGGCGGCGATATCCAGCCCGGTTCGTTCCCGAGTGCCGAGCCGAGCGAGAAGGAGCTGGCCCGACGCCAAAAGATGGCGAATGAGACATGGTGATGTGAAGAAGACAGTGCGCGCCAACCATTCATTTAAGCCGACGCCACTCTGTGGCGCGGCTTAATTCAGGCGTTAGACGGCATATTTGCGGCTGAATGGGAAGGCTTCAGTTTTCTTAACATCGCTTCAGCGGGCGCGTAGCCTTGTTGCGCCGCCGATTGGAAGCAATGTTGCGCTTCAGCCTGGTTGTCGAGTACGTGATGGAAAACGCCAAGATTGTAATTCGCCAGAAAGGTGCCGGTGCCGTGGACGCTTTTGTATTTGTCCGTTTCACCCAGCGCCAGACAGCGCCGGAAACTTTGCTCGATCTTCGGCACTTCGCCGATGTAAGCGGCGGCATCGCTGCGGACGAGATTCATGTAGAACAGCCCGCAGACATGGTGGAAGTCCGGGAAGTCATCCAGCCGGTTTCCGGCCGAGGCGATGACTTCCAGACCAGCCGTGAATTTTTTCAAAGCGATGGCGGCATACAGAAAATCCACCACGATGTTCGGCGCGAACGGATCGCCGGGCTGCATCCGCGCCAGGGCCTTTTGCAGGCACTGAAAAGATTTATCCGGTTCGTCGAGAGAGGCATATTCCAGCGCGAGCTGAAATAGAAAATAGGCGTTGCCCGGTTCGCGCTTGAGTTCCGCGAGCAGCAGCTTGACGTTGCGATCGGATTTGCCAGTTTCGAGATAGCCGTCATGCGACAGCTCGCCGCGCAGATTGACTCGCGGCAGCGACGAAACAACCTGCTCGTGAATCCGGCCGGCAAACTGTGCGCCGCGCGGAAAAAGCCGTGAGACAAAACTCTGCGAGCGCTGAATCTGGCCGTTAAACTGGAAGCCGCTGACAATTTTCAAACGGCCAATCACGGGCGGCCCTTGGACGAATTTTTGAATTTCAAGCGCGAGGGCTTCGGTGGCGAATTCATCCGCGTCCAGGACAAGAATCCAGTCGCCGGTGGTTTTGCCAAGCGCAAAATTTCTGGCCGCAGAAAAGTCGTTGATCCAGCCGAAGCGTGCGACGGTGGCGTTGAACTCTTCCGCGATGCGGACGGTCGAATCCGTCGAGCCGGTGTCCACGACGACGATCTCATCCGCGATGTTCATCACGCTGCGCAAGCAGCGCGCCAGGCAGCGCGCCTCGTTTTTTACGATCATCGCGAGCGACAATTTTTTTGAAAATGCGCTCATGGACTGGAAGGCGTCAGGCCGCTAGCTTGCGGGGAGAATTACGGATCTTTGGTTTCTTTTGCGTCTTACCAACTCTGGCTTGCAATTCCTGACGTTGCGTCTGATCCAACAGGTTGCAAATCAGGCCATGCACGGTTGCGCCGTTCTTCCAAGGTGAAATCCGCATCAGCCAGCGGCGGCCATCGGGCGAATTAAATTGATTTTCCTGCGGCCGTCCGGTGCTCATGACTTTTTCAAATGCCAGCCGCAGTTCGCCGCGCCGGACGGAGTCGGGACACATTGTCGAGCAGGGCGCAACCGATGCCGGGCACGTTGCTGAAAAAGTTGCCGCCGGATCCGACCGGCAGGTGAAATGAGCCCGCATTGACGTGGGTAAGGCGGAATTCACAGTCGAGGGTATAAATCGCACCGTCGAGCGATTGCAAAATACTCTGCGCAAAATCGCGTTCGATCCGCAGGGCGGTTTGCAACTGGCGGCGCACGGTGATGTCGCGTTCACAGGCGACATAACCCATGAAGCGGCCAGCGATGTCGGCGATGGGCGAGATGGTGGCTTCGACATGGTAGACTTCGCCGTTGCGCCGGACGTTGACCAGTTCGCCCGATCCATTCAAGTCCGCGCCGGGTGTTCTCACAGTAATCTTGGATTTTCTGCCGTTCGTCCGGGGCGCGCAGAAATTCATCGGAGCAGCCCAATACTTCTTCAAGGCTGTAACCCGTCGCGGATTGGAACGCCGGATTGACGTAGGTGATTTTGAAATCAGAATCCGTCACGAGAAAAACGTCCGGCGTGGCATCAATCGCCGTGACAAGGCGTTGAACGTGAGATTCCAGCCGCTGGCGACGGCTGGAGTCCTTGAAAGTGACGAGGTTGAATTCACGGTCCAGCCGTATGATTTCCACGTCCCATCAGCGCGGCAGGCATGCCGTCGCCCCGGACCTCAACCAGATAAAGCGTGTCGGCATCGGAACGGTCGGCCTGTAAAATCCGTGCCAGTTTGCGGTTGGATGGCTCGGGAAGCAGATCAAGAATGGAATATACGCCTTCACTGGCGACAGCACTCAGTTCAAACCGGTGGGCGGCCCGCGGGTTGATGCGCTCCACGATGCCATCCTTGCGGCATACAATCCCGGGCGTCCGGCGAAGTTTGGAAGAAATTCTCCCACCAGTGACCGGCAGCATTCGCCCGGTCAAGGCTTGTATGACTGGCAATTCATTCATGCGTCATTCCGGTTCAGATTAAATTAGCAATACACCACCAACGACAATGGTATCGGTTGAATCCGGTCATAGTTTAGGACTTTCTCGATGAAAGTCGCGTTGAGCTGTTGTTGTTCCGGCACCAGCAACATGCCAGACTGGGAGTAAATACCACGGGCGAGAACCATGCCGGGCGCAACTCGGCCAAGGCCACCTGCCGTTCCCGGCGGGGAATGGTGGCAATGCTGCGCGCACGGAGAAAGACTTTCACGGCGTCCGGATCGAATTCCGCGCCCGAACCCATTTTAATCTTTTCGATGGAATCAGAATCCGGAAGCCGGCTTGAGGCGTAAGCGACCGCCACCGCCAGCAACCTTCCCAACCAGGGAATGTTTTCCCCGACCAGCCGGTCAGGATAGCCGTTGCCGTCGTAACATTCGTGATGGGCGCGGATGATTTCGCCGACCTTGTCCAAGTTGCTGGTGAACGCGGCCAGTTCCTGGCCAAGAATTGGATGCTGCTCGACGATTGCCCGTTCGGGCAGGCCAAGAGAATCAGGATCAACCTGCCAGCGGCGGATGATCTTGCGGGGCACACCGACCAGGCCGATGTCATGAAGCAACGCACTGCTTTCCAGCAGGCAACGTTCCTCGGGGTTCAATTGCAGCAAGGTCGCCATGGCCTTGCAGACCTGCGACGCCCGGCGCGCCTGGCTGCCGAGCGATGGATAAAATGTCTGCATCGTATGCACGCACAATTCCATTGAGCGCGTGAGATTGCGTTCGAGGGCATCGTTGACGTCCGCCAGTTGCCTGTTCTGGTTGGCGACGAGGTGGACCTGCTGTTCGAGCGAGCGGTTCAACTCGACCAGTTGTTCGTTCATGGCCTGCGTGGAATTCTGAAGACGGGCGTTTTCGCAAATCAGCTCGTAGCGGTGGACGCCGTTGCTGATCGTGGCCAAAAATTCCTCGCGCAGCCAGGGCTTGATGATGAACCGGAAAATTTCGCCCTGGTTGATCGCTTCCACCACCACGTCGAGGTTCAACACGGCGGTGGCCAGGATGCGCGTGGCAAAGGGCTGGATCAGACGGGCTTCCGCGAGCAATTCAAGACCCGACATTCCCGGCATGCGCTGGTCGGAGATGATGACGGAAAATTTCCGCTTCTTGATCTCCTCCAGCGCCAGCAACGGATCGGAAATCGCGACGGTCTCGTGCCGCGCGCGCTGCAAGATTTGCCGCATGTTTGCCAGAAACACCTCTTCATCGTCCACGATCAGGATCGGGAGATGCAGATTAAGTTTGGCGTCCAGAGAATTCATGTTGCGTTGCCAATGAAAATTATTTTCTTCCCGCACGGATGACGCCGTTCAGGAAAACGAATTCCAGGCCGCCGGCGGCGTAAAGCCATAGGAATGTTTGATCCGCTGCAAATTAAGACCGC
The DNA here is from genome assembly GCA_037200545.1 of Limisphaerales bacterium. Taxonomy (GTDB): domain Bacteria; phylum Verrucomicrobiota; class Verrucomicrobiia; order Limisphaerales; family UBA11358; genus UBA11358. The sequence continues at coordinate 317,390 of JBBCGE010000005.1, forward strand.
CTGGTTGAGCTGCTCCAGCCGGACTTGCGCGGCTTCGCGGATGACGTTGAGCAGCGCCTGGTTGCCGCGTCCCAACACGAGCAGTTCGCGGATGGTGGCCTGGAGAGATTTTTCCTTGGCTGCACGATCGCAGCTGGATTCTGCCCATTCCTCCCTTGCGGCCATTGACAGTTCGGAAATCCGCCCGTAGATATTTTCGAGTGCTTTTTGAAATGCCGAAAGCATGCTCCAGTTGCTGGCCTTGATGGCTTCACGCTCGGCCTCGGCCAGACGACGCCATTCCCGATAAGCCTCGAGCAGATCATTCTCAGCACTCATGCCGCCCTCAATAGCGGAGCCGCCCAGGCTTCGGAAGCGATCACCAACGGCTGGGGCAGCCCTTGATTGACCAGCATTCCCGCCCAGGCTTCGCGCAGCCCGGTGATATGGCGGATGACTTCATCCACGCCAGTGCGCTGTTTTTTAAGATTACTTTCCTGCAGACGTTCCTCGAAGTAGGCGTAAAGATTGCACAGGGTATCGGCCAGATCGCCCCCAGCTTCACGATTCAAGGAAAAATTCAGTTCCCGGACGATGTTCATCGTGCGTTGCAGGTTGTTGTGGATCGTCGTGTTGCGCTCGCCCGGATCCTTGGCGTCAAAGCCGATCAAGGCGCATTCCAAGGAGCGGAGGGCCGCATCATAAAGCATCAGCACCAGATGCCCCGGCGGCGTGGTCAGGGTGGCGATTTTCTTGTAAGATTTCAGCGGATCGGCCGTATACATGGACATATAATATTGCGGATAAGTTTTAGCGGTTGAGGTGCGTCGCGAACAGGTCTGCTATGCGGCTCAATTCTGCGCCCGTTGGGTAATTGGGATCGGCGACCATCACGGTCGCCTTCGCCACCTGGTCGGGACGAACCAAGGGAATTTTTTTGAGGGCCTGCTCCAGAGCCGTGGTGTGCTCAAAGGACATATTGGTGCCCCTCCGTTTTGGAGGTGGGCTCCCGGCGGGTGACCGGCTGGCCGGCGCCAGCAATCGGATTGCGACCGGTGTTAAAATCAACTTCCATAGGTTTTATTTAGACAGCTACGTTAAAATTGTTTCGTTCTTCAAACCATCTATCGGCAGGCAAAAAAGAAACTTTAGAGGCAATTTTCATCTTTCCGGCAGGGTCGCCAACAACCGGGCCGCCGAATAGCGGCCAAAACGCGACGGCGAATTCAACACCGCCCATTCGTCTGAAAACTCGGGGGTTATCAACTGCCGCCCCTGCTCGACGAGCCAGGCTCCGACACCGTCGGCCGCTTTCGCGTCAAAAACCTCGTCGGCCGCCCAGATGATCTGCCGCGTATGCACGTTCACCAGTTTCATCCGCCAGCCGATCGTCAGCGGCGTGTAGGCGCGAAAGGTGGTCAACTGGCAAAAGAAAACGGCGTCGCAGCCATATTCCCGCTGGAGCAGGCCGAGAAAATCCGCCGCAATGTTTCCGTGCCGGTCCAGTCCGAACGGCCGGTGTGGCGTCGCAGAATTTCAGGACTGACGGAAACGACCTCAAATTTTTGAGTCCGGATCAATTCCTCCAGCAAACCGGCCGCAGGGTCTCGCAGCCGTCCACCAACAGCGAACCTGGTTCTTCGCAGGCGATCGGTAACAGTGCCACGCGGCGCAGATCGGTTGGCAGCACCGGCGGATAGGTAAAAATGTTTTCAGGGCGGGCGTCTGAACTCGTTGGTGGGGTGTGATGTTCCGTCGTCGCACAACCGGCCGAGAACATGCCCACGAGCATCCAGCCGGCCAGCCGGGCAACCCATCCAAATCGAAGTCGGCTTGGGCTGGAACCGTCGGCTGGTTGAAATGACCGGTGCATGAAGTTACAGCGTCCCGTTGCTGATTTGCTGGGTGAGCGCGGCGAGCTGCTGGTTCATTTTTGACTGGGGCCAGTTCCATCGCCTGAAATTCTTCGTCCAGAAGGCGCTGTCGGCGGTGATAATTTTTTCCTGGTTGGCGATCTGGATGTCGATGCTGTCGCTTTGCTTCGTCAGGCTGGTTTGATGGGCGGTCAATGTTCCCGAATCACCAACGGTGTTCGTCAGAAACTTGTCCAGCTTCACCGCCAGGCCGCCGGTGGAATCTGAGAAGAAAGATTTTATGTCGCCCAGATGATTGGCGAGCGCGCCATCCAATGCGCCGGAATCGCTCAACTTGATGGTGTTGTCATGACCGTTGCTTTGAATGCCCAGATTGGCGAACTGACTCAACGTGGCCGACAGGCCGAAAATCGCGACGGGCGAAAAGCTCAACGAGCGCAGGGTGGAGGCAAGATTGCCTGCATCCAGATCACCGTCAGCAGCCCGGCGGTCACGTTCCCGGCGGAATCGGTGGAACTCGCGGACTGCGCGGTGATGTAAGACTGGACGTTGTTGTAATCGCTGATGAAACTGGTGAGCGCTGACTTCAAGGCGCTGGTGTCGCCGCCCACGTTGACTGTTACAGCTCCGGTGGCCAGTGCGTTGACCGAAAGGCCGGCAATGGTCGAGCTTTCCGAAGTGATGGTGTTTGACCGGCTCTGCAACTGTGAACCGCCGTTGATCGTATAAAGCAAATTCTGGCCGCTCGTGAGCGTGCCGCCGGACATTCCAGTCGCGGCAAGAAAATTTCCCGTCTCGTCGTGCATTGATATCCCGACATCGCCCGTCGTTTTGTTGGCCAGCACAAAATGGTTGTTCAGCGAGTCATAGCTGGCATTGACACCGGCATTGGAACTGTTGATGCGGTCCAGCACGGCTTGGATGGTGTCTGTGGCGACGTTGTAATTGATCAGCACGCCGTTGATGGTGAATCCACCCGCGCCGCCGCCGCCATCCGTGACGGCCGTGGCCAGATCGGAGTCGGCCATCGCGGCGGAAGCCCGCACACGACCGAGCGCCGCCGTGCTGCTGACCGCTGCGGTTCCGTTGTTATACAACTGCGCGACCTGGAGAAAATTGCTGGTGTCCGCCGCGCTGCCCAGCGTGATGACGCCGGTGCTCGTCAGGGTCATTTTATCGGTGGTGGCGTTGTAACTGGCCGTCACCGTATTACCCGTGGCCAAAGCGATGTTGTCGAACACCTGCTGCAACGAGTCGGCGCTAGAAATGGTGACTTGCGCGCCGTTGATGGAAAACGTCCCATCGGTCACCGGCGTGGAGAATCCGGCGGTGCCGACCGTCACGCTGCTCAAATTACCATCCGGGCTGATGGCGTTGCTGATGTTGCCGCCGCCGGCGATTTGCGCGGTGGTCGCCAGTTGGGAAATATCGAATGTATAAGCGCCCACGGTCGCTGCGGCACCCGCGCTGGCCGTGGCAATGGCGGCATTGGTCGTCTGCGCCGAACGGTTGTTGTAAAGCGTGGCGTCCTTCAGCTTCTGCACATCCGCCTGCAGGTTGTTCAAGTAGCTTTTGATGGAGCCATAGGAATTATTTTTTGCGCGAGGGTGCTCTTGGCCTTTAGCCACGCGGTTTCTGGCGCGCGCTCTGCGGATGCCAGCTGGGAGACCAAGGTCTTCCAGTCGAAACCTGACGCCAGCCCTGATATCGAGAGATCCACTCCGCTCGTGCTTGACATAATATTTTCCTTTATTTGACGGTTCTATTTCCTGCGACGGTCGCCCTGCCCCGTCATTTACCTTGAAAGCCCGGACGACGCTTGCGCGCCGTCCGGGATTGTTTCAATCCGGACCCGCTTCCCGTTATTGGAGCAGGCGGAGGACGGACTGCGGCTGCGAATTCGCCTGGGCCAACATCGCCGTGCCGGACTGGACGAGGATGTTGTATTTGGCGTAGCGCGTACTTTCCTGGGCGACGTCCACATCCGTGATGCGGCTGTTCGCGGCGGCCAGGTTGTTTTTCAACGACGAGAGCTGGGCGCTGTAATACGTCAGGCTTTCGATGTTGGAACCGATGTTCGCGCGATCCGATGCGAGCTGGTTGATGGCCGCCTTGACATTGGTCAACGCTGTTTTGGCGTTGGCGACCGTGTCAATCGTGCTGGCGGTTGCGGTCGTGTAGGACGTCGCCCCGAGGGAGACTCCGACGTTGGCAAACGTGTTCGCATCGCTGTCGGTGGTCACATTGAGCGTAGTGCCGTTGAACAGGCTGACGCCGTTGAAGTCCTTGGTGGCCACGTCGTTGACATAGCTGCCCAAGGCGGCGAATTCCTGGTTATACAGGGCACGGTCGCCGGTGGCCTTGGTCACGTCCTGGGAGAGGACGGACAGTTCACTCATGCGGCTCAACGCATCGGACACCTTCTGCAGATAACCGTCCTGCGTCTGGTTGAACGACGTCGCATTGCCCACGTTGTTGTTCGCCGCATCAATGCGGGCCATCTGTGCGTTTAACTTCATCGAGACCGCCAGGCCTGCGCTGTCATCTTCGGGCGAAGTGATCTTCGAACCGGATGACAAACGCGCGAGCGACTTGCTCAACATGGCGCTTGATTGACCGAGCAGTTGTGCGCTCGATTGTGCTGATATGTTTGTGTTAATGACCATACTGACTCCTTCCATTGAGTCCCCCTTGCGGGGTTCTGTGTTGTGTTACACGGCATCCTTGCCGCGTGGCGGATTTTGAAAAAGGCATCCGCCCGTATTTCCTTCCGGCAGTTTGCGGTCGCCAGACACCGTTTTTCCACCTCTTGATATCGGCAGGTTATGCTGGCACTTGAGAGGTAAAATCCTGCCCAGGCTTCCGTTGCGAGAACGCCTGGGAGTAAAATTTGTGGCCGGGAATCCCGGCCGTGACGACCATAGGCGCAGGCGGAACAATTCGGGCCGGCCCTGAGTCCGGTCACTGCCGGTCAATTCCAACCCTGTTACCAGATCATTGATCCGGTTTAACCTTCCGCCTGCGACTGGTCGTTTGATATTCATTTTGGCTTTTCCTGTTTATTTCAACTTGCTGTTTTTATTTTCAGGCTTGGCTTGCGACTGGCTCCTTCCCCGGATGATTCGATGTGTTCTTTGATGAGCGGTCCGGACGATTTATCTGGATCGGCCGGAACCGCTCACTTGTGAAGGACTAGGAGAATTAACCGAGGAGTTTGAGGACGGATTGCGGCATCGCATTCGCCTGGGCCAGCATCGCCGTGCCGGACTGGACGAGGATGTTGTATTTGGCGTAGCGCGTACTTTCCTGCGCCACATCCACATCCACGATGCGGCTGTTGGCGGCGGCCAGGTTGTTTTTCAACGACGAGAGCTGGGCGCTGTAATACGTCAGGCTTTCGATGTTGGAACCAATGTTCGCGCGATCCGACGCGAGCTGGTCAATCGCCTTTTTGACATCGGTCAAGGCCGTGTTGGCACCGGTGACCGACGAGATGTTGTCCGCCGTCGCCGTCGTGTAGGTCGTATTGCCCATGTTAATGCCCACCATGGCAAACGTATTGGCGTCGCTGTCGGTGGTCACGTTGAGCGTGGCGCCATTGAACAGGCTGACGCCGTTGAAGTCCTTGGTGGCCACATTGTTCACATAGCTGCCCAAGGCGGCGAACTCCTGGTTATACAAGGCGCGATCGCCGGTGGACTTGGTCACGTCTTGGGAAAGGATGGCCAGTTCACTCATGCGACTGAAGGCATCACTGACCTTTTGGATGTAGCCGTCCTGGGTCTGATTGAACGAGGTTGCGTTACCCACGTTGTTGTTGGCCGCATCAATGCGGGCCATCTGGGCGTTTAATTTCATTGAGACCGCCAAACCCGCGCTATCGTCCGCCGGCGAAGTAATCTTCGATCCGGATGACAAACGCGCCAGTGACTGGCTCAACATGTTGGAGGATTGCAACAGCAGTGTGGCACTGCTCTGCGCCGATAGGTTCGTATTGATTACCATAATAACTCTTTCCGTGAGTCGCCCCGTGAAGGGCATTTGATTTGCGCGACATCCATGTCGCGGGTGCATCATTTAATGGGCGACGCACCGTTATCCCTGCCGGTTTTTTTTGGCTGCCGGCTGCCAGTCTTGCGACAACACATTCATCGGAACAAATCCCCGTCACTTGAGTCCTATCTGCAAATCATCTTTGAAAATCACCGGCACCGGGATGGACAACCCCGGCAAATTGAAGCAACATCAACAACACTGGAAAAAACCGACGCTACTTTTTGATTTGAAAACACCCGACATCCTTGCATCCGCCGAAGCCCGCGCCGCACGTGAACAGGAAGTTCAGTTCCAACAAGCCAGAAATCTCAAGTCCATGAACATGCTGGCCCGGGGCGTGACGCACGATTTCAACAACATCCTGGCGGGTATTCTAAGCAGCGCGGAATTGATCAGGATGGATGCGCCACCGGGAAATCCCGGCAACGAATTCCTCGAACAGATTTTTGTGGCGGGCGAACGGGCGCGGCTGATGATCAATCAGCTGCGCGATTTCAGCCAGCGCAAGCCTTGCGAACGCGCTTTGATCCCGTTGCAACCAGTTGCGGAGGAATGCATGCGATTATTGCGATCCATCATCCCGGACAAGGTCGAAATCACACATGATATCGGACCGGCGTGCCCGGCGGTCTTCGCCGACGCGGCACAAATCCATCAGGCCATCATGCAGCTCTGCATCAATGCCTGGCATTCACTGCCTGACCGCATAGGCCGTATCCACGTGCGTCTGGACGAATGCAAAATTGACCCGGAAGCGGCAGCACACTTCACTTTGCGCGCCGGCCCGCAGGTGCGGCTTTCCATCAGTGACAACGGACAGGGTTTGAGAAAGGATGATCTTGAACGGATTTTTGAGCCATTCGCCCTTAAATCCATCGGCGGCAGAAACAGCGGGCTTGAATTGTTCACGGTGCAGGAAATCGTCAACGAGAACAATGGCGTGATTACCGTGGAAAGCGCGCCCGGCAAAGGCATGGAGTTCCATCTTTATTTTCCAATCCTGGCTTGAAGCCCAGCGGTTACGATCAAAGTTTCAATCCGGCGGCGTAGGGGTTGAATTTATAATTGCGGTTATGCCGTTGAAACGTCCACTGCCCGACAATAAAAATTATCGACTGCCAACGCCTGGATTTTATCAGCGGGTTCACACCATGCCCGGGGAAAACTTGAGCGAAATAATTTTATCATGCGCGTCCAAAATCGCGCGGTTCAGCGCAGAAATCAGGCTAAAGATTGAAATCATTTCGGTTGATCCAGCACGTCTCGTAATCGATGCGCGAGCGTAGACGGCGTGAACGGCTTTTGCAACAGCGCCACGCCTTTATCCAGGACACCTTGATGGATGATGGCATTCTCGGTGTAGGCAGAGGTGAAAAGAATTTTGGTGTGCGGATATGACGCCCGCACCCGGTCGGCCAGTTCCGTGCCGCTCATGTGTGGCATGACGACATCCGTGAACAATAAATCAATATGGCCGGGGCCACGTTCATGTTTCAGGCTCAAGGCTTCGATGCCATTGGCTGCGGTCAGCACCGTGTAACCCAGCCGCCGCAACAACGTTGCCGCCATGTCCCGCAAGGCGGGGTCATCCTCCACGAGCAGGATGGTTTCCGTCCCGCGCGGCAGATCGGGCGCGTCAAGCCGCTGGATGGGAACCTTCACCTGGGATTCGACTTGCGGCAGGTAAATTTTAAAGGTCGTGCCGCGTCCCGGTTCGCTATAGACGCTGATATGGCCGCCGCTTTGTTTGATAATGCCATAGCAGGTGGACAAGCCCAGGCCGGTCCCTTGTCCTACGCCTTTGGTGGAAAAAAATGGCTCGAACACGCGCGCCTTGACTTCTGCGGTCATGCCCGCGCCGGTGTCGGTGATGGCCAGCATCACATATTCGCCGGCCTTGATTTCAGATTCCGGAAAACAACTGACATATTCCTCACCCAGCGAAACGTTCGCAGTTTCCAACATGAGCTTGCCGCCGACGGGCATGGCATCATGCGCGTTCATGGCCATGTTGATGATGACCTGTTCGATCTGCCCGGCGTCCGCCTTCACCAGATGCAAACCGGGGGCGGGAACAATCCGCACATCCACCCCGCCGCCCATGAGGTTATGGAACATGCTGTCCATGCCGGCGACGACCTGGTTCAGATCAAGCGGTTCCGGCTGGAGAAACTGCTTGCGGCCGTAGGCCAGCAGTTGCCGGGTGAGCGTCGCGGCCCGGCCGGCCGATTTGCTGATCTCGGTCGCGTTTGTTTTCAGCGGACTTCCGGGGGGAAGATCAGCGAGCAGCAGTTCACACTGGCCGATGATCGCCGTCAGGATGCTGTTGAATTCGTGGGCGATGCCGCCCGCCAGCTTGCCGACGGTCTCCATTTTCTGCGATTGAAGCATGCGGGCTTCAAGCTGCTTGCGCCCGGTGATGTCTTGAATCTGGGCGATGACGTAAACCGGAAGGCCCTGGCGGTCACGGATCAGCGAAACCGTTGACAACGCCGTGATGAGCTGCCCGCCACGATGCCGGTAGCGCTTTTCCATTTCAAAGAATTGAATTTCTCCGGCGCGCAACCGGCGAACATTTTCACGGCTCAGTTCCAGATCCTCAAGATGGGTGATGTCCCGGAAGGTGCGTGTGAGCAGTTCGTCTTCAGTGTAGCCTACCAGATCACAGAACGTCCGGTTGACTTTGAAAAAGCGATCGTCAGGCAAAACCAGGGCCATGCCAATCGGCGCATATTCGAACGCACTAGAAAAACGCGCCTCGCTCTCACGCAACTCATCCTCGACTCTCTTGCGTTCGGTGATGTCCGTGACAATTCCCGTGTTGCGGATCAGCAGACCCGCGGCATCCCTGACTGGAAAACCCCGGACGTGAACCCAGCGAATCTCGTCGTCCGGCCGCATGATGCGATACTCGATTTCCAAGCTGTGCGCTCCTTCACACAGTTCGGCGAACGCGTTCAACACCCTTTCCCGGTCTTCAGCATGAATGAAGTCAGCCCATTGTAGCGGACTTGCTTGGAGGCTTGCCACGGAGCGTCCCCAAATCCGCTCAAAGGCCGGACTGACATAATGCACCTCGCGCATGTCCGGCGAACGGATCCAGAATACATCATCAATGTTGTCCGCCAGCTGGTGGAATTTTTCATCGCTTTCGCGCAAGACGTTCTCCGCCTGTTTGCGTTCGGTGATGTCGCGGAACGTCCAGATGCGGCCATAATTTATTCCATCGGTGCCCACCACGGGAGCCGAGTAACGATCCAGTGTCGTCCCATCCATCAGTTCAATCTCATCGCGGCTGGTTTCCTGCGGGTGGGAATTTAGATGGTCGATCTTGGCGCGAAACTGTTCCTGATCTTTGATCTTGTCCACAACCCACCAGCGCTGTTTCTCATCGTCCCGGTCGGTCACGATGGCCGTGGGAATCTTGAACAAATCGTTCATCCGCTGGTTTTGCAGAATCTTCAGGCCCTGCTGGTCCACGACCAGAATCCCATCAATGGAGGAATTCACCTGCGCCTCAAGGAACGCCGTCTTCCATTGCAGTTCCTTCGTACGCGCGGTGACCATGCCTTCCAGCGCTTCCATTTTCCTTTGGGACTGCCGGCGGAGCCACCATTTCTCGGTCAACGCCTGCGCGAGCTGGAGCGCTTCCACGATGTCGAACGGCTTCTTAAGGATGACCACGCCGTCACTGTTGCCGATCTTTTCAAACATCTCGTCCCATGAATAGTCGGCGTAGGCCGTGCAAAGGACGATTTGGATTTCCGGGTCAACCGCACAAATCTTCTGCGTCGTTTCCACGCCGTCCATGCCCGGCGGCATCCGGATGTCCACAAACGCCATGGCGTAAGGACGACCAGCGGCCAGCGCCTGCTGCACCAGCAATACTCCATCCTGTCCCTGATAGGCCGAGTCAATTTCGTAGCGGATTTTCTGGACCACAATTGCCGGTTTGCCAAACAATGCTGTCTCGGTCTCGTCCAGGGCGGCAGCGGTGCTGGTGCCGGGGGCAAGAATTTTACGAAAATCCTCATGAATCGCCCGGTTGTCATCAATGACCAGAATCCGGCGGTTTTTTTCGGGAGCCAATTTATTCATGCAATTCCTCAATCCTCACCAAAGGTAGTTCCAATGTGAAGGTCGCGCCTTGATTATTGCCTTCGCTGTGGACGGTCAGTGAACCGCCCATCTCCTTCGCCGCCAGCGCACCGCTGTGCAGGCCGAAGCCATGACCGGTTTTTTTGGTCGTGAACCCGTGCGCAAAGATACGCGTGAGATTTTCCGCCAGAATGCCGATCCCGTTGTCCGTCACGGCAACGCGGACACAGTCCCGTCCGCTGGTCAGCCGCAGCGTCAGGCGCTTCTCCGGCGGATCCAATTCGTCGCAGGCCTGCTTGGCATTGCGCACGAGGTTGACCAGGATTTGCAACACTTTGTGTTTCTCCACCGTCACCGGCGGGATGTTTTCAAATTCCTTGATGACTTGAATATCGTGGCGGATGAAGGAACTGGCGTTCATTTTCAAGGCGTCTTCCACGAGGTCGGTCATCTGGAGCGTCTCCATCAGGCCGGACGCTTTGGCGAAACTCTGCTGCATGTTCACAATATCCTTGATGTGCTCGATGTTGTTTTGCAGGCCGGCCAGCTCTTTGAGCGCGGTGGCCTGCTCTTCGGCGAAGTGCGTTGCCAGTTGTGCGAGGTAGCCGGGCAGTTGCCGGCCCTTGGGATCGCTGGTGAAAAAAGCCCCCAGGTCTTCCGCATGGTCGTCCAGCAGCGTGACGACTTTCGAGAGATTGACGGACTTGGATTTCCGCAGGCTGTCCGCCAGACACGATGATGCAATGTTGACGCTGTTCAGCACATTGCCGACGTTGTGCAGCACGCTTGTGGCCACTTCCGCCATGCCCGCGCCGCGCGAGGCGACCAAAAGTTCCTTGTGCGTTGTGGCCACCTGAATTTCCATCCGCTTGCGTTCTTCGATTTCCGCGCGCAACTCGCGTGTTCGCGCATTAACTTGCTTGTGCAGCAAGGTGACCCACGCCAGGACCAGTGCGAACGCCATCCCCAGAGCGGCCACCGACCAGATCACGCGCCGCGCCGTCCACCAGGATGGCCGCGACAAGACCCGGACATCATCCGGCGAGCGCAACATCAATTGGAAGGATTGAACGTTCAGATTATCGTCCAAGCGCGCCTGATAGACGCCGGTCAATTCAACCGTGCTGCCGGGATCAATGCCGCCAAGTTTCTCAATTGGCTGATCCTTCTCAAGAATCGCGTCGGCGATCCATGGGCCAGATTGCAGCTTCAATGATTCTTCCGTTGCCCCGATGACATGGCCGATTACCCGCGCCTGCAGGCGGACCAGCGTTCCATGCAGCGTCTGGCTGAGCAGCGATTCTGGCGGCACCAGCATGGGTTTCAGGGTTGATTTTTCAGCCGCAACCCGGACGATGGCTTCCTTCAAAACCGCCATTTATTGGCAATGGAAGGAAACCCCACGACGTCGAGTGTCTGACCCACTTTGATCAAACCCGGCGTTGCTTGACCTTGGATAAGAATCCCGCCCGTCGCGTCCTGCAGGTAAAAAGAGCCGTCTGCCCGGCACAACAATACGGTCCCTCGCACATGCGCCCGGTGGAGGCCTTCGCCTCCGGCATGAAATTCGAGCAATTGATTGAGCGGCCGCACGGCGAGCGTAAACGGATCTTCGGCCCCGACATTCCAAATATGCACCTCGTTCCAATTGGGAACCCCGAGGCTGATCCCCTGCAAACGCCGATGCTTGTCGAAAACCGTCATGCACACGCCACGGACTTCCACCCACGCATCAACAAAGTTTCGCGGTGCCGGTTGATTGGTGGCATTGGCCACCATCACAGCGACGACGGAGTCGCCGATCGCCAGGCTCAACGTGGTCGTGTCCTCCACCACCGTTTGACTGCGCACCACGCCGTTCAGCGCGATCCATTGGCTGTCTTCCACCCCGGTCATTAAAATCTGCATGTTGCCGGATTTGGGATTGGGCAACGCGGCTTCGCCAAACACCCGTAAATGTTCGGCTTCGATGACGGGGGCGTAATCCCCTGGACCAGTGAAACCCGTGATTTCCACGAGTTGTAACGCTTCCGGAAATGAGTCAAATTTCTTCCGATTCGCGTCCACGAAAATACCACCTGAACTGTCCTGGATGAATACCCCGGAGTCATGTGGATTAGCATAGGTCAGCACGCCTCTAATCTTGACCGGGTAACCGCGCGCCGCTTCGCCCGCCGTCAGGTTGCGGATCTGGGCGATTTGTCTTAACTCCGGGAGGCTCTTGTCGGCTTCAACTGGAATAGTAGTCATCGTCCCGGAGTTTTGGGCGTTGGGTGTGAGCACCGTCGCATTGTTCAATACCAATGCTCCTCCATGCCAGGCGACATAGCCGAATGCCTGCACGGGACTTCCTATTTGAAAAAGGTTCGTGACGCTGTAATTCACCCGCACACTGCCGGAATTATCCCGGATAATAAGAAACTCACCCGGACTTTGACTGACAACGCTGCCCAGCACCCGCGCCATTTGCGCCGGCGAATGTTGGACGTTGGGAACCGCCAGATCGGTGACTGGCGTGATAGGCAATGTGCGCGTTGTCTGAATCCCGGCCAGGTCGTTCACACCAAATGTCATTTCTTCCGGTCGGGTTGTTGTTGGAATCAAGATCAAATCCAAAAACGCCCGTCACATCCGCCATGGATCCAAGTAATGTCACCGCATTCACCGGGTTGCCTTGGGACACTATCAGCCGGAGTATCCGGCTTGGGCCAACCCGGAGATCCAAGTCGAGCTTCTTTCCCAAGGTTTTTACCCCGGTTATGACTCCCGCAGCCTTGACCCAGCGGGCATCGCCAGCTTTTTTAAATGATTCTTCACTGTCCAACAACAACGGTTTGGGCAGCGGGCCTGGTCCGACCGGACGGAGCTTCTGCTCTTTGACATTGCATTGACTGACCCCGCGCGATGTGGTCCCTTCCAAATCCACCACCTGCCCTGGCTGCAAATTCCATGTAGCGTCGCTTGCAGGCGCATTCCGTTCCACGAAGACCCAGCCAGTGTCATCTTGCACAAACATCATTCGCCAATCCGAATCCATATAAGTGACCGTGACGCGCAAGCGCACAGGAATGCCATTGGTGACATCCGGCAACGGCGACGCCTTCACCTGGGCGAGATTGGTCAGAACGCCGGCGGTTTGACCGGACAAACCAAGGGCCGCGCCGAACATCAACACCAGGCAGACAATGGCGGCCAGCCCCCGTAAAATTCGACAACCCGGCCGCACGATCAGTCTCGCGACAAACGGAAATCGCACAAAATGCCTTGGGCCTTGATTTAAAAAATGCTGCATGATGGTAATCCTAATTTCGGCAATGGTTCAACCCGGCTGAAATGGCAATTCGAGAACGAACGTCGCGCCCAGGCCGGGGCCGTCGCTGTGGGCAGTCAAGGAACCGCCCATTTCCTTTGCCGCCAGCGCGCTGCTATGGAGGCCGAAACCATGGCCGTCCTTTTTGGTCGTGAAACCATGCGCAAAAATCCGGTGGATGTTTTCAGGTCTGATGCCATTGCCGTTGTCCGTCACGGCAATGCTAACCCCGGCGTTTTCCTTCGATACAATTATTGTCAGTTTCTTTTCCGCCGGTTTCGCCTCATCACAGGCTTGTCTGGCATTGTTGATGAGATTGACCAGGATTTGCAGCATCTTGTGCTTCTCGGCGGTGATGAGGGGGACTTTTTGAAATTCCCTGATGACCCTGATGTCGTGGTGGGCGAAAGCGCTGGCATTCATCTTTAAGGCATCTTCCACGAGGGCGGCCATGGACAGCGACTCCGAAGCGCCGGAAGTCTTGGCGAAACTTTGCTGCATGATCACGATGTCCTTGATGTGCTCGATGTTTTTTTGCAGCCCGGATAATTCCTTGAGCGTGGCGGCCTGTTCGGCGGACAGATGCTCAGCCAGTTGTGCCAGGTAGCCGGGGATTTGCCTGCCCTTGGGATCGCCGGTGAGAAACGCGCCGAGATCCGCCTCATTTTCGCGCAAGAGCACGACCACCTTGGACAGATTGGCGGATTTGGATTTCCGGATGTTGTCGGCGACACAGGACGACGCAACGTTGACGCTGTTCAACACATTGCCGACGTTGTGGAGAATGGCCGTGGCCACCTCCGCCATGCCGGCTTTGCGCGAGATTTCCAGCAGGTTGTCATGGGTGCGTTTCAGCCGGCGCAGGATCGTCAACCAGGTGAAAAACAGAAGAACAATGCACGCGGCGACGGCAACGATGGAGAAAATGGCCTCGGTTTGTTTCTCACGCTGATTGGCCGTCAATTGTTCGTTGAGGTGCTGGATGAGAACGGCCATGCCCCCGGCGTAAATTTTTTTCTGGGCCTCATAAGCGTCGGCAAACAAAATCTTCTGCGCCTCTGCGGCTTTTCCGGCCCGAACAAGGGCGAAGCTCCGGTTCTCCATTTCCACCAGCGCAAGATTAGCCGCATCCGTCTGGACCGAGGCTGCGGCGCTCTCGGAATGGATCGTCAACGCAACCGCCTCATTGATGGCAGCGTCCAGTTGTGGTTCGAACTGACGGTAGCGCTGCTCCCAGTTCAAATCGCCCGTGGCCGCCGCCATGCGCGCGGACATGGTCAACACTTCGTCGAGATGCACGATGTCACCGCGCAATTCCTGGATGCGCAGATTTTGCCGCTGTCCCGTGGTGACATTGCGATAAGACCCAAAGGTGAATCTGACAAAGGCCACCAGCACGACGCTGGTCATAATCAGCGCCACTGCCAGCAACCTGGCCGGGAATGCCGTGACTTTACGGGTATGTTTGTCATTCATGGGTGTTTGATCCTGCTGGAGATTTTGGTTCAACCGGCAGTTCCAGCGTAAACGTCGCGCCCCGGCCTTCGCCGTCGCTGTGGGCGATCAATGAGCCGCCCATTTCCTTTGCAGCCAGCGCGCCGCTGTGCAGGCCGAAGCCGTGGCCATCCTTGCGCGTGGTAAAACCATGGTTAAAGATACGCGTTAGATTTTCCGGGGCAATGCCAACCCCGTTGTCGGTCACAGATATTTTAATCCGGCCCGCACCGCCGGCTACGCGCACCGTCAGCCGTTTGTCCGAGCGCTCCGAATCCTGGCAGGCGTGCTTGGCATTGCGGATCAGGTTCACAAGAACTTGCAGAACCTTGTGCTTTTCAATGTTGATCAACGGCACGTCTTCAAATTCACGCGCGATCTCCACACCATGACGGCCCAGGGCGCCGACGTTCATGTTCAAACCGTCTTCCACCAGCTCCCGGATGTTGATGATTTCCTTGATGCCGGAAACCCGGGCATAACTCTGCTGCATGGTCACGATGTCCTTGATGTGTTCGATGTTCTTCACCAGCGAACCCAGTTCCTGAATGGTAGTTTTTTGATCGACCAGAAGGTGCTCCGAAAGTTGGGACAAATAAGCCGACAACTGCCTGCCCCGGGGATCGCCGGTGAAAAAAGCGCCGAGGTCTTGCTCGTGTTCACGCAACAAAGCCACGACTTTTACGAGGTTGGAACCCTTCGACTTTTTTACGCTGTCCATGACGAGACTGGCGGAAACATTGACGCTGTTCAGCACGTTGCCAACGTTATGCAGCACATTGGTGGCGATCTCCGCCATGCCCGCCTGCCGCGACGTTTCCAGCAATTGCTTGTGCAGCTGTTCCAGTTTGGCCTCCGCTTCCTTGATGGCCGTGATGTTCTTGGAGATGCCGAAGGTGCCGATGATCTGGCCGCTTCGATCATGAAGCGGCATCTTGCTCGTCAGCGCCCAGAATTCACGCCCATCCTTTAATATCTCCTTTTCCACCTTGCCGATCAATGGGTGGCCGGTGCGGATGATTTGCTGCTCGTCTTCAAAGGCCGGGCGCGCATGTGCTTCCGAAAAGAAATCAAAGTCGGTCTTGCCTATCATTGCATCTGTGTCCTTCATCCCAAAAAGTTGGGATTGGACTTTGCTGATCTTCAAAAACCGCGATTGGACGTCCTTGAAATAAATCGGGTCGGGCGAAGAATCCAGCAGCGCCCGCAACAAGTCGCGTTCGTAGGCAAGTTCTGCGGTTCGTTCCTCAACCTGCGCCATGGTATGTGACAGTTGCGCGCGGCTGCGGCGCGCGGCCAGCAACACGAACATGAACGCGCAAAAGGCCACCACGCAGTTCACGATGCCAAAGATGACGGCGGTGCGCTTGATCAAGCCAAAGCTGCCAAACGTCGTGTTGGCCTGCGCACCGGAAAACTGGTAGATAAATTCTTTCAACGCGTTCGCGGCGGCTTCCACTTGTTGGGTCTGGCGGGGAATGTCCTGATCCATTGATTTCATGGCGGCGGGAAAATCCGAGTCCACCAGCTTGCGCACTTTTTGGAACTGAATGTCCAGATCATCAACGGCATTTTCCAGGTTTGCGGCAAGTTGCCGTCCTTTTCCCTCTGAACAAAGCGTCTGGATGTTTTCCAATTCCGCGCGCATTCGAACCGCAATGACTTCCGCCGCTTTCGCCGAGCCGGTTTTTTGCGCCTCTTGCGCGAAGAGATATTCGTAGGAGCCGAGCCGGTAGAGCGCCAGATTTTCCTGCAACGAGGCCAGTTTGTTCAGCGCGGGCAGTCCCTGATGTTCCAGCGACGCGGCGTTCTGCATGCCGTTGTTGCAAACGGTCCAGAGGATGATTGTCCGGATCACGGCGAAAATGAAAATCAGAAAAACGACCAGCAGGATATGGCGAAACGTCGCCCGGAGGGGACGGGTGCTCGGGTCGCGGTCCAAATTCGCGCGCTCTCCCGCCGCCGGGTTGTCGGAAATCTTTTTTTTATCAGTGTTCATGTTGTGCATCCAGGTTACTGGATGGTTATTTCTTTTACGCCGGTCAGCGCCGCATCCAACGGCATGAGGGCGATGGCGCCTTTCGTCGAAGCAACCAGCGCGACCAGCGCTGCCGTGTCATCGGCTTTCTTCGGTTCCGAACCGCGCCCGGAAAACGTCAGCCGCTGCCAGAATGTTTTGAACTGGCTGCCGTCCATGCCGCTGGCTTGTT
Source organism: Limisphaerales bacterium (assembly GCA_037200545.1). Taxonomy (GTDB): domain Bacteria; phylum Verrucomicrobiota; class Verrucomicrobiia; order Limisphaerales; family UBA11358; genus UBA11358. The sequence goes on from JBBCGE010000005.1 coordinate 334,411, forward strand.
GCAGCGCGGCATCCGTCTTGCCCGGCAGGAGGACGATGATGATTGGCTGTCCGTTGGCCCAATACTTGGTCTTGGCGGTGTAAATGTCTTTGAGCGCATCCGCTGTCAGGCTGTCGGCGGCGACATTGGGATTGGCGATCACTATCGCCCCGTCGAGCGCCATTGCGCTAAATGCGCCGATTATCAGGAAGGCGGCAAGCAATCCCAATTTCGGCAAGAATGATTTCATATTCAGTTTCTGGGTATGCCTTCCGATTGGATCAAAAGCTGAATGTGGTTTTGACCGCGAGCATGAACCAAGCGTCGTCGTTTCTGATCGGATTCGACGCATTGTCCTGAAGCAAAGCGGTGCCGCGAATGACATGGCCTTCCACCTTGATGATCCACCAGTCTGTCGGGTCGAAACGGAATGAAAGCGCCGCATCCTTTTGTGAACTGTCCGACGACACGGTTGCCGGCGCACCCGTGTAAAATTCCGTGTAATAACCTCCGGCTTCCAGCCACTTGTTGAAACGATAGGCTGCTCCGCCATACCACGCTTCCTGGGGGACAAATGAATGAGTTGTGCCAAATGGAGAAGTCGTGTCCTGGCTGACTTGCACATTGTAATATTCGGCCTGGAACGTCCAATTTTTCCACAAGTATTCCGCCGAGTATTGTTGCACGGGAAGCGAAGATTTGGCGCGCAATGAGATGGACGAAGCAAATGGCGGCGGCGCGCCCGTCGGTTCCCTAAAATCATAATTAAAATTGAATGCATATCCAAAGGCGGCTCCGAAACGCAGGCCGTTTATCGGAGTATTCCACCAGATTTGAGAACCCACTTCGGTTGCCGGGTCAAAGGAGGTTACGTAACCGCCCATCAATCTGTTATTTATGAAATTGGCAACGCCGCTGTCCGTTGCGATGTTCAGGAATCCTGCATACACTTCATAAGAAAGATCCCCGGCTTTGCTTAAGGGAATGTTGCCAAAAAACTCGCCCCCATCCACCGAAGTCGTGAAATCCCGCCAGCGCGCATCGTAAATTCCCTGTGGCAAAAGCACGTATGTACGCGCCAAATCCACATCTTGAATATGATTGTAAATGCCCGACGGCTTGCGAATCCGGCCGCCGCGCACTCCGATATAATCGCTGAAAGTATATTCAATTGACGCATAGTCCAGAAAGGGCTGGTAGTTGCCCGAATCACCCACGTCATACATAAATCCTTGCGCTGTGATGTGCGTGCGCGGAAGTGGATTCATGGAAACATTCAGTCCCGCTTCGAAAAACTCGAACGAGCCGCTCTTGGTGTTGTCGGCAAGATAATTATATTCGCTCGTGACCATAAACCCCTGGCTGACGAAGCCGTGGAAATCCAATGACGGCATATTGGTGCCAAGGAGTTTCAATTCCGCAGCGTCAAGTTGGCAGACCGTCAAACCAACCGACGATGCGAACAGCAAACTTTGGGTCAACCGCCCGATGATGTTTTTTTTCATGTTTTATTTAAATCGCCGACTGAATCCCAGAACGGAGCCAATGTGAATGCAGGTCATGCCCGAACGGTGAGTTCCTCCTGCGAAACGCGGCAGATGGCGGACGCGCCGGTAACTTCAAATTCCTTAACCGCAGTGAATCGTTGAAATACCGGGCACAGCTTGTGCGCATGTATGGCCAAGCCCGTCCAGTTGTCGCGTATAAATAACATTCTTACCTTTCTTGCATTGCCAGTGATCTAGATGACGTGTGTTAAAGATTTTATTAACGAGCCTGTATCATTCGTGTCGTCCTCCATGCGAATCAGCTCCAGATGACATCGGCCTTCTGCAGGCAAACTTGAGCTAAATTATCCCCAATTGATTCGGACCCGAATATGGATGGCGGTTCAATTGGCAACACGTGCTTTGCATAAACGAATTGTTCGACATGGTTTGCCAACTGATAAAGATGCTCGTTTTGAATAAATGCGGAAAATGGTTGTGGTCAAAACTCCACACTGATCGAATGGGCGAATCCTCCCTAAGACGCTGCTTCTCGTTTTTTCCAAGTGTTAGAAGCAGATGCCAAAAAGGACATCAAACAGGTTTAAAAAGATATTTGGTTGGAGACAGATTCGCTTGATTATACAATGAATTGGGTAATAGTGCACCAGCAAGTGCGGATAAATTTGATCAAATCCGACAACTGGCTCCACGTTCAAGTAGTAGATTTCCAATAGTCTATGGTAAAGCCGAGACCGAGTGTCAGTGAATCATGCAGCGGGTAAAACCATCCACCACTGCATCGCACGGATGAGCCTGCCGGTCACCAGAATTTTGCCAATTCATGAATTTGAACGGCTGCCCTAGCTGAAACTCAACGTCGTGCTGCGAAGACCCATTTTCCAACAATAAATTACTGGCGACCAACATGTTGGTAATGAAATCGCCAATCAACTTTATAAAGAGGCGACTATGTCAAAGCCCTGGAAGTCTATCTCGGGCTCTCGCAACTGGACTCAGCGCCTACCTGGCGCCTGCCGGTGGATTATCAGGCCGGCATCACCTACGAAAGATTGTTGCAGCCGCAAAAGGCCGTTGACACTTACAGCCAGATCCTGACCCACGAAATGGCAGCGGGCACCAACGCGACTCCGGGACTGAAGGCCGTTTTCGAAGTGTCACGCTGGCGCATCGGTTTTCTCGGCTGGCAAAGCAAGGCGGAAGCGGACATCCATGCTTTTGCCGATTCCACCATCGTCAACCCGCTTCCGGAGACAAACATTCCATCGGAAACAATCACTCAATGAATCAACCACTCACTTCTGACTTCACCGCTGGACTGGTCAACGAACTGCGGGCGTTTCTCGCCCTTTGCGAAACAGTCCTCGCATCCGTAAGCAGCGAGAACCAGGCGCTGTCAGGGCACTCGGAATATCAACCGTTTAGCTTTTACCAGCATCGGAAAAACTTGCTCCCCAACCTGGAAACGGCGCTGACAAACCTGCGCAGCAAACGGCTCGTCTGGCAGCAGACAGGCGAAAGTGAACGATCACGCTGTGAAGAGGTGAAATCGTTCTTCCAGGCGATCCAGGGAATTTTGATGAAAGTCCTGATGCTGGACCGCGAGAACCAGCAGGCTTTGCTGCGGCGCGGCCTGGTGCCAGCGAAGCATCTACCTTTGGTCGCGGTGCAACGACCTCATTACGTCGCGAATCTTTATCAGCGACACACGACGGCGTAACGTATAGTGTAAGTAATGCCAATAGAAAAAATCATCGTTCTTGAAGACGACGCCATCGTCCGCAACAACCTTGAGACTTACCTTCGTCGCAAACATTACGATGTCGCCTCCGCCGCAAATATGGCCGACGCGCAGGAATACCTGAACAAGGATAATTTCGACGTTATTTTCGCCGACGTGCGTCTGCCCGATGGCGACGGCACCCAGCTGCTCAAGCAAATCCAGTCCCGCCCGCAAAAACCGCTGGTCGTCATGATGACGGGCTTCGGCTCGGTGGAGTCAGCCGTTGAGTGCATGAAGAACGGTGCGTTTGATTATCTCATCAAGCCGTTCTCCAACGAACAGATAGAAATCACGTTGCGCAAGGCGGAGGAATTCATGCAGCTCGTCAAGGTCAACCAGTTCTTGAGCCAGAAGGCTGATGACTGCGATCCCGAATTGCTCGGCACCAGCCCGGCCATGCAAAGTTTGCGGCAGTTCATCCGCAAAGTCGCGCGCACCCAGGCGACCATTCTGATCCAAGGCGAAAGCGGCACCGGCAAGGAACTGGTGGCCCGCGCGCTCTATCGCGAAAGCTCCCGCGCCAGCGCCCCGTTCATCAAGGTCAACTGCGCCGCCATCCCGGAAAACCTGATCGAAAGCGAATTTTTCGGCCATGAACGCGGCGCATTCACCGGCGCGCTGACCAAACGTGAAGGCCGTTTCGAACTGGCCCATGGCGGGACGATTTTGCTGGATGAAATCAGCGAGGTTTCGCCCGGCGTGCAGGCCAAGCTGTTACGTGTGCTGCAGGAACGGGAATTGGAACGCGTCGGAGGCAACCGCACCATCAAGGTGGATGTGCGTGTGATCGCGACGACCAACCGCGACCTCGAACACTGCATCGAGAAAAAGGAGTTTCGCCAGGACCTATATTTTCGTCTGAACGTGGTTCCCATCCGTGTGCCGCCGTTGCGCGAACGCCGCGAAGACATTGAATTTTTGGCCACGGAATTTATGCGCCGCTTTGCCCGCAAACATGGTGTTCATATCAAGGGTTTCACCGACGAGGCCATGCGGCTGATGAAAAATCATTCATGGCCAGGGAACGTCCGTGAACTCCAGAATGTGGTGGAGCGCGCCGTAATCCTTTGCGGCGACAAGGGAATGCTCGAATCCCAAAATCTCGGGCTGACCACATCCAGCCACCAAGCGCCTGCAATTGTCGTCACGGTGCCCACGCCTGAGCCCGCCAGTCCGGACAAAGAATTTCCAACGCTTTCCAATCTGGAAAAAAATCACATTCTCGCTGCGGTCGACCGTTGCGATGGCAACCGCACACACGCGGCCAAGATTCTCAACGTGAGCATCCGCACCTTGCGCAACAAGTTGCACGAATATAACGGCACTTCGCCGAAGTCTGCGGAAGAAAATGATCTGGCCGGAAATTAATTGATAGTCAGGACTCAATTGGTTTCCACCTTATGGAACACCGTTGTCGGTGTTCGCTTGTTACTTTAGTCCCCACCAAAAATTTCCCTTCAGTTCAGCCGCAGTTTGCCGATGGGAAAATGTGCGCGCTGCGAATTGACAGCGCCCGCTGTATTTGATCGATGAAAAAAATCCTGGTCATTGATGACGATAGGTCGTTTCACACGGCTCGCCCGGCCATGCTGCGTCGAAAGGGTCATAAAGTCTGCGCCGGCGCTGATGAAATAGATCGTCTGATGTTCCAGACGCCAGATTACCATGTGGTTCGGCAACTTGAATTACAGAACGGACTGAAGGAATTGCAGCAAAACCTGCCCGTGCCCAAACACTCCACTCATACAGATTGAAATGAACTCCCATCAACGAATCTTGGTGATCGACGATAATCAGGCGATCCACGAAGACTTCCGTAAAATTCTCTGCACCGACGGCAGCCATCAAACCATCGATGCCCTCGAATCAGAGCTGTTCGGCGGCGCGCCGGAGGCATCGAAACCCGGCAGCTACGAAATTGATTCCGCTCATCAAGGCAAACAAGGCTTGGAATTGGTGGAACAAGCCGTCGCTGCCGGACGCCCTTATTCGATGGCATTCGTGGACATGCGTATGCCGCCGGGCTGGGATGGCATTGAAACGATTTCCCGCATTTGGGAAAAATATGCCGACTTGCAAGTCGTCATCTGCACCGCCTATTCGGACTATTCGTGGGATGAGATGACCAAGGTGATGGGCCGGACCGACCGGCTGGTCATTCTTAAAAAACCATTCGACAACATCGAGGTGCTGCAATTGGCCGGCACCCTGACGGAGAAATGGCGTCTGCTCCAGAAATCACGCAACCAGATGAATGAATTGGAGCGTCTGGTCGCCGAGCGCACCCACGAATTGCAACAAACCAACCAAACGCTTGAATTGGAAATCCGCAAACATCAACGGGCGGAAGAATCGCCGCGCCTGCTCAGTTCCGCCGTGGAGCAGGCCAAAGAATCCATCGTCATCACCGACGCGTAACTCGATCTGCCGGGACCCAGAATTGTATTCGTCGATCCGGCTTACACAAAGATGACGGGCTGCACGTCAGCGGAGGCCTTGGGTAAAATCCCAGGATTCTGCAAGGCCCGCGCACGGACAAAGCCGTATTGCGCCGGCTCCGGAAAATCTTGAATAGGGCGAAGTGTTTGCGTCGGCGCTCTGCAAGTGGATGACGGGGGCGGTGCTGACTGAAGAGCACAACGTTCGCGTCTGGCGATTGGATGGCGAGCGACGAATGTTTCCGAGTTTCTTTCACTGCACTGCGAACTGATCGGCGTGCCGATCGGACGTTTTTGGAGTGCACGGGAAGAACCGGCTGATTTATTGTGGATTTTCCCGGCATGGAGACGCACAACTGCCAGGCGCTGTCCGTGCTGCAAAGCCAGATCGCCGCCCTGCCAAACCCGATTGTGCATCTGGTGCCCAACGCAGCTTACGAAAGCTCCATTTTGTTCGAGCAGTTCCAGACCTTCGCCGCGTTGAATCCCGACGATGTCATCTTCACGCACTTGGACGAGGAGCGCCGGCGCGTAAAACTTTGGAATTTTGCATTGGGCACAAATTGCTCAATCAGCTTCCTCGGAGCCCGGCAAAAAATTCCGGGTGAATTTCATCGCGCCGGGGCGGACTTGCTGTTCCTTCATTAAAAATCGCCCGTGAACATTGGGGTTTCACACATAATCCCAAACGCTTCGATGGCTGGCTGGAGTCCTGCTAAACCCCGTTTAGAACAATGAAATCATTTATGATTCTTGGAGCCATCGTTGGATTTTTGATCGGGACGGGTTTTAGCCTCCTCGAAAATTGTCCCTCGCCCACGGCGTTGTGGCGCGCCTGCATCGGTGCTTTGGTCGCCGCGATTCTCGCCCGCTGGTGGAGCAACATCTGGCTTCAAGGATTGCAGAGCGCAAACGAAAAATGCCGCCAAGCCCCGCCGACCAATGTTGTTGTTTCCAAACCTGCAATAAAAATATGAGTTCCTGCCCCGCTGAAGTATTGGAAAAGCCCGTCACCACCGTGCCCAGCCCGACCGCCCAGGAGCTTTGGAAGCATTATCACAAGCAGGCAGACGCGCCGACGGAAAATGCGCTGGTCGAAAAATATCTTCCCCTGGTCGCCTCGGTCATGGGCCGGCTGGCCATGACCCTGCCCGATCATGTGGATCACGATGACCTTTACAGCGTCGGCTTAATCGGTTTACTGCAAGCGCTCCGTCATTACGATCCCACTTGTGGCACGTCGTTCGAGACCTATGCCCGGGTGCGCGTCCGCGGGTCGATGCTGGACGAACTGCGCCGCATGGACTGGGTTCCACGCACGATTCATGAACAGGCCCGCAAAATAAAAAATACGATGGCGCAGCTCGAACAACAACTAGGCCAAGCTCCGACCGAGGCGCAAATGGCCAAGGCGCTCGATCTTTCCGTGACTGAATACGGCGAACTGCTCAACAAGGTCCGCCCCGCCTCATTTGTCTGCCTGGATGCGGTTCCCACCTCTGAAGACGGTGACACTGGCGAGTTGCATGAAGTGATCGCGGACACGACGGAATCCGGCCCGATGGAACAGGTTTCGCAACGTGAATTGAAAAAAGTAATTTTTGAACGACTGAAAAAACTGCCCGACATGCAGCGTAAAGTACTGTCGCTTTATTATGTCGAAGACATGCATCTGCGCGAAATCGCGGAGACTTTCGGACTGACCGAATCGCGCATCTGCCAGATCCATTCGCAGGCGATTCTTTCTGTCCGCGCCTACATGCAACGCTATGAAGCCGGCATGGCCCAACGTCCTGTCGCCGCCCGAACATGATCATCATCATCGGCGCCATCGTGGTCATCGTCTGTGTCTTTGGCGGATTTATGCTGGAGGGCGGCGAACTCGGCGTGATATTGCATGCCGCCATAAATGAAGTTCTCATCATTGCCGGCGGCGCGGCGGGATCGCTCATCATCATGTCGCCAAAAAAGATTCTCATGGACATCGTCAAGGGTGTGATCGTCTGCCTGAAAGGTGCGCCCCATAACCGCGCCTCCTACGATGACCTGCTCAAGGTGTTGTATGAATTATTCCTGCTGGGGCGGCGCAACGGGATGATCGCGCTGGAGGAACATGTCACGGAACCGGAAAGCAGCAGCATCTTCAAAAAATATCCGCGCTTCACCGCCAATCATCACGCGGTGGAATTTCTTTGCGGCGCACTGCGGCCGACGGTGAACTTGAAAGGGCCGCTCATCATCAACCGTCACACGCTCGCCGGCAAACAAGTCATTCTCGCCAACGCCAACGCCACGGATTATTCAGTGCAACATCCGTTGCCGGTCGCTGAAGAGACTGCATAAATTTTCACATGCTTATTCTATCGAGAAAACTTGGCGAAAGCATCGTGATTGACGGTCGCATTCACGTGAAGATCGTGCGCGTGGACGGCGATGTGGTGAAGATCGGGATCGAGGCGCCGGCGTCCGTGCCCGTCCATCGCCAGGAAGTTTATGAGGAAATCCAGCGCAGCAACCAGCAGGCGCTCATGCGGCAAAGCGCACCTCTGCCGAAACTAAACAGCACAGCGATCAACCTTGCGTGCCCGTCAACTGCTCCATAAGCGCCCGCGTCTCTGCCGGCGTCAACACCACGGGAATCCGCCGCGACCGCGACGCCGGTTCAAAATCTCCCAGCCAGCCCAATTCTCCACCCACCACCTCGCGATACAAAAACACCAGCGCATTCAACGCCTGATTCTGCGTGCTCGCCGCCACCTTGCGCGCGACTGCCAGATGGGTCAAAAACTCCTTCACCTCCACCGTTCCCATATCCTTGGGATGCCGCCAGAGCCACTGCCCGTTTCTTTTTACTCCCACGCCCCCGGCGGGGGAGAGGGACGAATTGAGTGGCCCATCCGCCGCCGGCTGCCGGCAAAAGACCAGGAACCGTTTGATCCATTGCAGGTAGGCCTCCTCGGAACGCAATGCCAGTTGTTTGAACCGCATCGCCTCCCGGCACTGCTCCATGAATTTCAACTTCGGATTTGGCACCAAACGGTCGCTCCGGCGGGACTCGCGACTGGAGAAATCGGCACTCATAACTAGGCCAAATTAATAGCTTGCCTGCTTTTTACAAACCAGCTTATTGTAGCCACATGAACGAGAAAGCACCCGCCCCGCTTTCACCCCTAGACTAAACCCCGGTTTGGCCCAATATCTGTTAGACGGCTCGAACCACCTGTTATTTTATGCCTCAGCAGCAGCACATCATTCATCTGATTCTCCGTGATGGTCATCAGCGCCAAGCCGTTGCGACCGGAAACAACGCAGCTTGGCATTGTGAGTGTGGTCGAGCGTTGCCTTTGCTTGGTCGCAGTGGAGCGTTAGCTGGTGTGTCGGAGGGGACAAGAATTGATTGTCCAGATTGTCCGCGTCACTATTTCGTCGCGCCCGCAGACAAAGACCAGGGCACAGTTCTTGAAGTGAGAGAGATAGTATGAAGATTGAGCCGTCTAACCATGCGCTGCAGCGAACCTGGCATCACGTCAGGGTTTGCAATCGTTGCGTCCCGTGCGCCGGGTCGCTGAGCTTGGGTCGTTAGGCGACATGCGCATCAGCGTATCGAGACCATGAAAGAGAACCAAATGAAAACTAAACTAGCGAAAGCAATTATTCTTGCGATTATCATCACTGGCGCGAGTCAAGTCACAGCCACTAGCCTCACGATTGGCGTCTCCGGCAATCAGATAGGCTTGAGTTGGCCATTGGTAGCTACGAACGACTTTTATGTGCAGTATGCGCCGACTCTCTCATCGGTCACGAACTGGGTCAATGCTGACGACCCAACGACAAATGGTGCAAGCTTGACGGTGACTGATTACGGCACAAATTCCAGCCGTTTTTATCGGTTACAAGCTTGGCAGATATTGTTTGATGGAACCTCAACGTCATCTTTTCGTGCTTATAGACAGACAAGCTTCCCGGGAACCAACCAATGGGTAGTGACTACGAATGGCGAATTGATGGCGGTAACAAATGCCGCTCCAGTAGAATTAATCACAACAAATCAATACGGCTCTTACGAACTCCGATGGGAATGGAAAACTGCGAGTAAAGGAAACTCCGGCGTCCAGTATCGCGCTAATGAGACATATGCAAGCAGTGCTTCAGCAGGGCCGGAGTATCAATTATACGATGACCTTGGAATATCCGTAGCGGCTAACAAAACGATGGGCGCTGTGTTTGCTATGTTTGCCCCGACAAATAAAGTCCTTGTTCCTATTGGTCAGTGGAATACATGTCGATTAATTCTCCAAGGCAATCATGTTCAGCATTGGCTAAACGGAGGTATAGTTGTGGATTATTATATTAACAGTTCCGCTTGGACCAATGCGCTTGTTGCAGCAGGAGGTGCATATAATGTTGCGGGTATGGGACAGGGAACTAGTCCCGGTATGGGTTATATTATGTTACGAAATGATGTCGGTCCTACTTGGTTTCGGAATATCAAAATCCGGCCACTTCCAGCGCAGTGATAATCAAATGATTAAGATGTCGCCTAACCAGTCGCCGGAGCCAACCGCCGTGGGCGCTTGCAGTTCCGCTATCGCGGTTCACGTCGCGAGTCGGCGGTGGCTCAGCTTGGGTCGTTAGGCGGCATTACATATCACACAACAAACAACCATGAAAACCATCCTAAACATAGTCCTAGCTTCCCTTGTTTCGCTTTTGCTAACTGGTCTTCCAGCAAGGGCAGATCTAATTCAAGCCACCGACCCAAGCTTCGGCCTAAATTCACTGACAATTGATACGTCTACGGGGCTTGGCTGGCTTGATCTCACCGCAAGCACGGGCTTGTCGTATCAGCAGGTGCTGGCCGATACCCAGACTGGTGGAATTTACAGCGGATTTAGATTTGCCACGGCAGAGGAGGTTCTCAGTCTCTACTCGCACGCAGGCATTCCCAGCACCGGTAATTACTCATTGTCATCGCCCGAAATTCAATCCCTGATTTCCCTGCTGGGATTTACCGAGCTGGTCAACGGGCAGCCAGGGTTTATTGGCCTCTCAGGAACTACGTCATTGGCCGGCGCTCAAGATGCTCCTGCGATCTATCCCATAGGTGTTCCCGGTTTTGAGCAGTATTTCGTTAATGGCGGCGACGCCGGGTATGGAGGCGGCACCCAATATGGAGTTACGTTCAGTGATTCAAGCTTGGGCAGTTGGTTAGTCACGGAAGTTCCGGAACCTTCACAGGTAAGCATGCTTTTATTGGCGACGACAATTCTGGCCATTTTAAAGACGATACGCCGAAAAATCTATGCTGCCTAACCAGTCGCCGGAGCCAACGCGGGCTACGCTTTCAGGTTGTCCGAGAAGGTTTCCGTCATGCCACGTCGCACTTCTCGCGTGGCTCAGCTTTTTACGTTAGGCGGCTTTCAATATGAAGTGCACCAAAGAGACAGCGCAGAAGCCGAGACATGTGATGACACATCTGCTCGTTTTTTTTGCACTCGCAGCGGTTACTTACATTCTGAGTATCGGGCCTGTGTTATCCGTTGCGGCACGACTTGATGCCTATCACTCGCCATTCTACAAGCCGTTGCGCGAATTTTACAGCCCGGTTTTTGCGCTGGCTAAATCCTCTGACACCGCCACGCACCTATACGAGAGCTATGTTCGCATATGGTGCCGCATTGTGTTGCCGCCAGGATCTCCAGGAACATGAGCCGGCCGCCCAACAAATCGCTGCAGGCAACGCGGGATGACAGTTCCAGTTCCGCTTCGCGGTTCACATCATTTGGTCCCGCGTGCCTGAGCCCTGGTCGTCAGGCGGCTTGAGCGTTATGAGTAATCCGTTCACATCATTTGAGTCACGCTTGAAGCTTTACCGGCGAGCCTGGATTTGCGCACTCGTGATCGCACTCGTTTTGCGCTTCACGTTTTTTCTGCACGCACCATCTGGCCAGCGTTTCCACCTTGGGCTGGCATTCATGCTTGGCACATGGTTGCCACTGATGTTTTTGAACGGGTTCGAGAGCCGTCGGCTCATGCTATACCTCAAGGAGCACCATCCTTTATTCTGGGAGTCACTCACCGCCCGCAGTTTGAGTTTTTTTCCCGCGACGGTTAAGCTTTGTTCCAAGGACGATTTGGGTGATCCCGTTGTTGCTGCTTTGAAGGACGAGCGCCGGCGTTTCATGCGGCTCGGGGCTGCAATGTTTTTCACTTATCCTGTTGTGCTCATTATTATAGCGACATGAGAACGCCGCCCAACCAGTCGCCGGAGCCAACCGCCGACTGCGCTGGCAGTTCCGCATTCGCGGTTGACACTTTCGGCGGCGTGGCCCAGCTTTCCACGTTAGGCCACACGAACTACATCGCGCTGTGAAAAAAACCACTAAGAACTGTCAGAGTTGCGGGATGCCTCTTAAACGTGACGAGCAGGGAGGCGGCACCAATGCAGATGGCTCGAAGAGCGAGTGGTATTGCAGCCACTGCTACCAAAAAGGTGCGTTCGTTCTGCCAGGCATCACCGTCGAACAAATGCAAGCTCGCGTAAGGGACAAGCTCGTGGAGTTCGGTATTCCGCGATTCCTCACCGGACTGTTCATCAGAGGCATTCCGAAGCTGGAGCGGTGGCAGGCATCTCCCCAAACGCATGATTCGCGAGGGCATTAGTCCAACCATGCCGTCTAACCATGCACTACAGCGAACCCGGCGTGAATGTCGCGGTTGCAGTCGTTGCGTCCCGTGGGCCGGGTCGTTGAGCTTTGGTCGTCAGGCGTTATAAACTTTATGCGAATCCATCACCTTGCAATCTTTTGGCCATTAATCTTCGTGTGCGGTTGCGCTTCGCAACCGCAGAAATCAGGCGGCACGACGGCAAAGGAGCTTCAAACGGAACAGGTGACGGGCATTGGTGGTGTCTTTTTCAAAGCAAAAGACCCCAAAGGGATGGCCGCGTGGTACCGGAAGAATCTCGGCATTCAATCCAAGGGTGGCTACGCCGACTTCACGTGGCGCGACAAGGATCATCCCGAGGAGATTGGCCACACCGCCTGGGCGGTTTTTCCCACCAACACAACGTACTTCGGCCCGGGGTCGTCCGCTTTGATGATCAACTACCGGGTGGCGAATCTGGATCGGATGCTCGAACAGCTTCGCCGGAGCGGCGTGAAAATCGAGAAGGTCGAGGATTTCGATTACGGGCGCTTCGCCTGGATCGTGGACCCGGAAGGCAATCGCCTCGAGCTATGGGAACCCAAGGCAAAATAAGGAGGCAGCCTGATCATGCGCCGCAGCGGACGGCGCTGAGATTGGGTCGTCAGGCATCGTTCACACCATTATGAATCAGAGCGCGATCATTTTTCACCTGAAGGAAGCCAAAGAGGAGCTTGACCGGACAATTGTCGAGATTGAGGGTGTGCCAGGTTACAACGCCGCCAAGTTTCAAGTTGCCATGAGTCATCTTTACCATCATCTGAACACCGCTTGGAATGGCCGAGATTTTTCGGCTGAGAGACACCGCGAATGCGCTCAGAGTGATTTCGATGTGTGGCGGAAGTTTCCATCAAACGCAGACCTTTCACTTGATTGACCATAAACATGAAACCAGATTTTGACTCAGCATTGAATGCCCACTTCGCTGCCATAGCCAACCGGGACATTGAGGCATTTAAATCCCACCTGTCTCTGGGTGACATCCTTTACACGGTTGTTCAGAACGGTCACGCCTTTAAAACACCAGCAGAGACAATCGCCATTCACGAACAATGGTTCAAGGATCCGAATTGGACATGGAACGGCTCCGTTGTCCACAAGGTCGTCGGTGAGGACATGGCGATGGCGTTCGTGCGATACACTTATCAACCCAACAAGGAAACGGCACCGTTCGAGACCTGGCTGGTTTACGTTTTCCAGTTGCAGCAAGGCGCCTGGCGGATCGTCCACGACCAGAATACAGCCCTTGATTTCCATGCTTTCGCCCGTGCCGCAGGGCTCGAGAAGCAGTCTTAAGGCAGCAGCAGGCGGTAAAACATCGCGTCCGATGACATTGAGTTTGTCATCACATTCAATCTGCCGACGATCGCGGGAGATTTTAACACTTTGGTCCAGGCTGCACCGCCGGAAAAATTCGTCGCCGAATATAGAACGTAGCCAGTCCAGTTCGTTCCCCACTTCAAAACCAGGTTGTTTCCAATCGTGGACGAGACAATGGCGGGGGTGTCCAGAATGTGTACCAGATGCCGGACGGCCTGTGATTGCGACCCCTGATACCAGGTATTCGCGGAGACATCCAGACAGGAGGCCGAATGCGATGCAAGCAGACCGTTACCGAGATAAAGGGTGACATGATCAAGGTCAGCGATGTTGGTATCACCCGACCAGTTCCAGCCAACAACGTCTCCTGGCTCCATATCATTCAAAGAAAACACTTCGACGGCATAGCCCGGCGCGATCAAGGTCGTGTTGACGAGATGGGCGGCGCCCGGTTCGCCATAAGTGGGCGGCACGCGACCCGGAATTTTCAGGCCGGCACCACGTTGGTGCGATTCACTCCCGATGCAGCAGGAAACGAAATGCGCGCAATCATCGCCCAAGCCGCTGGTGGGTGCCAGCGAACCGGGGGTGAACGTTCCGTAACTGGAACCGTTCGTCCAGAAGTAGCCGTCGCTGTTCACATAACCGGAATAATTGTTGGCGTAGGAAACCGCCCGGGCACGGTCGTATTGGCTGGTCGAGCCGAATGGCAGGACCGTGATTTGCACCATGTTTGTCGGCCCGAAGAAAACGCTGCTGGCGCTGTTCAACTGAAACGTGTCGGTGACGGTTCCGGCGGTTTCCGGCGCGATAAAGGTCATGGTGAAAGTCGCCTGCGCTCCGGGCGCGACCGAAGCACCGCTGCCAATGGTCGTGGACAACGTGCGCGAGGAAAAAGTCTTGGCGACCAGCGGCACGGCTCCGAGGCTGTCCTTGCCGACGATGTTCATGGTGAAGCCGTTGTAACCCGGCGACCAGGTGGTAGTGCCGGTATTCTTCATCGTCCAAGTCTGGGTGAAAACCGTTCGCGGCATCATCGGCGTGCCGTTCGTGATGGAAACGGAAATCAACTGCGCGTCGTCCGCCGCCAGTGCGTGATTGTTTGCGGCCAGCACGGCCAGACAAATGAGAAGAACATGAATGAGTCTGATAAGTTTGTTTCGCTGATGATTCATGTCTGCCGTTGAGCCTGTAATTTATAAATGATGCAACCTTGCTCCCTGCTTTCGACCATAGCTCAATCGGATTTAAAATACAGGAAAAATATTTGCGTAGCGGCGTCCCGGCAGAGCGCCGCCATCTGAAAGTGCGGAAAGGTTTGCGGCGGTCTGCCGACGCGCCGCCACGTTTCCAGTATGCTCCACCTTTGCCATTGAACTTAAAATCAAACGTGTTTAGATAGGCGCATCAGTTCAGTACAATGTCTATTGAGCAGCAATTAACGTTATGACTTTTATACAATTTTTTACAAGGAAGGCACCAATCGTTATTTTACTGCGGTGCTTGCTGGCTTTTGTGGTTGCCGCACTTTCGATTCCGCTGGTCGTTCGTTATATTGCTCATGAGGATTTGACCGCTCATTCGTTTTATAAATATTTTTTCATGGCAGCTTTTCCTGCATCAGTGCTTGCCGCGCTCAACTTGGTCAGTTGGTGGATTGATGCGCGTACCAAAAAGCCAGAAGTGTATGACCATAGACCCGACGTCTAACATTTTGTCAGCGCCAACCGGCATTGACGCTTTCTCTTCGGCGAGAAGTCCCGGCCACGCTCACCGTACTGACTGCCGCTAGCCAGGCTTTTGTCGCTGGCATCTTGATGATAGAATGAAATCCTGTTCATATTGCGGAGGACAATATCCTGATGCTGCTGTGGTGTGCCCGATTGATGGCAATGCTCTTAACAACCCAACGGAATCGCAGAGTACAGTCCGTAATGCGCCACTTGCGAGCGTAGCCTGTCCTGCTTGTGGAGCGGTGGATGATTTCACCCGAACGGTTGAGTTGAGGGGTTCATTCAGTTGGGGAGTATTTCTTTTAGGTGGTATTATTGCCGTGTTATTCCGCAATGCGGGACGCAAGCGGAAGGTTCGATGTAACAAGTGCGAAGCGTTTTTTTATATTCACCCTCCTTTAGCTCGATTTTCATTGTTGATCTTCTGGCTTTTGATTTGTCCAGCAATCGTTGCGATATTAATTTTAGTGATTACCCTCTTGCACAGTATTTTCTCAGTTTAGTTTGATGTTAACAAAGCCGAGCCAGTCAATCAAAACAAGGCAATGAAAGGGACAACGACATGACCGCTAATGAATTTCGCAAGCTGGCGCTCGATATTCCACAAGTGACCGAACTGGAGCATGTGGGTCATCCAGATTTTCGTTTTGGGGGGAAGGTTTTTGCATCGCTGGGTTCACCGGATGCGGACTGGGGCATGGTAAAGCTGAAACCCGAAGGCCAGCGTATGTTCGTCGAGAAGTCGCCAGGCGTATTCAAGCCCTGCACCGGTGCCTGGGGCAAACGCGGCTATACGAACGTCCACCTTGCTTCCGCCACGAAGACTTTATTGCTGGCTGCTTTCGTGTCTGCCACGAAAAATATCGCATCCAATGCAAAAAAGGAAAAAGCCTGACTATTCAGCTAGCTACTTTAGTCCATGCAAAGCACCCTCGAAACACCAAAAGCGTCGAAGCTGCATCATTCGATGGCTTTCATCATTAGCGGAGACTTGCTTCGAAAGTTGATCATCGATGTTTCGAAGGACAAGGAGCTATGTATTTCTTTCGCCAAATTTGTCGGCACCAAGTTTTCCGGTATGCCCAGACCAGATGTGAATTACTATCCCGTGCTCGCAATGTTTCGGTTGCCTGCGGGACGGCGTTTCCGGACGTTTGATAAATATCAAGTTGAAGGAGGAACGTCCGTGCTGATTTATCCGGTGTATCGAAAATATAAGGCTCACATTCGGAAGGCACTGATTGACCAAGTGATTCCTGCCCTGCGGATTTGGTGCAAGAGAATTCCGAGCGTTGGCAAAACGGAAGTGTTTTATGCTCTTTACGATCAAACATTTGATGAACTCGTGTTTGGACCCAATCAGTGCATTCCAGCAAATCGTCGGCAAGTTCCGGATTCCACGCATAGTAATTATTCGGTCATCTCTTTCATGTCCCATGTTCACAGTCCGATGGACACTGAACTTGGTTATTAGCCGCATCTTTGAAAGACCCGCATGATTCCCCAATCCGTCCAGAACATCTGGCAAGCCTACTGCACCGAGATCGGCAAAGATCGTTCAGCTGATTTCTACGAGCCGTTTCACTTCCATGACAACGAACAAGGCGCACTTGAACTCGCACAATTGGTTCTTGCCGGCGTCAAGCGTGGCACTGCCAGTCTGGTCTGGACTTACAAGCACGATCAAAAACGTCCGCCGTGGCCCGGCTGTCTCAGCGTCATGACGGACTGGCACGGGACGCCGCTGTGCATCATCGAGACGAGAAAGATCGAGATTGTGCCGTTCGAAGAGGTGACCGCCGAATTCGCGGCGATTGAAGGCGAAGGCGATAAATCGCTCCGCTATTGGAGCGAGGGGCATTGGAACTATTTTACCCGTGAATGCAAACGCATCGGGAAAATCCCGGACCGCCGCATGCCGGTCTTTTGCGAGCAGTTTGAAGTTGTGTTCACGCCGCCGGCAAACTTCAAAGTTTCATTGTGAAAAAAGCAGGCGGCCATTTCTGACCGCCTGCCTTGCGAATTCCATGGATGAAAAATTAGTCGTTCACTTTTTCATGGGCAGCCTTCACGGCTTTCTTGTCTGCCGGCAACAATTGCGACGGCCCCAATTTGAAGGTCAGCTTTTCAATTTTGCCGTTGAAAGGGAACGGTGATACGTAGTCGTCATCGTTGACACCCGTGCGAAGATCCATGCCAACATCAAAGGTTTCGTCGCAGACTTCCAGGAAAGCGATCGAGTTTGGCTGGGCATGTTTGTCAACTTCCTTGCCGTCCACCAACAGCACACCGGTGCCGCCCTTGGCGATGCCGGGACCGTCATACGTGAAGTCATAAACAATCGTATGCTTGCCGGCGGTGAGCGCATCTGAACCAGCCCAACGGTATTGAGCGAGCGTGAGCATGTTGTAGTCGAACACCGGTTTGCCTTTAAGCAGATACAATCCGATTCCACCCCAACGACCGCCCAGCGTCGCGAGCATGCCGTCGCCGCCGCCTTCAGGGACTTCAATTTCGGCGGTAATGGTGTAAGACTTGCCGATGTAGTTTGGCGCACTGCCGGTTGGCAGGCCAGGCACCACACCGGAATAACTGAACACGGTCTGTCCGGCCGTGGCGCTGGGACGCGGAGCCAGCGCGCGGGCGAAGGTGTCATTGTTCAGCGGATACACCTGATATTTTTCCGCCTCTTGATTGAAGATTTTTTGCAACTCCTTCAATTTACCGGGATTTTTCTGCGCCAGGTCATTTGCCTGCGAATAGTCTTTTTCAATGTCATACAACTCCCACTTGTAATCATCCGGCACGGGCAACGGTGCGTTCAAGATCCACGGTCCATGCGGCGGAGTCGTGCAGGCATACCAGCCATCATGATAAATCCCGCGATTGGCGATCATTTCGAAGTATTGGGTCTTGCGCTTGGAGGACGCATTCGCGTTTGCCTTGTCGAACGTATAAAGCATGCTCACACCTTCGATCGGCTTTTGCTTGATGCCATCTACATATTCCGGAGCCTTGATGCCGCAGGCGTCCAGGATGGTGGGCACGATGTCAATGACATGGTGGAATTGCTCGCGAACGCCGCCCACGTCCATGATGTGACCGGGCCACGAAATGGCCAGACCCTGCCGCGTGCCGCCAAAGTGCGATGCAATCTGCTTGGTCCACATGAAGGGTGTGTCAAACGCCCATGACCAAGCGACTGCCATGTGCGGGTAGGTCGCCGCTGAACCCCACGCATCATAGAACTTCATCTGCTCGGCGATCGGCGAATCAAGGATGCCATTGTAAGAACGCCATTGATTGGGTGTGCCGACCAAGGTGCCTTCGGGGCTGGTGCCGTTGTCACCATCCATGTAAATGATGAGCGTATTATCCAGCTTGCCGATGTCTTCTACGGCTTGAATCACGCGGCCAATTTCGTGATCGGTATAAGCCGTGTAGCCGGCATAGACTTCGGCCTGGCGGGCGAACAGTTTTTTCTCATCCGCCGAGAGCGTTTCCCATTTCGGCAGGCTATCTGGCCATTCGGTGAGCTTGGTGTCTTCCGGAATCACACCGAGGCGTTTCTGGTTGGCAAAAATTTGGTCGCGCAAAACGTTCCAGCCCATGTCAAACTTGCCGTGGAATTTATCAATCCATTCCTGTTTCGGCTGGTGCGGCGAGTGGCTGCCGCCGGGCACGTAGTAGAGGAAGAATGGCTGGTCGGGTGCGGCGGCATTGATCTGGTTGAGATATTTGATCGCCTCGTCCGCCATGTCGGTGGTGAGGTTGTAATCTTTTTTGCCGATCCATGGAAAAATCTGGGTGTGATCCTGGAACAGATAAGGTGTCCACTGGTCGGTCTCACCGCCCATGAAGCCGTAGAAATAATCAAAGCCCATCCCGGACGGCCATTGATCAAACGGACCCGCCGCACTGTATTGGAAGCCGGGCGTGTTGTGATTTTTGCCAAACCACGAGGTGGCGTAGCCATTACCCTTGAGAATATTCCCGATCGTTGCGTTGTCCGGCCCGATGATGGAATCATAGCCGGGATAACCGGTGGACAATTCCGTGATCACGCCGAAACCCGTCGAATGATGGTTGCGACCGGTGATGAGCGCCGCGCGCGTCGGCGAGCAGAGCGCGGTCGAATGAAACTTGGTGTAACGCAAACCGGCGGCGGCAATCCGGTCCAGCGCGGGCGTTGGGATGACCCCGCCGAATGTTCCCGGAACCCCATAACCCTGATCGTCCGTCATGATGAGCAACACGTTTGGCGCACCTTTGGGCGGCACCACGCGCGGCGGCCACCACGTCTTCGAGCCTTTGACGCTTTCCTTGATCACGCCGCCAAAAGGCAGCGGCGGCGCGGGAATTTGATTTCCTTTGATGACCTCGGTGCCGCTGGCCATTTCGGGGTCGCCGCTGATTTGTTGGGCCGACGCAGGCAACGTCGAGAATATTCCCGCCGAAGCGGTTAACACGATCAGGGCGTGTTGGAATAATTTATTTTTCATGGTCTGGTTTGGTTTGGTTTTGCTGGAATTGAGAAAAGATAGGAATTCAAAAGCCCGGAAGGGTGCCAAGTGTTTTCGATTCTCGCGGACAGAGAAAACATTGCGCACGAAATTTGTAAAGTTTTTTTCGGTGACATCCAGCGGCAAAACCGGAATTGAAATACCGTCGGCATCATTAACGGTGCTTCGGTGGATCAATCGCTCTTCTTGGATTCTTCAGGCCCTTGCGAAGAATACAGCGCCACGAGCCGCGAAATCAGCACCGCCATATAAAGCGTGCCGGTCATTGCTTCGGTCATGGCCAAGGTGCGCGCGACGCGGGTCACCGGCGTGATGTCACCATACCCCACCGTGCTCAAGGTGATGAAGCTGAAATAAAATGCATCGAAGCTGGCAATGGAATGCACGGGCGGCGCGCCGACATTATAAGCGAATGATTCTGGATGTATCCGCGCCACGAGAATGTAGGCAAACATCCAGATGATCCCCAGCAGCAAATAGACAGAAATCCCGGCGCACAACACTTCGGAATTGACCCGGGGCGCGCGGAGAATGAAATAAAGAAATTGCAGCATCACGAACCCGACGAAAAACAGCGCGGGAACCAGATAAACCTCCGGCGGCACGACATCGTCCCAAAATATCTTCAGCCACCGGGCCAGCAACGCTGGTGACACCAGTACGAGCGCCAGCACCAGAGTCCGACGACGCCGCGCCACCGCCAGTACCCCCGACACCAGCACCAACGTCATCAGCCAGGCCTCGATGGTGTCGCCATTCTGAAAAAATTCCACAAACGGAAAGGCGATAAAAACAAACACCAGGGAAATTAAAAATTGCGCCGCCGAAAAACGAAATCTTCCGCTGCGCACCGGGCGATCCGCCGCAACGGGCGGCGCAACCTTCGGCGGGGATGTTGATTCTTCAGGCATGGTGCGGGCCATTGGCCAAATTGCGTCTTAGAAGCGTCAAGAATTTTTTAAAACATGACATCACTCCGGGTTTGGATTTTTCCGTTTGGCAATGACAGGGGCGGTGGGACTCCATTCTTCCAGCAGACGGAAACCCACGGCCAGCAAGGTTGGCCCCAGGAAAACGCCGACAAAACCAAACGTCAGTGCGCCGCCCAGCACGCCAAAGAAAATGAGGATGAACGGCATGTTGCTGCCCTGGCTGATGAGCCACGGCTTGACGATGTTGTCAATGTTGGCCACGCCAAGCCCCCAGACAATCATGAAGACGGCCCAGCCGGTGGAACCTTGATGAAACAACCAGACGGCGGCAGGCAGCCAGGTCAACGCCGTGCCGACCACGGGAACGATGGAGGAAAAAAATGTCAGCAACGCCAGCAGCGCCACGCCGGGCACACCCGCGATCAGAAATCCAATCCCCGCCACGACCGCCTGCACCAGCGCCGTGCCCAAAATCCCATAGACCACACCACGAACCGTCTTGCCGGCAATCGTCAAAAGATGCTGCCCGCGTTCCCCGCCAATGCGCGTCACCATGTGGACCACGCGTTTACCGACGGAGACGCCGTCGCGGAACAAAAAGAACGCGATGAAGATACTCATGGCCAGTTGGATCAATCCGCCGCCGAGCGCCAGCCCGCCTTTGAGCAATCCCGCGCTCACGGGTTCAATCAGGCGTTGCCCTTCTGTCCAGAGTTTGGCTGTATCCGCCGATACGCTATGCCAGTAATCAACGGCCTTCTGGCCGACGACAGGAATTTTGGCCAGCCAGGCGGGCGGTTCCGGCGGACCGGCTTGGATCCAACTGCGCGTCGCGGCGGAAAGTTCCTTCACATTGTCCGCCAGCGTCATGGCGATGATGACGAAGGGCAGCAATACGATGATGATCATGCCCAGTGTCATCACCAGCGCCGCCAGCGTGCGCCGGTTGCCGAACCAGTCCAGCAGGCGGCGATAGATCGGCCAGCTTGAAACACATAGCACCGCCGCCCACAGCAGCGCCGACACAAACGGTCGCAATACGAGCATGCAGCCGACCAGCAACAGCAGCACCACGAACCAGCCGAGGTTGCGTTCAATTTTTGCGGTCATCGTACTCATAAATTTCCACCATTAAGAAAGCGAACCTCGTCCCGTGGCAAGCTATAAACCGCGCTTAATCCAAATCCCGAAGCCACGCGTCCAGATTCACCGCTACTTCCGCAAACACGAATGTCGCTTTGGATTGTGGTGGCAGAATGGTAGCGGCGACACCGCCTTCGGGCGGGAGGTAAACATGACAATTACCGGGTGTCTCGTGCGTGCGAAAAGCGGCGTGACGTGACGCTTCCCGCCGCAGTCCATGACACTTTTGGATTCACAACGGTTTTCGGATGAAATGGTGCGATGTGATTCCTCAACTGTCGCAACAGAAAATACTGCCTGCCATTTGGTCAATGACTTGGAGAATTCGTAGCGGGCGTCTGCCAGCCGCCGCCAAGCGCCTTGTAGAGCTGAACCACGGCGAGCAACTGGCCAACCTGCGCCTCAACCTGCTGCTGCTGCGTCGGGTAAAGCTCCTGCTGGGCCTGCAACACTTCATAGTAGCCTGACTTGCCGTTCATATAACGCTGCGTGGCCAGTTCCACGGACTCTGCCAGCGCCACCGCCGCCTGTTCGTCATAAACATACTCCTCGGCCAGCTTCTGGCGCGTGATGAGCGCATTGGACACCTCCTGAAACGCCGTCAGTACGCTCTGCCGGTAGGCGGCCTTCGCCTCGTCAAACTTCGCCTTCGAGGCCAGGTATTGGGCGCGTAATTTCCCGCCCTGAAAAACGGGGCCGGACAGCGTGCCACCCAGGTCCCATATGTTTCCCGCACCGCCGGTGAAGGCGGACAACTCGGGACTGGCCCGCCCCAGAAAGGTGGTGAGGCCGATCTGCGGGAAAAAATTCGCCACGCTCACGCCAATATTCGCATTGGCGGCGATCAACGACTGTTCCGACTCCAAAACATCGGGCCGCCGGCGCAGCAGTTCGCTCGGCAACCCGGCGGGAATCTCCGGCGTAAGCTCCGGCTGGTTCGTCAAAGAATTGCGGGCAACCGGACCGGGGTTGCGGCCGAGCAGCAGATTGAGCTGGTTCTCCGTCGTCGCGATCTGCAATTGAAGCTGCGGGATGGTCGCAGCGGCATTGGCCAGCGCGGCGGCGGCGCGGTCGGTTTCCAGTTTCGAGGCGACGCCATTGATGCGACGATCGTTGAAAATCCGATAACTGTCGGCGTAGTCATTGGTGGCGGACTGTTGAATCGCCAGTTGCTGATCCAGTTGCAGCAGTTGAAAATAGGCGGTGGCAACATCGCTCACCAGGGTGACCATCACGCTGCGCCGGGCTTCATCGGTGGCGAGATATTGCGCGCGGGCGGATTCGCTGGAACGGCGGATTCGCCCCCAGACATCAATTTCCCATGCGGCATTCAAGGTGAGCTGCGCGGAACTGGCGGTGCCACCATTCAAGCTGGCGGGCGAATTGTAAAGCGCATTGCGACCGCGCCCGATGTCACCGCCATAGCCAATCTGCGGAAAGAAAGCTGAATTGGCCGCGACCGCTTGAAAACGCGCCTGTTCCACCCGCGCCACGGCCTGCTTGAGGTCGTAGTTGTTTGTCAGCGCGGTGCCGATCAAGCCTTGCAACATCGGATCCTTGAAAACCTGCCACCACGGCAGATCGCCGAGCGAGTTCGTCGTTTGGTTCTCAGCAAAACGAAATCCTTCCGGCGAATTCACCGTCGGACGCTTGTAGTCCGGCCCGACCGCACAGCCGCCGAGAATCGCCAGCCCGATCAAAACTCCCAAGCCCTGAAAAAGAAAACGTGTCTTCATTTTCAATGGCCTCCTTGTTCAGGTGCTTCCGGCAATGATGCGGTTGCAGCCGGCTTCAGGGTTGAATGTTTTTCACCGCCCAGTTTCTCGATGATGTAGAAAATGACCGGAATCAGGAAGATGGCGATGAAGCTGGCGGCCAACATGCCGCCGATGACCGTGCAACCCATGACCCGCCGTGACACTGCGCCGGCACCGGTGGCCGTGGCGAGCGGCACACAACCCAGGATGAATGCAAAACTCGTCATCAGAATCGGACGCAGGCGCAAACGCGCACCGTCAAGCGCGGCCTCCATCAGTGGTTTGCCCTCCTCGTAGCCCATCTTGGCAAATTCAACTATCAAGATGGCATTCTTCGCGGACAGACCGATGAGCATGACCAGACCAATCTGGGCATAGACGTTGTTTTCGTAACGCCCAACCATCATGGCCGCGAACGCACCAAAGACGGCAACCGGTGTTCCCAGCAAAACGCTGAATGGCAGGCTCCAGCTTTCATATTGCGCGGCCAGAATGAGGAACACACACACCAGTGAAAATCCAAAGATGACCATCGGCGAGACTCCTTGCTGCGCCTTCTGTTCCTGATAACTCATGCCCATGTAATCGAAGCCCATGCCCGGCGGCATGGTCTCGGCGAAAACTTCCTCCATCGCCTTCATCGTTTGCGCCGAACTATAACCGGGTTTGGACGAGGCATTGATCTGCGCGGCCTCATGAAGATTATAGCGCATGGTAAATTCCGGGCCTTGCGTTTTCTTCACGCTCGTCACCGCCGCCAGCGGCACCATGTTGCTGGAATTGTTCAGCACATAAAATTGCCCGAGGTTTTGCGCTTCCGTGCGATAGTCGCCCTCGGCCTGCACATAGACCTGCCACTGCCGGCCAAAACGGTTAAAGTAATTCACGAACGCGCCGCCCATGAAACATTGCATCGTTTGATAGACATCCTGCAATTTCACGCCCTGCTGGAGCACCAAATCCTGATTCACGTCCACTTTCACCTGCGGCACGGACGGGAGCGCCGTGGTGAAAGCGCGGGCCACTTCCGGGCGCTTGTTCACCGCTTCGAGATATTTTTGCAGATTGTCCGCCAGAAAAGTTCCGCCCTGCCCCGTGCGGTCTTCAAGAATAAAGGTGACACCGCCCGAAGCGCCGATGCCAGGAATCGCCGGCGGCAAAAAAGGAAAGGCTATCGCCCCGGGTACCGCCCCCATCTTCGCCTGGAGATGCTGCATGATGGCGCGGAATTGTTCCTCCGGCTTTTTGCGCTTGTCCCAGTTTTCCAACGTGATGAAGAAGAAGCCGCTGTAAGTATTCTGCACGCCGCTCAACAGGCTGAAGCCGACAACCGACGAATAGTATTTAACGCCCGGCGTCTCCTTGAGAATTTCCTCCACCTGCCGCATCACTTCACTGGTGCGTTGCGCGGATGCGGCGTCCGGCAACTGCAGGCCGGCGAAAGCATAGCCTTGATCTTCATTCGGCAGGAAGCTGCTGGGAACGGATTTGCCCATGAAGGTGGCCAGTACCGCGAAAGCCACCAGCAAAATCAACGTTACGGAACTTTTGTGGATGAGCAGACGGCATACGCCGACGTAGCCGTCCGTCGCCCGGCCAAACCATTTGTTGAATCCATCATAAAACTTCTGCAATGGTCCCGTGCCGCGCACCTTGGGGCGGAGCAACAGGGCCGCCAGCGCGGGCGACAGCGTAAGCGCATTGAACGCCGAGATCGCCACCGAGACGGCGATGGTCACGGCAAACTGCTGATACAGCCGGCCCGTGATGCCGGGGATGAACGCCGTCGGCAAAAAAACAGCGATGAGAATGATCGCGATGGCCATGACCGGGCCGGAAACTTCCCGCATGCCTTTCAACGCCGCCTCTTTTGGTGACAATCCTTTTTCAATGTGATGCTCCACGATCTCAACCACGACAATCGCGTCGTCCACCACCAGCCCGATGGCCAGCACGAGTCCGAACAGTGACAGCGTATTGATGGAGAAGCCCAGCAACGGGAAGAGCGCGAACGTGCCGATCAAGGACACCGGCACCGCGAGCAGCGGAATCAACGTCGCCCGCCAGCCTTGCAGGAAGATGAAGACCACGATGACGACCAGGATGATGGCCTCGACGAGGGTGTGCTCGATCTCCTTCATGCCGGCGGTGACCGCCAGCGTCGTGTCCAGCGCGACGACATAGTCAAGGTCGGGCGGAAAGCTTGCCTTCATCTTTTCCATGATGGCTTTCGCCCCGTTCGCGGCGTCCACGGCGTTGGAATCCGGCAACTGGTAAAGCGCAATGAGGGCGGACGGTTTGCCATTCAAACGCCCCTGCACGCTGTAGTTCTGGGCGCCGAGTTCAACGCGGGCCACGTCCTTGACGCGCAGAATCGCGCCGCCGGGAGCCGCACGGATGACGATGTTTTCAAACTGCTCCGAAGTTTCCAGACGGCCCTGCGCCCGGACGGCGTAGGTATATTGCTGGCCTTGCGGAATTGGTTCGCCACCGATCTGGCCGGCGGGATTCACGGTGTTCTGCACCTGGATGGCGTTGATGATGTCGGGAACCGTGACACCCATCTGCGCCAGACGATCAGGCCGCACCCACAAGCGGATCGCGTAGTTACCCGCGCCGAAAACCGAGACGCTCGCGATGCCGGGCACGCGCGTCATCAGGTCGTTGATGTTGATGACCGCGTAGTTGGCGAGAAACACGCCATCGTAAGTCTGGTTCGGCGAAAAAAGCGCGAACATGATGAGCGGCGCAGCGGTGGATTTTTGGACGGTGATGCCCTGATTGTTCACCGCACTGGGCAATTGCGAGGCCGCCTGGGTCTGCCGCATCTGCGCGAGAATCTGGTCCGTGTTCGGATCGGTCTTGATGTTGAAATCCACCGTCAGCTTCATCGTGCCGTTGTTGGCGTTCAGGGAATACATGTATTCCATGTTGTCCACGCCGGACATCTGCTGCTCGATGGGCGTGGCCACGGATTGTTGAACGGTAGTGGCATCCGCGCCGGGATACGTGGCATTCACCTGGATCTGCGGATCAGCGATGTTGGGGAACTGCGCGATGGGCAGACCAGACATCGCGACCAGGCCCATGATCACCATCAGGATGGAAATCACCATCGCAACAATCGGACGGTTGATGAAAAATTTTGACATACGTCAGCAAGTGCGTGGCTGGGGTTGGATGGTCACGGAGTTGCTGCGGATATCATCGGCGGTTTTTCCACGAACGGCACCGGATTCACCTCCGCACCGTCACGAACTTTTTGCACGCCTTCCGCCACGACGCGGTCGCCGGCTTTCACATTTCCATTGATGACCCATTGCTTGCCGACGGTTTGTCCGGCCGTCACCGGCCGGATGCTGACCTTGTTGTCCTGCCCCACGACGGCGATAAGATAACGGCCCTGCATATCCAGCACCGCCGATTGAGGCACCAATAGCGCACCCTTGTCCGTGTCCATCAACGCCCGCACGTTGACGAACATGCCGGGGACGAGCAGGCCATGTGGGTTGTCAAATTCACCCACCACGCGAACGGTGCCGGTCTTGACATCCACCTGGTTGTTGACAAACCGCACCCGTCCCTTCTGCGGATAAACCCCGCCCGAGGCCAGCGTCAATTCCAGCGATGGCCCCTGATATTCCCCGCCCATCCCAATCAATTTCCGGCCTTGGGCCAGCATGCGTTCCTGAATCTCGGTGACCAATTGCTGGGACACTGAAAAATAGGCGCGCATCGGATGGATCTGCACCACGGTGGTCAACTGGCCGGAACCCGGACTGAGGAGATCGCCCACCTGGGCCTGCGCCAGTCCGGCCACGCCGTCAACCGGAGAACGAATGGTGCAAAATTGATAATTCAACCGGGCGGCCTCGACGGCGGCTTCATTGGCAAGGTTCTGCTGGATGGCATCGTCAAGTTCCTGCTGGCTGATGGCCTCGGTCGCGGCCAGCGGCGTGTAACGCTTCACGTCGAGTTGGGATTTTCCAAGCTTGGCCAGCGCCTGGTCGAGCGCAGCCTTGTAAGTGCGGTCGTCAATCTGGAAAAGCACCTGCCCGTTCGTCACGACGGTGCCTTCCTGATATGTGCGCGCCATCAAATAGCCGGTCACCTGCGCGGAAATCGTGGCGTTGACTTCGCCTTCCAAAGTGCCGACCCAGTTGCGATAGACCGGCACGTCCCGCTGCTCGACGGCAACCACCTGGACTTCCGGCGGCTTGGCAGGCGGCTCCTGCTTTTTGCAGCCGGAAAAAGGAATACATAAGGCCAGCCACAAAGCCGGGGTCGCCATCTTGAGCATCTGATTTCTTGTCATACCGGGAACTATCTTGTTTTGGAACCGAACTCACGGCAAGTATAACCGTGCGAGAACTGTTCTAGGGATGGCCGGCAAATTCTGCAATTCCCTTCAAAATAAATCCGACCTGTCGGTCCTTGGGGCCTAAATGTAAAAAAGCCGGGGTTGAATTTCAACTCCGGCTGGTCGCAAAACCAAATATCAGTCCGCAGATTATTTTTTGGCCGCGCGACGTTTTGCCCAGATCGCCTTTAGTTTGGCGGAAAGTTTGGCCTTGGCGGCCGCACTCATCTTGCCCCGGGCTTTTCTGGGAGCCGCCACAACCGCCGGCTTGGCGGCCGGAGTCGCGCCCTTGATCCTAGCCCATCTGGCCTTGGCCGCCGCCGAAATCTTGGCCTTGGCTGCGGCGCTCATCTTGAATTTTTTCCTGCCCGCCACCGGGCTGGTGGAAGGTGTTGCGGTTGCGCCCAGCAACCTGCCGAGCTCTTTTTCGAGCGACTGGATTTTTTCCTTTAACGCCGCCGCCTGGCGAAGCTGTTGAACCGATAGATTTGCAATAGAATTCATAGCCACTCACTAAAGCAGCATCCGGCAGGCAGGGCAAGGAGTATAATGACCTTTATACGATCTCTCCGGGACTTCAATGGTCAAGGTTTCTCCAACAAGAGTACTGCCGCTTCCGAGGATTTCACCGAAACGGTGTCACCGACACTGACATCCGCCAGGTTGACGAACTCTCCCACCTTGATGGTCTTGGTCAGACCCCCGGCCAGTTGCAGCGTGACCGAGTCATCCCAGTCATTGATTGCAATGATCTTGGCGGTGAACACCAGTGTGCCCACTTCGGTCGCGGCGGCCAGGGTACCATCGGGCAGACGGACACGCAGCTTCGCAATATCCGCCCCGGCACTGGCCGGCACGCCGTTTTTACCAAGAAATACCGCGAGTTCTTCCGCCACTGAAACCTTCACCTGATCACCGGCCTGAATGACGTCAAAGCCCGGCGCGCCCGGCAGGGCTTTATAGGTGATGGTCGTACCATCCGCCTTTTTCAATTCGACCAGCCGTTTGGTGCGGTCAACGGAAACCACCGTGGCCGTGGTGGAAACCGAATCGGTCACGATTTCACCGCCAAACTGCGCGGGAGCATTATAGGCTGAAGGAGAGAATGCGGTTTTAGAGTTCCAAGCGGGTGGTGGCGATGAACAGGAGGTGAAGACGAGCAATCCCATCGGCAACATCATTCTGGTGGCGAAATGGAATGTAGTGCCCAAGGCGGAATTCTTAAGTGTCATGGTATTGATGAAAGTGTTGTTGGCAGAACTCTTATGGTTTCTTGACTTCAATCGCCGTCACTTCATTGGAGCGCATGACCACGTCATCACCCGGCGCCATCTTTTCCAATTGCACGTTCAGACTGGCCTTGATGGTCAAGGTCTGGCCATTGGTGAACTGAAGCGTCAACAAACGGTAGCTTCGGTCTACCTTGAGAACCTTGGCGTTGAAGTTGATGGTTTTCGGCCGGGTGGTGCCATTCGCGCCCGGCAGCTTGCCATTGTCCAAAATATAAACGGAGAGTTCCGCCTTCACCGAGGCCTTGACCGTGTCGCCTATTTTTACCTTTGCCAGGTCCTTGACGGTCGGAGCGATGGTGAAAGTCTTGGTCGAACCATCCGCGTGTTTGAGCGTGATGGTGTTCCGGCCGGCATCTATCGTTTCAACGGTCACCGGATACTGGATGACGGTCACAGGTATGTTGCCTTGGATCAAACCCGGCTTGCCGACCGGCTGCACGTTGGCGTTGGGCGGCGTCCAGCAACCCGTCAAAGTCAACGCGAACAGCGGCAGACAGACGGCCAGCCTGACCAATGGAAGAGGATTTTTTTTCACTTAATTTTAGGCGGGCATGGTTTTTGGGCCGTTCACTGGTTTATCCATCCTTGTCCGATGTAAACAGTCTTGAGCTGTTTGGCGATGGCCTTGGCCGTGCGGTCGGCATCCGCCTCGACATTGGCCGAGAAAGCTTCGCTGCCCACCGCCACACCCGTGCTGACCACGGCGGACGTCGCCAGATGTCCGGCGAGTGCGCCGACGCCCATGGTTTCCGCCATGCCGGGCTTGTCGCCGCTCTTGGCATTCACGCCAAACTCTTCCAGCAGAACTTTTTTACCACTACTATAATGATAAGCTTCAACCAAGGTTCTGACATCGGTGCGTCCGGCACCCAGACCAATGACGACCCGTTCGGCTTGATTGCCTTCGTCCACGGAAATGAACTGCCCTTTGATAACCAGTGCCTGGCCGGCGACCGGGACGTTGGTGTAGGCCCGGATGGCCGGGATGCCCAGCGCGCCAATCTCCTTTACAAGATGGATGGCCAGCGCCTCTGACAATTGCCGGCCGATGGTGCGTTCTTGATCGGTTCGCGGCGTTTTATTGACGAGTTCCTTGATGTCACCGCTGATGCCGCTGTCGAGTTCCACTTCGTCCGGTGAAACGGCGAAATTATAAATCAGCACCCGGCTCGGCTGCGGGAGAAACCCCTGATGCTCTTGATCCACGCTGATCTTCGTGCTGGCACAGCCGCTGAAAAAGGCAAAGGCGCAGGCGGCGAGCGACAGGTTGACCAGCATTTGATTTTTCATGGCTTGCCTTTCTTGGACGGCCCGGTTACCTGGGCCGCCTGATGACTGCGGGTTGATTGAACGAACTGGCGGGACGACTCTAGCCCGACCACCGGCAGCGTCAAGATTTTTCACGGAAGCGGGACACCAACGTGAAGTGCCACATGTTTCCGACCCGCGCCTTCAGAAGTTGAAGCTTCCGCTGATGCCGGGAGTGATCCGGTTGGGAATAAATGTATCCGGAGTGGGAAAGGCCGGTTTAAAATTTAACTTCAAGTTGAAGGTGCTGCCTCCCAGGAGCGAATAGACCAGTTGCCGGTTCTCCACTGTCAGCACCGGCTCGGCTTGATACTCCAAACGGGCATGAAACTTTTCAAAGCTTGCTGGATGGAGTTCTTCCTGCAATGCAAGGCTGGCATAACTCGGACCCACAGCGACCGGCTTCATCCAAGGATCACCCCATAGATCCACGTTGTCCGAGAAGTTGCTGGCCCTGATCTGAAACGGAGCGTCCGCCGGATCACGCAGGGCCACCGGCGTCATGTGATTTTTTATGGTTTCCGCCCGATAGTATTCCTCGTACAAAACACCACCCGCGAGCAAAATAATTGCGATGAGTTTCCAAGCGCGCTTCATAACCAAACTTACGCCACCGTAATTTTGGAATCAAGGTACACGTCTTGAATCGCATTCAACAACGCGATGCCTTCCTTGAGTGGACGCTGAAACGCCTTGCGCCCGGAAATCAATCCCGTGCCCCCTGCCCGCTTGTTGATGACCGCAGTCATGACGGCCTGTTCCAGATCGCCCTTGCCCTTGGATTCGCCGCCGCTGTTGATGAGTCCCGCGCGGCCCATGTAACAATTGGCGACTTGATAACGGCAAAGGTCAATCGGATGGTCGCTGGTCAGCTCGGTGTAAATCCGTTCGTCCAGTTTGCCATAGCTGGAGCCGCCGGTGTTCAGCGCTTTGAAGCCACCGTTATTTTCAGGCAATTTCTGTTTGATGATGTCCGCCTGAATCGTCACGCCCAGATGATTCGCCTGGCCGGTCAAATCCGCCGAGACGTGATAGTCCGTGGTCTTGCCATCCGCGCCTTTGACCTTGAACGCGTTGTTGCGAAGATAGCACCATAGTACCGTGGCCATGCCCAGTTCATGCGCGTGAGCGAACGCCTGCGCGACTTCTACAATCTGGCGCCCGCTGTTTTCCGAACCGAAATAAATGGTCGCGCCCACCGCCGCCGCGCCCATGTCCGCCGCCTGTTTCACCGTACCGAACATGATTTCATCGGCCTTGTTCGGATACGTCAGCAGTTCGTTGTGATTGATCTTCACCAGGAAGGGAATCTTGTGTGCGTATTTGCGCGCGACAATTCCGAGTACGCCGTAGGTGGACGCGACCGCATTGCAGCCGCCTTCAATGGCCAGCTTGATGATGTTTTCCGCGTCGAAATAATCCGGGTTCTTTGCGAAGCTCGCGCCGGCGGAATGTTCAACGCCCTGGTCCACGGGCAGAATCGAAAGATAACCCGTGCCAGCGAGCCGGCCTTGACCGAACATCCGTTGCAGATTCACCAGCACGCGGTTATTGCGGTCGGACAAAGAATAAATCCGGTCCACAAAATCAGCGCTTGGAATATGCAGCCGTTGTTTGGAAATTTTCGGGTTTTTGAAACCGAGGAGGTAATCCGCCTTGTCGCCGAGGAGTTTTTCAATTTTAGCCATAAATTTATTTTGTATTGGTTGAGACCGTTAAAAAATCCAAGTGTTCAAATCAGCCGGCGAAAGGGTAGTCAAATCGAACCATCCACGCCATACGAATTCTAAGTTTTACTCACTTTATTTTGCCAGCGCATTGTTCACAATCTGCTGCGCCTCTTTCACAATCGAATTCAAATGCGCTTCATCTTTGAAACTCTCCGCGTAAATCTTGTAAATGTTCTCCGTGCCGGACGGACGCGCCGCGAACCAGCCGCTCGCCGTCACCACTTTCAAACCGCCAATCGCGGCATTATTTCCCGGCGCGCGGGTCAGCTTGGCGGTGATTGCGTCGCCTGCGAGATTGGATTCTTTCACCGCTTCGGGTGAAAGTTTGGAGAGCTTCGCCTTCTGTTCCGGTGATGCCGCTGCATCAATGCGTGTGTAATATGGCGTGCCGAATTCTGCCGTTAGTTCGCGGAAATGTTCGCCCGGATCCTTGCCGGTGACGGCGGTGATTTCAGCCGCGAGCAGGTTCATGATCGGGCCGTCCTTGTCCGTTGACCACACCGTGCCGTTGCGCCGCAAGAAGCTTGCGCCCGCGCTTTCCTCGCCACCGAAACCAAACGAACCATCGAATAATCCCGGCGCAAACCACTTGAATCCCACGGGCGTTTCGCAGAGTTTGCGTCCAAGCTTGTTCACCACACGGTCAATCATGTTGCTACTGACAAGTGTTTTGCCGATCGCCACGTTCACCGACCATTGCGGACGATGTGTGAGCAAATACCCAATGGCCACCGCCAGATAATGATTCGGATTCATCAAGCCTGCGGACGGCGTGACGATGCCATGCCGGTCGGAATCAGGATCATTGGCAAACGCGAGCTGGAATTTATCTTTAAGGCTGACGAGGCTGGCCATCGCATACGGGCTGGAACAGTCCATGCGGATTTTCCCGTCGTGATCCACCGTCATAAACGCGAACTGCGGATCAAGCTTTGGATTCACCACCTTGATATCCAGTTCATAAATCGAATTGATCGGCTCCCAATACGGCAACGCCGCGCCGCCCAGCGGATCCACGCCCAGCTTCAAGCCGGCGGCACGAATCGCCTTCATGTCCACGACGTTTTTCAAATCCTCCACGTAAGGCAGGATAAAATCTTCCTCATGCGTGGTCGCCGCCTTGAGCGCGGCGGCGAACGGGACGCGCTTCACACCGGAATTATTTCCGCGCAACAATTCACTCGCCCGATCCTGCACCCAGCGCGTCACGTCGGTGTCGGCGGGTCCGCCGTTGGTGGGATTATATTTGAAGCCGCCATCTTTCGGCGGATTGTGCGACGGCGTGATGACGATGCCATCGGCCAGTCCCGTTTTGCGTCCACGATTGTGAACGATGATGGCGCGCGAAATCACCGGCGTCGGCGTCACGCCATCGTCTTTTTGAATAACAGTTTCAACCCCATTGGCCGCGAGCACTTCCAGTGCGCTGCGTTGCGCGGGAGACGACAAAGCGTGCGTATCCTTGCCCATTTGCAACGGGCCATCCGTGCCATGACTTTGACGGTAGTCACAGATCGCCTGTGTGATGGCGAGAATGTGCGCCTCGGTGAACGTGCCGTTCAACGACGATCCGCGATGCCCGCTCGTGCCGAAGCTGACCAACTGGTTGGCGTCGCTGACATCGGGCTTGCGTTCGTAGTATTCGCGTTCGAGCCGCGCCAGGTCCACGAGCATTGATTTAGGCGCCGGTTTGCCGGCGAGCGGAGAGATGGCCATAACGATTGATAATTTTGTTTATGCTGCCAGACATGTTTTGCATTCCGGCTGGCATATCATTTAATCATCTTCAGGTTCACGTCGAGATTAGAATTTGCAACCGGCGGTTGCGATTGGCGAAATCCAAATGCCGCAGCCGTCCTGCCCTACCTGGCTCCAGTCTTCCTATTTAAAAATTTTCCGAACATTGACGCTGCCCGCTTTCCCTAGCAGACTTGCCGCCATGTCGAGCGGACAAAACGAAGCTTTCTCCCGTATCTTGATTGACAAGGCGCTGGAGTTTAGCGGCTGGAATCTGCTCGATTCGCACCAAGTCCGCTTTGAACTGAACACCGAGAACGGGCGCGCCGATTATTTGCTGGGCGGACAACGCGGCCCCTTGTGCATTTTGGAAGCCAAGCGTTGGCCGCCGCCCAAGCCGCCAGCCGCCTGCGCCTTGACCAGCTTTTCCAGTCCTTGCTCCACCGCGCCTTCAACGGCGAACTATAGCTTTGGGCAGCGGGTGTGATGAAGTCTCTTTTTTTAACTTGCCCTGAGATGCCGACTTGATTATTCGTGTTAAAGAATTCTGTAAGCTAGGCTACTCAAAGTGTTTTAAATCCCTGTCGAGGCAAGGTGTGCTTGGTCCAGGAAGGCATGTTCCAAAATCAATAAGTCGCAAAAATCATGAACGCTGAATCCGATCCGGTCAAGGCTCCGGCAATGGCCGAGGCCACAGCACCGACCGATGCCGTCGAGACCAAAGTCTCGGCATGTGACGAACTCCACGGGCGAATTCTGACTGACATCACGACATGATGGACTTTATCCGGGCGGAAGGAAAACCTCTTCCCGATGATCTCCGGGCCAAGGTGGCAAAGCTTTGCTATGGAGAACCGGAAGGCTCAAAACCGGACGGTGCAGAACCGGCAGCGGAAAAATCCCCCTCCGTGGCCGGAAACAAAGCATTCGAACTTTCGCTCGCATGGAGGTCATGGAAAGCTGAGCCAAATCGTGGCACCGGCGAATCCCCGGACAATCCGGCGAGCCGTCTCACCGGAAAATCCAAGTTCTTGGCCGACAACACCACCGGTAAAATTGCTGCTTGGCATCAGCATAGTAAGCTTGATTGTTTTCCTCACCATTGCCGGTTGGCAGGCCACCATTAATGTCCAGGCGGGAATTCAGGCCCAGTTAGCCACCAACATTGTGGGGACTGCGGCTGTCACCATGCAATCGACCAACGAACCTCCGCAAAAAAAGTCACCGGCATTAACAGGGTCGTCCTTCTCTGTAACTGCCACCTGGCACAAAGCGATAATGGATATTTTGGTCCTATTTGCAGCGGCTAGCCTTGGCTCGGCTTTTTACGGTCTCTACACAGCGCATAAATACATTGTCAACTGCACCTTCGATCCCAAATACCATCAAGTATATTTAATTCGTTACGTTCTCGGCCTGACCTCGGGGACGATTCTAGGATTCTTCGGCAGAGATTTAAATCTTGATGCCAGCACGAAGCAATTAAGCGCGGCGGTGCTCGCGCTGGTCGGCGGGTATGCGGCGGAAGCCGTGTCCCAAATCCTCCAGCGGTTTGCCGAAACTTTGGTGACGGTTGTGCGTGGCAGCAACGATGATGTGCTGCAAGCCAAAGAAGGGGAATTGCAGGCCAAGGCGAAACAACAAGAAACGCAAACGAAGAATGAACTGGTAAAGGGTTTGTTAAGGGTAAAGGAGATCGAGATCAACACAAGGGGGCCGAACAGCGACACTGCAAAGGAAATTCAGAAGCAGATTGATTCCTTGTCAAAATAGCAGCATGGCTGGAGTTTCATTGTCTTGCTCAAAAGGAGTTTGCCGGGCGGGTGACAGAAACCCGCACGTCGGCCGCCGCTTAAGCCGCCTGCCGCCTGCGCCTGGAAAACTTATTCCAGTCACTTTTGCACCGGGCATTCAATGGTGAATTGTGAGTACAAGCCATAAGCCATGACATAGCGGCGGCGTGCCGAGTCCGCCTGCGCCTTGACAATCTTTTCCCATCCCGTTTACATCAAGCCGACAAAGGAAAACCAAAGTGACACCCACCCCACCCATGCCAACCGCCCCTGACAGCTTCCAACCGGGCAGTGCGCCGCCGGTGATCGGTGTTCCGCCATCACTGCCGCGGAACAAAGCACGCCGGGTCCGTGGGACATCTGCTCGCCATCCTGTTGAGCGTTTACCTCGGATTGTTCCTGATTGATGCGATGGTTTCCTTTGCGGACGATTCCTTGTCGCTTTTTCTGGGTGTTCACTTTCTTTCAATAATTCGCGGGTTGGTGGCCTTTTTTGCCGTTCTCATGGCGTTACTGTTTATGTGCTGATGGCGCTGACACCGATGATTCCCAAGCGCATTTTTCTCCCGCTCACCCTGTTCAATCTGGCCGCGACGCTGGCTTCGATCCCGTTCCTGATTTATCACTACAACCGGATACACTTGATCGGCTGGGGTGTCTCAACCTGCCAACTGATCTTCGGCCTCCTCATCTTCGGCTGGGTGCAAAGCGGCTTCAAGTTCCGCTGGCCACTTGTGGCAGTGAACCAGCTCAATCCCCGGCGCTTTAGCTGGCTGAACATTTTTGGGTTTGTGCTGGCAAACATTTTTGTGCTGCTGCCGGCGGTGATCATTTATCTCTTTTTCAGCGCCGCGCTGGCTGTGGATCATTTCAGCGAAGGCTTCGTCGCGTTGCGTCCCGGCGGCATCATGGTGCAGGTGAGAAAATATGTCCGTGATGACGGCAAGACCATTGAATTGTTTCCGATGGCGCACGTCGCCGACGCAGACTTCTACCAGAAAGTTTCGCGGATGTTCCCAAGCAATTCGATCATCCTGATGGAGGGTGTCACGGATGAGCAGAATTTGCTGACAAACAAGATCAGCTATAAACGCATGGCGAAAACACTTGGCCTTGCCGAGCAGCATGACGAATTCTCGCCCGCCTGGCCAAAATGGAGCGGGCGGACGTGGACATCAGCATCTTCTCCAAAGAGACGATCGGCATATTAAACCTGATCATGCTGATACATGCCAAAGGGATGAACCCCGATGCGTTGCAGCAGTTGTCGCTCTACACGCCACCACCGCATTTTGAGGAACAACTTTTTGACGACCTGCTCGGCAAGCGGAACGAGCATCTGCTCGGAGAAATCCAGTCACACCTGGCGCATTCGGACAACCTGATGATTCCCTGGGGAGCGGCACACATGCCGGGCATCGCGCGCGGAATTCTAAAGGACGGCTTTCGTTTGGATCAAACCCAGGAATACATGGTGATTCACTTTCGCGGTTTTGGGAGTTCAGGCAAAGTTGCCGGACAAACAAATGGCGATCATAAAACCAAGTGACGAGTGAATTATCCTGCCAAACCTGATGTGAATCCGCCCGCTACAAATCCCCGTGATCCGCTGCATGGCATCACATTGGAAAGCATTCTTAATCAACTGGTGCAGCGCCATGGCTGGGGCGAAATGGGACGGCGCATTCCCATCCGTTGTTTTCAGTTCAACCCGACGGTCAAGTCCAGCCTGACGTTCCTACGCAAAACCCCGTGGGCGCGCAAGAAGGTGGAGGATTGGTTCATCGGGGAATTGCCAGCTAAATCAATTGGTTAAAGCCGCGTTGCTTTCGTTTGCAAATGCAAATCGCGCCATGCTGCTGAAGCGGATGATCAACTGGCACCCAGATCCGAAAGCGCCATCGAATTCAGCCGCGTCTGCGCCTGCTGCGTCAGGTGGGTGAAAATCATGGAAACACGGTAGCCGCTGTGCTTGTTGCCGGAACAGGCTACGACCACGCCGCTGCATTGAAGTTTGCCCACTTCCCGTGGTGAAGAAATGGCCACGGTCATTTCCGTCCATTCCTGAAACGGCGTGGGGCTGCGGAATTCAATACCGCCTTTGTGGACGGAAACGGAATCGCTGGAAAGCTCCAGACGTGATTGGCGGCCTTGGACGGTCACCTGTTGTTTTGGAGAATCAATACTTTCAATTTTTCTTGCGCTCATAGGTCGAAACCATAGTAACACGCCCGGGCCAATCGTCAAATTTTGAGGCAATCAATCTGCCGTTCACCACTCGATGACCGCCGCACCCCAAGTCGATCCCGCGCCGAAGACGACGAGTAAAACCAAATCGCCGCGCTGGATTTTTCCCGAACTCACCGCTTCGTCCAGCGCAATCGCAACGGAAGCGGCGGAGGTGTTTCCATATTTATGAAGGTTCACAAAAACCTGCTCCGGCGTCGCACCGATACGCAAGGCCACGGCGTCCACAATCCGGCGGTTTGCCTGATGCGGGATGACACATTTGATCTGCGAAATATCCAGTCCGCACCGGCGCAAAACCTCGCGGGCCGCCGCGCTCATCGTCTGCACGGCATTCCTGAATGTTTCCTTGCCCTCCATCCGCAGGAAATGCAGCCGCGCGTCCACGGAACCCGTGGTCGCCGGACAACGGCTGCCACCGCCGGGCATGAACAAAAGGTCGGATTTTTCGCCATCCGCGCCCATCGCTACCATGAGCAAGCCTTGTGTGCCCGAGCGATGTTGCAAAATGGCCGCGCCGGCGCCATCACCAAAGAGCACACAAGTGTTCCGGTCTTTCCAGTCGGTGATGGACGAAATTTTTTCAGCGCCGATGACCAGCACCGTGTCGTAGGTGTGCGACACGATGAACTGTTTTGCCACTTCGATGCCGTAAATAAAACCGGAACAGCCGCTTCCAGGTCGAAAGCCGCCGCTTTTTTTGCACCAATTTTGTGCTGCACAAGGCAGGCCGTGCTGGGAAACGGCATGTCCGGGTGACGGTGGCAACGATGATCAAGTTGATTTGATCTGGCGTGACTCCGGCCATTTTCATGGCCTGCTCGGCAGCGTTGGCCGCCATGTCCGAGGTGAATTCGTCCTCGGCCGCGATCCGCCGCTCCTTGATGCCGGTGCGCGTTGTGATCCATTCGTCCGAAGTCTCGACCATTTTTTCCAAATCGGCGTTGGTCAGGATTTTTTTCGGGGACATAGGAACCGACGCCGGTGATGGAACAGGTGCGGCCCTGAAAGTGATGCCGGGGGCCGGGATTTCTGGTTGGGCAGTCATTTAGGAGCGGGAACGGGAATTTCCGCAGCCAGCGCTGCATTCGCGCTGGCGATTTCGCGGGCGATGGTTTGGTTGACTTGATATTGCACGGCGTCGGCGGTCACGCGCAGCGCGCTGGTAACGGCGCGTTCGCGTGCCGAACCATGCGCCTTGAACACCATGCCGTTGAAGCCCAGCAAAGGCGCGCCGCCATAAACTTCCGGATCCATGCGGCGGCGGATGGATTGAAAGGCGTTCTTGGCCAGATACGCGCCGATCTGCCTTTTAGTGTTGCTCATCAATTCCCGCTTGAGCATCGAAAACATCCCGACGGCAAGGCTTTCGCACGTTTTCAAAACGATGTTGCCGACAAACCCATCGCAGACGACCACGTCCACGTGATCTTTGAAAAGATCGTGGCCCTCGACGTTGCCGATAAAATTCAGGTCAAGCTTCCGGCAAAGCTTGAACGCCTCCAGCGTCAGGTCGTTGCCCTTGGAATCTTCCGTGCCGATGCTCAAAAGGCCGACGCGTGGATTTTTCTTCTTCAAGACCTCACGTGAATACACGCTGCCCATCACGGCAAATTGCGCCAGGTGCAGCGGCTTGCATTCAACGTTCGCGCCCGCATCCAGCAGCACGAATTCGTTGTTTTGCCTGGGAATGACGGTGGCAATGCAACCGCGGTCCACGCCGGCAATGCGGCCCACCTTGAACGTGGCCGCCGCAAAAATGCCGCCGGTATTGCCCAGGGATACGAGCGCATCAGCCTCACCATCACGGACCAGTTCAGCGGCGCGGGCGATGGATGAATCCTTTTTCTTGCGCAGCGCGATGACGGGCTTGTCATCCATTTCCACGACCTCGCTGGCATGAATCACGCGCACACGATGGTCGCGGAAACCCCCGTTCCGGCAAAGCGGCATGGATGTCCGCCTGATTGCCAACGAGGTAAAGGGCGGTGATTTTCTTGCTGGCCTGAAGCGCCATTTTCGCCCCGGCAATGACTACACCGCAGCCATGGTCGCCGCCCATCACATCCACTGCGATTCGCATAGATGAAATAAAAAGCGCGGAAAAGTTCCCGCGCCGTAAGACTGAATTATTAGCCTGCGTTGACCGTCAGAACCTGGCGTCCCTTGTAATAACCACAGGCCGGGCAGACCCGGTGCGGCACATGCGGCTCGGCGCATTGCGGACATTTGCTGATCTGCGGCAGTTTCAGCACGCTGTTATAAGCACGACGCATTTTCTGCCGGCTCGTCGAAGGTTTACGTTTTGGAACGCCCATAAATTCAAAATTACAGTTTCAGTTTGTTTAATTCAGCCCACGCGGACGGCTTGGATTCATCTTTGCCGACAATTTTACGGGCCTTGCCAACGCTGGCTTTCTTTAATCCGTCGCAATCCGGTCTGCACAATGGATGCTGCGGAAACCCAAGGAGAATATCTTCCCGCACCTGCGGCGTCAAGTCCACGCAATCGTTCTTAATGGTTGGTGTTTCCTCGTCCTCAAGCGGCTCAAAGGGGTATGTGCAGCGTCCAAGGATCAAGTTCCAGTTCAAATCGAAGTCTTTCAGGCAGCGAACACACTGGCATTCAAGGTTCAACCGGAGCAATCCTTGAACCAGCAAGCTGTCGTCCAGCATCTCGACCTCCAGATCGTAATATAACGGGTGGGTGGCGCGGATCAAATCATCGCGCAAATTTAGATCCAGTTCCGCCAACGGCAGTTCACCGCGCAAATCCAAATTGCGATTCTCCAAATGGCGAATATTGATGATCAGCGACATGGTTTATCTTTTCGCGCTGGAAAATTTCTTCGCCAATGCCGCCTGCACATGGGCCGGTACAAATCCACTGACATCGCCGCCGAGCCGGGCGATTTCCTTCACAATGCGTGAGCTTAAAAACGTGTATGTATCCTTGGGCATCATGAAAATCGTCTCAATGTTTTCATTCAACTTGCGGTTCATCAACGCGAGCTGGAATTCAAATTCAAAATCCGACACGGCCCGCAGCCCGCGCACAATCGCCTGCGCTTTCCGGCTGACGACATACTCCACGAGCAGGCCGTCAAACGAATCGGCCCCGACATTCGGCAGGTGCGCGATGGATTTTTTTACCAGCGACACCCGTTCTTTGAGGGTGAACAAAGGGTGTTTACCCTCATTTTTGGCCACCGCCACGATGACGCGGTCAAATAATTTGGCCGCGCGCTGCACCACGTCCAGATGGCCGTTCGTGAGCGGGTCAAAACTGCCGGGATAAATTGCCGTTCGCATCAAGGCAACTTTAGCGCAGACGCCGGAATTGACGAGCAGGAAAAACTAGGCGGCAGGCGGCAATTGCCATGACACCTCATAAATCCGTACCGGGTTTAGAAAACCCTTGGGGGTTATTGGAAACAGTTCTTTACACGTTGAGGCCAGCGCAGGATCGTGCCGAAGCAGATGATTGTAAGTTGTGTCGCTGATGATGATGCGTCCGCTGCCGGAGACACCTTCAAGCCGGCTGGCAAGGTTCACTTCCCTGCCAAAAATCGTGTAATTCAAAATGTGTGCATCCGACCCCATCAACCCTACAGTCACAAGGCCCGTATTGATGCCGGTGCCAAGTTGCAGCGCCCGCAACGGCGGCTTGGGCAGCAAGCCGGCCGACAATCGGGCACGGTTTTCAATTTCGCGCGATGGGTTTTGTGCAGTCCGTTTCTCATTTAATTGATGGATGGCGCGCTGTGCCTCAATGGCCGCACTTACACAGGCGAGAGCATGTTTCTCATTCGCAACTGGCGCATTCCAAAACGCCATCACACAATCGCCGATGTATTTGTCGAGAGTGCCGCCATGGTTTTTCACCGCATCGGCGACCGTTGCCAGATAAAGATTCACAGTTTCCAATGTTTCACGCGCCGATTCATCGAAACATTTTTCCACTGCCTCAAGATCCAGATGGTGCGTGCGGATATATTCCGACACCCGCTCCTGCGTCTCATCCGTGAATGTGGTGAAGCCGCGCACGTCCGCAAAAAAAATAGTGACTTCGCTGCGCGCGCCGCCGAGCGAAAGTTTTTCGGCCCGGAGCAGTTCATTCACCACGTCCGGCGAAACAATTTTGGAGAAAACGGATTTGACCCGGCGTTGCTCGCGTTGTTCAAACACGACCCGGTAAGTGATGAGGCTGATGTACTCCATCACTATGCCAATAAGCGGAAACACGAGGGGCATCCAGTAACGAAACTGTACGAACGCAAAAATTGTCAAACCAACATAAACCAGCACGAGCAGCAAGGTCCCGCCCGTCGCCGAAATTGTGCGCAGTTGCCAGGTAAGACATGCGGTCAACACTCCGAGAAAAATGATTAGCAACAATTCTGCCGGCAACGAAGCGCGTCGGATGAACTGGCTGGTGATGATGGAATTGGCGACATTCCAATGTTTGCTGACGAGAAGAGTGTTCTTTTCCAGCGGCGTTGCACCCTGATCGGTCAAATCGTTACCCGTCGCCGCCGAACCGATGACGACGAGCTTGCCGCGAAATGCATCATTCAAACCATTGGTTTCAC
The DNA here is from genome assembly GCA_037200545.1 of Limisphaerales bacterium. Taxonomy (GTDB): domain Bacteria; phylum Verrucomicrobiota; class Verrucomicrobiia; order Limisphaerales; family UBA11358; genus UBA11358. Next base: position 377,291 of record JBBCGE010000005.1, read on the forward strand.
CCGACAAACGTTGTTTGTCCTGCTTGAGTAAATCTTCAACCGGCACGCGCAGGAGGTTTGCATCGGTCGGCGTCAACTGCCAGTTGATGTAAAAGTCACCCGTGGTGTCCACGGGAATCACACGCTTGACACCGTTGGTGCCATGCAAAATTATTCTTCCGTGAGGCAGATCAATTTCGGCGTTCTGCAAATCCAGCTTTAGTTCCTGTGCGGCCATGACCATGCCCAGATCCCAGATGCGCGCGAATGGTTTGTCATGACGTTTCCAGCCTTTCGGAATATTATCGCCGACAAAATCCGCAATGTCGAAATTGCCATCATGGTCGAGCACCACGACGATGTCCTTGCCATCGGGCGCGGGCAACAGGATTTTATCCGGTTTGATGCGGGCATTTTCCAAATCAATTCCTAGCTGCCGCGCAGCGGATTTGAAGGCGGGATGCCATTTCAAAGTGAAACTTTTGATGCGGCGCAAAACGCCGTCGGGATCTTTGTCGGTGGAAATGTCACCGAGCGCCAAGCTATTGGTCGTGAACAAATCAGGCGGCGTTATCTTGGTGGTAAAGGCGGTGATGACGTTGCTGGCGTTGTGCATTTGCAGTGCAAAAAAAACGTCGGATTCCATGGGAGGGCCGCCATCGGCCATTTCGACTGGCGCGTGATCGGGGCGCAACTCGCCGAACAGCACGTCGAAGGCGATGGCTTTGGCACCTTGGGCGGACAATTCCTCGATTACGCGACCATAAATGTGGCGCGGCCAATAAAGTCCGTAAGGTCGCCCCAATAATCCATGCCTGATGGCGGCAATGCTGGAATCTTCCATTGCAACGAAAGCGAGGTTGGTCGCGGTCGGTGCGGGAAAATGCAAGGCCGTCCGCACACGCCAGTCGTAGGTAATCCGTTCCAGCCGTTCAGAAAAGTCAAGATGCAGCAACCGCAAGCCGCATACGAGCGCGAGAACAAGTACGGCTAGTATGACCGGCGCACTTTTAAGCGGTTTGAACTTCACGGCTTCGGATTAAACAAAAATCCAGAGCAACTCAAGGTTGCTCTGGATTTTTAAAAAATTCTTTCAGCGCTTGCCAGGCACCGGTTATTGACCAAGTACGGGAGTCGGAGAATAACCGGCGGTTGGGGAAACATACACCCACTGGGAGAAATTAGCCGCATAGGAAGTGAGTTCCAGATAGGTGGTGGTGGCCGCCAAGGCAATTTGACTCAGCACCTTTTGAAGTTCGGGAGACAGCGGTTCGACCTGCCCAGTGCTGGGATTATATTGGGTTCCTTGAGGCACATTGACCGTGACCGGTTTTCCATCCGCCCCAACTTGGGAAACCATGATGGCACTTTCAATGCAACCGGCAGAACCGTCCGCACCAAGGGTGAATTTAGTGCCGCGTACGCCGGCAATTCCGTTGGGAATTTTCACAAGATACTTTGAAGAGTCGGAAAGTTTTTTGACGCTGGCAAAAATGCGTCCGGCCTGCAAATCAAGCTCCGTGTCACTGACCGTGTCCACGCCGGTGTCCATGACAGTCAGGGTGTCAATCTTCAAAGTGGTGCCGCCTGACAGGCGAACGATGTTTTGCTCGACGGAAGGTTTATATCCACAATGCCGCGAACTGCGGAGTCGGCAGCAGGTGAAACCCGGCTGGGTGCCGGTTGTGCTTGGGGCATCATGGCTTGTTTGCCCCAATACAATGTCAACGAGTGCATCAGGTTTGGTGCTGATGGTTGAACCCGCCTGGAGAATTTTCCCCACCACGAGCGGATGCCAGCCGTCGGTGCCGCCAAGCGTGTAACTGGCCTGGCCTTGAATACGAACCACCGTGGCCACGCCTTGTTTGATATCGCTCGCCGAAGCGGCAATGGCAAAAGTCAAAAATACACCGCAAATGCTGGCAGAAAATAATCTTTTCATAATTTTGATATGGTGCTTTCCCAACTTAATTTCTCTTTCGGATGCACAATAAAAGTCCGGCTGATAATTGTCAATAAATAATTGGGAATAAAATGGGGATAACTTGCGCATTTTTTAAACTTCTCAAGGCTGGCTGGTGATTTTCTGCCAGCTAATTCCCTGTGATCCGGCATAAAGGGCAAAAGCCTTTTCGTTCTGTATCAGCACGGCACGCACGACACTGGAATCATCGGCACGGCCAAGCTCGAGAATGCTCTCGGGAATAATACCCATTTTTTTATGGGCATAGAGGAGCGCAAAAACCGATTGGGCGACCGCATTGTAGGGTAAGTCCTTGTAGGCACCTTCAATGGCGTCCTCCACGGCATCGGCCAGAAACTCAAGCTGGTCCACCAAGTGCGGAAATTTCGGAGCATTGATCTGGGTGAACTCCAGTTTCCACTGCGGCAGGGAATGCAGGATTTTCTCAGCCATCGCCGGCGTGACGCTTGCCGAACCATTGTTGACAAATTTTGCTATTTCGGACATGGCCGCAATGTAGAGAAACCTCCGACGCCGTCAAAGGGAAATTGTCAGACAATGCCCGCATGCTTCATCACCCGCATGTAATCATATTTTTTATTTCGGGCTTTGCGATCGCGCAATGCATTTGCCGCCTTGTCGTTCACAAACATTTCGCGGGTCGCGTCCCATGTCAGCTTGCGTTTGAGTTTCATTCCGATCCAGGCGGCGGCGCAGGCTTCCAAGCTGCGGGATGATTGTTGAATTGGCGCGATGGGCTGCCGGTTGGCCACGATGCTTTCGAGCCAGTTACCATGTTGTGTCATGCTTGGCATCCAACGAACCGGGGCGCCTTGGAGTGGCGAGAGAATTTTGGGATCACTCGCGCGTAAAGGCAGCAATGTCTCGCGGTCCATCGGCGCGTTGGGATCGCTGGCGGTGGCCTTTTCTTCACTGCGCGTGCAAAAAACCCATCCTTCATCGCCTTCAAAGCGGATGCCGGTTTCAAATTGATTGTCTATAATCATCCGCACGTTTTTCGGATACCGCATTTCCACATGATACGTGGTATGAACCGTCCATGCGTCGTCCTTCATGAATTCAGCCTGCGCTTCAATGTCGATCGGCCCGCCGAGTTCCTGGCTCATCGCCCATTGCGCGATGTCAACGTGATGCGCGCCCCAATTGTGATCATGCCAAGGCCGAAATCTTCCGTCGTGATCCAGCCGGGGCGGCCATCCAGGCTGTTTTGCGGATGCACCCGTCGCTCCATGTAAGGTTGTTCCGGCGCGGATCCCAGCCAACGTTCATAATCCAGATTTTCCGGTACATCCATTGGCGCGGGCGGATGGCCGCTGGCCTTGTCGAGCCCGATGCCGATCTTGATCGTCTGCAACTGGCCGATGCGCCCGTTGCGGACCGCTTCACTCGCCTTCCGAAAACTCCCCCATGGCCGTTCCGAACGCTGCTGCGAGCCGGTTTGCAAGATAATTTTCTTGGCCTCAACTGTTTTTCGCAAGGCAATGGCTTCTGCAATGGAATAGGTGACGGGCTTTTGGACGTAAACATGTTTGCCGGCAATCGCCGCTTCAATCGCGACCAGCGCGTGTGAATGATCCGGCACTGTGACGACAACCGCGTCAATGTCCGGCGACGCCAGAACGTCGTGGTAATCATGAAACGTCTTGATGTTGACCGCAGACTCACCGCGCTTCGTATAAAAATCCTCGGCCATTTTTTTGCCTTCGGCGAGCCGGTTGGAATCCAGGTCACATACGGCAACCACCCGCGCGAGCGGTTCGGTCAAAACATTGCCCATGTCGCTGCGGCCCATGCGGCCGCAACCGATCTGCGCGACATTGATTTTTTTGCTCGGCGCGTCGGCGCCAAACAGGCGTGCCGGAATGATATTGGGGAAAATGGCGAGGCCAACCCCGCTGCCGATTGCAGCCTTGAAGAAACTGCGGCGTGATTGATGTTTTATCATGGAAATTTAGTTTGCGGCCAATTCGCGGATTTTAATGTTACGGAATGAAACCGCGCTGCCATGTTCCTGCAAGAGTATATGGCCATCCGTCCATTCGCCAAAATTGGGAATGTCCTTGAATTTACTTTTGACCACCGCGTCGCGGAAAGCCGCCGAGCCGCGTTCAAATTCAACGGTCATCTTGCCATTTAACCAGAACTCGACATGTTTGCCCTGCGATACAATTCGCAAATGATTCCATTCGCCGACCGGCATGACTTTCTTGTCGTTGGGCGCGGGGATCAAATCGTAAAGCGAACCTATCTTTCGATCGCCGTCGTGGCCCAGCTTCGCGTCAGGATGATGTTCGTCGTCCAAGATCTGAAATTCCATGCCGATGGCCGAACCTACGGCAGACGGCTGGCCTGTCACCTTGTCAATCGGTGAAATATTGGGTTGCACAAAAATTTTGATGCCGCTGTTACAGCCAGTCGTGGTCTTGAAATCGGCGGACAGTTCAAAATTGGAATAACGGTCGCGTGTGATGATGTCGCCGCCGGCCTGCGATTCGCCATTGCCGCTGGAAACCACCGAAAGCACGCCATCCTCGATGCGCCAGCTGTTAGTGGGAAACATTTCGGACTTTGGACTGTGCCAGTCATCGGTCGTTTTGCCATCCCAAAGCAGTTTCCAGCCATCCGCCTTTTCCTGCTCCGTCAGGGTATTATTAGCAATTTCACGTATGCGGATGTTACGGAAGGAAATCTTCAGCCCGATTTTGTTGGTGTCCTGGCCGATATCATGAACTTGCAGGGCAATCACACCACGCGGCGTCAGGTAATCAGAAATTTCCGCACGCGGCTCGCCGTTGAGCCACGTTTTAATCGAAGATCCATCCGCAACAATCCGCAGCTTGTTCCATTCGCCAGATTTGCTGACAGTGCGGCCTTGTTCAGAAAACGCCGTGCCCTGCACGCCTTTTTCACCGTCCGCCGGAAACAGCCAGCCGCGCCGCGCTTCGTCGTAAATGCCACCGGTCCACATGCGACCGCGCGCAACATCCATGTCAATTTCACACTGGTAACCATGAATGCGGTCCGCCGCGAACTTGAATTCCTTGCCTCCGATCATGGCCGTCGTCGCCATGGGGAAAACTTCGCTGCGGATTTGGACGCCGGAATTCAACAGCGTGTCACCCTTGTATTCCAGTTCCAGTTCAAAATTTCCGAAGGTCTGCGTCGTGCAAAGAAAACTGTTGCCGGTCCCTGAAACTGATTCACCCATCAACATGCCGTCCGCGACTGTGTATTTGGCCTTGCCGCTATGCTCGACCCAGCCGTCAAGATTGGTTCCGTTGAAGAGATTTACCCATCCCCCTTGCGCCAGCGTGACGAGCATCGAAAGAAAAAACAAACTGCTGGCGATGGAAAGGAATTTAAGCGCTTTCATGTGGATGTGAATTTCTTGGACGGATTATTCCACAAACCGGTTACGAAACAATTCTTTTCACAACCCGCGCCGCACCTGCTAAAAAGTCCGCGTGCAAGATCTGATTTCCAAGGCGGCCACGCTGCTTGAAGCGCTGCCTTACATCCAGAAGTTCAACGGTGAGATTTTTGTCGTGAAATACGGCGGCAGCTTCATGGACTCGCCCGATGCCAATATCCGCACCGGCGTCGCGCGCGACATTGTTTTTCTGGAAGCCGTTGAGATCAATCCCGTCGTCGTCCATGGCGGCGGCAAGGCGATCACCCGTGCGATGGAAAAGGCGGGGTTGGTTGCGAATTTCATCCAGGGCCAGCGCGTCACGGACGAGCCAACGGTAAAAATCGTTGATGATGTTTTGTCGCGCGAAATCAATCCGGAGGTCGTCAAGACCATCAATGCGCTCGGTGGCCAGGCCGTCGGCTTTTCAGGGGCGGACATTTTTAAATGCAAAAAGCTCTTTCTTGATGACAAGGAGAACCCCGGCCAAAAAATTGACATCGGCTATGTGGGCGAAGTGGTCGAAGTAAACGTCGCACCGCTCAAGGAATCCATCTGGTGCGGTCACACGCCAGTCATCAGCCCGACCGCGCGCGGCGAAGACGGAAAAATTTACAACTGCAACGCCGATGTCGCCGCCGCGATGTGTGCGATTGCGTTGAACGCGAAACGGCTCGTTTTCATGAGTGATGTCCCCGGTTTGATGCGCGACCCCAAGGACGTTTCCACGGTCATCTCGCATTTGCAGATCAGCGAAGTTCCCGCGCTCAAGGCCGCCGGCATCGTAGATAAAGGCATGATCCCCAAAGTGGACAGCGCCGTCGCCGCCATCAAATCCGGCGTGGAAAAAGTCTCTTTCGTGGATGGCCGCCTGCCGCATTCCGTGCTGCTGGAAATTTTTACAGATAAAGGAAACGGGACGGAAATCGTTTTGTGATTGTGTCCTGACGTGATTGCGATTTAATCCGCACCGATGAAAGAGATATTTCCCGCGCCGCCGGCGATTGTGCGCAATGACTACGAGTCCATCCGTGAACTGTTCACGAAGAATGTCGTGCCCAGTTATGGGCGCTTTGACCTGGTCTTGTGCCACGGCGCGGGCAGCTATGTTTTCGATGTCACGGGCAGGCGCTACCTCGATCTTGGCGGCGGCATCGCCGTCAACTGCCTCGGCAATGCGCATCCGGCTATGACCGAGGCGCTGGTTGAGCAGTCGAAAAAACTCATCCACACTTCGAATCTCTATTTCACCGAGCCGCAGGGAAAACTCGCCGCTGAAATCGTCAAGCGCATCGGCGACGGCAAGATCTTCTTCGGCAACAGCGGCGTGGAGGCGAATGAAGGCCTGTTCAAACTCGCCCGGAAATTCGGCCACGACGAAGGCCGGTTTGAAATTCTGACTGCGATCAATTCTTTTCATGGCCGCACGCTTGCAGGCATCGCCGCCACTGGTCAAGACAAGGTCAAAAAGGGGTTCGAGCCGATGGTTCCGGGTTTCCGGCATATTCCGTTCAACGACCTTGAAGCTGCGCGCAATGCGATTTCGCCTGCGACCGTCGCCATTTTGATCGAAGGCGTCCAAGGCGAAGGCGGCGTCACACCCGCCACGCCGGAATATCTCCTCGGACTGCGCGCCTTATGCGATGAGAAGAAAATGCTGTTGCTCATGGACGGCGTGCAATGTGGCCATTATCGCACTGGGAAATTCCAAAGTTTTCAGCGAATTCTGGAAGATTTTCCCGGTGGTGAAAAGTTTCTACCGGACGGCCTTTCGATGGCTAAATCGCTCGGCGGCGGGTTTCCCATCGGCGCGTTCTGGGTGCGGGCACCGTTTGCGGATTTGCTGAGCGCCGGCACGCACGGCACGACTTATGGCGGCAGTCCCCTGGCCTGCGCCGTGGCTTTGAAAATTCTTGAAGTCATCAAAACGGAAAAACTGGATGAGCAGGCGCGCAAACTCGGCGGCTGGATGAAAAGCGAATTGGAAAAGCTCGCCAAGACTTATCCATCCGTCATCAAATGCGTTCGTGGTCTCGGCTTCATGCTGGGCATCGAACTGGCGGAAAAAATTCCCGCGTTCATCGCCAGTGAAAAATCGGCGGCAGTTCAATTTGCCAGCCGGTTGCACGCGGCGGGCGTATTGACGATCCCCGCAGGAACACAAATCATCCGTCTATTGCCGGCACTGAATCTCACCCCGCAGGAGGCGGGCGAAGGCATTGCCAAAATTGAGGAAACGGTCAAATCGCTCGCGTGAACCGGCCATGAAAAATTATTTAAAGCATGGCATTGGCTGGACACTGCTTGCCAGCATGGTCTTCCTAAACGGCTGCCAGACCGCCGATCAGGCGGATTCCGGCGCGATGGCTTCGGTGGAAATTTCCCATCATACAAAGGCTGAAATCCAGCGGGCGGTGGCCGAGGCTTTTCAGGCGAATCATTATCAATCGGTCAATCGCCTGACGTACGAGAAGCAAGGCACCGGTTGGGACAAAGCGGCTTATGGCGGCTGGTCGTCGAATCCCGTCTGGATACGGATGCGCGTGAACATCGCTTCAACGGGACCAAGTGAATTCATCCTTGCCTGCAACGCCTTTGCGGTGGTGGACCGGAACCAGGGCGGCATCGAAGAGGAAAAGAAGCTTTCCGTTTCCTACCGCTCGGAATGCAAAAAAATCCTGGATGATGCCAAGGCCCTGCTCGATTCACCAAATGCGGCCGCGCAATAACTTCTTGATCTGCCGAAAACATGACACCTGCCGCGCACAAGCATCTTTCCAAGAATGATCCGGTGATGAAGCGGCTTATCCGTGAGCACGGTATCTGCGTGCTCACCCCGGAATCACGCCGTTCGCCGTTTCAGTCACTGGTTCAAGCCGTCGCCCACCAGCAGCTCAACGGCACTGCGGCGAACACGATCCTGACACGCTTCAAAAAATTGTTTCCCGGCAGAAAATTTCCCAGGCCGGAAGATCTGGCAAAGGTGACGGACGAACAGATTCGCGCCTGCGGATTTTCCTTCGCCAAAATCAAATCCATCCGCGACATCGCGGAAAAAGCCCTGTCCGGCGTGATTCCCACTTCGCGCCAAATCGTAAAACTAACGGACGAAGAAATCGTCACCCGGCTGATTGAAGTTCGCGGCGTCGGGCGCTGGACGGTCGAGATGCTCTTGATATTTCAACTGGGGCGCTTCGATATTTTGCCGGTGGATGATTTTGGCGTGCGCAGTGGTTTTGGCCACGCCTATCAAAAAGGCAAAATGCCGTCACCCAAAGAACTGCTCGCCTTCGGTGAAAAGTGGCGGCCGCACCGTACCACGGCGGCATGGTATCTCTGGCGCGCGGCGGACTCGACCAAGGCGGCCGCCAAGAAAAAGAAGTGACGGCACGTTTTCTTTTGGTTATACAATTTCCTTTGGAAGAAAATTCCCAAACCTGTTGAAGCATGAAACACCTGTTGTCCTTGGAAAAATTGCCGCGCGCGGATTTTGAAACCATCTTGCGCGACGCGAGAGTTTTTAAAAAGGAGCGCGGCGCGCATAAAACCCTGCCGTTGCAGGGCCAGACGTGGGCGCTGATTTTTTCCAAATCGTCAACACGGACGCGGGTGTCGTTCGAGGTCGGCATCCGCGAACTCGGCGGCGGCGTGATGTTTCTCAATGCCAATGACATTCAACTCGGTCGCGGCGAGCCGATCCAGGACACGGCGCGCGTGCTGGGCCGGATGATTCATGGCGCGGTCATCCGCACCTTCGCCCAGAGCGATGTCGAGACGTTCGCGGAATTCTCCCAGATTCCTACCATCAACGCACTGACCGACGACGAACATCCCTGCCAGGTGTTGACGGACATCTTCACGTTTGAAGAATTATCTGGTCCGATCACGGGCAAGGTCGTCACCTTCATCGGCGACGGCGCGTGCAACATGCCAGCGTCTTGGATCTTTGCGGCGGCAAAACTTGGGTTTGAATTGCGCATCGCCGCGCCAAAAGCATTTCAACCGGCGAAAAAATTACTGTTGCAGGCCGGTGTGAAAACCATCCTGGAGGATAATTCCCATGGCGATCCCATCATCACCGCCATTGTCGAGGAAACGGGCGGCAAGATCGTCATCATGACGGATTGCAAACAGGCCGCCACCGGTGCCAACCTGCTCTACACGGATGTCTGGGTTTCAATGGGCAAAGAAGACGAGGCGGCCCGGCGCATTAAACTTTTGAGCGGTTACCAGATCAACGCACAGTTGGTGGAACTCGCCAACCCCGGCGCGCTGGTGATGCACTGCCTGCCCGCGTATCGCGGCAAGGAGATTGACGAAGAAACGTTCGAGGCCAACGCGGACACGATTTTCACGCAGGCGGAAAACCGGCTGCACGTCCAGAAAGCGATCTTGAACTGGGCGGTTTCCTGATCAGCGTAACGGCGTCTCGGCAGAATGCTGTCTTTCTTATTCTCAAAGTGCGGCGCTCTGCCGAGACGCCGCTACGCTGCATGGAGGCGGAGAAACTTCAACGCGACTTTCAAATCTTTCGGCCACTCGCTTTTGACAGTCACGGTTTCGCCGGTGACGGGATGCTGAAAGGTCAATTCCTCCGCGTGGAGGGCGACCCGTCCAATAAGCGGGCGTTCTTCACGGCCGGGCTTGAGACGATAATCTTTCTTAAGCCGCGAGAGCCAGAGCGGTTTGCCGCCGTAAACTTCATCACCGACCACCTTTAAATCCACATGACTGGCGTGGACGCGCACCTGATGCAGGCGTTCAATTAAAGGTTCAGCCCGCAGCAACGCATAACCGGCGCGAGAGAAATTTTCCAGCAAGGTGAACTTCGTCTGCGCCTGCTTGCCGTTGTCCCGGTTGACGCGCATCACGCCCGGCTGCACGGGGTGCGGCGCCAGTTTGGCGTCCACTTCAAATTCATTTTCCTGCAGCTCCCCGCGCACGAGCGTGACGTATTTAATCTTCGCTTTTTCCGAACTGAACAGGTTGGCCAGCGCAATAAAAGCCGGCTTGTTTTTGGCGAGCAACAGCACGCCGGTGGTATCAGCATCGAGTTCGTTCGCGTTATTGAGGTAATCCAGTTGGCGTTCAGCGGCCCACGGTTTTTTGGCCGTGATGGCTGCATGCGCCAGCTTCATCAAACTGGGACGGGCCAGATCACTGGCATCTTGCGAAACCAGCAGGCCCGCCGGCTTGTCGAGGGCGAGCAGATGTTCGTCCTCGAAAAGAACAGGGATTTCCCAGAACTCGCGGGTGGCGGGCGACGACAGTTTGATGGCCGCAGTCACGGATTATTTTCCGAGTCCGGCCCGCTGCGCAAATGGCATGTCGCGCAATGCGTGGCCAGCCTCGACATTGAGCCATTCGTTAAATGCCTCATTCTCGCGGGCGCGGCGGAGAGATTCGGTGAACTGCGGCAGCTCGGCATTCATGACCGACTGGTCAACGGGCAGTTGTGACTGGACAAAAAGAACGAAGCCGCCGTCGCCCGTGTCCTGGAAACTGCTGGCATGACCGACGGTCGTGGTGAACGCGGCCTGCTTGACCTCGTTTACTTCGGCACGACCTTCGAGCACCGGCATTTCACGCGTGCTCAATGAAAATGGCGGCAGGACCTGCGGCTGCAGGTTTTCCGCGACGCATACGGCAGCAAAGCTTTTTCCCGTCGCCATCGCGGCGGCGAGTTTTTCCGAGAAGTTCATTCCCGCCTCACGCGCCAGTAAAATTGCCTGCTGTTGCTGATAATCCTGTGTCACGCGGGCTTTGATTTCCGCAAATGGCGGAATGACGCTGGGCAGTTGCTGGGCGAGCGCAATGACATAAATTCCGTCTTCGGCGCGAATCGGATTGGCGAACGGTTCGTCGGGCGTCAAACTCAGCACCAGCTTGCCGAAGCCTTCAGGCGCAATGAATTCGGCAGGGCCGTTTTCAGGGGCAAACGGCGCGGTTATCTGCACGGTCAATCCTTTTTGCTTGGCGACGGTCGTGAGGTTTTCAATGTGGCCGGAAGGCATGCCAAAGACGGCACCGGCAAACTCGTTGGCCTGCACGCGGGCGGCGTCCAAGGCATGGTTGCGGATAATTGATTCACGAATCTTTTCCTTGGCGGCTTCAGGAGTTTTGGCATCGGCAAAAGCCTCCGCGCCATATTGAAGATAAATTGCGTCCACCTGTGCCGCCAGATTGGTTTTCGCCAGTTCCGCCTTGGATTGCGCAAGATAATTGGTGATGTTGAAAACGACGTAATTGATCTGGACGCGATCTGGCAGGCGGTATTCCGCCTGTTTGTTCGTGTAAAACATTCCCAGGGCATCCGGCGCAACTTTCACGGAGGAAAGGTATTTTTTTGCCGGGAAGAAAACGATCTGGGATGAAAGCTCCTGATGTTCCCGTTCATAGATGCCGGCGGTCTCCTGCGGCGTGATCAGCGCCCCGGACGAACCGATGGTCTGGATAAGTTCTTGGATGATTACGTCGTGCCGCGAGAAATTTTCAAAATCCGTCGCGGTCATCCCCGCCGGTTGCAACACCCTGGTCACAAACTCGGTCACGGTCATCTGATTTTTGCGATCAAACGAGCGGAGCATCTGGTTTGCGGCCATGGCCGCCGCGTCCAAGTTGGCATAGATGCCCAGGTCATTGGCCTTCTGGATCAGGAACAGTCGGATGTAGGTCTCGCGCTCGACGTCCGTCTCCGTGACAGAAGCCTTGTCGGGCCAGTTCTTGTAACGGAACAGGTAGAATAATTTGAATTCGTTCTGCGCCTGCAGATATTCCTGCTGCGTGACCTTCTTTCCGTTGATGGAACCGAAATCGCCGTTGACCCGGCCGGTTCCGCGCGTCGGTCCGGAACTCATGAAAATAACAAAGGAAATGATCGTGAGGGGAATGATGGTCCACCACAGGATTTTAGAATGTTTGCGAATCGTTCCAATCATAAGTGAAAATTGAACGTGTAGCGTAACCGGCAACGGCAACCGTGGTCAAACGGAAAAGCATGGAATTAACCTGCCTTCAACCAGCGCGCCACATCCGCCGCCGCGTAAGTGATCAAAATGTCCGCCCCGGCACGACGCATCGCCAGCAGGCTTTCCAACGTCACCGCACGTTCGTCAACCCAGCCGTTGGCGGCGGCAGCCTTGATCATGGAGTATTCGCCGCTCACGGAATAAGCGGCGGTCGGCAGGCCAAATTCCTTTTTCACACGATGAAGAATGTCCAGATAGGCCAGTGCCGGCTTGACCATGACGATGTCCGCGCCTTCCTGAATGTCCAGCGCCACCTCGCGCAGCGCCTCATTCGCGTTCGCCGCGTCCATCTGGTAGCTGCGCCGGTCGCCGAACTGCGGCGTGGACTCGGCCACTTCACGGAATGGCCCATAAAATGCCGACGCAAATTTCGCCGCGTAACTCATGATCGGCGTGTCGGGAAAACCTTGTTTATCCAATGCCGCGCGGATTGCGGCCACACGCCCGTCCATCATGTCGCTCGGCGCGACGATGTCCGCACCCGCTTCCGCGTGGCTTGCCGCCGTTTGCGCCAACAGCTTGAGCGATGGGTCGTTCAGGACTTTCACGGTGGCTGCGACGCCCTCGTCGCAATCTTTTCTGCGACGGCCCGGCGACGGGGGCGTCGCCGCCACCACACCGCAATGGCCGTGGCTCATGTATTCACACAAACACACATCCGTGATGACGAGCAGCGACGGCAGTTCCTTTTTCAGCAAGCGCACCGTTTGCTGCACGATGCCGTTCTGCGCGTAGGCACCGCTCGCCTTCGCGTCCTTTTTATCGGGAATGCCAAACAGCAAAACCGCCGGAACGCCGAGAGCATGCGCCGATGTGGCTTCATGTAAAATTTCATCCGGCGACAATTGAAACACGCCCGGCATCGCCTCCACCGGACGGCGCAGCTTCTTTCCGCTGCGGGCGAACAATGGCAGCACGAGCGAGGAAATGTTCAGCGACGTTTCCGCCACAAGCCGCCGCAACGCAGGCGAAGTCCGCAATCGGCGCGGGCGGGAGACAGGAAATTGGGGCAAAGTCATGAAAGCAGTCTAGATTTTACCAGCGGGCCAGCCAATCACAAATCCGCCTCGGTGAGTCCAGCGATTTTCATTTGGTGTTTCAGCAAGCCAAGTTTCAACGGCCGATTGCCATGAACGGGAATGACGATGCGCTCCCGATGACCTGACTTGGTGAAGATGTGATGGCTCCCATGAATACGTTTGAGCAGCCATCCGTGCTTTTGAAGGAGGCGGATAAATTCCTTGCCGGAAACCTGCTTCACACTGTCAGCTCCAGCACCTTGTCGCTGGCATTGGCTTCGGTCACTTCATCATCTACGGAAAGCCAGAGTTCAATGGCTTCGTGCAAATTGGCCTTCAAATCATCCAGAGTTTCCGCCTGGGTAACACAACCCGGCAACGCTGGAACTTCGGCCCAGAAACCGCCACCCTCCGCGTTGTGAACAATGGCTTTCAATATCATAGGAGAGTTATACTTCAATCATAACAAACGCTCAAGCGTGTTCCAGCCACGAGTCAACACAACACTGACGAAGTCCGCAACCGGCGCAGGTGGGCAATGGGAAATCCGTGTAAATTCATGGCAGCAGTCTAGTTTTTGTTAAGAGCAGGCAAAAGGGAAAGTGGATGCAACGATTTATTTCGAAGATTGAAATTTCATGAGGCGTTATCTCTTTGAAATGATTTCTGCAATTCAATAAGAACTGCGTCCATATTTCGAATATCTATACAAATGTCATATTTTGCAGTACAAATGTCGCAAGCGACGAACTTAATTGATTGATAATTACGGGTGAATGCATAGTGGCTCATTGCTGGTAAACCACAAAAAGCACATTTTGTTGAATCAAAAACATGACGGAAAAGGTCATCGAATCTAGTGTCTCTTGGCGGTGCTGGACGAAAATACTGCTCAATTTCAGAGTGAAGAGACAAAATACTTTTTGCATTAACCAAAACACCACTTTTCTTCCCTAGGTATTTTTCAAGTTCAGAGTAATAAAGCTGGGCGTTTTGCTTCAAACTTTCATTCCACTCACGCCACTCTTTGATCTTTGCTTCATTAATTTCTTTTTTTCGCGCCATAAAATTTGAATGGTTAAATTCAAATTATCACTAAATAACCTTTTATTTGAAGATTATTTAAGATTTTGATCTTCCACAGTTTAAACCTTTCTCCTGGGCAAAAATGTCCTGCGCAAAGCTACGCGAGCTATGTTAGTTCACAAACTTCTGCGCCTCGAGCCAGAACAGGCAGTCGTTCGCCCACGGATGCGGATGGGCGAAGGGCGGTTTGTCGGCCAAGCCCATGCCGTGTCCGCCTTTTTGATAGACGTGCAGATCAAACGGCACATGGTTGCTTCGCAGTGCTTGAGCGAACAGCATCGTGTTTTCCATCGGCACCACCGTGTCCTCATACGTCGTCCAAATAAAACAGGGCGGCGTGTTCGTGGTTACTTGCAGTTCATTGGAAAGGAGCTGCACGAGTGCGGGTGAAGGATCTTTTCCGAGCAAATTCTCTTTCGAGCCTTGATGCGTGAATTCGCCCATCGAAATCACCGCGTAACACAGGATGCCGATGTCCGGTCGCGAGCTTTGCCGTTCAATCACGTCGGCTGAATTGGTGTCGCCGGCATCAAAATGCGTGAGCAGCGTTGAGGCCAGGTGTCCGCCCGCCGAGGAACCCATGATGCCGACACGATGCGGATCAATCTTGTAATCGTCCGCATGCGCCCGCATCCAGCGCACGGCGCGCGCGGCGTCATTGAGCATGGCGGGATGATGATAGCCGCTGGACCCGAGGCGGTATTTTAAAACGAAGCATGTCACGCCATGTTGATTCAGCCAGAGCGCGTAATCATTGCCTTCATGCGGTGCAAGACCCGCATAACCGCCGCCCGGACAGATGACCATCGCCGCGCCGGTCGCATTGGTTGGATCAGGCAGATAGACCGTCAGCGTGGGAATGTCAATTTCATTGGTTCCCAATGCGCCCGGCGCGCCGTTCGGCCAGAGCGGAATGGGAGTTTGCATCTCAGCGCGGGAAATAATCATGGACGAAAACACGATGAACGAAATGAAAAGAGTTTTCATTTGGAGGGGATGTCAGAACCACTTTTTCTTTTTGAAATATAAATAGGTTGCCAGCGTGGACACCGCCATCAGGCCGACGGCAATGGGATAAGCATGCGCATGACTGAGTTCGGGCATGTCGTGAAAATTCATTCCGTACCAGGTGCCGATCATCATCAGCGGCGTGGTGATGACAGTGATGAGCGTGAGCAGCTTGACGACTTCGCCGGTCTGGTTGGAGGACATGTTCAGATAGACCTGCAAGATGCCGGTGAGCGAATCCGTATAACCATGCGCGATTTCGCCGATATGTGACAACGCGTCATGCACGTCGCGAAAATAGGGCACCATTTTCGGACGGATGAGCTTGAATTCCCCCTCCGCAAACCGGGCGAGGACTTCGCATTGCGGGCCGATGATCTGGCGCAGATGCAACACTTCCTTTTTGATCTGGAGAATTTTGTTGAGCGTCTCCTTGGTGGGATGTTGCAGCGCCGATTGCTCAAGCTCACCGATCTCATTGGAAAGTTCGTCCAGCGCCGGCTTGTAATTCTCCACCAGCACATCCAGCAGCGAATGCGCCACGCGATCAGGGGCCTTGGCAATGCCCATCGTGCCCTTCAATGCCCGGTCTTCGACCAGCGACACGTTGCGCAGCGGCTTTTCGTGGTAGGTGACGAGGTAATTTTTGCCGAGGAAAAAATCCAGCTCGCTGGTGGCGAATCGTCCGTCCTGCCGGCTGTAATCCACCGCATGGATCACCATGAACACATACGGCGTGAAGTGGTCGTCCTCTTTCGGCAGGTATTCCTCGACCTTCGGCGACTGGCTGACCGTGACGCAATCTTCTATGGATAAAGGATGAAAATGAAACACATTCTCCAAAATCAACTTCACTTCCTCCTTGGTTGGCGCTTCCAGGTCAATCCACAGGAAGAGATCCGTGTCCGCGAGCAGGGTTGGCATCAAAAACAAATCAATGTCCTTGGTGTGCAAAGCCCCCTTCGTCGTGAATGAAAGTGAACGGATCATGCGTTAATCTTTGTCAGGCTGGCACAGCATAGTTTCGGCGCAGGCCATGAGGCAAGTTCGTTCGCAGTCCGCGCCGGTTTGACACTTGGTGATTCGCCCTTATTTTTGTCGCCATGTTCGAACTTGTTTCCGATTACGCACCCGCCGGCGACCAACCACAGGCGATTGCCAAGCTGACCGAAGGCGTGATGTCCGGCGCCAAACATCAAACGCTCCTCGGCGTGACCGGTTCGGGAAAAACGTTCACCATCGCGAACGTCATCAAGAACGTGGACAAGCCGACCCTTGTCATCTCGCACAATAAAACTCTCGCTGCGCAGCTTTACGCCGAGTTCAAAAGTTTTTTCCCGAACAACGCCGTCGAATACTTCGTCAGCTACTTCGATTACTACCAGCCCGAGGCCTATATTCCGCGCAGCGACACGTTCATTGAAAAGGATTCCAGCCGGAATGAAGAGATCGAACGCCTGCGGCTCTCGACCATGAGTTCGCTGTTTTCGCGGCGCGACGTGATTGTCGTCGCCAGCGTCTCGTGCATTTACGGCATCGGCAGCAAGGAAGATTACGAAGAGATGATCATTCCCATGCGCGTCGGCAACAGTATTTCGCGCGAACAATTCTTGTCGCGCCTCATCAGCCTGCAATATGAGCGCAACGATGTCGCCTTTGAGCGCGGGAATTTTCGCGTGCGCGGCGACACGGTCGAAGTCCGGCCCGCCGGACGCGAGGATGGTTTGCGCATCGAATTTTTTGGCGAGGAGATCGAGCGCATCACGCGCTTCGAACCTTTGACTGGAAGTAAAATCGAACAGCTCGATGGCGTGGTTGTCTTTCCCGCGAAGCAATTTGTCACCACGGACAACAAGATGAAGCGCGCGTTGCTGACCATTCGCGAAGAACTCGGCGACCGCATCGCGTATTTTGAAAAATATGGCAAGCTGCTCGAAGCCCAGCGCATCAAGCAGCGCACGGAATTCGATTTGGAAATGATGGAGGAAATGGGCGTATGTTCCGGCATCGAAAATTATTCGCGCCACATTTCCGGACGGCCGCCCGGTTCGCAGCCAAACACCTTGTTTGATTTTTTCCCGAGCGATTACCTGCTCGTCATTGATGAATCGCACGCCACCGTTTCGCAGATCGGCGGCATGTTCGAAGGCGATAAATCGCGCAAGACCGTCCTGGTTGAACACGGTTTCCGCCTGCCGAGCGCGCTTGATAATCGTCCGTTGAATTTTCTGGAATTTCAATCCATGCAAAACCAGACGATTTATGTCAGCGCCACGCCGGCAGCACGCGAAATTGAATGGTCGCGGCAAAGTGCCGTTCACCCCCTCACCCCGTCCCTCTCCCCCACCGGGGGAGAGGGTGGCCGGAGGCCGGGTGAGGGGGCGGACGGTGAAATACCCGGCGTGGTGCAACTCGTTGTGCGCCCGACCGGCTTGATTGACCCGACCATCACCATCAAGCCGCTCAAAGGCCAGATTGACGATCTGCTCGAAGAAGTCCGCAAACGCGATGCAAGAAAGGAACGCACGCTCGTCACGACTTTGACGAAGCGCACGGCAGAGGAACTCACGGATTACCTGCGCGAAATCGGCGTGCGCGTCCAGTATCTGCACAGCGAAATTGACGCGATTGAGCGTGTGGAAATTTTGCGTTCGCTCCGCAAGGGCGAGTTCGATGTGCTGGTTGGAATCAACCTATTGCGCGAGGGACTTGATTTGCCGGAGGTTTCACTCGTCGCGATTCTGGACGCGGACAAGGAAGGTTTTCTCCGCAGCGAAACGAGCTTGATCCAGACCGCCGGCCGCGCCGCACGTCATTTGAACGGCGAGGTGATTCTTTACGCCGATGTGATGACTGACAGCATCAAACGGTTTCTCGCCGTCACCAAATATCGTCGCGAAAAACAGATCGCCTACAATGTCGAACACAACATCACCCCGCGCAGCGTCGTCCGCGCCGTCGAAGAAAGCCTGGCGACCTACGAATCCGACCGCCGGGAAGCCGACGCCGTCCTGCGCGAAGGCGGCGTGGACATTGACATCACCACGACCATTCAGGAACTCGAAGCCGACATGCTCAAGGCCGCCGAGAATCTGCAATTTGAAAAAGCCGCCCTGCTGCGCGACCAGATCAAGGAACTCAAACACATGCGTGACGGCACCAAACCGGAGGCCAAACCGACGAGTTACAAGAAATTGAAACGGGTGAGGAAATGAATGGAGAATTAATCACTTCCGAATGTTCTTAACATCAATCGGCTCTTTTCCACTGAATAATAATTGATTCATTGAAGCCATTGGTACTGGCAAAGGACATTTCCCTGTCGCTAACCAGTGAAAATAATCCTGCATTAAAACAGGATACACCAACCGTGCTGTGTCGACGATTCGTCTAAATGAAGTTTGAACCGCCATTACGACCTGTGCGCGTCCATGCGCAAGAATGAGTGCCTGTAATTTCTGTTGTTTGTTAGCTTCATTTGCATGAACAAATTTTCCACCATAAAGAAAAACGTCTATTAGTCCACGGACTGTCACGCCGCTTAACATTGGAAAGCTGTTTGGCCCGTCTAAAAATTTGCTGAAATGCTCTTTAATTATTGTAACCCAATCAACTTTTTTGCTTTCACCGCAAAGCTTCGCATAACAATTCACGGCTCGATTGAACAGATTGTCCGAAGAATAAAGCTGTCGAATCGCTAATATGGCTTCTTGCATTTCTCGAACATTGGGAAATAGCGAATCGACTTCAGCAGATTCACTCCTAGTCCGGAATGTTAATACGGGTGGCGAGCGATACCAAGAACTGCTGGTTAACAAATCAACTATTTCAAAGAAATGTGCGATTGTTTCCGAATCTTCTTTGGTGGCTGATTTGCCTTCGCGAATTGGCGCTGGGCCAAGCCGAACAATGGACTGCGGCTCAAAAGGAATTACCGGATTAGCTTCGCCTGTTTTAAATTGATATATTCCAATTTTGGAAATCGGTCGACCTGTTTCATCTTCAAAATATTCAAAATGAAGATTAACCGGAATGAAGTGTTTAATTTTTGAATTGGGATCTTTAAAACACTCGTTCACGTCGAATCCCGGCCTTTGAATAAAATATGGGACTTATATACATTGTTACCCTACCGTTTTTAAAAGGAAATGGGTGATTTATGAGTGATAAAATCAGAAAATTGGTTAAAGTCCTGATTGGAATTACGGTTTTGATTTCTGTCCTTATCAGGACTATTTGGACTCCTGAATCTCCCCTTCGTTTATTACTAAAAACTTCGGATTCAAATTCTTTGATCGGGCCAATGCCAAAAAATCAAACGCAGATAGCAATTTGGTTGGCACATCGAATCGCCATACGTTGTCTATCAAGTGTGTGGGAGCTGAGTTCAATTGGTGGTTTTTGGCTAAATCTGCCAAAAAATCATTCCAGTAATTCCATGATTGGCCATCTTTCTCGTTGGGTTTTTCGATGGCAACCAAGACATGAAAATTCTTCATGTCAATCATCAGACCCAAAAATAAAAGGGTTGTCAAATGACAAAAAGTAGGCTTAATGATTACCGAACTGAAATTTAGTGTAGCGGCTGGGTTGCACGGAAAACTTGGACATTTTCCTCGTTACAAGACCAGCCGGGTTATGCGCCTGCATTGGCGCGGCCCGGTGTATTCTTGTAATAGGCGCGTCCAAGTGCCTCCGTGCAAGGTGCGACGGGTTCGCGCCATTCCTTTCGTTACAAAACGGAAAGGATACAGGATGGAAAACTTCGTAAAATGTAACTGCCAGCATTGTAATAAGGGGATTGAATTCGATTCAAGCGACTTTGAGCCAAGTGAAACCAGATCGGCGACATGTCCTCATTGTGGGTTGGAAACAATGCTTTTCATTCCAATAAAAAAACCGTTTAAGATTAAGGGAATGCCTTTTATAAAAAAACATCGAAGCTTATTGGCGATAGTTTTTATAATTGCCGCAATTATAAGTTTGGTGATATGGGCTTCAACCATTCATCCAGAAATATACAAAGAAATCGGCAAGGCTATTTTGCTAATTGGATTTGCAGGAATTGCCATTTTGGGGATATTTGGAGCTTCAAAAATAGATGATTGGTCAACGATATTCAGTGTTGTTCTATTCATTTGCGGTTTAGGATTAATAGGATTTGGAATGCTGATTGAGATTGGGCTTTTATTAACAAAAGAAGGAACTGTTTTTCAAGAATATGAGGCTATATTTCTAGGCTTGGGCGGCATTATTATTGTCTCATTAAGTCTTATTTTATCGGCCTTAATTGCAATTAAAAGAAATCAGGTAAGGCAATTAATGTCATTTGACAACCCTAAGAATTAAGGGTAATCTTATTCCAGAATGAAAAACGCATTTGAGTTCAAGACGCTGACAGAGTTCACCGATTTTTTCTGTGATGAAGAAACCTGCGTGAAGCATTTTACGGCTATCCGTTTCCGTAACGGTGCATATTGCCCGCATTGCAATCATGACAAGGTTCATCTGTTCAGCAATGGCAAGCGTTATCGTTGTGCCAAGTGTAAGCAGGACTTCACCATCCGCACAAAGACGGTCTTTGGAGAAAGCAAATTGCCGCTCCGTAAATGGTTCATGGCGATTTATCTGCTTTCAACCAGTGGCAAAGGCATTTCATCCGTTCAACTCGCCAAGCAGGTCGGTGTGACGCAAAAGACAGGCTGGTTTATAGACCATCGCATCCGTTCGGCCATGAAGCAGAACAAGGGACAGCTTTTCGGCACGGTTGAAGTGGACGAAACCTATGTAGGCGGATTGGAAAAGAATAAGCACGCGAACAAGCGGACGGCTGGCGCACAGGGTCGCAGCCCAAAGGTTAAGACGCCGATTGTCGGCATGATTCAACGCGGCGGTGAAATCCGTGCGCAGGTGGTTGAACGGGTTTCAATGCAGGCCGTTGAAAGCAACATTGTGGAAAATATTGCGACTGGCTCAAAAGTGATGAGCGACGATTTCCTTTCTTACGCTCGCATCGGCAGGATGTTTGAGCACAAGGCCGTCGCGCATGGCAAAGGTGAATATGTCAAAGGCGATGTTCACACGAACAGCATCGAATCGTTTTGGGCGTTGTTCAAACGCGGTTATCATGGCATCTATCATCACATGAGCAAAAAGCACATGCAAAAGTATGTGGATGAATTTACGTTCCGCTACAATCGCCGCCAAGGTAACATGCAGAACATGTTTGCCGATGTTGTAGCCCGCGTATCTGAAAGCGTCCAGTTGCCGTTTAAAATCCTCACACAGGAGCCAGCATGAGCAGACCACAGAAGATTCATCCGCCGATCAAAGGCGCATTCAACAACATTCTTGCTGCGGTAGCGGCTGGCAATGTGAAGCCTGTCAAGAAAGCCAAGCCGATGATTAAGGCAACGCAAAAGAAGCCGAATAAATGAAGCTAGATAACCTCATCACAATTGGAGTTCTTGTTTTGTTTGTCCTGTCTCCATTGGGCATCGCGTTCAGCTTGTGCAGCCATCTCATTTTCAATGAGCAGGATTATATTTCGTTTGTTAAGTGGAATGACATTGTTATTAATGCGGGACTTTTTATTTTTGCGGCGCTTTACCTTTGCTTTAAGCTTTTTGGAAACCCACAAAGAGACGACAGCAATGACACCGGCGCTCATCTTAACTGAAATGGAAGCAGTAAAAGTAACCTTCATTATGACATCAGAATCAACCGAAGCACGCCAGATTGGTTTTGATACGGTGACTTTAAAACCGTTTGGCGGTTTGCATTTGGCGAGACATTCGGCAAGATGGAATTCCGAGAAACGAAGCTCAAATCGGTTGGTCATTTAATTCACTATGAAGAAAATCGAAACGACTGCAACCAAAAGCTGGGGTAACAATGTATATAAGTCCCTAAAATATTTCCTAAACGCTAAAATTTGAACATCGGGTTTCGCAAATGACAATGACCATTCTTCATCTCCGATATTTGGCTCTGGCCCAAGTTGGTTTTCGCTTTTTTGTTTCGGGCGTAAAATTTCCAGAATCTGATTTTCTTCAGATTCTGGAACTAGATCCCATTGGAGATACCAATCACGATATTCAAGTGGAAATGGATTTGTTTTTGTCCGATCAAGAGCGTGAATTCCCCAATAGATCAAGATGTCTTCCATGTGAGCGCCGTCGGCGCGACATCTTTGTAGAACCAAACCCAAACCGAATCAAGCTCCGTAGGAGCGGCATATTCCGATGTAGCGGCGCTGTGTCAGCGCCGTTTTTGTGGCAGACGTCGTCGGTCATAGACCGACGCTACAAGATTTCGCTCCTGACGGAGCTTTGGATTTAATTTTGGTTTTCTACAAATATGCCAGCCCTAACGGGCTTCCGATGTAAAATAATATTAGTCGGGTTTTACAACTGGACGGAATTTCCCCGGCAGATTTCGGCATAGACTTCTGCCAAATGTTTCATCGAGCGCGGCAATTTTTCATCCGCAAAATCCACCGCCAACAGGCCGAATTTTTTTGCGTAGCCGAACTGCCATTCAAAATTGTCCATCAGCGACCAGTAGAAAAATCCGCGAACATCCACACCCGATTGAATCGCGCGATGCAGCACCGTGAGATTCTCGCGCAGATCGCGTTCACGGAACTGCTCGTCGTCCGAGGCCGCGCCGTGTTCGGTGATGTAGACGGGCAGATGAAATTTCCGGTCGAGGTAGGACAGGATTTTACCCAGGCCTTCGGGATAACGCTCCACCATGTCGTCGCAGACAAAGCCAAAATCCTCCAGGGTCTTCACCGGCGTACCGCTCGCCGGAATCATCGCGCGGAAATGATGGAAGCGCACACGGCCGTAATAATTCAGGCCGATGAACGTGGAAGCCTTTCGTCGCCAGCCGCCCAGAAAGGCGTCGAGCACAAACTTGTTGAACGTGTAATGACAGGCCAACGCCGTGGTGCGGTCCCAGATGGAAAATTGTTTGTAAGCATGGAAGAACGTCCAGTTCTTCGCGATTCCCACCTCCGGTTGCCGGCCGGCATTGCCTTCGCGCCGGATGACGCGGCTGGCCCGCACATGGGCGCCGGCCATGTGGGCGATCACTTTGCGGAACTGGCCGAGTTTCCATCTGCGCTGGGGCGGAAAGCCGCCGAGCAGGTATGCCACGCAGGCGTAGGTGTCCGGCTCGTTAAACGTATTCCAAAGATGAATGCGGTCTTTCAGCACAGCGACCAGCTTGGTGACGTAATCGACGAACGCTGGTATTGTTGCGGCATTCGTCCAGCCACCAATGGCATTGATCCAGGGCGGGTTGGAAAAATGATGCAACACGACCATCGGCGTGATGCCCTTTGTCTTCAGACAGTCCAAAAGATGAACATAGCGCTCCAATTCTTTGGGATTCAACGGAGCGAACGGCGCGGATTGCAGGCGCGACCATTCAATGCCAAAGCGGTAGGCATTCATCCCAAGCCGCGACATCCATTCGATGTCCTCGGGATAACGATGATAATTGTCACAAGCGATGCGGCAATTACCACCGTCCTGCGCCGTAAAATCAGTCCATTCGTTGTCAACGCGCCCCTCCACCTGTGTCGGAGACGTGGCCGCGCCCCAAAGAAAGCCGTCCGGAAATTGGAGAATGGCACCCTGGCTCATCGCTTTGCGTTCACCGCGTGATGGATGGCGGTGAAAAGTTTTGCGGGCGCACCGTCCACCCACGCGCGAAAGTTTTCCACCGGCAGGCGGTCGGGCAGGTCGGCCAGCCGGTCGAGGTTAAAGTTTTTCCCGGCGAGGCCGATCCCGAACTGCTCCGCGTCGAGCGCGTTGACCTGCTGCTCGACATGATTTTCCACCGGCACGAGGAACAATGGCTTGCCGAGCCACGCGGCCTCGCTGACGGATTCAAAGCCGGCGGTGCAGACGACGTGGCGGCACCCGGCCATCATCCGCAAAAACTTTTCGCCATCCAGCCGGTGAAACGTGAGCGAGGGCGAATGAGCCAGTTCCGGCGGCGCGTCTGGCTTGTCGTAGAAACAATGGAGCTTCGTCTGCGGATTTTTTGCGTTCCACGCGATGATTTGGTCGGCATAACCATGATTCAGCAAATAGACGAGGACAAAATCGCCGTCAAATTTGGATTCCAGTTGAAAAAGCTGTTTCCGCAAAATTGACGGGCCGACGATGATTCGTTTCTCCGGCAGGTCTGGCGCTTCGTAAAGTGAGAGCGCCAGTTTCGTCGCGCGTGCACCCAGCAGTCGCGTGTAGATTTTCATGCTCAACAATTGTTTCCAAAGCTGCGGTGCATGGACGTAGCCGGGATGTTGAAACATGAACTGGTGGCCGATGGCGACCACGGGTGGCCGGCGGCGGCGCGTGATGGCATAAAATGCGGCCAGCGGCTCGAAGAAATTGAGGATCACATCCGGCTGTGTTTCGCGGATGATTTCGTCAAACTGGCGCAGCAGGTGGTAATATTTTGGAAGCTTGAAAAATGCGCCGAGGAGGGTCGCTCCATTGCTGACCGAGCGGTTGTTTTTATATTTGAATTCCAGCGTGGGAAGTTGCCGGACGGACATCTTCATCGCCGATGCGAAGTAGGCCGGCATCGGCCGTTGCGTGCTCGCGCCGAGCGTGACGGCGACCACTTGATGCCCCGCCGCCTCGACCATTTCCTTGACGGCCATGGCCTGGGTCATGTGGCCCCGGCCCTCGCCCAGTACGCAAAACATCATTTTCATGGAAATGGATGAGTTTGATCTTGCCGTCGAAATCTTCAATCAATGCCGTGCAACTTTCAACCCAATCCCCGCAGTTCAAATATTCCACGCCGTCGATGTGCTTCATCTCGGCACGATGGATGTGGCCGCAGATGACGCCGTCGGCATTTTGATTGCGCGCCATCGAGGCCAGTGTGTTCTCATACTCGGTGACGAATTGGACGGCGGACTTGGCCTTGGATTTCAGATAGGCCGCCAGCGACCAGTAACCAAACCCCAGCGCGCGGCGCAGCCGGTTGAAGTGCAGGTTGACATCAAGGATCCAGTTGTAAAGGTGCGAACCGAGCTTTTCCAGCAGATGGTTGAAATGCGTCAGGCCGTCCGCCTGATGCCCGTGGATGACCAGGTATTTTTTCCCGTTGGCGGCGGTATGGATCACCTGGTGCGCCATGATCACCCGCCCAAAGCGCATGCCCGCAAACTGGTCGATGAACTCGTCATGGTTGCCGGTGATGTAGATGACCTTGGTATGTTTGCGGCTCTTGCGCAGAAGTTTTTGGATGAGCACATTGTATTCATCCCGCCAGAACCAGCGGAACCGCAATTCCCAGCCGTCAATCAAATCTCCCACGATGTAGAGATATTTGCAGTCCACCACGCGCAGAAATTCCAGCAGTTCGGTGACGCGCGCGTGCCGTGTGCCGAGATGAATGTCCGAAATCCAAACCGAGCGGCAGACAACCGGCTCGTCTGAATTCAAATCCAGATGGGTCTGTTCATCTTTCATAACTCGATATTCACAGGACTTTGCAACAATGTGAATAACTTTGGCAATAGATTACCGTCACCGTAACCCAATCTTAACTTCCGCGTCACCTGATTGGAAAGATTCTGGCAGACAAATCACCGTGGAAGAGTATAAAACCCGCCAAATGGATTTATTCCCCTAAAGCAAGAATTGCCTCTTCGAAACATATTCCCTCATTTCGAGAGACTATGCTTGACCCCCAATGAGCTCATCAGTAGTGTTTCTAACGTGCAAAGTGAGGAAAACAAATTGCATTTCCCGGCAATCCTCAAAGGCAATTCCGTCCCGGTGAACCATTGCCCCACGCCAGGCTTCTCCCGCAAGGCACTTTTTTTCCGCCGCCCCGGGCTCCCTTTCGTCGTCAGGCTCTGCGCTTTCATTCTGCTGTCGCTGCTCCCGGTCATGTCATCGTTCGGCGGCCCCCAGCTTCAGTATCAAGTGAGCGGCACCAATTTTGTCCTCGCCTGGCCCACCAACGCCACCGGCTTTCACGCCCAATCCCGCGTCGGGCTCGCCGTGTCGGAAACCTGGACCAATCTCAATGACACCGCGTCCGTAATCGGAACGCAGCAACAACTCCTTGTCCCGCGCACTAATTCGCAGCAATTCTTCCGGCTGGTCAAAGATTCCGGCACAAACCCGACGGTGACCGCGCTTCAGGTTTCCACCAACGCGGTGGCATTCGGCTCCGTGGCAACTCTCCAATTCAACATCATTGAACCGGACCTCGATCTCGCAGCGCTGGTGGTGATGTGGACGAACATTCTTGGTTCCTTTTCAAACGCCGTGTCCGTCCAGGACATCGGGTTGACGGAAGCAACCAGTCTGGCGGTGTTGCAAATCCGCCCGGAGAAGCTTCCGATCGGCACCTCGTATTTCACGCTCTGGCTGGTGGATCGCCTGGGACTCTACAGCGCCCCGGTTTATTTTGAGATCACCATCGTGGGCCAGGGCGGACCAGGCACCGCCCCTCAACTGGTCAGTGCCGCTGCCGAAGCCGACGCGTGGCAAGTGTCCTATGTTGCGGGCTGGCGGTTGAAACCGGGCTTCGTGCTGAAGTGGAATGACCCCGACAGCGACATCGAACGCATCCGCGCCACACTCCACATGCCGTCGGGAGAATCCATGGTCAAGGAACTGCGCGCCGTCCGCACCGGATTCACCAACGCGGTGGGAACAAACACCCTGCGGCCGTTCACCCTTGATTACACGTACTGGACAGGAACCTACGACGCGGAATTTCAACTGATTGACCGCAGCGGGCGCACCAGCGCTGTTCAAACGGCGTCCTTCGAGCTCGGCGGCCCGGCACCCGCGCCGCCAGAAATTGTCAGCTTCTATCCGAGTTCCGGTGCGCCGGGCACCGTGGTTCATCTCAATGTTGTGAATCTGAATTCGCTTGGCACCAATTTTCAATTCACGCTTGCCGGCGTGCCCTGTGCGTATCTCACCAATGAGTCTGGTTATGCCGTGGTGCAGGTGCCCGCCGGAGCCGTCACCGCGCCGTTCAAACTTGTCAGTGACGCGCAGGTCACAGCGTCGGACGCCATCTTTACCGTGCCCCCGGTCATCACGCTCACTTCGGATCGTGATCAAGCCGCTCCAGGTGAACCGGTGCAATTTTACACCTCCATCCGCAGCGCAACGAACCGGTCGTTGACGTTTTCTGTGAACGGCATAGCTGGTGGCAATGTGAATGTCGGCTTGATCTCCAGCAACGGACTCTACCACGCGCCATTCCTGCCACCGACCAACCTGATGACCATTGTCGCCGCCTTGACGACCCGCCCTGCCATCAGTGCGACGGTGCTGGTGCAGGTGCTGCCACCCAGCAACCTCGGCGGAACAGGTTTTGTCAGTTCAGCTCAAGGCGGGTTGGTCGCCACGACGGAAGGCGATGCGGCCTTGGATGTGCCACCCGGCGCGTTATTTACCAATGCGTTTCTCAGCATCGCCACCTTGCGCGGCACGAATCTCCCGCCCGCCGCACCCGGCCGCCGTTTGCTCGGTGCCGTCCGGCTCGGTCCCGATGGAACGATTTTCAATCAACCGGTCGCCGTTACCCTGCCCCTCACGGAAATGCGTTCTCCGGGAACCACGCTCGCGCTGAAATATTTCATCCGCACCAACGGCACGTTTGTGGACGAAGGCTTAATGGCTGTCGTTGGCGCCAACGGACGAGAGGCCACGGGCCAGATTCTGCATTTCTCAGAAGTTGGGGTGGATGAAGCCGAGAGTGTCGTGGCCAGCGGACCGCCGCAAATCACCAGCGTGCAAACGGCGATGCCGTTGCAGGAATGCCTCACTGTGCCGGTGTTGATCACCGGCCAGAACCTGGTTCCCGGCGTCCGCATCGAAGTATTGCGCGCCGGCCAGCCGACCGGTGACGTGGTTCCGTCCAACGCCATTTTTGAAACCAACCGGCTCGGACTGCTGCTGACCATTTCCACTTTAAGCAACTTCAACAATGGCGGACTACGGGATTACGAACTGCGCGTCGTCAACAGCTCCAGCCAGTCCGCGAGCGTCACTCTGTCGGTGCAGGGCTTGAATGAGTTGATCATCCCGCCGGGAATCCACACCAACCTCTCCGGTTCATCGCAACTATTCTCAGAAATAAATGTAGGCGCGGGCGCCGTTGTGACGGCTCCCGAGGGCCTGACCTTGCTGGCGAATGGTCCAGTCAGCATCGCCGGCCAGATCATGGCCCGCGGCCTGAATGGTTTGCCTTCGGACGACGAAGTGCCCGGCGTGAATCCACCGGCTTCTATTCTTTCACGGGGCGGTGATGGTGGGCTGCCGGACGAAGCGGGTCATGACGGTTTCCTCCAGCTTTCCACCCGTGGCGATTTCTATTATGGCGATGGTGGAGCGCCGGGCGAGGACACCGGCTTCGTTGCAGAATTCATCAACGCCGTCCTTGATCTCGCTGGTTGCATCAGTGGAAATTTCATTTCCTGCGGGGAACTGGTCGTAAACATTGTCGAAATCGTGGGTGAGATCAGCGACATGGCTGCGGGTGCCGGCGTCGGGCAACTGGGTCTGCCCGGTGCACGCGCCGGCACTGATTATCTTTCAGACGACGGGCATGGCGGTGGCGGTGGTGGCGGTGGCGGTGACCTCAACTGGTTTGATGCCGGCGAAGGCGGCGGCTCCGGCGGTGGCGGCGGCCGAGGTGTGTTCATCCTCACGCGCAACGACCTGTCGCTGGACGACCAGGTGGATACGCGTGGCGGTGACGGCGGCGACGGCGGTGAAAACATCATCACCACTTACACTGGCGGCGGTCTTAGCACCGAAGATCCTCCCAGCGCAAATCGCGGTGGTGGTGGTGGTGGTGGCAGCGGCGGCAGTGTCACCTTGCAGGCTCGCGGCGGTTTCCGGCTCGGCGGCGCAAGTTTCATTAATTCACGCGGCGGAAATCCCGGCAACAGTCTGTTTACATTCCGCACCGTTGACATCAATTCGCGAACCATAATCTCCGAACGGCGCGCACGCTTGGTGGACGCCAAATATCCGTTCACGCCTTCCGGCCGGATTCAAGCTGCGGGCGCGGTGGTGCCGCCGCGCAATCTGTCCGATTTCGTCACTGATCACGGTCTCTTGCCAGTCTATCTGCCACCGGCCGTACCGTTCAGTTTGCCGGTGACCGTCACTATTCGCGGCGAGGACTCGAATCAGGTGCGGCAAATTTCTTTTGTCCGCGATAATTATGGCAACCGCCAGGCCAACCTGCTTTTCTTTCCCGGCTTCAACACCGTGGCCGTCTCGGATGGGCGTGCGCCTGATAATTCCATGCTAGACCGTCTCGTGCTCTACCTCGCCGGTCCGGATGGCGACGGAGACGGATTGTCCGATGCGGATGAGGCGGTGGTGGGATCGAATCCGCTTGTGGCTGATACTGACGCTGATGGAATTAATGATTTTAACGAAGTCTTGCAAGGACTCAGCCCCATCACCGGCGACAGCGATGGCGACCTGCTTACCGACGCTGATGAATTAAACGGAACGACTGATCCGCTAAAACGCGACACGGACGGTGATGGTTTCTGGGACGGCTGGGAATTGAGCGCCGGAACTTCAGCGAACAACGCCCAGTTGACGATTCCGCTCCTGCCGTCGGGAACCTTGTTTGCCGAGGTGATCACCAGCGTCAACGGGCGCGTGCTGGCCGTGGTCAATCCGGTCACGGGCAAAATGGCCGCACTTGGTCAGGTCAACGGAGGCATGGGTTTCGGAGTCGCCTTCACCGCCGACGGCAAAATGCTCGCGAGCCAGGGCGACCGGCTGGTTCGGCTCCTGCTGGATCAGCCCGCCTCCGCCTCCGGACAACTAGCCGTGACGAACATCGGAAACTTCAGCACCAACGGGCCTGCAATTTATTGTTACAATTTCGCCGCTGGCATGTATGGCGGGACGCTGCTCGGCATCGAAAGCACGGCGGCCGGCGATTCCACCGGCCAGTTTTTGACTATTGATCCGTTGACCGGCGTTGCCACGCGGGTCGGTGTCGTGCAATCGCAGGCGTTACGGGCGCTGGCCGTGTTGGGATCAGGCACCACTCATGAAATGTTGTTCGCCTCTTCCGCGCAATCCGGTGCGGCGGATGCCCTGCTCTCGTTCCCTGCCGGACCGGGCGGTGCAGCGCAGTCAGTGGGATCGCTACTTGACTCAACGAATGTCTATGGCCTGACACCGATGGCGCCAAACAGGCTTTACGCGGCGTTGACCGGCAGCCAAACCACCCGCCTCATGCTCCTTAATGCGACGAACGCGGCGATGACGCTTCAAACCACATTTTCCGCGCCGGTCTTTGACCTCGCCCTTGCTCCGTGTCCGGCGCCCTGTCTCAATGGTCCTTTCCTTTCACCCTTGCCATACCCCGGCCAGTATCTCGCCAGCGCCGACTTCAATGGAGACACCCTGCCCGATCTCGCCGTCACCGTGACGCGCACAATCGGCAGTGAACAGTTCATCGGCGCATCCGTCATGCACGGAAAAGGCGATGGCACTTTCACGAACGCGGCTTCCTATTTCTTCTCCAATGCGCGCAGCTTTTCCGCCCCCGACCTGGCATTGGCCGATGTCAATGGCGATGGCCGGACGGACATCATTGTGATGCAGCCAGCGGTGTTCGCGGGATTTTTTCATATCTTAATCCGTCCGGCGGAACTGATGACTTTGCTGGCTGACAACCAGGGTGGTTTTCAACCGCCGATCATTCAGGCCATGCCTCCCGGTCCGGCCCAAGCGCTGTATCGCATCGCCGCCGCCGATTGGTCGGGCGATGGACTGGCTGACCTCGCCTTCGTCAATGAAAGCCTGCAAGCCTGTTCATTTCAGGGCAATGGCGGGGGCCTGTTCACTAATGCCGTCGCCCTGTTGCCCGATGCCTCCTTCAACGGGGTTTTACTGGCGGATGTGAATGCCGATGGCCGTCCTGATTTTCTGGGCACCGGTTCCGAGTTAATTGTCCGGCTCTCAGACGGAACAGGCGGTTTTCTGACCAACCAGAATTATACCGGCAGTGGAACCTATCTCAATGTCGGCGACGTGGACGGTGATGGTGATCGTGACGTGGTGGCGACCGGCTATGGCGCAGTGCCCACCGTTTTCTACAACGCCGGTTCCGGAATGTTCCCGACTAACACGACCTTTAATCCGCACATCTTTCCTAACGGAGTCTTTGCCCGTGCAGCCTTAGGCGATCTTAACGGCGATGGCCGGGCAGACGCAGTGGTTCCTTCGCTGGGCACAAAGGCGACGGCCTTCATCAGCGGTCAGGTGCCAGTCACGCTGGCGCATACCATGACCGAACCGGCTTCCGCTCCATTCGAAGCCGGCATCGTCATCTCAAGCGTCATCCTGGCCGATGTGGACCACGACGGACTGCTGGACGTGGTCAGTGCCGGCGGCAATAGCATCTCTACGCTGCTGGGCGAAGAATCGTTTTAACCGAAGCGCACCTGGCCGACCATCTGCAATTTGAAAAGCCGCCCTGCTCCGCATCAACAAGAATCGGAACGCCAACGGTTCGTTTCCTGTAATGGGTCCGCACTTGCCAAAGACTGCCAGCGGTTCTTGTAAAACCTTTGCAGTTGTTTAATTTTACCCCATGACTACGGAGCAAATCGTCG
Source organism: Limisphaerales bacterium (assembly GCA_037200545.1). Lineage (GTDB taxonomy): Bacteria > Verrucomicrobiota > Verrucomicrobiia > Limisphaerales > UBA11358 > UBA11358. Next base: position 409,464 of record JBBCGE010000005.1, read on the forward strand.
GTTTGAGCCTGACCTTGCTGGTGATGCTCGCAGGATTGATCGGCAGCATTCTGCCGGTGCTGCCTGGCACTCCACTCATGTTGATTGCCGCCATTGGACACCGGCTTTATTTCGGTGCAGCCAGTGTCAGCAACCTGGTCCTCGGCGTTCTGATCGGGCTTATGGTGATTTCCCTGGTGTTTGATTTTCTGGCCAGCATGTTGGGTGCAAAGAAATTTGGCGCGACCTGGCGTGGCATGACGGGCGCGGTGATCGGCGGCATCATCGGTCTTTTCTTCAGCCTGCCGGGAATCATCATTGGTCCTTTTCTCGGTGCGATGCTGTTTGAAATGTTGGGCGACAAGGAATTCAAAAAGGCGGCGAAGGCTGGCGCGGGCGCAACCATCGGCCTGTTGCTGGGCATCCTCGGCAAATTTTCCATTGGCGTCGTGATGATCATCCTCTTCGCCACCAATGTTATCTTGCACTCTTAACCAATGTTTGTCGGCATCGCGGCTCGCTTGACCAGATATAAATGAAATGTGATAGTGCGACAGAATTCGTATGATTGCTACCAGCGATCCAGACATGACTGTGGCCCGAATCGCCATCGGAGGCTTGGTTCTGGCCGGTTTGTGGCGGCTCATCGTCTGGATTCGCGACGCTCCCATCCGACCGGATCCTTGGGAAGCCGAATACGAACAGAAAATAAACGCGGATGACACACTGGAAGTCTGCCGTCATTGCTCCACACCGCAGTTATCAACGACGTTGTCCTGCCCGCATTGCGGATGTGCGATTGATTCTTATAACAATTGGGTGCCTTATGTTTATTCGTTTTCCGATAGAGATGTATTTAGAAAAACCAAATCAGGTCAGTTGTGCGTCAAATGGCTAATCGTCATTGGCTACCTTCTTCTTTTTTTCAGCAGGATTGGAATGTTAACAGGGCTTTTTTTCTGCATTTTCTTCAATCAGCGGCGGATACAGCGGGAAAGATTGAACACATCCAATTCCGTTGCCACACCTTTTTCTTGAACGCGGGACGGTCGAACATTCCTGAGTGTCGTGACACGCTCATTTTGCCGGATTCGCACCTTTGACATTCAGACGAATTGAATACAGCGATTCGGTTGCCGTGATGAAAAGCGTCTGGTGTTCCTTGCCGCCGAAACACACGTTGGCCGACCATTTTTCCGGCACGTCGATATGGTCAATCTTGTTCCCGGCCGGATCATAGACGGTCACGCCGTTCGTCTGGCCGGTCGCGCATAAATAAAGATTTCCCTTTTCATCAATCGTCATGCCATCCGAACCTTTCGCAACAAACAGGGTCTTGTTCGTCAGCGCACCGCCGGGCAAAATATCGTAACGCCAGGTTTGATCCGCGCGGATGTCGGCGACGTAAAGTTTTTTGCCGTCGGGCGTGCCGGTGATGCCGTTGGGCTTTTTCAAATCGTCCGTCACCCGCACCAGATTTTTCCGGTCGGGTGGGAGATGATAAACTTCCTCGTTGGTCAGCGCCATCGTGTCGTGATCCCACCATTTGCGTTTGTAAAACGGATCGGTGAAGTAAATCCCGCCATCCGGCGCGACCCAGACGTCGTTCGGGGCGTTGAGATATTTGTTGTTAAAATTCGTGATAAGCACGGTCACGGTTTTGTCCGGCGCGATGGACCAAAGCTGGTTGTGTTCGTCGGCACAGGCGATCAAGCTGCCGCGCGCGTCAAACATCATTCCGTTAGCACGGCCTGCCGGTTGCAGAAAGGTGGAAAGCTTTCCGTCAACGCTCCATTCCATGATGCGGTCGTTGGGCTGATCGGTGAAGAAGACATTGCCGTCCTTGTCGCAGGTCGGCCCCTCGGTGAACAGAAAGTTGCCCGCGAGCTTTTCCAGTTTTGCGCCCGGCGCGACGACGCTTTGGGAGAAAACTGCGGCGGTGAAGAAGAACAATGCGGACAGTGGCAGGAGAAAAGTTTTCATGCGTTGCGGACAGGCTGCAACACCCGGCACCGTGAATCCACCTTAAAAATCGTTCCTTGTTTTTCGGCAATGGCTGGCGCACTTTGGCAGCGCGCACATTTTTCCGCGCGGACCATGCAGCCCCAGACACAACAGCTCCTGCGCTTTTTCAAAAGCTGGATCATCAACACCGTCGCGGTGTTACTGGCCGTGGTCATCCTGCGCGAACACATCACTTACGGCAACAAGCTGCAAAATCTTTTGATCGCCTCGTTTTTACTGGGTGTATTGAACGTCTTTGTGCGCCCGATTCTGATGCTGATCGCCCTGCCGCTGCTCATTTTCACGCTCGGCTTGTTTACAATCATCATCAACGCACTGCTGCTGGGCTTGCTGACCCTCCTGCTCCCGTTTTTTAAAATCACGGGCGATGGCGTCCATTTTTCCTTCGGCTATGCGATCCTGGGCGCGCTCATCATCAGCTTCATTTCCATCACCCTGAACATTTTGACCGGCAACACCAATGCCCGCATCACGATTCAGCGCCGGCCACCGCCGGCCAATAAAAAGCCTGACGATGATGGCAACGGTCCGGTGATTGATGTGTGAATTCAACATCCAAATCCCAAGCTTCAAGCCCCAGAGAAGCTCCAAACTCAACATGCAATTTTACGCGCTGCCGTTTGAGTTTTGAAACTTGGAGTTTCTCTGGTGTTTGGATGTTGGAGTTTGGAACTTTTATTTGAGTTGATACGCCGCGCGCAAAGTGGGAATTCCCTGCGCGTTAAACCCCCGTTCAAAATCGGTCAGCACTCCGGCCAGTTCAGCAGGCGTTCCCGCTTTCTTAAATTCTTCGCTCGCGCCAAACACTTCGGTCATCTGCGTGAAATAATCCACGTCATCCGTCCGCAGATAAACCACGCCGCCGGGCATAAGCGCGGCGTGGGACAATGCGGGAAAGCCTTCGTTGATAAGTCGGTGCCGGCGATGTTTCTTCTTCGGCCAGGGATCGGGAAAATAAATATGCAACGCCGAGGCGGCGTGCGGCGGCAGAAGGTATTGCAGAAAATACGCGGACTCGATGCGGACGCCGCGCAGATTGGCCAAGCCGGCGCGACGGCCCTTGCGATCCAGTTTCTGGATGCGGCCGAGCAATCGTTCGACGCCGATGAAATTACTCCCGGGATTGCGCCGGGCATATTCGGCCAGAAACGAAGCATCACCACAGCCGAGTTCAACTTCAAGCAACTGCGGTTTTGGAAATAATTGTGCCAACGCCAGTCGTTCCACAATGGAATCCAGTTCGACAACCAAGTTTTCAGGAATGGTGGTGCTTGGGGAGATGTTCATGGTCAAATCTTCGCCAAGTTTCGCAAGACAAACGTGCGACGACAAATAAGTTTTCTATTTTAATTTGCGCCGCTTTGTTTCATCTTCCCCGCCGCACAATTTTTATGGCTGAAAAACCGAAGAACATTTACGACGAGAGCAAGATCAAGACGCTGTCCTCGCTGGAGCACATCCGGCTGCGCACCGGCATGTATATCGGGCGCATCGGCAATGGCAATAATCCCGATGACGGCTGTTACGTCCTGCTCAAAGAGGTCGTGGACAATGCGATTGACGAATACATCATGGGACATGGCAAAGAAGTGCAGATCACGCTCGATGCCAGCCATGTGAGCGTGCGTGATTTCGGCCGTGGCATTCCGCTTGGCAAAGTTGTGGATTGCGTTTCCAAGATCAACACCGGCGCGAAATACAACGATGATGTTTTTCAATTCAGCGTCGGGCTGAACGGCGTCGGCACGAAAGCAGTCAATGCGCTTTCCAAAAACTTCCTCGTGCGCAGTCATCGCGACGGGGAATTTGCCGAGGCATCCTTCAAGATCGGCAAATTAAAAAAGGAAGATTCCGGCAAGACGAAGGAACCGAACGGCACGCTCATCGAATTCGAGCCCGATCCGGAAATTTTTAAGAATAGCGAATTCCGTTTGGAACACATTGAGCGACGGCTGCGTCATTACAGTTATTTAAACACCGGCTTGAAGCTGGTTTTGAAATATAGTGGGGCACGCTTCCAGCCTGCCAAGAGTGACGGAGAAAACAGGCAGGATGCCTGTTCCACTAAAGTTTTTCAGTCGCGTCACGGCCTGATGGATCTGGTGATGGAGGACATGGCGACCGATGGTAGCGAGCCGATTTATGCACCGCTGCATTACGCCGGCAAGACATTGGAATTTTGTTTCACGCACAGCAACAGCCGCTATGGCGAGACGTTTTATTCATTCGTCAACGGCCAATACACCAGTGACGGCGGCACGCATTTGAGCGCTTTCCGCGAAGGTTTGCTGAAGGCGGTCAACGAACATTGCAACGGCAAATACGAAGGCGACGACGTGCGCGAATGCATGGTCGGCGCGGTGGCGATCCGGCTGAAAGATCCGTTGTTCGAATCGCAGACGAAGAACAAGCTCGGCAACACGGAAATCCGCACCGAGCTGGTCAACAACGTGCGCGAGGAGTTGCTGCATTTTTTCCAGCGCAACAAGGCGATCGCCGACAAGATCATTGAGAAGGTGGCGGACACCCAGCAGTTGCGGAAGGAATTGCAGGCGGTCAAGAAGCTCGCGCGCGAACGCGCCAAGTCCATCACGCTGCGCATTCCGCAGTTGAAAGACTGCAAAAATCATTTCGACAAGAAGAAGGAAAAGGGCAAAGGCACGATGGTCTTCATCTGTGAAGGCCAGTCCGCCGCCGGCTCGATCACGAGCTGTCGCGACGTGAACAATCAGGCCGTGTTCGTGTTGAAAGGCAAACCGCTCAACGTCTGGGATCTCAAGCGCGACGTGATGTATAAGAACGACGAGATGTATAACCTTATGCAGTCACTTAACGTCGAGGACAACACCGAGGGCCTGCGTTACGACAAGGTCATCCTTGCCACCGACGCGGACGTGGACGGTATGCACATACGTAATCTGATGATCACGTATTTCTTTCGGTTCTTCGAGCAACTCGTCCACGACGGCCATGTTTATGTGCTGGAGACGCCGCTGTTCCGCGTGCGCAACAAGGAGAAAACCATTTACTGTTACAGTGAAATCGAGCGCGACAACGCGACCCAGAAACTCGGCGGCAAACCGGAGATCACGCGCTTCAAAGGTCTCGGCGAAATCAGTCCGAAAGAATTCCAGCAGTTCATCGGCAAGGAAATGCGGACGAGCAAAGTCGAATACGCCCCGCGCGCCGAGTCCGGCCCGATCTTCAATTTCTACATGGGCAAGAACACGCCGGAGCGGAAGGATTACATCATGGACCGGCTGGTTGTGCCGGTGGAAGAATGACTTCTTCCTCTCCGCCTCGAACGGGAAAAGGGGCCGGGATGAGGTTTCGAATCAAAAATCTTTGACGCGAATTTCACGAATTAATGCGAATTCAAAATCGCTGACTTCAGTTGCTTGTTTCTCACGGACGACGCAGGCGGAAGAAGCGGTTGGTGGTGCCGATGGTTTGTTGCATGCTGTTGGTCTGGCCCATGACTGAAACCAAATTGGTAGTATCATTCCACACGGTCGAAGAATCGAGCGAGCCCGCTTGTTGCAGAACGAGTCCGGTTTCTGGCGTAACCCAGCTCAACGAAACCGAGTTGCCGGTGCGCGCGATCTTCAGTGGCGGATAAGGCGGAGGCGGGCCGGAATATTTGATGACTAAGAAATTAGCCTGAAAGTCGTCGTCATACACGGAGCCTGCCATGTAAACATTGCCGCTGGGATCAACCGCCACCAAAGCGGGAAAATCCGTAAAGCTATATGCCTGGGCATTGAAGACATTCGTCCATACGGCTTCTCCAGCGGCCGAATACTTGACGGTGACGTTGTCGAGGTTTCCAGCCTGGTCCTTCTGAGAAAATCCGGTCACATACGCATTGTCACTGTCGTCCACGGCCACATCATCCGCTCCGTCGAAGCTGTTCGCCAGGCCATTGAAACGGTTCGTCCACAAGGCGGTTCCATTCGAGGAATACTTGATGGTCGCAAAATCATCGGCACTGCCCTGTCCGAATGAATGTCCCGTGACGATGACATTGCCGCTATTGTCGAGCGCGACCACCGGATTATAATCGTCGCGATCTACAGGTCCGTTGTAGATGTTTGTCCATAGGGGGATACCATCGGTTGAATACTTGAGCGTGGCGTAGTCCTGGCCAGTGTCGATATTGTACGATGATCCGGTGACATACACATTTCCGGCCCCATCCACTTTCAGAGTTTGAATCCAGATTTTAGGATAGCCACCGGGACTATAGATGTTGGTCCACAAAGGAATTCCGGCCGGGGAATACTTGACAGTTGCGTAGTCGAACCCGAACCCGTCGCCCAACTGACCATGAATGGCTGACCCAGACACATACACATTGCCGCTGGCGTCAAGGCCAAGGGAGGCTCGTTCGAACGTGCTGTTGTTCACGTGGAAACGATTGGTCCATAGAGCCTGTCCCACAGGAGAATATTTGATCGTCGCAAACTCATAACCCTCGCTGCTGCCTGAAGAATAGCCCGACACGCCGGACACAACGACATTGCTACTGGAATCAACCGCGACGGAGGTGGCCTGGTCCTGTTTGTCTCCTGCGCTGCTATAAAAATTCGTCCACACCGGAGTTCCAGCAGTCGTGTATTTGATGGTGGCATAATTGTAAGCGCCTGCATTGGCATTGTAAGTTGTGCCTGCCACATACGCGTTGCCGCTCCCGTCCACCGCCAGGGCCTGGGGATAGTCATAGTTGTTTCCCGGGCCATTAAAACGGTTCACCCACAAAGCGGTCCCGCTGCCGGAATACTTGATCGTAGCGTAATCCTGACCAGTTCCGTTGCCCTCCGAATAGCCGGTCACATACACGCTCCCACTGGCATCGAGCGCCATGGCAGTGATGCCATCATGGCCATTGCCAGTGCCGTTAAAATAGTTTGTCCATAGTGGCGTGCCATCGGCCGCGTTTGCACGATTACCAGGCAGGCAAAGCACCAACGATACGATTGCAATCAAGATTGCTGGGAATAGTTTCATAAGACGTATTTTTGAGTGCTTTGTCTTTACTGCCGGTGAAGCCGGAAGAAGCGGTTTGAATTTACGAGCGCCTGCTGAACCGTGTTGGTTTCGCCCGCAATGGAAATCGTTTCCGACACGTTGCTCCAGGCCCCCGGATTGAGTCGCCCGGATTGCTGCAGAATGAGTCCGGTTTCGGGTGTGACCCAGTTAATGGAAACCGAGCCCCCCGTCTTTGCAATTTTCAGCGGGGGATACGGAATACCGAAGACAAATGCCGCCCCACTGCCGGGTGCGCCGGAATCAGAGCCCGCCGCGCCGATTACCATAGCGCCGTTCCCCAGTCCCGTCAACGCGCTGCCGAAACCAGTATAGTCACTCTGATCCGGGCTGGTGAAGGTGGCGAGCAAGGCGCCGTTAGTGGAGTATAAAAAGGCTCGCCCTGAATTGATTCCGTTTCCCGGATACTTGCTGGTGCCGACAAGGATGCGGTCGCCGCCCACCGCCGCGATAGAAGTGCCGAATCGATCATAAGCTTCGGGCACTGGATTCGTGTAGGTCTGAAGCAAGGTCCCACTGGCAGTAAATAAATAGACCGCGCCCGCGTTCGGCAGGCCGGAGGCATTATTGTAAGCACCAATGGCAACCAGATCGTTGTTCAGCACCGCCACAGATTCACCGAAGTTATCGTAGTTCTGATTTCTTGGATTGACGAAGGTGGTGAGTAGGTTGCCGTCGGTGTCGAGCAGATAGGCGGTTCCGGTTTCGATGCCGGTGGAACTGTCGGTGGGCGCGGTAGCGACGATGCGGCCGGTTCCAACGGCGGCCACCCGCCAGCCGAAGCCGGCGTCATCGGCAGGAGCGGGATTGGCAATCGTCGTGAGCAGCGTGGCATTGGTGTCAAAGATAAAGACGGCACCTGAGCCGGACACGCCGACATTCTCATATGGCGCGCCGATGACCACGCGATCGGTTCCGGATGCGCACAGTGAGATGCCAAACTCAGGACCGCTGTCGGGTATCGGATTGATGAAGGTCGTCAACCAGTTTCCGTTGGTATCGAACAAATAGGCACGTCCGGCGATTACATTGTTTGAATCCAAAAATGCGGACCCGATCAGGACCCGGTCCGTGCCAAACGGTGCGAGGGCATAGCCGAAGTTGTTATCATAGTATGGATCGGGACTGGTAAACGCAGCCAGGAGCGAGCCGTTGATTGAATACAAGTAGGCCACGCCTCCATTGAGCGTATCATAACCAGCCGGCGCCATAGGGGCACCGGCTAAAAACCTTGTGTTATCGAACGCGGCCACGGGTGCACCGAAAAAAGCGTTGCTCATCAAAACGGGGCTGAGAATTTTGTCCAGCAGGACGCCATTGGTTGTGTAAATATATCCCGCCCCAGTCGCTGATCCCTGTGCCCGGTCTGCGTAAGCGCCGATAAAAAGCCGGTTGTTGCCCAACATCGCCAATCCCTGACCAAACCCGGCAGCAAGCGGGGGAGCAGGATTCGTGAACGTATGCAGAAGCATGCCGTTAATGTTAAATAAATATGCCGTCCCGGTTCCGGAACCAGTGGTCGCGCCTCCCTGGGAAGTGACTAAAATGCGGTCGTTCCCGACCGCTGCAATATAAAAACCGAAGTCGTCAGCGAAATAAGGCGCGGGATTAGTCAGCGTGGTCAGCAAGTTGCCTTGCAAATCAAGAATGAAGACCGCTCCGGAAAAAACGTCTCCAAAACTTTCATGAAAGGCGGTGATGGCGACTTTGTCATTACCCAATGCAGCGACGGTCCAGCCGAAGCCTGCGGCCTGTTGAACGACCGGATTGGTGAACGTGGTGAGCAAAGTTGCGTTGGTATCGAACAAATAAGCCGCGCCCGATTGCGATGCCCCGAGATCCTGGTTAAGGGCTCCAATCAGAATCTTGTCCCCTCCGACCACGTCCAGAGCGAAACCAAACCCGCCGTAGGCTTGTGCCGGATTTGTGAAACACGTCAGCAGCGTGCCATTGGTGCTGAAAAGGAAGGCGCCGATGCCATTCGGACTCCCATTGGGCGTGCCGAGGAGCACGCGGTCAGTGCCTGACCCAACAACCGGGTAACCCATTTGCAGATTCCCCGGAATCGGGTTGGTGAAGGTAGTGATCAACGAACCGTTCGTGTTGAACAGAAAGGCCCCCCCACTGCCGTCATCACCTCCCGGCGCGCCGATCAATATGCAGCCTCCCACGGCGGCAACAGCACTACCGAAGCCGGTGCGGATTTGGGGCGTGGGATTGGTAAAAGTGGCCAAGAGAGCGCCGTTGCTGTTCAGCAAGAACGCTGCTCCGGCATGTGGCCCGCCCAATGGCTCGTTGTAGGCGCCGACAATAAAACGGTCCGTCCCGAACGGGGCCGCCGCGTCGCCAAAGCCGCTGAAGTTTCGGACCGGACTTTTTATAGTTGTAAGCAACTGCCCCGGGGTTTGGGCAAAGGTTGATGCCGGGACCAGCAACAGGGCCAGCAGCGCGGTTCTCAGGTAGCGAATTAAATAAGGGTAGGCATTCATAATTTCAGATTGTGATTTAGTTTCAGGCGTTTCACTGGCGGGGCCTAAAATGAATGCACCCGGTAGAACCGTTGATGATAATTGGTCCATGAACCGTCGGCGAAAGCATTCTTTCCAGCTCCCAGGGTATTGGTGGCAATGGGTATCCAGTTGACGAGGTTGGTGGAGGCTTCCACCACTACGTATGTGTCCGGAACCCAATTGATGCCGAACTCGAAATGATTGCTCTGGATGCCACTCGATTGTTCGCTGATTTGCGGGTGCAAAGGATAGGGAGCCAGCATCGTGGAAAATCCGCCAAAATTCGTTCCCCATCCAGTCGTTCCGGGAAGGTAATGCGCAGTCCCTGTCGCTAGCGCAAAGCAGGAGTAATCCAGACTGCCATCCATGCCATTAATTGTCGGCGCATTGCCGAGTAAGTAAGCGTCGTGCAGATTTAGGTCTCCACCAAAAGTGTATCCGAGGTCGAGAACACGCGGGGGAATTGTGACGCTGGTAAGATTGGTGCATGCTGAAAATGCGCCGTAGCCGATATTGGTCAGGGAAGCAGGCAGGATCAAATGATATAACCCGGTTCCAGCAAAAGCGTAATTTCCTATACTGGCAAGCCCCTCAGAGAGTGAGACATTTGTCAACGCATCCATGTAATCAAACGCATTCTCGCCGATTTGTTTCACTCCACCCGGAATGGTTACGCTGGTGAGAAAGGGAGAATAATAAAATCCATAAGCAGGGATATTGGTGACGCTTGACGGAAGAGTGTAAGCGCCGGCGCGTCCTCCGGGATATTGTTCTATTGTCGTCACCGCTTTGTCGAACAACACCCCTTCCACGCTGGAATAGTTTGGGTTGAGCGGGCTGACGGAGATGTTGGTCAGGCCGGTACAATACCAAAAAGCTTGAGCGCCAATATTCAGGACGCCGGCGGGAATGCTTATGTTTGTAAGGGCAACGCATGACCTGAACGCGCCATCGCCGATGTTGGCCACATTCTGCGGAATAGCCAGGCCTTTCAAACTGTGGCAATACCCGAAAGCGAGATTGCCGATATTAGTCACACCGGCGGGCAGCGCAATATTTGTAAGATTCCCACAACCCGAAAAAGCTTCATCGTCAATGCTGGTCACTGAGCTGGGAATGGCCACCGTTCCGAGATTGCAACCGGCCAGCAAAGCAGGGCTGATTCTGGAAAGAGTGGGCGGCAATGAAATATTCGTCAGGCTCCCGCAACTGCTAAAAACACCAGGGCCAAGATTCGTGGCGCTCGCTGGCAGGCTCACGCTGGGAAGGGAATCACAAAAAATAAAAGCGTCCAGCCCCATGCTGACCAGTCCACTGCCAAAGGCTACATTGGTCAGTCCGGAGCAATACTCGAAGGCGTGATCATCAATATCGGTGACGCTGTCGGGAAAGGTGACGCTGGTCAGGGAATAATTAACGTATATGGTGTTGTTGAAGGCGTAAGAACCGATCTCCTTTACGGGAAAGCCACCGAGGGTGCTGGGAATCGTAACCGCGCCCCCAGAGCCGGTATATTCGGTGATGGTAGCGGCTCCGTCGTAGATGAAATAGTTGAACTGCGCCCAACCCGAAAGCGGCAGGGCCAGCACCAGCGCGAGGACGGCGGTTTTCAGGCAGCGAAATAAACAGAGGTTTGTCTTCATAGTCCGGATTGCTAATTGGTTTTGGGCTTTTCATTAGCGCTGCTTCAACGCCTTCACCCCGACATGCGCCAAATCCGTAAAAAAAGGCTCATGAAATATTTTCTTTTCGCATGGTGAGCCATTTTCCCATTAAATGGCGCATGTATGGGCGATGAACCAAAACCCATGAAGCCCGCCGTCACTGAACAATCTGTATTTGCCGAGGCTTTGCAGCGTTCCAGTCCGGAAGCCCGCGCTGCATATCTGGATGGTGCGTGCGGGACGGACAACACGTTGCGCGGACGGGTGGAGGCGTTGCTCCGCGCCACCGAATACGCCGGTGATTTTCTCGAACAGCCGCCGACGGGTCTGGCGGCTGACGACAAATCAACGATGCTCGTCACTTTTCCCAGCGAACAACCGGGCGACCGCATCGGCCGCTACAAAATCCTCCAGCAGATCGGCGAGGGCGGTTGTGGCGTGGTCTATATGGCGGAACAGGAGGAACCGGTGCGTCGTCGCGTGGCGCTCAAGGTCATCAAGCTGGGCATGGATACCAAGTCGGTGATCGCGCGCTTCGAGGCCGAACGTCAGGCGCTGGCGCTCATGGATCATCCGAACATCGCCAAGGTGCTCGACGCGGGCACGACGGACAAAGGGCGTCCGTATTTCGTCATGGAACTGGTGCGTGGCATCAAGATCACGGATTACTGCGATGAAAATAATCTGCCTACGGAAGACCGGCTGAAACTGTTCACGCAAGTTTGCCAGGCCATCCAGCACGCACATCAGAAAGGAATCATCCATCGCGACATCAAACCGTCGAACATTCTTGTGACGGTGAGTGAACCCGGCGCGCCTGGTTGTCCCAAGGTGATAGATTTTGGCATCGCCAAGGCCACGACCGGTCAGCGCCTGACGGACAAGACTGTCTTCACCGCTTTCGAGCAGTTCATCGGCACACCGGCCTACATGAGTCCCGAACAGGCCATGATGACGAGCCTGGACATTGACACACGCACGGACATTTACGCGCTGGGGGTTCTGCTGTATGAATTGCTCACCGGCCAGACGCCTTTTGACGCGAAGAATTTGATGGCCGTCGGGCTGGACGCGATGCGGCGCATCATCCGCGAAGAAGAACCAGCACGGCCTTCCACGCGCTTGAGCACAATGCTGGCCGCCGACCTCACCAACCTGGCCAAACATCGTCAGGCGGAGCCGGCCAAACTCGGCAGCCGGTTGCGCGGCGATCTGGATTGGATCGCAATGAAATGCCTGGAGAAAGATCGCGCGCGGCGTTACGAGACGGCGAACGGCCTTGCGTTGGACATCCAGCGCCACTTGGGAAATGAGGCGGTGACCGCCCGTCCGCCGAGCGCCGGATATCGCTTTCAAAAAATAGTGAGCCGGCACAAGACCGCCGTGACCGTGACAGCCGTGCTGGCGATCACGTTGTTGCTCGGCCTCGCAGGAACGACCACGATGTTTGTCAAGGCGCAGTCCGCCCAAAAAAAAGCCGCGTCAGAAGCGGCCATCGCCGAAGCGGTGAACCAGTTTTTGCAGGAGGATATTTTGAAGCAGTCCAGGAGCCGGATGAATTATCGCTGGCGGATCAACCTCGACACGCCACCGACTGTTGTTGAAGTGCTTGATCGCGCGAATCTGGAAGTTGCCAACCGGTTCAAAGATCAACCTTTAGTGGAGGCGGCGATCCGGCAGACTATCGGGTCGGCGTATGCGAATTTGGGCCGCGCAAGCAACGCCGTCCCGCAATTGCAACGCGCCTTCACGCTGCGCAAAACCCTGCTGGGCTCAAATGATCCGGGCACCTTGGATACCATCAAGGAACTGGCGCTCGCCTTTGCTTACTCTGGTGATTATACCAACGCCCTCGGGCTGTTGGAAGAATATTTGCCAATTGAACAGCAAGCATTCGGCGCAAAAGATTCGCGGATATTGGAACTACGGGCAATTCTCGCAGAGACTCGCTGGAAGGCGGATCGTTCGCCGACGAACCGGCCCATGTTGGAAAACACCCGTAAATTATTGAAGCAAGAATTGCCCGGCGACGACACGGCCTACATGGAATGTGTTTTCTGGCTGGCGGCGGCATACAAGCAGGAACGGCGCGAATCGGAGTCAATCCCCCTTCAGGAAGAACTGCTCACTCTGGTCAAGCAGCGTCACGGCGCATTGCACCCGGCGGTCTTTCTGGAAACGTTCTGGCTCGCCACTTCGTATGAGAATGTCGGAAAATTTCCCGAGAGCGTCGAGCAATGGCGGCAGGCGGTGGCGCTGGCCAAACAACTCTTCGGCGAGGACGATATCCAGACGCTTGACGCCCTCGGACATTTGGGCCAAACCCTGATCAAGTGCGGGCGCGCGCAGGAGGCTTTGGAATTATTTCAGAAAATCCTGGCCGACAAAGAAGCCACGTTGCCGCCCGATCATCAAGAAATGCTCAAGTTCCGGCAGAAACTGGGTTGGTGTTATTTGCAAGTCAACCAGACGGAGAAAGGAATCAAAATCTTGGAGGAAACTTTGCAAATGCAACTGAAAACTTTGGGAACAAACAATGTGGATACGCACTGGACGATGGGCGACCTGGCCGCCGCCTATCACAGCTTGGGCAAAGCTGCGGAGGCCATCCCGCTTTATGAGGCAGACCTGCCCTTGATGAAGTCAGAACTGGGGGTTGGCAACGAGCATACCCAATGGCTCGTCGGCGGTCTGACGCGGGCTTATTTTGAGACAGGGCGGGCGAAAGACGCACTGCCACTTTGCGAGACGAATCTGGCAGCGCTTGAATCACAACTGCCCCGTGAAAATCCGGCGGTGCTCGCCGCCCGTCATTGGGTTGGCCAATGTTATGGTAGGCTCAATCGCCGGGCGGAAGCGATCCGAATTTTTGAGGAGGTGCTGCCGTTGCAGTCCGCGAAACTTGCATCTGACGACCCCGAAATCTATTGGACCATGGGCGATCTCGCATTCAACTATCAGGAGGACGGAAGGGTGGAAGAGGCCATTCCGCTGCTGGAAAAAAATTTCGCATTCCAAAAAAATCATCTCGGTCTCACGAATGGCTATACTAGGTTCGTTGCTGACCGCCTCCTTGCCGCCTACGATAATACGCACAGAGAAAAAGAGGTTGATTCACTAAGGCGGGAGATTTCCGTCCTCGCAACCGTGAAAACGCAGCCAAACCAGACTCAATGAAGGACGCAACCCGCATACTCACGGAACTGGAGCAAGGGAATGCCCTGGCCGTTGACGAACTTTTGCCCTTGGTCTACCAAGAGTTGCGTCGAATGGCTGCGAGTAAGATGGCGGGCGAGCGAGCGGGCCATACCCTTCAACCTACAGCGCTCGTCCACGAAGCATGGCTCAAGCTCGTGGATTCGCCCGCGCAATCGTGGCAGAACCGCGCACACTTTTTTGGCGCGGCGGCCGAAGCCATGCGCCGCATCCTCATTGACCGTGCCCGCCGCAAGAGCCGTCAGCGTCGCGGCTCCGGCGCCGAGCATCTTGACGCCGATGAACTCGAAATCGCCGCACCTGTGCCGGACGATCAACTGCTGGCGCTCAATGACGCCCTTGATCGTTTTGCCGCGCTGGAACCGCAGCAGGCCGAACTGATCAAGCTTCGTTATTTTGTCGGTTTGAAAATCGAGGAAGCCGCCGAAATCCTCGGCATTTCCGAAGCCACGGCCAAGCGTTGGTGGAGCTACGCGCGTGCCTGGCTTTTCGAGGCAATTCAAAATAATGACGCCGACATCCGCCATTAAGACCAACCCGCCCGATAAATAAATCCTCTCCCCATTTTGCAATGGCTTTGGACTTGCCAGCGAAAAGAGTTCTCGGCATTGTCTGGGCTTTCTTATGATACAAGGAACCCGTTTGAAACCGCATTTGCTGGCTCTTGCCATCATTTTCACAACCATCATCACCTCTTTTCACGCTGACGCAGGCGATGCACCGATCGCGCCGCAATTGCAGGTGGCGGATCAATTTCTCCTGGCGATTCCAAAAAATGGTTTCGGCAAGGATTATCTGTTCAGCGCTTCCATGATTCCGCAGGGGGCGTCGCCAACGAGCCACGGGCTGGCCGGAAAAATCGTGCACTTTGAATTATACCCCGACGGCGTGGACATGTATGAATCCACCAAAGGGCTTGTGGTGACGGACCAACTGCCCGCACGACGGTTGCTGGCGAGTTTCCCGATCGTGAAGCAGGACGGGGACAAAGTGGTGGTGGATTTCAACAAAGGGATGCGCCGTGTTTTCACGCAATCATGGACGGATGGCGGCGGGCTTGACCTGGACCAGCATGATACGGTGTTGGATGTCCCGGACAGCCGGCTGTTTGAAATGAAGCAGATTGGCGATCAACTGGTCATCCGGCAAAGCGTTCAGACCCGCAGCCGGGAGTATGCCCAAGATGTCCAGTCGCAGTTTGAAGCGCGTTATTTCATCGCGCCCTACCAGCCGGGAAATTTTGAAGGCAAGGAACCGAACGCCGTGGATGACCGCTATACGAAATTTTTTGAGACGGAAGGCCAGCTTGAACTCGGCACCGGTCGCGTGTCTTCGCGGATTGACCGTTTTGACATCAAGGAACCGGTGGTCTTTTATTATTCGGCCAACACGCCGGCTGATTATGTGCAGGCGGTCAAGGACGGCATCCTGTACTGGAATCTCGCCTTCGGAAAAGAAATCGTCCAGGCGAAAAAAGCGCCGGATGGCATCACCGCCCCGGACGCAAAATACAATGTCATCCAATGGGTGCCGTGGGACCGGGCGGGCTTCGCCTATGCGGATGTGCTCGTGGATCCGTTGAACGGCGAGTCGCAGCATGGCCAGGTGTATCTGACCAGCGCCTTCACCTTTTACGGCAAGGCGTCCGCCCGGGCTTTGCTGCGCACGCTGGAAGAATTTGCCGCGCCCAAGAAGGATGACAAGAAGGGTGCGGCCAAACTGGGCCTGCCATTTTTGAATTCAGCAGAATGCTGCGACATGGATCCGCGAGCGTTCGCCGCTGAAATGGCGGGCGGGTTGCAGGAACTGCTGGCGAGCGATGAGTTGACGGACGAAGCGGTGCTGCGCATATCGCAAGATTACCTGCGCGAAGTGGTGGCGCACGAAGTCGGGCACGTCCTTGGCCTGCGCCATAATTTTGCCGGCAGTCTTGGGGGCAACCTCACCAGTCAGGAACTGAACAACTGGTTCAAGGCCTACCTGCTTGGCCAGTCGCTCGACGCCTATACCAATAAATTTTCCACTTCGTCGATGATGGAATACGAGATCTTCAAGGCCCGCGCTTTCACCGGCTGGCGGATGCGGGTGCTCAAGCAGCCGTTGCCGCATGACAGCGGCGCCATTCGTTGGGGTTATTTTGACAATCTTGAAGTCCGCACCAACAAATTGCTATTTGGGACGGACGAGGATTCCTTTCGCTACGGCGACGTGCGTACGTTTGACTACGGCCCCGACCCGGCGGTGAACGACTATTGCGATACGGTCCAGGCCATCACCCTGCTGCCGAACAATGTCATCGAACGGTTCATCAACGCCCGCGCGCCGCAGAACCCGCACGATCGCATTCCGCTCGAGCAAGTCAGCCTGTATTATACCGGCACCGCCCGCCAGATCACGGCAGCGCTGGCCAACGCGCTGATGTGGTTTCGCGCCGATACGCGTTCGCTGCTCGTCGAAAACCAGTTTGATTACATCGGCGACCTGAACCAGAAGGCGCGCCATCAGGCTCACTGGAACAACCTTAACCGCCAGATTGAACAGCTTGGCGGCGTGGACCAGGCGTTATTCTCAGAACTGCCCACAGAGTTCAAACTGGATCTTAAGGACGCCCCGGCTGGCATCCCCGCCGTTCAACGATTGAATGTCACCAACCTCACCGCCCGTCTGGAAAAATTGCTCGTGTCCACAAACTACGCCGTGTTCGTGGGACTTGATGAAAAGAAATACAGTTTCACGCCGGCGGAACGCGAGTTGATCGTCCAGCGCGGCAAGGAATATTTCACCAAGCTCAATGATGAACTCATCAAACAAGTCTGCACGCGGCTGGAAGATGCACCGCGCGATCTCGGCGTGGAGGCCAATGGCGGCGTCAGCGAGGACGACATCGTCGCGAAGCTCGAACAGCGCATCATTGAGATCGCCAAATATGTGGTCATGGCCAGAAGCGAGACCAATCGCATTGATGGCAAGCTGGATCAAAGTTACATTTCAGTTCCGGTTTTCAAGTACGATCAGGACACCCGCGTGGCCGCCGCCAAGATGCTTGGTGAAAAAAGCGGTTCCTTCAAGGGCTGGTCGGACGACGCCAAGGGCGACTTGAACAGCCAGTTGAAAAAAGCGGTGGAGAACGCCCTGGGGATTGATCATTTCAAAGACTTCAAAGTCTCCATGCTCTCCCGCCCGCTGCGCGACTGGTATCAGCAGCAGCAGGAGCTGCTGGCCATGCTGCCCCCTGCGCCGCCGAGTCCGGGCGCGCCCCCCTCATCGCCATTGCCGTCAAAATAAAAGGCGTCGCCTGAAAATTAACTCGCCTGCCGTATCATGGCAGGCGTTTTTTTTGCCGGCCGGCGCTAGGAAGAAAAAATCAGGGACCATCCCCCGAACTGCCATGTGATTGTCCGAACCGATGAGAGAAAATGGCCGCCGGGAAATCGAAACTTTACAAACTTGCCATGCTTTGCGAGCTTGTTCGCATGAATTGGAAAAAATTTCTGCCGCTTTTGCCCGTATTGCTGCTGACCGGTTGCGCCTCGACTTTCACGCGCGTGACGCCGCTGCAACAGCCGCGCAACGCCAATAATCTTTACCCCGTCGAAGTCATCTTTGATTCAACCCAGCAGTCGTTGCGCTGGGACAGCCTCAAGCCCTATGTCCTGGTCAACGGCGAACTATATCCGCTGCGGCCCGTGCCCATCGTCAAAAACCGCTGGGAAGGCTTTGTTCCCGTCGCACCCACGGCCAACAGCGTCATCTACCGCTTCAAGTTCGATTATCTTTACAACAGCATGGGCACGGAACCCAAGCCCGGCAGCTTCGCTTCCCCGCAATATAAACTGAATATCGTTGATTAGGGTGCTTTGAAAATGCTCTCGGAGTGCGCCCGTCCCCGGGCACAGCGACTTCGCAATTCATTCTGGGTGACACTTCTAATCGGACATTGCTGTGGCCCGGACGGCCACATTCCGATTTTGAAAAATACTCCAAGCCGCCCGTTTCAGCGGCGGGAACGCAGCAACAACACTTTCTTGTCCGTGCCGTCCACTTCGACGCTATGCGTTTCCACGTCCGGATCGTCCTTGAAAGCGTTGTGGACGATGCGGCGCTCGAAAGATCCCATCGGCTCCAGTTCCACCGGCTCACCCCAGCGACGTACTTTGTTGGCGGCTTCCTGTGCCTTTTTTACCAGCGCCTCGCGAGCCTGCAAACGGTAACCGCCCACGTCCACCGTGACCTTGGGAGAAGTGGCGTCTTGCTGAAAGAGAATGCGATTGGTGATGTATTGCAAGTCCGCCAGCGTCTGCCCCTGACGGCCGATAAGCCGTCCGGACTCTTCAGTTTTCACGTCCAGCAACAGTCCGCCATCCAGTTTGTGTTCCTCCACTGTTGCCGGAAAGTCCAGCAGCGCGAGGATTTTTTCCAGGGTCTCTTTGGGTTGCACAGGCATGGAATTATTTTTTCTTTTTTGACAGCGGCGTCAAGGGCGAAACGGTCACGACCGGCGCGACGACGGGTGCTTTCGTTTTTGTAAGTTTCGTCTGTAGGATGGTCAACAGGTTGTTCACCGTCCAGTAAAGCGCCAGTCCCGCCGAGAAATTGTAAAGGAATACCAGGAACAACAGCGGCAGGTAACGCATCATCTTTGCCTGCGCAGGATCCATTCCCGGTGCCGGTGGTGTGAGATGCGACTGCCACAGCATGGACGCGCCCATCAGCAACGGCAGCAGGTTGAAGGGAAAATCAATGCCCGGAATCATGAACAGCGTGTCCGGCTTTGACAGATCAGCAACCCACAAGAAATGCGCCCCGCGCAATTCAATCGCGCTGCGGATCATCGTGTAAAAACCAATGAACACCGGCGTTTGTATGAGCATCGGCAGACAGCCGCCCATCGGACTGACCTTGTTCTTCTTCCAAAGCTCCATCTGTTTCTGCACAAATTTCTGCTGGTCGTCCTTGTATTTTTCCTTGAGCGCCGCCACTTCCGGCGCCAGGGCCTGCATCCGTTTCATCGAACGCGTGCTCGCTGCGGTCAACGGCCAGAAAAGTATTTTAAGAAGGATCGTGATCAACACGATGCAGCCGCCATAGCCGATCGTCGTCACGTCATGCAGCCAGTTCATCGTGAGCAGCAGGCCTTTCGCAAAGAATCCTCCGAAGCTGTAGAAAGGAGGCACCTGGTCGAAGCCGAGCACCTGGTCGAGATTGTAATGGAACTGGTCGCCGATGAGCGCCAGCGTCCGGTATTCTTTCGGTCCGGCGTAAAAAGTGATCTCGCGTTCCAACGATGAATTCGCCGCCATCGTCTGCGCTGGATAAATCAAAGCCGTCTGGATGCCCATCGGCGGCGCAGTATGCATCTGGTTGTCAATCGTCAATGAGGGGAGATGCACTGGAAGCGCCAGGATTTGCTGGGCCTTTTGTTTCGGCATCGCGATCAACGCAAAAAACTGGTTGTGCGCCGCCGCCCATACGACATTGTCCGCGCCGGCTTCATAAATGGATTTGGGCGTGCGCGGAAAAACAAACAGCGTGGTCGTATTGGTGTTGAAATACGACAGTGCGCAATCCTGCGGGGTGTTCGTGCCGTTATACCACATCGCGCCGAGATACATGCCGTCATCATCCGGCCCCATCGGCGTGGCCGTGCCGACAACCCATTGCTGCTGCGGCAACGCCAGCGGTTTGCCGGACGTGTTGGTCAGGCTGACGGTTGCGTTGACGAGGTAGTTTGAAATGACATGAAATTCCTTCACCAACCGCAGACCATCCGGTAAAAGTTTTTCCGCCCGCACACCATCGCCGGTTCGCGTCAAGGTGAAGTTGCCGTCGCCAACGAGGCCGGCATCGCCCAAGATCGCCAGCACCGGAACGGGCGCGTGGGCGTTCAATGTGGCAACGCCATTCGTCGCCATTTCTTTTTTCCAGCGCAACGGAACGCTGTCGGGATATTTGGTCAGCTTGACCGACTGTAGACCGCCGCCGCGTGAAGTAAAGGTGTAGCGTGCATCGGCATTCGTGATGGTGATGAGGCTTTCCGGCGAATTGCTATCAACGCTGAACCATGGTGTTGCCACCGGTGTGGAAGCTGGTGCGGACGATGCGGCAACGGCCTGATTTTGCGTGTTCGTCCCGGGATTTGTCGCCACTTGCGGCGGCGGCAGGTGTGACTGGTATTTCTGCAGTTCAATGAACCAGACGCCGAACAAGATGGCGCAGATGCTGACAACGATGATTCCAGTGCGATCCATGAGAAATTAGCGAACGAACTCCGCAGTTTTGAATTTTGAATGTTTAATTTTAAATTGGCCTGGTGGCACCGGATCGTGGCCGCAACCGCCCCAAGGATGGCAGCGGCAGATCCGTTTCAGTGCGAGACAACTGCCGGCGACCGAGCCGTGTGTGCGAATAGATTCAATGGCGTATTGCGAACAGGTGGGCGTGTAACGGCAGCCGCCCGTTGAGCCGAAGAAAAAAACCTGCGCGGGCGAAATCGTCCAGCGATACACGCAGATGGCGAAAACCAGAATATGTTGGGCCGGGTTCAAGATTGTTTCAGCAAACCTGCGCGCCGCAGCGCCGTCAAATAATCCTTCTCAACTTCCGCGAACGTCCGGCCGGCAATGGAGTTGCGGGCGACCAGAATGATTTCGACCGGTTGCACCAGGTCTTTCTGATGCTGTCGGAAACTTTCCCGCAACAGGCGACGGGCGCGGTTGCGCTGGACGGCGCCGCCGATTTTCTTGCTCGTGACCACGCCCAGCTTCGGTTTGGCGCTGTCCGGCAATCGCTGCCAGTTGGCGATGAGACAACCGAGGGCGAGCCGCTGGCCCTGCTGGCGGATGCGGGCAAAATCACCACTGTGCTCGATGCGCGCGGAACGGCCCAGGCGCTGGCGTTTTGGCGTTTCAGCGGAGGCAGGCACGCGGAAATCAAACGGGCGTCAGGCGTTTACGGCCGTTGCGACGGCGGTTGGCAAGCGTGGCCTTGCCGCTCTTGGTCGAATTACGGTTAAGGAATCCGTGCTGGCGTTTGCGGCGGATCTTTGACGGTTGATACTGGCGTTTCATAAATTCAATTTCATTGCGCTTGGGCGCAGAATTCCGGTTTAACGGAGCGGGAGAGGTTAGCAATGAAACATCTTCTGTCAAGACGCGGTTGGAGCCTGAAACCCGCCATTGATTTCAAGCCCCACTGCGGTGATAATGCCTGAAGTAAATTATCGAATCCTATTATGAGTTCTGAATTGAAAATCCTGACCCGCGACGTGGAAGCCTCCGTTGTTCCCATCGGCACCAAGGTCACGCTGCAAAAAGGCGAACAGGCGCACATCACCCAATCGCTCGGCGGTACCTACACTGTCATCGTCAATGGCAACATGTTCCGCAT
The DNA here is from genome assembly GCA_037200545.1 of Limisphaerales bacterium. Classification (GTDB taxonomy): domain Bacteria; phylum Verrucomicrobiota; class Verrucomicrobiia; order Limisphaerales; family UBA11358; genus UBA11358. The sequence continues at coordinate 431,290 of JBBCGE010000005.1, forward strand.
CGAGTCCAAGGACGCTGATGCGCTGGGCATGGAAGCGCCAGCCGCGCCCGTCACCGCCACGGCTACCGGCCCGCTGACACAGGAAGAGCTGGAAAAGAAGGTCTGGGAATCCCTCAAGACCTGCTACGACCCGGAAATCCCCGTCAACATTGTGGACCTCGGCCTGATTTACGATTGCCATCTCACGCCCATCGGTGCGGATAATTACAAGGCCGATGTTAAAATGACTTTGACAGCGCCCGGCTGCGGCATGGGTCCCGTGCTCGCGCAGGACGTGCAAAACAAGCTCATCTCGCTCGAACCGATTGACGAAGCAAATGTCGAACTCGTCTGGGATCCGCCGTGGAACCAGGGCATGATGACCGAAGCGGCCAAATTGCAACTCGGACTGCTCTAAAAAATTTAATTAGGAAAGCAGGAAGACAAGAAAACAATTTCTTCATGCTTTCCTGTTTTCCTTATTAAAATGATTGATTGGTCAAAACTTCGTTCCGACTTCCCGATCCTTGATCAGAAAGTCCACGGCAAGCCGCTGGTTTATTTTGACAACGCCGCCACGTCGCAGAAGCCGCGCGCAGTGATTGACGCGCTCGTGCATTACTACGAACACGACAACGCCAATGTCCATCGCGGTATCCACGAGTTGAGCAACCGTTCGACGAACGCCTTTGAAGCCGCACGCGCACGCGCCGCGAAATTCATCAATGCCAAAAGCGCCGATGAAATCATTTTTGTGCGCGGCACGACGGAAGGCATCAACCTCGTCGCGAGTTCCTGGGGAACAAAAAATCTTAAGGCGGGCGATGTAATTCTGCTTACGGAAATGGAGCATCACAGCAACCTTGTCCCGTGGCAGATGCTCGCGCAAAAGACTGGCGCGAAGGTCGCCTACATCCCCATCACCGGCGATGAAGGCATTCTGGATTTGTCCAAGCTCGATTCCCTGCTCACGCCTCAGGTAAAGATTCTTTCGTTGGTTCACATCTCGAACTCGATGGGCACGTTGAATCCGGTGGAAGAACTCTGTGCCCGCGCGCGCAAGCTCGGCATCGTCACGCTCGTGGACGGCGCGCAAAGCGCCGGGCATCTGCCCGTGGACGTGCAGGCCATCGGCTGCGATTTTTTTGCGTTCTCCGGCCACAAAATTTGCGGGCCGACCGGCATCGGCGTGTTGTGGGGACGGCAGGAAATTCTCGATGCGATGCCGCCGTATCAGGGCGGCGGCGAAATGATTTTGACCGTCGGTTACGACAAGACGGAATTCAAGCAGGCACCGCATCGTTTCGAGGCCGGCACGCCGGACATTTCCGGCCCGATCGGTTTGCACGCCGCGATGGATTATCTCGACGCCATCGGCCGCGAAAACATCTGGAAGCACGACCAGGAACTGGCGAATTACACTTACGAAAAGCTGGCCGCGCTCAAAGACATCCGCCTGTTCGGCCCGAAATTAAATTCCGACAAACGCGCCGGTCTCGTGAGCTTTCTGCTCAAGGATGTTCACGCGCACGATGTGGTGACGTTAGCAGATCAAGCGGGCGTGGCGTTGCGCGGCGGCCATCACTGCACGCAACCGCTTATGCACAAGCTCGGTGTGGAATCCACCGCCCGCGCGAGTTTTTATTTTTATAACACCAAGGCCGAGGTGGATGTGTTTGTGGACGTGGTGAAGGAGATTCAGAAATTTTTTGGGAGTTAATTCTTACATTCCACCAATAGATAAAAATATGAGTTCGAGCTTTGAGCCTTCTCCAGAGCTAACCGATTGCCTTAAAGAATTACGTTCCATGCTGGAGCAATTTATTGGTTTAGATGACGCGTTAATCGCTGTTTTAGTTGAACATGAATCAGCGAAGCACTTACGATCAGAGCAAACTTCAATTCCAAATCCAGTTGTCCAAGTCATACCGTTACTACTTCAAGCGATAGGCTCTTCTTCACATACGTTGCTTCAATTATCGAAAGAACCCGGCCTCCAAACACGTGATTGCTATTCGATTTGTCGCTCAATAGTCGAACTTGCAGTCAACATCTGTTTTATCATTTCCGAAGGAGCAGATGCAGCTGAACGAGCATTGCGACATGCCAGGCAAAAAGCATTCCGCGAGTTAGAATGTGAATCGAAGATCGGAAACAACGTAATCAAGACCGCCTTCACTGGAAGGCCAGATCCTTCAACAGTGCCAGGATTACAGGAAGAGATCGAAGAGTTCACTTCAAACAAGGGAAGAGAAAAAAACTGGATTGACGATAATGTTAAGGAACGAATCGCTGTTGTGGGCAAACATCAAGGAGAGATAATTCAAAATCGCCTTCATACTGCACATATGATGGTCCATAGTGATTCGTCGGAAGTGCTTCACGGCTCATTGTTCAGCGCTCTTCATTTTTTCGGCGCGACCGAACCGTCAGGCAAACCTCGCACGTTACAAAAATTGGCCGAGCATATTGGACGGCAACACATGGTAATTCTTTTTGCGGCTAACATTGCTATGTGCGAGGTCTTTGAAAGCTTTCATAAAGAATACGGATTTAGCGCCGCTCAAGCGAAGGCAGATGCAATTATGGAACGCTTACAGAATATTGCCTATCTGAACCAAAATGAAGGCGGTGTATCGCCAAAACAAGAGGTTTAACACAGGGGCATTGTTTCACGGTGATTACTCCCGCACTGTCTTCAACCCTGTGCGGATGACGCGCTCGACGAGTTGCGGATAATTCAGGCCGGCCTTGAGCGCGGATTGCGCAAAGTCTTCGTCGGCGGCGAGGATGGGATTCGGATTGGCTTCGATGAAATAAATCTCGTTGGCCGGCGTGACGCGCAAATCAATTCGGGCGTAACCATCAATAGTCAGCAGCCGGTAGATGCGTTTGCAGGTCTGCACGATGTCCCTAGCAAGCGCGGGGTCGAGGTTTTCGGCGAATTGGTTTTGCAGGCCCCAGCGTTTGCGATATTCCTCGTCCCACTTGGCGCGGTAGGTTGCGATCTTCGGTTCGTCCGGCGGGACTTCCTTGAAGATCAATTCGCGGATGGGAAAAACATCAAGCCGGTGATTGCCGAGCAGGCTCACATAGAATTCGCGTCCGGCGATGTATTCCTCGGCGATGACGTCGTTGTTGGTTTTCTCATGGAGGAACTGCACACGTTCCTTGAGCTGCTCATCCGTCTCGACGAACGACGCCTGCGAGATGCCGTAGGATGCCTCTTCCTTCAACGGTTTCACAAGGATGGGAAACTTCAGGCGCGCGGGACGGATACAGCGTTTGCCGCGCGCAATCACCGTGAAGTTCGGCACATGGATGCGATGGTAGCTCAGGATTTTTTTGGAAATACCCTTGTGTTTGCAAAGCGTCAGGCCGGTCGAACCGCAGCCGGTGAACGTGATGCCGTGCATCTCCAGAAACGAAACGATGTTCTGGTCGAAGGCGCGGTTGTTTTTGAACTGGTCGGCCAGGTTGAAAATGATGTCGGGCTGGAAGCTGTCGAGTTTCTGCGCGAGCAGGTTGAGATCGTCAAAGATCGCGAGGTGTTCGGTGGTGTGCCCAAGTTCAGCGAGCGCGGTCAGGACATTAGCCTCGGTTTTCCAATCCTCGGTCTTCAATTCCTTGGTCAAATCCTGATCAATCGTCGTGGGTGCGATGGCGTCGAACAGGGCGAGGATTTTGAGTTTCTTTTTCACGAGAGTTTTACGGTAGGGCGCGTCACTCCGTGCGCGGCGGCGTGTGATAAACAGGGGAACGGCGCGCACGGAGTGACGCGCCCCACCAAGCGCTGCTGGTGTATTTGAATCACGGGGTTCATTTCGTCCGCTTAAATTTACCGGTGAACAGGTGGTTCATGACGAGCGTGGTGATGTAAGCGGCCACCGACAGATTTTGTTTCGGATTGTAAGCGATGATTTGCAAATTCAGTTTATCGCAGCGGGCGATCAAACGCGTGAGGAGTTGGTTGACGCGATATTTATTTTCGTTCGTCCACTGGCAGACGGCATTTTCCAACTCGCGCCGGTGACGACGCAGATAGACCGAGGCTTTCACATGGACTTCAAGCTGGCCGCTGGGGACGAACAGTTGCCGCAGATCGTTGTCGTAAAAATCCGGGAACGAATGCTCATATTCCTTCCGCTTGCGCGCGTAGTAAGTCTTGAGCTTGACGTTCAGACAGTCGTAGTCGGCAACGCGATATTCCGGCATGGGCAACGGCGGTTTGCCGGCGAGCGAGCGCATCAATTCATCCACATATTCCAGTTTTTCCAATGCCCGCCAGTCTTTGTAACGAGCACGCCAGTCGAGCCCCGGCGTGAGCCACACTGCAAATGTCTCCGCAAAATCTTCGTCGGGATGACTCTGCGCATACCAGTCGTCGAGATGCACCACGAAGCCATGGCTGTGCGGATGTGGGCGGTAAAACGACGGTGTTTCGTCCGTGGAAGATTTGCCAAACGTGCGCTGCCATTTGCGCTTCCGCATGAATTGATACGCAAACGCATAAGCGTGCGCCGCCTCGTGGCGGATGAGCTTCATGAACATCTCCGGAGTTTCGCCTTCGACTTCAAGAATGATTTTGCGTTCGAGTTGCCGCAGCCGGTCATGCGTGAGAAAGAACGGGATGAAGATTGCCGGGACACCAACCGGCACAAACCATTCGTCGCCGATGTGACAGGGCGGATGAAAGGTCAGCCCTTTCTGGGACAGTTCGTCATAAAGCTGCTGAATCAATGGCTGAAGCGGAGTGCCGTCTAGCATGAGGCCGAGTTGGGAGATTTTTTTCTCCAGCAACCCGTCATCGCTCAGACTGCTCCAGTCCGGGGAATCCATGCGCGGAGAGTAAACGCACATTTCATACGCCACAAGCAAAGGTGTCGGTTGTTCGGCATGTGGTGATTTCGGAGCGCGGCATTTATGGCGCTTCACTGTTCAAAGTAATTCGGGCGTTGAAGCGGGCTAAAGCCCGCGCTCCTACGGCAGATAAGTGCGCCGCCAATCGTGGTCGGAATGGACAGATGCCGTTTCTGTGGCAAAATGGTTTCCGCATGACAACCGATACCATTAGTTCGCAATCGCCGATGAGCGCCGTGCTGGAGAATTTTCCCGGCGCGCAGCGGGCGTTGTTCCGGCGGTATCACATTGGCGGATGCAGCAGTTGCGGATTTCAGCCGACGGAAACGCTGGCGGAAGTCTGCACACGCAATGGCAATCTCGATACGGTCGAAGTGCTGGCACACATCCAATCCAGCCATGAGCAGGACGCGAAGGTTTTAATTTCGCCCAAGGAACTTGCGGAACTAATTCAAGCGGACAAATCGGTGAAGCTGGTGGACGTGCGGTCGCGCGAAGAGTTCGAGGCGGTGAACATCGCGGGTTCGGTTTTACTGTCGCAGCCGGTGATGCAGCAACTGATGGCGAGCGGTTCCAACTCCAATCCGATTGTTGTGATTGATCATGCGGGGAAGAACGGTCTCGATGCGGCGGCGTATTTCATGGGGCACGGTTTGCAGAACATCCGTTGTCTGCGCGGCGGCATTGATGCCTGGGCGCAGGAAGTGGAACCTGCGATGCGGCGATACAAGCTTGGATAATAAATTAATCGCAGAGATGCAGAGGCGCGGAGAAATTCACAAGTTGGAAATGACTTGTTGCCAATCTATACCGAGTTCTTCGCAAATATCTTTCAAGCAATCAAAATTCCATTCTTCCAATGCTGTTTTTGGATTTGAAAGACATGATTCAACACGCCAACCGATGGTGTCTTCAAATTGACTGATTGGAATTTTATTTTTGGCGCAATGCTCATTGATTTTCGCGACGACTTCTTCAATTGTTAATTCCGGCGACGTTTTATCACAAAACAAATCTCGCGGACGAATGTTTAGCAAATTACAAATGCGAGAAATTTCGCTTAAGGAACAGTTGCTGGTAATTTCGCCGTCACATTGTTCAATATCGTAATAACTATTCCGGCTCGTGATAGAAGCTCCTTCTATTTGCGTTGCTGCCTCATGAATAGACCAGCCCTTTCTCTCACGTGCTTGTTTTAACTTTTTTCTGTAATCTGCTGTTTTCATTTCTCTGCGCCTCTGCGGTTCAAAAACTAAACATTGAACTTGAACAGCAACACATCGCCGTCTTTCACGACGTATTCCTTGCCTTCCATCCGGTAGAGACCTTTTTCGCGCGCGGCGGCGACAGAACCACATTTCACGAGATCATCATAGGCGACAGTTTCGGCCTTGATGAAGCCGCGCTCGAAATCGGAGTGGATGACGCCCGCCGCCTTCGGCGCGGTATCACCGACGTGAATCGTCCACGCGCGCACTTCCTTTTCACCGGCGGTGAAATAGGTGCGCAAACCCAACAAATGATAGGTGGCTTTGATCAACGTGCCGACGCCGGATTCGGATACGCCAAGCTCCTTGAGAAATTCCTTGGTCTCATCGGGCGACAAATCAATTAAGTCGCTCTCAATCTGTGCGCTGATGACGACAGCTTCGCAGGCGAGATGCGTCTTCACGTATTCGCGAACTTTGAGTACATAAGGATTTTTATCGGCGGTGGCCAGGTCACTTTCCTTGACGTTGCAGGCGAAGATGGTCGGCTTATCGGTGAGCAGGAAGAATGGCCTGGAGATAACTCGTTCTTCCGGCGTGAGCGCGACGGTGAGCGCGGGTTTGCCGGCGTCGAGCGCAGGCAGAAGTTTTTTGAGAACGGCTTCATCAGCGAGCGCAACTTTGTCACCGCGTTTGGCGTCCTTGGCGACTTTCTCCAGCCGCTTGGTCACGGCTTCGAGATCGCATAACACCAGTTCGGTGTTGATGACTTCAATATCGCGCACGGGATCCACGCTGCCGGTGACGTGATGAATGTCGGCATCGTCGAAGCAGCGCACGACCTGCACGATGGCGTCCACCTCGCGGATGTGCGTGAGAAACTTGTTACCGAGCCCTTCGCCTTGGGATGCGCCCTTCACGAGGCCGGCGATGTCCACAAATTCAATCGCGGCGGGAATGACGACGCTGGTTTTCGCGATGCCTTGCAAGACATACATGCGTTCGTCCGGCACGGTGACGATGCCGACGTTCGGGTCAATGGTGCAGAACGGATAGTTCGCGGCCTCGGCTTTGCGCGTGCGCGTGACGGCGTTGAACAGGGTTGATTTCCCCACGTTGGGTAGTCCGACGATTCCAGCTTTTAACATAAATTGAATTACAAAGACGGAGAATAAACCGCAAAAACGCACAGGCGCAAAGGTTTGTTTTCTAAAGTTTGAGATGCGACAGATGCCAGACCATGCGCACCCCGTCGAAAACCGCGAGCACAATCAGGCAGATGCCGGAAAAATGCTGCATCTTCAGCAGGGCCTTTTCACTGATCTTTCCCTGCGTGCGCGAGATGCCGAAACTTAAACCGAAGAACCACGTAAGCGTGCCGAGAGTGACGCCGATGATACATGCCGCCTTCGCGGCAAGGGTGTCAGCCACCCAATATTGATCGCTGAAAAAGGCCTCGTGCGACATCAAATAAGCGGCGATGACCAGCCATGTCGCCAGCACGCCGATGTTGCCCATGACGCGGACCATGCCGATGGCGAACGCGGAATGCGGGCGCAATTTCTCCTCGATACGTCCTTCAAGCCGTTCAGCCTTGGAACCGAGCTGCGTGGTCGCAGCGACCTTTTCGCCATTAGAAATTTTATCCCCAGAACCAGGAGAAAGACAAAGGTCAGGACTTTCATGATCGTGGCCACCAGATGTTTGTCAAAGAACGACGAAAATCCCGTGAACGCGATCGCGCTGTAAGCCACTTCCATTGCAGCCGCGCCAAGGCCGATGAGCATTGCCCATTTGAAACCGCGCTGGGCGCCTTCATTGATGATGGTGAGGTTGACCGGCCCAATCGGGATCGAGGAAAAAATCAAGGCGGTCACAAAACCAGCCACGACGGCGAGCAAAGTTGGCGGCAGTTCAGGCATGGCTCAGCTCGTCGCATCCGCATCGTCGTCTTCCTCTTCAATGCCCCGCCGCCAGGCGCGCGAAATAAACGGGCGCACAAAACCGTAAAGCAGATACGCCGTGAAAATTATGGGTGCGAGCACGGGCAGAACGTTTTCCCAAAGCATCAGGAAAAAGCCGATGCACAACACGATGATCAACATTTTTGAAAAGCTGCGCTGGGCGCGAAAGTCGAGCGACTTGAAGCTCGGATATTTCACCTGGCTCACCATCATCGCCGAAAGAAACAAAAGCAATACCGGCAGTGCGAACCGCAGTTTGCTTTGCGAAAAACCCCTTTCCTCGATCCAAAGTAAAAATAATGTCAGCGACGCCACCAGCCCCGCCGCCGCCGGAATCGGAAGCCGAGAAATTCCTTGCTGCTCCCAATGCCCATTGCGGCCAGACAGTTGAAACGCGCCAGCCGGAAGGCGCCGCAGATCAAATAAACGGAGGCTATAAACCAGCCAAATTGTGGATGCACCGTAAAAACACCTTTAAGGACGATACTATGGACAAGAAATGCCGGGCCGCTCCGAATGAAACAATGTCCGCCAGCGAATCGAACTCGCGGCCAAACGGACTTTCACTTCCGCCCATGCGGGCCACGCGTCCGTCCAGCAGATCAAATATGCACGCCAATAAAATCAGAAACAGCGCGGTGTGGATGACGTGGATAAAATTATCCGAACCCGGATCGGCCTCGACGATTTTAGTGAGCGCCAGGAAACCGCAGAACAGGTTGCCTGCCGTCATGAGGTTCGGCAGAAAATAAATTTTCAGCTTTTCACTTTCGCCGGGCGCAGGAGTTTTTATTTCCGGGTTCGCTGCCATGTCATCATTCAAATTGGGCAATCACCGTTTCGCCACCAATCACCTTGTCACCGATCTTCACTTTGACTTTCGCCTTGTGCGAAAGATAGACATCCACGCGCGAACCGAACTGAATGAGGCTGATGCGTTCGCCACGCTGGACAGCGTCATTTTGGCCGACCCAGGGTACGATGCGTCGCGCGATCAAACCGGCAATCAGCCGCACGCCAACTTTCTCGCCGAGCGGCTCGACAGATTCCAAACCGATGAGCACGTTTTCATTGAACTTGGCCGAGTCGGCGTTGAGCGCGTTTAGATACTGGCCGGGAGTATGTTTGAAATAAGCGACGCGGGCGGTCAATGGCGCGTTCTGGACGTGGATGTCAATCACGGAGAGAAAAATCGAGATGCGCTGACATTCGCCGCCCATGAATTCCGGTTCGGTCGTCGTGTCAACCGCGTCCACCTTGCCGTGGCCGGGCGCGATGACGAGATTGGCACCGGTCGGCACCATTGGGTTTGGGTCGCGGAAAAAATAAAAAGTGAACAGCGCGAAAAGCAGCCAAAGTCCCACCAGCACACCCGCCGCACCCAAGATCAAAGTGCCGATGATTTTGCCGAGGAAAGCGACGACCAATACGGCAACGACCACCACGGCTGACCAGCCGGTCATTTTCAGGGCGGCGATCCAGGCTTTTCCAGAGTGCTTCACGCGGACATGTTAAAAATTTTACGCGACACTTGCAATTAACCATTTTGGGTGCAACTTGGGAGCCGTTGCAAAAATTACGACCAACAAAACCACGCCTTTAAAATATATGTCATTACACACCCCCGACCTCACAAAATTTCCGCCCCGCAGCCCGCGCGTGCGGCTCGGCGGCTATGTGATCCTGCCGCGCATGTTGGACAAAGGCCGCGCGACGCTCGTCGGCACGAATGGCGAATATCATTATGCCTGCCCGCTTGACCAGCATTTCCTGCAATTCGCCGGGATTGATCCTGAAGCCTTGAAAAAGGAACTGACGAAGAGCGACACTGAAGTTCTGGAATGGATCAATGCCAATGCCAAAAATGAACGCACGCCGGCGGAAATCGCCGCCTGGTCGACGTGGCAGGATCAACGCGCTCCCAATAACACGGATGGCCGTGAATATTTGAACGGCCTTCACAAGGCTGGCGCCCCAAAACGTGATGATATCGTGAGCTGGTTCGACGTGCTGGACATGGATGATTTCGCCAGCTTCGGCGGCAAGGCATAAATTTTTGTCAGCAAAACAAAAGGCCCGAAGAAAAATTCTTCGGGCCTTTTTAATTTGTCCCAACAATCAAGCCGGTTGCGCTTCCGCTTCAGCAACCTCTTCATTTACAGGAATCGCAGTGATTTTAGCGGGTTCGATGCTTTCGATGCGGATCCGGCGTTTGGTGTCGTGCAATTCAAACTCCACCTGATCGCCAACCTTGCGATTAAGCAGCGCCTGGCCGATGGGCGTCAGATAGCTGATGATGCCCTGGTCAGGATCGGAATCCCATGCGCCCAGAATTGTGAAGGATTCGGACTGGTTTGTTTCCAGATTCGTGGTGCGGACGATGGTGCCGATGTTGACCACATCGGTTTTCGGATTTGAAAAATCCATGCCGCGCGCGCGCATCATCTGCGCTTCGAGTTCTTCCTTCTGGCGCATGAGGATCTTCTGCGTTTCCTTGGCGGCCTTGTATTCGTGATTTTCGCGCAAATCGCCGTAGCTGCGGGCGATGGCGATCTCCTTGGAGTTCGCGGGAATTTTCTTCTGCACGAGTTCCTGATACTCCAGCCGGCGGCGTTCGAGGCTTTCCCAGGAAACTTGAATTGTGCTGTCCTGCTTGGTCTGTTCGCCGCTGACGAGCGATTGCACGGCCGGATGTTTTTTGACGAGGCGCGCGAGGAGCGAACGCTTGTCCATGTCATCGAACACCGGCGAGAGCTGCAACGCACGGGTCAAGTCCTTGACAACTTCGATGTCGGCGGTCGCCGTGAGTTCATTAAGCAGTTCCTGGTCTTCCAAAATAAAATCGCGCAAACGGTTTGAGCGCTTTTCGTTGAACTGATCGCGTTCCATCGCGGTGAGCATGGCGCGGAAAACTTCCGGCCCCATGATGTCCGCAAAAGGTGTCGCTGCGTTCACGTCCAAACCACAGCAGCAGTTCGCTGCTGGCGGTATGCTGGCGGATGAGCCGGGCGAGCGTCTCTTTGAGCACATCCAGCTTGCCCTCGGCGACCAGCAGGCTGGCCAATTCCTTGACCAGCTTGGCGGAAACAAAATTCAACGAGCCGCGCAACGTTTCCTGCCAGCGTTCGGGATTCGCCTGTTTGTAGGAAGCAAGCGCGCGATGATGTTTGGCGGCGGGGATCAATTCCAGCATCGGACCGAACTTGATGTCCTGACCCCAGATTTGCGCGGCGGAAATTTCCACGGTGGCGGGTTGAAGTCCGGCGGCTTCGGCCAGTTCGTCCCGGGCAAAAACGGCTTCAAGCGCGACCGCCGTCTGCGTGCGCAGATGAGAAGTGATGTCCGCATTCAACGCCGTGATGATTTCGGCGGCGGCAGCCTTTTTGTCCGTTAAATCGGAGGCCAGCTTGATGACTTCCGTGACGATCAGAATGCGGGCCTTCAAACCTTTCGCCGCGCGGAAATCCGTGAGCAGCCGGTCTTGCAGCGAAGTTTCCTTCATCTGCAAGACGACGGGCTCGGTCTTTTTCGTCGGCACGATGAAATGGCCGTCCTTCTTCATCTCGCGCTTGGTGGTTTCCCACCATTTCTTCCAGTCGTCGCGGATGACATCCGGCACCAACACGGCCTGAATCTGGTCCGCCGTCACCTTGCCGTCATAGCTGTTCAAAACCAGTTTGATCAAGTCCAGATGATGCGCCGCGAGATGCCGGACCGCATCGAGGTCAGAGGCTTTGCGGGCAAGAATGTGATCTTTGGGAATCGGCTTGAGGTTGTCGGCGGCGAAGGACAAATCCATCGTGTGCCCCGGCTTGCCGGGAAAATCAATCGTGAAGCGCGCAAAAACCGTGTCCACCGTTTTGATGCGTCCGAACCCCCAGCTCCGATGAACGCAACATCCGCCCTCGGCCAGTTTGGTGAGCAGTTCAACGTGGCGTCCTTCAATTTTTCCGGCGGCGGCGAGTTTTTCAAATTCGGCTTTCATAATTATAAAATCGTATTTCAATCGTCACGGATTCACTATGACTCCATTAAACGTGGTGAACGAACAAAAACCAAGACAAATTGCGGCACGCGTTCTGGGCCAACGACGGACAAACGGCCTCTTCGTTGAAGACCTGCTCGAAATCGCACTGGGCGGCGCGCAACTTTCATCGGCCGACCGGGGGCTTTGCCAGGAAATTGTTTATGGCATCGTCCGCTGGCAGGCCACGCTCGACTGGCTCATCGCGCAAAAAACCGGCGGTCGCGAGCAAAAACCGGCGCTCCAAAATCTGTTGCGTCTCGGCCTTTACCAGATTTTCTGGCTCGACCGGATTCCCGACCACGCTGCTGTGCACGAAACTGTTGAGCTTGCCAAGCAAAGCGGCTTTGGCCCGCAAGCCGGATTCGTCAATGCCGTTTTGCGCGGCTATCTGCGCGAGGCTGGAGAAACCAAAAAACTTCTGGCCGGTCTGAAGATTTCCAATCCGGCCATCGGTTGGTCACACCCGGAATGGCTGGTCGAAAAATGGCGGGGAAATTTCGGTGATGAAAAAACCGCGCAGCTATTGCAATGGGATAACACACCGCCGAAAACCTTTGCGCGCGTCAACACCTTGAAGACCGACGCCGGCAAGCTTGTCGAAAAGTGGCGCGAGGAAAATGTCGACTACGATTTCATGACCTGCAATTGGACGGGCGAGAATCTCGTGTTCGAGTTTAAATCACATCCGCCCTTAAATTCATTGGCCAGTTTCCGTGATGGCTGGTTTTACATCCAAGACCCGAGCACGCTCCTCGCCGCGCGCGAACTGGACCCGCAACCCGGCGAAACCGTTCTCGATCTCTGCGCCGCGCCCGGCGGCAAGACCACCTTCATCGCGCAATTGATGAACAACCAGGGCCGCATTGTTGCCCGAGATGTTTCGGAAGACCGGTTGAAATTGATTAAAGAAAACTGCACCCGCCTTGGGGTGACGTGCGTGGAAATGGTTATATCCTCAACTCTCAACTCTCAACCCTCTACCACTTTCGACCGCATCCTCATTGACGCCCCCTGCTCCAATAGCGGCGTGATGTGCCGCCGCTTGGACCTACGCTGGCGAATTCAGCCGGAAGAAATCGAACGCCTGCGCACAATCCAACTCGACTTGCTCCATCAAGGCGCAGCCAGCTTAAAGCCCGGTGGTGTTCTGGTTTACAGCACTTGCAGCCTGGAGCCGGAAGAAAATGTCGAGGTCGTGAAGAAATTTCTCGCCGAACACGCCGGATTCAAATTGGAAAGCGAACGCCAACTGCTGCCGTTCGCGAACAACATGGACGGTGCTTATGTGGCGCGATTGAATAACGGGTAGCACCCGCGTCTCGCGGGTAAAATTCGGCGTCCCGCCGAATTTCGTCTGGCACGGATGCATTGAGCTTTTTAAAACGCAACTGTTTGCGCCGCGCTCGGCCAGTTTTCGGAGAGACGCCGGAAACGACGGGCCGGAGGCCCGTGCTACAACATCATTTCAAAACCACTGGCTCCAGTAGTTTTCAAAGCTCTGCCGCTCACGAGCCAAGTGCAGGCCGTGCTCGTCGTGCCAGCAAACAGCCGCATGGCCGTGGGAAAAGCGCGTTTCCCACGGCAGATGATACGCGCCGGCGTCGAGCCAGACCAGATGGTCGCCGGCTTGCAACGAGCGCGGCAGCGGAACCCGCGCGAGCTGGTCGAAGGCCATGCACGTCGGGCCGCAGACTGCGGTGAGCGTCTCTTCGCCACGGCGCTCCGGCAAGGTCAGCAGCGCGTGCTGTTCCCACAGTGAGGTTAGGGCGTTCAGCGTGCGGCCGCCGTCGCAGATCAACTGCCGCAAGCCGCGCCGTTCCTTCACATCCAGAATTTTCACCACCAGGACGCCGCTGGCCGTGCTGACGAACCGCCCGTTCTCCAGCCAGACTTCCCGCAGGCCGGGAAATAATTTCATCGACTGCCGCAGCCTCCGGGCGAAGGAGCGCAGGCCGAATTCGCCGTTCAGGACTTTACCGGCCCGCGACAACACCCGGCTCACGGGCAGGCCGCCGCCAATGTCGAGATGCAACGGACAGAACTTCGCGGCGCGGCAGATTTCCGCGACCTCGGCGATGGCGCGTTCGTAGGTTTGCACCGAGGGGATGTTCGAGCGGAGGTGAAATTGGACGGTCTCAATCCGGACCTTGGCGCGCATCAGTTTTTTCAGCGCAGCCACGGCCTCTGCTGGCTTAAAGCCGAACTGCGTGGGAAACTGCGGGTTTTCCGGGTCAGACTCTTCAGCGGTCAAAATGCGGATGCCGAGACGCCAATTGAGTTTTTTGGCGAGCGGCAGGAGCGCGACAAGCTCGGCGGGCGAATCAAAATTGACGGAGAGATTGCGCAGTGACGTCCCGGACATCCCCTCACCCGGCCTTCGGCCGCCCTCTCCCCCACCGGGGGAGGGGGCAGGGTGAGGGGGCGCTCCAAATTTCGGCAGCCAATGATGTTTGGCGGGGCCGTTGACCAGAATGTTATCCGGCACGAATCCTTCGGCCAGTGCGGCGCGCAATTCAAATTCGCTGACCACTTCGATGGGGCGGCCCTGCTCCCGCCACCAGCGGAGCAGCGGCCGAACGGGCTGGGTTTTTAGTGAAAGCCAATGCTGAAAGGCAATTTTAAGTTTTGGATTTTTAGTTCTTGGTTGAAAGCCGGCCTCAATGAGCGCCTTGTCTAATTCGGAAATCCGTTCCGCAATGGGCTTATTGGAAAAAACGTAGAGCGGCGTGGGTGAAAGCGAAAGCGCCCCGCGAGCGAGGCGCTTCCAGAATTGGATGGTTTCGGGCGGGTGGCCGAAATTGAGCTTGGCCGATTTTTTTGGTGCGGCGCTCACATCCCCATGATCTGATATCCGGCGTCCACGTAAAGCACCTGGCCGGTGATCGCCGCCGCGCCGTCACTGGCAAGGAACGCGCCGGTCGCGCCGAGTTCTTCGGGCGTCACGTTGCGCTTGAGCGGTGCGTGGGCTTCGTAATGCTTGAGCATGTCGCTGAAACCGGCGATGCCGCGCGCGGCGAGCGTGTTGACCGGGCCGGCGCTGATGCAGTTCACGCGGATTTTCTTCGGCCCCAGATCATAGGCGAGATAACGCGTGCTCGCTTCGAGCGCGGCCTTGGCCACGCCCATGACGTTGTAATGCGGCACGACTTTTTCCGCGCCGTAATAGCTCATCGCCACGATGCTGCCGCCCTCGGTCATCAGCGGCGCGGCGCCACGCGCGAGCGCGACGAGTGAATACGCGCTCACATCGTGCGCGATGCGAAAGGCTTCGCGGCTGGTGTTTACGAATTCGCCTTCAAGCGCTTCCTTTGGCGCATAGGCGACCGAGTGGAGCAGCAAGTTGAGTTTGCCAAATTTTTCTCCGACGGTTTTGAAGACGTTCGCGATATCTTCGTCCTTGGTCACGTCGCACGGCAGAATCAAGGTGTCGCTGCCGAACGTGCCGGCGAGTTCCTCGACATTGTCCTTGAGACGTTCGCCCTGGTAGGTGAAGGCGAGCTTCGCGCCTTCTTTGGCCCAGGCCTGCGCGATGGCCCACGCGATGGAACGTTTGTTGGCGACGCCGAATACGACCCCGGTTTTTCCGTCAAGCAATGGCATAAGTGCGTAATTTGTTGAATGGTTGAATCGTTAATCTGTGAAAGATTAAAACATTTTTGCGGCGCGCAAAGAAAATTCACAGCCTCGACTCACAGGCAATGATTAAATAGTCTGACGCGAATGGACACGCAGCACATTGTCAACGGACTCATCACTTATCTTGAATTGATCTTTCTGTTGACCTTCCACGAGTTTGCCCATGCGTGGATGGCGTGGAAACGCGGTGATGATACGGCGCGATTACAAGGACGGCTGTCGCTCAATCCCGTCGTCCATATTGACCCCATCGGCACGGTGCTGCTGCCGCTGTTTCAGATTTTTGGCCCGTCCAGCATCACGCGTTATGTGATCGGCTGGGCCAAGCCGGTTCCGTTCAACCCGGCGCACCTGCGCAACCGGCGAACGGATGAAACCCTTATCGCCATGGCGGGGCCGGCGATGAATCTGTTGCTGGCCGTCGCCCTCATGGCACTGGCGCGGGTCGCGCTGATCTTTAATTCCGGTGATGCCTTCGAAGTGTTCTTTGACACGGCTCAGCTAAGTTTGCTGCTCGCTTTCTTCAACCTTATACCCATACCGCCACTGGATGGTTCGCATGTCATGCGGCATGCCGTGGGGATGAGTTATGAAACTTACGCGAATCTTAGCCGGTTCGGTTTCATTATTATTATTGTCGTGATCAACATTCCCATCGTATGGACTGTCCTTAACTCCTTCATTAACGGCGCATCCTCCATCCTGTTGTTTTGTTTCCGCTTTCCAACTTAAGGCCGCATACAAATAAAAGCTCGCATTGAACCGGCGTATTATTGAAATTGCGCGCGTGAAACAAGGCACCCAGTCCGAACCTGAACCCGAATTCAAGCTGCCCATCGCGGGCTTCACCGGCACGCCGGAGGAAATCGAGCGGCAATGGTTCGAGCAGGTGTATCGCGGGCGCGGCGACACCATGAAGCAGCTCACCTGGCGCGCGGTGCTCATGGGCATGGTGCTGGGCGGGGTGCTCTCGCTCACCAATCTCTACATCGGCTTGAAAGCCGGCTGGGCCATGGGCGTGGCCATCACAGCGTGCATCTTGTCCTATGCCATCTGGACTACCTTTGTGAAGATCGGCTTCGTGAAAGTGCCGATGACCATCCTGGAAAACAACTGCATGCAGTCCACCGCCAGTTCGGCGGGCTACTCCACCGGCGGCACGCTCATCTCCGCCTTCGCCGCGTTCATCATTTTAAACGGCCATCCGCTACCGCTGCCGTTCACGCTGGCGTGGGTTTTCTTTCTCGCAGTCCTCGGCGTCACGATGGCCGTACCGATGAAGAAGCAGATGATCAACATCGAGCAGCTCCGTTTTCCCAGCGGCGTGGCGGCGGCGGAGACTTTGCGCGCACTGCACTCGCATGGTGCGAAAGGACTGCGCGCTGCGAAGGCGCTCGGCATCGCCGGGGTGATTGCCGCGTTGGATAATTTCTGGCATGACGGCATGGCGCTCATCCCGCGCCTCGCGGCTTTTTCCAGCGACACGCTCGTCACGAAATTCAACGCCTTCTTCTTCGGCCCCGCCTGGACCAGCCGCACCGTGACCATGAGCTGGGAGCCGATCTTCATCGCATCCGGCGCGATCATGGGCATGCGCGTATGCCTGAGCATCCTCGTTGGCAGCATCGTGTGCTGGATGATTTATGTTCCCTGGCTTCAAGGTGCCGGTTACATCACCCATGGCGGTTTCCGCGACTGCGTGCAATGGACTTTGTGGCCGGGTGTCGCGTGCATGGTCACTTCGAGCCTGCTTGATTTTGCCTTACAATGGCGCATTTCGCTCCGCGCCTTTACCGACCTCGGCAAGATGTTTTCGCCCAAGTCAAAATTCTCCGGCGAAATGGAGGCCATCGAGACGCCGATGTCCTGGTTCGCCGCCGGCCAGGTCATTTCGCTCATCGCGCTCGCGCTGCTGGCGCATGCGTCATTTGGGATGCCGTATTGGCAGAGCGCCGTCGCCGTCGTGATGTCCTTCGCGCTCGCGCTTGTCGCGTGCCGCGTCACCGGCGAGACCGACACCACGCCCATGGGGCCGATGGGCAAGGTGACGCAGCTCACATTCGGCGTGCTCAGTCCCGGCAACACGACGGTCAACCTGATGAGCGCGAACATCACCGCCGCCGCCGCCGCCTCATCCGCCGACCTGCTGACCGATTTGAAAAGCGGCTATCTGCTCGGCGCGAATCCGCGCAAACAGTTCATCGCGCAGTTCGCCGGCATCTTCATCGGCACGCTGGTCAGCGTGGTGGCGTTTTCGCTCATCGTGACCAAGCCGGAAGTCATCGGCTCGGACCAGTTTCCCGCGCCCGCCGCGCAGACGTGGTCCGCCGTTGCGCAGGCCCTGAGCAAGGGGCTGGAGGCGCTCGCACCGGTGAAAGTCTGGAGCATCGCCATCGGCGGCGCGACCGGCATCCTGTTCACCATTCTGCCGCGGATATTTCCGAGGCAGCAGAAATTTCTCCCGTCCGCGTCCGGCTTTGGCCTGGCGTGGATTTTCCAATGGTATTACGGCGTGCTCTTCACGATGGGCGCGGTGATCTCGTGGTGGCTCGCGAAAAAATCGCCGGCCAAGGCGGAGGAATACACCTTCCCCGTGGCGTCCGGGGTGATCGCCGGCGGCGCGCTGATGGGCGTGGCGATCATCTTCTGGCAGAACGGCCCGGAGATGTGGAAGAAATTTTTCGGCCACTGACAGAGGAACGCCACTTTTGGTTTATCGGAATGCTAGAACCGCTCATGGCACATATTGTAGTCGGAAAAAGCCAATACCATTCGTGATAAAAAGATATTGCGAGTTTGTCACGCCGGTCGGACTGAATAAACCTCCATCCCAACTTAGCCATGCACCGTCAAGAGCGGGCGTGAATTGAATCTGATAATTGTCGTAAGGTGACAAATTTTTGGAATCCATCCGCATTGCAGCTTGAATAGTCGGCAAAACTGCGGCCACCGGAGGAGGGTCAATTTGAATTGAAACCGTGTTGGTGTAACCAAAACCAGCCTGAGTGATGCTTACGCTTTGTACAACGCCGCCACTGATACTGGCTACAGCCATGGCATTGCTCCCGCCATCTCCGATAATATTTACGGCTGGTGTCGTGACGTAGCCGGAGCCACCGGCTGTCAAAGTCGCGCCAACGACAAAGCCATTCACCACTTGCGGCGTGGCGAACGCTTGGGCCGGCACTGGATTTATAGCTAGACGATATGTTCCGCCAAAGCCGGGGACGATTTGTGTGTGAAGGACGTTTGTAGCCGTGAAGCTGACCGGCAAGTTTGTCCAATAGTAATCTACGAACTGTTGAAATTGGTAAATACCACCCAGAGTCATATTCGTAAAGGAAAGGAATGACATGGGCGCGATCTTCAAAACCGGATTAGAAATGAACGGCGGACCAATGATCAGCAAAGGTGCAGTCGTGTAGCCATATCCGGCATTGGTGACAATGATGCTGGTTATCACGCCATTGCTGACGACTGCGTAAGCCCCTGCCCCGCTCCCGCCACCACCGATGAACCGAACCAGTGGCGTGTTGGTGTAGCCATAGCCGCCGTCAATGATATTCACCCCAATAACAACCTCATTAGTCATCGCGACTGTGCCAGACGCGGTGTGCAAAAACGGCAATGGAAATTGCGTGGCATTCGTCAGAACCGTGAGCGAACCGCCGAAAATATTTGCACAGATCACATCCGGCCTGTCATCTCCATTCACCTCCGCAGCCACGACAGAAAATGGGTAATTACCAGGGCCGGCAAGCGAGGCGGCCTGCAAGAAGCGGCCACTACCGGTGTTCGTAAAAATCGTGACGGTGTTGTTAAGCCCCGGCACGCTGATTAAATCCAAGCTGCCATCCCCGTTCATGTCAGCGGCGACTACCCGGGATACTCCATAAACGTTTACGACAGTTGAGGAGAACACAAAGCTGCCGTGGCCGTCGTTGGTTAATATCGTAAAGGTGCCGTCGTTGTAGTTGGCGGTAATCAAATCTGGCTTGCCATCCCGGTTAACATCCGCCGCCGTTACTTGGTTGGGGTTGCGGCCCACAGGATAGTAGCCAGAATTCACAAAGCGGCCACTGCCGTCGTTTGTCAAAACCGAGACAGAATTGTTTGAACCGTTGGCACAAATCAGGTCTGGATTGCCATCGGTGTTGATATCAGCCGAGGTGACTGAATTGGGATGATTGCCTACAGCATTGGTACCAGAGGCTACAAACCCGCCAAGACCATCGTTCGTTAATACCGAAAGGGTGTTGCCACCTTCGTTTGCGCTGATCAAATCCATCTTGCCATCCCCGTTTACATCCACCGATATCAGCCAGTAAGGGTGATTGCCTACAGCGTTGGTACCAGAGATCACAAATCCGCCGAGACCGTCATTGGTTAAGACCGAAAGCGTGCTGTCGCCGTAGTTCGCGCTGATCAAATCCATCTTGCTGTCACTATTTACATCTGCTGCCGCGACTGAAGAGGGCGTATTGCCAACGCTGGGAGAAGAAGCAAACGTATAGACACCGCGACCATCGTTTGTAAAAACTATAATGCTGTTGCTGCCGCCACTTCCCGGTGTGCTGATCAAATCCATCTTGCCATCGCCATTGATATCTGCCGCCGTCACCGATTTTGGGCTGTTGCTCACAGATAATGTACAGGAAAGATTAAAGGAAATGGGACTTACATTGGGAGCCGGTTGAGAACGGCCGGTCATGGAAACCATTACAACGATTGGAAAAATTGAGAAAAGCAGTTTTACTGATTTCATAAGCTTGAAATTTCCAAGGGTAGTACGATCTGATCGGTGCGGTCAGGCCGATTTCAGCAGATTACATTTTTAATGCAATCATAAATTCTGTTGTTTTCTAAGTTCATCAAATGCAGGGTTAGCTTGGTGCTTTGTAAGTTCATCCGTCGCGAAATCAGTCCAAAAAGCTCCGACAACTTGTATTAGTCTGCGGGCGCTTTTGACGACCATAAAGCCACGCGATAAGGAAACAGTTCAGCTTTCATCACACCCTGCTTGACCGCTGGATCATTCTGCATCAGCTCAACCGCCGCCGTTTCGGTCGGCGCCCCGAAAATCACGATGCCAAAAGTCCTTTCGCCGATGTTCTGGGTGCGGCCGGCCATGAAGACCACGCCTTCGGCGACGAGCTTCTGCAAGTATTCAAAATGTTCGCCGACGATGGCCGCTTCGCGATCAGTCGGGCCTGCCGTGAGCATTTCAACCCGCGTCGGTTGCAGGCGATAAAGAAACTGCGGCATGATTTTGAGTTGGTTATTTACCTCCCCTGCTCCGCCGCCTTGTCGCGGTATTTGTAAAACGTCGCGATGAGGCTGAACAGGATGGCCACGCCGAACGTCAGTCCGGCGTAGAGTAGAAAGCGGCCGGTGCTGACCGAGGCGGAAGGATCGGTCGCGCTGGAGAAAATTTTGGTGATGGCCAGCACCAGCAGACTGCCAAAGGAAACCGTCAGCAGCCAGAAGCTCATGATGCTGCTCTTCATCTGCGGCGCGGCCTCGCGGAAGGCGAACTCCAGCCCGGTGACAGAGATCAGCACTTCCGCCGTGGTCAGCACGAGATACGGCACCAATTGCCACAGCACGCTCAATTGCGCTCCGTTTTCAATCTGTTTCTGCAACGCGGCCACGATGAGATAAGAACCGGCGGCCAGAAACATCCCGTAAGCCATCCGCTTGAGCGGCGAGGCGAACCGGCCGAGACGCGGATAAACGACCAGCGTGAACAGCGGCACGAGCATCATCACGATCAGCGGATTCATGGACTGCATCTGCTCCGCGCCGATTTTCAAACCGAGGATTGTCGTCGGCACCATCTTCTCGCCCTGCAAAACCCACGTCGAATTCGTCTGGTCAAACAGCGCCCAGAACACGGGCACCAGGGCGAAGACGAATAAGATCGGGATGACTGATTTGGCAGCGTCAACCTCCTGCTCACTAAACCGGCTGCGCGCGGCGTCCCAGAAACGTTGCCCCGCAAGGCGTTTGCTGAACAGTGCGGCGAAAAATACTTGGAAGAAGCCGGCGCTTTTGGTTTCGCGGCTCGGCGGCACTCGGACGTAATGCTTGGTTCCCAGCCAGAAGATCAGCGTGGCAACAGCCATCAAGATTCCCGGCACGCCGAACGCAAGACCATAGCCGTAACGGTCTTTGACCCAAGGGATGACGAGGAATGAAAAGAATGAACCGATATTGACGGACCAGTAAAACGCGCCAAAAGCCTTTTGCAGCAGATGCGACTGTTCCGGCTTGAACTGGTCGCCCACGAACGCCGAAACGCATGGCTTGATGCCGCCGGAGCCAAACGCGATCAGCGCGAGACCGATGAACAGCAGCACCATTTTGCCATGAACCGTACCCACGAAGTCGTTGCATGCCAGCACGCCGTGACCGGCGCAATAAAACAGCGAAATCCAAAGGATGGTATTGTAACGGCCGATCAGCTTGTCCGAAAGCCATGCACCGAACAGCGGCATGAAATAATTAACGAAGGTGAACGCGTGGATGATCTCCGTGGAAGTATCCGCCTCCTGGCCGAGCCCGCCCTTCAAAACCGCGCCGGTGATGTAACCGGCGAGGATGCCCTTCATCCCGTAATAGCTGAACCGCTCGCAGGCCTCGTTGCCGACGATGAACTTGATCTGCGGCGGCCAGCGATCGGCGGAGGCACTCATGAGGATCGGTTATTTTCCTTCGGTCGTTTTCTGGACGCCGATTTTTTTCAGGAACGGCTCGATGGAACGCGGACGGCCGAGGAAATCCTCAATCGAGACGTTGATGTCGCGCGAATCACCCACGGCGTAAATCTCTTTGCGCATCCGCATCCCGGCATTTTGGTCGAAGTAGCCGTCGGGCGAATTCTCAAACACCGTCGCCATGTCCGCCGCAATGGCGTCCGCCCAGGCGTAACCGTAGTAGCCCGCGCCGTAGCCGATGATGTGGCCAAAATAGGCTACGAACGCCGTGTCCGGCGGCACGGGCAGCACGACTTCGCTCAGAATTTTGTTCGAGAGCGGCACGACCTCGTTCGTGTTTGAAGCGTTAATCTGGGTATGCAAGGTCAGGTCCATCAGACCATAGCCAAGCTGCCCGCGATAATGGGTTCCTTCCGTCGCCAGCCGCGCCACCTTGAGTTGATCCAGAATGGCCGGCGGAATTTTTTTGCTGGGATCACGATAATCCGCCGCGAAACTGTCCAGGACGGTTTTGTCCCACGCCCAGTTCTCCAACATCTGCGACGGCGCCTCCACGAAATCGCGGGGAACGCTCGTGCCGGAGAAGCGCGCGTATTTCGCCTGCGTCAGGATCGTGTGCATCGCGTGGCCGAACTCGTGGAAGATGGTCACAACTTCATCATGCGACATGAGCGACGGCTTGCCCGGCTGCGGCGGCGGGAAATTGCAGATGAGCGTGCAGACCGGGCGTTGATATTTTCCATCCGGCAGCAGTTTGCCCGCGATGATGCCGAACTGTGCGAAGTGGTTGTATTTGCCCTCGCGCGGAAACATGTCGAGATAGAAGATGCCGAGCGGCTCGCCGGTCTTCGCATCGGAAACGGTGTAGCATTGCAGGTCGTCCACCCATTTGTAAGGCGGCTCGACGCGCTCGAATTTCAACCCGAAGATGTGCTGGTAAATGGCGAACAAACCTTCGAGCACGCGATCCATCGGGAAATAAACGCGCAACTGCTCGGCGTCCACGTTGTATTTCGTCTTCTTCAACTGGTTGTCGTAGTAGGCCAGATCCCAGGCATAAATCACCGCGTTCGTATCGCCGGTGTCCTTGATCTTCAACTGGCGGTATTCCGCCAGCTCCGCGTCAAACTTGGGCTGCAAACCGGTCTTGAGGTTTTCCTCAAACGTGATCGCCGTGGCGGCGTTTTTAACCATGCGCGTCTCCGTGACATAATCCGCATAGTTGGCATAGCCAAGCTTGTGGGCGATCTCATTGCGCAGGACGAGAATCTGTTGCAGCAGGGGAATGTTCTGTTCGCGCGCCAGATTCCGGCGGGCGATGCTGAATTTTTTCCGTGTATCCCCGCTCTTGGCGTTCTCACCGATCATGACGGCGTGGAAGGTGACATTAGCCTTGACCGTATATTCATCGGGGCCGGTCTTGATGCCCTTTTGCGCGAGAAATTCTTCCGGCACGCCGTCCAGTTCTGCCTTGGTGAACGTCAGGGATTTCGTCGCCTTGGTGACGTTGTTTTGAAAATCGGTTTCAAGAATGGTCAATTGCTTGCGCAGTTTTTCAACCTCGTCGCGCTGGGCTTTCGGCAGGTTCAATCCGGCGCGGCGATAGTCACGCAACGTGTCATCGAAAAGTTTTTTATCCTCGCCGCTTAATTGCGGATTCGTGGCCGCGTAGGCCTTCACCGCCGCATAAACATCCTCGCGGTAATCCGTGCCAACGCCCCACTCGGAAAGTATTTTGCCGGCCTCGGTCGCCGCGTCGCGCATGGCGGCGTTGGTGCTGGTCTGCTCAATCAATCCCAGCCGGCTCCCGGCCAGTCCAACCACATAACCGGCATTGTCCAGCGCGATGATCGTGTTGGTAAAATTCGCTTCACCCGGTTTGACCTGGCCGATGCGGTCGAGGTCGGCGTTTCCCACGGCAATGGTGTTGCTGGCCGTGGCCATGATGGCTTCGGGTGTCATCTCAAACGCCGGCATCGTGACGACTTCGTGAAATTTTTCAGCACGCGCCTCAAATTTATCCAGCGAGCCGGCCGGGATGGGTTTGGGTTTTGGAACAGTTGAACAGGCGGCGAGGGTCAGGGCGACGATGATGACTGGAATTCCTTGGAAACGCATATCCGGCGAGCCTAAACATCGCCGCCAGACTTTCAAGCGAATTTTACCGCGGCACGGGTGAAACGCCCATGCCATTGCGCTGTGTTATTTTTTATAATAAAGCTCCTCGAGATTCCACGTTCCACGATAATACGTCAACGCCGAGGGACGCACGTTGCCGACATCCGAGCGGATCGCGGCATAATACATCGGCGTGACCGTGAAGATCATCGGCTGTTGTTCGGCGAGAATCGCCTGGACTTCATCATAGATTTTTTTCCGGGCGGCGTAATCCATGGTCTTGTTCTGCTCATCCATCAAATAATCCAGGCGCGTCTCCCAGTCGGTCGAAGGTGTCGGCTGACGCGGAAACCATTGATGCGTATAGCCGTCGGACTTGACGACATTCAAGCCCCCCGACGGATCAGTGCTGGTCGGTGCCAGGCCCATCAGGATGCATTCATAATCACGCGTGTCGTTGATTTTGGTGATGAGCGTGTTGAATTCAATCGGCTGGAACGTGACCTTGAATCCCAGTTCTTGCAGGTCGTGCGCGACCAACACCGCGGTTTTTTCCCGTGACTCATTGCCGGTATTGGTGTTCAGGACAAATTCAATTGGGTTGCCGTCCGCATCTGTCGCAAAATCATTACCATTGTGCTTTTCAATCCCGATCTCCTTGAGCAGCGCCTTCGCCTTGTCCACATCATATGGAAATTTTTGTGTGTCCGGGTTGAACCATTTTACATTTCCGGGTGTTCCATAACTATAGGCGGGCACGCCCCGGCCGGCATAAACGGATTTGATGATGCTCTCACGATCAACCGCATACGAACACGCCTGCCGAAATTTAACATCGCGAAACCATTTCAATTTGGCAGGAGCAACGATCGGCTTGCCGGTCTTGGCATTGAAATTTGTATTCTGATTGAACCAAAAAAAGTTCATCTCCAGTCCGGTGCCCGGTTCCAACACAGTGAATTTTCCCTTCTTCGCCTCGTCCTTGAAGTGCTCGTATTCATGCGGATAAACGCGGTCATGGGCGTCACTCTCGCCGCTTAAAAAGCGCAGCGAGATGGCATTCATGTTTGGCACAACGGTAAAAACAACGGTGTCAAAATATGGGAGACGCTGGCCCTTTTTATCCACGGCAAAATAATAAGGGTTGCGTTCGAGCCGCGTGTATTGCGCCGGCTTGCATTCCTTCAGGCGATAAGGCCCGCTGCCAATGACTTTTTCCGGATCGGAATTGACGCCATAGGCCGAGGTAAACGTGCCGTCCGCTACGGCCTTGGCCAGAACGTGCTTGGGGAGAATCTCCACCTCGGCACCAAATTTAATCAGCAACGGAGCAAAGGGTTCCGGCGTCACCACCTGGATGGTCAAATCATCCAGCTTGGTGACTTCGATTTTTTGCCACTGATGATGAACCCGTCGCGCGTGACGTTGTCAATTTTTGGATTATAAATAACGTCGTTCCAAGTGAAGACGACATCGTCCGCCGTCAGCGGCGCGCCGTCGCTCCAGCGCAATCCCTTGCGCAGCTTGAACGTCCACGTCATACCGTCGGGCGAATTGGTCCAGGATTCCGCCAGGCTGGGCTTAACCTCCTGCGTTGGAGCGTCCAGTTCCAACAGATAGCTGAATATGTTGCGATAGACATCCCGCGAAGACATTTCGTTGGAGGTGATGGGGTTGAACGTCTTGGGATCGCTCAGTTCACCAATCACCAATCGTCCGCCGGGAATGCCCGGTTCGCAATCGGCCACCAGCGGCGGCTCGGGTAAGGGATAACTGGCAGCAGATTTTTCCAGAACGGTTTCAGTTTTTTTCCCGCAGCCTAAAAAGCAAAACATGGCGGCCGCGAACGTCAGGACGATTGGAACAAACCTCTTCATGCGTGGTATACTAACGCTTCAGCCCGCCTTGGGAAAGCCGTGTTTTCAGATTTGCTTTTCTGGAGCCTTCCACACTTACTTCTTGTAGTAGAGCTCTTCAAGATTCCACGTTCCACGATAATACGTTAACGGTGAGGGACGCGCGTTGCCGACATCCGAACGGATCGCAGCATAATACATCGGCGTGACCGTGAAGATCATCGGCTGTTGCTCGGCAAGGATCGCCTGGACTTCGTCGTAGATTTTTTTCCGGGCCGTGTAATCAATGGTTTTAGTCTGCTCATCCATCAGATAATCCAGCCGCGCCTCCCAATCGGTCGAAGGCTTTGTCTGGCGTGGAAACCATTGATGCGTATAGCCGCCGGACTTGACGACATTTAGGCCGCCGGACGGGTCAGGACTGGTATCTGGTGCCAATCCCAGCAATACGCACTCATAATCATGAGTGTCATCTATTTTTGTGATGAGCGTGTTGAATTCAATCGGCTGGAACGTGACCTTGAATCCCAGTTGTTGCAGATCGTGAGCGATCAAAACCGCCACCTTTTCGCGCGCGTTATTGCCAGTGTTCGAGTTCAAGATGAATTCAATCGGATTGCCATCGGCATCCGTCGCAAAATTGTCACCGTTGCGTTTTTCAATCCCGATCTCCTTGAGCAGCGCCTTCGCCTTGTCGAGATCATACGGATATTTTTGGATGTTGGGGTTGAACCATTTGGTGTTCCCCGGAGTTTCATAACCATAGGCAGGAATGGCACGTCCGGAAATAAACGGACTTGATGATGCTGTCACGATCAAGGGCGTATGAGCAGGCCTGCCGGAATTTAGCGTTACGGAACCATTTCAATTTTTTAGCGTCAACAACCGGCTGGCCGGTCTTGGCATTGAAATTAGTGTTCTGATTGAACCAGAAGAAGCTCATCTCTAGGCCGGTTCCCGGTTCCAGCAGGGTGAATTTCCCTTTCTGCGCTTCGGCCTTGAAGTGTTCATATTCGTATGGGTAGATGAAATCATCCGCGTCGCTCTCACCGCTTAAAAAACGTAGCGACATCGCGTTAAAATTCGGCACGACCGTGAAAATGACGTCGTCAAAATAGGGAAGGCGCTGGCCTTTCTTATCCACTTCAAAATAATAAGGGTTGCGTTCGAGCCGCGTATATTGCGCCGCCTTGCATTCTTTCAAGCGATACGGTCCGCTGACGATCACCGAAGCCGGGTCGGAATTGACCAAATAGGCCGAGGTGAATGTGTTGTCGGTGACAGTTTTCGCCAAAACATGCTTGGGCAGGATTTCCACGTCTGCGCCAAAGGTGACCAGCATCGGCGCATAAATTTCTGGCGTGACCACCTGGACGGTCAACTCGTCAATTTTTGTCACCGCAAATTTTTTGCCGCCGACGATAAAGCTGTCGCGCTTGGCGTTGTTGATGCCTGGATTATAAATGACGTCGTTCCATGTAAAAACAACGTCGTCCGCTGTGATTGGTTCGCCATCACTCCAGCGAAGACCCTTGCGCAATTTAAAAATCCAGGTCTTGCCGTCGGGCAGGTTCGTCCACGATTCGGCCAGGCTTGGCCCGATGGTCTGCGTCACGCAGTCGAGGTCCAGCAGTTTCTTGAACATCAGCCGGTAAATATCCCGTGATGATGTTTCGTTCGCTGTGATTGGATTGAACGTCTTTGGATCGCTAATCTCGCTCATTACCATCCGTCCGCCGGGAATACCCGGTTCACAATTGGCCATCAGTGGCGGCTCGGGCAAGGGATAACTCGCGGCGGATTTTTCCGGTGCGGTTTCAGTTTTTTTTCCGCAGCCAAAAAACAAACCATGGCAGCCGCGAATGTCAGGACAATTGGAACAAACCTCTTCATGCGCGGAATGGTAACACTCTCATCAGATCAGCGAAAGTTTCCTTTTTGCTCGCAAGCGGGAATTGGTTTTGCCACGCTGGCAAAAGTTGTCGCGATGGTTCGATTTATTTTCAAGAGGTTGTTGCATATGATTCCGCTCCTGCTGGGGGTTTCATTGCTCACGTTTCTCCTCATGTCACTCGCCCCTGGCGATTATTTCACCACCCTCTCGCAAAATCCCCAAATTTCCCAGGAAACCATCCTGCGGCTCAAGGCGCAGTTCCATCTGGATAAGCCTTGGTATGTGCAATACTTCTACTGGTTGAAAAATGTTTTGAGCGGCGATTTCGGTTATTCAATGTCCTATAAGATCCCCGCCACCGAGCTCATCATGGCAAGGCTGTGGAATACGTTCCTGCTTTCTTTTTTTGCGCTGGTCATCGCGTGGGCGATCGCCATTCCGCTCGGCATCTGGGCGGCGGTGAAAAAAGATTCGTGGGTTGACCGCGGCTCTTCGTTCATAGCGTTCGTCGGCTTGTCCATCCCCGATGTTCTACTTTCCTTGTTGGCACTTCTCTTCGCGGCCTCCACGGCTGGTTTCCAGTGGGCGGTGCGCAAAGCGCCTTGCACGACCTGATGTCACCCGCCGAGCAGTTCTGGGATTTTGCGCATCATCTCATCCTGCCGGCGCTCGTGCTCGCCGCCGCCGACCTCGCCGGCATCATGCGCCAGATGCGTTCCTGCCTGCTCGATACGCTGCGTGCCGAATATCTCACCGCCGCCCGTGCGCGCGGCCTCAGCGAAGGTTGGGTGATCTACAAACACGCGTTGCGCAACGCCATCAATCCCTTGCTCACGATTTTCGGTTACTCATTGGCCGCGCTCTTGAGCGGCGCGTTCATCGTGGAAAACATCATGGCGTGGCCCGGCTTGGGACGCTTGACCATTGAAGCGTACACTCAAAAGATTCCTATCTGGTCGTGGATTGTGTCGTCATGGCCACGGTGCTGCTCGTTGTCGGTAATTTTATTGCCGATTCTGCTGCTTGCCTGGAACGACCCGCGTATCCGCCTGAAATAAATGGAAACCACAA
The DNA here is from genome assembly GCA_037200545.1 of Limisphaerales bacterium. Classification (GTDB taxonomy): domain Bacteria; phylum Verrucomicrobiota; class Verrucomicrobiia; order Limisphaerales; family UBA11358; genus UBA11358. Next base: position 460,619 of record JBBCGE010000005.1, read on the forward strand.
CTCCCATTTTAATCGCCAAGCCGGCTGCTTCATTATCGCCGTGGCAGCTTTTTTGGCGGCGGTTGAAACGCCGGCGCATCGCGCTGATTGGGGGCGCGGTTCTGGTCTTCCTTTATCTCGTTGCGATTTTTGCGGGCTTTATTTCCCCTTATGATTACCAGCGTCAGGATCGCGACCGTTTCTTTCATCCACCCATCTGGCCGAAGCTCGAAGGGTTTCATTTCGTCGTCCCGCGCTACGAACAGGTTTCCGGTGATTTCGTCTATCGCCTGGTTCCCGGCGACACCAAACCGCTCCACTTTTTCGTTCACGGCGATAAATATAAATTTTTAGGCCTGATCCCTTCTTCGCTTCATCTGTTCGGCAGCGATGACAATTATCCCGTTTATCTGTTGGGCACCGACCAGTTTGGCCGCGATGTTTTCTCACGCCTGCTTTATGGCTCGCAAATCTCCCTTTCGATCGGCGTCCTCGGCATCCTGCTCTCGTTCACTTTTGGCATGCTCATCGGCGGCGCTGCAGGCTATTTCGCCGGGGCGACTGATAATGTTCTTATGCGGTTCTGCGAGCTCATCATGTCCGTTCCCGCGTTGTATCTCATCATTTCCTGCGCAACGCTTTTCCGGCGACCATGAGCTCCGCCCAGGTTTACGCCATGATCATCGTCATCTTGAGCTTCATCCGCTGGGCCAGCACCGCCCGTGTGATCCGGGGCATGAGCCTGTCCTTGCGCGAACAACAATTCGTCCTGGCCGCACGCACCATGGGCCAGTCGCATTTGAAAATCATTATGCGCCACATTTTGCCCAGCACCTTTTCGTATGTAATCGTGGCGGCCTCATTGAGCATTCCCTATTACATCTTGGGCGAAGTCGTATTGAGCTTCCTCGGCGTTGGCATCCAGGAACCGAGCGCAAGCTGGGGCCTGATGCTCAATGCCGCGCAAAATACCGAGTATATGAAAAATTTTCCGTGGCTGCTCGCGCCCGGCGCGGCGATTTTCGTCACCGTTCTGGCTTTCAACTTTCTTGGTGATGGTTTAAGAGACGCGGCGGACACAAAATCCCTATGAAAACAGAATCCAGGAGTAAGAATTCAGAAGGCAGAAGTTCTGGATGTGCGCTTGTTTTCCAATTCTGGATTCTGGATTCTGGCTCCTGACTTCTTTCAAATGAACCTGCTTGAAATCAAAAATCTGAAAATGGACTTCGGCAAGGGTGCCGGTGCCGCGCGTGCCATTGACAACGTTTCGTTCGCCATCGGCACGGGCGAAACCGTCTGCCTCGTCGGCGAAAGCGGCTGCGGCAAAAGTGTCACCGCCCTTTCCATCGCGCGGCTCGTCGCCACGCCACCCGCGAATTATGTCGGCGGAGAAATTTTACTGAACGGCCAAGATACGCTGAAGATGTCCGCGCGCGACCTGCAGCAGATTCGCGGCGGCGTGGTCAGTTACGTTTTCCAGGATCCCGGCGCGTCGCTGAATCCCGTCTTCCGCATCGGCAACCAGATCAGGGAATCGCTCAAGCTGCATCGCCCGGAAAAGGCGAACGACGCCGAAGTCACCCGTCTGTTAAAACTCGTCGGCATTCCCGCGCCGGAATCGCGCATCCGGAATTATCCGTTCGAGATGTCCGGCGGCATGCAGCAACGCGTGATGATTGCGATGGCGCTGGCGAGCGAACCGAAATTGCTGATCGCCGACGAACCAACCACCGCGCTCGACGTGACGATTCAGGCGCAAATTCTGGATCTGCTGCGCGACCTCAAGCAACGGCTCGGCATGGCGATTCTGCTCATCACGCATAATCTAGGCATCGTCGGCGACATGGCCGACCGCGTAGCCGTGATGTATGCCGGGCAGATTGTTGAACTCGCACCCGCAAAGGAATTGTTGCGCCGCCCGCTCCATCCTTACACAAAAGCACTGATGAATTCCGTGCCGAAACTGCGCGGTGGTGCCGACCGCCTCTCGGCCATTCCCGGCAACGTCCCGCGCATTGGCAATTTCCCGCCCGGCTGCCGTTTCACCCCGCGCTGCCCGATTGCCAGGCCGGAATGTTCCGAAAAAATTCCCGAACTGATCGAAGTCGAACCCGGACGATTTGTGAGGTGTCCATTTTGGAAATGAAAACGAAGAAAATAATATTGTGTTTCGCCATGATGATTTGTGTTGCAGGGTGCAACCGATGGTCTGACAAGGCTGTAAAGCAAAGTAAATTAAACGGAATAAAAGTAGTCGAATCGCTGGAGAATTTTAACAAGCATAATGGACAATTTCCAAAGTCTTTGGACGAGCTTGTGCCGAAATATATTACATCAATTCCAGAACCAAACCGTTGGCAGCAAACGATGGGAATTTGAACTGAACACTTCAAACAACTTTTCACTTCACGTACGGGACAATCAGGAGGATTGGTTCCATAATTATTATGAGCTTGGCTACGATTGCTCCCAAAACAAACTGGTATTTTGTCAGAGATGACTAGCTTTAAGTTTACCCGCATTGATGCCCATCCAGCTTGCGCTTAATTTTCCTGCATGCGCACGGTTGCTGAAATTAAGGCTGTGTTTCACCGCGAACGATCCGCGAAATGCAAATCAAGAATTTTCACCTGCCGGTCCGCGAAATCATCCCAAAACTTAATGGCGAATTTCCCCAGGACATGAACGTCCACGCGCCGCCCGAGGAATCGTGTTCGACAAAATCGGAAAATTTGGACGGATAAGCCGCAATATCGCGGAAGCGTTTGAGCAAGTCACGCTGTTCACGCGGTTGGAGTGTTCGTAGAAAATCAAGGACATCAACGGCAATGAACAGCCGCGAGTCTCTCATTTTAATTAAGTCCCAGCTTGCGTTCGCATTCTTCGGGCGTCAGCCAGCGGTCCGGGAGATTTGTCGTCAATTTTCCGCGTCAGTTCTTCCGCATAATCAGCCCGGCTCCGGTCTTCAAGCACGACCATGAACGCCATGAGCTTGCGGCGCTGCTCGGATGAGAGCGCGGTCACTTCGGTTTGAAGCACTTCAATACTCACGCTGAAAAATTATACCGGCCCCAGGCGGCGTGCAAGCGGCTTTTATCATTTCGCAATTTACAGCTATAAGACGCGCTCCTGCAAAGGGTGCCAGGTTCATTATCATGACAATCCCTTCGCCGCAGGGCTGTTTCTGGAAACCGCTTACGATACATTTGACTTTCTTGCTCGTAATCCAGGCGTTGGCCGCGAGCACTTATTGTCGACAATCCCCGGACGATGAAGGTTGTCAGCTCACGACAATCGTAATCCGAACCATCATCTCCGAGCTCGGAACTTTTTTCGGGGTTTGCTGTCCACCCTGTCCATCCTGTCCACCCATAAGCATGAGCATCTGGCCGCCAGCAGGCAGGCCGCAGTATTTCAGCTGCAGATAGGTTACTCCGCCCCCATGGAAACCGAATTTGATCGAGGGTTTATTCCTGTTTTTTTTCAGGTTCAACGGAAGCCAGCCGATGTTTCCCCCAATCAAGCATCGGTGTTTTCGATCCAGGATTTTTATCATTGATGGCGGCGGTTGATAAAAGGAGGTTCCATTGAGCCGACAAAGTCTTTGACGCCAGGGCCTGCAGATGTGATCACAATGGAATCACGGGGTGAACCTTAAGGTCATCGGTATTCAGGATACGACCGCTGGGTTGCTCAGTGAGGACCGCACTCCATTCGAGGCTGCCGGGACTACCGTTGAATGCCACCTGCCAGTTCAAGACTTTTGAAGCTGCTCGTGACCTTATTTTGCTCATAGGATTTGATGTTTTGTGGTTTTATGGTTTGACGATTTTGCCGTCAAGGCGACGGCAAATTGGTTTGGCTGGACTGGCTCTTTACCGGCCGGCTGCTTAAGACATGAAGCCAGGCCTCGCACTGGGAAACGCGGTCGGTCCGATCCATGATGTCATAGGGAGTTTCCAAAGCAAAAATGATATTGGGTAAAAATGGTTTCGCGATGAGCACAATATCCGCATCCGCCAGGGCCGCCCGATTCCACTCGTCCCGATCCGATTGGCTCAATCCGGAGGATGGTTCACCGAGGGCGGCCTCGTAGGTGGCCAGGTGAGTGCGCACTTGGAGATTACCCGGAGCATCGCGGAGAACGGCCCGGGCTTGAGGCACCGCCTCGTCCTTGAGGATTCGTGTCCACTCGGGGGCATTGGTTTGAGCCTTGAAAAGTGCACTGCCCGCGTTACCCCAAAATAGATAGTTGGTTGAGTCAAGTTCAGCGGCGCGTTTGAATGCCTGATAGGCGGGAACATTGGCATTTCCCAACAATAAGGCGCTGCCATATACCGACCATGCTTGTGGAGAATCCTTATACTTTTTGACCATTTGCCCGGCCCGGTCGAGCGCTTCCATCTTCCGCCCCTTGGAGACCAAAATCTTGTTCACCTGTCCGGCCGACTTGGGCGAGGGCGGATCAATGCTGGCGGCGCGGTCGAAGGCACGCAAGCTGTTGGTATAATCATTTTCGCCAAACCAAAAAAACTCCCAATTGGTGCCAGGCCTCCCAGCTTTTCTCCCGCCTTAGTTTCGGCCTGCTGGGCCAGATCCAATGCCTGTGACCGATCGCCGTCCAGTCGCATCGCGGTGGCCTGCCGCGCAATCAATGCTCCGTTTTGCCAGCGTGAATGATCATTGGCCCGGAGCAGATGCCCGGCGGCTTGTTGGTATTCACCCCCGCTCCTGGGCCAGCAGCCCCCAGTACGACGTCCGCGTAAATCACATTCGGGTTGAGTGCCAATGCCTTGTTCGCATTTTTTTCAGCTTCCCCGCGCAGAGAAGCTGTCGCCGGCGTCCTCATATTGCAGCCATTCAGCCCAGGCCAGACCGTCCAGCGCTTTGGGAGACGCGGGATCAAGTTTGCAGGCCTTTTTCAACGTACTCACAGCGTTGTCCATGTTATGTGGCAGATCAAAGCGTTCGAGCTGCTTCATTCCTGAAGAAACAAGTTTGTCCGGATCCGCCACCGCCCAAACCATCCATGATCCAATGATCAGCAGGAGCAAAACAATCAAGGCCAGCGCCCAACGGCTTAACCCCGAATAACGCACCCGGAGCTGGTGCGCGAACCGGCCTGGCACGCCAGTTTGGGGATCATAACGGTGAAAGAACATCTGCCTGCGCGGATCCGCCTTGACAGAAATCATTCCGAGCCGCAGGAAACCAGTCTGCGAACCGGCCTCTGCCTGCTGCCGGACTGGTTCCGTGACACAGATGCCTCCGGGAGCGGCCAGTTGCTCCGCCCGCTTGGCAACATTGACCGTGCCGCCAATGAGATCCTCACCTTCCATGGTGACTTCACCAGCGTTGATGCCGATGCGGAGCAGGAAGCGATGTGACCTTGGCAGTCGTGAATTACGAGCAGAAACTTTGTCTTGAAGATGGGTTGCAAAATTGATGGCTGCCGAACCGGAAGGGAATTCCACGAAGATTTCATCGCCAAGGGTTTTAATGAGCCGGCCCTGACTGGCGGTCAGGCATTCATTGGCCAGCCCCATCATTTCCTGGCGCAATGCCAGGGCGATTCCCTGGCTGCGGGAAGAATAGCCCACCATGTCCGCGAAAAGAACCGCGGCCTGTTTGCAACGATCCGTGCTCATGTTCGGCAAAGTGTCTGGCTAACCCGCCTTGACGCTAATTTAATCCTCGTTATAAATGGATTGATGAGGAACTGCCTTCTTAATACCAAGAGTAAGCAATTTCTTTGAGCTAAGGCAAGCGAGATACCGCATGGACCAATGTCGAACGCGATTGTGTTAGGATAAATCACCCGCAAAATCACCTTGGAGTTTTCTCATTTGAAGAATTTAAATTCAATCCAAGTCTAACGGGTTCTTGCATGGCACCTGTGATTTATCCCAAACTCTTGGCGGATGACTATGAACCTGCTCGAAGTCAAAAACCTCAAGGTGCACTTTCCCGTGAAGACTGGGATGTTCAGCCGCGCCCACGAATTCGTGAAAGCGGTGGACGACATCAGCTTCAGCATCGCGCCGGGCGAGACGCTCGGCCTCGTCGGCGAAAGCGGCTGCGGCAAGACCACGCTTGGCCGCGCCATCGTCCGGCTCGTCGAGCCGACGGCGGGAGAAATCACTCTGGATGGTGAGGACATCTTGAAGATGAGTGGCGCGGAATTGCGCGCGCGGCGGCGCAAGTTCCAGATGATTTTCCAGGATCCTTACGGCTCGCTCAATCCGCGCATGACCATCGAGCAGATTGTCGGCGAGGCGCTGGACATCCACAAACTGACCGACAGTTCTTCCGCGCGACAGAAACGGATTTTCGAACTGCTCAAGGACGTCGGCCTCGACCCGGTTTATGCGCAGCGCTATCCACACGAATTTTCCGGCGGCCAACGCCAGCGCATCGGCATTGCGCGCGCGCTGGCGGTCGAGCCGGAACTGATCATCTGTGACGAACCGGTGAGCGCGCTGGACGTTTCCGTGCAGGCGCAGATCATCAACTTGCTCGGCGATCTGCAGCAGGAACACGGCATTGCGTATCTCTTCATCGCGCATGATCTCGCGGTGGTCGAGCACATCAGCCGTCGCGTGATGGTGATGTATCTCGGCAAAATCGTGGAGCTAGCGGACGCAAAGACTTTGATCCGCGACCCGCAGCATCCTTACACGCAGGCGTTGATCTCCGCCGTGCCGGAGGTTGATCCCGAATCGAAACGCCAGCGCATCGTTCTGCCAGGCGATGTGCCGTCGCCGATTCATCCGCCGAGCGGCTGCCCGTTTCATCCGCGCTGTCCGATCGCCGAGGCGCGTTGCAAAACCGATGTGCCGCCGTTGCGGGAAGTTGCCCCGGGTCATTTCGCCGCGTGCCATTTTGCCGGAACAAAAATCACCGCCTGACGTAACCCCGCCGGATTTCAAAACGTCTGGCTTGGCAATGACGTTAGAAAAAAGCGCAAAGAAAAAATCCGCCATTCAAAGAGCATTCACACTGATTGAACTGCTCGTAGTCATCGCCATCATTGCCATTCTTGCAGCCATGTTACTGCCGGCATTGGCCAAGGCCAAAGAAGCCGGCAAACGCACCGCCTGTCTGAACAATCTCCGACAACTAAGCATCTCCGGGCAAATGTACATAGGAGATAATCAGGGCATTTTCCCGCCACATGTGTCAACAGACCGCTGGCCGGACCATTTTTTTGATTATTACGGCAAAAATGTAAAGCTGCTGCTTTGCCCCAGCGAAATCACCAATTCGCCCGCTACAATCGCCAACAGCAACCCCACCAATGTGGCGGATGCCTCGCCGCGCAGCTATTTCATCAACGGCTGGAATGATTATTTTGCCGACACGCTGGATGCGGACATTTTTGCCAATCAATTCATGGCCGGCATTTATCTGAACGGCATGAAAGAAAACGCCATCCTGCATCCGAGCGACACCATCCTGCTTGGGGAAAAATTTTCACAGCGCGGCGATTTCTACATGGATTTGAAGGCGGGAAGCGGCGATGATTTTGTTGGTGCCGCCGAACAAAGCCGGCACAGTGGCAAAGGCCCCGGCAGTGGCACCGGCGGCTCGAACTACGCCTTCAGCGATGGCAGCTCCCGCTATCTGAAAGTTAATACTTCACTGTATCCACTGAACCTTTGGTGCATCAGCGACGCCAACCGCGCGGCCAACAACATCACGCCCTGATTCCGGCAAATTGCAAAGCCGATTCACCAGCCACGAGAATTTTTAATTCAGCGGTTTTGCCACAAAATCATGCTGGCCTTTTGCTGACCCAGCGGTTACGAAGAGGCGATAAGTGACATCGGGTTGAAGCGGTTCGGCGCGTGACCCGGCAACCGCCGGTTTCATTCCCCGGATGCGCTGGCCATACTCAAAAGACTTTAATTGAGCGGTATTGGTTTCGGCTATCAAGTGCCAGAGCGGGAGCACAAGTTTGTTGGTCTCCCAAGCAACAAGGGGAACCACCGTGATTTCGGTCAGTCTATACGGTGGCGTCAGTCCGAATGTGACGGGAACCGTGTCCGGACTTGGGTTGTTGCGGGCCTGCCTGCTGGTCATGCGGCTGGCGCTGGTTATATGAATAATCTTCGGCTTGAACCAGTCCGTGAAGTAAAAAACATAAACACCCCCGAGCACAACGAGGGTGCAAACCATGAACCAGTTTTTTTTTGTCATATGATTTTCGCAATAAACTTGAAACGCGCGGGCCGCACCGCCCGTCCATCCAGCCAGACGTGAACATTAACAAAAAGGTTATGGAAATTAAACCGCTCAAAAATATCGCGCCGGCCTTCACGTTGATCGAATTGCTCGTGGTCATCGCCATCATTGCAATCCTGGCGGCCATGCTATTGCCGGCGCTGGCACGTGCCAAGGAATCCGGGAAACGCATCGCGTGTTTGAATAACCTCCGCCAGTTGAGTCTCGCCGCGCAGTTGTATGTCGGCGACAGCCAAGGATATTATCCGCCACGTTCCACCACCGACCGCTGGCCGGACAAGTTTTATGATGCCTACGGAAAAAACGTGAAAATGCTGCTCTGCCCGAGCGAAACCACCAACTCCCCGGCAACATTCAGTGATGGTTCCAACTCAAACAACGTGGCCGATTCCGCCCCGCGCAGTTATCTAATCAATGGCTGGAACGATTATTTCGCTGAAACGTTGAGTGCGGATGATTTTGCAAATTTCATGGGCGGCAATTATCCAAACGGTTTAAAGGAAAATGCCATCCTGCATTCCAGTGAAACAGTCGTCCTGGGCGAGAAAGACTCGTCGCAACCCGATTATTACATGGATTTGCTGGAAGGCGCCGGAAATGATTTCGCGGGCATTCTCGAACAGGAACGTCACGACGGCAAAAGCGGGGCGAACTACGCTTTCGTTGATGGCAGCGCGCGTTACATGAAACGCTACACCGATTTGTATCCGCTGAATCTCTGGTGCATCAGCGATGCCAACCGGTCTTCGCCCAGTTACATTGTCACCCCGTAAAATAGAGGAAGCCAGCGAACTAGGCGCTTGCCCTGACTGCCGGAGGTTTCGTATGCTCCAGTGCTCAAGCCCACGTGGCGGAATTGGCAGACGCGCTAGATTCAGGTTCTAGTGAGTAAAATCATACAGGTTCAAGTCCTGTCGTGGGCACCACTCTTCGGTTTTTGGCATAACGTGTCAGTTGCCGTATCGTCATGCACCGAGCTTGACGGCGGGAGCGGGCATTTCATTGGCCACTCAGCAAAATGACAGCGCTTTCTATAGTTTTACTTTTAGAGAAGGACTGTTTGCCGGTGATTCACCGAACTGCTGACATTCAAAGATATTTTGGGAGCAGCGATTCTTTTAAATCATCGCGTCCGTCGTCCGGGCCCAGGACTTTTTTGATTGCCGCCAGCAAATCATCATTGGAAAAAGGTCTTTGGAGCATCAGATCGGGCTTGAGCCATGGCCGGCGTTCAAATTCATGGGTAGGCAGATTTCCAGTAGCCATGATGACTGGAAGGCTCATCCGCGCTGCGCGAATCTTCTCCAGCATTTCCACCCCCGTCATCCGGGGCATTTTGTTGTCGGTGACGATCAGGTCGTAGTCGTAAGCCTGAAGCGCTTCCCATCCGGCGGCACCGTCGGTGACCCCTTCAACCTCGTAGCCGGAGTTCACCAGCACATTGATGCTAATTTGGCGGGTGTCGCCGTCGTCATCCACCACGAGAATGCGATAGGGCGGATTTATTTGGTCTGGAATGGTTGCATTGGCCGGTTTTTCAGCCTGTGAAATTTCGTCGTCCGCCATGATCTGATTTCCAAACAACCGCGAGTTGTTGGTGGCGCTGCCCGCTGCATGGAGGACGTTTTTTACGACGTCAGCAAACTCCTGTATTTTGAAAGGCTTGAGCAAGGCAGCATCAATGTGGAGTTCGGGGTGTTGTCTTAATTCCTTCACCGGCATCCTTCCTGACACCATGATGACGGGGAGCGTCATGTGCGCGGTCCTAAGTTTCATGACCAGTTCAATCCCCGACAACTGCGGCATTTCATGATCCGTGATCAACAGGTCATATTTTTTAATTCGTAATGCATTCCAGGCGACGGCGCCATTTTCGGCGGTGTCCACCTCGTAGCCGGGATCGTTCAATAATTCGGCGCAGAGCTGGCGAATCAAAGGCTCGTCATCCACCACCAGGATGCGTCTCGGAAATTTCGTCTGAATTTGCAGCGATGCCCCCTTTTGTCGCGCTGGCTGGCCACTGATGTATTTTGAATGGCTGCCTTCAAACCGTCGGGCGCTGTCGGCGGCGCTTTTTACGGCACGCAGGACTTTTTCCACCATGTCCACCAATACCGTGGTGGTAAAAGGTTTGGGCAGTATGGCATCAAAGGGTAACGGCTGATGGAGTTCAAATCCCTCAACGGACACAGTTTCAGGCATCAAAATGACCGGCAGTGTCATGCCGGCAGAACGCAGCTTCTTGACCAGTTCGAGCCCGGTGATCCGGGGCATTGCATTATCCGTGATCAGCAGATCATAATGCGAACTGCGGGAGTTAAGTGCCTGCCAGGCATCGGCGCCATCATCGGCGGTTTCCACATCGTAGCCGGATCGAATCAGCGCACCCGCATACAGTTCCTGGATGTAAATATCATCATCTACCAGTAAAATATGGGCGCTATCAGGGGCAATAGGCCGGGTTTGTGCGAGGGTATTGATGTTATCTTTGGAAGATATTTCAAGGCGGGCATTCATAGTTCGGGTTCCGGTTGACGCTACAAGGCATAACCTTGATAAATCAATTCCATCCCCAAATTTGATCCGCCAAATACGTCTGGACAGTTCGTTGACGTGGAGAATCGTTTTAGCATCATATAGGAAAAACATTATCTAAAACTCGGATTGAATGCCATGGGGTGTTTACCGTATAGGCGATCTTGTCAAATCCACTTTCACACGCATGAATAATTTGGCGATGGCAGGCCAACAATAATGGCTTGGCAGCATGTCAACAAAACAAGTGACAGTCGCTCCTGCTTTTTTCATTTTTTGAAATCCGAAAGGGATTATTATTTGTTCATGCATCCCTTGAAAAACTTCGTCCTTTCAAAGCTGTTTTTACTGGCGGTCGGTTATTTATTGTCACCGGTGGCATCTGCCGCGAGCGAAGCTTTGTCCGCTCCGGTCGTTCCCATCCGGACGGATGGAACCAATCTCTGGTTCGACATCCGCCAGTTCGGCGTCGAAGGCCGTGGCTGGAATGACACCAGGGATTTTTACGACCGGCTGCCCGCCAAGGCCGAGGGCGTAGTGCGCCAGCCGGTCTGGGATCTGAGCCGTGATTCTGCCGGCATGTGTGTCCGGTTTGTCACGGATGCGAAGACGATCCGCGCGCGCTGGGCCGTGACTGATCCATGGCTGTATCTGCCGAACATCACCGCCATCGGCAAAAGCGGGCTTGATTTGTATGTGAAAACGGACAAAGGCTGGCATTGGCTCGCCGTGGGCCAGCCGGCCGCCCAAACGAACGAAGTGACGCTCATCAAGGATTTGGTCCCCGGCAAACGCGAATATCTTTTGTACCTGCCGCTCTACAATGGAACGAAATTTGTTGAACTGGGCATTCCGACAAATTCAATCATCGAGCAGCCCGGGCCGTGGGGTGCAGGCGAACGCAAACCCATTGTGTTTTATGGCACCTCCATTTTGCAGGGGCTTTCGGCGTCACGCCCCGGCATGGTGCACAGCGCGATCCTCGGGCGGAAATTCAATTATCCGACCATCAATCTTGGTTTTTCCGGAAACGGAAAAATGGAATCGGAAATGGCCGGCCTGCTCGCCGAGCTGGATCCTTCGGTTTATGTCATTGATTGCCTGCCCAATATGGTTGTAGAAGAAATCAAGGCACGTGTCGAACCGCTCGTAAAAAAATTGCGGACAGCGCATCCGGCTGTTCCGATTGTGCTGGTGGAAGACCGCACGATGCAGGATTCATTCTTGATCGCCGGACGCATGGAGTGGTATCACCTGAAAGACCGCGCCGAGCTCAAAGCGGCGTTTGAGCGGCTGAAAAAATCCGGCGTGGAAGAACTCTATTACATTCCCGGCGAACATCTTTTCGGCGACGACGGCGAAGGCAGCACGGACGGGTCGCACCCGAACGATCTCGGCTTCATGCGGCAGGCGGAAATTTTCGCCAGAGTGCTGCAACCGCTCCTGAAGACAAATCCATGAGCCAGGGTTGAGCCCGGCGTTTACAAAGGTGAAGCTTGCGAGGCCAAAAGACGATCTGCTTATTTGAAAGTGAAACTCCAGTCGTTGGAAAGATTATGAGTTGGCGCGCTTAACTCGCCATTTTTCAAAAAGCGATTCGTGTAGGCCGCCTGACTGATGACATAGATGTAGCCGTAGTTTCTGACCGAAACTTTTTTCAGCGCCGGATAAACCGTGAACAGTTGAAACACGGCGCCATTGTTGGCTTGCACAAGGGGTTCATTGCCGACCAACCCGCCCTGTGTGTTGAATTTGACGGATGGAATCACATGCCCGTCGTCACACGTCAAAAAGCTCGTGACCTGGCTGATCTGGCGGACATGCCCGCTTAACACCGCCATCAGGTTGGGCGCCGATTTCAGGGCGTTCCACAGCGACAACCCCGGCCCCTCGCACACATACTGTCCGTTGGCGCTCGGTCCTGAAGTTGGCGTGTCCGGACTGGAGGTCAGATCCTTGTAGTTCGGCTGCCCATTCGTGTCCATGAAGTAGTGCATTACCGGGATCACATGATAATCGGGAAATTGTCTGGCCAGGTTGCTCGCCCAGGCCACGTCGCCGGCATAGGCGGCAATCGTCTCATTGGTGTTGGCGAATGACGGCAGATTCACCGCCTCGGCGGGGTTGTAATTGTCAATCCAGCGCAGTCCGATGAACAGCATCTTGCAATCTCCAACATTGAACTTCAGGGCAAACGTCCGCGTATCGTTGGCAACCCGGTTGGAAAACCAATAGGGATCGGAGGCGTAGAAATTCGTCCCGAAAACATCGTTCCAATAGATGATGTTCACCTCGTTCGTATTATCCGAATCATGGTTGCCGGGAACCGCCATAACCGAGATACCGGCAGTTTTAAAACGCCATAATTGATTAGTCATGGATTGACCAGACATTAAAAATTTCGTGTCGTTATTCCAAGGGTAAGCACCGACATTAGTGTATTGTTCGTAAAGGTCGCCAGCAGAAATGACGAGTTTAACATTCCACAAATCCTTATTAGCAATGATTGTGCTGACTGTGTTTGAAAATTGCGGGTTCAATTCAGAGCCAGCGTGTAGATCGGAGATTTCCACAAACGACCACGCCGGGCTGGATTGGCTGGATGAGAGCGATGGCAGCGACTTGGTTAGATTGAATGTCTGCGCCGATGCGTTTGTTGCAAACAGCAACGGCAGGCTGGCGATGACGACCCAAAAGCCAAAACCAGTGTAAAATCCGCCGCTGCGTTTTTTATGTTTGGTCGCCCATTGTAGAAATCTGGTCATGCTCAAAAGCGCGGGGCGTTGGTCCAGGTCGCATCAACCAACGTATTATCAATGACGTTGGTTATATTGGCCGTGTTTGCCGGGTTTGGCACCACGGCAGCGCAGCCCTGATAGTGTGCGCGCACCATGCCGGCACCAGTCACGCCGGCATAAAAATTTGTCCCGAGATTCAGGCGACAATTAATAAAATACAAATCGTTGGTCGTGACATTGTTTTTCAAAATCACTGGAACCGTCGAGAGTGGGCCATATGTTACGTCAGCACCCTCAATCACACAGGAAGTTCCCGCTCCCTGCAAAGGCAAATTTCCCCTTGGCGAAAATCTTGAGACAAATTGAATGCGCGGCGCTGATAGATAAAAGGTGCAATTTGTTGCGGAATAGCCGGGGCTTGCGGTTTTAAATAAAATCTGCTTGGTGGCTTTAAATGCATAATGTTTATTGCCAACGTTTTGAGTTACTCCACCCACAGCTGTATTGAAACTTATTGGAACAATGTTCAAATTAGTGATGTAAGCTGCCGTAACATAAAGACTTTGGTCAGTTTGTTCGCTGAAGAAAACACCTAGCCCATCATAATAATCTCTGGCTTTTATAGTTGCAGTGGCGTCAATATTTGTGGACAAAAGTAAAATAGAACCTATCCAATTTTTACATTCGATCAGCAAATTGCTGTAATTAAAAAAAAGACAAGGATTTGAGTCAGATCGCCCAATTGTCCCCAACCCAAAAACTGAAAACTCCGGGACGTTCGTGACGTTGAAGCCGTTCAGAAAAGTGTTGTCGGCAAAATACCAAGTCTGGCTGTTGGTGATGACCACCGACTCGGCGAACGAACCGTCCACCACATAAACCAGCCCGTTTGAGCGACAGGCGTTCGCCGCTGATTGGGCTGTTAAAAAAGGATAGCGCGGATCGTCCGGCACCGGCGTCACGGAGCCGGTTGATTGAGATACATAACAAATATTCGCAGCCACAATCCCCAAGTTGGTATAGGAGCCGGCGATCACGGCCGACTGCTGCGGCGTCACACCGGAATTGGTGCGCACATTGATGACTGCTTTGCCGGTTTCGTCCACGGCGATCGAGGAAGGACTCGTGGTTTCCTGCACCACGGCATTGGTACCCAGAAAGATGTTCGTATTCACAAATGCAGCCGGGCCGAGTTCACTAATCCTGGCGAGGCTGGGCGAGGCGGAAACATTGGTGCCTGTCGGATCCACTGAAAAATCAGTGGATGAAAAATTGTAAGCCGGCCCGCCGCTGTTCACCGTGACCGGCCCGGTGTAAATGTTGATGGGCGAAAAATCGTTTGTACTGATCAGGTTCACCGCCGAAGTCACGTTGGAGGTATCCGGGACGACAATGCGTACGCTTCGCGGCCAGCCGTCAATCTTCATGTCATAAACTCCGGGCAACAAGTTGGTCTGCACCGCACCGCCGACGGTCTGCAACAGGATTGGAGCGGGCACGACAACATTGGTGATGACGATGGAAGGTGATGGATTTTCCACCGCTGTTGGCGTGACAAGAATCGCACGGTCAGCCACCCCGCCGGTGAGCGAGACGGTGGTAAATAAAACTGGCGTGGCAAGAAGGGCATTACAGCCCAGCATAAAACCGGCAAAAGAAGGAATCATTCGTTTCATAATCCTGGGGCGGCGGTTGTCATGTCATCAATTCCATAGGCTTGATGAAACACCTTAGGGTCATGCTATTTATTTGTAACGGCTGCCGGAGAGGTTCGCCAGCGTTTGGCTGCCAAAGAAATTAAATCCAGACTTTCGCTTTTGACAAGGAAATTTAAATCTGGCCCATGTTTGAACACTGCGGCTGTAAATTTATCGGCACGCCTCGTGATGCGCCCGTCCGCAAAATGCCTCCCCGCTTGGTTTTGGTGAATCTAATTTCTAAAATTTACGGCATGTGAATCACGGTCGCGCGGGCAATGTGAGTCGTACCGGACGTCCGGCGCAAAACTGCCCGGCCATTTTGAAATCAATGTTAATCCATAAAATAACGACGATCCTGTTTCCCGGCTTGCGGCAAAAATTGCCCTGTTCCTTTCTGGTCTTTACTTGATCGCCCTGAATTGTTCCGGCGCCTCAACGGTTCAACCCGCCGATCTGCATTGTGAATATAAACAAAACCCCACTGCCATTGAGGCGTCACAATCAGGCCACCAATGTATTTAGCCGGGGTGAAATCCTGCTACAATTCCATCCGCTGGAAAATCTCCTCCGAATGACCGAGGGGGCACCGGCCGCTCAACGGCATAAAGCTCCTGCGTGCGGAAGGCCATGTTGCCATGTCGGCCCGGGCTGGCATGCTTTCGAGAGCCAGTAAATCATCACAAATCTTTGCAATGCAACTTGCAGATTCAGGCGAAACTGGCGAATAATTCAGGAATTTTACAAATCATTCCGGTATGAAAGTTGCGTCATTTTTCAAAATGATGCACCGGCAAATTCATGATAAGGCTGATCTTAAGCCAAGCCGAGCCGGGTCACGCGCACAACTAAAGACAAGATAAAACTGTTATGGCTGAATATAAAATCACTTGTGTTGTCAGATCGGATGCCGGAAGCGGTAACGAACACATCACCCACATCGGCAATCAGGAGGACAAATGGCTTTTATCCAAAGAAGCCGTGATTCAACATATTCAATCGAATGCGCATCAGTTCTATACGGGTGACGCAAAAGGCAGCACTAAATCCCACGTTAGCATAGTCAAGGAACTGAAGAAACCCGCCTATCTGCGTGCCCACTCCCACAATAAATGGAACGACAGCTTGATGGCCCTGCCCGATTGTGGCGAAGATTGTAAATTTCTTGGTTAGTTTTATGACTGGACGTTGCACTCAAATCTGTCCGGCTCCATCATCTCGTCAACCTCATAAAAAACTGTATGACTACCGCCTCGGTCAAACTGGCAACGACAGTACACTATGTCTTTGTTGATTTTGAGAACGTTCCCAAAGTTGACCTGACCATCTTCGATAGCAAATCCGCCACATTTACGTTATTGATCGGACCACGACAGACAAAACTAGATGTGGACTTGGTTGAGAAACTTTTGGAACAGGTGGCCGCCGTGCAGTTGGTGCGACTGGCATCAGGTGGTAGAAATGCCCTCGATTTCACCTTGGTCTATTATGTCGGTCGCGCTGTCGCTGCCGATCCTGCGGGTAATTTCCACATTATCTCCAAGGACGCCGGCTATGATCCGCTGATAGAACATCTTCGGAGCAGGAATTTTCAAGCCCGGCGTCACGACAATTTTAATACTCTGCCGTTTGTCAATCCGGTTGAACTCAAATCGAACTTGCCCATCACTGTTTCAAAACCAAAGTCCCCATCGAAATCAAAGTTGCCCATTGTCAGCTTGGATCAACGGGAGACTCAGGTGTTGGAACATCTGCGTAAAGCCACCACTACACGGCCCCGGAAAGTAAAAAAATTACTCAGTTTCTTGATCGCATACCTCGGCCATAAAATCTCCGAGGCTGAGGCGCTCGCCATCATGGGAAATCTTAAAAGAGCCGGCTGCTTTAGCATTGATGAAAAGGGGGCAGTTACATATCACTTAGAAACCAAGTAAGCAGTCACCTGGTTTCGGTTTCCTTTCAGCTTTTTTTGACGTGGACAGTAAATGTCCTAGCGTCCCTGCTAGCGTGGCGGGGCATGAAATTTAAAAACTTAATTCCTCAACGTTTCCGTCGTCAGTTCGTCCGCCAATTTGGCCAGGCTAAACTCATCAAGCTGCCCAATGGCCAGCACGAACTGATTGGCGGCACGGACGCCGACCGCATTGCGGCCTTTGAGTGGGTATCGGTCTTCGCCCACGAAATTGTGTTCACCCACTTCCACTGTAAATCCAAACGATCGTCAGGACGTGTTGCGCGGCAACCACGACTGTGGAAATGGTGGCCGGTGGCACAGCCGCTTTGAACATTAAGGGCATGAATGCCTTGTCTCGCTACCCGCTAGCAGCGTTCAAGATGGTTTTTGTGCTGCTTCATGGCTGAATATTCTGCATGCTGACGTCCGCAAAATTTTAACCAATTCATATCATGAACCAGATGCACGAAATTGATTACAAGGTATTCGGCGACGCCATGCAATATGTCGAAATCGAACTCGATCCCAACGAGGCGGCCGTGGCCGAGGCCGGCGGCATGATGTACATGGACGACGGCATCGAAATGGAAACCATCTTCGGCGACGGCTCGCAGCAGAAAAGCTCCGTCCTCGGCGCCTTGATGGGCGCGGGCAAGCGCTTGCTCACCGGTGAATCCATGTTCATGACCGTGTTCCAAAATCGTGGCAACGGCAAAAAGCGCGCCGCCTTCGGGGCACCGTATCCGGGCAAGATCATTCCCGTTCACCTCGCGGAAATCGGCAACGAATTGATCGCGCAGAAAGATTCTTTTCTCGTCGCCGCCAAAGGGGTGAGCCTGGGCATCGCATTTAACAAGAAGATTGGGGCGGGGTTTTTTGGCGGTGAAGGTTTCATCATGCAACGATTGCAGGGCGACGGCTGGGCGTTTCTGAATGCCGGCGGCAACATTCATGAAAGGGTGCTCGCCCCGGGTGAATTGATCCGGGTGGACACCGGTTGCATCGTGGCTTTTGCACCCAGCGTAAACTTCGATATCCAGTATGTGGGCAAAATTAAATCCGCCTTGCTTGGTGGCGAAGGCTTGTTCTTTGCCACATTGCGCGGACCGGGAAAAATCTGGCTGCAATCCTTGCCGTTAAGCCGCATGGCCAACCGCATCGTGGCCGCCTCCAAGATGGGTGGCCGTCGCGAAGAGGGCTCTGTGCTGGGCGGCTTGGGTAACCTGCTGGACGGCGATAACTGATGGTGCCCGCGTAATTAGCCATAAACTCATCAACAGTCCGGTCTGCTGGAAATATTGTTCCGCCATACCGTTAGCATTTAAGCAATTATAATGGCTTCAATTTCAATTATTACATTGCTTCCATCAAGGTTTGAAGCTTGGAGCGGGTGAAGGGAATCGAACCCTCGTTTCCATTCACCCGTTTAGATGTGCAGTAAATAAAGGAAATGTGGATTTATGGAACGGTTTTTCTTGAACTTTTCATTCTCACTTTTATTCTCACTGCATGGCGAGCATCATCAAGCGGGAGAGGTCAAAATACTGGACGGCTTGCTTCACTGACCGCAACGGGCGTCAGATGAAGCGCTCGACCAAGACGACCGACCGCAATCACGCAAATCAGATTGCAATCGAACTGGAAGCTGTTGAAACCAAGGCGCGGCAGGGAACTCTCACGACCATTCAACTTCGCAAAGTCCTTAATGATGTCTCAGAGAAAATTACTGGTGATAGTCTCATCGCACCCACGGTGACGGAATATTTTACCGAGTGGCTAAATGGTATCGAGGCGCGCAATTCGGCCGCAACATTGGAACGCTATGGGAGCGCAACAAAGTGGTTTCTGCAAAAGTTGGAAGCAAAGGCGCAAAAAGCCATCACATCCGTGACGCCCGAGGACATAGAAAAATTTTTGAATTGGCGGCTCAAGAATGGCGTCGCTCCTAAGACTGCAATCGTCGACTTAAAAATCATCAAGAGTGCGTTTCGCCGCGCCGAAGCATACGGAACAATTCTCAAAAGTCCCGTCGGCGCTGTGCGGTTGCCCAAGGAAAACAGTTCCGAGCGCGAGGTGTTCACGCATGATGAAGTGCAGCGACTACTTGGCGCAACGCCGTCCTTGGACTGGCAGACATTGATCATACTGGGATATTTCGTCGGGGCGCGGCTGCGCGATTGTCTCAACATGAAATGGGAGAACATCTATCCGAACGAAGGCGTCATCATCTACATCCAGCAAAAGACCGGTAAAAAAGTCATTGTGCCAATGCACTTCCACGTCCTTGAGCATTTGAAATATCTTTCCACATTTGGGACAACAGGGTTTCTGTGCCCGAAGCTCGCAAGCAAGGGTTCGGGAGGGAAGCACGGCCTCAGCGAAAGCTTCAAACGAATCGTCGTCAAGGCGGGGATTGACCCGATGGTTGTTGCCGGAAAGGGAACGCGGAAGTTCACCAAACTGACATTTCATTCACTGCGCCACAGCTTCAATTCCGTTTTGGCCAATGCCGGCGTTGCGGAGGAAATTCGCATGAAGCTTACCGGGCATTCATCAAAGCCGATGAACACCCGCTATACGCATTTGCAGATGGCCACGCTCAAAAACGCGGTGACCGCCCTGCCCCTCTTTGGTCCCGGCCGGGACCGAAACTGACTATTTGCCCTTCATTGCGCGGGCCAGGCTTTTGAGCATCTCGGCTTCGCGCCGCTTCCGTTCCTCCTCTGTCAGTTGGGCGCTGGCGAAGTCAATCTTGCGTTTTCTCGGCTTTCCTTTTTCGGGCATTCCTCCATCGGGGTCGTCTGCCGCCATGTCCTGAAGCTTTGCGATGAATTCAGGCGATGTGTAGAAGCCAACTGTACGGCGTTCGATTTCCGATAGCAGGTTTTGAATCTTGCCGAGCTTTTGCCGGCTGATTGATATTACGGCGATTTGAGTAACGGCGGCCTTCAGAAATTTGCGGACGCTGTCGGCTTCAAATTCAGCAGGCGTCGTCGCAGATACTTGGCAGATGATTGTCTGCTTTCCTCGGCGCAGAACAATGTCCGCCCTAGCCTGGATTTCGGGGAACAGCTCCTCGTACGTGACTTCATAATCCAGAATTTCCGCTTCAGTGCCGATGGATTCCTTGATGGTGGAATGTGACGCAGATTCTTCGACGTTTTCATTCGTAATAGATTCAATGATTGCAAGTGGCGTAGGCGTAGCCGGTGCGGTGGCGGTCGGCTCAACAGCCGGCTTGCTGAGCATCGCATCAATGTCCGCCCTTGCCGTCGCATATTTCGCCCGTGATTGTGTGATGACGTCTTGTCGTAGTGCGACGGCTTCCGTCACGTTCGCTCCTTCCGACAACGGCATTGAAAGGTTAAAATCAAAGTCGCTGCGCTCGACGCGAACGATGGCTTGCCCGATTTCTAAGTTTCGCAAATCCGTTGCTTCAAAATGCGAAAAGCCATCCGCCAATTTCCTCGCATCGTCGTCGCCAACTCGAAACACAATGCGAATGAAGGGATGCGACATTACAGCGCTGGCCACGTCCGCGTCACGCTGTAGCTGTTGCAGATTGTGGTGGGCCAATGTCATACCGATACGATACTTCCGCGCACCGCTCAAAATCTCGGCCATGCTCGGCGTAATGAAATTGGCAAACTCGTCCGCATAAATCCAAAAATCTCGTCTTGATTCAATCTGTTGTGCCTGCCGGCTCATAACGGTTTGCTGAAACTTGGACACCAACAATGCTCCGAGCAAATGAGAATTTTCCCGGCCGATTAGTCCTTGTGGAAGCTTTGCGAGAAATATTTTGCCGCTGTCCATGATGTGCGCGAAGTCCAATTTATTTTCTGGTTGGGACACCATGTGTCGGATCGGCTTCTTGGCCAGCAGCGCATCCAGCCGGGTCAAAATCGAGCCGATGGATTTATTGCCGGACAGAAGCGGGAAACTTTTCTGCCAGTAATAGACAACTTCAGAATCTTTCACCGATTTCAGAAATTCATTGCGGTAGGGCGTTTCAATCAAGAATCGGCGCAGGTCGGCGATGGTGCCGCGCCGGTCACTTTCCAAGAAAGCTAAAATGGCATTTTGCAGCACACTGTTCATCTGGTCGCCCCACGAAGTCGAGAGGCGTTCGAATACGGCAACTAAATCTGAGGCAAGTAAATCTTTCTCAAGCTCGCTGTGCGCGGACAAAATATTAAAGCCCACAGAATACTCGCTATCGGACGGATCAACCAAGACCACGTCGTTAATCCGGGACTCGGGAATTATGCCGCAAATGCGGTCAATGAGGTCTCCATGTGGGTCCAAAACGGCAATTCCTTGACCGTTTTCAATATCCTGTTTGATCAGATTGAACAGTAACGTGGACTTACCACTACCGCTCGCGCCGATGATGTGGCAATGGCGGGTGCGTTGCTCTGGTGACAGCCTGACTTCGACTGATTTGCCAGCGTGAACGTTGGAACCAACTAATATGCCGGGGTTTCTAACAATAGCCGGAGCCGCTTTAGTTTTACCCGACTCACGCTGCAAAGCTGGTGTGCGGATGGCACTCGACGGCAAGTGAACGAAGCCGATTAATTCTTCGATATTTAAAATCATCCCACAACGGCGCGATTGCCGCCGAAGAGCGTCTTCCACATGTTCACCAAAAGGGTACTCGTCATTCTGAAGCGGAATGAGTTCGTTGCCATCGTGATGAGCGAAAACACGTAGGGAACTCGCCATATCGCGGGCAATATCCAGTACCCGTTCAAACGTTTCTGCTTTGATAGCGATCCGCACAACGGCTGCAAATAGGGTGTGCGAGATTTTGTTTTCAGCGGCACCGACCAATTCGGGCGCGTCCACAAAGAACGGTTTGCCAACTGCATCCGTGACCGAATTTAAAATACTCTCAGGCCAGGGATTCTGCACCGGCTGAAAAATGACTTGGAATAATCCAAGGTCATTGGCTTTCAGTTCTGACAATGCGCCTATCATGCCGATGAAGGGATCAAGTTTGCCGCTGGCCAACGGCAGCATGAACTCACGCGCCAGTCCAAATTCAACCACAAGCATTTCGTCGCCAATGCAACTTTCCCAAGCGGTTTCCAAACTGTGCTCAACAGTTTGGAACAGGGCATCAGGGAAGTACGCCATTAATTGACGATGCACCAAGCGGGCGTCAGCTATACTTGCGGCGAACTGAACATTCACACGCCCTTTGACGCCGAGCAATTCAAACGCGACAGGTTCCTGGCATAGGGACAATTGGCGGAGGAATTGTTCCATCGCCTCTTTGCCGA
The DNA here is from genome assembly GCA_037200545.1 of Limisphaerales bacterium. Classification (GTDB taxonomy): domain Bacteria; phylum Verrucomicrobiota; class Verrucomicrobiia; order Limisphaerales; family UBA11358; genus UBA11358. The sequence continues at coordinate 483,057 of JBBCGE010000005.1, forward strand.
TGTTCAAGTCTGCCGGGAGCGACACTTGGAATTCAATCTGTTCTTCCCTAACCAGTGGTTGCGGTTCCGGCTCTTCCTCGGATTCTGGTTGGACCGGTGTAGACACCGGCGCGGTGCTTAACTTTCGGCTCAACTTTTCAACCAATGAACTTAGGAACGTTGGCCTTCGGCCATCGTCAATCGGTTGAACGTCGGGAAGATAGTGGCCATGAAAGGGAACAAAGGGTGGTTCGGGCTGAACTGGCTCGTCAAACACCTGCCAACCGCGCCCGCGCAGTTCCCATTTACGGAACTGCTCGGTAAATTGTTCGTCAATACGTGCCATCGTATCAAACTGTTTCCTTGGGGAGGTTCACCACAGTTGGTTTATACAATTCGCCTAAGATTGGGCTGTAATCATTAAACGTAACCAATTTGATGCCCTTTGCCCCGGTCGTTTCCTCCACCTTCGCCTTGACCACGGCGTTGACTGTATCGCGATACATGATTCGGGTGTCATGGCGGTAATATGTTTCTTTGCGGAAAAAACGTTCATAAATTGGACCGATGATTGGAGATTTGATGAGCGTAGTATCCAAGTCGTGCAGTCCTAGAGACACAGCGTTGCGGAGCGTGTAGATAAGAAACACAATACCGATCAGCAAGACGAGGATACCTAGAATCAATCCGAAGACTTTGAAGGCCAAGGCGATGATCATAAAGGACCCGACTACTACCACCAGCAGTTGCCACAATTTGATGACAGCGGGAATTTCGGCAAAGCGGCACGAAAAGAAATATCCCTTGCCGAAAGGCGCGGCGCAGATGTCGAACACCAACCGTTCGCGGGTCATGCGAAGATATTCACGCTTGATGGACATAATGCCGCCTTCGGCGAAATCAACGCGGAACAGTTCCAAGCCAGGAACTTCGCGAGCTTTCAATTCCTGCTCGATGACTTCGTAGAATTCCTTGGTGGAGGTAGTGAAACTGGGAATGAGCGCATACCAGTGGTCAACCACGTCGGCTGGTTTTTTATGAAAGAATCCGAGCATGGATTATTTGGGTTTGCAGGCCAGCACGAACATTATGGCTCCCAAGCCCAAAGACAGATATGCGCCGTAGGCGAGCATATGGGATAAATCGCTGCCGATTTTAGAATACCAATAGGCACCGACGAAAAAGGGAAGCAAACCGGTCATCCGCGCTGCGCTATATTGGCCGCTGTTCGCGAAACCGGCTACGATGGTAATGACACACATTATTGGAATCAACCAAAGTAGTAATTGCTCGCTCCCATCCTTTTGCAGATCAAAGCCGGAAGGACTTACAAAGAGGACATGCGCCCACGGGAGGAAGAAGCTGACACCTAAGCCAAGAGCACAGAGGCTGACCAGCTGACTCCTGGCTGAAATGGATTTTTTGTTTTCAATTGATGGATTATCTGAAGGTGATTCCGATTTCGATGTTACAATGATTTCATCGGCCATAACGATTCCTTTGGTTATAGATTAAACAACGGTGAATCATCCCCATGACCAAATGAGAAGAATATGACAGGTCAATGAAGCTTGGGACGCCGAAATTTAAGTGAGAAGGTGGATCGGTGCAATAAAAAATCCGGCCAGAAAATCTCGGCCGGATTGATTTCTTTCAGTTGTGGAAATACCCCAGATGCTCTCAAACTCGAACAGCCGGGTTTTCGCGTAATAACGCGATCCATGACTTCAATTCTGCTCTTTGAATTGGAGTGTTAATTCACCGGGCCTCGACTCGTGAATTAATACCCGATGCCCCGGTTTGAACCCGGCTCGTTCAAGCCAATGTCCGCTCAACCGTATCCGTGGCTTCACTTTGCGATAGACAAAGTCATCAATTGCTTCGATTTTTAGACTGCGCGCTTTGAAAGGTTTTTGTAAATCATTCATGAGCGGCCTCACTTTGCATCGCTCGGCCAAGAATAAAGTCCGCCGCCTTCTGTGCCTGCGCTGCGGCATATACGATCAGGGTGTGGTCGTTTTTCAACTGTTTCAGCCAGCCTTGAAGATATGCGGCTGAATTATCAATCGTCCGCTCCACAATGCCGGCATGGCCGCACAGAAACGCACTGCCCAGTTCGGCGATCAATTCCTCCTTGCAGTAGGGATCTGAGCCGTACCCGTTGCGTTCCATGATGCTTAACCGTTTCAATCGCTTCTCATGGCCGGTCGAATGCACCAGTTCATGAAAGAGGGCGGCATGATATGCCTCTTCATTGTCGAACCGTTTTGGTTCCGGCATTCCCACAGTGTCAGTGGATGAGGAATAGTAGGCTGCGGTCAGACCGTGCTTTAGGATGGGCGGTTGCGGCATACCGGCCACAATCTCTGCCGCCCTAGTCACGACGAAAGAATTGTCATCGGCTGGTGGTATGTTCTTCAACCCCTCACATTGGGCGGCGTTGAAGACGTGATACAGGCGCAGCAATGGAATTTTCTCCACTTCACCCGATTTCTCATCCGTGACTTGCAGCGGTTTCCAGAATACGACCGGACATGATTTTTCACCCTTCTTCACGCTCCCGCCAAGCTGTATCGCCTGACGGAACGTCAGCCAGTGGGGCGATTCGTAGCCCAGCGAAATAAGCAGGAAGGGATTGATACCGCGATATGCCTTCTTGGTGACGAGATTTCGGGGGAATCCAGTCGTTACCTTCCAAGGCTTATGCCAGGGAATGGTGCCTTCTTCCATTAATCCAACGATGCGTTCAGTGATACGCTCATATGCGTTCATATTTCTCCTTTTTGATTGTTTAAAGAACTGTTCATCCTGAAGCGTATGTCCTGAGCGGATTTCCATGAAGGCAGGCACCTTTGCCGGAGGCGGCAAAGAAAAAGAGCGACCCGATGGATCGCCCTTGTGGTCACCTTGCCTTGCGGTTAAGGAGGGTGACTTCGGAATTCGGTGAGATGTAGAATCGTGCAGGTGGTGAAGCGTGTTTTGAAATCACGCACCGGCCGATTCATGATGACTACCGCCGCACTGTAATTCACGCGAAGGACAAGGCATAACCGTCCGTCAAAACGGAAGATGTCGCCCGCCCGCAGCCGAAACGGATACTCTGCAAGCTGCCAAATGATGCCGAACTCCGCTTGGTTCGGATCAACCGCGCCCGGCTTCCGCGTGCTCATGAGACACCCACAAGCTGTGGCTCTGACTTCCGCAGTTTTTGGAGCGCCTCATCAATCTGCTGACCGGTGAGCGTCCAGTAATGCCGTGGTAATCCCACGATCACCGCCCACTTGAAACGCTGGTGTAAGTTCAACGCTTCCTCGTCGTTGCCAAGATGATCTGCCAGAATGGCCAAGGCCAGTTGCGCCGGACCGCTGCCGCCATAACTCCATTCAAACTCTGCCGGGCTATGGCATCGCAAATCCCGGCGGAACCGAAGCGATCGTCCGTCAACCGTGACCTTAGTGGCCGAGAATCTCCGCCTGCCGGTGTAGGTTTTCATAGAAAGCCTCCAAACAGTTGAACCACTTCCTCCTTGCTCATGTCCTCGGGCTGCTGGCCTTCTTTCTCAAAGACATGAACTTTCACGAAGCAGAATTTGGACAGACGGTTGGCGATGTCTTCCCGCCCGGCCCGTCCAGCTTCATCCTCGTCCAGCATGACAATGACCTGGCTTTTGTGGTCAGTATGCTTGCGAATCAATTCTTCCTGCGCGGCCGACATGGTGCTGCCCATGAGGGCGACAACTTTGCTACAACCCTGCTCGTGCAGCTTCATGCAGCCGAAGAAGCCTTCCACAATCACCATGGTCACTTCCGGCGGTTCCTTGCCGGCGCGGTCAATGTTGAAGAGCTCCAGTGATTTTCTAAATCCCTGGGGCAGTTTGTATTTGGGCGTGCCTTCAGGTGCTTCACCGGGATAACGACCGGCGTAGGCCACAACCCCGCCTTCCTCATTGTGGATCGGAATGGCAATGCGTTCAGCCATCATTCCTTTGGCGCAGTAGCCGACACCAAAATCCACAAGGGTTTCGAGCGTCAGGCCGCGTTCGGTCAGATACGGGTGTTCCCGCACCAATTTGTCTAAGCGGAAGTTCAATGGTTTGTTGGGCGCGCCGGTTTCCGCGACGGGTGCTGGCCTCACTGCTGGCTTTGGCCGGGATGCTTCGGCCTCGGCTTCCTGATTGGAATCTGCGGACATTTTATCGGGATCCAATTTAAACCATTCGATGGCTTGGTTGGCGGCAGCCAGAATGCTGACGCCGTCCATCTTGGCGATGAAATCAAGGACATTTCCGCCATGCTTGCATTCGCTAAAGCAGTTCCATACGTTCTTTTCAATGCTGACACTGAACTGGTTGGCACTGCTGCCTTTGTGGATGGGGCACGGACCGCTTAACCGGTCGCCGCTGCGCTTGAACTGGTGTAATACACCGTAATGTTCCAACACCTGTTCCATGGTGATGGCCGCTTTGACGGCCTTGAAGTCAACGAACTTTGATTTGGGCATGATATTTCCTTTTGGTTTGTTTGTGATGATCTAGGCGGCTCGCAAAATTGAACCGCCACCAATGGAAAGCCTATCGCGCTGGCTGAAACCGGGAAGACGGGGAGATTTGCCGGGAACGGCAAGGTTGCTTAATCCAGCAATGTGCCGGTGACACCTGGCTTGCCGCACTGCCAGACAGCGGAAAGAATGTCGCCTGACAATATCGATTTGTCGGCGAACAGGAACAGGCCATGGCCGCGTTTCAATTCAGCACATGCCTCCACCAATGACTTCACCCGGCCGGGAATGGTGGTGACGGTTAGCACACGGAAGCGATCAATCCCAAGCTGTCGTTGATGGATTTTTTGGATCCACGTCGCTTCGTAGGCTAGTAACTTGCGGAAGAAGGAGGTTTGGGAAAGATTCTTGCGCTTGACCGGCATCGTTCCTCGATCTGCTTCAAGGAAGTAATGCACGCGTTGTGTTTTGCCGCTGGCATCAAGGAATTCAAAGGCGAACACACGGTCGGGAATGACACCAAGTTTTAACCCGTTGGAAATCTTCACACGCCATCTGAATGGTTGACGCTGCCAGGGAAGTGCAAGCTCATGCTGGTGAATAAGTTTAATACCACCATGGTTTCGACAGGCGAATTCAAGCGCCACCATCACATCGGACACAAAAAGAGCGTGCTCCAGATATACCCGCCCGATGGCATTATTTTTCTCACTCCATGAAACTGGATCAACGGAAAGTCCCAATTGTTTCAACAATGCGGCTCCTTTATTGCCTAACCCGTAAACGATGCTGCGAGAACCGCCTCGTTCATAATATTGAAGTTGTGAGCGTGGACGTTCTAAGTATCCGTTGTGGTAAAGTAATTGCAGTCTTCTTAAAATTCGCTGCTTGCTGCCCCCTATAAGCGTCACAATTTGATCAGAACGGAGAAAACGAAACCGATATATTAATCTGATCAGCTGGGGGTCGATATCTCTCGGTTGCAAATGAGTAATGGGCAGGACGCGATTAAAACGCGGAAGACGGAATTGCATTAACCAATTTTATAAAAAATTAAATCTTCTCGGAGAGCTGGAGGTTTGTGCCTCTAGGCAAGCTATATTTATTACTGTGGGATATTTGATTGGACCAACAACTAGCTGGAATCACAACGATTCATAAGGCGGTGCATTGCGCAAGTTGTTTCACAATTGCTTGAATCCCTAACAGCCACAGCATACCGTCGTGTTTTCACCAGACCAGATCTTATGGATATTCCTGCAAATTTGACAGAACAGGTGCGTCAGGGAAGCGTGGTTCTCTTATTAGGCGCTGGAGCATCATTTGGCGCGAAGGATAGCAAAGGTAACACTCCTCCGAGCGGTGCAGGCTTGGCGAAGCTGATTTCCGACAAATATCTAGGAGGCGAATTTGGAAATTCGGAGCTTAGTACCGTTTCAGAATATGCCATGAGCGAGCACGGCTTATTAGCAGTGCAAAAATTCATCGCCGAAATTTTTCAAACTTTTGAACCAACGGAGGCCCACAAACTGATGCCAAAGTTTAATTGGGGCGGGCTAGCAACTACTAATTATGATTTGCTCGTAGAAAAAGCATATGCGTCTCACGCCAAACCCCTTCAAACTCCCGTGGCATTTATCGAAAACGGCGACCAGGTAATTGAGCTACTACGCGACCAGAGGTCTGTAAAATTTCTAAAGTTGCATGGTTGCGTCAGCAGAATAGCGAACGACAAATGTCCTTTGATACTTACAAAGGATCAATACATCAGTTATAGAAAAGGACGAGACCGTCTTTTCAAACAGCTGACTGAATGGGCTTACGAGCATACGATTGTTTTTGTCGGCCACAGCGTTCAAGACGCCGATATCAGGGAAGTCATCTTTGAACTGGACACTGAAATTTCATCCCGACCACGTTATTTCCTAATCGCTCCCAACAAGTCTGAAATTGAAAGACGATTTTGGGAGACAAAAAAAGTGACTGTTCTCAACGGGACATTTTCGGATTTTTTGCTCGCGCTCGATGCGGCAGTCGCTAGCGAGTTCCGGGAACTCAAAATAGCCAAAACGGAGCCGCATGACATTGCGCGGCATTTCCGGGTCGCTGGTGCTGTTCTCTCAAAGAACTGTCTCGAGTTTCTTACATCGGACGCTCTCTACGTTAAGTCGTTCAATCCAACCGCACGGATCAACCCTATCGACTTTTATCGTGGTTTCGACGGAGAATGGGCCAGCATCGAACAAAATTTGGATGTTCCCCGAGCGTTTGTAGATGACATCCTCGAAGATATTTTCCTCCTAGACGACGTGCAGCGTAAAACGCCACTTGAAGTAGTTTTAATTAAGGGATATGCCGGTAGCGGAAAAACTCTCGCCCTGAGACGCTTGGCTTGGCAAGCAGCAAAAGACTACGATTGCCTGTGCATTTATTTGAATGATGCCGCGCGTCCCAACATCGGAGCAATACAAGAAATCATCGAAACGTGCAAAGAGCGCGTATTTTTATTTATCGACAACGCACCGGAACGTGGGTTGGACATTCGTAAGTTGATTAATGAAATTGGAGAAAGCGGCAAGCTTTTGACGATTATTTTAGCTGCGCGCCATAATGAATGGAACGTGGTGTCGGGCGATATTCAAAGCGCCGTCACTGAAGGTTATGATGTTCCGGCCTTGAGGACTGAAGAGATTACGGGACTTCTGGACCTATTAGAAAAGCATAAAGCCCTAGGTCGGCTGACAGAAAAAACGAAAGAGGAAAGAATTGAAGCTTTTGCCTCACTTGCGGGACGGCAATTGCTGGTAGCACTCCATGAAGCGACTCTGGGAAGGCCCTTTGAAGAAATTCTTGAAGATGAATTTAACCATCTTGTACCAATCGAAGCCCAAAGGGTATATCTGACTGTTTGTATATTGAACCGGCTCGACGTAAACGTTCGCGCAGGAATTATTTCTCGGATCCATGGGATTCCATTTACTCAATTTAAGGAACGACTTTACAAGCCCTTGGAACACGTAATTTACGACGCATTCGATCCACGCGTCAGAGACAATGTTTATCGCGCGCGTCACCCAATTATAGCTGAGATAGTTTTTGAGCGATTGTTGAGAGATGAAACCGAGCGATTTACCGAATACTACCGTTGCTTAAAAGCACTCAATCTTGATTACTCGACAGACGAAAAGGCTTTTCGATATCTGATGCGTGGACGTACCATCTTGAAACTTTTTTCCAATGTGGAGCACTGCAACATTCTGTTTGATGAAGCCCTTAAGTTAGTAGGGGAAGAACCCCACCTTTTGCAACAACGTGCACTTTATGAAATGCACAGGCCCAATGGTGACCTCAATTTTGCATCTAAATTAATTACGCAGTCGATTGAATTGCAGCCATACAACAAATCATTCAAGCATACAAAGTCCGAACTCGCTCTTAGAAAGTCTGAATCCGCTAGAACGGACTTGGAAAGAGATAAATTTTTACGTGAAGCAGCCTCCTTGGCTACCGAGACCATGGACGGCCGTGCCGGAGAGACGCATAGTCATCACACTTTGGCCAAGGTAAATATAAAAAGAATCGAGGCGGAACTTAAGAATGGAAATACAGATTTTACCGCTCCAGCTCTGCAAAACTTAGTTCGCTCCGCAGAAACTGTGATAATTAATGGACTTCAGGCAAAACCCGGCGATGCGTATTTACTACAAGAACAGGCGAATTTGGCAAAACTAATGAGCGATGTGCCAAAAGCGGTGGCGGCACTGGAGAAAGCCGTAAGTCAAAACACAAAGTTTTCATTTTTGGCAGTTCAACTTGCAGACTGTTATTTAGGCAACAATGAAGTTTCAAAAGCAAAGGCCGTTTTTGAAAAAGCTCTTGATGCAAACCGTAATGACCGGGTATTAAATTATCGTTATGCTCTTTTTCTGGAGGGCAACGGAGGCTCTTTAACTGATATTGCTTATTTCTTAAAGCGCTCATTTTCTCCTGGCGATCGTAATTTCGATGCCCAAATCCGTCATGCGCGCGCGCTTTTCCTAAAAGGTGATTATGACGAAGCCCGAAGCGAATTTTCGCTACTTAGGAACAATAAAAATGCTCCCTATGTTTATGGCCAGCGCCTTTACGATGCGGAGGGAACATATACAGGTGTAGTAAACGGCGTGCGTCACAGCCACATTTTCGTTACGGAGACAAAATCGCGTCAAACCATTTTTATTCCACGAGAAAACGTGACTCCTGAGTATTGGCGTCAATTCACCGAAGGCACGAAGGTAAAATTACGAATATCATTTAACCTACGAGGGCCGATTGGCTTTGATTGCGAACCAGCGTCAAAAATTTGAACAGCCTATTTGTTAATTTCAATTGTTGCCTCTGCCCAAGCACCCTGATTTTAAATGATCTTAGAACATTTCAGCATCGATACTAAGACCTGAGTTTGATTGTGGAGACGTTTAAACCATCCACCGTTTCAATTTTTCAGCAATCTTGTTGCGTGGTATCGCGAACCGTTCACGGGATTGCTTGATTAGTTTCTCCCTTCGACCAACTCGGTTTTCCGACGGTGGCAGCATCTTTGCCCGAAACGGTTCTCGATTTGTTCCATTTTCAAGTAGCTTCACGGCGGCTTCGTATCGATCAAGATCAACCAATACACTTGGAGTAAGTGTATTGCCGAACTCCTTTGCCATCACCTCCGCGTCCGTATTCCCAATGCGAAAGGAAATGAGCGTCCCTGCGTTGCCGAAAACTGCCTGCCGAATTGGCAGCGGAAGCTGGTCTATGTATTGGTGGGATAGAGTAAGACACGAGCGATATTTGCGAGCCTCAGACAAAATTGACGCAAATTCGTCTGTAGAAAAATTAGAAAATTCATCGATAAATAGGTAGAAATCTTTGCGTTCTTCCTCCGGTATGTTTGACCGCGCCATCGCTCCAAGCTGAAACTGAGTTGTCAGCAGGGAGCCAAGCAGATTCGCTTTGTCGTGGCCAAGCCTGCCTTTGGAAAGGTTGGCGATGAACAACCGCTGGTTGTCCATGATGAAGGGGATATTCACCTTGGCTTTGACCTGGCCAAGAATGTTGCGGATCACCGGATTCAATAGAAACTGACCGAGCTTGTTCTGTATTGGCGCTATGGCCTCCCGCTTGAACCTTTCGTCATAATTTTCATATTCCTCCGCCCAGAATGCCTTGATGAACGGGTCTTTGATCTGCCGGATCACTTTTGCCCGGTAAGCATCATCCGTCAGCATCCGATTGACGCCCAAAAGAGTGGTATTGCGACAATCCAACAATGCCGAGATGGCGTTATAGAGAATATATTCCAGTCGTGGTCCCCATGAATCTCGCCAAATACTTTTAAATGCCCCAACAATGCCGGATGCAACCAGATGCCGGTCGTCCGGGGCCACATTGGCGAACAGGTTCAATCCAATGGGGAACTCAATATCACCGGGATTGAAGTACACCAAGTGGTCAGCCCGCCTAGGCGGGATGTGATTCAACAATTCCTCGGCCAGATCCCCGTGTGGATCAATCAGACCAACGCCATGTCCAAGGGCGATGTGCTGAATAATGAGGTTGCGGAGCAACGTCGTTTTACCGGAACCGGTCTTTCCGATGATGTAGATGTGCTGTCGCTGATCCACTTTGGATATGCCAAAAGGCTGCGGTTCTCCCCAGCCTTCGCGGTTGCCGATCAAAATGTGGGGTTCGTCAGGTTCCAAAACCAATCGCCACTCCGCCAAGTCCCGGTGATCTTAAGACTTGAAAACGCCGGCAGAATGTTTGGGAGAAGGCCAACGGGGTAATGGCGACTGGTTTTGAAATCCGAGTAGGATTTACAGAATATGCGATGATCATATTCAGAGATAGGCAGTGTGATTTGCCGAATCCGGCAAGAACGGACGCGCCATTCGGCGCGGCTGAATTTCAAGGCCGCAGTCGCGGCCGCTCTTTCTCCAGGTAACACCCTTGGTGGCTCCGCCTTCAGGGCGAGCCGGTCGCGGTAGCGGGCTAGGTTTTTCTCCTGATACCCGTCCCCCAACGTGTCGTAGGCTAGGGTGATAATCCGACGCCGCCCGACATTTCTCTTTTTGGCTAAAGGACAACGGTTAGTGTCCGATAGCCCGGCTAGCCCGCTAGGGAGAAAGAGAAATGTCGGGCGGTAGCCGACGACACGTTGGGGCGCTAGTGGTGCGGCGGTTAAGCCGTGAAATTCAATCGTATGGGCAGATTGCCCCTACATACCATGTATGTAGGTCGTAAACTGTTTTACAGAAAGGCCAGGCTCGAAATCGATACGCCTTAAGCGGCAAACTTTTGTTAAGATGGCGCCGCATGCGTGATGCGCAGAGTTAAAAACATTACACAAGTATGAACCGATGCGGTTTTGACTTCCACTTGATGTTGCCAGCCACTGAGAGCAGAATCTGGCAGTGTACTCACTTGCGAATATATCTGGGTCCGATAAAAATGGTCTGCCATGAATTTAATCCTATGTATTTTATCTTGAGCACTTCGCTACCGTCTACACCTCCAGACCAAACTCTTGAGTGGGTTAAGGCACTTGGACCAGCTGTCGCAACTTTGATTGCAGCGTTATTTGCAGTTCTGGGTGTTTGTTTAACGATATGGTTTAGCCTCCGCAAAGGTGCAGTTGAGGCCAGGTATACATATGCAGCTAAAGTATTAGATCTGCGCCTTCGGCAAATCGGAGACTTTTATGCTCCGTTGCGCATGCATCTTGAACAAAGTCGGATTTTATACAAAAAGTTGCTCTGGTCATTGGATCGGCTCGGTAAAACTAATCCTGATGCTCGCATTCCGCTTGATGGTTTCCGTTTGCTCGATCATACATATTTGATTTTAAACGATTCCAAATTTTGCGACGTAAAACCATTGGTTCAGAGCATCCTCGATATCGGTGACAAAATGAGTTCTATAATTGCCAAGCACGCTGGTTTGATAGAGGGAGGAATGACCGAGACTGTTATAGAATATCGAGCACATCTCCAAATGTTAAAATCATCGGCAATTCAAAAACCACCTGATGGCGCAAGCGAGGGCTGGCAAAAATTCGGCTATTATCCACGTATATTGAATCGCGAAGTGTCCGATGGATATAAAGAAGTTCTACGCCACCTTGAAGTATATCAGGAAGCCGGTGATGAGATAATTTGGAAATTACTTGGCCGGATGCATGATTCTCGGCGCGAGGCTTTCAGAAACATGCTCGACAACCTTTCTTATTATGAGCGAAACGCTGATGCCTATGCCGCTAAATTCGATAATTTTGATTTAAATGACTTACGTGCCGATTTTAAAATTGCGGTTCAAAAAGATGCACATGCACGTGAAGCATTATATGGTCTCGGATCCCCGAAATTGTTAGAAGCCGGCTGTGGAACAGGTCGCGATGCGGCCGCGTTCATAAGTGATGGATTTGAGGTCACAGCGTTTGATGTTTCACCTGCCATGGTTCGAAAGTGCAACAGACGTATACGTGAATTAAAATCAAGCACCGATCCACAAATTTCTGATAGAGCGGCAAAAAGCAGTTGCGATGAAAAAACTTTTGATGAAGTGCGGTATCGTAATGAGTTTGATTCTGTATGGGCATCTGCATCCTTGCTACATTTACCAAAAAGAGATCTCCCGGATGCTGTTCAACGGCTAGTTCAATCGTTGAAACCCGACGGCGTCATGTTTTTGTCTTTTAAATATGGCATTGGCGAATCTGAGTTTGATTCTCGCCATTATTCATATTTTCGCAGGCGGGAATTGGAAACCATTTTATTAAGAATTCCAGGTGTATTTATAACGGATATCTGGCTAACCAATCGAAATGGAAAACGATTATCCATCTCCGCTGCTTTCATGGAAGCGTTAAGCCTCGCTGCCCAGCGTAAATCTGGTTGTTGGTTGAATGTTTTAGTCAAAAAAACCCTACGATAATCCTTAGACAGCATTTTGCTCTACAAACACATATTGCCCGACGACTGAACAGCGTTTAGCATCCGTTCGATACTATGACTGCGGCAGAATTAATTGAAAAAATCAACAAGGTGACGGTGTGGAAACGTGGAGGAGTCAGAGCTCCCCACAAACCCCTTTTGATCCTATTGGCACTCGGTCGGGTGGCCCAAAAAAAACCTCGTTTAATGCGGTTCTCCGAAATTGAAAAGCCACTTCGGCAACTTTTGATGGATTTTGGCCCACGCAGAAAGTCATACCACCCGGAATATCCTTTTTGGTACCTGTGCACCAACAAGATTTGGGAAGTGGAGCGCGCTGGAGAAATGTCCCTGAAGAAGAATCATCATGAACCTCGACTCGAAGACATGCGCCTTGGGATTGGAGGATTCTTGCCGGATGTTTATGAGGTTTTGACAGACCATCCTGAAGTGCTCAAGGAGGCGGCGTCAAATATACTAAAAGCAAATTTTCCAGATTCACTCCACGATGAAATTCTTGGTGCAGTTGGTCTTTCATTGGAGGAAATCGAATCAAAACGCCAGAAACGCGACCCTGCATTCCGAACCCAAGTAGTGCGTGCCTACCAACACCGCTGCGCAATATGTGGATTTGATGTCCGACTTGGTTCTGTAGATCTTGGCTTGGAAGCTGCACACATTCAATGGCATCAAGCAGGCGGCCCCGACCGGATTGAAAATGGGCTCTGTCTATGTTCCATGCACCATCATTTATTTGACCGAGGTGCTTTCGCGTTCACGAACGAAAGGCAATTGATTGTCAGCGAAGAGGTTCATGGAACCTGCGGGTTAGAAGAGTGGCTTTTCCGATTTGAGGGCCAACTCATCTATAAACCGCAACGAGAGAGTTATTTGCCAAAACGAGAATTCCTGCACTGGCATCGAACGGAAGTATTCAAATCCCCTGCACGCGAAACACCCAACGCAACGCGTTAGGAATTTTACGAAGTGTATCATCCAATGATTTACCTGGACCATAACGCCACGACACCAGTCGAACCAGAAGTACTAGAATCCATGATGCCCTATCTGACGGTGGAATGGGGCAATCCATCGAGCAGCTATAAATTTGGGGCTAAGCTGAAGCACGTTGTTGAGACCGCGCGCGAACAAGTGGCGGAACTTTTGGGGGCGAATCCCGGCGAAATTCTTTTCACGTCTTGTGCGACCGAAAGCAATAACGCAGCAATTCACGCTGCCCTCAAGGCAAACCCAGCCAAGCGCCATGTCATTACGTCGGCTGTCGAGCATTCGTCGGTGCTTAATTACTGCATGTCATTGGAAAAAGAGGGAGTCAAAGTCACCTACCTGCCGGTGGATCGCGATGGGTTGCTGAAAATTGACAACATAGAAGCGGCAATTACCAATGAAACGGCCGTGGTATCGCTGATGTGGGCGAACAATGAAACGGGTGTATTATTTCCTATACCGGAAATAGCTCAAACTTGCAAAGTGCGGGGAGTTTTATTTCATTGCGACGCCGCGCAAGCCGCTGGCAAGTTAGAAATTAATTTACGGGAAATTCCAACAGATTACCTGTCGGTATCAGGACACAAGATTGGTGCGCCGAAAGGGGTGGGGGCGCTATTCGTGCGCCGAAAGGTTCCATTCACGCCGCTGATCCACGGCGGACATCAAGAACGCGGGCGGCGCGGAGGCACGGAATCAGTTCCACTATTGGTCGGTCTGGGCAAGGCGGCGGAGCTGGCTCGAAAGAATGTTTGCGAATACGCTGCTATAATGCAACCGCTCCGGGACATTCTGGAATCCGGGATTCTTTCATCTATTCCTGGCACGGAATTAAATGGGCATAAGACGCAGCGCCTCGCCAATACTACAAACATAACAATTCACGGGATAGAATCTGAGGCAATGCTGCTATTACTGGATCAAGAGGGCATTTGCGCTTCGTCAGGGTCGGCGTGCCTTGCTGATTCCGATGAGCCTTCTCATGTGGTCAAGGCGATGAAACCGGACACGACGGCATCGCGACAAATGATTCGCTTTTCGCTTGGGCTTGGCGTGAGTCAAAACGACATTCAAAGGTGCATTACGACTACGCAAAGCATTGCGAACTCTTTAAAAGCATTAGCGAATCAAGCCACCAATTTCGCCTAGCTTTTCCTTAAGAACCTCTCGCATTTCAGCTATACGTTGCTTTTCTCCAAGACTAAACATCACTGCAAAAAAACGTTCGTAGAGTTGCGTTTGAATGCCGCCGCCGCCACTTTTGGGTGGCTCCTTAATATCATTTGCCGGAGCTCTACGCCAACGCTCTACAATGGCATGATATTTATCCATCACTGCTTCTGGTCCGCCTGCAAGCATAATTTCATCATGAAGGATACGAAGCATCACCGCTACGCCGTTTGTCTTCCAATACAAGGATTTTGAATTTTGCCAAAACTCGGGACGACTTAGCTGAACAGCTCGAAGATACAAAATCAAAAGTGACGCACAGCCAGCGGCAGATTCATTTTTGAAATAGCTGTATAATAGCGGTAGAACTTTAAGACGTGTGGAAAATGTTTTTGGCTCAACTAAAGCAGACAGATATTCTACTACCGCAGCTTGGGATATTACGCCTTCATCGCCCGGCCCGCGCATTTTGATTTTTCCCATCCATGGAGATTCCTTAATACTATTCAATATCCGTGCGACATGACTACAAAAGCGGGAAACCGCCATCAATCCCTCGTAAAGCCTCTCTTCTTTCGACGCGTCGATCGGAGCATAACCAAATAAATCGTAAATGATGGATTTATTTACGGGTTTCTGTTTTCCGTTAATAATGGCAAATATTTCCGCTTGCTGATAAAAAGGAACGCCAACCAAGAAAGTGACGACAACTTGAAAATTATTTCGTACAGCAGCATCAAGGTAGCGAAGGGCAGCGACCCGATGTTGGCCGTCTAAAATTACCGCAGAACTCCCATCACGCGGGAGGATAATTTCGACCATGTCGCTTTCTTTCCTTGCAGTCACAATTACATCGGCTTCATCCAAATCTACATTCACGGCGAGTATAATTGAGTTTGGTAAACAGGCCGTTGGTTGTTGCAGGTAGCGGGCGATTTCAACAGCTCTTTTCTCATCAAGAAACCTTTGATACGGTTGGGCTCGCTCTTCAGTCAAGAGTTCTGTGCTCCGGGTTCGAAATTTGGGCGATTCAAGTGAGCGGACTAAAGAATTTAACTGTGATTCACTAAGGCTTTCTGGTTCGGCAATGTCGCGACTGAATAAACCTGTCCCAGCTGCCCTTCTCAGGGGAAGGCAAATGGTCTCCAAGTCTGTGGCGTTCACGGCTCCAACATAAAAAGTAACACTCGGTTGTTGCACCCGTATTGCTGAACAAGTAAAACTGCTCATGATTTAGCTCCGGGGTTTTCTGGATATTTGCCCAGCTTATCGTCTAAAAATGCTCTCACTTCTGCTGATTCTTCCTGAGTGATTCCAGTCACTCCAGATTCAATGGGGGCAATTGGCGGTTGATTTTGGGAGTTAGGAATTGCACCAGGTGGATTTTGAGGAATTGGTCCCATAGCGATGACACGCTCACGCAAGCGATCTACATCCTTAATTGCTTGGCTGAGAACTTTCTTATCATCATCTATAGACTCTGCGGATGCGGCTGCATCCTTGGCTGACCCCTCTGCTTCATTAACTGCGGCGAGTAACCTATTTCGCGATTTTTCCATTTCTGCCTCAATTTTCTCAAACTTTTTTGTCCATTCACCAACTAACTCGTGGACGCTCTTACGAATAAAATATCCTACAACCGTTGCGATAATTCCAAGCATTGTGACAATTATTGTAATAAATAAACCAAAGTGTTGGTACATTGTAGCTATCTGGCCAACAACTTGATTATTCGCTGATAAAATTTCTTTTGCGGTCAATGACGCTATATCAGCTGGCAATGCAATCTGAGGCATGCTGGGCGACAAAGGAGGAACTTGTGGCTTAACACCACCATCAACGCCTTGCAATGCAACAAACGGTGGGTTTGTCGGTTGAGAAGGGATAGCTATGGCTGGAGGATTTGTATCTACGTTAGGTATTTTTATTGGCGACTGCTGTGCATTCGCGAGTGAAATCAGCGACAATAACCAGACCGTTAATAGAAGTAAGATTTTTGAATTCATTTACTTTCCTTCACCCTTCCAATTTTCTCTGGAGCGCCAGGTGGCTTCACCATGATCCGACTGCCGATGCAGCGCGCTGCCTTTGAAAATGCTAATATCATTTGATCAAATCAGGGTTCCAAAAAATTGTTATAAGCCGGGCTTCCAGCACCGAATCCGCATAGGTTGCCGGCCAGGCAGTTTCACAAATGCTACACCCGTTTCGAGATGCGAATCGCTGAATTCCTCAGCCTGGAGTTTGCGTCCAAACACGCCTTGCAGCGAGCGCAGGCCGCGCTGTGTTTGGTTGCAGTAGAAAGAAGTCACCGCGCCCAACTGCGTGGTAAAGTCGTAAGTCTGGCCTTCAAAATCGCTAGGATCTTGCGACAGCAGCATTACAGACACTCCCTTAGCGGCACTGCGGGTAACCAGTTGAACCAGCGATTCGGATTTCTTTTCCTGCAAAATCTTACGGGCTTCATCAATGACCAGAACCTGCCGCATCTGACGGAAGCCGCCGCGCAGAAGTGCTTCCGGCTGGGCAAGGAAGTGCATAGCCGTTGCATCGAGCAGAAGGAGCATGATGAGCCGCTTCAACTCCTCTGACTGGACGTGCATGAGGCTAATCACCCACGAGCGGGAGAAAAATTCAGCAGCCGTCATATTCGGAGCAAAGCAGCGCAAGCGAGTTAATTCATCCAATCTTGCGGCGATGCTGTCCATGTCACCACCGTCAATCTCCAGGCGTGCTTCATAGGTATCCTTGATCGAGCTGAGGCTGCGGTTGTCGCCAGTCGTGATCACCTGCTCGATAGATTGCAGCAGCCGGGACTGCATTAAATTGCCCGGTGATTTGCAACACTGGCAGATGCTATCCCGCAATGTCATGGCAGCATTCTGAACGGCAACATGGCCTACGTTCGGTGCCGGCAGGAAGTCGATCGGGATAGGATGAA
Organism: Limisphaerales bacterium; assembly: GCA_037200545.1. Lineage (GTDB taxonomy): Bacteria > Verrucomicrobiota > Verrucomicrobiia > Limisphaerales > UBA11358 > UBA11358. The sequence goes on from JBBCGE010000005.1 coordinate 500,613, forward strand.
GCCCCACCTCGAGGGGTTGAATGTCCACAGGCCAACTTGGAAACTTCACGTTTAGCTTGCCGTCCGTGATAAAGGTGCCTTGAGGATCAATGAGCAGCATGGGCGCGTGGGATTGCTCGACAATGCTTTGGGCCATTTGGATTCCAGTGGTCGTTTTACCACTACGGGTGCGGCCCATTAGTGCAAGGTGCGGCGAATTACCGGGGCCATTTAGACAAAAGTCCACAGGTTCTTTGCCGTCAAAAGTCTGGCTCACCGGGCCAAGTTTGACACGGATCTCGCCAGGGTGCGCTGCACTTCGATTCGTCGTCGAGGAGCCACCACCACCTTCAGGCAAAAATTCAGCTAGTCGCATGATCAGGCGGGCGGCATCGCCTTCACAATCATCCCAATCCTGCCGGATAAGTTTCGCGCCCCGCGACCAGTGAGCTTCAATGTGGGGACGGAGATGTTCGACCGCAGCTCCCTCACCTACATCTGCATCAAGAATCAGGGCAGACAACCACAGATCAAGATCGTCGCCAAAGAGCAGTTCCCCCGGCAAGGGCTTGCCTGTTGGTAAATCTGGCAAGGCGGGCGGCGGATTTGGTTCTGCCAAGGATCGACCAAGCATCAGCCGCGCCGCATCATAGCGATGAGGGAGGCCAAATTTCGCCCGCAGTTTGTCTTCCAGTTCCAAGGCTTCCTGTGTCGGCTTAAACAAACCCTTCCAGACGGCTTCTTTGAATTCGAGGTTCATCAGGTTTCAAAAAAGAATCGGTTCGGGTGAACAACGGAACGTTTCTCGGCCTCCACGAACTCTACTAGAAATTTCTGGCAGACGTGGCCTTCGATGTGTTCTAGCAGGTCCTTGGTTACTTCGCGATCATGGGTGAGAATAATCACCTGATCACAATCAAATTTCCGCAGTGCGTCTAACGTACGTGGTCGGTATTTAGAATCCGCATTGCCCAGAGGAGTATCAATGATAAGGGGCACACGACGGCGAGTAATTTCCGCAAGTGCTAGAGAGAACGCAATGCCGAAGGAGCGACGCTCGAAACCGCTCATTGAACTCAATAGAGCCTTACGACCATCATCGAACTGCAAGTGCGGCTCGCCATCGTGAGAAAACGTTATTCGCCCATCCCGAAATCGCTGGTCTGCGATGGCGCGGAAGTGATTTGTCACATGGTCTTCTAAGCGCTGGCCAGTCAGCGGCTTTAGCTTCTCAATCACCGCCTCTACTGTGCGAGCCGCACGATCGGCGATTGCGATGCGCCTTTGCTCCGGCTCTAGCCGCGCCAATTCTTCTCGCAGATTCCCGACTTCGACCGAAATGGTATGCAAATCCGCTTTCCAAGCTTTGATCTCGTTCTCAACCGTGGCAATGCGCCGAATGGCCTCGTCCATTTTCTGATCAAGTTGCTTAATTCGCTCCGCTAATTCGCGAGTCTCCTCCGACTGATTGCCGAGCTTGGTGTGCCGTGCTTTTGCCTCCTCATAAGCGTCCCGAGCATCGCGAAGTTTCTTGGCCACAGCACGGACGTGGTCGTAGGCGAAACTTCGAGTCTCGTTTAAGCGGTTTAGCACTCGCGCCCGTTGCTGCCCGCGAACATGGCCTAGGAGAAAACCCTCAGCAGTGTCCGGGTCGGGCGGTTCATAAATTGCCTCCAACGCCTTCAGAATGCGATGCTTCACCTTGGCGCGCGTATCATTGCTAATATTGCCGAGCAAAATGTCTCGCTCTGCCGGTTCGGGCATCGCCTCAGCTAATACGCGCTCCCGCTTATCAAGCGTGCCTTGGCGTAAGTTTTCATAATCTTCGCGTAGTTGCTCCTTGCGGAGACGGCGACGGATGGTTGAGTCGAGACGACTGACTGCCAAAACCAACCCGACCTGATTCGCGAGGTCAGTCACGGCTTCTTCGGCAGATTGCTTTTGTTCTTCGGCAGTCTTAAAATCCTTCTTGATTCGGGCGGCATCCGCATTGCTGCCACCGCCTGCTCTGGCCAATTCGTCACGCAGCTGGTTGCGGTCACGGTCAATCTGATCACGCTGCTCTTGCAAATCCTCCAATTCACCTTCGCGCTTGCCAATCAGCGTATTCAACTCATTTTGCCTGACTACCTTTAAGTTGAGGACATCTTGTTTCTCCGACGCTTTTTGCCTGCCGCCCAATGCACTGTGTGCGCGTGTCAGATAGCTCCGTAGAGATTCCTGCAATTCAGCTAAGATGGTCGCTCCGAACATTGTATTGACGGCTTTGCGTATGCCTTCCTCGCCGGCCCCCTCAATTAGGGCTTGGGCTTGTTCGCCATCAAAGAAGAATGCCGGAGCTACATGAGCCGGAAATAATTCCTTTTCAATGCGTTCGTGAGCACTGACGGGCTCTGTCCGGCGAATGATTCGGTCGCCTACGTGGATTTCCAATTCCTCGAAACCATCGCCCGGACGCGGTTGGTTCGAACCAGTGAAAAACCACCGCCGAATAATTCGAACTTCCTCCTCACCACGGTCATTCAGTGTTGGAGTGAATGTCAAATCAATGACCGTAGGCTCATCAGGGTCAGCATTGGAGCGACGAAACTTTGCCAGTGCTCTCCGATATGAATTGATGTCGTTGTCAGCAATCGTGCGGAATCCCTCGCAATAGCGGAGACCAAATTTACCAAACAGACCGAGGTACAACGAAATAAGAAAACTGGTTTTACCATGCCCATTCATGGCACCGATCAGAACCACTGGCTTGCGGTCACTGGGCCGTTTAAACTCAAAATGAGCGTCAGCATAACTGCGCCAATTTGCTAAAAGGAGTTTGGAAAGATACATGGGTCAGAGATCAGGTTTTCTCGCGAGGAAACGGTCCAAACATCCAGCGATGTCGGAGTCAACATCGTGTTTTCGCCCTGAACCAGTATGCCCCTGCATTACCTCACAAAGGTCTTTCAGCAAGGTGACATCCACCTGATGTTCCTTGCAGATATCTTGAACCAGTTTTTTTGTTTCAGAATCCTCAAATACCGGTAGGGGTTTCATTGGTTTTTCCCAGTATCAATCTTCCATTACGAATTTATATCCCACAAGACTTCTTGGGTTTGGTCTTTCTGCCACTGTTCGCGAATGAGGCGAACTTCATGGTCAGTTACAAGAGACTGCCCGGTTTGCCCGCTCAAAGCCAGTAATTCATTCAACAGCATCCGCCGCGCTTCAAGTGTCAACGGCCCCAATCCTGGTTGACCGTTGCGGCGGATTTTGCTGCGGAACTCGGGCGTCTCGGAAACTTTTTTGAGTCGGTCACGAAACTCTGCCAACGGTTCCAAGTGGTCATGCCCAGCATCAATCATCGCGGCCAGCGACTTGTCCTTATCCACTACCGTGCATGTCCAGCAACCGAACCGTGCCGAGGAAGAACCGCATGATGGTGAGTCGCCGGTATTCATCACGAACGGACATTCCGTGCTGCCATCTTTGTAGAGCCGAACCAGTTCAGCATAGGACCCACCCCATGGTGGACGCCCGTTCATCAGTGTAATCCAAACTTCATCGTTGGTGAGTTCTTTGATGGGGGAGAAAACCGAAACGCCTTTGTGGTCTGGGTGAGGGGCAAGTCGACTATTGTTGTCGTTCTCGTGACGGCCTATGGAACCGGCGCGGGAAGATGATTCGGCCCGACGCACCCCGAGTAGGAGGATGGCTTCACCATTGCCCGCGACGGTTTCGCGAATAAAGCGCGAGGTCGGCCTAATTTTCATCCGGTCTGTACACCAGCGAAACGTTCGGTTCGGTGCTGGATAACCTTTGCCTAGTAAATTTACCCAGAAACTTTCCTCGGGAACGGGATTTGTGCGAATAACTTTTAGAGGAACATTAAGGCCATCGAGGCTTTGTTCTAAACGAGCAAGGAGGCGATCCACAAATTCTTGGAAAACGGGCGATTCAACGAGGGTGTTGTTGCTAACAACATAAATGGCCCGATGACGCTCATCTGGCGCAATATTACGAATAGTTTCCAACACGAAATGCAAAAGCAGTGTGGAATCCTTCCCGCCAGAGAAGCCAATAATCCACGGATGTTCATGAGGCTGAAGATATTCCTCGCGAAGCTCACGTCGAATCGCTTTTACTTTTGCGGCGTAAATCTCACTGATGCTTGGTAAAATTGGTGGTTCGATAATCATTGGTGCATAATTGCTGGTAAATAGTTGACCATTTTTAACGCCAGATCAAACCAAAGCTGTAGGAACTTTGGAGTCAATATTCTCACTTTTATCCTTTTACCGTAGCCGACCAACGAAAGCTGTAAGACAGATGATTACGATTGAGTAAAAATATGGACTGGTTTGGCTGTGAATGAGTTTTTTTGGGCATAAGGGTTGAACAGGAGATTTTCAAGAGACACTAAGGCAAATGAAGGAAAAATGGGAAAGGGCTAAAAACCCGGAGCCAGACAGCCAGAAGCCCACATAAATCGAAGGTGACGATATTTAAGTTTCGACAAATTGATCGTTGATTATAATAAATAATTAATTTTGTCAGGTTCTGGATTCCCACAACTGACGAGTTAATTTGTTTCTTATTGTTCTGCAACCAATGCGGAGATATTTCTAATGTCTTGGATAATTTGGTTCCAATGGCTTCTGACCTCCGCAACAAGTTCAGACGGCTTATGCCGAAATTGCTCATTCAGCCTGAATATGGGCGACAGAATAGCGGTTCCAATAGCGTTGCTGGTTTTGTGATAGGTCATACCTAACGGTAGAACCGCCTTCTGCAAGCGTTGCTTTTTAAGCAATGGCATGGTCTTCCAGTTGGAAGCGAGCTCAGTTATAAAATCGCTCGTCCGGGCGACAATAGTGCCCATATCAACAAAACCGTCATTTTTTTGTTCATGAGAATTAGGCAAACGCGAAATTTGAGTTTCGACGACACTCTTTAGGTCTTTGTATTCTTGTCTTGAGATTTCACCATTAATTCTTATTTCTAGTAGTTCCCTTAACCGTTTTTCCAATTTTACCCGTTCGCGCTGATAAAATTCAGTTTCGAGTTCGTCACTTGCTAGTTGCTGTTCATATGTTTGGACCACCGTCTGCTTGAAAAATTCCAAGAATTCTGTTGATGGACAAACATCCTGCAAAAAGTTAAAGAATTTGTTTTCAAGAGCGTCCTTGGGGACTGATCGGCCAAAATGGACACATTTTTTATTGTGACAATGATAAGAGGCATATCGTTTGGACCTGCCCCTGCTCCACGAAGCCGTAAAAGGTTGGTGACATTCACAACGTACGAAGCCTCGGAGCGGAAAATCTGGATTCATGGATAATCTATGGCCTGTCGAAGAGCTGGATTTCCCTTTCTTTACCTTTTGAATTTGGTCGAACTCGTCGCGGCTGATCATTTGCTTATGGAGACCTCTATGTTCTTCACCAGTCCACGGGTCAACGAGAACGCCGGCGTAGAATTTATCCTTGAGGATTTTTTCCCAAAGCTGTTTGCTCATGGGTTTACCAGTTCGAGTTGTCAGTCCCCACTGTCGGCTTTCAACAGCAAGCGCCGTGATACTGTGGTTTCCAGCTTGGTAAAGACGCAGCCCTTTTTGAATCAGGAAAAACCTTTCCTCGTCCGCGATATCGGGCGTGGTTTTTCGCCGGTCCTTGAGCCGCTTCGAATGTGTGTAGCCAATGGGCGGCCACCAACACCAGACACCTTCCCGCAAGCGACCCTGCATTCCGCCGGTGCATCTTTGTTTGCGCACTTCATTTTCAAATTCAGCATAGCCGGCAAGAAACGTCTCCATCAGTTTCCCCATGTGGTCTTGCGTGATCGGTTCGGTCACGGACTGTAAGACAACCCCATATTGGGTGAGTTTGGCACGAACTGAGAAGTGATCTGTGGTATTGCGAGCAAAACGATCAATCTTCCAAACAATAAAATACTTTAATTCTCCGCGACTTTTGCGGCAAAAATCGAGCGCTTTCAAAAATTCCGTGCGGTTGGCAGCCGTTGCCGATTCGCCTTTCTCAATGAAAGCCCGCACGACTTCGATGCCGTTTTTCTCGGCATATTCACGGCAGGCTCTTTCTTGGTTATCAAGGCTGGTGCCTTGCGTTTGGTCTATTGAAGACACACGTACATAAATAATTCCTTTCTTCATGGGGGTTGAAATTGCAAAAATGGGGTAACAATGGGCGCCTCAAGTTGCTACACAAAAGGCTTTGTTACCCCGTTTCTGGACTTGATAAGGCTAATAATGACACCCGAACCTCCTGTGTAGCATTCCAATCCTAACATTATTATGGTGGCTTTTGAAGGCGGCTAAGTTCTAGGCGTTCGGCGCGAGCCTCTAACGCAATCTCTGCCAACTCCCTCACCGCGTCACGTAAGCGCAAAACTTCCTCATCGGAAAGGCTCTGCGCCGTTGGGTCGAGCATTCGTCTGGCATCGGTGAGAGAAATCATTTTCGTTTGCCGCCCGCCCATTTGATCCACACCTCCTTCGCAATGCCCGATTGATGAATCATTGTCTTCAGTGTCTTTGGCGGATAGCTTGTGTGAGTAAAATTAACTTCGACCACTCTTTCCCCTATTCTATTCTCACCAAGCTTGCGCCACAATTCGTGGGAACCTCGTTTGGATTCAAGGAACTCAAATTCGTGCTCTTTCAGAAACCTGGTGACATCGCGATAACTCCAGTTGTATAAATTTCTTGGCATACCCCAAGATTAAATGGGGAAGCTAAGTGCTTGAAGACGTTGTGATTTGCCTTCCTCGGCAAGCCTCACGGTGACAAGGAAAGATTGGCATCTTGACACTTTCTTGACGAAAAACTGACCGATTCTTTATCGGCCTAATGGTAGATCATTTCATCAAGGAAACGGCACTTGCCGCTTCCGGCAAAGGTCCACCCCTTCACCGAATATCTTGATCCGATATTGTGAGATCGAACTCGCAACGAGTTTATCGGCCGCAAACACATGACTTCGTCTCAACTGCCAAATTATTTGGTTTCCAACCGCAAACGCCTCTCCCTGTCGCAGGCGGAGGTGGGTTTCCTCATGGGAAACACCGATGGTGCCAACATATCCCGTTACGAGCATTTTGACCGCGAGCCAAGTCTGGAAACGGCTCTGGCTTTGGAAGTGATTTTCCAAAGGCCGGCCAGAGAACTGTTCAACGGGCTGTATCAAAAGATTGAAGCGGATGTCGTTGCGCGGGCCAAGACGCTATCGGAACAAAGCAAACTTACTTCCGAAAAACGTCAGGTATTTATCAACATTGCTAGCAAATTACTTAATTAAACATGAAAATCATCCAACCAAAGCACTTCCGCATTTTAGCAATCGCACCTGTAACCAATGGAGTAGGATTCGCCGTCCTCGAAGGAAAGGACACGCTCGCGGACTGGGGCGTCAAAAACGTAGCAGGGAAGAAGAACGCTGGCGCATTGGCAAACATCAAAGGATTAATCTTTCGTTACAGACCAGACGTCGTGGTGATGGAGAATACGTTAGCTAAAGGCTCGCGCCGCTGTGCCCGCGTCCGGAAATTAACGCCACAAATCATCAAATTGACGAAAGCCAATAATATAAAGACTGAATTGCTTTCGCGAGATGAATTGGTTCAGTTTTTCATTCCAGGCGGAAAGGGAACAAACCACGATGTTGCAGAAATAATAGCTGGGAAATTTCCGGCTCAACTGGGGGCCAAATTGCCACCGAAACGCAAGCCATGGATGCCTCAACATTATCAGATGGCTATTTTCCTTGCGGTCGCGCTCTCGTTGACGCAGCGGAAATGAAAGTTGTGAAATGTGCTCTATCTCTACAGCAATGCTTCGGAAGCTTTCAACCTTTCCCATTTTACGGAAATTTGAGACTCCCTTTTTTCCATTCTTCCAATGTTATCCTGGCGCTGAAACCGTGAATACTTGTGCCTTTTGCGAGCAACTCAAGTACTGTTGCGCCTTCTTCTGGCGCGAATTCCAGCGCATGTGCGGCGGCCACTAACCTCACCGCTTCATTCGGATGATCAAGTAATCCAAAAAGTGAACGTTGTGCTTCCAACCCTCGTGCGCGAATTTCGCGGTAAGTAGCGACGATAATATCGTGCTGTTTATTGCCTACGCGATAATCACCTTTTTCCGTTGCTTCCCCATGAGCAGCAGCTGCTGCTGCATAGCTTTTCAACAACTCGCCAATTGGAGCATTTTGCATTTCTTTCTTTGGTATCTTTGTCATTTTTCCGAGATAAACTGTTGTAATATTTTGAGGCCAAACTCACGCTGTTGTTCAAAAGACTGTGTACTTAACCATTCACGCACTGTTTGATTCCCGCTAAACGCTGGTTGCTTCGAGGAGTAAAAGTTTGCAATTTTCTGGTTCACTTCCCGTGTAACGTTTACAACATTTTCGGTGTTGTGTATCGCTTGCGCTCCAAATTTTTCGACGTTCCCCGCTCGTTGCTCCACGATGTGATGCCAAACGCGTCCTTCCCCGGCTGGTCCCAAAGCACGTTTTAGTGCGTCAAACGATTTGAAAGAGCGAACACCATCGTTGGCCGCTTTTTTGCCAAACAATCGCGTTAAAAGACCAGGCGCTTCGCCCATTTGGCTGCCTGCTTTTTTAACAAAAATTACACCCGTGACCATGCCCGCCGTTGCTAATTCTTGTCCGGTTGTTAAATAAGCGTCCGTTACTCCAGCCGTCGCATTTCCAGCGGCTGCTACCGCCGACACGCTGGAAGCTGTCGGCACTTTCTGCCGGGCAGCCATGAATTGGTGGTAATTGGCGGAATCAGAATGCGCGCGAACCATCTCATTAAGCGCCCATTCGCCTTTTACCTCCTCCCACCAGGGAATCCACGAATGTCCGCTTGGGTCGTTATATCGAAGCGGATTGTTCATCACATAGCTGTAACGGTTATAGCTCTGCGGATTGCCGGTGTCGGGAATGATGGTGTCCGCCTGAATAAATCGTCCCAGTTCCGGGTCGTAATAGCGGGCGTTGTAATAGTAGAGACCGGTTTCGTCGTCCTTGATCTGGCCGGTGAACTGCCTCGAAACCTTGAAGCCCGCCTGCGGGCTGGCCGTCTGCGTCCGCCCGAAAGGAAAATAGGCGTTCACTTCCGTCTGGTTGCCCGCTGAATCACTTAACACACTGGACGAAGTCAGTTGGTCTTGATGATAGTAGTACCCAACCTTGTTCGTGTCGCTTGCGCCCGCGAGAGGCGAGCCACTTTCAAAAGTGCAAATCTGCTGACTGCCGGCATAAACATGGAACAAGGTTTTGCCGCCTTTTTCCTCGTAAATGTTCCCGATCCATACTTGCAGATTGGCCGGGTTTTGGTTGTTCCATTTCCAGAGCCGCGCTCCATCCCCAGCGTAGCCGTATTTCACCAGCATGAGATTGCCCCCGGCCTGCGCGAACCTCGTCAGGTGATTCTCTGCGTCATAGACGAGCGATTGTGATGTCGCCGCGCCGCCGCGCCGCACGATCATGTTGCCGCATAAATCGTAAAGGTAGGTGTAGCCAAAGGCGCTTTTGACGGCCTGCCCGCGCCGGACGCCATAGCCATAAGCAGAGCCGCCCCCTTCGATGCTATTGCTGATATTGCCCACGGCATCGTAAACGTAACTGCCCGACAATCCGGTGTAGGTTTTGACACGATGCAGATTGTCATACGTTACGCTCGTGGCGCTCAGGCCGGTACCGTTAAGCGAAGCAATGTCATCTCCCGCCGTGTGGGTGAAAGCCCGGCTGAAGACCGTGCCGGTCGGGCCACTAGCAATGCTTTGCAGACGTTTTGAAACAGGATAATAACCGCGAGTGGTCGTCACCCCATTGCCATACGCAAAATTGGTTGTGTGCCCGAACTCATCAATGTTTGGCGCACTCACCGTGTAATAGGCGCTGCCGCCACGCGAAACCTGCTTGATGCTGCCACCGGTGAAATAGGTGTTGGTGATGACCGGCCCGCCGTTCGGATACGCGACGGACGTGACTTTGTCCCCGTCGTTATAGGTGTAGCTGTTGGTGTAATTCCGGTTATTGATGTTCAGATGGCGCACGGTCTTGATCGGTCGTCCACGCGGGTCGTAACCGTTCTTCTCCCAGCCCTCGCTGTCCGTCACCTTGTAGAGCAGTCCCGGATAAACTGTGAGGCTTCCATCATCGCTGCTGTCATAAACGTAAATGTTGGTGAATACCGGGATGAGCGCCAGGTTGGTGGGATTGAGACTGTAAATCTCCTTGGTCTGCACCCGGCCCAAAGGGTCTTGCTGGCCGGTGGACGGATTTTTATAATTCAGCTTAATAACATTCCCGCGCCCGTCGGTCTGCACCCGGAGCCGTCCCGCAAAATCCCGTTGATACGTCCACTGGCCCAGATATGGGTCGGCCATTGCCACCATGCCGCCCGCATTATCAAAAGCCCAATAGATATTTTCGCCATTAGCATTGATGAGATTGGTCAGATTGTCGGCCAGGTCATATTTCAGGAGGTTAGTGTAGATGCTGCTGCCGTCCACTTCCTGAATCTGGTTGGTGCGCCCAAATGCGTCCAACTGATAGCGGCGAACTTTTCCGTCCTCATCGGTGCAGATGATCCACCACGGGTCGCTGCCATTGACGTAGCCCCAAGTCTTCGCCGCCAGCGGCGAACCGGAATCTCCCGCGAGGTCGGTCTTGCTGCTGAAGGCGCCGGAACTGAAAGAGGCGGTCACCAGCCGGTTGGTTGCTGCTCGTCCGGCCGCATCGAAGCCCGTCCAGTTTGCCGTCTGACTACCAGGTCTCGTATAAGCGCTGGCACTTTCAAACTTGGGCCACGTCGTCAAAAAGGCGCTGCCGCGCCCGTCATAGGCAATCGAAACCACGCGGTAATTGCCGTTCTCGCCCTGGGTGCGCGTCTGGATGGGACGGCCAAAGCCATCAATGTAGGTCCGGCTGGCAACGCCGCCTACACCGTCATTGATTACTGTCTCCGTGTAATTAGTCCCGACACCGGAAGTGATGACTTTCAACGTGGCTGGATAATTAAACTTTTTCATCCAGATGGCCGCGCCTCCTCCAACCGGAATTTTGTCCATTTCAGTCGGACGCTGGAAAGCGTCAAAGCTGTTGCTAAGGGTGATACCTGCTGGGTCGGTGGAAGTCGCAAGCTGGCCCGAAGCCTCGTCGTAACTGGTCGTGGTGGTAAAGCTGCCGACGGTGGTTGTCGCTGGGAAGGTGTTGTAGGCGGAATCGTAGGTGATGGTGGACTGGACGCCAACCGGATCGGTGTCCGTGCCAGCTAGTCCATACGAATTGTAATTGCCGTAACTGTTCGTAGCGTAGTAACCGGCTGAAATTCTTGTCAGCTTGGTGGCGATGGTGCCGCTGGACGAATTGTAAGTATATTTGAATTCCTGAATGACGTTGTTGTTTGCATCCGTGAGGCTGACATTATCAGGATGCTCTAGGATATAATCGTTGCTGCCAATGGCCGCGTAATGAAGGTTATGGTATTGGGTGTCGGCGCTGTCCGCATCCGCAAATGAAAAGCTGCCCACGCTGGCCGGATTGAAGCCCGTCACCAAGCCATACTCAATTTTGTTCGTGAGGTTAAATGTGGAAATGTCGTAAGCCAGTTGCGTGGCCGTTACTTTGGGCGTGCCGCCGCCCGGATAATCACAGTCGAAACTCAACTGCGTGAACGGAAAATAGCGGCCATTGCCCAGACTCGTCTGGTTCACCTGACTGACCGTTACATGGTAAAGTTTGTCGTCATTGCCATAGGTTTCGGTGCGGTAGGCCATGCCCGCTTTGGCGAAATTGCCCGACGTGGAATTGGTGTCCTGATATTCGCCCAAAGCGGCATAGTTTCTGCCGCCGCCCGTATGGAAATACGTCACCGTGTCGCGCAAAGTGGGATCGGTATTGGTGACGACGGCAAATCCATGAAATTCCCGGCGAAGCCCGTCATAGAAACCGCCTGAATAACCATAGGTCGTCGTTTGCGACGGATTGATGCCGTCATCTGCTGTGACCGTCGCCGTTACCTGCCGTGGATAGGGCATTCGGCTGACAGAATTGGCATTGCTGGTGTCAACGCGGTTGTCGTAGGCGGTGGACGGGTTGTAGGTGACGCTGAGATTGCCCCCGATGCCGTTGTCTATACTGGTCAGCAAATCTGGAAAGGGGCTGGTGTTCAACTCGACCAAAAAATAATTCGATCTCGAACTGGCATTGTTGAATCCGTTGTCATAGACCGCCATCACCCGGTCCAGCAGGCCGTCGCCGTCTATATCCATCAACGTGCTCACGTTGCCGTAGCCGGAGATAAAACCCTGCATACTCCACCATTCAGGGGTGTTGGAATGGCCATGCACGCCTTGGTTTTCGATGTTGTTGACTATCACCGGCGAACTGTTAAAGCCGTGGCCGTTATTCAGAAAAACCTGCCAACGGGTCACCGTGTTGGTGTCAGCCGTCCAATCCACGATCACGCGATCCGGCAAGCCGTCACCATTAAGATCGAACAAACCGACATATGGCAGATTGATGATGGAATCCGCCCACGTGCCGCCATTCGCCGTTTGCAAACCTGAACCGCCCGGCCATTTATCGAAAGCGCCGGGAACGCTCGTGGAACTGTTCGTGGATTCAAATGAAAAGCCATTGTTATATTCCACGGCGTAATAGGTGGTGGGGTGCAATTCATTCCCCGGACTCGCTGGGTCCATCGGAAACATCAGCCGATCTGGCAAACCGTCGCCATTGATGTCAATCATGTGCGCTTCATCGGTTTCAATGCCCGCCCAACCGAATTGGCCTGTTTGTGCAGTCGCGTTGTAGTTCTGGCTGCGATAGGGGCCAAAAAGCCTGGATTTTGTAAAATTGGTTCCGGTATTGAGCTGCACCACGAAGTTGGTCATCGCTCCCTGGCTATACCAGCCGGACATCACCCGGTCAGGCAGGCTGTCGCCATTGATGTCGAACAAACCAACATTCACGCCGCCGGATTCGACACAGTAATAGTAGGCTGAATCCGCAAGGCTTGTTGCCAATGGCCCGGTAGAAACCGGCCAGTTAGATGCACCAAAAAATCCCTGTCCTGTGTTCAATTGAACGACATAGTTGGTGAAAGGCACATAGGGTGTGCTTCCACTTAGCACAGAATTCATGGCCCACCAATAGTCCATCACGCGGTCGGGCAAACCGTCGCCGTTGAGGTCGCGGATGCGGCCATAGGGGGAATTTAATTGGGCATAGCCGGAGCCGTTGGGAAAGGGATTGGAATTCGTCGCAACCGAACCGCTCCCGGTGGAGGTCGGGCCAAAGGCATTGGTTGGACCAAACGCGCCATTTCCGCCAGCCTTCAGTCCCAGGTTTTTTTGTATCCGATAACGGTTCGGTGAAGTTGAACCGTCATAATTCACGCGGTCGGGCAAACCATCCCCGTCCATGTCCATGAGATCGGCAACCGTATAGTTAAATCCACCTGTCAGATTGACCTGCGACACCTCTGGTTCATAGGTGACCGGGCTGCTGCCGGGGGTGGTCAAAACCAAGTTTGTCCACCGGATAGTGGAGCCAAATGACACCGCATTGGCATTGGCCTGATAGGCGAATGTGTTGGTCAAATAGGCGACGGGGTTATGGCTGGCATCGTAGCCGTAAACAACCACATTCGTGAGCATGGAACGGGCGGTCGCCGGGGAGGTTCCATATTTGAGGTTATAGCTCCAGATGTTTTGGCCCCCCCGCCTGGCATACGATGCTGGTCAACCGCCGGTCCTGCTCGGTGCGAAAGCCAGACCGGTAGAAAAATGCCAGTCGTTGGCCCGCGCCTCGGTCTGAAAGATGATTTTGTTTTGCCCCGTATAGTTGGCGGAATAGCCGTTAAAATTGGTATGACCGTTATAAGTGATTTGGGTGGGGTAAAGAGTTCGTTCTGACAGAGCAGTATAAGGACTGGTGTTGTTGGTGTAGGCAATCGTCGTCAAGTCACCGGTGGCGGTGATGACCTGATCCAGCGCCCAATGGAAGGTGCCGCTGTAACCGGTCCAGCCGCTCTTGGGATTGGTCACGCGAGCATTGCTGGTTTCACCGAAATAATAGGCATTGCCGCCCTTGTCGTAGATCGTCCAGCTGTTGTTTGCCGTGTCGAGGAAACAGCGCAGAAAATCAGTGTCAATTTCTGCACGATATTCCACAAGTGTTCCGTTGGTATCCACCGCGAATAATTTGTAGCCTTTGCCGGAGAGATTCAGCATGAATCCCTTGGTGTCGTCATATTTAGTCAAGGGGGCGGGAGTGGTGGCCGTCGAATACGCGATGGGAATTCCGTCCTGCGTATTGCGCTCGATGGAACCGATCTCCAGCTTCCAACCCATGCCGCACCAGTCATTGTCTCCTGCCGAAGAATAGACCAAGGCCAGGTTCGGTTCGGAGCCGTTGCGCGCCGGAGCGCAATTGATGGGAATGGAATAACCGAAACTGCCGGTGAACAGGTCAACCGCCTGTTGCCCCCGCTTACCGACAAGATCAGCGGCTTGAACTTGCTGGTCGGAGCCGGAAACCGGCCCGCCGCTCGTGGCGGAATTTCCGATCTGAGCCGGACAATTATTCAAGGCCGCACAAAGAACAATGAGCGCAAGCGAAAATCGGTTCACGTTTTTTATAAACTCCATAAATGTTTGTAAGGTTTCTGCGATCTGATTACTGAATTGGATTCGGGCTGTATGAAGGCAGACCCGGTGCGACTTCGGCTGAATTGGGATTCCAGCCGACAAGCGTTTCATACGCATTTGGTAAGCCGTCGCCATCCGTGTCTTGTCCCCAAGCAGGATTGGAGGTCAACGGATTGGTGCCGTTCAGAATTTCATCTGAATCGGAAATGCCGTCGCCATCCGTGTCGGCATTTAAGGGATTGGTCTTCGACACCAACCGTTCGTAAGCGTCTGTGAGGCCGTCGAAGTCGGAATCTTGCGGTGTTCCCAAGATCAAAAAACAGGTCGTGTTCGGAAGATTGGTCAGGGTGTAGATGTTGCAGTGATAGCCCTGTCCCATCCACGCCCAGACGTTGGTGCCAAACCCCAGCATCGAATTGGCAAACACATCATAGGGATAATTGTCATAACCACCCTCGATTGTGAACGTCAGATTCATCGTGGCGTTTGTGCCACTACCGACCATTGAAACCACGATGTTAGTAAGCCAGACGCTGGTGTCGGTCACGCAAGTTGGGGCGCTGCCGCCATAAGTCAAAGTGCCTTGGCCGGAAATGACATTGTAGAAGAGCGGCCCGTCGGACGGATTCGACGGCGCGGGATTGATTTTCCAATTCGCATCGTTGAGTGGATTTATGTAAAACGGAAATCCATAATACAATTGGGCAATCGTGTTTGTATCCATGACAACATCAAAAGTGGCTACGTCATCCAACATGCCGTGCGCTTGGGCCTGCCCATTGGTATCGCTCCCGAAGTAAAAACCATTTCCCAACACAACCGTGCTCGGCCAGACGGTCATCCCCGGCCCGTTGGTTGCGAGCAAGCCATCAACATAGAGTGCCGTGTTCGTGATCGAATACGTCAGGGTGAGCTGATGCCAGAGGTTCGTTGTCCATGAAATCGGTGCCGCCAGATAATTTATTTGAGAACCACTGTCATCTTGGGCGCTGAAATAAACATTTGTACCGGCAGGATCAATATTCAGCCCCCAATAGCCGTAGGAGGCATTCGTTGTCCATTGACCGACGGAAAATAATTCCGCCCAATCGCCGGGGCCGGTTCCACCCTCGCTGACACTAGACCAGTTTGGTGCAAACCAAAACGTCAAGGTTCCTTCGATGACGGTCAAGTTGGTGCTGCCGTCAGTTTCATACACGTTGTAATGCAGCCACGAAGGTTTTGTGCTGTCCACACCGAGCGTGGTGCCGTCGCCGAGTAGCGATGCGTTCAGATTGGTGAAGTCTACGGGCGGGTAGCCGTAGTCGCTTGCCCATGTATTAGTGTCATCAAACGACCATGAATCGAGCGGGTAGTATGACGGATAATCCCCGGGATTCATTGACCCGCCATGCGCTATTGTGCCAATTAAAAAACCCGCTACGATAAAGGCGCGGGCGAAACTATTCGCACAATCCCAACAGGATATTTTTTTGGTTATATTTGGTGGCATAATGGTTGAAACCTCTGAACAGGCTGGGAATTTTTGATTTTTATTTGGTTCAAAGCAAGCAGCATTCCTGCTTCTGGCTTATTTCACCACCTTGACCTCTGCTCCATTCAATCCTTCCTTGAGCTTGGCGACAAATTCATCGGCTTGCTTGTCCGCTCCCAACGGGATGTACACTGATCCGCGTCTCACGGTCACCTCGAGTTCAACCGGCGATTTTACACGCACTTGGGCAGTGATTCCCAGTTCAGGCATGCCAAAGCCGCCGAATTCCACGATGCCGGTCTGCTTGTCAATCTTGGTGGCCGGCGGAAATCCCACCTGCCGCGCCGCCGTAATCGCGATTTCGATGATGTCAGCCTGACCGACTGATGCGGAGACAGGAACCGTTCGCGTGACCACCGACATGGGTGCGCAGCCGGTGATTGCGATGAGGGACAGTAGAGAAATTGTCAGGATAATTTTCTTCATAAATGGGGTTATGGGTTTTTCATTTTTTCGGCCATTTTGGTGGCAATCAAATCCGCGTGAGTTGCCATGGCTTCTTTGCGATAGCTGAAGCTGGCGTGGCCGACGGCCAAAATCCAGAACAGCGGCGCAATCATGGCACCAACCATTGAGAGGACACAAAGGCATGCAAGGCCGTAGAGAATTGAATTTAAAACAAACCCGCCCCACTTCTTGCGGGTGAGGAAATATACGGGTGGGATAAAGATTATACAGAGATAGATCATTTGTGATTCCTTTCGATTGCTGGATTTTGATTAAGCAGCCAGAACGGGCCTGCGGTGTGGCGTCTTATATCAACACAGACAATAGTCGTCAAGACTATTGTCTGTGTATGACGTTTTAGTCGTTTGGCAATATGCGATGATGCGTAACGTGGACATGGCCTCGGCTTTCGGAATCGTGCTCAGGAAGCACCGACTGGCGAAGGGCCTTTCCCAGGAGGCTTTGGCCGAAAAGGCTGAGATTCATCCAACGCATATCAGCTTGATTGAACGCTGTGAACGTAATCCGAGTCTCAATGTCGCAAAATTCCTTGCAACCGCTTTGGATGTTCGGCTAGCCGCACTGATAAGCGAAGCAGAAGAATTTCAGACTGATCGGCATCGTTAACAAGTTTTCCCTGTTCTCTCGCGCTTTCTTTGAGATGTACGGGTATGGGGCAAATACCCCATGGCAAGAAAGCGTATTTCAGTATAGAGTTGATTGTGTTCCATAAAATTCCCCTGAATGAACTGCTATTAACGACCGTTGCGAAAGTGGTAAAGCCGGTGATAGATCAAACGTACTGGATTCAATGTCCAGGTTATCGAACGATGGCCGTATTCAGAGGCGACGGCAAATGGATGGGTCTTTCTTCCCAAAAGGAAGAGTTGAACGTAATCAGCTTTACTGCGAGTTAACCAAACGTCTGCAACGTAAGATAATGCCTTAGTCCAGTTGACTACGAAGCCTTAAGGCGCATTTTATAATATGAAGTCGTTCACTCTTGTATATGAAGGCCATTGTGCAATTATTCAGCCCAAAATGCCTGGTAGAAGCTTGACTAACCAATGTTGGAGTCATGAACATTTGGTGGAAGAAATAAAGCGCTTACGCGCTGAACTCAGCACGCTTTCGTTTCAAGCGGCTCGCAAATTCCGGATGATGGAATTCTTTTGGGCCGTAATAATTGATGTTGGAAACTTATGATGTAATCGTTCAGCCGCAGAGATTTCTGGGACGCAGAGAGAAATCGCCACGAATTAACTGATTCAGACCTACGCAGTTGGAATAAATCTCTCGACATCAAAGTTTCTGCGGTAAAGGTAGAACTATAAAGTATAATCTTCCCAGCATCATTTTCGATCCGGCTGCAAAATTCACGGGTGAATTATGCGAGCTTCCAGTGGTTTATTGGGCGTCAGGCTGCGGACACGCGGACGCTAGGGAATTTCTTATATCCGAGAAGTTTCCCGCCTGCCGATTTTGCGGCAGACAAATCAGTTGGCTGACTTTTTTTGAAGTCGGCCAGAGGCGACAAGCATGACGCTCCTAGAACCGTTCGAGAATGACCGTGGCTTTTCATTGCGTGTGTTACGAGCGGGGAAGCCGAGATCGGCATAGTACTGCGGAAAGGCAATAACCTTTTATAATAAGTGCGGGGGACAGCAAAGGCAAAGGTCAAAAAACAATATCATCAGCCACTCGTCATTAGATGCGCATTCTTGCAAATGACATTAATCAAAGACACGCAATTGGTTAAATCAAACGACTTTAAATTCAAAAGGTAAATTTATTTATGCGCGAATAATTCTAAGAAGAAATTTTATATTTAGCCGCTTGAACTTACAATTGCGACATTAAGTAATTTTGAAAGTTCGACATTGATTCAACATTTGTTATCCTGCATAAAATCTGGAAAATTGATTGTTCAATGAAGCAATCTGCAAACATAGTGGTTATTGCAACAGCTTGGGGAAGCCGGTTGGGAGGAATTAATAGTTTTTCCACAGATCTTTGCACTGCGCTTTCGCGGGTACTATCCGAGCATAAAGTTATTTGTGTCTGCGTCAGCGGGAGTGAATCAGAATGTAAAGAAGCCGAGGCAGTTGGTGTCACACTTTTGACGCTTAATCTTGATCCCAATGGGACAGCAAAGCGTGAATGGGCGTCTCAAGTTGTCGCCTTATTTTCTAAAAATGACTTGGCTAGCATCGGATGGTGGATCGGTCACGATGCAGTCACTGGTGAACTCGCGCTAGCCTGCGCGCGCGAATATTCCGATTCGAAATGCGCAGTGGTGATGCATATGAGCTACGATGATTATTCATATGTCAAACACGCACCCAATGAAGCAAATATTGTTGCGGAACGTGCCGGTTTCCAGCGTTCAATTATGCAGTCTGCAGACATGGCATTTGCAGTCGGCCCACTTCTTTTTCAGAGACTTCAAGAAATGCGCGGGAAGAAACTGAGTTCAGCGATGCTCGTCCCAGGCTTGTCGGAACCTGCCCCTTTGACTCAAACGACGCAAAGGCTCCACGCGATTACATTTGGGAGATTCGAATCCGCGGAATTTTTCACCAAACAAGCTCCACTTGCGGTGGCAGCATTTGCAAGATCCGTTCGTGCTGGGTTCGACTCCCGAAATTCAATTTTAACTGATTCACATTTACGCATTATCGGGGCACCTCCTGATGTCATTGCAAACTTGCGCTCATTGGCTGAACGCGAATCAGGTCGTGTAGTAAATTTACAAGCAGAAGATTTTGTTGATGATCGCTATCGTCTAAGAAAGCTACTTCATGACTGCAATCTTTGTCTTATGTTGTCTTGGCATGAGGGGTTTGGATTATCAGCATGGGAAGCAATTGGCTCAGGAATACCCGTTATTATCTCCCGAAACTCAGGTGCGTTTCGTCTTTTAGATGCAATTGGCGGTTCAGCTGTGGGATGTATTCTTCCTGTTGACATCCGAGGAAGAGGCGATGGCCAGCCAAACGAAGATGATACTGAATCGACGAAACGTGCTATACTGGAGGTGGCTTCGGATATTTCCAAGGCACTTGCTAATGCCAAATCCCTACGCCAAATACTACGATTCGAGTTTAATTTTACTTGGGATCGTACCGCGCGCGAACTTGCGCAAGCAATAGGTCTTCCGATTTTAGTAACCATGCTGGATCACAATCCTGCAGTTGATCGTCGGAAATTGGCAGAACCATCTGACGTAACTGAAGGTGTTGAAATTGCAGCTGCGCAACGCGTACTTCGGCTTGCTGAAAGCAAATATTTTTCTGGCGAATATACAGAAGCACTCAAAGTGTTAGAGCTTCTTAAATCCACCGGGCAATCTTTCAGGTCATTTTCGACGGCCATGGATGCTACCTTAGTCGAAGCAGAAATATGTCTTCGCTTAAATCGGTATACCCGCGCTCGTACATTGATCGAAAAGGTGGCATCTGAGGCGGCGGCGCGCTTTGACTGGCAACGCTACATCCGCGCTCGGTCTGTAGAGAATGCCATCCTTCGAGATCAAGGCAGATATGAAGATGCAGCTGAACTTGCTGAGAATCTCCTTGAGGTTGCCAAACACGAAGGTGTTACGGGGAGTGTGGAAAAACTCCATAGGCTAATTTCCCGCTCGCTAGCATTTACCAGCAGATGGGATGAAGCTATCCGACATGGGATGGCTGCACTGGATTCAGCGAAGTCTAGGCGCGACGGCGAAGCTGAGGCAAAAGCCGCTTTGGCGCTTGGAGAAGTATATCGACATGGGCTTAATCAACCAATGGCCATCAAATGGTATACAGACTCACGCGATCTCGCTGGACGGTCAGGGAATGTAGATTGCTTTCTATGGGCTGTTTTAGGGCTTTCCGACAGTCTGTTTCTGCTGGACGATACTTCGAGTTCGAGCGATGCGGTTGAACGGTTAAGAACATACGTGGATAAGCATGTGCATCCGCTCGAATCACTGCATATTCGGCTATCACTCTCATCAATTGAGTGTAGGCGAGGTCAGAATGTTATAATGGAATTAGAACAACTGGTGAGTGAATACAATGATTTTGGAATTCAGTGGCCTCGCCAATATGTAGATTGCCTAAAGGCAGGTGACTTCAGTCGCCCCAAACGTTTCTAAATATCATGAATGTTCACATTGGCCCTAAAATTGAATTACCAACGCAGCACGGTAAGTTTGAAGTTAAACACATTGTTGTTCAAGAAGGTGGAACTATAATTCGAGAGGGAGTAGCTTTGTTGAAACAAACCTCCGACCGGCCACTTCTTGTGCGGGTTCAGAGTTCATGCCTTTTTAGCGAGACATTTTGGGCAACTGATTGTGATTGCGCGCTTCAATTGCAGTCTTCTTTGGCACAGATTAGCGAAAGAGGAGGATTGTTATTATATTTCTATGAAGAAGGGCGCGGGGCTGGATTGTCGGCAAAATTTAAAGCCATCGAACTTCAACAATTAAAGGGCTTTGATACAAAACAAGCGTATGAATGCCTCCAAATGAAAGTTGATGAGCGCAGTTACACTGCCGCTGCCGCCGCGTTGGTCGAATTGCTACAAGGTTTACCCGTGTGTCTTCTTTCTAATAATCCTGATAAAATCCTAGGATTGAAGAATAATCATGTAAATATCGTCGATTCAAAAAAACTAATAGTAGGTTTAAACTCTCCGGAAATTCGGAAATACCTAGAGGAAAAACGTCGAATTCTTGGTCATCACATCCCTCAATTTTAATGATAAAAAAGAAAAAGATTACGTCTGAATGGCATAAACAGAGTGGGGCATTAAAAATGTCCAGTTTATTTCCAGCTGAAGAGAAACAGCGCGCGCGATTAGTTGAGCGCAAGAACCGACACCTAATTCATGCAAGAGTTTCAAACGTGGACTTTGACATTTTCCGAGGAGTTTATCAGACGAGTATTGACACAGAACTCATGTCGGAATGCGTCCGTATTGGCCCCAAACAGACTTTTTTGGAAATTGGTTGTGGTTGTGGAGCGGTCAGTCTCTTGTTGGCACAACGATGCCGTTCAGGTTTAGGAGTAGATATCAATCCCGAAGCGGTTGACACTTCAATTTGGAATCAAGCAAGATTGGGCGTCAACAACGTTAAGTTTCTGGAATCAGATGTGTTTGAGAATGTTACCGGCAAATTCGATGTACTAGTTTGTAATCCTCCCTACAACGTCCACGAAGTAAACGATTCGGTAGAACGGATGTTCTGGGATCCAAAGGATGAGATGAAACAAAAGTTTTTTAGAGATGCGCGAAAATTCTTGAAAAAAAAACGGTAAAATCTATTTTGGATGGGCTGACTTTGCCGAGTTGGACGGTTTGCTTCCAATGCGCCTTGCCGAAAGCGCGGGTTTTAGCTACGTGCGTCACTTTGTTCGTTCCTCCAAAAATGGCTTACAACGGTTTTTTGTAATCGTTTTCCGACTTAAGTAATACAGCTCGGCTGATTACTTTGCAGAACTCGGATTTTTGTCATACATGTGCAAGGATCTATTGAGATCTCAGTCTTGTTGACAGTTCTCTAATTTACTGGCTAGTTGATGCCATGAGCTTATTTCATCTGACACCATCACAATTGCGTCGCGCCGCCCAAGTCAAGGAGCAGATCGCAGAACTTGAATCTGAACTCCTGAAATTATCTGGCACCGTTTTGACCAAGTCAGTCGCATTGGTCAAAACCGCGAGATCGAAGATTAGTGCCGTTGGCATCGCGAAAATCAAAGCGGCCCAAAAAGCCCGCTGGGCCAAGATCAAGGAAACCAAGCCGGCGGTGGTTCCGGTTAAGCCGGTCAAACGGAAAATGAGCGCGGCATCGAAAGCCAAAATTTCCGCTGCCGCCAAGGCCAGATGGGCCAAGATCAAAGCTGCGAAGCAGTGACCGGAACTTGCCTTCTCGCATGAGAATAATCCCGCTCATCCTCATCTTGGCGGTTTGTTGTCTTATGCTTTCCAATTCAGCTTGGGCATGGGGCGGTGCCGGCCACATGGTCATTGCAGCGGAAGCTTATAGAAATCTTTCACCTCAACAAAAAGCTGAAGTGTTTGACGTGTTGCAGTCGCACCCTGATTTTGCGAAGTGGGAAAAAGCCTATCAACCCAACGCTGATTTTGATCTGGCAGCCTATGTGTTCCTGCGTTCGAGCACGTGGCCTGATGAGATCAGGCGAAAAGGGAATCCCTACGACCACCCCAACTGGCATTTCATCGATTATCCGCTTCACCCTCCATCTTTCCCGCTTGAACCCAGCCCAAAACCAACGGATGACGTGTTATATGGCATTGCCCAAAGTGAAAAGGTGTTGAGTGACACCAATGCCAGCCCGGAACGGTTGAACTGGACGCAAAATTTCCGAGAAAATCCCTGGCTGAACTGACCTCCCATACCGCACCTAGGGAGTGGAGTCTGGAAGGCCGTGAACTGGCGATTGAGAAAGGCTATTTACATGGCGATCTGAAAGGCAGCACCGAGGCCGATACGGCCCCGGCCTTGTCTGAGGGATATACCAAAGCGGCGAAGGCCGTGGCTGAAAAACAAGGTGCCTTGGCCGCTTACCGCCTGGCGGACGACATCCAGAAATATTTGAAGTTTACCGGTCCGGTACCTTTGCTGCTGGTGAACAAGATCAAGACGGTTCCGGCTGTGGTTCCCAAGAAGATCGGAACCGCCCAAGCCAGCCAGTATTATGATCAGGCGCTGACGGTCACCGGAAAGGTTGCTCAAGTCACGGTTCGGCCGACAATCACCTTCATCAATCTGGATCAACCGGGAACAAGTTCACCCTTCACCGCCGTCATCTTTAAGGAGAACATCAGCCTTTTTGGAGACGTGCAAAAGCTCAAGGGACAGGATGTCGAGATCAGCGGCACGATCACGGAATATCACGACAAGCCGCAAATCGTTTTGGAATCCACGAATCAGGTGAAAGTCGTGACCGGTTCGAAATGATCTTTTCAAGGAGCAACCAAGCTCCGGTAAAACCGCTGGCTATAAATGTTGATGTTGGTTTCGGTAAAGCTGAACGGCGCTGTGTTGGTGGCGAGTGAAACCCACATCGCGGGATTGAGATTGGTTGTCGCTTGCACCACATAGTCAGCCCCCGCCGTTCCGGTCAGCAGGAAGCTGAATGTATTGTTCGTAAATGCAACCGATGAGAACGAAGGAGCCACATGGGGAGGATTGACGATTTGTGTCACCGTGCCTTGCACGGCAAGATCCATGGCCGTGGTACCTGCCACATCATAGATATACCAGGTGCCACCCGCATTGCTGCCACCGTAATTGACGATGCGAAACGTGACGTTCGTATTCGCCCCGACATTTTGTAATGCAGTAATGCCAGACAGGTCAATCGGGCTGTTGGTGGCTCCATTGCTGGCGGAACTGTAAGCCACATTGGTGATGTCACTGAATACACCGGAACCTACCTGATACTGCAACACGCCATTGGTCGGGCCGGTACCGGAACGCTTGTAATCAAACCGGCTTACGGACAGGAACGAAATCTTGTAGCCGTTGCTCGCCATGACGCTAAAGGTGGCAAATTGATTCGAGGCGATGGCCGTGGCTGCACTGATGTTGGTGAAGCCGGTGCCACCCCAACCGCCTGCCGCTGCGGTTCCACTCTGTCGGACTCCTGAACCGCGCGTCAGGCCAACAATGGTCAGATTGGCGGCGTTGGTGGTTGGTGTAAACGGCGACGGGCCGTAGTTGCCGGTACCACCCGGCAAAGTGCTCATGTCCCAGCACGCCAGCACGCCGGAATACACCGTGCCGCCATTGTTCAGCACCGTGAACAGGTTTGTGCTGATGCCTGTGCCGCTGGAAGTGCTGACACTGATAAAGCCTGAACCAGCATTGGTCGGAACCATGGTGGTGATTTGTGCATCAGAATCTACCGTGAACCCAGCGTGGGTGCCGTTGAACGTCACTTCCGTAGCTGCCGTGAAGTTGGTGCCAATAATGACGACATTGGTGTTAGCTGAACCCATTGTTGGCGAAAAACTGAAGATGACCGGCGGGGGATTGGTCTGGCCATCTACTTTATTGCGTAAGACGGCGGCAATCTCTGCGGAAAGGGCGGTAAAGAACGTAAAACCCGTATCCACCTGAATCTGATTGGCTGACGTGATGAAATTCTGCCAGACGCTGCTCACGCCGTTGGTGTTGGGCACTTTGATGACAATCACCCGGTTGTTTGTGGTGATCCGGCTTGACGCTGTGCCATCACCGTTGGTAACCACGACGGCAATTTTCCAAGTGTATTGCGGGATGGCAACGTACCCATTCGTGTTGATTCGTGAACCATCGAACCCGCTGGGGCCGCAGATGATCAGTAGTTCATTGTTGTTGATCGCCAGCGAGCGGCAATAATCTTCAAAGTTTTTCCAGACCCCAGAGTTATTACTGCCCGTCTGTGGCATCATGTTCGACATCAAGAAGGTCTGGTCGTTATGGTTCGTTGAATCCGTCCGGTCGGCCGACGGACAAAGATGACCCCGGTCATAGCCGGAATGGGCATAGTCGCCTGCGCCCACCATGTGAAAGCTCGGAGGCAAATTAGTGTCTCCCGTGTAAGAATCCTGCCGATCAACCGCACCCGACGCATCTTCGGCGGTCAAATCCCAGCTGGCCCAGTTCGGTTGACCCAGGTTGTCATTGTAATCAATGGCTTCAATCGGGCGCAAGATGAGGTAATGATCGTGGTTGTTGGTGTCGGCTATCGCCCCGCTGGGATTGCCCAACTGCATCTGCAAGGAGACATCAATGATCGCCTGGGCTGACTCAATTGCCAACAGCCAGACCAGCAACAAAAGCAGGTGGGTGAGTTTCCTGATCATCACGCCTTTTTCCACGTTCTTCCGCCCAAGCCAGCCCAAAGTGGATCCAAATCGGGATCGTCAACGGCAGCCAACTGGACAGCGCGCTCATTGATTGCCATCGCCTGCTTGAACCATTTTTCCGCCTCTTCCAACCGGTTCAACTGTGCACAATAACAGGCCAGATTGTAAGGGACGGTATGTTCTTTGGGAAACTTGTCCTTGGCTGGCAGCAGCAGATCATACGCTTCCTGTGTACACTTCAACTCATGCAAGGCAAAGGATCGTCCAATCCAGCCGTAAAGAATGTCCGGGGTTGCTTTTATAATCGCATTCGCAATCTCAAGGCAGGCTTCCCATTTTTTCGCCATTCGATAAATATTCAATCGCACAATCAAAACTTGGGGATGTGCTCGCCATTCGACCGCAATCTGCTCCAGTTCCTCATTAGCGGAAAGATGATCTCCCAATCCAAGCCAGCCCTCAGCGGCAATCAGGTAGCGTTCATCTTCTTGTGGTAGCGGTTTCATCAGATGCCTGCATCTTTATTCGCTTAAGTAAACATGAATGTAAAGTGCAGTCCGATGCAATCAGTCGTAGTGGCTTAAAATGCCGGGGTAGGAATGCGCTTATTCTCACTTTTATTCTCATTTTCCATTTTTGCGATCTCAAAAATTCATAATCCTGCTGATTTCATTGAAGCTTTTGAAGATGGAGCGGGTGAAGGGAATCGAACCCTCGTCTCAGCCTTGGGAAGGCCACATTCTACCATTGAACCACACCCGCCTGCTCGCAGTGCTTTGTTTCTATCAGACCGGCCCCCGGCTGGCAACTGGTTTGCAATGAACATCACGGCACCGCCACAAAACGGCTGATCGCCCCTCGCAATTTTTCAAGAATATTTTTCTGGCGTTCCGGCGACGTGATTTTCCCCGCCGTCCAGTTCGCGCACATAAAAACTGTCAATCGCCGCGCCGCGTTCAGTCACAATGCGCGCCCCGGCAATATCCACCGACAATTCGGCGAACGTCTGGGAAATTGCGTAAAGCAGCCCCAACTGGTCTTCGGTCTCAATCTCAATGAGCGTCCGTTCCTCGGAAGCTTCATTGTCGAAATATATTTCCGTCGGCATCCGCTCACCGGCATATGCTTCGTACACCGGACGGTTCGTGATCTGGCGGGAGATCAGCAAAGGCAGGTCAACCATTTCACCGTTCAAGACTTTTTTCAAAAGGTCGGCGAACTTATCATGCTTTTCACGGTCAGCCAGATTGCCGGTGCGGGCGTCGTTGACGAAAAACGTGTCAAGCGCAATGCCGTCGGTGCGTGTAAAAATTTGCGCGCTCAGGATGTTCAGCCCGACAGCGCTTAATGAGCCGGTGATCTTCCCGAACAATCCCGCGCGATCCCAGGTGCAAATTTTGACGACATTGTAGCCGCGATCAGGTTCATCCAGCCAGGCCGTCACTGGCGACAATGCCCGCCCGCCTTGCAGAATCAGGCGATGCATGAAGCGATGCGCCAGTTCAAGATCGTCGATGATTTCCTTGGCGGAGTGGATCTGAAAATATACCGGCGGCAATGAGTTGAAATGGGCGTCCACCTCATCGGTGGCGATCACCTTGGGCGCGGAATTGCGGACTTCCTGCAGCAGCAGTTCCACTTGTTTGGCGGACGCCCGCCGGAACTCCGTGCCGCCGGTGAGCAACGTCATAGCGCGTTCGTGCAATTGCCAGAGCAGGAGATCCTTGAAGCTGTTCCACAACTTGTCGCTCGTGCCCTGTGAATCGGCGAAGGTGAGCAGCGTCAACGAGTTCAATGCCTCGGGCGTCTGTATCTGGCGCGCGAAATTACGAATGACCACGGCATCTTCGAGATCCCGTCGCTGCGACAGGTTGGCCATGAGTAAATGATTTTCGATGATAAGCCGCAGCGTATGTGATGTCGTGCCGTCCAAATGCAAACGTTTCGCCGTCCGCATGGCCATGTCCGCGCTGACGCCGGCATGCCCGCCTTTTTTGTGACCTTCGGCCTTGCCGACATCATGCAGCAGCAGCGCGAGGTAAAGCAGCCCGGGGCGGTTCAATCCTTGAAGCAATGACGCATACCTTTTATACGGCGCCTCCTGCGCCTCCCAGATGCGGTCAAGTTGTTCGAGGCAGACGAGCGTGTGTTCGTCGGCGGCGTATTGATGATAAAATTCATGCTGCACGAGACAGGTGAGTTTGCCGAATTCTGGAATGTATTTTCCCAGCAGATTAACTTCGTGCATCGAACGCAGGATGGCGGCCACCTCGCCGCGCCGTTCCAGAAGGGTCAGGAACGTTTCCCGCACATGTTCGTCATTCAAAAACTCGCGGTTGACGAGAGAAAGTTGATTGCGGATGAGCTGTGCGAGATCGGGATGCAATTTCAACCGCCGCTGCTGCGCGTGGAGAAATACGCGCATGAGCCGGCGCGGCGAATCGCGAAAAATCCGGTTGGACACGGCATGGATTTCGCCATTGATGAATTTGAAGCCATCCACCACTTCCGGCACCACACGCCGCTTCGGCAGCCACGCGCGCAAGGAAAGGCGGCTCGGCGACACCGTCAACGCCATGCGCTGCTCCAACGTGCGCGTGATGAGAAAAATATTCCGCATGTGCGTATAAAGGTCGCGCATGAACTCCTCGATTCGCTTGCTGGGCGAACGATCGGCATAACCCAAAGCATGTGCCACGGCGGGCTGCAGATTTTTCCCCAGCACATCCAGCGGACGGGGAACTTCGTAATGCAATTCCGTCCGCACGCGCAGCAGAAAGTCATACGCCGCCGCGAGCTGCTTGTGCTCGGCCGGAGTGACGAACTCGCGCTCCTGCAAATCCTGAAGCGTGCGGGTGCGGTATTTGAAAAACGCCATCCAGAGCAGGTTTTGAAAATCGCGCAGGCCGCCGCAGCCATTTTTGATGTTCGGCTCCTGCATGCACGCCGAATTACCATATTTGCTGTGCCGCGACGCCTGGTCCTGGACGCGCGCCGCGATATATTTTTCCTCAAACTTGACAACGCACCTGGCAACGACGGTTTTCTGAAGCTTCGTGAACAAGGATTCTTTACCCGCTATAAGTCGCGCTTCGATGAGTGAAGTCTTGGATTGCAGGTCGGCATTCGCGACGCTTACGCAATCTTGGATGCTCCGCACCGCATAACCGACTTTCAGGCCGATATCCCAAAGCGGGTATAACACACCGTCAATCAGCTTGGACAAATGCGGCAGCGGCTTGCCCGCCACCACCTGCCCGTCGTGCAAAAACATGAAGTCAATGTCGCTGTACGGGTTCAGTTCTGCGCGACCGTAACCGCCAATCGCCACGAGTGCGAGGGCTGGGAATTCTTTTTGCGCCTGCGGGGAAAGGCTCGCGCGCGCCGTTTCCCAAAGATGCCGCAACAATTCGTCCAGCAGTGCCGCCCGCGCCCGGCAGATTTCATGTCCGCCCCCGCCGCCGCGATGTTCCATCTTCAGCCGGTGGGTTTCGACTTTGAGAAAACCCTTGTAACGCACAAGTTTTTCCGCCGGGGTGGCGGTGGGTGAGAAGGTCAGCCGCGCCGCGGCGGCGGCCTTGATTTTTTTCAAAAGATCCTGCACGGGCGGATAAATTGCTGGCAAAATGAAGCGAAGGCAAGCGCAGGCGCAACAAAATCACATGCGCAATCCTGCCGGGCCGGGCCATCACAGCGAAACCTTTCCGCGCGCGCGCCGTCTGTTACCATTCCCGCACCATGTCTGCCCAACTTGATCCTGATGCCGCCCTGATGCTGCGCGTAAAGCGCGGCGACCGCGCGGCGTTTACGGAGCTGGTCGAGAAATACAAGCAGCCGGTGATGAATTTTGTCTTCCGCTCGCTGCGCGACGAGGCCGAGGCCGAGGATGTCGCCCAAAATGTCTTCCTGCAAGTCTACAAATCCCGCGCCCGTTACGAGCGCACCGCCAAATTTTCCACCTGGCTCTTTACCATTGCGCGAAACCTGTGCTTGAATGAAATCCGCCGCCGCTCCCGCCATCCGGCTGAATCGCTCGAGGAAACTCATTCCGAAAACGAAGACCAGCCCTCGCGGCAATACGAGGACAAAAAGATTTTTCTGCCGACGGAAAATGTTTTGCACGGCGAACTTGCCAGAAAAATCGAGGAGGCCCTGACGGAACTGCCCGAGGCCCAGCGCACTGCCATTCTGCTCTGCCGGCAGGATGAGTTGAGCTATGAAGAAATAGCTGAAGTTTTGGGTTGCTCGCTTTCCGCCACAAAGTCCCTCATCCATCGTGGCCGCGAAACACTTAAGGAAAAGCTGAAGCCCTATCTGCGAACCGGCGATTGGAAGGACTGAAATCCAGCCAAACCATTAATGTTGCTCAAGCCTCCTCTTTTCTGCGGAAAAATTGCCCGGCATCCGCCACGTTGAGCACTGACAGGTCCAGTCCCTGGCCCGGCGTCCGTTCGCCGGCAATTTCAAGCTGGCAGGCAATGCGCTTGACGGCAGCGGAGGCAAAATATTTCACCACCCCGACACCGGTCAATGATTTGAAGATTACGACCAGCATGGTTTGTTCATCAATGTTGACGACAAAGATGCTGAAATTATCGCCTTGCTGGTAAATGCTGTTGAAGTTCGGCTCGCTGACCAGGCCGGCGATGGTCTGGTTCGCCATGAATGCACCCGATGAAAGCGCGGCGATGGTGGTCAGATCGAAGTCGTTCGCATTGCCCTGAGACGTGATGAGAAAGCCGCCCTTGTCAATGACCAGCGACGCCGTTGCGTCCGCCGCAGTGTTGAGTTCGCGGAGCGCCTCGCCGATCCGCTTGATGTCATCCTCGATGAGTTGGGGTAAGGTGGCCATATCATGCGTATTGTGGAACGCTTTGGTTGATGTATTTCTGCAACAACATGCGGGTGATCATGTTCAGCGTCTCGAACACGCCCTCACATTTGTGGGCGCTGGCGGAAAACGACGGCACCTGCACGTCGCGGTTGTTCAGCAGAAAATCCATGTACTCGAAGGGAGCAGCGTTCGGAAGGTCGCGCTTGTTGTATTGGAGGACATAGGGAATCTGGCCGATGTCCAGCTTCAGCGTCTTCAGGTTGTCCGTCAGATTTTGAAACGCCTCAACGTTCTCCGGCATTTTTTCGTATTGCGAGTCGGCAACGAACACGACGCCATCCACGCCGCGCAAAACGAGCTGGCGGGTCGTGTTGTAGATCACCTGGCCGGGCACCGTGTATAACTGGAACTTCGTCTTGAAGCCCTTGATGGTCATCGCCTCGATCGGCAGAAAATCGAAAAATAGCGTGCGGTCGGAACTGGTCGCGAGCGACACGAGCTTGCCCTTGTTGCCCGCATTGGTCTGGACGTGGTCGTGGACCTGTACGAGGTTGGTGGTCTTGCCGCCCATCGCGGGGCCATAATAAACGATCTTGACCTGTAGTTCTTTGGTCGCTTGGTTGATGATTGCCATAATAATTATTTTTTGTGATCGAGTTCGACGGCCAGCGCAGCCAGCGGCGCGCCTGGCAGAGGTTCATTTCCCCGACCGAAAGCGGCAAAGTAAACTGCGTTAATCCGGAAAATTTTCCACGGGACTTTGCCGACGGTGAAACTCAGATTGTTCAGATCGCCCATGCGCAATTCGCGCGAGCCCTGGTTCACCCGGGCAAAAATCTGCGGGATGAACGCGGCGAGCGTGTCGCCGTTCAAGTCGGCCGGAATTTGACTGGCCACCTTCAGGCCGTCCGCCAGTGCGATGACCGCCCCCGCCACACCGGGCAATTCCATGGCACGGGAGACGATGTCCGCAGGCGTCGCTCCGCGTGACTTGAAGTCCGTACCACCCTTGCGCTTGAACTCGGAGTCCGAAGTCGGCGGGTGGATTGAACGTGAATAAAAATTTGTGTCCGGCTTCGGAATTACAGTGCTGACCGCCATTGCTGCCGGCTGCGGTGGCGGGGTGGGCGCACTGGGCGGAACGCTGGCCGGAGGCGTGTTACCGAAAAATAAATCAGGGATTGTTTCTGATACCGAGACTTTTTTAGGGCCAGCATCACCATTCTTATGACGGGCAAAAAACAGAGGTGCCAGAACTTTGAGTGGCAGTTCCAGCTCCGTGTTGTCATGGACGGAAACAGCGACGGCGGCGGACTTGATCCAAGAGCGCAGTTCGCGCCATGTAAAAGTGACCCGTCCGCGTTTGAGCGCCGGTTCCACCAGGTTTACCGGCAAGGCAACTTGCGCATTATCCAAGTCCAACTGGGAGATTTCCAGCTTCAACGCATCGGGCCAGTTCTCAAATAGTATGGCCAAAGACACGAGCAACGGTGCTTCTGACGGAGACTGGGGAACTTTGGCAGTTTTGGCCGGCGCTGGCGGCACTTCTGGAGCCGGTGGACGGTCCGTATGCACTCCGTTGGAAACGTTAGTTTCCCTTGTAAAAATATCTTTCCCGGCACTGCCTGCGCCATTTCCATTTCCGTTCCCATTTCCGTTGGCGGCGGGGGCCGTCCAGCGCGGCGTGAAAGCTGGTGGCGGAATGACCGGGGTAGGCTGGGCGTGGGCTTCTGAAACTGGCGGCGAGAAGCGCGACAATGGTACGGGTTGGGCCGGCGGGGTCACGGGCGGCGCCTTGACTTTCTCGGTTGAAATTTTCAAGCCGCCTCCCTGCGTATCGAACGGGCTGGCCACATCCTCGGAAATTTCAACTTTCTTTTGTGCGGAGCGACGGGCCAGCAGGGCGGGATTGATCAGCGGCAGCAAATGATTCAACGGCAGGGCAACGGTTCGAGCATCATGCTCGCCGCCGTAATTCGCGAACACGCGCGGGGCCAGCTGCCGCAGTTCACCAAAAGATATTTTCACCGATCCGGTTGCCAGCTGGCTGAGAACTTTTTCAACCGGGATGGAAATCTTGATGCCCGACGCGCCGGGAGCCGTGACTTTGGCGCGCAGTTCCAATGGCAACACGGCGAGAATCGGCTGCAAGGGCATTTCTATTCCTTCGACTTTGGATGACGCAGCTGGCGCGGCCGGCGGCAGGGAAACCGTCACCGGTTCCGGGGCAGCACTGCTGACGGAGGCGGATTCCGGAACTGCGCTCACCGTCGGCAAGGCGGGGACGGCAGGTTCAAAAGTGTTGACGACTTCAGGTTCGTCATCGAAGTGACGCAGCAGACTTCGGAGCAACCCGGCAAATTTTGATTTCACAGCACTCATGTTTTGTTGGCTCGCAACTTATTACTGGTAGGCCTGGCCGACATGGCCGGACGTTGAACGAATTTAGCAGAAAGCGCGCCACGGTTTGTCTTTTGTCGAATTGCTCTTTTCAATCAGTGATTTCCGTTGTTCATCTGCGGGTTTTGTCCCATCATGGGACTTGCGTTCCGGCGGGCTGTCCTGATTGGGGGATGAATTTGTATCCTGAACCCGACTGGGGTTCGGAACAGCGATTGCTGATGAAAATCAAATGTGTTTCACCCTTGAATCCAAAATGATTCGACGTTAACCGGCATGGAAGCTCCACATAAAATTTTAGTGCTGGACGATGAAGCAGACTGGCTGGAATTGTGCCGTGATATTTTCGCGCAACTGCCGAGCAAACCGGAGATCCGCACCGTCGCCTCCAGTGCGCGCGCACTGGGAATGCTGGATTCAGAACCGTTCCGGCTGTTGATTCTCGATTTGAAAATGCCGCGCATGGACGGGTTGCAGGTGCTCTCGGTCGTGCGCCGCCGCTATCCCGAACTGCGCACGGTCATATTAAGCGGGTTGGAAGAAGAGGAACTGCGCTCACGCGCCTACGCGCTGGGCGCGGACCTGTTCTGGCTCAAGAATGACATGCAGCGAGATTCCAAAATGTTCATGGACTGTCTGGAATCACTTCTGGGCCGCGACGTGAATGGCGGATTCCGTGGCATCCAAAGCAAAGGGCTCATGGACATCATCCAGATGGAATGTCTTTCCCGCAGTTCAACCGTCCTGCGGGTGACGCGCGGTCCGCTCGTGGCAAAATTGTGGTTTCAGAACGGTGAATTGCTGGATGCCGAAGCCGAGGGTGCCCGCGGCGAAGTGGCGTTTCGCAGGATTCTGGCCTGGAAATCGGGCACCTTTGAAAATCTGCCGGCCGAACCCGGCCGCGAACGCACCATCACCAAGCCCATCAACGCCCTGCTCCTGGAATCCGCGCAGGTGATGGATGAAAGCGCCAATCTTTCCAGCGAAACCCAGATCATTGATGCCCGTCATCGCAACAACGTCTGGAAGCTGTCCTTGCTTCTGCGCGAGGGCGCGGAATTCGTCATCGCCGTTCCGCCGGAGGGACAGGGGGAACCGGAAGCGATGGGCACCCAATCCACCGAATTGGCCGCGTGGACGCGGAATGCCACTGAAATCGCCCGGCGGCTGGGTGATAAAATGGAAGCCGGACCGTTGATGCATCTCACCGCCCATGGTTTGGAGAAAAAGTTCACCATCCTGCCGGACGGTAAAAAAACCTTTCTCGTCGGCTGGCCCTTGGAGGCTCCCGCCAAACAACTGCTCGAACATAGCAAACGCATTGTCGCCTCATGGAACTCTTAAACAACATCAAGCGTGCTTTCCGTGGACGGGCCAATGTGCAGCAACTGCCGACCGGCAGCATCACCGTGAATCGCGACGGCGTGATTGTCACCTCCACCGTTCCCTCGCTATTCCAAATCGTTGCTCGGCGAAATCGGGCGCGAAATCCTGGTTTTATTTCGCGAAGCCCGGACCTCGCAGTTGCCGCTCGCCGAGATCAGCCTTCATTTTGGCAGCCTCTTGATCACGGCCCGCGAGTTGCGCGGAGGAGCCGTCATCTTCCTGCTGCCACAATCCTCGCTCGCCAACAGCCAACCTGAAACCCTATGACCGCCAAAGAACTCAACCTCCTTGTCACCCAGATCGAAAGCCATATCGAGTGCTGGAAGCAGTTCAATCACTTCATCGACTTGGCGCATACCAAAAAAATGGGGCCGTCGGACGAAAGTCATTTTCTCGAGATCAAAAGCATTATCGTGCAGGAGTTGGAATCCATTTTTGCCGCCGTCGAAATCGCCTCCCCTTCGCGCGAGGAAATCCATGCGCTCATCGGCAACGCGCCATCATTGCGTCATATCAGCGAAATCAATGAAGGCGCCCTGCGCGGCCTCGAAAGCCAGTGGCACAAGATTTACATCGCCTGGCATTCGATCCTGGGGCAGATCAAGGTCAAACAACGCGCTGAAGAGAACAAATCCATCTGGGGATCGAAAAAATAATACGGGACGCGGCGCTTTTATTTCTTGCCGGCGACTGCATTTCGCGTCCAAATAATACATGCCTGACTGGATTATCGTCGTCATTTTGGGAATCGTCGAGGGAATCACCGAGTTTATTCCTGTTTCGTCCACTGGACATCTGCTGATTGCGGAAAAAATTCTTCACATCGAGAAATCCGATCTCTTCAACATCGTCATACAGTGTGGAGCAGTCATAGCCGTGTTGCCGCTTTTCCCGCAACGCATTTATAAATTTGTTTTTGAATGGCGTGAAAAAGAAACATTTGACTACCTGCTGAAAATCTTTGTTGCCTTTGGCATCACTGGCGCGGTTGGTTTCGTTTTGGATAAAAAAGGGTTCAAGCTGCCAGAAAATCCCGAACCCATCGCCGTTGCGCTGCTCATCGGCGGACTGGCGTTCCTTGCCGTTGAATTTTTCCTGCGTGGGAAAAAATTGGGCAACCAGGTGACTTGGACCATTGCCATCGCCGTTGCCGTCGGCCAGCTTATCGCGGGGACCTGCCCTGGTACATCGCGATCTGGTGCGACAATCGTGTTCTGCCTGTTGCTCGGCTTGAGCCGTCCGGCAGCGACTGAATTTTCCTTCCTTGTCGGTATCCCAACGATGCTTGCGGCAGGCAGCTGGAAGATTTTCAAGGCATTACATCATCCCGTTCCCGGTGCGCCACATGAAAATTGGGGACTGCTTTTGCTCGCAACCATCATTGCCGCCATCGTCTCTTTCATCGCCGTGAAATGGCTGCTGCGCTATGTGCGGACGCACACGTTCACCGCGTTTGGCTGGTATCGCATCGTCCTGGCAATCGTGATCTTCCTTCTGTTGCTGCGCTAAAAATCACTTCGCATTTGAGTCAGGGACGAAAATCTTTTTCCCGATAATCAGGCTGTTCGCATTCAAGCCGGGATTCGCCTCGAGAATTTGCGTTGAAGTAACTTTAACGCCCTGCGCGCGATATGCCTTGGCAATGCCCGAAACAGTGTCATTTGCCGCGACGACATAATAATAACCTTTTTGCGAACCGGCCCCAGCGGGGACAGAATTGTCCGCAGTGGTTGTGGGCGTGGCTGCCGGAGAAGGTTTATGAGCCGGCGAACCGCTGCCGGCTTTGCCAAGTTTCTCAATGGCTTTCAAAATCTGTTCGTTGTCCGCCTGCCGTTTCTTGTCAATCTCCTGAACCTGCGCCGCGAGTTTTTTCAAGTCATCCGCGCTCGCGTTGTCGTTCGCGGCGGCGGGCTGGTTCAGCTTGTCGCGCAGATCGCCGATCTCCTTTTCCAACGCGTCCATGCGCTTGGTCTGCGCAGCCTGTGTTTCAATCACGTCCTGGATCTGGCCATAGAGCTTGTCAATCTGCTGCTGCGTGGCGGCATCCTGCCCGCGCGCGGCGCAAACCGTAAAAGTGAGGATAAAAAGCCAAAATGAAATCTTTCTCATGCGCCGAAAATAAACTGCTGCGCGGCGGCGTCAAGGTGAAGTAAAATCAAAATTTAGCGAGTGCGCTTTTCCATTCTTAATTTTCCATAAACTTCCTTTCCTACCAATACAATCGAAAATGAATATCAAAGAGCCATCCACAGCATATTTAATGTCGGATTTTCCAGGCGTAGCGATTCCAACGGGATGTGAGTGAAATGTGCCAACCACTTTTTGACCGAGAATTTTTGTGGCAGCCACGACCCGACGAACGTCAGGACGCGATAACGCAAAACTTCCAACGCGCGATGAAACATTGCGCGTTGGAACGAATGAAAGTTGATGGCCGGTATCAATGATTAAACCGCAAATCTCCGTGCCAGCAACCTCACGCGCTAAACGACGTGCTTCTCGAAGAAATTTCTCGAATTGGACTTTGTCGAAATTGTGCAGTTTATTTGATTTCATGTTTCGCAATTGTTTGCGATCTAATATCGAACTTCCTTATTACATGAATTCAATTAGGTAAACATTCACTTCCGTTGCCCTGCATTTTTCAAAGGCTCGATGTGGACGAGCACATCGCGGACGGAAGGAATTTCCGCGCGCAATTTGTCTTTCACGCCGTGGCCGATCCGATGCGAACGTTCGACCGTCATCTGCGGGTCCACCACGACATGGATGTCCACGAAGAACTGGTAGCCCATCTTGCGGACAAAACATTTGTCAATGTCATCCACGCCCTCAATGGATTTGGCGATGGACCGGATCTGCTCGACGAGTTCGCGATCCGGAGCTCGATCCATCAGTTCGTTGGCAGCCGGGCACAGCAGCCGCCAGCCGTTGAAGGCGATGACGCACGCCGCCGCCAGCGCCGCCCAGTTGTCCGCCGCTTCATAGCCCTTGCCGCCGATGAGCGAAATACTGATGCCGATGAACGCCGCCGCCGAAGTGATGGCGTCGCTGCGATGATGCCAGGCGTCTGTTTCCACGGCGGAACTGGACACCGTCTCCGACTCGCGCAGCACGAAGCGGAACAATGTTTCTTTCACGGCGATCACGGCGATCAAGATGATCAATGTCCATGGCGAAGGCGCGGCGCGTGGTTCAAGGATTCCGCTCAGCGAATGAAAGGCGATCATGCCCGCCGCGAGCAGCAGCAAGGTGGAAACAATCGCCGCCGCCAGCGGCTCGGCCTTGCCATGACCGTAGGGGTGATCCTCATCCGGCGGCGTTTCAGCGACCACCAATCCGCGCCAGACAATGACGGAACTGAAAATATCCGCGAGTGATTCGACCGCGTCCGCGATGAGCGCCTGGGAATGGCCGAAGATGCCGGCAATA
The DNA here is from genome assembly GCA_037200545.1 of Limisphaerales bacterium. Taxonomy (GTDB): domain Bacteria; phylum Verrucomicrobiota; class Verrucomicrobiia; order Limisphaerales; family UBA11358; genus UBA11358. The sequence goes on from JBBCGE010000005.1 coordinate 538,163, forward strand.
AATTTAACGACCGTCAGCGTGACATTCACGGCGAGGCCGAGGAATGTGGCGCGGAGGCTTCGTTTCAGGCGGGCGGTTGACACGCGCAGATTGTAGCGGCGTCTCGTGAGAGCGCCGCAAAATTTTACTTCAAAGTGCGGCGCTCTGCCGAGACGCCGCTACATAATCAAATCATGTGGCAGAACATCGCGTCGCGGAGCTTCGGCTCGAACCAGGTGCTTTTCGGCGGCATGATGCCACCCGCGTCGGCGATGCTCATCAAGTCCTCGATGCTCGTCGGGAACATCGAGAAAGCGCAGGCGTATTCACCGCTGTTCACGAGTTTTTCCAATTCCGCCGTGCCGCGAATGCCGCCGACGAAATTAATTTTTTTGCTCGTGCGCGGGTCATCAATGCCGAACAGCGGCGCGAGCACCAGCTTTTGCAGCAGCGTGACGTCGAGTTGTTCAATCGGATCCAAACCGGCAGTCAACTTCGGCTTAAAGGTGAGCGTGTGCCAGCGGCGATTCATATAAAGCCCCAGTTCGTGTTTGCGCGATGGCGACGGCATTCCCATACGGATGATGTTAAAAACTTCCTCCAGTTTTTTCAGCAACTCGGCAGGCGTAAGACTGTTCAAATCTTTTAGCACACGGTTGTAGGGCAAAATCTGCATCTGGTTGTGCGGAAAAATTACGGTTAGAAATTGCCCACTGTGACCCGCACCTTGGCGCGATTGGAACACGCGCCCCGCCGCCGCGCTGCGATGATGTCCATCCGCGATATACAGAAATGGAATCGCCGCGAACTGTGCTTCGATGAATTGGATTCCCTCGGCGTCGCTCACCGTCCACGAAGTGTGCTGCACACCGTCTTTGCCGGTGAAATCTACGGCGGGCGTTTCGGAAATTTTCTTGGCGACAAATTCATCCAGCGCCGTCGTGGCGCGATACGTCAGGAACACCGGGCCGGTCTGTGAATCCAAAGCTTCCATGTGGCGCACGCGGTCGTCTTCCTTGTCCGGACGCGTGAATTCATGTTTCTTGATGATGCCGCTCAAGTATTCCTCGCAACTTGCAGCCGCGACAAGACCGACCTGCGAATGCTTGCCCATAACTTGCCGATAAAGATAAAAGCTCCGCTTGTCGTCCTGCTTGAGCGCGCCTTGGGAAATGAGCTTCGCAAAATTCTCCTTTCCCTTGGCATAAACTTCCGGCGCGTAAACATCACTGCCGGGTGCCAGATCAATCTCCGGCTTGCTGACGTGCAGAAAGCTCAAGGGATTGCCCGCCGCCATCTGGCGCGCTTCGTCCGACGACATGACATCGTAGGGCAGTTCGCAGATCTGGGCGGCGAGTTCGGGTTTCGGACGCAGGGCGGCAAAAGGTTTTAAGGTGGCCATAAAAATTGAACGCAGAAGATACGATTGCCGCCGGCCAAAGACACGCAGATTTTCCAGAAAAAGAACTTGTCACCAAGGAATTCGCTGATAATCTCTGCGGCTCGAGACAACCAATCGCGAAAAACATTTTATGGCAAGAATCTGTGAATTGACCGGCAAACGCCCGATGAAAGGCAGCATCATCTGGCGCAGTGGTAAATCCAAAAAGAGCGGCGGCATCGGTATGCACATCACCGCGATCACCAAGCGCAAGTTCCATGTGAACCTGCAGCGCGTGAAGGCCAAGCTGCCCAGCGGCGAAGTTCGCTACGTCCGGGTCTCCGCCGCCGCCCTCAAAAAAGGCCTGATCACCAAGGCTCCCAAGCGCACCTGGAAAAAGGGCGACGAAGCCAAGAAGAAGGCTTAAGCCTAACCACCCATTTCAAAAGCGAGGTCATCCGACCTCGCTTTTTTCATTTCCCCTTCTTCCAGTTCATCGTCGCGCGTTTGAGCTCGCGGTCGGACTCGCGCTTCTTGATGTCATCGCGCCGGTCGAATTCCACCTTGCCTTTGCCCACGCCGAGCGCGACTTTCACTTTGCCATTCTTCCAGTAGAACGACAGCGGCACGATGGTGTTGCCCTTGACCGAGCCGAGTTCAAACAGTTTGCGGATCTCGGACTTATGCAGCAAAAGCTTACGCGGCGCCTTGGGAACGTGATTTTGCAGATTGCCGTGTGAATATTCGTCAATGTGGACGTTGTAAATCCATGCCTCATTCTTTTCGATGCGCGCAAATGCGTCGGCGATCTGCCCCTTGCCCGCGCGCAGCGACTTGACCTCCGTGCCGTGCAACACGATACCCGCCTCGTAAGTCTCGAGGATGTGGTAATCGCGCCGGGCTTTGTGATTGGTGACGATGTCAGCCATGGATAAAATCTTCCCGTAGTTTACGCTGATTTCACAAATAAAAAAGCCGGAAGAATAATTCCTCCGGCTTCGTAAAGTTGTCGAGAGGCGCTTACTTCTTCTTGCGCTTCTTGGCCACCGGGCGGATGAGAGCAACGATTTCCGGCAATTCCCAGCCGATCTTGTCTTCCAAGATTTCGCGCAGCGCGATGTCCGCCATGCCGAGGTTGCCCACGTTATCAATCAGCGGACGGCTCATGCCACCGCCGCGGAATTCAACTGGCGCACGCGGCGCGACACGATGTTCACGAGGACATTCGGGTTGCCAACCTTTTCATTGGCTCTTTTGCAAAGTTCAGCGTTCATGGTTTTATCAGATCAAATCGAGTTGCACAGCATAAGTCACGCGGAGTGGAAGGCAATGAAAAAATTCCCTTCAACTTGTGCTCCTTTCGGGCATTTTCTCGAACTTAATTTTATGCCCGCACCAAAAGCATTCGACCTGAACCAGTTCCTCGCCACGCGCATCGACGCCGTCAACGCCGCCCTCGACAAATTTCTGCCCTCCGAGAAAACCAAGCCCGCGACGATTCACAAGGCGATGCGCTATTCGCTCTTCGCCGGCGGCAAACGGATGCGCCCGTCCGTGCTTTTGGCGGCAGCCGAAGCGTGCGGCGGAACCGACTCGGCCGCCATGCCGCTCGCCTGCGCCGTCGAATGCATCCACACTTATTCGCTCATCCATGATGATCTGCCGCGATGGATAACGACGATTTCCGCCGGGGCAAGCCGACCAACCACAAAGTTTTTGGCGAAGGCATCGCTGTGCTGGCGGGTGATGCGTTGTTGACGCAGGCGTTTGAGATCGCCGCACAAGCCAAAGGCTGGCCGCGTTACTCGCACCGTGATCTGATTCTGGAAATCGCCAAAGCCTCTGGCTCGCTACAGCTTGTCGCCGGACAGGTGGCGGATTTGGAAGGCGAAGGCAAAAAACTTCCGTGGCCGAACTCCGCTACATCCACGAACGCAAGACCTCCGCCCTGCTCTGCTGTTCCGTGCGGCTCGGCGGCATGAGCGCCAACTGCTCGCCCGCGCAGCTCAAAGCCCTCACCGACTTCGGCTATCATGTCGGCCTCGCGTTTCAAGTCATTGACGACATCCTCGATGTGACGCAGACCAGCGAGCAACTCGGCAAGACAGCAGGCAAAGACGTGCCGTGCAAAAAGCGACCTATCCATCCATCGTCGGCTTGGAGAAATCACGGAAGATTGCGACGCAATTGACGGACAAGGCATTTGCTGCGCTGAAAACATTCAAAGGCAACGCGGTGGCACTTGAAGCACTGGCGGAATTTCTTTGAAGCGGGAGAAATAAAATTACTTAACTTCAATAGGCCTCACATGAACTTCAATGTGGGCTGAAAGGTCAGAAGTTGGAGTCGGGTGAGTGTTTTTGGAACTGAGTTCGAAAGCATCATACTTGTTTAGAAAAATACGTCCGCTATTTGATAAACCATAGACGCCGGGATTTATTAGCTCAACGAGCCCACGAGCAATTAATCCGAGAGTTAAGGTTTTATAAGACGATTGCCCACAATAAATCTGTTGAGGGTGATATTGCCGCAAGCTTTCTTCTTTCCGTAAGCAAGAAATCGAGTAGCTCTTCCTTTTCTAAAAGGACTTTAAGCTCGAGAAAGTTTAGACCGTTGATTTTTTCCTCTTGATTAAGCCCGCTTGCAACTTGATTACGTAATTGAGCATTTTCCTTACTCAAGCGGGCAATTTCATCCGCAAGCGCAGGCAAATTGGATTGCGTGTTTGGCCGAACCCAACCAACCAAATTTTCTCGCTTCATCAATTGCGATAGTTTTCCCGTGATAGTGATTTTGATGTCTTTGGTGTCTTCCCAAAACTCACTCATCTTCGATAGAACCACAGCACGAAAATCTTTTAGTTTTTGTGGGTTTTCCATTTCAATGACGCTTGTCCCCTCCTTCTTCACGCGCGGTTCAATCGCCTCCTCTTTTATTACACAAGCAAACACCGGCTTGCCTTGTGCAAGCGCATATTCATATTCCAAATGCGTGTAGCTTTTTCCAGTCTTGGATTCAATGCTTCCATAACGACCACCGAGAATTAGAAGATAAACATCCGATTCATCAATCCATTGTTTGATAACTTCCATTTGAGATTCGTCACCAGCCGTGAACAGTTCCATCCCAGCTGGGATATGCCCTGCCGCAAGAATTGCCTCGACGGCGGCCTGCCGCTCATGGATCAAGTCGCTATGCGTTGATGAAACAAAGACCTGAAGCTTCTTGCGATTGAAATCAGCCATATATTTTTCTTTCGGTTTCGGAAGTTAAGACCTTGGTTTAAGCGATTTCAAGAGGAAACCATACGAGCATCCCAACAGGATTCAATCGTTCAGCCCAGCGTTGACGGTCCGAGCCCGACAGGCGAAGAGCGGCTACGCTGGGTCAACGTCCAAAACAATCGTCAACCACAACGTGGTTGCATCACCCTTCCGCCAGTAAATGGGTCGAAAGTTCACTAGTGGCTGCCAATGGCGGCTTGTATAAAAGCACCATCGAGATTTTAACTCGATGCTTTTAACCATGAAACAGAACCTGATCCTCCGTCTTTGCGCCGTCCTATTTGTCATGGGCGGCTTTCACACTGCGCTCGCGCAGCCGACCATCATTTCGACCATTCCCGCCAGCGGTGCCACGGGTGTTTCGCCCGTGGCGGCAGTGGTGTTCACCTTCAGCACCGCCATGGATGCCGACGCCGACGTGACCTTTGCCCAGTTCTACGATTTTGCCGTGGGCTTTACACCGCTGCCGGTGGTGTCAATCTGGAGCGCGGCAACACGGTGCTGACCTGCACGCCAGTGCCGGCTTTTGCCAACAACCATAGCATCATCTGGAGCGTCATCGGGCAGGGACGCCCTGGGGAATGAACTCGGCGGCATCCCGGCGGGAATGTTCACCACCGGTTCGGGCGGCGGCGGTGGCGGCGGTTCGGGCACGAACGCCTTGACCGCTTCGTCATCGGCAATGCCTGGCAGTATGAGCAGACTTCCACTGCGGCCCCGACACTGAATGCCGACTTTCCTTATTCGTTTTCCGCGCTGACATCGCTCGCCTCGAACCGCACGGCCAAAGCCATCACGGTGACCTTCCCCAGTTCCGGCGCCTCAACCTGGTCAAGAACTTCATGCAACCGGAGAATTATTATTTGTTCGGTTACAATACGAACCTGACGACTTTCAACGCGGCTTATCCGACGGGCAATTACATTTTTAGTGTCACGTCCAACGCCGCGAACCAGCAGGTGACCGTGAACCTGCCCGTCTACACGCAGCCGAACGCGCCACGTGTGAGCAACCATGCCGCCGCGCAAACGATCAGTGCGTCGCAGCCGTTCACGCTGACGTGGGATGCGTTCACCGCGGCGGGAGCGCGGACTACATTTTTGTGAACGTCGGGGATGTTTTCCAGACGCCGGGCTTCGGGCTGACCAACGCGTTGAAGGGCACCGCCACTTCCGTCACGATCCCCGCCGGCACTTTCTCGGCCAGTTCCAATTACGAAGCCACGATTGGCTTTTACCGCGCCACGGTCGCGACCAATGCGGCGGGCAAATACGTCACCACAGCTTACGTGGGAACGCTGACACACTTCACCATCCACACGGCCGGCGCGGTGGCGGCACCGGTGCTGACCAACGCCACGCGGAGCGGCGGAAATTTCGGCTTCGACATCCTGACTTCACCCGGCCAGACCGTGACGGTGGTTTATCATACGAACTTCACAAGCGCCGTCGCGACATGGCCGGTGCTGCTGACCACCAACAGTCCCGGCAGCAAAATTCATGTCACCGATCCGCGCGGTGCGACCAACAAGGCCATGTTTTACCGGGTGCGGAATGGAAGTTGAAAGCGATGCCCGTCTGGCTGAGGTCTTACGGAAAAGTATTTCATGTTCCGGGTTCTGCCATGCATTTCCCTTGCCTAAATTGGCAATGTTTTGCCAGATTACTTTTCCGTGAACGTTCACCATCCAGCCGGAACTCTTGAGAGGGTCGGCCTGTCGCGGTTTCTTCTTCTCGTCGCCTTTTTCATCATCGCAATTCATCGCGCCGTGGCGGAGATCATCTTTCAAGATTCCTTCACCCAACCGGCAGGCAGCGTGACCAACAGCATTCCTTGGATTGACGTTCAAGGCAATGGCTGGCAGGTGGGTTCGCCAGCTACCGGATTGGCGATAGATGGACAAGGCCACCTTTTCAACCCATCCACCACCGTCGGCGGCTCGGCGGGCGTTCCCTTGATTCCCATTGGCCGCGACGGTTCGATGGCGGTGGGCGTGACCGTGAACCTGCCGGTGGGTTCAACCGAGTGGGTCGGCTTTGGTTTCGGAAATGATAATCAATTCCTCGCAGGCGCGGGCAGCCACAGCGGGCCGTGGCTCAAGGTGCAGGGCGACGGCTCGATCACGTTTTACGGCGGGTCGGGAGAAAATAATTCTCTGACAGTTCCATCGGCTTATACGAACAGCGGCAGCCCGGTGAGATTCTTGCTGACCTATGACAAATTCACTGCTTCCGCGAGCGTGGCGGTATTGGCGAATGGAGTGACGAACATCGTATTGAACACAGTGCGGGTCACCAACACACTGGCCACAATCACGGCTCGTTATCTGATCTTCCAGTTTCCATTCTATCAAATTGCGAATAATCCGTCGCCGCCGATCTTGCGCTGGGTAAGCAACGTGACGGTGGACTGGTTTCCGCGTCCGAAGCCGTTGTTGACATTGCCAGCAGCCGCGCCTGAAAACATCGTATTTGTCGGCGCACCCACGGGGGATTCGGACATCAATCTCATCCAAGGTAAACTCGACAAGGTCGCCACCAATACAAGCGTCGCGGAGGTTCGTTTCCAAGCCGGCGCGACTTACATCATCACGAATGCCACGACCGCTTCGGGCGTGCCGCTCTTGCTCCAACGCGCCACGAATATTCTGATCAACGGCAACGGCTGCAAAATCATCATCAAGAATCCGCATCTTGGATTTCTCGATCTTTACCTGTGCAAAAACATCATCGTGCAGGGGTTCTCGGTGGATTACGACCCGCTGCCGTTCACGCAAGGGATCGTGACGGCCAATCTTCCCGGCCAAAAGGCTTTTGAATTTCGCGTAGATCCCGGCTATCCGATTCCTACGAATTCCTACTTCCTCGAAATCAAACAATGGGGAACATTCATGGATACCAACCGGCCGGGACGGCTGGCTGACAATCACTCGACGATTTACGATTTTGACACGGTTACTTCCACACCGGCCAGCGACGTCTTCAAGGTGATTCTTAAAAACAATTCGAAGTCGTCCACCATCCAGATCGGCGACGTCTGGTGCCAGTTGGCGCGCTTCAATGGCTCGACGCTTTTCCGCGCACGCTACTCCGAGCAGATCACTTATCTCAACCTGACCAATTACACCGGAGCAGCAGCAGCCTTTGAAGGGAATGCCTCCTCAATGGTAAACGAGATTAATTGTCAGATCGTCATTGGGCCGCCACCTGTAACCAATGCCCTTCCGCGCGTCAAAACGACCAATGCCGACGGCGGCCTGTTTGGCAATCCGCGCATTGGTCCGTGGGTGGAAGGCTGCAATTTCGTCGGCCTGAGTGACGATGTGGCCAACGCCAACACGCTTCCCTTCTTCATTGTCAGCACAAACACGTCACCAACAAACCAGTTCAATTTAATGGCCTACAATCCGGGCGGCGACGTGGCCCCGCTGGTTGCCGGAGATGTCTTGGTCGGCGATGACGTTACGTTTTACAACGGCACCAACGGCGTCATCTTTGACCGGGCCGTCATCACGGCGGTCAACCCACCTTATGTCACGTTCGATCATGCCATCACCAATGTCTTTCCCGGCACGAACACCACGAACACCTGCATTTTCAACAACTCATTGAACAGTTCCGCTGTTTATCTCAACAACCAGTTCAGCAACTCGCGCATCCACGGAATTTACTGCCGCGCGAACAACATCCTGATCGCGCACAATTTCATCACCGGCATGGGTGCCAGCGCCATCGCCGCGCACCCGGCATTGGCGCTGGCCGGACCTAATTCATTCATCCCGACTAATGCCATCATTATAGACAATGTTCTGGCGGATGGCGGTTGTTCCTACGAAGCCGTGAACAACACCGACCCGACGGACGAGCCGGTCTGGGCGTTGCTGCAATTGCACAAGGCCATCGCCACCACGGATTATATTCCAGTCGGACAGGAAATCTCCGGCATCCGCATCCTGAACAACGCGTTCCTGCAATGGCGGCGCGGCGCGATCACGCTGCACAATGTCAGCGACGCGAACATCATCGGAAATTATTTCGGGCCGCCCATGGCCAACAACGGCCTGACCTCCCTGACCAACCATGTGACCATGGATTTATGGGCCTGTGATTACAACACCATGCGCTTTGAGAATAATGTCAAACCCGCGATTCTTCCCGACGCCCATGCAATCCGCAAAGATGGTGATTTCGCCACAGTATCAAACGCCTTTCAACCGCTCACGTCGCCGCGCCTGACGCTGGCAAAAGCGGCGGGCGGCGTGGTCGTGAGCTGGACCAGCATCGCGCCTGCCTTCGTGCTGCAACAAGCTGATGCCTTGGGCGCTGTCACCGGTTGGATGGATTTCACGAATTTTCCCTATCTCGCTGGTGCATCCAATATCGTCACCCTGCCATTTTCCAACGGAATCTCCAGCCGCTTCTACCGGGCAAGCCAGCGTTGAGAAAAAACTTCAACTTGGAATCTTCCAAAAAATATCGACCGTGACTGGCGTTGTGAAAACCGGTCATGGGCCGGCTTGTCCGGGAGTATAAAATATTTTGGCACCAACATTTTCGTTTTCTTGACGGGTGCGTTAGAGTTCATTGTGGAATATCACATCGCCACGTCAGGCTGGTATTATCGGGAATGGAAAGGCGCGTTCTACCCGGACGATTTGCCGTCGCCCCGCTGGTTCAATCATTACGCACAGCAGTTCAACACCGTTGAACTTAACGCACCGTTTTATCGCCTGCCCCAACTGACGACTGTGAAGAATTGGAAGCGCAATGCGCCGGAAAATTTTCACTACTCTGTGAAAGTCAACCGTGCCATCACACATGATAAACGCTTTCAAGGCACACAAAATTTGATCCGGGAGTTTTATCAGATCGCCGATGCGCTCGGCCCAAAGCTTGGCTGCTTCCTGTTTCAATTGCCGCCGAATTTTGAATTCACTCCCGCACAACTTGAACTGATCCTGTCGCAACTTGATCCTGCTTGTCGAAACGTCTTGGAATTTCGTCATGCGAGCTGGTGGACACCAGAAGTCTTCGCGGCGCTTAAGGCGCATCAAATCATTTTCTGCTCCGTCAGCGCGCCGAAGCTGCCGAATGATCTGATTGTAACCGCCGATGATATTTACGTTCGCTTTCACGGGCCGAAACGCTGGTTTTATGATCCGTATTCCGAGGAAGAACTCACTGCATGGTCAGCCAAAATTTCCAACTGCAAAGCGAAAGTGGCGTGGATTTATTTCAACAACACCGCTGATGGGTCGGCCATTGCGAATGCCCTTGCCCTGAAAGAGAAATTGGCTGGATGCTCCAAAGATGACCAAAGTCTTGTGAGAAATGCTATTTCGCGCCAGGCTGAATTCGGCCTTCGTCCAGATCTATGAACTCAAACATAAACATCGTCTGCACTGTGCCGGCAGACAGGCCGATCTCGGCAAGACGTTCGTTCAGCCGCTGCGTGCCGGCGTCTCGCCAGCCGCGCTTGGTCATGAAGCCATTCCAGATTTCGATTTCGTCTTCGCTCGGTTGACGGCCGTGCATGAACGTCCATTCGAGCAATTGCTCGTCTGATTTTTCACCCTTTAATGTTTCTGCTTCAAGCGCCGTGTAATCAATGTGCAGAAACCTGCAAGTGCGATCATCGAAACTATTTTTCATGTTCTGACCGCGCGCCGCCTGCCAGCCTTCGGGCAATTTCCCCCGCTGCATCCAGCCGTATCTTGTCCAGCATACGACTAAAATAAACGATGCCCTTGACCTGGTCGAAAGGACTGCGAAGTCCGGGAATGATGGTTGGATAAGATTGCGCCATGCCTGAATAAAACATTTTCAATGCCTGTCCGCAAGAACCGGCATGCAAGTGTGTTTATTTACCGGCGCGTAAAATACAGAAGGTAACGTTGATGCTAAACCGGGCTGAGCGTGACATCCATTTGGTAAAAGTGAAACGTATGCGGCACAGAACTTTTAGATACAGGCGCGGCGATATCGGCGGTGGCGGTGGCGTAACGATCCAGAACATCGGAAATAAAGGCCGACTTTTCGGCGTCGGGCAGGCTACGCGTCCATTCCACGAACGTGACCTGGCCGAAAGCGAAGAAGTTTTCGCGTGATTGGAAATCCCACGAATTCAAAGCCGTGTGGATGTGCTCAACGCGGAAACCGTTGCGTTCCGCCAGCCGGGCATACTGCTCTTGATTGATGTGGGAATGACAAATATGATTGGCTGGGACGTTGGGCGCTTGGAAAGCAAGGCTGCGTTGGCCACTCCGATTCCTAAACACGGAGGAAGATTTTTCGCCGGAACAGAAACCAACAAATCAGGAAGGAAAAGCTGAGCGCCAGAAGCGCCGTCATCAATGCGCCCAATCCGTGATGGATGTTTTCAAGCGCGGAAGAGACTGGGCCACCGACAAGGCATTCAGCGATCTCTTCGAGTTTCACGAAGTGGGGCGATCAGATAAATCGTGATGGCGTTCATCCCGATCCAGACAAACGGCTGACACCAAGTCCGGTGGTTCTTGATGTCGATCACGTAATAGAAGATTGCCAGTAACAGCGAACTGATTCCGGCGGTGAAGAGAACGAAAGATGAACTCCAGATCTTCTTGATGATTGGGAACTGGAAATGCCAGAGAAGCCCTGCCACCAGCCCGGTTATGCCCCACGTGGCCAGCAGATGGACCTTGCGGGCCGGCTCGATGGCGGGGTTCTTAATCAGCATTCCGGCAAATATCCCCAGTAAACTCGAGGCAATCGCCGGCAGCGTACTGAGAATTCCCTCCGGATCGTGGTCGCCATCCCACTTGCGAAACGGCAGATACATCTTGTCGATCCAGTTGGTGAGGTTGTGGCCCTCGGCGAAGTCTCCCGCACCAAAGCCCGGAACGGGAATGAAAGTGAGCATCGCCCAATAGCCGACCAGCAGCGAAACCGTGAGCATGACCAGCTTGCGCGGACTCATCCAGACAAACGCCAGACCTGCCGCGCAAAAACATAGGGCCAACCGCTGGAGCACTCCGAGAAGCCGGACGTGCTCATCCCGCCGTTGATGCCTCCGTAGGTCAGAATCCCCAGCAGATAGAGAATCAAACTGCGCTTGAGAATCTTGACTGACGTTCCCGCCTTGCCTTCGGTGGCCACAGACTTCGAGAGGGAAAATACTAAGGAAACCCCGACGATGAAGGCGAAGAGCGGGAAGATCAGATCGTAGAAATGAAACCCGGCCCACGGCGCATGTTGCAGCCGATCATTTAAGGTTGGATTCATTGGATACATCTGCGAGAACGCCTCAAAGACCTCCTCCATGCCGACAATAAAGAACATGTCCATGCCTCGAAGTGCGTCGATTGACATGACGCGCTGCATCGGGGCCGGCCACTCGGCCGTTTTTTCGATTGTGCGCGAAGGCGTAGCGGACATGCATGGATGCTGGCGTCGGAAAACAAGAATTACAAGGCAATCAGTCGTTCCAGCGCTGCACCCCGTTACGCTTCCGCCGCGCGCCCGAGTTCAGCGAGCTTGAGCACGGTGTTCCAATTACGTGCGGTGTTCGTCACGCCGATCCACTTGTCGAATTTTTCCGCCATCTTGCATGTCCCGAATCCATTTGGCGTGTGCACGTAGGCGACGCCCTCAATGACCTTTAGGTCCTCGCCTTTCACCGCACAGGCGCGAATGCGTTCGATGTTCTCCGCTTTCGGCGTGCCTTCGAGAAGGACAGCGTGGACTGTCGTCGGTGCATTTGCAGCGGCCTTGGCAAAAGGATTGCGCGCGATCAGATCATCCCACTCGGCCAGTGTCGGCGCGAAGATCGCCTTGTCGAAAGCGAACTGCTTGCGGCAAAGCTCTGCAATGGTGGCGATGACCTTCTTCCGGCCCATCCGGCTGCGGACAATGGCGTTGCCGCTGTTGATGTAGGTGGCGACGTTTTCAAAACCCGACGCGGCAAGTTTTTCGCGGAGCACCTGGACAGGCAGTTGCGTTTTCCGCCAATGCCGCGGAAAAGGATGAGATAGATGGTGCGTTTCATTGAGCAGTGATTATTGGCTTTCCTGCCGCGAAGTTCAACTTTTTGGCGGCCATTCCACGCCAGCCAGTTCCTTGGGCAACTGCGTCGGGTCGGTCGGGTAAATGAGCGAGAGATCCATCTGGGACATTGAGCCTTGCAGAAATTCCAGTTCCTCCGGTGCACCAATGATAAGCCAGAGCACCTCGGCGTCGGTGTCATTAAAGACCTGACGCAATTGGTCCGGCCCGACTAGCACGCCGCCGTAGCGCGGCACGGTCAACGTCTTGTCGCCTACGCGCATACGGCCCGTGCCTTCCAGCACGAAATAAAACTCCTCCGCGCGGATGTGTTTGTGCAGCGTATTCGCGCTCTTGGGCGGCAACCGCCAGAGACGCGCTCCCATGTTCTCGCTGCCGGTGCGCTCCAGAAAATCCGCGTTCGGGATGCGCATTAGGTTGGAGGGCCGCCAATGCAAGTCGTCCAGCGTGATGAGATAGTAGCCTTGCATCGGTTTCATGAAATCATTCATAGCTCATCATTCATTCGTCAACAAGGTATAGAACTAGCATGGGCAAAGCGGCAACTTTGCCCTACCAATAATATAAAAATGGTAGGGCGGAGGTGCTCCTCCGCCCAAACTTCAATCCGCGTCGGGATAAGATGATGGCCTTGGATAGTTTCATTTACTTCGTCTTAGATTCCGCATGTGGCGCAGATTTGACGTCATTCACCGTCGCCTCCGGCCAGCCGTCCGCATTCCATTTAAGCGGCATTATCGCGAGTGTTGCCTTTCCGCCCATTCTAATGTCACCCTCGAAATCCGACGTGAACCAATTCTTGCCCGCCGCGTTCAAAGTCCCCGCGTGTCCGGGTCCAAACAACGGCCCATTGGCCCTGGCCAGGAACAGGCTGCCCCCGCTATGCAACAAGTCCGCACCAACCTTGTCCAGATATGGCCCAGTGATCGTTTTGCTTCGTCCGATGCGAATGTTGTAGGAGCTGTTGGTGCTCTGGCAACAACCGTCCCAGTTCACGAACAGGTAATAGTAGTTGTCATGTTTGCACAGATAAGAAGCTTCGATCGAGTCATTGTAAGCCAGGGAATATATTTTTGAATCCGGCGCAATCCGCTTCCCAGTCTTCGGATCCAGTTGAACCAATTTGATGCCGCTCCAATAAGAACCGAACGTCAGCCACAAGCTGCCGTCGGTGTCGTGAAAAACAGACGGGTCAATCGCATTGAACGCATCGCCTGCCTGACCTTCCTGTGTCCGCACAACGATTCCTTGATCGGTCCAATGATATGCCGGATCGTTCGGGTCCAAGGTCGGATTGGTGGCCAGCCCGATGGCCGAGGTCATTTTTCCCATCGACGAAACCGAATAATAAAGCAGGTAGTGGTCGCCGACTTTCATGACGTCGGGCGCCCAACAGGACAGGTTGCGGTTTTCAGGAACGGTTCCAGCAATCCATTCCGGTGCCGTTTTGAACACGGCCGGCCGCGTTCCCACTTCACTAGATCCTTCGAATGATACGACGGCACGCCCCGCCCCGTGTAGAAGACCCAGTATTCATCTTTGCATTTCACGATGCTGGAAGGATCGCGCGTGACAATGCCACGGCTCGCTGATTGTTCGAGCGGCAGGACGGGAAAAGAGTTTCTGGAATCCGGCGGGGCCGAATTGGTCTGCGCGATTGCCGCGGCCGAAAACATCAGCGCTCCAAGGAGCATCGCCGCCATAAGCCAGCGGGGACTGAGATAGCCATCTTGTTTGGGTTTCATGGAATCATTCATAACGCATCATTCGCCGGGCGACAAGCGGAACGGAAACTAAAATGGGTAAAGCGGCAGCTTTGCCCTACCAATTTAATTCTCGGTAGGGCGGAGGTGCTCCTCCGCCCAAACTTCCGCGCCCAAACCTAAACCCTTATCGAGCCACGGAAACCTCTGCCGCCATAGTAAGACTCCGCACCGTTGTGCCCCACGAAGACGCGACCGTAACGACGATCACCATAAATCGCGCCGCCGAGTTTGCGAATGTCCGCTGGCGTCTTCACCCAGCTCGAGGACTTCGTGTCGAACTCGCCCAGCTTCTGCAGCGCGAAATACTCCTCTTCCGTCAAAAGCTCTATGCCCATGGCTGCGGCCATATCCATAACGCAGTTTTTGGGTTTATGTTCCTTCCGCGAATCCAGCGCTTCACGGTCGTAACACAGGCTGACGCGGCCCTTTGGACTTTGCGCGGAACAATCAAATAAAACAAATTCGCCTGACTTTTTATCCTGATCCACAACATCCGGTTCACCGCCGGTGCGTTCCATTTCCTGGAGCGACCACAATTTTTCCGCATTGGCTTCCAGCCTGGCCTGCACCTTGGCCCATTCCAGACCTTTATGGCGGTTCAGATTTTTCTCAAAACGGGCTTTCAATGCGCTGAGCAGTTCTTCCCGTTGTTTTGGGGACAACTCCTTTTTATTGCTGGTGCTATTGCTCATAGTTTTGATGACCGCCATCCTAAAACGAATCCCAACGGGATTCAATCATTCAGCCCAGGGTTGCGAGGCACGAGCTACCCTGGGTAATCGTCCCACAAATTTTATCAACCCTGAAAGGGTTGAATCAATCCCACACATACCGTTCATCGAATTCAATTTCATAACGGCGCAACAATTGCCGGAACTCATCCTGAAACGAAACCTTGCGATGATGTTCCTCTTGCCCGGCGATGTAATCGCGCACGAATTCAATCTGCAAAAACCCAATCGAGAAAATGCCGTAACCGTTTTGCCACGCGAAATCCGCGAGGTCGGGCGATTTGGTTTTCAACCACAACGACGAACTGCGTTTGACTTCCTTGACCACCGCCGCCGCTTCGCAGGTGCGCGACAACGCGCAGAGCAGATGCACATGATCTTCCACGCCGCCGACAATGATGGGCTGGCATTCGAGATTGGTCAGAATACCGCCGAGGTAGCGGTGGCAATTCATCGCGCAATGTTTTATCGCGGAGGAAGGGCCGACGGTCTTTGGTGGAGAAGACCGTGTGCACGAGAATTTTGGCGAGCGATTGCGGCACAGCGGAATTATGGGGAACAACCGGAGCGGATTCAATCCCACGATATCCCGGAGCACGATATGCAGATTTTCTACCAATCCCGAAGGGATTGAATCATTCAGCCTAGGGTTGTTGCGCCAGCGACTACCCTAGGTTTAGCGACGATAAATCATTAACCCTGAATGGGTTGAATGGTGTGGCAACGGCGGCGGGCGCGGGGGTATACAACCCCGTTGGGGTTGGGGATATTTTGGGGGACGATTACCCAGGGTAGATGCTGCGCACCAACCCTGGGCTGAGTGATGGAATCCCGTTGGGATTCCCAAAGCAGAAATCAAATTGCGGTTTCAGTGAGGACAAATCGGTCAATGTCACACCCCATTTGAATGAGCTTAGGGCGAACTGGCAGAACAGAAATAGCTTTGAGAACCTTTTCTCTGAAATCGGGCTTGATACGCGCACCCAACCGGATTTCTTTGATGGCTGCCGATTCAAACGGTATCAAACGAGGCATGCCTTCAATGTTTGCGGGAATCCGATATTCATCCTCAAACTTCCATTCCTCGGCTTTCCGAAGTGCGATGTGATTGGCGATTTCAGTTGGATCGTCTTTCAGGCAAGCAAAAACATCGAACGGCTTATCTGGATTTTGATAGTTGACGCTGATTGCAACATTAAACGGCCGATATTTTGTGTCGTATCCGACACAAATTCCTTTGTGGGACTCTGCATAATAGGCCCACATCCGAATTGAATCTGGCTTCGCTGCAAAGCACACGATGCCTGTTTGCGAAGTTTTTTGCTTCAATCCGTCTGCCATCCTCTGAACGCCCCACTTCCATGACGACTCGAATTCTTTTAGGGCTTCATTCGGTGAGAGACCACGCATGGGAGCGTATTCTTCTACCCAGTGCTGTCTCATCAAATCGACGTTCCACCAAACAGGTGCAGAGCATTCAAACGGATCGTTTAGATCCTCTGGTTTAGACGCGTAAATTTCGCATTTGTAAATTTCAGCGAGTGTCCAATCTGTTGGTCGGCGGTAGCGGTGAAGGATTGAAGGTGGATTCGCGCGTGCGAGAAATTTCTTAGCCACTTCGGCCTCGAACTTCTCGCGAGAAAAATCGTTCATCCAACCCCTTAAATTAAGCCTTCGCGTAAACCTCCGCGCCCTTTTCCACAAACTCCTTCGACTTCTCCTCCATCCCCTTCTTCAGCGCCTCTTCTTCGGCGATGCCTTGTTCGGCGGCGTATTTGCGGACGTCTTCGGTGATCTTCATCGAGCAAAAATGCGGGCCGCACATGGAGCAGAAGTGCGCGGTCTTTGCGCCTTCTTGCGGGAGCGTTTCATCGTGGAACTCGCGCGCGGTGACGGGGTCGAGGCTGAGGTTGAATTGATCTTCCCAGCGGAATTCAAAGCGCGCCTTGGAGATGGCGTTGTCGCGGTATTGCGCGCCGGGATGGGCCTTTGGCGAGGTCGGCGGCGTGCGCGGCGATCTTGTAGGTGATGACGCCGTCTTTCACGTCCTTCTTGTTCGGCAGGCCGAGGTGTTCCTTGGGCGTGACGTAGCAGAGCATCGCGCAGCCATACCAACCGATCATCGCCGCGCCGATGCCGCTGGTGATGTGGTCGTAGCCGGGCGCGATGTCGGTGGTGAGCGGTCCAAGCGTGTAGAACGGCGCCTCGCCGCACCATTCGAGCTGCTTGACCATGTTCTCCTCGATCATGTGGATGGGCACATGGCCGGGACCTTCGTTCATGACTTGCACGCCCTTGGCCCACGCACGCTTGGTGAGTTCGCCCTGCGTTTCGAGTTCGCCGAATTGCGCGCGGTCATTCGCATCGGCAATCGAGCCGGGGCGCAGTCCGTCGCCGATGGAGAACGAAACGTCATACGCGGCCATGATGTCGCAGATGTCGTCCCAGTGCGTGTAGAGGAAATTTTCTTTGTGATGCGCGAGGCACCATTTGGCCATGATGCTGCCGCCGCGCGAAACGATGCCGGTCATGCGGTTCGCGGTCATCGGCACGAAGCGCAGCAGCACGCCGGCGTGGATGGTGAAGTAATCCACGCCTTGCTCGGCCTGTTCGATGAGCGTGTCACGGAAAAGTTCCCAGGTGAGGTCCTCGGCGCGGCCATTGACTTTTTCGAGCGCCTGATAGATCGGCACGGTGCCAATGGGCACGGGCGAGTTGCGCAGAATCCATTCGCGCGTGGCGTGGATGTTCTTGCCGGTGGACAAATCCATCACGGTGTCCGCGCCCCACTTGGTGGCCCAGCGCATCTTCTCGACTTCCTCCTCGATGCTCGACGCGACGGCGCTGTTGCCGATGTTGGCGTTGATCTTCACGAGGAAGTTGCGCCCGATGATCATCGGCTCGTTTTCCGGGTGATTGATGTTCACCGGAATGATGGCGCGGCCGGCGGCGACTTCGCTGCGGACGAATTCGGGCGTGATCTCGGCCGGAATGCGCTGTGGAAATTTACGGAAGACGGACGGTGTAAATTCGCTGTCCGCGAGCTGGCTGGAACCGGCGTGCTGTTTGTTCAGGTCGGTGCGGATGATATCATTCGCCATGTCCGAGATTTTTGCGCGGCCCATGTTCTCGCGGATGGCGATGAATTCCATCTCCGGTGTGATGATGCCGGCGCGGGCGTATTGCAACTGCGTGACGACCTTGCCCGCCTTGGCCCGCAATGGACGGCGGCGGTTGCCTTTGAGCCCAGGAAATTCCACGAGGCGATTCTTCTCCGCCACGCTCGCGAACTCGGCGTGTTTGCCGGAGAGATAGCCGTTGTCCTGCGGCTTCACTTCGCGACCGTCGTATTCCTCCACGTCACCGCGTTTCAAAATCCAGTCGCGGCGCAGCGCGGGCAGGCCTTCGTCGGACGTGCCGGAGAACGCGGGATCGCCCCACGGACCACTGCAATCATAGACGCGCACGGGGGCATTCTTCTCGATCGCGCCGATGTAAGACTTGGTGTCGCCCACGGCGATCTCGCGCACGGGCACCTGCACGCCGGGAAAAATCTGGCCGGGCAGATAGACGCGAGTGGAGTTGGGCAGTTGCTCGCTGCTGTGCGGTTCGAACGATTCTTTGGATGCGATCATAAATTTGCTTTGTAGCGTCGCTCTATGAGCGTCGCGGTTTTGGCGGTCACGGACCGCCGCTACAGGTTTTGATTCGGGAAATGCGAGTGAAGGAAACTTTGGCCAATGGGCTGTTCCCATGGTGGCCCTCCGCAAGGAGTTCCTACGCCAGCATTACCTGGATCAGTTTTTCGGGTCTTCCGCGTTCCGCGCGAAACTCTCAGCCTTCGTCGTCTTTTGGACGGCCGGTTGGCTCCCCATCGCTGATGAGACTAGGTCGAACCGGCGGCAGCGTCAAGCAGCCACACTGGGTGGCGATGCCTATTCGGTATTTGGCGGAGCGCGGCTGGGCGCGGAGCGTCAGCCGCAGCAATGTCCACGCTACTGCGGCTGGTCTGTGACACAGCCGCGCTCCGGTCAAATCAGGCCACGCCACACGCGGTGGCGAAAGCGGCTTAGCGCAGCCGATAATAACGAGGTGCCGCGTTGGTTCCGTCTGCATCGGCGAATTGATATACCGGCGCGGCAGTGGTTGTCAGGTTCGTCCAATTATTTAAATCACTTGAGCCCTGCACGTTGAAATTCCAGCCCACCATGTTGGTCAGCGCAAATTGGAACTGCCCGCCGGCGAGCCTTTTAGGATCCGTCATGTAAACCACGCTCTGCGACCAGTAATTCGACAATGCCCGGTTCACTTCTCCGGCGTCCACCAAGCCGTCATTATTCCCATCGCCGCCCAGCACGTTGATGTTCTCAAAAATCTGGTCGGCGCCAAAAGTAACGCCCGCGCTGTTCGTGGCCACCACGCGATAATGATAAATGCCCGCCGCCAATCCCGTGATGGTTTGTTGAAAGGTGAGCAGCCCGTGCAGGCCGACCGACTGCGGCGGTGTGCTCTGGCCGTAACTGATGGTCGGCCCGTATTGGAAATAAACCGTGGTGGCCAGCTCGCCCGGATAAAATGTGGAATGCAACGTGGCCGAGCCATTCAATATGGCGCCGGCGTTCACCATTTCAATCTGTGGTGCGCCACCGCCCCAAAAGCTTTGTTCGGCAGCGAATGGCCCGCCCGCCAAGCCTTCGTCAATCGCCTGCACGCTCCAGTAATAACGACCCGGCCCGACCCTGAGCAGACCGGTCAATCCCATCTGGGTGTTGCCCATTTCTAAAATGCGCCGTTGGCCGGTGACCGGGTCGGCAGCAGGCGACATCACATCTACTCCGCCGGGCGTGGTGCCGACGCGCAGATTATAGCTCAGGCCAGCGGCATTGGTGTTCTGGGCATCGCTGGCGGCCGACCAGGAAAACCGCACGACACCATTGCTCACCGCACTCATCAGATCTGTGGGCGCAGTTGGCGGCGTGTTGGAGATGGCCGTGTTATTGAGCCAGATTTCTTGCTACCGCATTTGTCCCGAAGAGATGCGTGATTAGAACGTCCAATTTACCATCCCCGTTTGAAATCGCCAAAAGAGGAAGCATTTTGAGTTCCGCCCGTCCAGCCGATTTGCAAGCGAGTGAATGAAAAATCTCCGTTATTGTGATACATTTCCACCCAGGGGTTGGAAGCACTGACAAGGAGATCGCGATAACCGTCATTATCAATGTCGGCCGAGATTACTGTGCGGCCCACGCTAAAAGGCTCATCGAGGGAAGCGCCGGTATACAGAAAAAAACTGCCATCGCCTTTCAACATTATTGTAGGGGGCGGCAAATCCGTTCAGCTCGTTACTCACATAGAATAAGTCCAGCCAGCCGTCATTGTTAAAATCTCCCCATACTACGGAAAGAATACGAAGGCCAGATCCTCCAATCCCAAATGAGCCGTCAAGCGGCCCGGAAAAAGTTTCGTCCCATTATTTCTGATGAGTTGAAAACGAGTATTAACACCACTGTCCCAATAGCTCGTCACCAAATCAAGGTCATCATCATTGTCGAAGTCACCCCAGGCCATTTCGGCGGGGACATATGCAGCCGCAATGGGCCAAAGACTGAAAGCGCCTTTGTTGTTATTATGCCAGAGACCAAATCCAGACAGTTCGCCCGAGGAAGTAAGCTTGTCCGAAATCGCAAAATCCAATCGGCCGTCATTGTTGAAATCCGCGGCCCGAGCCAAGATGTTTTTTTTGTCCGAAATATATTGCTAATCGTTGAAAATGTTCCGTCGCCGTTGTTATGATACACAACACTTTATTCGTTGGAGTAAATGCAACAGGTCTGCCCATCCAGGACCAAGGCGTCCACCAGGTTGTCATTGTCGAAATCGCCTGAAGTGATGGAACCCCCGACTTGCGCCAAACCTGAATTCACGGGAGTAAAAGTTCCGTTTCCGTCGTTCCGCAGGAGTTCGGCGTAGTAATCGTTGTTCACAGATAAGGAGGATCTCTTGCCGCTCAGGAGGATGTCGAAATCCCCGTCATTATCATAATCACAGACGCCTGCAGATGGGTTGCTGAAAGCATCAGTGTATCTAGTCGAGACGTTCGGCAAAACGGTGCTGGATTGAACGAACAGATGGTTGAATGCCAGATCGCGGCCGTAAGCGATACCGCCGCTGTTGGTGGCTACGACGCGAAAGTGATAGTTTGGTGCCAACGACCACGCCGGTGACAATCGTTTGACTGAAAACTGTGGTGGCGTTAGTCGCGCTGGACAATCATCGTGCCGTGGTCTGGCCGTAATTGGTGCTCAAGCCATATTGAAACCAGACGACGGCATTCGTCCAGCCCCCGGTGGCGGTGCCGTTCAAAGTGGCATTGTTCGTCGAGACGCTCGTCGCCGTCAAAGTCGTGGCCAATGGCGGGTTGTCTGCCCGGATCGTGCCGGTAATGAACATGAATGCTAATGCCAGCAACGCGGAACGCAGGTGAGTTGAGAATTTCATAATTGGTTAAAACGAAGGTAAGGCTGGCCGCGTCCGGGAAAGACAAAGTAGGCGACGGGCATGGGGCGATGATACAGATACCGCAGTTATAGGGGCGAATGGTTGGAAGTAAAGCGCACAATACAATTGTCCAAAGGAAAAGGCGGCCCCGGGATCCGAAGCGTGGCCGACGGACGGTCGTATTGATTAGAGATGTAAAATATGTTTGGCGACATTGAAGAAGATCCCAATACCCGTCACGTCCACCAGCGTGGCGACGAACGGCGCGGAACACACCGCTGGGTCAAGGCGAATCAGACGCAAAAACATCGGCAGCATCGCGCCAACAAGGCTGCCCCATAGCACCACGCAAACCAGGCTCAAGCCGATCGTCATCGCCAGCATGACGCTATTTGCCCCATAGCCATTCGGTCCCGCCAAACCCAGATATTGCCAGAGAAAAACCCGCGCCATGCCGACGGCGGCCAGAATACAGCCGAGCATAAAGCCGGTCGCCAGTTCGCGACGCAGCACGCGCCACCAGTCACGCAGCAAAACATCCTGCAAACGCCATGGCGCGGATGATGAGCGATGTGGCCTGGGAACCGGAATTGCCGCCGCTTGAAAGAATCAGCGGCACGAAGAAGGCCAGCACGACGACTTCCTGGATTTCGCCACCGTAATTTTGCATCGCCACGGACGTGAACATTTCGCCAACGAACAAAACCGCCAGCCACGGCGCGCGCTTCTTGACCATCTCAAAAATCCCCGTTTTCAGATAAGCTGATTCCAAAGCCTGCACACCGCCGAGTTTTTGCATATCCTCGGTCGCTTCCCTTTCCGCGACATCCAGCACATCGTCCACGGTCACGACGCCGACCAGCACATCGTTCGAGTCTACAACGGCAGCATGGAAACATCATATTTCTTGAACGCAGCCACGGCGGTTTCCTGGTCATCGGCGGCGCGAAGAAAAATCTGCTGGTTCTCCAAAACCTCCAGCACGGAAGTCTGCGGCGGCACGACGACGAGATTCCTCAAACGAACATAATCCACCAGCCGCCCCTTGCTGTCGGTGACGTAAAGCTGGTTCATCGCGTCGCGTTTGTGTTCCTGCCGGCGCAAATCGGCGAGAACTTCGCTCACCGTCCAGTTCTGCTGGATGGCGACGTAACGCGGCGTCATGCGCCGACCGATGGAATTTTTCGGATAGCCCAGCAGGTCGGTGGCGATCTTGCGTTCCTCGGGCGAAAGCAGGTTCAGCAATTTCTGCGTGGCGGCGGCGGGCAACTCTTGCAAGAGCGCCGTGCGGTCATCGGGATCAATGTCGTTGAGGATCTGCGCGACCTGCTCGCTGCCGAGCGCGTGCAGCAATTTTTCCTGGTCTTCCAGCGGCAGATATTCAAAGACTTCAGCGGCCAGTTCACGCGGCAGCAGCCGGAGCAGCACAGCTTCGTCGTCGGGATTCAAGTCCACGAAATCTCCGCGATGTCCGGCGCGTGAAAAAGCGCAGAGGATTTCCTTCAACCCGGTAAAATCGCGCTGGCGGATGAGTTCCGCCAGTTCGGGCATCAGAAGATTTCAATCACAGAGCAAGTGAAACGAAATTACGCAGGTCGCGCAAAACAAAAAGCCGTCTCGCATCACACGGCTCGGAGGTGCTTGATTTAAAGGGCTGGGCGATCCCACTCTTCATTGCTTGTGTAGCCGAAAGAACTGCTGCGCCTCTGTAGTTGAGATGCTCAAGCTAAAATTGGTTCCAGCGATGCTTTGGAAATTTGTAACGGTGATCCAACTCTCCGCCGCCAAGGAGACGGATGACTGCAATTCCCAGCCGACTGCGTTCGTCGTCCACAAAAGCGCGGCGTGCTGCGGGTCAACTTGCTGGATGTGGAGCGGGTAATGGATTTGCACCGGCGTGAAGCTCAACACGAATGGCTCGCTGTCCGGATAAACGTCGTTTAAATCATGCAGTTTCAGAGTCAACGAATATGCGGTTCCTGGCGTGCCGTTCACGATGTTCCAGATCGGATGCGTATCAAACGGGGACGGGCCGATGTTATATGCGTCGTTCGTGGCCATGTAACCAAAGACGGAGCCATTATAGTTCCACACCTCCATGCCCGGATCTTTCGCGAGCAGAATGAATTGAAAATCGGCGGCGGTGGATAATTGGAAGAAATCTTCGTCGGGATCGTCAAAAATGGTGGAGTGAATCCCGATTTCACCGGTTGCGTAGCCGGATATTCCCGCAAATATTGACACCGGCAGCTCAACCGGCTGCGCGAAGTCGCTGTCAACCACCAGTTCTCCGCAGCATTGCGGCCAACAACGATCACCGTCTCCTCATGCGCTTTTAGCTGCGGCTCGCTTGTCGCAATCATGGTTGCGACCGTCAAAAAAACAATGGTTCGAAATGAATACATAATGTTATGATGGTTGATAATACCGGCGAGGACAGCCGGGCAACTTTTCATGATTTTACCAAATCAAAAAAGCGCAAAGTTTTTAAACTTTGCGCTTTCAATTCGCTCAAAACGGATCTGAGGCTCAAAGCTTGCTTGTGCGTCTGCTCTTCCGGGCAAGCACGGCCATGCCCAGACCACCCAGTCCCAACAGGGCAAGCGTGCCAGGCTCTGGCACCGGATCAAAAAACCGCGGATTTCACCGCCGCCAAAAACTGACGAGTGAATGTTTAGATAGGCTCTCCCTGACGCGATGGCGGCAGCCAACGCCGCCTCTGCGGTTGCGGTGGTTCCCCCGTTCGCAGTGATATAAGCGGGATTGTAGCTGGAGGCCAAAGTCAGATCCAATGTATTATTATATGAACCACTGGTGACGCCCAGGGGAAACCCGGCGAAAGTAGGCGTGGTGGTGGGCAACGCCGGCTGTGCCGGCTCCAGGAGTGGCGGTGGCCGCATGGATATGGGAAGCGGTCGTGGTGCCAACCAGTCCGCTGAAGACAAGGTCGATAAACAGCGTATGGGCCGTGTCGTCATATATTACGCTCGCGAAGGCCGGTTCCCGGCGAAGCGTTGGCAGGAGATTCACTTGGACCGTCCAGAAATACGTTGTAACTGAATATGGTCGCGTAAGCCGGCATAAGGCTGCACGCCATCAAGCTCGATAGAAGTATTTTCTTCATAATGGTTCTTTTTTTAGGGTTTTAAGTTAGGTTCTTGAATACTATTTCCGTTGGTTTTTTGAAGCTTTACCAAGACGACATTGATCTTCTGATATCTCTCAATATCGGTGATGCATGGTATTCAAACTTGCAGGTTGATTCAAGACTTTTTTGCCTGTCCAGTGTCGAATGAATTAAAGTGATGAAACCATAGTGCTTTGCACCGCCATTTTCCAATCACAAAGTGGAATAATGGCTCCAAAAGACTAAATAAAAAAGCCGTCCCGCATCGCACGGAACGGCGTTGTTCGGCCTGCGCGGAGTGATCACTTCCACTCAGGTCGCAAAGGATTTACCGCAGCCACAGCTTTCTTTCGCATTAGGATTCAGAATTTTGAAACCACCACCGGAAAGTTCGTCGCTGAAATCCACCACGGTGCCACGCAGATATTGCGCACTGATCGGATCCACCAGAATCTCCACGCCATGCTGTTCGGAGGCGAGGTCGCCATCGCGCTTTTCGTCAAACACCATGCCGTATTGCATCCCCCGAACAGCCGCCCTGCTCCACATAGACCCGGAAATGTTTACCGGCATTTTCCGGCAGCGAGAGCAAGGACTTGCATTCCTCGGCGGCGCGTGCCGTGAGCCGATGGTTTCACTAGTGGTCATACTTTCAGTCATGGTTTCAAAGCTAGGCGCGCCAGGCACCCGTGTCAAATCCCGGATCATTTTTTTGGCGCGGCGCAGGGCGGCAATTTTTCGGTCAATGGAATCCGCGAGCTGCGGCAGCAACTTCTTCAAACTGACGTAAAATTTTCTTTCCGCATCCGCATTGTTCAAGATTCCCACGAGCGGCGCCGCCTGCAGGCCGGCCTTCTTCCGCCAGAACGAATCCGGCTGCTCGTCGCCGCGCAGGTTGTTGTTGTAAAGTACGTCGGTATAATTGTCCAATGCCTGGTTGAGCAGGTCCCCTGCCTCGCTCCCCGGACGCCAGTGCCGCCTTCTTTTCCAAGGCGATGCCCAGCCCGATCTGCGCCTGGCTGCGCGCGGCCACCCCGGCATAGGCGGAGTCATGGCCTGCGTTGTAGGCGTTCGTCGCCGCGTCAAAATTATTCATCTGTAGGTCGCAATTGCCGGTTTTCAATCAACGCCTGCGCAGCCCATTCATTGTGGAACTGGCCTGGGCGATCTGGCCGAATATATTGGTCGCCGATTGAAAATTTTCCATCGGATTGTTTGTGTTGGATGAATTCATGAGCATCAATGCGCTGCCATAGGCAAACCGCGCCGCCATTGCCAGCGCGGGCGGGCAATTGGTATCCGCAAACAGTCCCGTAAAATATTCCTTGGCGTCCTGATAGCCGAGACGCGCCAGCGCGGACTGTCCGGCCATCCTCTGCGCCTCCCAGATCAATGATGAATTCTGCCAGACGGCATTTTGAAAGATGGCCTTGTAATTCCGTTCCGCATTCGCCCAGTCGCCCGTGCGGAAAAAATGATCGGCCACCCACCATTGCGCCGCCGGAGCGAGCGCGTTGGTCGGAAATTGTGCGATGAAATTCGTGAACAATGTCAGCGCGTCCGTTTCATTGCCGGCCGAATAATTTGCCTGCGCCAAAGCGTAAGCCACCTGCGGACGCAGGACGTTTGTCGGAAAGTTAACCAGCCAGCCCGCATAATTCGTGATGACCGCCGGCCAGTTTTTTTCGAGCTCATACGTGCGCACGACCGCCAGCGCCACCTGCGGATTCAAAGGTGAATCGGGATATTGTTGTGCTATCCGGGTAAATTGATCGCGTGCGCCAGACGCGGAACGCAATTCCGCCCAGCTTTCACCAAACAGCAGGGCGCTGTTCTGCGCCGGGCCGCCGGCGAAATTTTTCTCGATCTGCGTCAGCACATTGGCCGCACTGTCCAGGTCGCCGAGTTCCAGATCCGCGCGCAGGCTCTGGTAAAGCGCGCGGTCGCCCATGGTCCGGCAACGTCAGGCAAATCGGAAAAATCCTCCCACACCGCCAGATAATTTTCCAACGCGCCGGGGAAAATCCTTTTTATCGAACAGTGCATCTCCAAGTTTAAACTTTGCCACCGCCAGATCCTCGGAACGCGGCAGCTTTTGCACCGCCAGTTGAAAATCACGAAGGCTCTCGGATTTTTTTCCGGCCAGCCACAGGCACCAGCCGCGATCCAGATGCGCCCCGACCCGCCAGCGGACTGTCCTGGAAATGTTTTTAAAAGCTGGTCAACCTGGCCTGCGCCACCGTCAGTTGCTGTTTCTCTGACGGCTTGGCCACATACGCCTTCAATTCCAATTCACCCAAGGTCAGTAACGCGATGTCCGCCGCCGGCGAATCAGGGAACTGGGCAGAAAATTTTCCAGCGCATTGGTGGGCGTCAGAAAATTGGTTCAATGCCGATGCCAGCTCGGCGATCTTCAAAATGGCCTGCTGCTGTTTTTCCGCGGGGCGCTGTTCGTCAAATTTTCCTGATAAGCCGCCAGCGCTTCCTGGCTACGGCCGAGCATTTCAACGAATTTCGGCGCGCATGGCCACGCTTTCGGAGATATTGGCAACCTGGCCGGCATCGCGATTGAGCCGTACGATTTGGAGCAGATTGGTCGAAGCGGGCAGCGCAGCCTCCAGATCGCCGGCGGCAAATCTTGACCTCGCACAACAAATAAATCCGCTGCCAGTCCAGGGCCGGCGGGAGCACCTGCGGATCAATGGAATCCAGCATTGCCAGCGCGCCGGCATAATCTTTCAGCGCAAACTTAGCCTGGGCGGCGAGCAGTTCTCCGCGCGCCACGAGTTCGTTCTTGGAGTCAGTTTGCACGGCGCGTTGAAACACGCCATTGGTCGGCTGCAAATAGGTGAGAACCCGGGGCCAGTCATCCGCCCTGCCCCGTTGGGCGAACGCCCGCCGCCCGCATCAAACCACTGCGCGCAACCGCAGCGGCGAATCCGGATATTTTTTAACCAATGAATCAAAGGTGGCCGCCGCCTGTGCAATATCACCGCTTTGAAACTGCGCCTCGCCAATCCAGTAAACATACTGGTCGGCCAGGCCGCCGGCGGCCGGCAAGTTGGTCGTGAGCAGTCGATCGTGTTGGTGAACGCCTGCTGTTTGAAATCCGCCTGCGCCTGCAAAAGCCGCGCCTGCGGGGACGTTGGTGGAATCGGGGAATCTTTTGATGAACTGCGCGAATTGCGCCTCGGCCCGGCTCCACATCTCATTCTGAAAAGTGCTCACGGCGGCGGGCGTCGTAATTGCGCTGCTCGCGCGTATCGGCGGCGACAATGCATTCACGGCTCAAAACGAGCAGGAACAAAATCAAAAGCGATCGCCGCAAAAATGCCATGGATTAAATCTAAACGACGCGGCGAAGTGACAAAAGCGTAAATCTCGGCGTAGCGGCTTCTCGGCGGAGAGCCGCAAATCAAAAATGGCGGCGGTCTACCGACGAGCTGCTACGCCGGAATTTTGCCGTTGCACATGAGCCCGGTTGTGGGAGATGCGCGCCGTGCAGGCGATGGCAGACAAGATGCGCCAAAACTTTTTCGGTCACGAGTATGACCGATTGTCTTCTATCAGAATTAGGCCACATTACGCTTTTATGAATATGAGCGATGATCCAGACAAGATGGAGTTTAAACAGATTCCTCCAGATATTGATTGATGGCCGTTACTTGGAAGACCCTGCGTGTGGTATTGCGAAGCTTGTCGTTGATAAGGGGCGCGAGGCACTTTCCGAGAAACAGGAGTTTGTCTTTCAGCGGCACGTTATTGATAAGTATGTCCACGAGGAGTGCGAAAGGTGTCACGTAAAGATACCGTGGTGTGAGATGTTTCACGCTATAGACACCGGTTTGTGTGCAGCTTGCGAGAGTGAGCGGCACAAAGATTAAGCATGATTATGAGAGGCTTATTTCGACTCGCAATAGTGCTCGCGGTATTTTGGCTGTTCGGATGCGCTGTCGTTCTATTGATTGAGATTTCGCAGTTACCGACATTACACGGTAGTTCCAGCGACAAGCCCTCATTTGAGGTGTTTTTCAAAAGCATGAAGGTTGAGGCAGTATATGTCCGATATAAGCCGGGCGGTGATATTATTGGTTTTCCGCCCACCATGAGCCGACCGGAGATTGAGGATGCTTTGCGTAAGGTTCAAGCGAAGCGTTTCGAGGCTTACGAATACGGTATTGGAGTGGGACGTACCAGTGGATAAGCCGGTCGATTATTACAATATTTGGTTTGATAGTCACAGATTTTTGTCATTCGCTATTTTCCCAGCCATTGCCATTTTCGTGGCAGTCTTTGTTGTTGGAAGCGGAACGCGTTGGGTAGTTCAAGGATTTAGAAAATGACCATGTGGCCAAATATCGTGACAGGCCACGCCCATTCCACCCGTCCCACTCAAGCCAACACGCTCTTCAAATAATGCCCCGTAAAACTGGCGGCGCAGTGGACGACTTTTTCCGGCGGACCTTCCGCGACAATTTTTCCACCAGCCGAACCGCCTTCGGGTCCGAGGTCAATGATCCAGTCCGCCGTTTTGATCACGTCCAGATTGTGCTCGATGATCAGCAGGGTGTTGCCGGCTTCGCGCAGTTTGAAAAGCACTTCGAGCAGCTTCGCCACGTCGTGAAAATGGCAGACCCGTCGTCGGCTCGTCCAAAATGTAGAGGGTCTTGCCCGTCGCTTTGCGGCATAACTCCGTCGCCAGCTTCACGCGTTGTGCCTCGCCGCCGCTCAAGGTCGTCGCCTGCTGGCCGAGCCGGATGTAGCCGAGTCCGACTTCCGCCAGCGTCAGCAAGGGATCAAAAATTTTCGGTACCGCACGAAAAAACGTCACCGCCTCCTCCACCGTCAGGTCCAAAACATCCGCGATGTTCTTACCCTTGTAGGGCGATCTCCAGCGTCTCGCGGGTTGTAACGCTTGCCGTTGCAGGCTTCGCAGATCACATAGACACCGGGAGAAATTCATCTCGATCTTCAAGACGCCCGTCGCCTTCACACTTCTCGCAACGACCGCCCTTGACGTTGAAGCTGAAACGGCCCGGCTCGTAGCCACGAACTTTCGCCGCCGGCAGCTTGGCGAACAGATCGCGGATATGATTGAACATGCCCGTATAAGTCGCCGGATTGGAGCGCGGCGTGCGGCCGATCGGTGACTGATCAATAACGATGACCTTGTCGAGATTCTCAAACCCTTTCAGCGCGCGATGTTCGCCGGCCGGTCCTTCGAGCCATAGAATTTGCGGAACAACGCGCAGCGCAAAATATCATCCACGAAGGTGGATTTGCCCGAACCGCTGACGCCGGTGACGCAGGTGAACGTGCCGAGCGGAATCCGCACATCAATGTTCTGTAATTATTTTCCTTGCAGCCCAGAATTTCCAGCCAGCCGCGTTCTTCGGTCGGCACATTGCGTTTTTTGGGAACCGGAATGGAAAGCTCGCCCGTCATGTATTGACCGGTCAACGAACGTTTATTTCCCAAAATTTCCGGCAAGGTTCCCGCCGCGACCAGCTCTCCGCCATGCACACCCGCACCCGGTCCGAGATCCAGAATGTAATCCGCCGCACGAATCGTGTCGGCGTCGTGTTCAACCACGAGCACCGTATTTCCCAGATCGCGCAGGCCTTTCAAGGTCGCGAGCAGACGGTCATTGTCACGCTGATGCAGGCCGATGCTGGGTTCATCCAGAACGTAGAGCACGCCGACTAGCGCCGCACCGATTTGCGTGGCGAGCCGGATGCGCTGCGCCTCGCCACCGCTCAAGGTGCCGCTTTCACGGTCGAGCGTGAGATAACCGAGGCCGACGTTCCGCAAGAAGCCCAGCCGTGCGCGGATTTCCTTGATGACTTCGGCGGCAATCTTTAGTTGGAATTCCGTCAGCTTGAGTTCGGCAAAAAATTCATCGGCCTTTTCGACGGACAAGGAACAGACATCCATGATGGAGAGTCCTGGAATTTTAAGGGTTTTGGATTTTGAATTTTTTAGTTTTAAGTTGGGGAAACAAATTGTTCACCACCGAGCGTGACGGCGAGGATTTCCGGCTTTAACCGTTTGCCGCCGCAGGCATCGCAGAACTGCGGCGCCATGTAGGCGCGCAGGCGGTTGCGGATGAATTCGCTTTCGCTGTCCACCGCGAGACGTTCGAGATTCGGGAGGATGCCCTCGAACGGGCGGCTGATGGAGCTGACCTTGCCGCCGCGCCAGAATTTGAATTCAATGTCATCTTCGCCCGAGCCGTTGAGCAGAACCTTTTTGAAATCTTCCGGCAAATCCTTGTAAGGCGTCTCCGTGCTGACATTGAAATGCGCGGCAAACCGAACGCAGCATGGCCTTGTAATAGATGATCAACCGCTTGCCCGCGCGCCGCCACGGCTGGATCGCGCCGTCCAATGGCAGTTCCATGTCCGGCACCACCAACGCCTCGTCCAAAAACCATTTTCTGGCCAAGGCCGTGGCAGACCGGGCAGGCCCCGGCCGGCGCGTTGAAGGAAAAGTGCTTGGGCGTGGGCGGGTCGTAACTCTTGCCCGTCGCCGGCGAACACATTTTGTTCGAGTGCAGCGTTTCGATCCATTCATTCCGATTGCGAAGATTTTCTCGATTTGCCAGCCGCCCCCTCACCCGGCCTTCGGCCACCCTCTCCCCCCACTGAGGGAGAGGGACGGGGTGAGGGGGCTGTTGGCTGCTTTTGAATTCGTTTTCTGGCAATTGATGCAGCGTGAACATGACGCCTTCGCCAAGGCGCAGCGCAGTCTGGGCGGATCACCCAGCCGGACACGGGCTTTTTCATCAATCACCAAGCGATCCACCACCGGCCTCGATGTTGTGAAATTTCTTTTTATCAAGTTTGATGCGTTTGTTTTCATCCCCAAGTTCGAGCAGCTCGCCGTCCACGCGCACGCGGACGAAGCCTTCGCGGGCGAGACGCTCAAACACGTCGCGGAATTCACCCTTCTGTCGGCGGACGACGGGCGCGAGCAGCACGACCTTGGTTTTCGGCGGCAGCGCGAGAATTTTATCCACGATGTCGCTGGTGCTCTGCGTGGAAATGGGAACTCCGGTCTCCGGACAATGCGCCTGGCCGATGTGCGCGTAAAGCAGCCGCAGATAATCGTAAATCTCCGTCGTGGTCGCGATGATCGAACGCGCATTGCTGCCGGAACTGCGCTGTTCAATCGCGATCGCGGGAGACAATCCTTCGATGAAATCCACGTCGGGCTTTTGCAGTTGATCCAGAAATTGCCGCGCATAAGCAGAAAGCGATTCGACGTATTTGCGCTGGCCCTCGGCATAGATTGTGTCGAAGGCGAGCGACGATTTGCCGCTGCCGCTCAAGCCCGTCACCACGACCAGCTTGTCCCGGGGGATTTGCAGGGTGAGGTTCTTGAGATTGTGCTCCCGGGCACCGCCGATGCGAATAAATTCTTTGCTCACAAGCCGTAAATTTTTGATTCAACAAGCCTGAAAGCTTATCAAATAATCAGACAAAAGCAAAAAACTAACCGCCAAAAAAACAAAAAAGCGGTCAGCCCGCAAGGGCAGACCGCTTGAGACCGAAGGAGAATATCAAGCCCGGCTGCGGCGCAACCGGCCAAAAAATCAGCGCAGCGAAGGCACCCATGACCGCCAGCATCGCAGTAGTGGGTTCGGGCGCGGCCGTGATGCCACTGGTGGGAAGCGTGGTGCCCGTCGCGCTGATCAATTCTGTATCGAAGAGCGGATCATAGCCGGAAAAGGACATCGGGTCGGCGTACATGGTCAACGTCGCGGTGGCGGTGATGAGATCGCCCGCCGGCAGCGCGCCGAGATTGTCGATGGCGAGTCCGCGGAAGTTTCCAAAAGCATCCGCCAACATGGCCGCGCCCGATCCGCCCAAGGCGACGAATGAGTAGATGGGGACACCGAAACCGTCATACCCGACAATGGAATTTGCGAGCACCATCGGAGCCAGATTAACGCCGCCGCCAAACACTCCGGCGGTGTCGGATATGTGGATCTGCAACGAGGCGACGCCAGCGGAGTTGAGGGCCGGCAGGTTGCCCGCGATGGACAAAAATGCGCCAAAATTGTTCACGCCGAGCGGACCGGTGAGGAAGGTGGCGTTCCAACTGCCGATGCCATAGGAGGCGCTACCGCTGCCCGCGACGGGGTCACTGATGGCAAAGGTCACGTTCGGACCGGTGATGCCGATCGACCCCGCTGCCAAAGGCTCCGTTGCCATTGCCGCCGCCAATCTGAAATCCGAACATTGGAGTATTGCCAGCGATGCTCAATATGTTATTGGCAATAACGGGATTGGCTGTCAGAAAAGTTCCACCCGGGCTGGACAGAACGTCATTCAAACCGGAGAAGTTATTGCCTATGTAGGTGGGAATACCGGGTTGCGGCAGGCCGTACCCGTGACGCCCAAACGAAATGACACCCGCGTCTGTGCCGGCACCGATATAATTTAACTGGGCGTTGACTGCCAACGGGCTGACAACGGCTGCCGTCAGCATGACCCGGCATCAACCATTTGGCCAACCGGCCTGAGTACGGAATGAAATACAACTATGGATTTATGGTTTTTCATAACTAAACGTGGTGATTTTATTGTTTAATCTACGGGTGAAACTCCTGAACTTCTGAACTTCTGATGCGCTGCCGTTATATTCTGAAACCTTAAGTTTTGTCAATTGAGACTTATTCACATTCACTGCTCAGGCGAGTTCCAATGTTTGTATGTTTGATACAGAACTCGACAGAATTTGAACATCCCGAAGGGGGAGTTACAGAACAAAACTAAAATACCAAAAAGCTAGAACATTGAAAATTTCAGCATCCCGGCTTTCCAGTATTTTAGTATTTCTTCGTTGCTACGGCAACAGCAACAGTTGGTAGAATTTCATGAACAACGGCGCGTTGGTGTCCCGTGAAGGTGAACGTGCCGTTGGTGGAGATGATGGGGCCTCCGGCGAAAATCGTCCACGTGATTGGCGGCACCAGATTGGTTGCCGAGCGGACATTGAACTGGCTGTTGGTCGGCGCAGACCACGTCAGTTGAAAATTGCCGTTCGTGAAAATGATGCTGCTGATGGGAACCGTGGTCGCCGGCGGCACAAGCAGCTTTAACCTGTAGAAACGTGTCGGACCAAAACCGCCGGTCTGTGACCCATCGTCGAAGAAATTGAACTGCGTGCTCGTCGGGCTGGTGAACACATTAGTGTTGTAACCGATGATGTTGGTGAACGGGCTCCAGGTTGACGGTGCAATTCCGGTCGTCCATTCGACCTTTGAACAAGGCGTTGCTCGGTGCGAACCACGTCAGCAGAAAGCCGTTCGTTCCGCCAATACTCGTATGGACGATGCTTAAAAATATTTGTCAACAGCGGCGGATTGGTTGACGTGACCAGATGGAAGTCCACTCCGATCCCGTAAGCCACCGCGAAGCTGTTGGTATTTTGCACGCCCAGATAATAAAACGAGCCGGCACGAAGTTGGTCGGCGCACTACTCGTGCTCAAAATCGAAGTGCCGTTCGTGACCCCCGCCAAGCAACAGCGAGGTAAGGTTGGGTGCACTGGTGGAGAACCAGAGGTTCAACGTCTGGCCTGCATTCAGTGTGGACAGGCTGTTGGTGGCGAAGGTCCGCATTTGCCGGCACGCTGACTCTGTAATAAGTGATGCCGCCGGGGGAAATGGTGTTCTGTTTGCGACACGCCATTGGTCAGGTTCAAGACGACGTTGGTCAGGCTGGCAATGGATTGCGGGGTCAAGGCCAGGCTGTGCAGATAACCGCTGGCGAGGGCGACCACATTGGTCAGGCCCGCCGGCACGCTGTTCTGGCCGACGGTGTTGTCACCCCAGCTCACCACGGTGCCGTCGGTTTTCAAAGCCAGGCTGTTAAATCCGCCGGCGGCGACCGCCACCACATTGCTCAAACCGACCGGCACGTTCGCCTGACCGGCACTGTTGTCACCCCAGGAAACCACCGTTCCGTTATATCTCAACGCCAGGCTGTGATAACTTCCGCCCGCGATGGCCACCACATTGGTCAGGCCGACTGGCACGTTCGTTTGACCGGCGCTGTTGTCGCCCCAGGCCAGAACCGTCCCGTCATTTTTGATCGCCAAACTGTGATAACTTCCACCCGCAATGGCCACGGCATTGCTCAAAGTGGCCGGCACATTTGTCAGGCTGAAGAAGTTGGCACCCCACGCCACCACGTTGCCGTCATTTTTCAACGCGAGGCTGGAATAAGTCCCGCCCGCAATCGTCACCACATTGTTCAAGCCCGCCGGCACATTGGTCTGGTTCAGGATGTTTGCGCCCCAGGAAGCGACGGTTCCATTGTTCTTCAAGACCAGGCTGTAGTAAGCACCACCCGCCACGGCCAAGAGATTGTTCAAACCGGCCGGCACCGTCGCCTGGCCAAAAGTATTGTCACCCCAGGCCACGGCCGTCCCGTCGTTCTTCAACGCGAGGCTGTGATCAAAAGCACCGGCGATGGCCACCGCGTTGCTCAACCCCGACGGCACATTGGCCTGGCCAACATAGTTGGCACCCCAAGCCACAACGTAAGCTTCATCGAGAACCTGGTCGAAACCATGGACCACCGTCTGGGCATTGCTGACGACCAAGCGGAAATGATATGGCACATTCGCCGCCAAACCGCTGATCACACTATTCGTATAAACCACATTGGCAACGCCACCCACGGCAACTGGCGGTGTGCTGTTTCCGTAGAGCGTGCTGGTCCCCCATTCAAACCAGGCCGTGGCCGGCGCACCATTGGGCGAGGCCATGCCGTTCAGTCGCGCGCTGTTTCCGGTGACCAGCGTGGCCGGTTGCGTGAAGGCAAATGGATTATTGATGTTCAAATGGAAATCCACATGAAAACCATATTGCACCGTCACACCACCCGGATTCTCAATGCCGATGTAATAGGTGCCGCCGGGAATCATATAAGCCGGAGGATTGACGTTGGCCGGCGAACCGTTGGTGCCGAGCGTCACGGAACCAGATGTTACACCGGACAAAAATTGAACGTCTCCGCCCAATGTGTTAGTGGTCGGCGGCGCATTGGTGCTGAACCACATGTTCAACGGCCCGGTGGCGGCGGTCAGGATATTCGTGGCGAAGTCCGCATTCGTCGGCACGTCCACCTGATACCAGACAAGGCTGCCGGGCGGGATGGAATTAGTGAAGGCCGGAACCGGATTGGTGTTGGCGAAGATAAACGACAACTGCCAGCTGTCGAGGATGGTGTGGTTCGTCGCACCGACCCGGTCGTCCTGGATCTCCAACTGCCACAAACCATAGGCGCTGGTGCCGATGAGCGGGTCAAGGGATTGTTCCGGCAGATAATACAGATTGCTGACCGCCACCACGGCATTCGTCACAAAATTGGTCACCGTATAAATCTGGTTGGTGACATACATCGTGGTGAACGAATCCAACAGCATGCCCGGCTCCAGGCCGCTGATTGTCACCGTCGTGTTGGTAAGCGTTGGAACAAAATTAATCGTCCTGATTTGCCAGACGGTGTTGCTGCCAAAGATTGAATTGGTCGCCAGCCCCGGGAGCGTGATGCCGGCCTGGGCAAGGCTTTGCGCAGGTGAATTGGTGAACTGGAACGGGTTGAATTTGCCGGCGGAGCCATTCGCGTAGATGGCATTGACCTCGCTGTCAGACAGGGCGCGTTGATAGAAACTTACTTCATCCATTGTTCCGAGAAAACTCTGCCCTGGATTGACACTATCCGCATGATTGCCAATCCCCATCAAATTATGAAACACAAAAGTTCCAGTGTAGTTCTGCGGTGGGGAAGCTATGCCATCCAAATAAAATGTAACCGTAGTTCCTCTCTTGGTCAGAGCCACATGATGAAAACTGGTATCAAGAATAGCCGGGCCGTTCAAAGGCGTAACATCACCCAGCTTGTCGAAAAATAACCCTCCGTTTGCCGCCATGCCCAAGAGGTATCCGTCAAAGCCGGCATCAAACAAGTTAGCGTTACCGCCGGAGCCAAAAGAAACTACAGTTGAGCTGCTTCTTTTGATCCAAGATTCAATGGTAAAATTTTGCAATTGCAAGCCGGGCGGATTGCCGAGATTCAAACCACTACCATCGACTCCGCTGAATACGAAAGCCGAGCCGACTTCCCCCGCAGCGTAGACCGGGGCGGCAGTCCATGTGCCGTTGATGCTATTGACACTATCAAGGGCATTACTTTCCCCGCGCCACCAACCGACTATCCCTGGCCCGCGATAAGCAAAGGTTAGGGTGTTGGTCACACCCGCGACGGTCGCCAACGTGCGGGTGATGGAACCATTGGCCAGCGCCAGAAAATTGCTGCCCGCATAGGCGTTCGGTTGATCGGTGACCACGCTCACCTGGCCGCCGTCGACACTCCAGCCGTCCACGACGCTTGGCGCAGTGTAGTTACTTGCCAGCAAACCTTCAAAACCACCCAAGAAATTGGTCACCGTGATAAAATTTGTCGCCAGGAAAGTGTCGGCGTGAACCACAAAATTGGTCACGGCCGTGGGCACAAACGGCGGCGGCGCGAACTTGATGGGCGTTGTCGTCAGGTTTGTATCCTGCGTGAGGGTCAGGTAATAGAAATTAGTCTGCACTCCGCCCGCCGTGTAGGTCCACAGGGTGGTGGGGGCGGGATTGCCAAACTGGTTCATAATGATGGTCAGGTAGCCGGACGTCGTCGTGAACGGAACGCTCAACTGGCCGCTGCCGGGGATCAGGGTTGTGTTGTAAATTGCGTTGCCAATCGAAAAATCCGCCGGATTGGTCGAGGCATAAACCGTCATCTGGTCCGCAAGCTCATAGAAATCATAATTGATAGTGAGCGTGCCGGTATTCGAGCCAACTTTGACATAATTAGTGTTTGCGCCCGCGCCGCCGGCGGAAGCAACATTGACAATGTTCGTCGTCAGGATGGTCAAACCCGCGCCATTCGTGGTGGTGCCACCACGGTTTTCCATGAGCAGAAAGCGCGTGCCGTCCGGGCTGATCAGGTGGAACACCAGGTCGGAGATGCGCGGATGATCCACCCGCAGGCCGACGCTCACCGTGGCGATGGGCTGCGTGTTCGTCACAAAGACGCTCGAATACGTCACCGCATCATCCAGCAGGTTCGTCGGCCCGCTGGAAGCAAAATTCACCGGCGCAATCTGCCCCAATTGAAAATTTGCGACGACATGAAATGTCTGCGGCGTGGTGCTCGGATTATACAGCGTCACATAATAACGTCCCGGCTGGATCGGCGGCACATCCGACGGCCCGATGGAAATCACCCCGCCCGGAAAAGTAGTGCTCGCTGGCGGGTAGTTTGAAAGGGTGACCATTTGATCAAAATTCGTCGGCGGCGTCTGCGTCGGCAACAGTTGGGAGCCAAATTTCTCAAAGAGCTGCCCCACCGTGATCGGCCCGCTGGAATCGGGTGTGGGCAGCGTGGTGTTCGTGGCCGCGATGGTCAGATTGGTGACGCCCGCCGGCACATCAATGAAGCCATAGAAGTAACCGCCGCCTTGAACTGAAATGTTGATGCCGGGATTGTTCAAATCCTGATGCGGTGTGATCAACAAGTTGAAGGCAGTCACCGCCCCCGTCTGCGTGAGCGAATCATCCAGCTGGGTGAAGATCCACGGGCCGAGGCCCTGCTGTCCCTGGAAATTTTGCAGGCTGCCCGGGCCGTCGGGCGGCTGGGAACCGGCGACCGGCACCGGGCCGTCGTCGTAAACGAAATTATTGAATCCCGGCGGCAGCGAATCATGATTGTTCAAGACCACCCCCGGCCCGCTGTGGTTGAGCGTGCCGACAAGGTCGCCAAAATTTTGATGGAAGATCTGGTCGGTGACGATCACGTTCTGCACTTCAATCGGCAGGATCGCGAGCGCAAAAATATAAGCATGGCCCGGGTGCTTCGGCGTGCCATCAGGGATGCTCACCGGCAAAAGCAGGCCGTGGACAATTTCATTGCCGTTGCCGTCCATCTCGCTGAACGGCTGTTCGCTGAACACCGGCAGGAAGCCATATTCCACCGCGTCGGCGGTTTCCGATTTAACCCCGACATAATAAGTCTGTGCGCCCCGCGAATTGGTATCAACGATGAATTCCGTGCCGCCGCCGCCCAGCGAAGCGCCGTTGAAAACACCGGCCAGCGAAGCGCCGATTTGCGTGCCGTGGACACAATTGGAGATGACCACCGGGTTCAAATTGGTCAGGGACGGATCGGTGCTCACATACAGGTCAATGTCCGCGTCCGGCTGCGTGGCGTTGGCGTCTGAATTTGCAAAGACCCCCATGCGCGGAGTCGAAAGCGTGTTCGGCAGGAAGGTGATGAAGGCGGCGTTGGAGAAGGAGGTGTTATTTTGCACGATGTAGAAATGCCACTGGTTCGTCATGCCCAGCGTGACAATCGCGTTGCTGGCGTAACTTGAACCGCCGGCACCGACGGTGTTCGTGCCGAGCAGCGGCGTGTTCGCCCCGGCCAGCTGGTTGAGAAACACCCCGCCCTGGGTGCTGTTGGTGGCCATGCCGTTGGCATCCACATAGACCGGCGTGACCTGCTGGTCCGTGGTGGGATGGGAAACCAAGGGACCCGCCGTCACCATCAACCCGTTCGTGATCTCGCCGTTGCCGGAGGAGATCACCAGCGCGAAATCCTGCACCGTATTGTTGGTCTGCGCGGTGACGGCGTTCACATTCACACTCGTGCCGATGACCGTGACGGAATAGCTGCCGCCGAGCAACGGCGGGACGATGACATTCTCCACGTTGTTGACCGAATCCTGCGCGGGGGTGGAATTGGTGTTCCAAGGAAGATTGAAAGTGGTCCCGGGCGAAATATCATTCCCGAAATACACTTCACCCGTGTCCAGGTTGGTGACCACCAGATCAAGATTGTTGACGAGCTTGAGGGAGGCGGCGGGATTGCCGGGCGGATCCGTCCAGGCCAGCGTCACCTGCAAGGGCAGAACCTGGGCGAACTGGTCTTCGTCAATGGTGACGGTGAAAGTACGGCTGTCACCGGTGGCCAGCGCATTCGTGGAATCTTGATCCAGGAAGAAACTGGTGCAGGGCGCACTGACCTGGTTCGTGACCCCCGGCGGCAATGTGGTCGGCAGGTTGGGCAGGCCCCAGCCTTCAAAGTTCACATCGTTGGTGATGTTGTAGGAATAACTGCCCACCGGTCGCGCACCGTTGATCAGCATTGCCTTCAGCAGCGCCGGGGTTGGCAGGGCATGGAGGGTGTTCGTAAAGTAATCCTGCATCAAAGCCAGCACGCCGGACACCGCCGGAGCCGCAATGCTCGTGCCGGATTCATAACGGTAATACCACGGGCCGCCGGACGGCCCCAGCGTGTTGTTCAGGTTGCTCAACACCTGGAAATAATTTCCCGCCTGGTTGGTGGTGACGATCTCCGTGACAAAATCATAGGGCACCGC
The DNA here is from genome assembly GCA_037200545.1 of Limisphaerales bacterium. Taxonomy (GTDB): domain Bacteria; phylum Verrucomicrobiota; class Verrucomicrobiia; order Limisphaerales; family UBA11358; genus UBA11358. Next base: position 578,411 of record JBBCGE010000005.1, read on the forward strand.
ATAGCTGTTCGTGTTGACGATGGTCATGAACAGGTTCCCGTTCTGGATCAGGCTCAAATAGGAGCCGCCACCATCCGGCGGGATGGAAACGGTGTTGGTCACGATAAAGTCGTAGCTGCCGGGGACGGCCGGATCGGGATAGTTAAGGTGGCTGACAAAGATCGGCAGATCAGGGAACGGCGAGGGCGAGGCAAGGTTCGGAAAAATGAAAACCTGCACCGAGACGATGTTGGAATTGAAAGTGATGTTGGGCGGGGAAAAGTTCAGCGACAGGTTTTCGTTCCGGACCGAACGGGCGGCGATGAGATCAGCCTGTTCCTGAAAATAATAGTTCGTCGGGTTGTAGTATGCCACCTCGTCCCATTGTTGCGAACGGGTGGAAACAAGAAACGAGCCGGGCGCGACCACGTCGGGCTTGAACCGGCCATACGTCCCCTCCACGCCGATGCCGACGTTGCCACGTCCCGAGTAGCCGGCCACCTGCGTGCCGCTGTCCGTTCCGCCCGCCCAGACCGCCACCTGGTTGGTGCTGTCGAGCGGCGTGTACGTATTGGTGATGTTCCGCAACTGCTCCAGCGCGCCCACCGTGATCACGTTCTTGGAAGTGCCCGGTGATAAGATGGTATCCGAGTCGCCGCCACCGCCGTCATCATTGCCACCGCCATCATTGCCCGCCGGGGAAAACGAACTGCACCGGCTGCGAACCTGTGACCAGCGGCAGCGCATCCCGCACCGCCGCGTCATAGCTTGCCGCCGCCAGGTTGTAGGTGTTGTCACCGACGTAGTTCCAACTGTTGTTCGAGATGAGCGCATTCGTCAGCGCCGGGGCCGCCTGCAAAAAGCTGTCTGCAATATCAAACGCGTTTCCATTCACGTCCAGAAACCCGACGGAATACAATGAAGCCAGCGGCGCCTTGCCGCGAAAATCCGCATTCGTCACCGAACCCTGTGCCACCGAACCAACCGGGAAAGGAATTTTGCTGCGGCTGCCGTTGCCCGCGATGATGCCGGCCACGAACGTGCCGTGACCGTTTGTATCAAATAAACTCGAAGCAAAAGCTCCGGTGACGCGGGCCGGTCCGGACGGACCCGCGTCGGCTGTTCCTGCAAGGGTAAAATCAGGATGGGTTGAGTCGATGCCTGAGTCGTTGACTTCCACCAGCACGTTCTTGCCGGAGAGATCCATATAATTGCTTGAGGTGATCGTGTCGCTGGAAATACCCATTGTCACCCGCGAGAGATCATTGGCCGCCATCCGCCGGAACGCCGGTTCGGCCCGCTGCACGATGCCCTGCCGCACCAGCGCCGCCACGTCCGTCACGTTTTCAATGATGAATGTCCTGCCGAACGGCGAGGTGTCTTCCGCCAAAATCTGCGCGCCGGATTTTACCAGCTCTGTCCTTAACTGGTCCGCCGTGCCGGGATAGGCCGCCACCCGCAACTGCCGGTCCGCCGGAAAAGTTTTTCCCACCCACGGCATCAAGGACTCCGGCAGCTTGTAATACGGCTCGTAAGGAATCACGCTCTGCACCCCCGGCTGGCCCGCCAATCCCGCTGCGCCGCCCGCCGAAATGGTCACCAGATAGGCGTTGTTCGGAATGTAGGAAACGATCTGCGCACCCGCCGCCGCCAGCCGGCTGCGGAACGCATTGTCCACCGGCCCGCGCGCCTGCACGATGTAGGCGCCCGGATCGCCCTGTGCCTGCAAGTTTTTCGGGATCGCCAGGTTCAGACTGGCAGATGAATCAATCAAGGCGTTCTCCAGCAGGATCGCGTGCGGGTCGCCCGTCAACTGGCCGATGGTCTTGGTCGTGTTGCTCAAGCGCCAGGCAAACCGGTTCGTCCTGGCCGAAGCGGCCGTGGTGTTGGTGGCGTTTTTTCCGGCGGCAAAAAGCGGCGGCGCGGTTGAGGCCGGACGCGTGGCAGCGAAGTCCGGCCTGGCGATGGTTTGTTTCTGCATCGCATTACGCTGGCCGGACGGCCAGAACAACCACGCCCCGGCCAGCAACAGCAGGCCCAAAAGAATCCAGAATGTCGAACGTAAACGCATAAGCTTAACCGCCAAGACGCGAAGAACGCCAAGCAGCGGAATTATTGTTAGAATAGACTACCCTCTGAATCCCATTTTTCAAAACGGGAACATTGAAATTTATCATTAATCCGAGCGAAAGACTTGTGACCTTAAGATAGGAAATCACCTGGGCCATGTGTATCTCTGCAAGACTCTCGACGGTTTTTAATTCAACGACCAAAGCCTGCCCAACCAACAGGTCAACCCGGTGCCGGCCAATTTGATGTCCTTTATAATTAATAGTGATTTCCTTTTGTCGTTCAAAGGGGACATTGCCGACCGCCAGTTCCACGCACAATGCTTCTTCATAAACGCTTTCCAAAAAGCCCGGCCCGAGCTGGCGATGCACTTCGATGGCCGCGCCAATAACGGCCCGCGCCAGTTCATCTGCTCTTTTGCCTGGTTCAATTAAAGTTTGCATCTTGGCGACCTTGGCGTCTTGGCGGTTCAATCGGGCGGTAAAACGTTAAACTGCTCGATCTTTAAAGTGTAATTCGTTTGAAAGCCAAACTGATTGGTGGTCACCACCGGCTGCAACTGCACCACCGCGCGCGTGGCCGTTTCCGCCACCACCTGATAATTCGTGACCATGCCAAACGGACTGCTTCCATTGGCGAGGCTGGGGCCGCCCGTCACCACGCTGTTGGGCGCGGGCTTGAGCGTCTGGCCATAACTGTAAATAACATAGCGCGGTTCGCTCGTCAGCCGGAGCAACGAAAGCGTCTGCTGCGGCAGCCATTCATACATCTCGTCGCTGATGCCGTTGGTGCGTTGTGTGCCGCTTAAATTTAAAAAGGTTGATTCCTGGCTCAATTGCGGGACGGACAGAATATCGCCGACATGTTTGAAGGAACCAACTGCGCTGCTCGCATTGGTGAAAAATATCCGTGCCCAGTTGATGTTCGTCACTAACTGCCCCAAGCGCGAATTCACACCTCTCAGGCCCGCCGGATCAATCGGGATCGCGGTTGAGGCAGCCGGTTTAAAAAAGTTATTTGTGTGATAGAACGGCACAAAAAGATTATTAATATTGTTGGAAAGAACCATTACACCACTAAACAACGCCGACCACGCCGCCAGGCCGGCGGCGGGATTATTCGGATTGGCGGCTACATTGACTGCAAGCTGCCCGCGTGTGGAGTTGTCATTCAACGCCGTGGTGAAGATGTCGAACAACATCCGGTCCTGAACCGGATCGGCGTTCACACTGTCCTGTGCGTTTCGATTTCCCGTCCAATTCATCCACGTGTTAAGACCATTGGCCACGCTGACAATGTTAGTCGCCTTGAGATAAACTGTCTGCCAGGGCGTACCCCGGTGGACGCGTCCCAGCCAGCCAACTGTCGGGTACTGATTCGCCGGAAAGTTCCAAAAATCCGAACCCCATACCAATGAATCTTTGAGGGAGGAATTATAAGGACTCGGATCCACGTTGGGCCGGCCTCGCATGTGGTTGGCCAATCCCCATGGCTGATAACGCAAGTTTGGAGTTGCCGTCATCAAGGGATTCTGAATCGTGGGCTGGGCGGTGTTATCGTTGGATGTCACAAACAAGTCACTGGCGATGTAATGAACCAGCGGATCATTGACCTGCCAGTCAGTGACATCAGAGGTTGTGGCGGTTGGTGTATAGGCAGCTTGAATTTGCAGATTGGTATTGCCGTACGCATTTGTGTAATTGGCCGGCGGGCGATGCAGAAAAGCCAGAAACCCGTCTATCTGCGGTTGGACACTTGCCCGGCTTTGGCTCCCCCAAAGCGAATTATATGCTTCTGATGTGAGCAATTGCGCTTCGACACCTAATGGCAAATCCTTGGTTGGCAGGATTGCGGACTCCACTTTATTCGTCAGCCACATTACAGACTGATTGGTCATGCTCAAAATTTCAGCAGTCAGGTCACGAAATTTATTTGGCCCCCGCAATTGAACGTAATCAATGGCGCGACCGGTCTGAATCATCAATAATGACAATCTGAAGATTGTTTGTGGCCAGCAATCCCCAACGCGGTTGTGGATAAAGATCGCCGTTGAAAGATCCACTGGATTGAAAATATCCTATGTCGTTAGTCCCGATCGGATTGAAATGGTAACCGTTGGGAAGCAGACCAATTGCATAAGTGGCAGGCGGCAGTAAAACGGCGCTCAGGTTGTTTATCAAAAACGATCCAGAATTAAAGACAGTCGGCCCGGCACCAATCCCCGGCCAATTACCATTACTGGCCGTGGATGCATATAAATAAGTATTGAGCGGATACCACAATGGCCCAAATGGCGATGTGATATCATTGGTAATCACCATCTGGATTTTGTCCGCCACCCAGATGGTCGTCCGCCGTGTATAATTGCTTGCGTATGAATTCCAAAATTCGATTGCCATCTGGTTCGTGGCACTGCAATTAAACATCTGTTCCAGCGTATAGTCGCTGACTGGAGTGTTTGTGCTTTGTCTCGATAACTGAAGCTTGCGCGTGACTTGAAACGTGCTCTGCAAGGAAAAGGCGTTGAAGTTCGGCAGCCCTTTCTTAGCACCGACAATGATCGGCACCCCGTAAGCGAGCGGATATTTCGCTGGCGGCCAGTTTAAATTATTGTCGAGTTCAATCGGGTCTTTTAAATCAAGAGGGGTATTAATAATATTTGTCAAATCCCGGCCAGTACCATTGCCGAAAAAAGTATCCTGTCCATTATATTCAATGAAGTTGGTGATGATGACACTGTAACCATCAACTGAATTACCCACCCTTGACAGAAGCGGCTTAAACAAAGTCGGCAGAGGAATTGCATTGGGACCAGTGTCATAATAACGATTCGTCGAGGCGTCATACATGTTCGCCGCCAGTTGCAAGATGCGCTGAATGGCGGAAGTATAAACAAAATTGCTGTTCATCAGAACAGGGATGTTCCCGATGCCAAAGGAAGGAATCGCGTTGGTGACGCCGAGAAATGCATTGGTCAAGCCGAACCCGGTGGGATCATTGGTGATCGTGTAACCGAAGCCATCATCGTGATAATAATTCGTGTGGATGCCGTAATAGGTCGCCAGATAATTTGACGGGCTGGAACTGAACCAACTGGCCGTATACATGCGTAACATCCGGTCGGCCGCATTCGTGAAAAATCCAATCGGCGTCCATGCAAATAGATTCGTCGCGCTGGCAACTCCATTTATGTTTGGCGTCAGATTGTCGTAATTGAGATTCATCTTTCCCGATTCAGGGGAGGAATCTGTGCCGAGCTGCGCGAGCAGCCGGTAAAATGTGTAATGGTCGTAAGTGGAGATGCCGTTGTTACCCGCCAGTTGCAAACGGTTGGTAAAATTCGACGAACCCTTGGTGACGTCAAACAAATCGGATGACACATTAAAGAAGCGGGCCGGATTGTCAGCGCCCGGAAAACCGCGTCCGGAATCGTTGAAGTCATTGATCCAGCTTGTCCCTGTCATCAACGAACCGCCTGCATCGCCATTTGCGTATTCGTCAAAGCTGCCATTATCGGAAGGCAAATTTGCCAAATTATTGTAATCCCCTGTGGCTGAGGTTGGCGGGCTGTTTGTGCTGTAACGAAAACGCAGCAATGAAAGCGCATCGTCAAATCCCGGCCCGAGCGTGCTGGGTTGTGCCGTGTTCGTATTATAAAAATATTGATTTACGATTGGATCCCATTGGTTCGTATTCAAATCCGTCAAAAAAGCCGCCAGATTGATTTCCCATGAACCCATGCCTTGATCACGGAGAAAACCATCTTGTGCAGGACCAATCCGTTTGGATTGGTTGTGAATGGCGTTCAAATCCAGCGCGCCGTCGGCGGGCATGGCCACAAAGGCGTAACGGGAGACAAATTTGTTGTTCGGCCCGTGCGGCACGTCCGGTCGTTCCAGAACGCCGATCCACTCGGGATCGCCCGTTTGAAAATTAGTGACCACGTTGTTAAAGTTATTGTCTTCCGATCCGTTTGGGTGCAAGTAACCGCCAGTCTGGCCGATCACCGGCTGATTGCCATTGGCTTCAAACTGCGCATTGCGGTTCAGGTCGAGATAGAAGCGAAATTCATTCGACCCGGTCAGCCGGTTGGTGGTCACAAACACCGGCGCGCGCGGCAGGTAAAGCAGGTTGGCGACGTTTTGGTTGAATTCATTCGCGTCCAAGGCGCCGCCGCCGGCCCGATAGTCGTAGTTGACGTTTGTCGGGTCCTGGATGCCGGGCACAAAGCCAAAAGCGTTCTGATAATTCGTCGAGACGATCAGGCTGGAAACGAATGGATTCGTGTTGGCGTAGATGGTGGCGATGATCTGCGCCGTGGCCTTGGCCAGCGCGTCATCGGCGGCAAGCCGCGCGGTGACCGTGTCGGTCGAGGTGGTGACGGAGGCGCGTTCGCGGCGGCTGATGGCGAGAAACGCGATGGCCATGATCAGCGTCACCGAAAGCAAAATCAACGTGATGATCAGCGCCACGCCTTTTTGGGAGTGGTAAGTGGCAAGTGGCAAGTGACGAGAATGCGCTCCACACCCCGGGCGGTTTTTCCGGTCACTGGTCACTGGCCGCATGTCACTGTTTATTTTCATTGGTAAACCGAGGAATCAACGTTCGGGATGGCCACGCGCTGGCGGAAGACGTGAACCTTGCCGGCCTGCTGCGAAAGATAGTTGCTGCGCGCCAGATCAACGGGGATGGAATCGGCGCGCCGTAGCGTCCGGTCTTCCAGCGTAGCCATCTCAATCTCCACGGCGGCAGGCAGCGCGTTGCTGTAAAAATAATAGCCGCGGTCGGGAAAAGCATTGGTGTGGATGTTCGTCCGGTTGGTGCTGATCAACATGCCGCTGGCATCAAACGCCCGGATCCGGAAATCCACGACGCCGTCCAGCAAACGACTGTAATTTCCGCTGTTCGGGTTGTTGGGATACTTGAGAAAATTAATGAAATCGCCATAAAATAAATTGGAAGCCGCCACGCTCCGCGCCACCGGAAGGTTGGTGGAAAAACGGTAGAGCGAATAGGTGTTGCTGGGCGAAACACACACCGCGTAACCGGTGCCATACCAGGTGGGCACGCCGTTCTGGTTGCCCTGGCTCAAGATGAAAACATCCTGCTGCATGTTCGTCCGCGTGCCGCTGCTGGCAACCAGCGACTGAACCAGCGGCGGATTACCGTAATAATTATCTCCCACGTAAAAATTCACCGTGCCGTAATAATTCAGCGAATTGCTATAACCCATGGACTGTTTCATCGCGCGCAGATCTTCGGTGATCAAATCCATCGTCGCGCGACCGGATTCCAGCACGTCAGTCTGCGTGACACTGGCGCGGAAGGCGGCCTGTGTGCTGCTGAACACCGTCATGAGCGCGATGACGATGAGCGACAACAACGCCATCGCCACCATCACCTCGATGAGCGTGAAGGCGAAAGGAGCGCGCCCGCCCCGGGCGCAGTCAACGACGCCCTCGTCGTTGATTTTCGCGGCAGGCTCAATCAAGCCGGTTTGTCTTTCCGCCGCGCAAAAGATCCGGTGCGGGGCGCGCCGGATGGCACCCGAGGCGGGCGCGATCCCCGAACAATGAAAGCCTGTAACTTGTAACTTTGTTTTCACGGCGCGTTGGTAAAGGACTGGGACTGGTAAAAGTAAAGCGGCTGGTCAAGTCCCGGCTGATAGGTCTGCTCCACCTGTCCGGCGACCAATGCGCGATAGGTCTGCCGTCCGGTGCCGAGACGGCCATTGGGACGGACGGGCCAGAGAAAGGTCAGGCGCAGTTCGTGCAGGTTGGCGTCCAATTGCTTGGAATAAAAATTCCGCGCCCACAATGGAGAATCGCCGGGTCTGTCGCCCGCCGCAGTTGCGGCGGTTGCCTGCCAGGAAAAAGAATTCCAATAGACTTGATCACCCTGGTTGTATGAAATGGAACTCTGCCAAAGTTGAGGAATATTCGCAGCCGTCACCGCGTTGACACAGTAAATGCGGTAGCCGAACGAATCGGCCTGGACGAGTTCATTGTCCTGCGGCGGCTTTTCCACCGCCGGCCCGCTAAAGGAACGGACCGAGACAACGACGTGGTTGCTGTAACCGCCGCTAAACACGTTGTTGGTGGGATTAAAATTCAAATCCGTCAATTGCGGCGTGCTCAACAGTCCGACGATACGAAGGCCATTGGTCAAAGGGAAAGACGGCACTGTAGAAATTTTTTGTATCAAAGAACCTTGCAGACTGTAACCGTCATAGTTTGCCTCAATGACAGCGCCCACATTATTATATTTCGTCCAAGAATTCGTGATGCCATAAACATAATTGGTCAGGTCATCCAGGCCGCGCGAACCGTTGCGGATGGCCGTCAGGAAAATCGAGGCGTCCTGGTTGATGACGGTGGCCTCGCGGTTGTCGCGCTGGACGTTCATGCCCAGCGGCAGCACGCCGATGATCGCCACGAGCGCGATGCCGATGATCGCCAGGCTGATGGCGACTTCGACCAGCGTGAAGGCCGACCTTGGAAAATGCTGGCGGCGGATGTTCATGGAACTTTATAAAACTCCAAAACAGCGCGCCCCGTCAGCGCGTCAATGTGGATGACATTGTAAGAAATATCCGTGCTGTTGCCGATGGGCGCCTCGTGGATGTCCGCCGGGTTTACGGCGGTGAATTGCGGCAACTTGGTCTTGGGATCCGAGCCATAACTCACGTTGCCCTTGACCAGCGGGATGTAGGCGTCGCGATAATTGCCCGAATTGTCCACCTCGGAAATTAAGCGGCCGGAATAGTCGAAAGCGATACAGGGCAGTGCAACCAACGGGTAGTTGGGCGGCAAGTTGGTTTCGGTGGGAAAAGGCAGATAGACATTTGTAAATGGAGAAATCGAAAAGTTGGCACGCCATGGTTCAATCTTGTATGGCAGTGACGGATTGCCGGGCAGCATGAATTTTTGCGCGGCGATGAAGACGCCGTCCGGCAGTGACTGCCACGGCGCGAGATAACGCCAGTTGTGCCGGCCCGGCTGGTCGCCCACCGTGCCCTGGCTGATAAAGATATAACCGGTCAGTTGCTTGTCCACCAGGTTGGTCACGGAGGTTCTGGCCTGAGGCGTCAGCGTGTTCAACCAAGTGGTGAGATCGGGAGGCGGGATCGTCCAAAAATTCGTCGGCACAAAAGCCATGTAAACTGTCGTGCGCTGGCTCATGGCCAGTTGACGCGCCCGCCCGACATCGTCGAGCAACTGGCGCGCAGCGCTGACGGTGACGTTCGACTTGCCGAGGCTCTTGAGGGCCGGCACGGCCAGCGCCGCGATAAGGCCGGCGATCGCGATGACGACCAGCATCTCGATCAAGGTGAAGGCGGACAATTGACGGTTGGCGGGTGATGAGTGACAAGCATCGTGGCGTGCGCACGAAACCGGAATCTCGTCACGTGTCACCTGCCACTTGTCACTGTTACAAACTTTCACAACAACTTTCAAAAAACGTTTACTGCCAGGTCAAGACATTGTCCTTGTTCGGAGCCTTGTTGGCGTTGCCGCCTTCAGGCGGATATGCATCTGGACCCGGATCTAATTTCTTGTCCGGTCCCACAGACCAAACCATTACTTTGCCGTGATACCGGAAATGATCTCCATTGCCATTTACATCCGTCGTATTAACCAATCCATAAAAACCCGCTGTTTGATTTTTAGCCGGCTGAGATACTGATTCACGGGAATAAATGGCGTCCTCGCATTGTTCGTCGTAATTCAAGTCCATTGTGATGAGGTACGGATTACCCCAGGGATCACGGTAAACTAGGTCATTACCAACACCCGGCTGCGGTGCGCCGCCTTGCGACGGATCCCATCCCGACATCTTGGCGGTGAGGAAAATGGTCTTCTGCGGATTTTTTTGATAGTTCGTGTTGATCGTCGAACCGCCGCCCGGATAATTCGTCAAGTTCATCAGGATTGCGATCACTTCGGAATTGGTCAGGGGCTCGCCGGTAGCAATCATGATGGTTCCTTTTTTCTTCAAAACGCCATTGTCCAGAAAATACCCGCCATAAGTAAAATCAGGGTTATTATTGGCGTTAGCGCTGGCATTGTCGCTGGCTTGTTTTTGCGCGGCGGCGGAAACCGGAAAGCGGCCATAGGCGGAATCATATTGCTCGATGGCAGTGGCAATGGCCTGCGCTTCCAGCCGCGCCTTGGTTTTTTTAGCGCTGTCCATCACCCGCGGCAGGACGGCCAGCAGCATCGCCGCCAGAATGCCGATGATGGCGATGACGACGAGCAGTTCGATCAAGGTGAAACCCGCGCGCGGGCGGCGCACGGAGAACAAAGGCATTTTCATAATTTTAAACGAATTGGAACGGCGGCGGACAGTATGCAAAAACGGCGGGGTTGCGGGCAACGGTTTTGTCGGGACCTGCCGGGCCGTCAGCGACCGGACGACGATGGCCGGAGCCCACGCGCAATCGTGCCAGTCCACAACCAGGGAACCGGCTCGCGCCGCGTTTTTGAAATTGGATTCCCGACACATAAATTTTATGGCAGCGGGCTGTTCAACTGCACCTGCTTGCTCCAGTTGCAGATGAGGTTGGTCTTGCCACCGATCACAAGCTTGACCCACAGGTCGTAGGAACTGGGGTTGTTGACGCCGGGGGAAACATAACGCCACGGATTGAAACCAGGCGTGTCGTGAAATGGATGGTAGTTCGCATCCGGCCCGCCCACCGAGGCCACCAAGACGGTCGCAAGAACATTGTTATTGGTGGCGGCCTCAAAGCGGTTGGAATTCAAGCCCGGTAAAAAATCTCTCGCCGCTGGCGCATCTTCAGAGGCACCAGTTTTAGATGAATTGATAAAACCGCTCACACCAAATGCATTGGTCATATTCGCGTACGCAGCACCGATTTGGGCGCTGCCATCAAGCGTATAATAAGTGCCATTATTATTTGTAGACCCGAGCAATTCAAAATAGAGGGGACTGATCATTGCCTGATCCCATGTGGCCGAATTATTCGGATTATAGTTGGGGTTGCTCGGCGGATAAAAACCATAGGCCGCCTTGAAACTGTCAATGGCCGTCTCGATCTGCGCCATTTCCGAGCGGGTGCGATCCAGAACCTTTTTCCGGGCCACGCCGTTCAAGACCGGAATGGACATCGCCGCCAGAATGCCGATGATGGCGATGACCACGAGCAGTTCAATCAACGTAAAGGCCGGGGAGGCGTGAATTAAACCGGACACGGATTGATTTCGCAACCCGTCCTCTTTGTTTCGTACTGGTTTATTGCTGATTTTCATTTTTCGCGTATTTCCTGTTCCATCCGTTCGCTCAACCATTGCTTGATCATGCTCTGGTAATTCAGATACCGCGACCGCGCGAGCCGCTTGATGCGCGCCAGCATCCGCGGGTCAATCCGCAGCGTGATGGTCACGGACTCGGCGGAATCGGAACTGTCCGACATGGCCGCCTCCATCAGGCGCAGATCCGGGCGGTTCTCCTGCCAGAAATCCGACTCGGCCGACTCGCTGTCGAACAGCGGCACCTCTTCCCAGTTGGCAAACGTTCGCATCGGCAAAGTTATTTTATCCGCAATGATCAGGAGAGCGTCTGGTCCATTTTTTTCTGGTAGAAAAACCTCTCCTCCGGCTCCAAGGCCCGGGCATGAAGGACGCGGACGGATTTTCCGTTCGTGCGATATACGCTGAAAATTCCCTGGCCCCCTGCTGACATGCCCAAGTTGAAAAACCGCGCCTGAACGCCAAATCTGGGCGAGTCCGGCAGCAATTTTATTGCAAAGGGATCCTCAAACGACTCTTCAATTTCCCGCTGATTCAAAGAACCACCCAACTCAAACGGCGGATTGTTCCAATCAAACTCCATAGCGGGTTATAAAAACACGTCCATGCAATGTGATTACATTGTATTTACACGTAGGCACGATGCTTGTCAATGATTTTGTTGATTTCAGCAAAATAATGAGGAATGAAGGCGATTACTCGCCGCCGCCGCCGCCGTTGTCATTGCCGCCAATGCCATTGATCATGGCGATCAAAGGCAGGAACATTGCAATCACGATGCTGCCGACAATCACGGCCAGGAAAACAATCATGATCGGTTCCAGAAGGGAGGTCATGGCGGCCACCGCATTATCCACTTCCTCGTCGTAGTTGTCGGCGATCTTCAGAAGCATTTCCGGCATGGCACCGGTCTGTTCACCGACGTCCACCATGCTCACCACCATCGGCGGGAAGACACCGGAGGCTTCGAGCGGAGCGGTGATGGTTTCACCTTCCTTGACGCTTTCGTGAACTTTGACGATGGCATTGCTGATGATGACGTTGCCGGAGGTTTCCTTCACAATCGTCAGCGCCTGCAAGATGGGAACGCCGCTGCTGACGAGCGTGCCGAGCGTGCGCGTGAACCGCGAGATGGCGACCTTGCTGATGACCGGGCCCAGCGCCGGCATCTTGAGCTTGAATTTGTCCCAGACCAGCCGGCCCAGCTTGGTCTTGTTGATGATCACCAGGAAAATGATCACGCACACGGCCGCCCCGCCCATCGTTGCCAGAATGTGATCCTTGATGATCTCGCTGATGCCCAGCACCAGCTCGGTGAAGGCGGGCAATTTCATGCCCATGCCGCCGAACACTTCCTTAAACTTGGGCACGACAAACACCATGAGCAGGATCATAATGGCCACGGCGACGATCAAAACGGCGATGGGATAGAACAGCGCGGCCTTGACCTTGCCCTTGATCTTCTGCGCTTTTTCGGAAAATTCAGCGAGACGTTTCAGCACGACTTCAAGCACACCGCCCAGTTCGCCGGCCTTTACCATGTTCACGAACAGTTTGTTGAAAACTTTGGGATGCTGGGCCAGGCCCTCGGAGAAAGTGCTGCCGCCTTCGATGGACAATGAGAGATCGCCCAATATTTTTTTCAGGTTCGCATTGCGTTCCTGTTTTTCCAAAACGCGCAAACCACGGAGCAGCGGCAGGCCGGCGTCAACGAGCGTCGCCAGCTGCCGGGTAAAAGTGGTCAAGACCTTGGGCTTCACCCCGCCGCCGAGGCCGGGAATCTTGATGTTGATGTTGACGCCGCCTTTTTTGCCGCCCCTGGCCGGAGTCTTGGCCTTGGCCTTTTTGCCGGCAACTTTTTTATCCTGAACTTTGTCGGCCTCGACGATCTTGGTGGGAAAGAAGCCCATGTCCTTCACGCGGCCGATGGCCTCGTTCTGGCTGGCGCCCTCAATCGAGCCCTTGGTTTCATTGCCCTTCTGATCGAGCGCCACGTAATCGTATTTAGGCATAACGGCTAAAGGTTAAGTATATTTGACGACTTCCTCAATGGTTGTATCACCCTCGAAAATACTACGCAAGCCGTCTTCACGCAAGGTGACCATTCCCAATTCAACCGCTTTTTGCCGGACAACCACCGTGGGTGCGCGTTCGTTAATGAGTGTGCGGATCGCTTCACTCACGGCGAGCAGTTCATAAATACCTTTCCGGCCTTTGTAACCGGTGTCATTGCAAGTGGAACAACCGCGGCCATAATGAAATACTTTGTCGCCCAAGTCGTGGGGCGATAGGTTGAGCATGGACAACTGTTCCTCCGTGGGCTCGAACGGCGTCCGGCAGTTTTTGCAGACTGTACGCACCAAGCGCTGGCCGAGCACGCCCATCAAGGTGGATGAAATCAGAAATGGTTCCACGCCCATGTCCACCAGACGCGTGACGGCACCGGGCGAGTCATTCGTATGCAGCGTGCTCAAGACCAAGTGGCCGGTCAGCGATGCCTGCACGGAAATCTGCGCCGTTTCCAAATCGCGTATTTCCCCGACCATGATGATGTCCGGATCTTGACGCAAAAACGACCGCAACGCCTTGCCGAACGTCATGCCCGCGCCTTCATTGATGGCGACCTGCATGATGCCTTCGATGTCAAATTCGACCGGGTCCTCGGCGGTAAGCAGCTTGGAGTCAATCGTGTTGACGCGGCGCAGACAGGAATACAGCGTCGTCGTTTTACCGGAACCGGTCGGGCCGGTGACGACGAAAATTCCGTTGGGCCGCAAAATCACTTCAGAGACAAATTCATAAACCGACTTCGGAAAGCCGAGCGATTCCAGATCCAGATTCACCGACGACCGGTCGAGTACGCGCAACACGACGGATTCACCGAACTGCGTCGGCAGCGTGGACATACGCAAATCCACCTGCTTGCCGTTGGCGTGATGAGTGATGCGGCCGTCCTGCGGCATGCGGCGCTCGGAGATGTTCAGGTTCGCCATGATTTTCAGGCGCGAAACCACCGGCAATGCCAGATGCTTGGGAGGCGGCGCCATTTCATATAGCGCACCATCCACGCGGTAGCGGATGCGGAACTCCGTTTCGAACGGCTCAAAATGAATATCGCTCGCACGGTCGGCAACCGCCTGTTGCAGCACCAGGTTCACAAACTTGACGATCGGCACCTCGTTGGCCAGATCCGCCACCAGTCTGGCATTGTCCGCGTCCTCAACTTCGTGGGCGAGCTTGGCGTCCTGCCCCATCTCTTTGAGGATTTCTGAAAAATTTTCCGGAATCGGCCTGTCCGTAAAGCCGGTCCAATCAATTTGTCTATTTCCACCGGATCGGCGACGACGACCTGAATGTCCCGCTTCGCCGCGAAATGAATTTCATCCGCCTTTGCCGGATCCAGCGGCTCGGCCACCGCCACCTGCAAAATATCACCGTTTACCGCCACCGGCACGCAACGGTACATCCGTGCGACATTCGTCGGAATGGTCTTCAACAGGTCGGGTGAAATTTCCCGGTCACGCAGCGAGACCACCTCGGTCCCGAGATAGTTCGCCTCGACATGCAGGATGTCGTCCAGCTTCATGATGCCGAAGTCCTGAAGGACCTGGATCGCGGGCGCGCTGCTGCGCTTCATCTCGCCGACGACATCCTCATACTGGAGATCGTCGAGCATTCCCTGCTCGCGGATGAGGGACAGCAATGGATTGGAGATTTCTTCGGACATTAAAAATTTATTTTGGCGCGTTCTTGCCCTGGTTCACGGACTGCGCGAGATCCAGTTCCTGCAACTTCGCCTGGATGGTCGTCGGGTCCTGCGCCTTGGTGATGACTTCCTCGCGCGCAATCATGCCCTGCTGATATTTTTCGATCAGGGAAACTGTCCAGTGTCACCATCCCCCATTTGGAACCCGTCTGGATGTCGGACTGGATGCGGAAGGTTTTGTTGTCGCGGATCAGCGCGGCGATGGACGGCGTGTTGACCATGATTTCAAACACGGCCACGCGGCCCGGCTTGTCAATGCGCGGGATCAACAACTGCGAAATCACCGCCTGCATGACGGTGGAAAGCTGGATGCGCACCATTTCCTGCTGGTTGGTCGGAAACGCGTTCGTGATACGATCAATGGTCTTGGCCGCACCGGTGGTGTGCAGCGTGCCGAACACCAAGTGACCGGTTTCCGCCGCCGTGATGGCCGCCTCGATCGTTTCCAAGTCGCGCATTTCGCCGACCAGAATGATGTCCGGGTCCTGCCGCAACGCGCGGCGCAGCGCCTCGGCGAAGTTCGGCACGTCCACGCCGATTTCGCGCTGGGTCACCAGTGCTTTTTTATGTTTGTGATAATACTCGATGGGATCTTCAATTGTGATGATGTGCGCTTCCTCGCGCTCCTCGTTGACGATGTTCAGCATCGAGGCAAGCGTCGTTGTCTTGCCGGACCCAGTCGGGCCGGTCACCAGCACCAGTCCGCGCGGCTTGTAAAGCAGTTCCTTGGCGCTCGGCGGAATGCCGATCTGCTCCATTGTCAGCAGCTTGCTCGGAATCTGCCGGAGCACCATCGCAAAATTTCCCTTCTCCTTGAACACGCTCACACGAAAACGCGCCGCCTCGCCGAACGCAAAACCGAAATCCGCGCCGCCGCGTTCGCGCACGCTCTGGATGTGTTCCTCGGACGTGATGCTGCGCATCAGCTCCTCGGTGTCTTCCGGCTTGAGCACCGGGCCTTCCACACGATGCAAAATGCCGTGCACCCGGATCACCGGCGGAACGCCCACGCGGATGTGCAGATCGGATGCCCCCTCGGACACCACCAACTGCAACAGATCTGACATCGAATATGACATAAAATTACGGATTAAAAATTGTGGCGGTCGAAGGCGGCATCCACAAAACGAAGGGGTGCCTTGAAAGGTTGAAATTCATGATTTGACATAACCTCATTCTTCGTCGCCGACGGTCGAGCGGATGACTTCCTCGGGCGTGGTCATGCCGGCCAGGATTTTACGGACGCCGTCCTCGCGCAAAGTCCGCATGCCCATCTCGCGCGCCCGCGTCCGCAGCACCGAGGTCGGCGCGCGGTCGTAAATCAGTTTGCGAGCCTCGTCGTCAATCACGAAAATCTCGAACACGCCGAACCGGCCGCGGTTGCCGGTGTTGTTGCAATTGTTGCAGCCCAGGCCCTTCATCAGCGTCGCGTTCTTCAACATGTCCGCCGTGATACCGAGGGCGCGCATTTCCGCGTCCGTCGGCGTATAAGGCGCGGTGCATTTCTTGCAGATTTTGCGGACAAGCCGTTGCGCCATGAGACAACGCGTGGAAGAAGCGACCAAAAAAGGCTTCACGCCGATGTCCACGAGACGGGCGACCGCGCCAGGCGCATCGTTGGTGTGGAGCGTGGAGAACACCAGGTGGCCGGTGAGCGAAGCGTTGATGGCAATGGACGCCGTCTCCAGATCGCGAATTTCCCCGATCATCACGACGTTCGGTGCCTGACGCAGAATCGCGCGCAACGCGGTAGCGAACGTCAGCCCCACTTGTTCGCTGACCTGCACCTGGTTGATGCCGGCCAGCACATATTCCACGGGGTCTTCCACCGTGATGATCTTTTTATCAGGACGATTGATATAATGCAGACAAGAGTAAAGCGTGGTCGTTTTGCCGGAACCGGTCGGGCCGGTGACGAGTAAAATGCCGTCCGGCATCGCGATCAACCGCTCAAAGGTTGCCTGATCGTCCGTGAAGAATCCAAGTTCCGGCAGACCGAGCTTCAGACCTTCCTTGTCCAAAATACGCATCACGATGCTTTCCCCGTGGTTCGTGGGCAGGCACGAGACGCGCAAATCAATCAGCTTGTTCCCGACCTTGGTCTGGATGCGTCCGTCCTGCGGGATGCGGTGTTCCGAGATGACCATGTTCGACTGGATTTTCAGACGCGCAATGATCGAAGATTGCAACCGTTTCGGCGGCGCCTTCATCTCCTGCATCACGCCGTCAATCCGGTAGCGGACACGAAAACGTTTCTCCAAAGGTTCAAGATGGATGTCCGATGCACGCAGCTTGAAGGCGTCCACGATGAGCTGGTTGACCAGCCGGATCAGTGGCGCATCGCCCTCGGTATCCGCACCGTCATTGTCCGCCTTGCCGACGCTGACTTCATTCATCGTCAGCTCTTGGATCACGTCTTTGAACGCGCCCTCGGCCATCGCCTTCTTTTCCGAGCCGCCGTAATATTTACTGAGCGCGTTCTCAATGTCCTGTTCGGATGCGACCTTGGGTTCGATCTCCGCGCCGAGCAGATGGGTCAGCGAATCAATCGTGTTGATGTCGGACGGATCGGCGATGGCGACGGCAATTTTATTGTCGCTTCGGTAAATGGGAATCGCGCGATATTTCTTGGCGATGTTGCGGGCGATGATGGAGATGACGTCATCCTCGATCTTCATCGCGCCGAGATTGACGACTTCCGCGCCGAATTGCGCGGCCTTGGCCTGCGTCACGTCCGCGAGCCGGATGGATTTGTTCGCGACGAGGTAATCCACCACGCCGACACCGCCGGATTCGGTGCGCGCCTGGGCGACCTGATCGGCGTTGGTGAAGCCGAGGTCAACCAGCAGGTCCAAAAGGTAATCGTCTTTTTCTGCCACGATGCGTTTTGCGCAACATTGATCCTAATTTCATGGAGCGCACGGCAAAGCTTTCATTTGTGGTGGGAAAAGTCAATGCAGACTAGCGGCTTTGCGAGATTTTTTTACGATGGAGGTGAACAACTCGTTCCCACCGCCGCGCCACCGCGCCAACATCTCTCATGACAAGGCTGCCTGTGTTTGGCGTTGCCTTTGCAGTTTTGTTTCTTAATTCTGACATCCATGAACTCCGCCCCGTTGCTCCGCCAGTTTCTTGTCACCGTATTTTTATTCGCTTTGACCGCAACCCTGTTCGCCGAAGAAACCAATTCTCCACGCGAACATCTTTCACTGGATGCGAATTGGAAGTTTCATCTGGGCGACGACTGGCCAAATGCGTTGAACCTTGCGAAAGCCGGCGAGAGTCACGGCCCGGCGGCGGAAAAATTCAATGACAACTCGTGGCGTTCCATCAACCTGCCGCACGATTGGGCTATTGAACTGCCATTCGACAAAAGTGCCGACGGCAGCCACGGCTTCAAGCCTGTCGGTCCGGGCTTTCCCCAAAACAGCATCGGCTGGTATCGCCGCACGTTTGAATTGCCGCAGAGTGATTCCGGCAAGCGCATCTGGTTGACGTTCGACGGCGTGTTCCGCGACGCAACAGTCTGGGTTAACGGCTGGCTCATGGCGCGTCATGAAGGCGGTTATTACCCGTTCCGCGAAGACATCACGGACGTGGTGAAGTTCGGCGGCAAGAACGTCATCACCGTGAAGGTGGACGCGAGCAAATTCGAGGGCTGGTTTTATGAAGGCGCGGGGATTTACCGCCATGTCTGGCTGGACAAGACCGCGCCAGTGGCGATTGCGCCGGATGGGATTTTTGTGTGGAGCACCTTCTCAAACAATGTGCCGGGAGATAAAGCGGAGATTCATTACCAAGTTGAATTTATCAACAATCAGACAAATCATGTTTGGCCAATGATTCAAACTGAAATTTACAGTCCGGAAGGAAAGGTTATCAGTAAAATCTCAATGCGTAGCAGTTTTGAAGCGGGAGGGGATCACCTGCTGACAGCAGGTTTCTATTTCTATCAAAAGGGTGAAGAAACCAATCATGCAAGTGAGATTTGGGGCGCGATTCCTGGTGACCCTGAACTCTGGTCGCCCGAATCCCCCAAACTCTACAAGCTCGTCACGACGGTTGAAGTGGACGGCAAAGTGGTTGACCGCAAAGAAACCGAATTTGGTATCCGCACCTTCGCCTTCGACAAGGACAAAGGATTCTTGCTAAACGGCCAGCCTTACGAACTCAAGGGCACTTGCAACCATCAAGACATGGCGGGCGTCGGCGCGGCCTTGCCGGATGCGCTGCAATATTTTCGCATCGCAAAATTAAAAGAATTTGGCGACAACGCCTATCGCACCTCGCACAATCCGCCCACGCCGGAACTGCTCGAAGCCTGCGACCGTCTCGGCATGATTGTGATGGATGAAAGCCGCCTGCTCGGCAGTGATTCCCAAAACCTGCAGAAGTGGGATGATCAAATCCGCCGTGACCGCAATCACGCCAGCGTCGGAATCTGGAGCATTGCCAACGAGGAATTTGTCGTGCAGGACACGCCCCAGGCCGCGAACGTCGCGCGCACCATGCAGGATTATGTGAAGCGACTCGATCCGACACGCCCGGTGACTTATGCGTCACCTGAAGGAAATGTTTTCCAAGGCGTCAATTCCGTCATCGAGGTGCGCGGCTGGAATTATCATCCTGGCGGTGACATGGACAAATATCATGCCGAGCATCCCGCGCAGCCGAATGTCGGCACCGAGCAGGGCAGCACCGTCAGCACACGCGGCATCTACGCGAACGATCTGGAGCGCGGTTATGTGAGCGCCTACGACGACAATGCGCCGTCATGGGCGCAGACCGCCGAGACATGGTGGAGTTATTTTGCCAACCGTCCGTGGTTGAGCGGCGGCTTTGTGTGGACTGGTTTTGATTATCGCGGCGAACCGACGCCTTACGGCTGGCCGTGCATCAATTCGCATTTCGGCATTCTCGACGTGTGCGGTTTCCCGAAGGACAATTTCTATTATTACCAGTCGTGGTGGACCACGAACACCGTCTTGCATCTGCTGCCGCATTGGAACTGGCCCGGCAAACTCGGCCAGGAAATCCGCGTGGACGCCTTGAGCAACTGTAAGGAGGTGGAACTTTTCCTGAACGGCGCATCACTCGGTAAACAGACGATGAAGCCGAATTCCAAACTCTCATGGAAGGTGAAATATGCGCCCGGAACTTTGAGCGCCAAAGGTTACGATGTGGAAGGCAAGGTCATTGCCGAACAGAAAGTTGAAACGACCGGCGCGCCCGCTGCCGTTCAACTCGCGCCGAATCGCACGACCATCAGTGCGGATGGCGAAGATGTTTCCGTCATCACCGTTTCTGTGACGGACGCGCAAGGTCGGATTGTTCCGGTCGCATCGGATAAAATTAATTTTACATTGGAAGGCGCGGGGAAAATTCTCGGTGTCGGTAACGGCGATCCCAGTTCACATGAGCCGGACACATTTATTCCGAAAACATCCACCAAAACCATTCCCGTCAGCGACTGGCGCTGGCAGCTCGCCAATCTGCCCGCATCAGGTTCAACCGCTCCCGAATATGCACCGGGTTTTGACGATTCCGGCTGGAAAGCCATCAAGACCAAGACCGACGGCGACACCGGCGACATGCCTTTGAAAGATAGCGAAACCGCCATCTACCGGGCGCACGTGACGTTGACCGACGAGGATTTGAACAATCCCGCCGTGCAGATCCGTTTCAGCAGTTGCGATGACAATGGCTGGTATTACGTAAACAATCAATTCGTCGGCGAGTCACACGACTGGCAGGCACAGCCGATGTTCGACATCAAAAAAAACCTGCATGTCGGTGATAACGTCATCGCCGTGGGCGTGAAGAACGACCAGGGCGTCGGCGGTCTTAATCCCGACGTGAATGTCGAGATCATCGGCAAGCCCGCCAGCTTGCCGTGGTCGCGCAGTGTATTCAACGGCCTCGCACAAGTCATCGTGCAGTCCACGAAGGATGCGGGGGGAATCAAGCTGTCCGCGGGCACGGACGGCCTCAAGCCGGCAACGGCTTCAATTCAAACTCAAGCCAGCACGCCGCGACCAAGCGTGCCTTGAAGAAAGCAGCCGGACGAACGATTTCATCATCAAACGTCAGTTGGTCGTTATATCCAGCGTTTGCAACGGTTGTTACTTGCTTGTATTGAGCCAGCGTTATGGCCTGACCATAAAAGCTGCCGTTTCGGTAAACCAAGTGTTCACAATCACCGTGGCTGGATTGTTCGTTCCGGTATATGTCCCGCTGACCTGTGGATCGCTGGTTGACCATCCAGTAAAAATATGACCACTGCTTGGCGTTGCTCTTATCACCACCGGTTGGCCATAATTATACCAACCAGATATAGGACTCACCGACCCGCCTGGGCCTGCGTTAATGGCCAACCAACACTGCATTGTAAAAATGGCCGTGTAAGTTGTATTAGTCATGGGACAGACCATGTGCGAATTTGCCCCGTAATCGCTCCACCCCGCCCACGAAACTTGGATATGCGATGAACCGTTGGGGCTGGGATTTGCTTGAATCGTGTGGCAAGATCCCGGAATCCAATAAAAGCTTCCGGAACCTGTCATGATTCCATCCACAGTAAAAAACCCGGACCCGCTCCCCGTGGTATTCAACGTCACCTTTACTGGGATGATTCCAGTCCCTGAAGCGTTGAGTGTGCTACTGCCGCTGGTTTTGTCTGAATTAACTGTGATTGGACCGTAATAATCCGCCCCCGTAGTTGGTGCAAATGTTATGATGACGTTCTGCGAATTGCCTGCTAAAATTGTTCCGCTATTCCAGTTGCCACTAAACCCAGCCGGATAAGTGATGTTGCTGATGGTCAAGGGAGAATTTCCAATATTGCTGATAGTTATCGTACTACTTGAAACAGAACCCGTCAGCACGCTGCTAAAAACCAAGTCACCGCTTAATAAAATGATGCGGGTCGGACTGGGAGGAGCGCTAACCGGTTGGGCGCGATAAAACCGGCGAAGCAAATTGGGCTGGACAGGATTTGTAATGTTCACCGCTCCATTTGCCGGGATGGTGTTTGTCGAGAGTATCGTCCAATTCACGAGGTTGGAGGATGCCTCGATCATGTAATTGGTGCCGACCGGCCCGTTCAGTGTGAAATGGAACACGCCGTTGCTTATGCTGCACGCGCTCAATTGCGGCGGATTTCCTACCACGGCGACATAAGTTCCCGTTGCAGTAGTCGTTTGGTTTGCGGTGATAGCTGGGGTTTGATTGGCGGGTGTGGCCCATCCGCTGATCATCTTGAAAGAAACTGTGTGATTGCCTACCGATAGGCTAGAAACTGTTGCACCGCTGTTCTGCCATGCCCCACCGTCCACCTGCCATTGCGCCCCGGCACTCACCGCGCCCGCCGGTGCGAGATTCACCTGCAATGCACCGGACGACGGAACATAGGTGAACGTCACTTGCACGCTCCGGTCGGCTTGAATATTTGAAAGTGTGTAGCTGGCACCGCCGCTTTGCACAACACTACCATCCACCAGCCATTGGTTCACCACATAGTTGGCGTTCGGAGTAGCAGTGAACGACACGCTTCCGCCACCGCTGACACTCTGTGACGTGCTTGGGTTAATGTTGCCATTAACTCCTGCACTTGGGGTTACGTTATAACTCACCTGACTGACCGTTAGGATGAAATCTTTTTCAGAGTTGAGGTTGTCGCTACCCGTCACCCTGATGCGAAATGTGTAACTATTTGCTGTGGTTGGAGAGCCACTAATGTTGCCTGATCCGGAATTCAAGATTAATCCGGGCGGAAGACTGCCTGAGACGATTGACCAAGTGTATGGGGTGCTGCCACCGGTGGCCTGCAACGACTGACTGTAAGATAAACCCACTGTCCCAGCCGGCAATGGGCTGGTTGCGCCAATCACGGGCGCGCTGCCACAAGAAATCGTTCCCGATGGAATCTTCCGTAACCAATCCTGGGCTGACCAGCCAATAACGCAATCACTCCACTGGATTTTCCAGAATGTATAGGTCACACCGCTTATGGTGCAAAGTTGCGGGCCATCAATTACCCGTCCTTGTGCGCCATCAAAATGATTCCCCCCGACTAACGCCACGTCGCAAACATTAGGGCTTCGCACGCGCAACCCGGAGGATCCAGTAGCATAAACTTGGACGTAATCTCCAATTGCTGTCGGAACTGCTGGAATACTAATCGTGATTGGGAATTTGACTTTGTCTGACGCATTTGAGGTGTCAGATTGATTTGCCTCATTGTTCACATCAACAATGATCCAGACAAAGTATGTGCCGGAGAATGCGACTTGTGGAATCATCACAACCTGGCTAACGAAGTAAGTTCCGTTTGGAGGCAGGCTCGGTGTATCTACTCCAATAACAAGTGGCGTGTCACTAACGGTGACCCCAGTGCTCGACGAATTAAGCCGAATGTTGGCAGATGATGGATAGGCAATGCCACTGCCTGTATTTTTGATCGTGAATGATACGGTCGCAGTGCCTCCTGGTTCACCCGTGTTTGGCGTAACGGAAAGATTTTGAATAACCAAATCGGATAGTGCTTGGCCGGTCGCCAATATGTTGATCGGCTTTGACAGATAGTCGTAACGAACACGACCTGCTGCATCCGTAGCTTTGATTTGAACATACGCGGTTCCGGCATCGGCATTTCCAGGGGTCCAACTAAATGTGTTTGCTCCGCTGATTATGCTGCTGGTGGCGTTGTTTAGTCGGCTGCCAATCTGCCGATAGCACGAGTTCCCACTATTGTTGAAAGGATTTGTGTCATTATCTAATGAGAATGCTATATCCATACTACTATCCGCGTCCTGATAGAAATATGTGAAATTAATAGGCGAATTAGCTGGATAATTGTAATTTGCCAATGGTTTTAGCGTAGCATTTGGCCATGCTACACTTGTAAGCGGGACCGTTTGGCGATTTTGAGAAGAACCGCTAAAACGATAGTGCAACCCACTAATTGCTTGATCGCCGTAACGATCGCCTCCTCCAGTTCGGCTAAAATAGAATCCCGTCTGGCGGCGCCACCCCCCGGGATTCGGGGACTCATACCATGAGGATGGAATATTGATGCCATCGGCACAACTAGGGGCACCTGAACACCACACAGATACTGTGCCGTGATAATAAGCATGAATCTGGTTGTGAGCAATGCCATTTGGATAGAAAGGGTCGAACCAGAGAATTGGATCAAAGTTGCAGTCATACCCATCACCAGTTACAATGTTACTCAAATCGCTTTGATATGTTCCGGAGACAGGTATGCCGCCCACCAAGCTGTCTTGATAATAATTATCCGCAAACAACACGTTATCCCAAGACAGGACTTCAAAGTCGGCGTTTGGACCAGGGCAACCAAGAGGATCTGGAAGTGGTCGTGGGTCAAGCATGGTCATTTGCTCCACCCAAATGCCAGACGCAGCGAGATCTTTAGCTAATCTAGAATTTACTGAGGCACCTCGGCTGTGTCCAACAAGATGTATAGGTAGCTTGAGTAGGGCATCGTTTTGCACTAGAAAATTATTTATCAGATCACCAATAACCCAAGTTGGAACCGGTGGTGTAGTTTCGGCACATGCGCCAGTAGCAGCATCTGACCAATTAATTAAGAGAATTCCTGCGCCTCGCGCGATAATGTCATTAATCTGTGGAAGAGAGCTTGACAAAATTGCTCCATTTACACCAGAACGCACTATTGTCAGTGTATGAATAGGAATATCCCCACCCATACGACAATTTATGGAGTTAGCCATCTCAGTTACCCAGTGAGTTGAGTTGTCGCGCCAGCCATGTGTCACTATGGTTAATCCGAAATATGGTGAACCCAGCGTGCAAGGCGTTGAAGTTCCCTGAATCAACGTTTCGTAATGTGGCCAATCCCAATTGACTGGGTCGGTATGGTGACTTGCTCCTCCTCCAAGAATTGGATTTGATGGATCAGGAACTTGAATATGCCCAATGATTCCTGAGCCAGATGTTGGATCTGCCGGAGCAACTCCAGAAGGAATAGAAGGGAACGCCAGACTTACATTGAACTGTGTCATTAACCATTTAACCAAATTGGCTGAAGCTTGATACTGGATTTCGGTGCAGTCGCTGGTGCCATAGCGTTCGTGCTCAATGTTAATGCACTTATTGTTATAAGCCAGATTTCCGCATCCATAAGAAACATTTTTATTGTGAACCATTTGAATAATCGAACCGTCGCGTGAAACGATATAATGCGCACTAGCCTGTTCTGCTGGATTCTGAAATCGTGCTATTGCAGACGCGGTCGTTCCCTCAGTTGTATGAATCACAATCCACCGGACGTCAGAAAATGAGCGGTTGGCTACGCCTTGATTGGCATCTGCGGCGGGTATCCACGTTGCACCCACATAATCGCTACTTCCACCGTCGTTGTCGGTGATGGTAAAGGTGGACTTGGCCAGATAAGTTGTGAGCGGGTCGCTGCTGTTCCGCTGCACAATAAACCCGAAGGTTTCGCTGGTCTCTGCCGTCGTGTCATTGGTGACGGTCACCGTAACTGTGGCTGATAATTGCCCGGAACTAAAACTTACTGCTTGGTTTGCGATGCCAGCATAGTCGCTGCTGTTCACATAACCCTCCGTTTGTGTCGTGCTGGCGTAGATCGTCTCCGCCGGTGCTCCGCCAGAACGTGTGATTGTGAATGTGAACGATCCCACCCCTTCGCTAACCGTCGCCGGGTTGGGCGTGATCGTGTAGGTGCTTGGTTGCGGGTCATTGTCGGTTACGGTGAAAGCGGACTTGGCCAGGTAGGTCGTTAACGGATCACTGCTGTTCCGTTGCACGATAAACCCGAAAGTTTCGTTGTTTTCCATCGTTGTGTCGTCGGTGATTGCCACCGCCACTGTGCGCGTTGTCTGGCCGGAAGTGAAGCTCACCGCTTGGTTTGCGATACCAGTGTAATCGCCGCTGTTCGAAAAACCTTCGGTTTGTGTCGTGCTGGCGTAAATCGTCTCCGCCGGTGTCCCGCCAGAACGCGTGATTGTAAATGTGAATGTCCCCACAGCTTCGCTCACTGTCGCCGGGTTGGGCGAGATCGCGTAAGTGGTCGGTTGCGGGTCATTGTCCGTTATGGTGAAGGTGGACTTGGCCAGGTAAGTTGAGACCGGGTCACTGCTGTTCCGTTGCACGATGAACCCAAAGGTCTCGTTGTTCTCCGTCGTCGTGTCGTTAAGAATCGTCACCGTCACAGTGCGTGACACCTGGCCCGATGTGAAGCTCACCGCCTGGTTCAGGATGCCGGCATAGTCACTATTATTTGCATAACCTTCACCCGTCGTTGTGCTGGCGTAGATTGTCTCCGCCGGCGTCCCGCCCGAACGGGTGATGGTAAACGTGAGCGTGCCCGCACCCTCGTCCACCGTCGCCGGGTTGGGAGTGATCGCGTAGGTGACGGCAAGTGCGGATGACTGAAGGGCACATAGAAAAACAAGTAATAGCATCCTAGGGATGAAGTTACTGAGTTTGAAAGTATTCATATTGTCGTCCTAATAAATTCGCCGAGTTATATTTTCGCTGCATAGCTTTTTCTATTTCCAGAAATTCTGGCGGTTCGGTGCGTTTATTTACATTTTGTAAGAGCCGGTTCAGGCCAATCAGTTAAACACGCGCTGCTTGGGGAAATCTTTCAATAAATTTTAGGTCTTATTTTTTGTAGAATTGCCATGATAACGGGGGGATAAAAAATGATTCGCACGCCAATGGCCCGGCTTGAAAAATTGTTGAAAGATTTAGCGGAACTGGCCGTGTTTCAGTTATAATTACTTTGCGATTGTGAACACGGAACATGATGCTTTAAAGACAAGTTGGACACTGGTGGCGCGGCTAAGAAACCTCGACGACGGCACGCACTGGCAGGAGTTCTACCAGCTTTATCGCAGCCTGATCATTGGCGTAGCGCGGCGCGCCGGGTTGCGAGAGACAGAGGCCGAAGATGCTTTGCAGGCAACCATGGCCTCCGTTTCCAAAAACATCTCGGATTTTGAAGCGGATCCGACGCGGGGCTCTTTTCATGCGTGGTTGCTCAAACTGGCACGCTGGCGCATTTGCGACCAATTTCGCAAGCGGATGCCATTGGCGGAATCACCGCACGATGCCCGAGAATCAACGGAGATCACCCCGGCCATTGAGCGCGTCCCGGCACCGCAGGAAGCGGACCTGGGTGAATTATGCGATGCGGAGTGGCAACAACAACTTCTGAAGCAGGCCATGAGGGAACTTCAAGTCAAAGTGAAAGCGGAACATTTCCAAGTCTTTCACCTGCTCTTCATCGAACAGAAGGCCGTGTTGGAAGTGGCGCAAATATTGGGAAAAAATCAGGCCCAAGTGTATCTGATCAAGCACCGGGTCGGGAGAATTCTGAAACAAATTCTCAAGCAGTTGGAGAAAAAGCTCGGTTGAGCAAGGCATCGGGCGGATTACCGGCATTCTGGCTCACGCCCTGCAAGCCGTGATGCGGGCTTCCAATCCGTCCGCATTCTGGTTAGCCTGCCCACGGAATGAGCCAGGAATTTTTCAATTCTCCCACGAGCTCACCGGGCATTGGCGAACATCGTCCCCCGGAAATCCCGGATCATCATTTATTGCGTCGGATCGCCCGTGGCGGTTATGGCGAGGTTTGGATTGCGAGAAATCTGATGGGGACTTATCGGGCGGTGAAGGTGGTCTATCGGGACAGCTTCCAAGACGAGCGCCCTTTCCGGCGAGAATACGAGGGCATCCGACAATTCGAACCCATCTCGCGCGAACATCCCGGGCTGGTGGATGTCTTGCAAGTCGGGAGCAATGAGCCAACGCAGCATTTTTACTGTGTCATGGAATTGGCGGACAACCTGCACGAAATTAAGCACGGCGAACAGAGCGCCAATGAAGACAGCACACCAACCGAAGCCTTGCGGCGGGTTGCACCAGCGATTGATCCCCAGCACTACGTTCCAAAAACCCTGCGGAACCTGCTTCGTATAGCCGATGGAACAGACCCTGCCCTAGAACAGCGCCGCTGTCTCCCGGTGGATCAATGTTTGCGGCTTGGCGCGGAACTGACTTCGACGCTGGAATATCTCCATAGCCACCAGCTGGTCCACCGGGACATCAAACCGTCTAACATCATTTTTGTAAACGGCTCGCCGAAGCTGGCGGACATCGGGCTGGTGACAGCAGCCAGAGAGGATTGCACGTTTGTGGGAACGGAAGGTTTCGTTGCTCCGGAAGGTCCAGGTCGAGCGCAAGCGGACATCTATGCGCTGGGAAAGGTTCTGTATGAAATGACCACAGGGTTCTCCGCCCGGGAATTTCCTAAATTACCCGATGGCTGGAAAGACTCACCGGAACGCGAGCAACTCAACGAACTGAATCAGGTCATCCTGCGAGCCTGCGAAGGTAATCCAAGACTTCGCTATGTTAGCGCGACTGAGATGCGGGTGGATTTGGAATTGCTGCTTCACGGCAAATCCCTGGCCTTACGACAACTCAGCCGGACCGTGCAAAGGCTGCGTTGGACACTCGCGGGTGCGGCCATTTTATTCCTGCTGACGTTTTTCATCGCTGGCTTTTGGTATTTTAGAAATCGCACCGTTGAGCAAGACCGGCAACGTATTTTGCGGGAACTCCAGATTTCGCAAATGCATCCGAACCAAATCGGCTGGTTTTCCAATAATTGGTCGCGGCTGGAAGCGGCGGCCGAAATTCGTAAAGACCAGGCGTTGGTGGAACAAGTGCAATCACTGCTTGCCGGTTGGGATGGTGAGTTGGTCCATGTGGAAACCAACACCTCTGCTTCCTCCGCAGCATTTGCGCCGGATGGCCGTGTCGTGGTGGCCGGTGCGGAGGGTGATCCGGCTCTCATCATGGACACCAACGGAGTTGTCACTCGATTGGCTTCCAAGGACGAGGGGCCAGTGTGCTGGACGCGACAAAACACGCCAATTCAATTGACCGTAATTTCCAATCGCTTGGTGTTGCGCGATATGATTACCGGAAATGTTCACCAGGAATTCAGATTAGCAGAATACGCCAAAGGATTCACGAATAGCCAGCCGATCCTCGCAATCAGTCAGAACGGAGACGAGGTCGCAGCCGTCGTCCAAGCATGCGTATCGGTTTGGAACGGCAACACCGGAAGCTTGATCGGCCGGCTTCCGGTAAATCCAACTGCCATGACTTTTGCGCCGGACGGATCGTTGTTGGGATGTGGCGACGGAGAAGGAATGATCCATATTTATTCACTGCCGTCGTGTGCGGAAATAGCCGTCCTGCCTCGAGCCTCGCGCGGAAGTCCCATCACCTCGCTGGCTTTCACGCGAGACCGCTTGGTGCCGTATGGATCAAAATCCAATGTCAATTCATGGCTTTTAGCAGCAGGCCACCAAGGAAGCGACATTGTCATATGGGACCTGCGCCGGAAATTGCCCCGCACCTTTTGTCGCGGTTCACAGTGGACCACTTGTGCGGTTGCCTTCAGCCCGGATGGGCTAACGCTTGCCACGTCCACTCGGAGTTGTGCACAACTCTGGGATGTAGCCAGCGGACGGCCCTTCCTATTACTCCCTGCATTGACGGTCGGAGACACCACTGTGCTGGCATTCGACGCAACCGGAAAATGGTTTATCTGTGGTGGCCTGCGCGGCTATGGAACGGCGGCGATTGGCCTGATTGAACTTTCTTCGGATCATGGCATTCATTGTCTGGCAGGTCTGGCGTCACCAGTGCGGAAGGTCTGGTTTTCACCAAACAGCGAACTCATTGCCGCATTGACTGATGATGGGCATGTCGGTATTTGGCGGATTACTAACCAAGCTTTGTTGAATGTAATTGAGGTTCCCATCAACGATACCGCCGATAGTGCGGGCGGATGCTTCGACCCAACCAGCACACGATTTGTTTTCTCGGCCGGACACCAAGCCATCCTATATGATGCAAAGTCGGGCAATACTTTGCAGAAATGGAATCTTCAACCCGGTTTTTTTGACCAGCCGCAATGGGATGACCATGGGAACCTGTTGCTCGTGCGTCGTGAAGATATTGAGCAATCAAAAAAGCGGATCTGGCGATTATATGCGTTGGAGGGAGCACAAACACTCAGACTCTTGCATCAACAAACAGATACGGCGTGGATGCTTCGTAATCTTGCATTTCCCTTCGGCGCGAAATATTTTGTGGCTTGGAGCTTCACGGGCGAACTTTATGTTTACGATAAGGCATCTGGGCGCGAACTTTGGCATGAGGCCACCGGCATAGGCCCGCAAATTGGCGTTTTTCTTGATCCCACCGGAGAGACGTTCGGTTACAATTTTACACAACTTCACCCGTATGTGCGGATTAGACGGTTTTCTGACTTTAAGGAAGTGAAGACCACCGCATCGGGTTGTTCAGGCCTAGCACCGTCCGGCAGTGAATTCTCGACTTGGGGGCCAAGACCCGACAACTTGGATTGGAAAGAAGCCCTGCCGTTCAACAGCGGCACGTGCCTCCAAGCCGTCTTTAGTCCGAATGGAAAATTGCTCGCCGCAGGCAACGAAAATGGGACTGTTTACTTCGTAGAGACCGAACAGCTTGGAAACAGTTTGTCTGCTTTTATGCCAAAGTAAAATGATTCCGCCTGACAAGGCGAAGACGTGCAACTTCGTCGAATGTGTCAACCCGCTCACACAAATGGTGGTTGAAATGCCGGAAACCGGCACGCCGCGACCAAGCATGCCGTAAGAAAAGTTCTTAATTAGTTGGCATCGCCGTCCAAGGATGAACAAGTGCGGCTCCACCGGGGCAGCCAGTAATTCTCTTTGTCGAATGAAAGAACCACGCTCGCCACCCGGCCCACGATTTGACCCCGGTCAACCGTGCCAAAATAGCGAGAGTCAAAACTGTTATCGCGGTTGTCACCCATCATGAAATAGCGCCCCTCGGCAACCTGCACCGGTGCGAACGTGCGCATGGCTTGAACGCCTTTGATGGCCATGACCGCATGTGAATGATCGGGAAGTTTTTCGGTCGCAAAAATGCCTTGAGTGCGCTCCGGCGTGGAAAGCTGGCCGGATATTTCCGGCTTCAAAGTCGCATAATCCACGGGCTGCCCGTTGATGATGAGTTGTTCATTTCGCAGCTCAATCGTGTCGCCGGGCAGGCCGATGACACGCTTGACGAGCCTTGTCCCATCCTTGGGTGAAAAGAACACCACGACATCGCCCCGCTGGGGATTGCTCCATTCGGCGATGTGCCTCGTGGTAAACGGCACCTTGAGATCGTAAGCCAGCTTGTTCACCCAGACGCGGTCGCCTTCGAGAATTGTGGGCTTCATCGAACCGGTCGGCACATTATTCCAATCCGCCAGGGAGGAACGCACGGTAAACATGACCACGGCGAAAATCAAAATTGGACGAATATCCTCACGCCACCATTTCCGGGCGAGAACCTTATATTTATTACCATTCATGACCTTTCGACTTCTTAACCGTTTATCCGTTCATTCTATTGCAACTTAAATGTTACCTGTTAGCTAACGGAGAAGGTTGACGCCGTTGGATTGCGAAAGAGGCAGGTTATCAACTTGTTAATTTATTTTCTTTTTGCTAAACGCCTTGCTGCCGTGTCCAAAGACAATCCAAAAAACAGTTGTCGCGGAGTGTTCGAAACGACTCTTTGGAGCGTCATCCTCAACGCCGGCTCAAAAGAGAACACGGCGGCCTTGGCGGCGTGGGAGAAGCTGGCGGCCAACTACTGGTTTCCGGTTTACGCCCACGTCCGGCGCAGCGTGGCCTGCCCGGAGCAGGCCAAGGACATGGTGCAGGAGTTTTTCACCACGCTCATCCGGCGACAATCACTGGCCAAAGTCACGCCGGACAAAGGCCGTTTCCGCACGTTCCTGCTCACGTCGCTCAAGTATTTTCTATCCGACCAGTTCGACCGCGCCGCAGCGGCCAAGCGCGGAGGGGAGCATGTGACCGTTTCTTTCGATGCGATGGAGGCCGAGGAGCGCTGCCGGCACGAGCCGCTCGCGGAGGATTCACCGGACAAACAATTTGACCGGCGATGGGCGGCGGCGTTGATTGAGCGGGCGTTCGTCCAGTTGCAGGCAGACCAGCTGGCCGCCGGACGGAATCACCCAGTTCGAACGGCTGAAGGAATTTCTCGCCCGTGAAGTCGAGCCCGGTGAATACGAGGCCGTGGCCGTCCAGCTCGGCCTCACCACCAACGCCGTGGCCGCCAATGTGCGCCGCCTGCGGCTGAATCTACGCGAACTGACCCTAAATGAGGCCTTGAAAATCACCACCACCGTCGCGGATGCCGAGGACGAATTGCGCGCTCTTTTCTCCTGACGGTAATCATCATCCGCGTAAAAAACCGATTCCTATTAACGTGGCCGAAGTGGCAACATGCCCTAATTGTGGCAGCCCGTTAGGTTCACGGGCGATGGCAGGACTTTGCACCGTCT
Organism: Limisphaerales bacterium; assembly: GCA_037200545.1. Classification (GTDB taxonomy): domain Bacteria; phylum Verrucomicrobiota; class Verrucomicrobiia; order Limisphaerales; family UBA11358; genus UBA11358. The sequence continues at coordinate 610,953 of JBBCGE010000005.1, forward strand.
GTCTGGGGCGCGTCTCCGTGCTCGGCTCCATCGCCGAAGATGCTGACGGTGGATCGCCGTCCGCGCTGCCGACGTTTGGCGATTATGAATTGCTGGCGGAAGCTGGGCGTGGCGCGATGGGAGTCGTGTATCGCGCACGGCAACGCGGCCTGAACCGGATTGTTGCGCTGAAAATGATTTTAAGCGGCCCGTTCGCCAGCGAAGCCGAGCGGCAACGTTTCCGGGCGGAAGCGGAAGCCGCCGCGCGGCTGGATCATCCCAATATTCTTCCCATCCATGAATTCGGCGAACGCGATGGCCGCCAGTTTTATGTCATGCGCTGGGTGGATGGCGGGGCGTTGGAGCCCGGCATGGAACCGGAAACCGTGGCGCGACTGATCGCCACGGTGGCGCGGGCGGTGCATCATGCCCACCAACGCGGGGTGTTGCACCGCGACATCAAGCCGGGAAACATTTTAATGGATGACCAGGGCGAGCCGTTTGTCGCGGACTTCGGGCTCGCCCGCCGGCTGGACGGACAGGAAAATTTGACCGTCACCGGCGCATTGCTCGGCACTCCGGCTTTCATGTCACCGGAGCAAGCCGCTGGCGAACGTTCGATCACCACCGCTGCGGATGTCTGGAGCCTGGGCGCCGTGCTTTACTATTTACTGGCCGGGCGACCACCATTCCAAGGCGCAACCATGCTGGACACGTTAAGCGCCGTGCGCGAAAGCAACGCGACTCCGCCCAGCCGCTGGAATGCGAACCTCAACCCGGACCTGGAAACGATCTGCCTCAAATGCCTGCGCAAAGAACCGTCCGACCGCTATGCCTCGGCGAACGAACTAGCAGATGATTTGGAACGGTGGCAACGACACGAGCCCATCCACGCGCGCCCGGTTTCCACCGGTGCCCGGCTCTGGCTGTGGGCGAAACGCCGGCCGCTGATCGCCACGCTAGCGGGCCTACTGCTGTTCGTGGGCTTGATCGGTTTGACGGGCATCCTGTGGCAATGGCAGCGTGCCGAAACAGGCGAAAGCACAGGCACAACATGAAAGCGCCGCACTGCTCGCGCTGGTCAATCGTCAGGATCAGGAACGCGCCGAAGAATTGTTTAGTCGCGGCGAGGCGGCGGGCGCGGTGGCAAAACTCGCCCGCATTCTCCGCCGCGATCCCACGGACCGGCCGCCGCCGAACGCCTGCTCTCTGCCCTGGCGCTGCGACCGTTTCTCGTGCCAGCGGGGGAAACGACCAACTTGGGCCGGGCCATCGTGACCGCGCAAGGCTCACCGCCGAATCTGCATCTGGTCACTGTCTATAATCAAAATCAGTTTCAATGTTTTGACGCCGTTTCAGGCGAACCCGAGAGCGCTGTTTTCCAACCTCCGGCCGGTGATCCGTTTCCCAGTTTTTCCCCTGATGCCAGGCTAGTGGCAGTCGTGAGTTCAAACGGGTTGCCGGAATTACGCGACGCTAAATCGGCCGGTGTGATTACGGTTCTTGAATCCGGTCAGGCCCGCGCCACGAACCGGCCCGCCATGCTTAAATTTAGCAGCGATGGAAAATATTTCTTCGCGGCATGGGCTGCGGGCGCGTGGGGCGTCTGGAATGTTGCAGAGAAAAAACTTTTGTTCAGCAGCGATGGAAACCGGCGTTTTGGCGGATGCAGACTTTAATGGTAGTGGAAAACATGTGGCGATTTTGTCGCACGCCGGAACGATCCAGATCATGGAAGTGAAATCAGGACAGATGCTAGCGAACCATGCAGCCACTCAGCCGGCTTCGCGCCAGATCCGGCTATCACCCGACGGGTCGCACATCGCCGTCATCGGCGGCGACAACCGCTTGGAATGGCGTGATGCTCTCACGGGCGCGATTGAGCAGGCGTGGCTTTGCCCGGAGACAATCCTCAACGCTGTTTGCGGCGAGGACAACGACACGGTGATGATCCAAGGCGACACGGCGGCTTACTTGTGGTCGGCCCGCCGCGAAAGGATTGGCCGGCGGACCATTTCCGCGCCGCGCCGCCGGCTCGCGGATTGAGTTGAAACCGCTGGCGACCTTCGCCCTGGCCGTTGCGGAAAACGGGCGCGTGCGAACTTTTCAACGGCGGGATGTGCTGGCTCCCGCCGTGATGCGACACGGCGGGGGACTCGCATCAGTCGCGTGGAGCAGCGATGGCACGCGCCTGCTTTCCGTGGGCAGCAACGGCGTTGTTTGCAGTTGGAATCCGACGAACCGGCAGCTTACCGGAAAATTTTCCACCGGCGGTTCGGTGGCCGCCATCTCGTCCGATTTGAAAAGGCTGATCGTATTAACAAACCGGACGGCACGGATGCTTTACCTGCCGGGTGGCGGGACCGTCGCCAGCGTCACGAACGAGGAAGTGTCATTTACGGCGGCTGATTTGCATCCTGCAGACGGCGCTCCCATTTTGGGTTGTGCGAACGGCGCGGCTGATTGGTGGAGATTTCCGTCTGGCGAACTGGAGAGCTTCAACCAGGCGCTCTACCAGATCCGCGGTGTGAAGTGGTCGCCCGACGGCCAGCACCGCGCGGTGCGCTGGGGAACTTACGTCACGTTTTACAGCGCGAACCGGCCTAATTGGTGGACCAACCTGCTCCATGGCGGATTTGTTTTCGACGCACAGTTCAGCGCAGATTCACGGTTCATCGTTTCGGCTTCGGCCGATTACCGGGCGCGGGTTTGGGACGTGGCGAGCGGTGCTGAACTCGCAACGCTGGTGCATGACGGGCCGGTGGATCACGTGCGGTTGAGTGCGGATGGCAAGTGGCTGGCCACGCTCGCCGAAGTAAAAGGGCACCGGGCCTACCTTTGGCAGCGGGAACCAGGACTGCTCGTGGCCGGCGCACTGGCGCATCCCGGCAACGTCCTCGACCTTGATTTCAGCCCGGACGGATTGCGGCTGGCGACCGCCGGCGAAGATGGAACCGTTCGGCTCTGGGACTCCGCCACCGGCCTGCCCATCAGTGAACCGCTGCCTCATGGCGCACCCGTGCGGTCGGTGCGGTTTCAGCCAAACGGAACGACGCTCGCGACTGCTTGTGATGATGGCCAGGTGCGGCTGTGGGAAATCCCGGTGGTTTCAGCAGAAGTTCCCCCATTGCTGGCGGCAGCCGGCGAAGCCATGGCCGGCACGCGCCTCGGCAAGGGGGAAAACCTGGAGATCATCCCGTGGGCCGACACCAAGACGGCCATGCAAGAACTGCGCTCCACCACCACAGATCCGGCCATTCGCTGGCTCCAGCGCCTGTTGTTCGAGCCTAATTGACATTGGATTTTCTTCGCTTCATCGAAATTTAACTTACCCGCCAAAGCGCCCCCGCCACCCAGGCCGAAAGTTTTTTAAGATTTCCCGTCATCGGTCACCAGCGATCCCGATTACCTCTTCTGAACGGGAAGATAAAATCCACAAACCGACTATGAAAACTTTGAAAACTCATCTGCGCAACTTGCTGGCCATCTGGTCACTATTTTTCTTCAGCGCGGCGACGCTACCGGCCGCCACCATCGTCTGGACCAATACCACCAGCGGCAGCTTTGGCATCGCCGCCAATTGGAGTCCCAACGCCGTGCCCGGCAGCGTTGACGTGGCCATCATCACCAACACCGGCACTTACAAGGTAACGTTGGCTACAGGCACAACTTTGGCAGGCTTGCAATTGGGTTCGACCAACGGCGCGGACACAAATACCTTGGACACGAGCGGCCAAACCTTGACCCTGAACGGTGGCAGTATCATCAATTCAAGTGGCTTGCTCAAACTTTCTTCTAATCTTGGCGCAAGTGGGGCAAACGTGACGAACAACGGGGACG
>JBBCGE010000006.1:0-302866 GCA_037200545.1 Limisphaerales bacterium
GTGCTTTGTGAAGACTTGGGTGCTTGGTGGGGACGCGAGAACGACGGCCTGCCGCTGCCGCTTGGCGGCAACGTCATCCACAAACGGTTCGCTCCGTCCGTGCGCAAACAGATTTCCGACACGCTCACCGCGAGCATCCAGTTCAGTCTGGATCATCGTCCAGAAGCCGTGCAGCACGCGTTGCAATACGCCCGCGACATGGGCCGTGACCTCGCCGACAAATTCGTCGGCATGTATGTGAACCACTGGACGCTCGATTACGGTGAGCGGGGCAGGGAATCCATCGCGCCGTTTTCTCGGCACCGGCTTTGAACGCGGGCTGCTGCCGCACCGGCAAGAATTGGAATTTGTGGTATGACTTGAAATTCAGACAGGATTAACAGAATTGACAGGATTCAATTCAAGGCATCGTGAAAATCTTGTCAATTCTGTTAATCCTGTCAAAAAGGCTCTTACAAGTGGGCGAATCGCTCCATCCGCTTCCATCATGGCGACCAGCGGAAAATGTCGCGTTGCGAACAGAACACTACGTCATCTCGCAATTCAGGAATCGCCAGCAGTCGTCGGGCATTTTCTGAACTGGCCATGGCAGCGGCCAGATTTGGTTTCGCTTCCAGATACGTCCGCAGCGCGATTTGTGCGGAATCGGAAAATTGCTGATTAGACTGGTGGGGCGAGCGCGAGTCGTGGTCGCCATCTGCTAAAACCGGCTCGCCGGAGTCTCGCCCCACCGAATCATTAACTCGCACAACGCTCCTGCCGCCAGGGTGTCCTTCCAGCGCCGCGTTATTGCCCGTGCCAGCGCAGACGAGCAGAATGTTTTCAAAATTCTGCTGCTTGAGGAATTGTGCCGTCGCCGTGAGATTTAAGAATGAGCGGCAGAACGGTTTTGAGCGTTCGCACAAGCTCTTAAAGCACGCGTGCCCGTTCGTCGTCGTGGAGACGATGGTTTTGCCGCGCACTTTTTCCGGCGTGTATTCGCGCGGGGAGTTGCCGAGGTCGAAATCAATGCCTCGTGGAAATGCGGACGCCGTTACGCTCACCGCCGAGCAAAATAAATTCTGACTTCTGACTTCTGACTTCTGACTTCTTGATTTCCAGCGCTTCGGCGATTTCGCTGACGGGGATGATGGCTTGCGCGCCGTGATGCAGCGCGGTCACAAACGTGCTGGTCGCGCGCAGCACGTCGAATACGACGCACGCGGTCGCGTGCAAATCGCGTTGGGCGAGCGCGGGCAATGCCGCCGGCGTCAGGATCGTATCAATTTTCATTTCGTGTCGCGGGGTGAACCTGAACTTAGAAACTTAGCATCATTAGCATCGCGCTCGTGACTTGAATTGCGGCAGCGGCAATTGGTTCCGGAACTTATCAGACGCTTTCATGAGCGTCATGCAGTTTCATCGTCGAATAAAATCTCGCTCTTTCCGCACTTCGTGCATTGAACTGCCAATGCAAACCAACTGGTATCTTCTGGTTTAGTGCTGTCGCTAGGAATCTCGAAGCCAATAGAATTTTGAACAAGTCCGAACCGCAAGTTGAACACCGATGAGGAGCCGCCGGTGATACGGATGCTCGCTTACTCCTTGGGCATATAAACTCGCTGGATGACGTCGCGTGTCATAAATGAAAAACGGCTCTTGGCCGGGACAAAATGCAGACACAGCGCACAGTGCGGGATAAGTTTCGCCCGGTAGCATTACGCTGAGTTGGTTGTCCTCGTGATCGTAAACATCAAAAATGGCGTATTCGGGTTCGCCGTGTCCACACCAAGCACCGTTTACCAAAGTTCCGCAGGGCCATCGGGACTAGCTTCGCGAACATAATCTTTTACATAATCAGGAGGTGTCTTCATCAGGCTTATGAAAGTTGACCTTAAAAATTTTTATCAAGGAAAAGCTATTTCAATTTCGTTCGCATGTAATGAAAAAGATATTGCTGGGCGTAACCGGCGTGCGGGCCGAAATGCGTGGCGGCAAAGCGGCGCAGGCGTGGTTCGCTGCGCGGCGGCCGGCGGGAAATAAAGCCGTTGCAGCGCGCGTTTCAATCCAGACATCCACGGGAAACGCGGATCAATCCATAGGCGAACAGTAAAACGCAGTCGGCAATCTTGCCGCCCACGCCGCGCAGCTTCATCAGTTCCGCCCGCGCTTCGGCGTGGGGCAGATGGCGGATGCGTTCCAGATCGAATCTGCCTTCGGCGATTTCCCGCGCGGCGGCGAGCAGGCTGGGCGCACGGAAACCCATCTTGCAGGCCCGGAGTTCGGCTTCGGTGCGGCGGCAATTCGCTGTGGCGTGGGGAAAGTGGTAACAGCGACGCCTCGTCGCAACAAGGTGGCAGCGACGCCCTCGTCGCAAGCGACAGGTGACGAAGCGTCACCTCCACATTTCTGCGACGGGGCGTCGCAGCCACATGGTTCGCCAAAGCTTCGCAGAGCAGGGCGATGATCTGGCGGATTTGGATGATCTGTTTAGTGGAGGATAAAATGAATGACGCAAGACATTCCCACGGTCTTGCTTGAGCAGCGCAACCCCGGACAGGCGGCGACGGCGGCGCGCATTGGTTCGTCGTCGGGAAACGTTTTTTAGCACGGCAGCCAGATCAATTTCGGTTTGGAGAAAGTGGGGAGCAGTCCCAATTCTCTACTGGAGCCGCAGTAGTGGCATGAATGCCATCGGGCATTTGGGTCAATCGCACGCAATGCTTCCAATGACACCAATCCACGATTCGTTTTGCCGCTGCCAGCGAAGGCCTGGCCGGAGGTCAAGTGTAGCGGCGAGATCGTAATCGCGAACACTCAGAAGGGTTTCCGTGGCCATGCCTTAAGCGGTCTTTCGATGACCGATCCTCAAATTTGGTACCAGCACCGGAAATCTGGCGTGCCATTGTGGATAACCATTTTTTGCCGATGAACTGCCACGCGCTTTCGAGACTATGCCGCGCCCACGCATAACCCGCACCGATAAGCGCGCCCGCCAGCACATCGCTCGGATAATGCACGCCGTTGTAGAGTCGCGAAAAAGGACACGGCCAGCGCCATCGGCAGCATGACCAGAGGCTTTTCCGGTAGAACAGGAACAGCACCATTGTGGCGGAGAACCAGTTGGAGGCATGGGATGAAGGCATGCTGTTATGGGGCCAAAACCGGCGGTCAGGTTAACGGCGTTCTTATCCAGGACCGGGCAATGTAGCCTTTGCGACATCGCCATAAAGTCGTGCTTCCGGCAAGGTCACAAACGACGGGCGCGGCCGACGCATGTTTCAAGGTGTTGGAGACCAGGCCATCGTTGGTTCCAACAATGAGCGCCAGCATGAGCATGCAAATGCGCGCACGCTCCCGACCTAATAGAAATATGGCCAGGCCAAGCGCTATGGCCAGTGCGATCAGGATGTTCTTCACCTCGCCGCTGCGCTCAAGATGGGCATCAACCAGTCGAAGAACGGTTGACCAGCGACCGGTTGCAGAATAGGAACAGGTTCGTGTCGAGTGTTTGCAGCCATTGCATTGGCGGCATGATAGCGGGGAATCGCGAAGTTGAAAACGGAATTGCGCGCGAGAGAAATTATGGCTTGGAGCGCGGGCATGCCCGCTTGATAATTAGAATGAATTTAAGCCGAGCAAAGCTCGGCGCTCCGTTCAATAAACCACGATGGAACGGATGGGCTGGCCGGCAGTTTCTCGCGCCCATTGAGAAATTTCAGTTCAATAAGAAACCCAACTTCCAAAATTTGCGCATTCAGTTTTTTCATCAAGGCGATGGCGGCGGCGGCGGTTCCGGCCGTGGCGAGCAGATCGACAATCAGCAATACCGCGCCCCTGGCTTGAGCGCGTCAATGTGCATGGCGACAGTCGCCGAACCGTATTCCAATGCGTAATCTTGCTCGTGCGTGGTAAATGGCGCTTGCCCTTTTTGCGGACGGGGATGAAGCCGGCCTGCAATTTCAGCGCGGCGGCGGCGGCGAAATGAATCCACGCGCATCAATGCCCACGACGGCGTCCACTTCACCGGGCTGGAATTTTTCCGTCACAGATCAATCGCGCCGGCGAACAGCCGAGCGTCGGCCAGCACGGGCGTGATGTCCTTGAACTGGATGCAGGCTTGGGAAAGTCGGGACATTGCGGATGCGGCGGCGATGGCGGCGGAAGTGACCGTAGGCATAGAGATTATTCGCGCGGTTCTTTTCCTTCTCCAGTTTTTCGATCATCTTGCGGAGTTTTTTCAGGGCGAGATTTGGATCTGGCGGACGCGTTCGCGAGTGACGCCAAATTTCACCCCGACTTCCTCCAAAGTTTTTTCCGTGCCACCGTCGAGGCCGAAACGGAAACGCAGAATCGTAGCCTCGCGTTCGTCCAGATGCTTGACCATGTCCTGCAACATGTCGGTGACGGTCTTGTCTTTCCAGGTTTTCGTAGGGCGAGGTGGCGTTTTCGTCCTGCACCACGTCGGAGAAATTATTGAATCGTCGTCGCCGATTGGTGCGTCGAGCGAGGCAGGCGGGTGGCCGCCTGGCGCATTTGCGTGACGCGGGCGGCGGTCATGCCCATCTCATCGGCAATTTCCTCATCGATGGTTCGTGGCCGAGCATTTCCTGCAACTTCATCGCGGTGCGGCGCATTTTGGAGATTTTATCCACGAGATGAACTGGAGGGCGATTGTCTTGGACTGTTGGCGAGCGCACGCTTGATGATTGCTTGATCCACCATGAGCCGTAGGTGGAAAGTTTTCCGCCCTTGGCCGGGTCAAAGCGTTCAACGGCCTTCATCAAGCCGATGTTGCCTTCGCTGATCAAATCCAGCAGCGCAGGCCGATGCCCTCATAGTCTCGCGCGATTTTTTACGACGAGGCGCAAGTTGGCCTTGATCATGTGTTCGCGCGCTTTTTTATCACCCTTCTTGATGCGGGCGGCCAGTTGGATTTCTTCATCCGGCGTGAGCAGTTTTACCTGGCCGATTCGCGAAGGTAAAGACGGAGGCCGTGTCGCCGTCGTAACGCGAACTCCCCCGACCAGATCGCCTTCAGCGGTCTTGGGCGCATCGGGTTCGGGAATGACATAGGCGCCGGGCTTCGGTTCCGCCGGGGCGGAATTCTTGATGCGCCGGGCAACCTTGACCGTTTTGGGCTTTTTAATTTTTTGCCGCCATAGGACGGGCAAGACGTTAAAGAGGAAATGCGTCGTCGCAAGAAAATTAATTATCTGCCGATATGCGAGCAATGGTGGACAGCTATTTCAATAATCTCCACTGGTTTAGCCTTTACCTCTCTGGTCATGAACAAAGTGCCATTTTTGTAGACCAGTGTTCGGCTGGAATCTTCTTTGTCGGAATAAAATCCACTGCCAGTTTCGGTAAATCCATCTCCGTAAGAAGAGCTTGTTTTGTAAGTTTTCTTCTCAAAATCAAAAGTAGCGATCTGTTCGGTTAACATGTCGCCGTATTTGCCCCACACCGCGAAGGCTAATTTTTCTTTGTCATACATTACGATGCTGTTTATTGGCTGTTCGTAAAACTTTGATTGGATTGTGAACACGATGTATTTACCACTGATGGTTTTTGCCGTTATAACGGCATCTTCCTTGAAAGTTCTTTCATCTTCATATCTTAGAAAAATGTCAGCGGTTGAATTTGTCCAAAATGGAAAAGCGGCGAGTTTTTCTGACAAAGGCGTTCTGTCACCCGGCGTGGAAACTATTTGACTGAACTTTTCAGCAGACATTTGTTCCTGACTGAAAATGGTAATTGATAAAAGGACCCAGATGGGAAGAAACAAAAGCCTGCTTTTCATAGTGGGAATTTTTTTGCGCTTAAATCTCCAGCACCTTCTCAAACCGCGTCAGGTTTTTCGCGCCCTTGGCCGTGACGAGCATCATGTCCTCCAAACGCACGCCGCCGATCTCCGGGTAATAAAGTCCCGGTTCCACAGTCACGACTTGTCCGGCGATTAATTCACCGCGAGAGGTCGCACCCATGCGCGGGGCTTCGTGGATTTCGAGCCCCACGCCATGGCCGGTTCCGTGAAAGAATCCTTCCATGTGTCCATTACGCTTGCCAGTGTGATAGCCGCGTTGATTGAAAAATTGCAGAATGCACTCATGAACTTCAGCCGTGGGAACCCCGGCGCATACTTTTTGCAAACCGATTTTCTGTCCGTGAAGACGGTGTCATAAAGTTTTCGAACGGCTTCGCTCGCCTTGCCGCGCACCACAGTGCGGGTGATGTCACCGAAGTAGCCTGTCTTTTGCGAGCGCGGGAAAATATCCAGGATGATTGGCTCATTGGCGTGCAACGGTCCGTAACCGCGTTCGTGCGGGTCGCAGCCCTGTTTGCCGCCGGCAACAATCGTATGCGCTGCCAAGCCGGATGCCTGCAAAATCGCGCAATCAATCACCGCCCGCAATTTTTCCGTAGTCAACGGCAGGTTACGCCAGAGCAGCTTTCGTCCGCGTCCGATTTTTGAGTTGCGCAGAACCTGAATGCCTTCGGCCATGCCGACCTCGGCCATCATCAGCGCGGCGGAAATTTTTTTGACTTCATCGGCGGTCTTGATTTCGCGTTCAGGAAAGAAGTGGCCGTTGCAAGGATGGACCTTGATGCCGAGAGCCTTGAGTTCCCTGGCGAGGCCGAGGGAAAAACTATCCGGCACCGTGACGCGTTTTGATTTTCCGTTCACGCAGAAGTTCGCGGATGACGTGGACAAAGCCGGGAATTTCACGCCGCTGCGACGGAGCTTTTGCTGATAAGCATTGAACGAAACGACGCGGCAATGTGGCGCTTGTCTTTTAGCGCGGTCAATCTCTAGGTCATTCATCACGATGACCGGCTGCCGGCCAAAGTTGAGATAAATAAAGGCATCACCGACAAACAATCCGGTGGCGTAAAGCATATCGGCGTCGCGCTCGCTGTCCGCGACCATGAGCAAGGTGTCTGGCATGATAGGTCCTTGAATCGTGAATTGTTAAATCGTTGCATGGTGAACCGGGGCAACGATGCAACGATTTAACGATGCAGGATTCAACAATTCAAGTCCCAAAAAGCCGGTCACCGGCATCGCCGAGACCGGGGACGATGAATCCCTTGTGGTTCAGCTTCTGGTCAATGGCGGCGGTGAAGATCGGTAAGCGCGGATATTTTTTCTGCACGGTTGCGATGCCTTCGGGCGCAGCGACGAGGTTCACCAGCCGGATGTGTTTTGCGCCTTGTTCCATCAGCAAGTCAATCGCGGCGACGGAACTGCCGCCGGTCGCAAGCATGGGATCAATCAGGATGGTTTCAAAATTGCCGAGATTTTTCGGCAGGCTCTTGTGATAGAACATCGCGCGCAACGTCGTTTCCTCGCGTTTCAAGCCGATGAAGCCGACGCGGGCGTGCGGGATGAGCTGCAGGATGGAATCCAACATGCCAAGGCCGGCGCGCAAAACGGGGACGAGGACGACTTCGCGTTCGAGTTGCAAACCATTCGTCCGGGCGAGTGGTGTTTGCACGTAGACTTTTTTTACGGCGAAGGCGCGCGTGGCCTCGTAGATCATCAGGGCGGCGATTTCTCCCAGCAGGCGGGCGAAACTCCTGCGGCTGGGTTTGCTGGTCGCGCAACCGGGTGAGGTTATGCTGAACGAGCGGGTGCGTGATGACCGTGACGCCCTTCATTCAGTTTTCCGGGGCCTGCCAGAGGAAGTACATGCAGCCGGCGCGCAATTTCGGAATGTCCAGGCCGAGGTCGAGCTTCACGTCATGGGCCGAACCGCTCTGGCCGAACATGGAAAGAAAATCCGCGATGTCATATCGCTCGCGATATTCGACAATGTTGGCCTCGCCGGCGATGTGCGCGATCGTTTTCGTGCGGATGACCGCTTCGTTGAAGTCGCCCAGTTGATCCACAAAACCCAGCTTGAGAGCCTGCGAGCCGGACAGCACGCGGCCATCGGCAAAACTCGCCCAGTTGTCCGCCAGCGCCTTGCCTTCCTGGCCATTTTTTTGATGCGCCTGGGCCCGGCCGGTGGAAACAATGTTGGTGAATCTGCCGTAAGTCTCGTCAATCAACGCCTGCACCATCGCGCGTTCGCCCTCGGGAATTTCATTGGTGCTGCGGTCGGGGCTTAACATGTCCTTGTATTTGCCGCTCTTGTAAGTCATCGGCAAAACACCGACCTTGTCCATCAGCCCGCGATAATTGTAGCCGTGCATGATGACGCCGATGCTGCCGGTGATGGTCAGGTCGTTCGCCACGATCCAACGGCAGGGCGCGGAAACATAGTAACCGCCGCTCGCCGCCAGGCTGCCCATGGAACAGACCACGGGCTTGCCCGAATCCGCCTGAAATTTCACGATTGCCTTGTTGATCTGGTCCGAGGCCATGACTTCGCCTCCGGGTGAATCCACTTTCAGGATGACGGCTTTCACGCGCTTGTCCTCGGCGGCCCGGTCGAGCTGCGCCTGCATCACATCCACGAGGCTGTTGCCCGAAGGAGTGGGAGTGCTGGCGATGATGCCGTCCACCGAGATGACGGCAATTTTTGCCCGGCCGCCATTGTCTTCCAGAATGAACTCATCCAGCCGCGGACCCGCCATGCGCGTGCTGTTGTTTTTGAAACCGCGATTCAAGCCGCTGCCAAAGCCCCCGACGGCCAGCGAAAGCGCCTGGGCAAAATTTCCCAGCAGACTGAAGGCCAACAGCACCAACAGCACGATGGACACGATGATCCAGCCCCAGCTCCGGCGCAGGCGGGTGGGTGGCGGGGTGATGAGCGGCGGCGGCGTTAACTGCGGCGGCGCGCCGGGAGAAGCAGATGAATTATCCATAGCGCCTGCAAATTAACGGAAAGCCCCCGCCAGTGCAAGGTGAGGATTCACCAGTAATGATGCACCAGCAGCTTGATGCGCGTGCAGTAGATCGCCTTGATCCGTTTTATAGCCGCCGGTGATAAAGGTTTCAAGTGTGACGCGGCGATGTTCTCCGCAACCTGTGCGGGACGTTTCGCGCCGGGGATGGCGCAGGTGACGGCGGGAAATTCCAAAATCCAGCGCAGGGCCAGTTGCGCCAACGTCGTGTTCTTGGGAACCAGCGATTTCAATTCGTTCACCGCGTGCAGCCCGGTTTCAAAATCCACGCCCGAAAAAGTTTCGCCGCGATCAAACGCCTCACCGTGACGATTGAAGGCGCGATGATCATCCTTCGAGAACTTGCTGGTGCGCGTGATCTTGCCGGACAACATTCCCGACGCCAACGGCACGCGGGCGAGAATGCCAACTTTGCGACGTTGGGCTTCAGTGAAAAACAAGTCTGCCGGACGCTGCCGGAAAATGTTGAAGATGATCTGCACCGTCTGGACGTTGGGAAACTCGATGGCCTTGAGCGCCTGCTCCAATTTCTCTACGCTCACACCGTAATGCCGCAGTTTGCCGGCCTTCACGAGGTAGTCGAGGATGCCAAAAACTTCCGGCATGTAATAAACCTCGGTTGGCGGACAATGCAGTTGCAGCAGGTCAATCGCGTCTGTGTTCAAATTTTTTAAGCTGCGCTCGATCCACGACGTGAGATTCTTGCGGCTGTAACCTTCCGGCGTCTGCGTGGGCAGCCGGCGTCCGGCCTTGGTGGCGATGTAGAATTTTTCCTTCCGCTTCCTTTTCAATTTCGCCATCAGGCGTTCGCTGCGTCCATCGCCATAGACGTCCGCCGTATCGAAGAAATTCACGCCGCCATCCAGCGCGGCATGAAGTGCGGCGAGCGAATCCGCATCGCTCACGTCGCCCCACGAGCCGCCAATGGCCCAGGCGCCAAAACTGATTTCCGAAACTTTCCAACCGGTGCGACCAAGTAAACGATATTTCATACGCATAACTTAAAATCTATTAGACAGGATGAACAGGATTTTCAGGATGACTTTTGTCATCGCGGAGTGTTCTCTAATTTGTTAATCCTGTAAATTCTGTCTCAGCCTGTCAATCTCTGCGGTGAAAAATCTGCTGGAAACCGTATTTGTTAATCATGCAACTCGACAAGCTCACCCAGAAATTACAGGACGCGTTACAGGACGCGCAACGCATCGCCCGCGAATATTCGCATCAGGAGATTGGCATTTTAACGAACGGAGGGCAGATAACGTGTTCTCTATTTTTTTCCTTGCCAAACCGGACGTTAGGACAATAGTTCAACTTTAGAATTGAAATATGAGAGTATTCACTCTTTACTAATGACCATTGAATTGGCGCAATTTACCCTGCGCGCACAGCTTCCAGTAATCACTAACCAGCCGGCTAGCCAAGTTGTTTGGAGTGGTGGTAATGCCACCTTTTCTGTGGTGTTTCCGGTTCCGGGCCATTCACCTACCAATGGCGGCACAACGGGACCAACCTTCCGCAGGGCACTATCTCAACCTTCGTGCAATTCATAACTGGGGCGACCGGAGTTGCGGTGGATGGCATCGGGAATTTGTTCATCGCCGGGGGCGATCAGCGCATCTACAGGGTGAGTCCGAAGGGAGTTATGACCCGGATAGCCGGCACCGGGATCTACGGATTTTCCGGCGATGGCGGTTCGGCGACGAATGCGACCATCGGAAATCCCTACGGTATTTGTGTGAATCCATCGGGAAATGTATTCATTACCGACAATAATCGCATCCGAATAATTGATACCAACGGAATCATCGCAACGATTGCCGGCAATGGATCCGGCGCCTTTTCGGGGGACGGTGGCCCGGCGACCAACGCCGCCTTCAACAGTCCGGGAGGCATCAGAATTGATACTTCAGGCAATTGGTTTGTTGCCGACACCGGGAATAACCGTATCCGCAAAGTTAGTGTTGCTGGCACCGTTACGAGTGTCGCGGGCACTAATCAGCAGTTTTTTGGCACCTATTCCGGCGACGGCGGCGCCGCCACCAATGCCGGACTCAATACTCCGTTCCGTGTTGCCACGGATGTCGTTGGGAATTTTTTCATCGCCGACTACGGGAATAATCGGATACGCAAAGTGAATACGAATGGTGTGATCACGACCGTGGCGGGCAGCACGAACGTCACCTCTTTGGGCGATGGCGGTCCGGCCACAAACTCAGTCTCGCCACTCCAATTGATGTGACCCTTGATAGCTTTGGCAATTTGTTCATCGCGGATGTAAACCATGGGCGCGTTCGTCGAATCGACACCAATGGTATTATCACGACCGTTGCCGGCAACGGTCTAACCGGTTACAATGGCGACGGTGGTTCGGCTACAAATGCGACTTTGTGGAATCCAACTGGAGTGGCGGTGGACTTTGCCGGTAACTTGTTCATCGCCGATACGTTTAATAACCGTATCCGCAAGGTGACGCCGGTTGGCGAGCGGGCGCTGACAATATACAAGTCGACGAACGTCGATGTCGGCAATTATCAAGTGGTAGTGACGGGTTCCAGCGGCAGTGTTACCAGCAGCGTCGCTAATCTGATTATTACGACTGTGCCTCTCATTTACCGGGCCACCTCTGACTCTCTCGGCAATATTGCCCTCAGTTTCATCAGCCAGCCCGGGACGACCAATATTGTGCAGTGCGCCACAAGCATTGCGCTACCTCCCGCTTGGCAGGCCATTTCAACTAACACCGCTGGAGCCGACGGCTACTGGCAGTTCACGGATACTAATGCGGGCAATTTTCTAACAAGGTTCTACCGCTCCCAAACGCAGTAAACTCGCATCATGCAACTCGACAAGCTTACCCAAAAATCGCAGGAGGCGTTGCAGGACGCGCAACGCATCGCCCGCGAACATTCGCACCAGGAGATGGACGGCGAGCATCTGCTGCTCGCGCTGCTCGGCCAGGCGGAGAGTCTCGTGCCGGAACTGCTGGCGCGCATCGGCGTGCCGCCTGCCAAGCTTCAGCCGGATTTGGAAGCCGAACTGGCGCGGCGCCACAAGATTCAAGGCGGCAACGATCCCTACGCCGGTCGCGATCTGCAAAAGGCGCTCGATGCCGCGCAGTCCGAGGCAAACAAACTCAAGGATGATTACGTCAGCACCGAACATCTGCTGCTCGGCTTGCTGGATTCGTCGAGCACGTCGCTCAAGAAAATTTTTGCCGCGCACAATCTCAAGCGCGATGCAGTGCTCAAGGCGCTCGCGGAATTGCGCGGCAACCAGCGTGTGACCGACCAGCAGCCAGAAGGAAAATTTCAGGCGCTGGAAAAATATGGTCGCGACCTCACGGCGCTAGCCCGGCAGGGAAAGATTGATCCGGTCATCGGCCGCGATGAGGAAATCCGCCGCGTGATGCAAGTCCTCACGCGCCGCACAAAGAATAACCCCGTGCTCATCGGTGAGCCGGGCGTGGGCAAGACGGCGATTGCCGAAGGTCTCGCGCGACGCATCGTGAGCGGCGACATCCCCGAATCGCTCAAAAACAAGCGGCTCGTGGCAATGGATTTGAGCGCGATGATCGCCGGCGCAAAATTTCGTGGCGAATTTGAAGAACGCTTGAAAGCTTTCCTCAAGGAAATCACCGCGAGCGAGGGAAAAATCATTCTGTTCATTGATGAGTTGCACACGCTCGTCGGCGCTGGGGCGGCGGAAGGCGCAAGCGATGCCGCAAACATCATGAAGCCACAGCTCGCGCGTGGCGAACTGCGCTGCGTCGGTGCAACAACGCTCGATGAATACCGCAAATACATTGAGAAAGACCCAGCGCTCGAACGCCGCTTCCAGCCGGTGCAAGTCGCCGAGCCAAGCGTCGAGGCGACCATCGCGATTCTGCGCGGGTTGAAAGAGCGCTACGAAGTGCATCACGGCGTGCGCATCCAGGACGCGGCGCTCGTCGCCGCCGCCACGCTTTCGCATCGCTACATCACGGATCGTTTTTTGCCGGACAAGGCGATTGACCTGGTGGACGAAGCGGCGTCGCGTATCAAGATGGAACTGGACTCCAAGCCGACGGAGCTGGATCAGTTTGACCGGCAGATTTTGCAATTGGAAATCGAGCGGATGTCTTTGTCGAAGGAGAAGGACGCGGCCAGCAAAGAACGGCTGAAGTTGATTGATAAAACTCTCGCCAACTTGAAAGACAAATCCAAGGCGCTCACCGCGCAATGGCAGAATGAGAAGACTGCGGTTAATGCGGTGAGCATCGTCCAACAGCAACTGGAGCAGGCGAAGATTGAACTGGAGCAGGCGCAGCGTGCGGGTGACCTCACGAAGTCGGCAGAGATTCAATACGGCAAGATTCCTGATTTGGAAGCCAAGCTGGCTAAAATGGAAAATGCGGCAGCTGCTCCGGCAGGCAAAGCCGGGCAGGATGCCCGACTCACGTTGCTGCGGCAGGAAGTCACGGATGAAGACATCGCGAAGGTCGTCGCGGCGTGGACGCATATTCCCGTGTCGCGGATGCTCGAAGGCGAGCGCGAGAAATTGCTCAAGATGGAGGATCGTTTAAGGGAGCGCGTCATCGGTCAGGCGGAAGCGATCACCGCCGTGTCCAATGCCGTGCGCCGTTCGCGCAGCGGCTTGCAGGATCCAAACCGGCCCATCGGCTCGTTCATTTTTCTCGGGCCGACCGGCGTGGGCAAGACCGAGACCCGCCCGCGCGCTCGCGGAATTTCTCTTCGACGACGAGAGCGCCATGATCCGCATTGACATGAGTGAATACATGGAAAAACACACCGTCGCGCGGCTCATCGGCGCGCCGCCCGGCTACGTCGGCTACGAGGAAGGCGGCCAACTCAGCGAAGCCGTGCGCCGCAAACCTTACTCCGTGATTCTGTTCGACGAGATCGAGAAGGCGCATGGCGACGTGTTCAACGTGCTGCTGCAGGTGCTCGACGATGGCCGGCTTACGGACGGGCAGGGGCGCACGGTGGATTTCAAGAACACCATCGTCATCATGACCAGCAACCTCGGCTCGCCGATCATCCAGGAATATTTCATGGACGGCCATACGGACAAGTCGTCGCATCAGGCGATGGAAGACAAGGTGATGGCCGAGTTGAAACGTCATTTCCGCCCGGAATTCCTGAACCGCGTGGACGACGTGATCATTTTCCAAAGTCTCGACGAAAGCGAACTCACGCGAATCGTGGACATCCAACTGGGCAACTTGGAAAAACGCCTCGCGCAGCAAAATCTCACGCTCGACGTGGACGCCGCCGCGAAGAAGCTGCTGGCCAGCGAAGGCTACGACCCGCAATTCGGCGCGCGCCCGCTCAAACGCGCGATCCAGGAACACCTGCTCGACCCGCTCGCGACGAAGCTGCTGGCGGGGGAGTTTAAGCCGGGGGAGAAAATCAAGGTAACTGCGAAAGATGATGAGTTGATGTTTATGAGAAAATAGACAGCTTATTGCCTTTTCCGCCTTCGTTTCTTGTTGCCCCAAATAAGTTCATATTCAATTTTTGCACCAAGAACATTTTGCCAGTGCTTTTTGAATTCTTTGCGGCTTTCTACAATTGCTTTGGAAAATGCCGCAAAAGCTCCGGCCAAAATTGCGCTGTCTGGTTTTGCCAAGGACGCCTGATCAAACAGCCTTTGATACAGAATAAAATTTCGTCGCTCAGCGGTAAGTAATTCAGCGGTTGCCCTGAGCGTCTCAGGCTTATGAATTCGCCATGGAATTGAAAATAGGCGGGTGTATAAAACCTCAAGAGGGAATAGATCAATTACAGGCAAGGCAGAAAACGTCACTTTTTTGTTGAGAACGACTGAATCATACATTTGTTCGCAAACTCGATAGTTTTGATTCAAAGCTTCTCCGATATTTTCAAGCAACCAACGGAATTCGGCTTTTTCTTCAGCCAATGTTTGTTCCAAAAGTTGATGTCGCAACCCAAAGAAATCACTTACGGGGCTGTCGCTTGGATCGGTGCTATTTTCCATTTCTGCGATTGTCTTGTGAAGAGATGTTTCAAATAGACGATAATAATTTTCGTATTCAAAATCCTTTTCGCTGTAAGTGTATTCAAAGGCAAAATAGCTCGCCAAATCCGAAGGCAATGCGCTGAGATGTTGTGTGATTATGATTGAACCTGTGCGCAGAGCGTGCCGGATTCCAAGTTCGTAATAAACATTCGGCCTTTCTCCTGTTAAATCTGCAATTACCAAATTTGAGCTGGCAATGTCGCCAATAATTCCTTTAATAAAATTGCCCGGTTTTGCTGGCGAGCGTTTGCAAATAAAAGAATCACCTTCATAAGATTCTACCGCTCGCTTTATCCATCGCTCATAAATATGGTCCCATTGCTTTTTGGTAATGACGATTTCGTTTGGGGAGACTCCATGCCGTGTTTGAGTAAACGGCATTATGACGAAACATTTTTGAGGCTTCTTCATAGAGGTTGGCTACAGCGTATGACAGCACAGCCATAGCTTTCAAGGAACGTTTATCGTCGAGATGTTCCTTAATTACGCCGCCCCGATCAATGATTGCTCCTGCGGCTCACACCTTTAGCGCGAGTTCGCCGAACCAATACGCGGCCGTTACTCCGCCATCCATGAGGAAGTCGCTGCCGGTGATAAACGCGCCGGCCGAACCCATCAGGAGCGGACCGACTGTTCCCACTTCGTTGGGAGTCAGTCCAGATATTCTGCGTCACTGGACGTTCAGTCTTTGGCCGCGTGGGCTTTCAGCGACTCCAGGTCCACGAACTCCAGCACCGAGATGTGGCTCGCCTCCAGCACCACCGGACAGGCATGACCCGCTTCAAACGCCTGCGCCCAGCTCCGCACGCAAACACACCAGCGGTCGCCTTCTGTCAGGCCGGGGAAATCATATTCGGAGCGCGGCGTGATGAGGTCGTTGCCTTGCAGCGCCAGATAATCAAGAAATGGCCGGGTGACCTGACAGCACACGGTGTGTAGACCGCGATCCTCCGGTCCCGTGCGGCAATAACCATCGCGATAAAATCCGGTCACGGGCGATTGACAGCAGGATTGTAATTCTCCACCCAAAACATTCGTCGGCATGACAGGAGTGTGCCGCAACCATACTTGCGGTCAAGAGATGGCTTGGCGGTGAAGTGTTGGCGAAGTAGCAGCTTCGCCCTACCGAATGCTTGACGAGGGGAACGGAGAGAAAATCTCTGCGAACAGCCTATTATTCCGGGTCCGGCAGTTTGCCCTGCTGGTAATCGGCCAGGGATTTTTTCAAATCATTCTTCATCTCGTCCGTCGCGAGGTCCACGGCTTTTTGCTGGGTGGCGACGGCTTCGTTGGTCAGTCCGTTGATGAACTGCGCCCGTGCCAGTGTGTCGAGTATGCCGGGGTCTTTTTCCTTGGCAGCGGTGTTGGCGCGCTCGGCGATTGTTTTCGCCACGGCCAGGCCGTGCTGGTCCACGCCCTTGGTCGCGACCAGCGTCCACGCCAGTTCGTTTTGTAACATCGCGTTGTCCGGATTTGCGTCGCTCGTGGCTTTCGCCAGCTTGCAGACGCCGTCATAATCTTTCCGACCCAGCAGGATTTGCAGGCGCGCTCCCACCAGTTGAACACGTGCGTTTTCAGGGACAGTTTTTTCCACTGCGGCCAACGCGGCGTCGGCGGCGTCCCAATCCTTGGCCTTCATGGCGGCCTGCAGTTTGGTGAATTGTTCCATCTGCTGTGCTTGCTCTTGCTCCTGCTTTTCGCGTTGTTTTACAAACGCGGCGGTGTCGAATGTATCGGCCAGGATCTGGCTGAGCGTGTCTTCGGTCAATTCCATCGGATGCCCGATCCACGCGATGACGCCATGTTTATTGACGATGAAGGCCGTGGGAATGCCATTCTGACCGGCAGCAGCCATCCAGGTGGTGGCCATGGCGCCTTTGTCGTCCGTGCTCTTGTCATCCAGCGCCACGCGGTAGGTCATCTTGTCGCCCATTTTTTCCACGAACGCCGGCACGCCGTCTTCGTTGCGCTCCCAGCAATCCTGACCGATGGCGATAAGTCCCTGGCCTTTGAATTTTTCGGACAACTCATTGAGATGCGGGATGGACACACGGCACGGCCCGCACCACGTCGCCCAAAATTCCACAATGTAAACGTGGTTGGAGTCGAATGCTGTCACGGGGTCGCCCTGAATCCATTTCCCGGTCTGCAATTTTGGCGCGGGATCGCCGACGGACAGTTTAGCCCCGGCAGTGCCGATGGTGGCCAGCAAAGCAGCGGCGACAGTGAATGCTCGAATCTTTGTTTTCATATTCAATCTTTTGGTTGACGGTTGTGTTTGCAGAACAGGCTTGTTACGGCGCGGGTTCGGCCAGCAGTTTCTTGACGACGGCTTCTACATGTTCCGGCTGCAGGCCGATCGCGCGGACAATGCCTTTGCGGTCAATGACGGCATAAGTGGGATAATAATGCACCGCCCAGGCTTTCTGCGATTTGAGTTCGGGATCAGTGGCGGCGGGGTATTCAATATTGTGTTGCTTGGCGTTGGTGGCGAAATTTTCCTGACCCTTTTTGTTGGTGCAGACGCCGATGATCACCAGACCCTTGGACTGGTATTTCTTGAGCAGCTCGTTGTTGTGGGGGATGGCCGCCATGCAGGGGCCGCACCAGGTTGCGTAAAAATCCACGACGACGACTTTGCCCTTCAAGTCGGCGGGGTTGACCTCGCCATTGATCCAGTTGGAGACGGACAGCGGCGGCATCGGCTTGCCTTCCAAGACGGCGTGGGCGGCGCGTTGTTCCGGCTTGTCGTCCCATGTCCAATCGTCAGGAAATTCTCCGGCGAAAGCGGGCAGCAGGTTTAAAGCGAGTGAAGCGAAGACAATCAGAAACAGTTTTTTAATCCTCATGACGGACGGATTATCACAATCTGCACCGGCTGACAATCGGAATATCACAGGCCATGCCTCAAGATATTCTTAAAGGCTCAATCTTTGAGCCGGACAGAATCTTTAGTTTTTATGGCACCAGCACGATCCGGTAATAACGGGCGGTATTTGTAATGGCCGTATCGTCATTGAAGTTAAAGGAATTTGCGCTGGCGGTGAAGTTGGTCAACACCGACCAGTTGGCGGCGGTCAGATCATCTTTGTATTGGACGACGTAGTTGCGATTGGACTGGGTGATGAAATTGAAACCAAATCCGTTTGTGGTGTTGAACTGAGTCTGGGTGAAGCGCGGCAGGTTCACGATCGTGCCCGGTGAGCCGATGTCGCCGTTGACGGCGGCGGCAAACGCGCCGTTCTGGCCGGCAACACTCAAGGCGCCGAAAACATTCGAGTTGGGATTGAAACCGAAAGTCACGCCGCGCGTGGCCGATCCGAAAGTGACATTGGTAATGATGTCGCTATTCGTCATGGCGGCGGCGTTCCATAAATAAATGGCATCGCCATCGGCACCGAACCCGATGTCCGGATAGGTGATGATCTGCAGATTGGCGGGCAGATTGTTCGCGCCCCACCAAAGACGGAATTGCGCCGGCGTCATGTCCTGCGCAAGAACGATGGATTCACCCGGTGCAATAACCGCATTGTTGGTCAAGGTGAAAGCACTGCTTAACAAAGCATGATCATCGTTGAAACGGAAACCTTGAAGATTGACAGGAAAATTTCCGAGATTGCTCAACTCCCACCAATCCTGATGGTCGAGGGTGGAATTGACCGTGCCTTTGGATTCGCTCGAAAGCGCTTCAGTGATGACGAGATTCGGCTTCGGAGTGATGTTCAGGACGAACGAGGCGCTGTTGGTTCCGACAAGATTCGCCACGATCACGGAATAAGTTCCGGCCTGATTGGTCTGGGTCAAGTTGAGCGACAGTTGCGCGTTGGTCTTGCCGGCCAGCGGGTTGCCGTTCAAAAACCACTGATAATTCAGCGCCGGATTGCCGGAGGCCAGCACGGTGAACACCGGTGTTTGTCCGAGATACGCGTCGAGGTTTGCCGGACTTTGCGTGATGACCGGCGGCATCCCGGCGGTATAGGTCGCCTTGGTGATGCCAGACCATGAACTGCTCAAAGGCGGGTTGTTCGCGCCGGTCAGATTGTGATGGGCATTGTTCAACACGCGCGCCGTGATGATGATGTTCGACGACAAGGTCAATGGCGTGGTGGTAAACCTTTGCCGCAGCGGAAATGCCGCCGCCGGCAACGCGCGGATCCGTGTTGTTGGTAGTATAGACAATGATTCCGCCCGTGGGGCTTGTGATGGTCAATGTTCCGCCCGGCAGATAAAGCCCGTTGGTGTTGCTGAAAACCGCCTTCGCGACAAAATTAGTGTCCATGAAGTTCAGCCGGTCGCCATACCATTTTTTAAGAAACGCCACTTCACCTTGATACGTGCCGGAAAAATTGTAGGTGTAACCGGCGCTGCTCACGCTACCGGAACGCGGCGTGGTCAGGGAAGGCCAGCGGGCTGCTTCGCGGGGCTGCTGTTGCTGCACCTGCGCGGCCAACGCGTCAATCGCACTGAAGATGTGATTGGTGGAAAGCGTGCCTTCGCGCAGATTTTGATAACGGTCTATCCAAGCCTGCCAGAACTCAACGTCCGTGAACATCCGGCCCCACCAAGTGTAATTGAAAAAATCCGTTCCATCCGTGGAACGCCAGACACGGGGATTGAAGTCGCGACCATCCGTCGAACCTTGGGTGCGGTCAAAATCCCATACCGGCCCGAACGTCAGCAAGCCGTTGCGATCCTTGTAGAAATAGGCGCTCAAGCGCAAGGCATCCACGTTGAAGGTCGCCACGTTAAGGATGTGCGAATCAATCCAGGAAGGGACATCCACGTAAGCCCGGAAACCGTTGGTAGGATTCGTATAATTAGCGCCGTTCAGGGCCGTGCCGAAAGCATCCATGTAACTCTGCAGATATTGTTTCTGCGGCAAACGTTGCGGCGTGTTGATGTCTTCTTCGTTCGGATGATCATAAACAATCGTCTGCCCGGCGGAGTTGAATCCGCTTTCGCCCGGCCCGAGCCGGTCAATCTTCATCATGTAACCGCCCGTCACATTGGGATTGGAATTATCCAACGGATGCAATTCATCCACGGAGCGTGTTTTGGCGATGTCCACGCGGTTGTCATCCCACTTGATCTTTTCTTCCAGCACATAGATGCCGTTGTAATTGGCCGCCGTCAACGGACCGCCGGTTGTATTGAGGTAGACTTCCACGAATCGGGTGCGCGGCGCGTAACGGCCAACCTCGTTGCTCAATTGATACGCCAGCGGATTATGCATCAGCACCGGTTCAAAATTATCCGGCGCATAAAGAATCCAGTCCGATTCGGCCGGCATGCCCAACGGCGAATAATTTTTTTCAAAATTCAATTCATCCCAGAAGTCCACACTGAACGCGTGTTTGGGAATGCCCAAGGTTGAAGAGCCATGCAGATGAATGCCCGCCCGCAGGTTCAGCGTCGGCGCATTGGTCAGGCGCGTCACGCCGTTCTGTGGTTCGTAAAAAGCCATGTTCACGAATTGGTCATTGTCCACCGGTACATCCCCGGCGTGAAAGTTATAAATGACGATGGCCGGCAGGTTGGAATTCGTTTTCGAGAGGTTCGTATCCAGTTGCAGATACGTTTCGCTGTGCAACACGCCGGGCATCAGTCCCGGCAGAAAAGCCCGCGCCCGCACCTGCACGGAACCGCTGACCGGCAAAGCTGCCGTGTATAATGTTGAATCCGTTGTCGGCAACGAGCCGTCCAGCGTGAAACGGATCGCCGCATTGGAAAGGGTGGTGAGTTGCAAATTAAACGGACTCACAAACGTCCCGCCGCTTTGCGAGAACGTGACGGCGGGCGCGGCATTCGTGCCGCCCATGGCATTCACATCGTCCGGCGTGGGCGACGGAAAATAACCCGTCAGACTCGGCGTCGCCGCATCGCGACCGTAGGAAATGTCCGGAGATTGCGCGGGGTAATTCGCAAAAACCGACGCGATGCCACCGCTCACATTCACCAGCGCCAGATAGCCGCCGTTCACCGCCAGCCGGAAATTCGTGTGCAGTTCCGCGATGTTATTTGTCCTGTTTTTGCCGGAGGCGAACACGATGATGAAACTTTGCGGAGTGATCGTGACGTTGGGAAAATTCCATTGCCGCAGATTGGTTGAATCCGAAGTCAGCGACCAGCCGCTCAGATTCACCGCTGCCGTCGTCGGATTGTATATCTCGATCCACGGCGAATGATCGCCATCCACGTCCACCACGTCGGTCACGTTCGTGGCCATGAATTCTGAAATGCCCACACCGCTCCAGGCTGCGTTCACGGCATCATCCAGCGTCGTCCAAATAATAAAATCGCTGCTGCCGGCGATTGACGAATTGAATGCCTGCACCGCAAGGATGTTTGTGCCCGTGACCAGATAATTTGCCGGATCCGGAATTACGTAGTTTGCCAATGGTACGGGTTCCCCCAAGGCTGCGAGCGAAGAACCTGAATAAGCCACCGCACCGGCCGGCATGTTGAACCGGGCGATTTCCTTTCCGTTCAGCCACGCAATGAAGCCATCGTCACTTAACGCATTCAATTGCAACTGGGCAACCGTCGCCAGATTTGTGACCACAAATTTCTGCCGCATGAAAACGCAGGTGTAATTCCCGTTCATGTCAGATAGCAACGTATTGCCCGTATAAGCCGTTGCGGAACCCGGATCGTTCTCGTAGTAGAAAGGTGACTGGCCCGTGAGCCAGCCGGCATCGTTGAAGCCATTCGTGCGCCATGCCGTGTTGTCCGGCGATGACGCCTCTGCCGTGCCTTTAAGGTATTTCCAAGTGGAATTGGTGGTGACGAAGGTGGTGGCGTTTGCTGAAAACAGTGTGACGGCCAATATAAGCCCGGCAAGAATGTGTCTCATAAATCAGTGATGCAGTCGCTGAAGATAGCAGCATTCCGGGCCGAATCACCTTTTTTTTAAGATTTTGTCGGTTCCAAGCGGGCGCGCCGGCACTTCGGCTTTTATTCGTTTTTGGTCACTGAGCCATAAGAATCCGCAGTGGAACGAAAGGTCCATTGTCGGACTGTAATTCACCTGCAAAAATATTCCTTTAAACAGCAACCACCAAATCCCTCACTGCGTGCCGAAGGTGCCGTCACCCGCTTTTGAATTCATAGACATTGCATGAAGAGTCACGACCGCATTCCGCTGCTTTGGTCTTGATGCTTTAAACGGCAATTAAGCTTTCACGTCCGTGGAAATGAATGGCCCCGCAAAATCAGCCGTATGAAAAGACAGCAGCAATTTCGAAGAAGCACCAAGCGTGAACTTCATTTGCTGAAGAAGAATTTCTATTTTTTTTTGCCGGACACCGGTTCGGAAAGATGTGGCGGCTATGCGGGACGGTCTTCGAGAAATTTATTGAACAAGATCGCAAACAACCATGCGCTGACATTGTTTGGCACCGGCAAAGTACGGCTGAAGTCGAAGGCCAGGCGAAAGGTGCGCTGGGTGAGAATCATAGCCTTCGCCGGATTGCCGCTGAGGGACGTGGCAAAACGGAAAAGAGGTTGATAATAAGCTTCAAGGAGATTTTCAATCGGGGACATGGCGGTTGTTTTCATTACGTATGGTCTAGCTAACCTCGTGCCAGTAGCGCCATCTGAGGCAAAAATCTGACAAGTAATTCTAGCTCCCGAGATGTGCTGGAGTAATAATCTTTCGTGATACCATCATTAGCTGCAAATTTTTCGCCACTGTTTCAAAGGATTGATTTTTAAGCGGCAAATTTTTAAAAATTCAGTCAAACTATAAGGTGGCTGTAAAAGAAACGAAGCCATGTTTTTAAAACATGGCTTCGCAATCTGTTTGCCGGTCAGTCAGGCTTGCAAAAATATCCGTCAGACCTCGATCAACATGCGCGCCGGGTTTTCGATGACCTCTTTTATGCGGCGAAGAAATAAAACCGCTTCGCGGCCGTCCACGATCCGGTGATCGTAGCTGACGGCCAGATACATCATTGGACGGATGACCACCTGGCCTTGCAGCGCGACGGGACGTTCCTGGATCGAGTGCATTCCCAGAATGCCCGTTTGCGGGGGATTAATGATCGGCGTGGAAAGCAAAGAGCCGAAGCTGCCGCCGTTGGTGATGGTGAACGTGCCGCCGGTCAGTTCGTCGGGCTTGAGTTTGCCGTCCTTTGCACGCCGGGCGAAATCGCCGATGGCTTTTTCCACTTCTGCAAAACTCAGGCGTTCCGCGTTCCGGATCACCGGAACGACGAGTCCACGGTCGCTGGCGATGGCCACGCCGATATCGAAGAAATTGCGATAAACAATGTCGGTTCCGCGCACCTCGGCGTTGAGCTGCGGAAATTGTTTCAAGGCGTCAGTCACGGCTTTCACGAAGAAGGACATGAACCCGAGTTTGACCAAATGACGTTTTTCAAAAGCCTCCTTATGTTCATTCCGCAAGGCCATGACGGCGGACATGTCCACTTCGTTGAACGTGGTGAGCATCGCCATCGTCTGCTGAGCCTCGACCAGATGACGCGCAACGGTGCGGCGCAGCATGGTCATGGGCACGATTTCTTCCTCGCGGCCGGAGGAAGATGATTTCGCCGCCGGCATACCGGATGCGGAAGTCTTGGTTTCTGTTTTGGCAACGGGCTTGGTTTCGGCAGACGCAGATTTTACCTCGTTCGCCGGAGCTTGAGCTTCGGCGGGTTTGGCTTCCGGCTTCGGCTTCACTTCCGCCTTGGTTTCTTTGGCGGGCTCCGCTTTTTCCGTCTTGGCCTTTGCTTTGTCGTCCGTCTTGGCCGGCGCTTCGGTTTTAGGTTTGCCATTTTCGCCGCCCGCTTCCAGGTGCGCTACGACTGTGCCCACGGCCACGGTGTCACCGGCTTTAACCAGAATTTTCACCAGTTTGCCGCCCTGGGGCGACGGCAGGTCCAGCGTCGCTTTTTCGGAATCAACGACCGCAATGGCCTCGTCCTGTTTCACAATGTCGCCTTCGGACTTCAGCCATTCGCTGATCTGAACTTCCGTGATGGACTCGCCGACTTCGGGGATTTTTATTTCGATGGGCATAATTATTTTTTCTTTAATTTCTCGATCGGTAAAGTTTTAGCAACTATTTGGATGTTTCAGTTTTCTTGACGGCAAAGACCGCGTCGGCATCGGGTTCGGGATCGCCAAAAGCGCACGCGATCAGCTGCGCCTGTTGCAGTTTGTGCGCGTGCGAGGAACCGGTGGCCGGGCTTGCGGATTCCACGCGGCTGACCGGCGTCAGGGGAAAGCGGTTGAAAAGTTTGCCGCCCAATTTCTCGTGCAGGTAGCGCCAGGCACCCATGTTGGCGGGTTCTTCCTGGACCCAGAAAACCGGCGTGCCCTCATCGTAACGATTAAGCACCGCATCCAGCGGGACGGCGGGCAGGGGATATAACTGCTCAAGCCGGACGATGGCCACATGGTAATGCTTGCGTTCTTCGCGATAGGCCAGCAGGTCGTAATAAACCTTGCCGGTGCAAAGCAGGATGCGCTTTATGTTTTGCGCTTTGGAAGCATCCGGCAACACGCGTTGAAACGTTCCCTGCGCGCAGTCTTCCAAAGTGGAGACCACCTGCGGATGACGCAAAAGGCTTTTCGGCGTGAAAACAATCAACGGCTTGCGCCAGTTACGGATCGCCTGCCGCCGCAGCAAATGGAACAACTGCGCGGGCGTGGAGGGCTGGACGACCTGGATGTTATCCTCCGCCGCCTGCATGAGAAAACGTTCCATGCGTGCGCTGGAATGTTCCGGCCCCATGCCTTCAAACCCATGTGGCAGCAACAACACCAAGCCTGACAACCGGTGCCATTTCACTTCGGCGCTGGTGATGAATTGATCGAGGATGACTTGCGCGACATTCACGAAATCGCCGAACTGCGCCTCCCAGATCACCAATGATTTCGGGCAGTCGAGGCTGTAACCGTATTCAAAACCGAGCGCGCCGGTTTCGCAAAGCGGACTGTTGTAAATTTGCAGGGGCGATTGTTCCGGCGCGAGATGTTGCAGCGGCACGAAAGTGTGGCCGTCCGTTTGATCATAAAGAATCGCGTGACGATGGCTGAAGGTGCCGCGTCCCGTATCCTGTCCGGTCAGGCGGATACGCACTCCGCCGGTCGTGAGGGTTGCCAGCGCCAGCGCCTCGGCGGCCGACCAGTCGAGGGGAGCTTTGCCGGCAGCCATCTCACGGCGTGAGGCCAGCATTCGTTCCAGTTTTGGATGCACCTTAAATTCCGCCGGCAGTTCGGTAAGTTTCTCCAGCAACGCGGAAAGCTGTTTTGCTTCGACGCCAGTGTCAGGTTCGGTGAGCGGTTCCTTGCCGCCGATGTAATCGTTCCAGACATTGCGGCGTTCGGGGGCGACTTCGCATTGGCCGGTGCGCGCGGCTTCCAATTGCTGTTCAAATTTCGCGTGGCATTCGGCCAGGATTTTGTCGGCTTCCTCCCGCGAGACATTTTTGAGTTCGAGCAGACGGTCAAGATAGCCTTCGCGAACGTTTGGGCGCGCGGCGATTTTCCGGTAAAGGACGGGCTGGGTAAAAGTTGGCTCGTCCGTCTCGTTATGGCCCAGCCGGCGGTAGCCATACATGTCAATGAACACGTCCGATTGAAATTCTGCGCGAAAATCCATCGCCAGTTGCACCACTTGCGCGACGGCTTCAGGGTCTTCGCCATTCACATGGAAGATCGGAACCTGCAACATTTTCGCCACGTCGGTTGCATACGTGGTTGAACGCCCTTCGCCCGGAGGCGTGGTGAAACCAATCTGGTTGTTGACGATGACGTGCAGCACGCCGCCGATCGCGTAACCGGAAAGCTTGCTCATGTTGAGGATTTCCTGCACCACGCCTTCGCCGGCAAACGCCGCGTCGCCATGGATCAGAATGCCCAGCGTCCGGCGGCATTCGACATCACCGAAACGATCCTGATGCGCGCGCACCCGGCCGAGCACGACCGGATTGACGAATTCCAGATGGCTGGGATTGAAGCAAAGCGAAAGGTGGATTTTCCGGCCGTCGCTCATTGTCCAGTCGCCGCTGTGGCCGAGATGATATTTCACGTCGCCGCGACCCGGCCAGAGCTTGGGGTTGGCATCGGTGAATTCCTGGAAAATCTCACAGGGATTTTTACCGAGGATGTGGGTCAGGACGTTCAGCCGGCCGCGATGCCCCATGCCGAGGACGATGTTCTTAACGCCTTGATGGCCGGACTTTTCAATGGCGAGGTCGAGCAGGGGTAAAAGTGTTTCGCAACCTTCGAGTGAAAATGTTTTTGCGCCGAGAAATTTGGTGCGGAGAAACTCCTCGAACACCACCGCGTCCGTGAGCCGGGTGAGGATGCGGAGCTGTTCGTCACGGGAAACCTGACGGCGGTTTTGCGGGCTTTCCATGCGCACCTGCAACCACTGCCGCATCTTCAAGTCGTCAATGTGCATGAACTGCACGCCGATGGAGCGGCAGTAGGTGTCGTTCAACCGCTGGAAAATTTCGCGGACGGTCAGCGGCGTTTCACAATGCAACGCCGGAAAATTCACGAGCATGCTGAGTTCGCTTTCAGAGAATTTGTAAAAATCCAGTTCTAGTTCCGGCGGGCATGGATTGGTGGCGCCCAGGGGATTCACGGCGGCGATGATATGGCCGCGGCCGCGATAGCTGCGGACCAGCTGGTGCAGCCGCTCGGTCAGGCTTTCGGCGCGCGGGTCGGGTTGAAACCCGTTGCGTTTGACCG
Source organism: Limisphaerales bacterium (assembly GCA_037200545.1). Lineage (GTDB taxonomy): Bacteria > Verrucomicrobiota > Verrucomicrobiia > Limisphaerales > UBA11358 > UBA11358. The sequence goes on from JBBCGE010000006.1 coordinate 26,581, forward strand.
GGTCGGCTTCAGTGGGGTTAAATAAACTGCGCGGTTTGAATGAAGGGCCGATTTTCGCGGTCGCCTCCGCGCCATTCAGAGAAGCGGCAAAGTAATCGCGCCATTCCACCGGCACCGAATTTGGATCACGCCGGTAATCGGCGTAAAATTGTTCGACATAAGCGAGGCTTTCAATACCGCCCCTATTTGCAGATCCAGTCATAAAGTCACATTATCGTCGGAAAACGCCATAAGGCAATCATTGGATTAATTCTTCGCAAACATGTTTTTTTGTCACAGACAAGTTTTTTCTATGCACTTTTCATTCCCGCTTCCACGCGCTTTAATTCTGGCATGGCGATTTTGCATTTTCAACCCGTTCAAACCCTCGACGCGCCGGAGCTGGCGTTGTATCGCACGCTCAAACGCGTCGAGGAACACGAGCGGGCAGGGGTGCTGGTGGCCGCCAACATCAAGGTGGTGAAGCGCCTGCTGGCGAGCCGGTTCCCCGTGGTGTCCGCGCTGCTCACGCCTGCGTGGCTGGAAAAGCTCGAACCGCAACTGCGCGCCCGGATGGAAGCCGAAATTTACGTTTATGTCGCCGGGCAAAAAATTCTGGAAACCATAACGGGCTACAAATTGCATCAAGGCGCGCTGGCCGTGGCGAAAATCCCGCCGCTGCCGGATTTGGAAACGCTGTTGCAAAATTCCCCGCGACCGCTGCTGCTGGCGGCGGTGGAAGGCATTGCCAGCGCGGAGAATCTCGGTGCGGTGGTGCGGAGTTGCGCGGCGTTCGGCGCGCATTTTCTGATCGTGGGCGAGACCTGCGGCAGTCCGTTCCAACGCCGGGCGGTGCAAGGTTCCATGGGCACGATCTTTGAGCAGCCGTTGGTGCGCGTGGATAATCTGGCGGAAACCCTGGCGGTTTTGCGGACGCGGGGTGTGCGCTGTCTGGCGGCGCATCCGCGTCCGGGCGCGAAGAAATTGTCCGCCGTAGATTTGCGCGGCGATTGCTGTCTGGTGTTCGGCGCGGAAGGGCCGGGACTTACGGACATGGTGCTCGCGGCGTGCGATGACGCGGTGGAAATCCCGATGCCGAGCCACATGAATTCGCTGAACGTGGCCGTCGCCACGGGCGTGTTCCTCTACGAAGCGACCCGGCAGCGCGCATAAAATTCTTTAAAGACCAGGCTTCATGGTCCAGCACGAAGGTGCATCACCGGCTTCTGAGGGAATTTGGATTGAGCTTTAAGTTGAGCGAAGCCCTGCGGGCGCTTATGGTGGAGGAGCAGGAGCATGAAATTGATCTGGCTGCGGCGCTGGGCATCAATGTGCGCAGCTAATGTCGGTTTCAAATTATGAAGATCGGGTCACACCGGGTAGTCCACACCGTTGCATTATTGTTTTTGTCGTTGTCGCTTTCGCTGTTTGCAGACGAGAAAGAACCGGGAGCCAGCCTTTCTGAGCCATCTACCAATACCGTTGTTCTCCCCAAGTCCGTTCCTGACCCGCTCGAACCGTTTAACCGGGCCATGTGGGGTTTCAACAAGGCGCTGATGACCGGCGTCATCAAGCCGACCAGTCGGGTTTACCGGTTTGTGGTGAGGAAACCGGTCCGTACCGGGATTGGGAATTTTGGCAGGAACCTGACTTATCCGGGACGGCTCATCAACAACCTGCTTCAGGGAAAATGGAATGGGGCGCGCGATGAATCCCGGCGGTTTTTCTACAACACCACCGTCGGCGTGGCCGGGTTCTGGGATGTGGCGACCACCAAGTGGAACATTCCAAAATCGGACGCGGACTTTGGCCAGACATTTGGCCAATGGGGCTGGCAGCCGCATTTCTTCATCATGCTGCCACTGTATGGCCCGAGTAATGACCGGGACACCGTTGGTCTGGCGGCGGACACGGCGGCGAATCCGTTGCTCTACATCGCGCCTTACGACTTCGACCTCCACAAGCCACTGACGTATCTCGGCCCTTATTCTTATATCGCCTACATCGTCATGTATAACAATCTCTCCGATAGCGTGGATTCATACGTGCGGTTCAGTCAGGCGGAAATGGATCCGTATTCCGAGATTCAATACGCCTGGACTTTCGCGCGGGCGAACCGCGTGGCGGATTTTCAGGTGAAGGGAAAACAGGACGAGGCTTCATTGGAAACGCTTGAATCCGTCTTCTTCACCTTCAAGGATCCCAATTTTCCCAATCACGGTGAAACCCGTTCGCTGCGGATTCCCACGACGGGCCGGAAATTGAAATTCACGTATTGGTTGCAGCCCGGCAAGGCGAACATCGTTTACATCGTGCCCGGACTGGGCTCGCACCGGTTGTCCGATTCCTCCATCGCGCTCGCCGAGTTGGTTTATAAAAACGGTTTCTCCGCCGTGTGCATCAGCAGTCCGTATAACTCCGAGTTCATGGAGAATGCCTCGACCGCCAACATGCCCGCGTATCTGCCGGTGGACGCCAACGATGTGCAGATCGCGTTGACGGGAATTGATCATCGCTTGCACGAGCTGTATCCGAACCGGCTGGGCAACCGGGCGTTGATGGGTTATTCCTTAGGCGCGATCCAGACTTTGTTCATCGCGTCCACCGGGCCGACGAATGACTACACCGTCGTGAAGCCGGGCCGTGTGTTGCAGTTTCGCGAGGGCAAACTGGGCGTGCAGGAAGTGCGGATCGCCCCCGTCACGAACCAGTTTCCGCTGATTCACTTTGACCGCTTCGTCGCGATCAACACGCCCGTTCGCATGGCGCAGGGGATTGCCAAGCTGGATGAATTTTACCGCGCACCGCTCGACTGGCCGGAAACCAACCGGACGGACAACATCGAAAACACTTTCCTGAAGGTGGCCGCCTTGAGCCAGGATAACCTCACGCCACAAACCACGCTGCCGTTCAGCGCCATCGAATCCAAGTTTCTCATCGGGCTGACGTTTAAACTCAAACTGCGGGACATGATTTACAGCAGTCAGCGGCGCAATAACCAGCGCGTGCTGCACCACCGCATTGATGACTGGCGGCGTGATCCGGTGTATCAGGAAATCCTCCACTATTCCTTCCAGGATTATTTCGAGACGTTTGCGATCCCGTATTATCAGAACCGGGGTCTGGCTTCCCCGGCGGCGGAAACGATGACCAAGGACGGCGATTTGCGGTCGTATGAAGCCGGTCTGCGCGCCAACCCGGACGTCCGCATCATCGTCAATCAAAACGATTTTCTGCTGACGGACGCGGACTTGTCATGGCTTCACTCCACGTTTGCCACGAATCAATTGACGGTCTTTCCGACTGGCGGTCACCTGGGCAATCTTTTCAATCCGGCGGTGCAGAAATCCATTCTCGCCGCGTTGACCCCGATGCGTCCGCCCGATCCCACACCCGAAGCGCCGGTGAAAATTATCACTCCGTGAGTTCGCCTCTTCGGCGACGTGTGGTCGCCGGAGATCGTCGAACGCCTCGCGGATTCCTTCGGCAGAAATTTGCAGAAAACCGTTATGATTTTGCCGGGGGGGTTAATCATGGCCAGCGCGCTGTGGCTGGTGCTCGCATTGAAAACGAAGCGCGGCAAAGGCTGACATGAACTTCACCCGCCGCACTCGCGCCCGTCGCGGCAGGCGAATTGCCGCGAATTCATTTCGACTTGGTAGGGCTGCGTTGCTGCGCAGCCCTGTCTCAATGCGCTGACTTGTCCCGCCGAAATCGGATGAAGGCGGACGTAAGAGCTACCCTGGGTAATCATCCCCAAAATAATTCTCCCTCTCCTCGTTGAATGAGGAGAGGGCTAGGGTGAGAAGTCAACGTATTCGCCGTGTCGCTGAGATTATTACTGCCGCCAATTCACTATAACGGCCACGCCAAAACCGCAATTTCTGCCATGCCCTTTTGACGTTGCACTATCTCACTCGTTGTCCATGCTTCATATTTTGCAGCATCACGAGTAATGGAAGAGTCGGTATCGGCGGCAAATACCTTTTTCTTGGAATCGTAGCCCTTTCCCTGAATGCTTCCATTTTTGTCTTTATCCATCAGCGTTAAATTCCCAAGCCTGTGCAGATATGCCCTGTGGTCATCTTCGGAAAAATGCTTCCAGTGGTCATCTCTTTTCTTGGGTAGAATGTGTTCTAAAGTGAGATCGGAGCGAAGCGTACTATTGTCCTTTTTAAACTGTAATGACCTCAAGTAGTATCGCGCAATTTTTTCCTTTGATTCCGATGCGCTTGCAAAACTTATTTTGAACTCATCATCTTCTGGGACAATTTGTTTTATGGAGTCGGTTGCGGCTTTTGCAGTTTTCGTTTTGCCATTCCAAATATCCGCTGCAATTTTTGAATAATAACCTTCAATCGTGCCGCTGGGCGTTCCGGCAACCATAAAACGGACAGACCAAACAACGCTTTTATTCAGCAATTTTTCAAATTCGCCCGGTTTAAATTTTGAAAACGCTGACAGTAACATTGGCCGCAATTGCGTTACGCCTAGTGTTTTCAAAGTGGCGACATGGCTTCTAACTCCCTCACCACGGTCTGTTGTTCTTTCGTGGGAGGCCATGATAATAGCAGCATAATCCTGCGCGGTTTCCTCCAAATCTTTTAATAACGATATGGCCTTTGCTGGATTTGTGGTTTTTTCCTTAATTTTGTCATAGAGGTATCGTGTCCGCGTATGGCCGTAGCGCGATACCCAAAAGCACCGAATATATTCAACGACGTTTTCCTCTTCGCCCTCTACCGTTTCTAATGTGCCTGTCATTGATGCCCACTTCTGAATAACATCATTTCGCCGGTCTCCGGCCGTAGCGTGAATGTAATTTTTCAACAGGTCGGCAGCGGACAATTTAAGGCCACGGTCATTCATGGTTTCAAAAATTGTGAATGCCGTCCTTTCGTTAGTCACTTGAACCCAAATGACGTGCAATGATTTCTCAATAAAATCTACCCATCTGTTAAGATTTTTATCTGATTCTGCCGTATCTCCAGCCTTAATTATGGACTCCTTGACGAAATTTCTTGCAGTGGCACGAACTGCCTCCATTCGCTTGTGCGAGTCACGCGGGCGTGTGGTTGGTTGACGCCTTGATTCTGATTTAGGCCGAGGCAGGATTTGTGTAAAAAAGTAATCCTTATCCTCTAGATTTAGTGTCAAATGCGGAATGGGATCGGCTCCGCCACGCTTTGCAGAAAACAGGAAATCCTTTTCCACAATTCCAGCGTCAGCGTCATTTCCTAAATCAATAAGCGCGTTTCGGATTTCGGCCAGCAAAATCATGGTTGTTGCCAACCGTTGCTGACCGTCATAAATCAAAATTTTGCCAGATGCCTCGATGCTGACAATTGAGCCAAGAAAATACTCGTCAGCCCTATTATCAATTTCCTTGCGAATATCTTTGAATAAATCTTCGGCGTGTTCTGATTTCCAACGGTAAGAGCGTTGATTGGGTGGCACTTCAAGACGCTCCTCCTTGAGTAATTTACCGATAGTGGTTGCATCAATGTTAATAGTTTGGGAAAGCATTCTGGTAATCATTGGACACCCCCAATCAGAGTGTCAAATCCAATTACCGGCGAAAAACAGCCTGAAATCGCAAACTTTGCAGCCCAAAATTAAATACCGTTGCTTCTGGTTTGGCCCGCCTACGTCCGACTTTGGCGTGACAAGCCAGCGCATAAAAAGGTGGCCTCCGTTTCGAACGCCGCTCACATTGATTGAATCTTATATTTGCTTGTCGTCGTTAACGACTTCGATTCCGCTTCCATCAGCGCCTGCAATCCGCGATGGTCGGTCTTGCCTGTGCCGAGCTTGGGAATCTCCTTCACCGCTTTGATCTCGCGCGGCACGCTGAGGTTCGTCAGGCCTTTGGCTTTGATGGCGGCGCGGATTTCATCCATGGTCAGCTTGGATTCGTTGGTCACGGCAATGAGCACTTCGCCTTTGCCCTCGTCGGGGCGCGTGATGACGGCGACCTGGCAGCGCAGACCGTATTGCGGAAATGCCCCGGCCAGCGTGTCTTCGACCGCCGAAAGACTCACCATCTCGCCGCTCACCTTGGCAAAGCGTTTCAATCGTCCGCGAACGTGCAGGTAGCCTTCGGCATCCACGCTCACGATGTCACCGGTGTCATACCAGCCGTCGAGGGCGAGGAACTTCGAGTTGGCGTCGGCGTTCAAATAGCCCTTCATGATGTTCGGTCCGCGCACGAAGAGGCGTCCGCCTTCGTCCACGCCTTCGACCTTTTCAAGTTTGTATTCCATGCCGGGCATCAGGCGGCCCACGGAACCGTAACGTGGTTCCAGCGGCGTGTTGAGGCTGACGCAGGGGGAACATTCCGTCGCGCCATAACCTTCGAGGATGCGCACGCCGTATTTCTGCGACCAGGTGAGCGCGGTGGCTTCCTGCAATTTCTCGGCGGCGGCGAACAGATAACGGAGGCTGCGGAAATCGTAAGGATGCGCCTTGCGCGCGTAGCCGTTCAGGAAGGTGTTGGTGCTGATGAACACCGTGCAGTTGCGGTCGTAAAGCACCGACGGCACCACGCGATAATGCAATGGCGACGGATAGAGAAAGACATAAAGCCCGCGCACCAGCGGTACGAACGTCCCGACTGTGAGACCGAAACTATGGAAGAGCGGCAGGCAGTTGAAGAGGCGATCATGGTCGGTGAAATCCGTGACGGCCAGCATCTGGCGGATGTTGGCCAGAATGTTACCGTGGGTCAGCTCGACGCCCTTGGGCACGCCTTCGGAGCCGCTCGTGAAAACGATGACGGCAGCGGAGCTGGCCGAGAGCTGGGAATTGAGCGCCGGGATTCCCATGATAATGTGATGCAGCAGCGTGAGGAATTTTTGCGAGCCGCTGACGCCGGCTCGCAACTCTTCGAGATAAATGATCGTGAGTCCCGCTTTCACAAAAGCGTCCACGTTGAGCCGCCCGCGTTCGAGAAAGGCGCGCGAGGTGATGATGTGTTTCAGCCCGGCAAGTTCCGTGCAGGCGAGCATGATAGCTGTGCCGGAGGAGAAGTTCAGCATGGCAGGTACTTTACCCAGTTGCCACAATGCGAGAATGACCACCGGGGTGGCGTTGACATTGGGCAGCAACAGGCCGATGCGGTCACCGCCGGAAACCTTTTCGCGCAAAGCTTGAGCGAGCACGTCCGCGCCGACCATCAGCTTGCGACAGGTCAGCGCTTGCAGGGTCGCGTCTTCCAAGATTACCTGGCCGGGACGCTGGCGCGCCGTTTCCGCGACGGCGGTGAGGACGTTCTGTGCGCCGAACTTCATCTCGACTTCGAATTGTTGTCGCACCAGTTGGTCGCGGAGCCAGTTGGTCAGCAGCCCGCGTGCGCGACCGGCGCTGATATCGCCTAATTCGGGTGCCGTCAACACCGGGCTGAAATGCGCGGTCACCTTGGGGAATAATTTCTTTGCGTTTGGATTGGGCGAGTAGGGCAGACGTTCGGCACCGCGCAAATAGGCCGTGATGACGCGCGCCTTGGTTTTGAAAATCAAAAATCCCGTGCCATCGAACAATTTCATCATGGTGCCGGTGCGCGAGAGGCGGCCTTCGGCAAAGAGCACCAGCCGCCCGCCGCCGTTGAGGAATTCCGCCATGCGTTTCACGGCATAAGGCGAAGTGGGGTCAACAGGCAGCGTGAAATGGTTTACCATGATCTTCCGATGCAGCCAGCTCGTCTGCGCGGTGGTGCTTGATGTGACCATCCTCCAATCGTCATCCAGGCAGACCCAGATAAACAGCCAGTCGAGCCAGGATGTATGATTCGGAATCAACAGCACCGGGCCGGGAGTTTTCAACGCGTCGAGGTCGTAGGCCCGGTAGCCGAACAGGATTCGGAGCAGAAAGCGGAGGATGGTTTTCATGGCCGGACAAATTGCATCATTCGGGGGCGGGCACTTCAATCTTTTTTGCCGGTAGGGTAACACCCCATGGTATTCGTAAAATCATCAGGTGATGCTTTGGACGTGAAAAAGCAAAGACCCAACGCGCTGCGCGTGGAAAAAGCTCCAACTCCAGATTTCCAAGTCACCGTCCGCCAGCGTGGTGCGAAGCCGGCGGCAGCCTTAAGCGCAAAGCCCCCGAAGCGGGACAATATTTTCTCCCAATCTCGTGATACGCGCGAGGATCGCGGCGCGCGCCAGATGAAAACGGCGCAGAACTCACAAACCTTTCCGCACGCGCATTGATTTCACATCATGAAAACAAACCCACTGAAGGAAGGTGCGTTAACTGAAAATTCTGCGGGGCTCGGTACCGTGACCCGGCGGATGGTGCGGAAGCGCGCGGCTGAACTGGCGACCATCAACGGCCGTTCCGGGCAGCAGATGACAAAAGAAGACCGGGAACAGGCCAAACGGGAATTGACGGGTGAATCGGACATAGATCCGAAAGTGGTGATTCTTGAATCTGCACCTGAATCTGATCGCTGGAATCCCGTGCCCGGTTCAGCCGGACACAAAACCACGGTGGCTGCGAGTGAAGATGAGGACGAGGAAGGCCGCAGTGATAATGAGAAACTGGTTGAAGAAGGCATCGAAGGAGCAGAGCATGACCAGATGCGGCAGGCCAGCCGCAATGGGGAAAGTTAAAACCGCATTATTTTATGTTGAAAATTACGAACCATTCTGACCGGTGAATTGGAGCCCCCTAAACATCACCGTCCGCGTCGGATGCCACCTTACCTACCAGACCACTGTGCAAACGCCGGTGTTGTTTGTGCTCAAACCGCGGCTCGAAGGCAGGGTGCTGGTGACTCAGGAAAAACTTTCGTTCGGCATCGGCCTGCCGTCGTATGAGTTTCAGGACAGCCATGGCAACATCACTTATCGCTCGACGTTCATGCCGGGTCGCAATGAGATCAAGCATGATGCGCTCGTCGCGGTCTCATCACTCCCCGACAGCCGGGAGATTTATGGCAACATCGTGCCGGTGGGAGACCTGCCGCATGAGTTATTGCGCTACACTTTGCCGAGCCGTTATTGCGATTCCGACAAGCTGCTGAATTTTGCATGGAACCAATTCGGCCAGGTTCAACATGGCCTTCCGCGCGTGCAAGCGATTTGCGACTGGGTCCACAACAACATCGAATACCGCTTCGGTTCAGGCCGGCCAGATCTTTCCGCCTCCGAAGTGATTGAACGCCGGCATGGTGTCTGCCGTGATTTTGCCCATGCAGTCATTGCTCTTTGCCGCGCCTTCAATCTGCCCGCCCGCTATGTGACCGGACATCTGCCGGACATCGGTTTCATTGATCCCGGCACGCCGATGGATTTTCACGCTTACTGCGAAGTTTATCTCGGCCGGGAATGGCTCACCTTCGATGCGCGTTTCAACGTCCCGCGCATCGGTCGTGTCAAAGTCGCCCATGGCCAGGACGCCGTGGACGGCGCCTTTGCGACGATTTATGGCGAAGCCACTCTCACCCATTTTCAAGTCTGGGCTTACCAGGTAAATCCCAACCAAGTTTCCGTGGGTGATTCCATTGATTTGTCCAAGCGTCTCGATGGCAATGAAACTGTGCGGTTGAATTGAGCTAGGATTATCTAATCCGCACCGAAAATCTTGATGCCGATTCCATGAATTATACGGCGGCTAAAACTGCGATGCCTTCTTTACGAAGCGACACGATTGCGGGTTTTAGCAAGCCAACTTTCCCTGCAATCACTGCCATCATTGATACGTCATCACCACATTTGTACCGACGATCTGAACACTCAAAATCTTTGTCGGCCCGGACGAGTGTAGGCGATAAAAACGTGTGCTGGTGCTGATGGGAATCGTAATCACTTTGGTGGTTGTATTAACAACCGCAGCGTTGTCGTCGGCGAAAGGACCGGGGACACTGGCCGTAGATTGCAGGAATACGGGCGGTGGATTTGTGCTGGTGGCGGTGAAGATGAAGTAATTATAATTCCCCGCCGTGCCATTGGCTCCGGTGGAATCCAGCGACAACTTCACTTCATGCGGTCCAGCGTTGATGCTGACATTGGTCTTGGTCAACGTCTGATATATCTGCCAGCCACCAGTGTCGTTCACGGTAACAGATCCAGTGACGTTCTGTCCGTCAATCTCGAGATGATAGGTTCCGGCATTGCCCTGCGAGGCGATCCGGGTGCCGATGGAATAGATGCCGCTTATGGTCGCGGTAACGGAGTATTTCAGCCATTCCCCGGTTCCGGTGAAGCCGACGTCGTAACCGCCGCCAACGTCGCCGGCATTTTCCACATCCACAAATGTGTCACGATACTGGTTACCGTTATTGGACGCATCACCGTCGTGATAGGCCACGCCTTCGCCACCGCCATCAAAATCTTCCGCCTGGATGATTCCCGGAATCGTCTGCGGCAAACCATAGAATGGGGCCTGACCGTTTATGACTGTGACGCTCACCGGATCCGAAACAGTTGTGAGGCCGACATTGTCGGTCGCCCGTGCCGTAAGTAAATAAACCCCGACCGTTGAATTCGTCCAGATCATGCTAAACGGACTGCTTGAGTCTGCACCAATGAGGTTGTTGCCGGCAAAAAACTCCACCTTGCTCACGGAGCCGTCCAAGTCTGACGCAGAAGCCTTCAATGTGATGGCACCGGGTGCGGAGAACGCGGCACCGTTGCCGGGATTGGTGAGGGCAATGGATGGTGGATGATTGCTTGCAAGCAGCGTGAACGTCAGATAATTCAAGTTCTCCACAAAACCACCGCCGCCGTTTTTGTCCATGGCCAGCCGCAGGACTTGTTGTCCAGCACTCAATGCAACATTGCTTTTGGCAAGCGTCTGCCAGTTTTGCCAGCCACCGGTGTTCAGATTGGTGATCGGCCCGGTCTTGTTGATGCCGTCGCTCTCAAGGTGGAACACGCCGCCACCATAGGCCGCGTAGCGCGTATCCATCCGGTAGAGACCGGGCGTGGCGACATCCACGGTGTATTCCAGCCATTCGCCCTCGGCCGCCCAACCAACATTGTAGCCGCCACCGGTATCGGAACAGTTTTCGATGTCCACGCCGCTGGTGCGATATTGATTGCCATTGTTTGCCGTGTCCGTGTCATGGTAGGCCACACCTTCGCCACCGCTGTCAAAATCCTCCACTTGAATTGTGCCCGGAATCGGATGCGGCGTGCCGCCATAAGGCGTCTGGTTCAGTGAAACGCCATCGCCGACAAATTCCATCCAGTTCAGTTTAAACAGATCCGTCGCTTGCGGACTGCGGGTGAACACCAGATACAATTCATGTGTGCCGCCGGGATCAGCGACGGAAACTGTCACGTTGGTGTAATTGCCCACGGAATTCGGCACGGCGGCGGTGCCAAGCAATGTTCCTGCCGGAGAATCCAGCCGCACTTCGATCTGGCCGCCGGGAGCAGTTGCCGCAACGCGGAAGGTCAGGGCAGTGATATTTGTGAGATTCACCGGAAAGAAGCTGATGTAGTCACCGTGGTCAATGCCTACGACGTCGTGACCACCGCCGATATCGCCGGTGGCAGTGTTGGTGGTTCCGTTCTGATGTGTGAAGTTCTCCGCCTCCTTGCGTCGCGGTTGCAAAATGTCCACGGCTTCACCAGTAAGCGAACCGGCCGGAGCAGCACCGAGATCGCTGTAAGACGCGCGCACGACCAGAAAAACATTATCACCGTCGCCACCGTGTGCGGCGGGTGCTTCAAAAAGTCCCTCGCAGGCGTTTGCATGGGAATCGCCGTGCGAATGGTCGTTGTGGCCGATGTTCAAATCCCAGGAAAAACTGGAACAATTGATTGAGCCATTGGTGGTCGAGCCGTCTTCAGTATCAAAAACCTGACCGCTATAAGAAAAGGGTTTGTTCCAGTCGAAGACGCCGCCATTGGGCGGCCAATTGATCTGCACCATCGGACGGTGGTTGCCAACCGTGACCGTCACACTGGCAAACCCAAGATTGCCCAGTGTGTCACTCACTTTGAGTTGTGCCGTATAATTTCCATTTGTGGTGTAGGTAAAGGCAGGATTTGCGTTGGTGGAGTTGATTGTTCCATCGCCAAAGAAACTCCATTCATACGTCAACGGCCCGTCGGGGTCGGGGTCATAGGTGTCCGTGCTGGAAAATTGCACCTGCAACGGCGCGGAACCGCTGGTAGGCGTCGCACTGATCACGGCGACGGGAGAACGGTTGTTGCCGCCGGTATATTCGATGCGGATGATTTTGGCGTCAGGATTGTCGCCGCCGAAACCGGTGCCCCATTCGATCATGTAAATCATCCCGTCTGGACCGATTTTCATGTCCATCGGCCGGGTGAAGGTGAATGTCGGCAGGAACGGATTGATCTTCAAAATGTCGCCGTTGTCGTCCAGCTTCACTTCCTTGATGAAATTGCGCGACCATTCGTAGATGAACACGGTGTTGTCGTAATAGGCCGGCAGCTTGCGTGGCGAATAAAGATTGGTCTGGTAATGATAGACCGGACCACCCATTGCCGTGCGGCCACCGCTGCCGTTTATCTCAGGAAATTCAGGAGAGTCATCATACGGATACCAGATCCATGCGGGTCGGGCGGGCGGGAGATTGACCGAGCCGGTGTTGTTAGGAGAATTGTTGACAGGTGCCGCCGGATTGAAAGCCGTGGTGGAGTTGCTCGTTGCAAAGTTATAGTCAATGTAAGGCTTGTTGTTTCCGACGAAATACGGCCAGCCGTAATTGCCCGCCGAACGCGCCTGATTCCATTCGTCGTATCCTTTCGGCCCCCGCAGGGGATTGTCAGCACCGGCATCGGGTCCGACTTCGCCCCAATACAACCAGCCGTTCGCCGAATCTACGGAAATGCGGAACGGATTGCGGTCGCCCATTACATAAATCTCCGGCTTGCCCGCCGAACCATTGCTGGGAAACAGATTGCCGGATGGAATCGTATAAGTGCCGTTGGGTTCCGGATGGATGCGCAGGATTTTTCCACGCAGATCATTGGCATTACCGGCTGATCTTTGCGCATCCCAGGACGAACGTCCGGGCCGTTCGTCGATTGGCGCATAGCTGTCGGATTCGAACGGGTTCGTATTGTCCCCGACGGAAAGAAACAAATTGCCGCTGGGGCCAAAGACCAGGCAGCCTCCCGAATGACAGCATTCATCGCGTTGTGTCGGGATGACCAGCAACACTTTCTCGGAGCTTAAATCCAGTGAGTTCCCCACCATTGTGAACCGGGAGAGGTGTTGTTCCGGCGTTGCTCCGGCCGGTGAGTAATACAGGTAGATCCAGTTGTTGGTGGCGAATCCCGGATCCAGTGCGATGCCGAGCAGCCCATCCTCGATCTGCGAGAAGATAGCGAGCTGTGCGGCCAAAACAACTGAAGAACTTTGCGGCAGGAAGATTTTGAGTTTGCCGCCGCGTTCGACGTAGAACACTCGGCCGTCTGGTGCCACCGCCAGCTCCATCGGGTTGGACGGACTGGCATCCAGAATGACCTTCTGATAATTGGTGTCAATTGTCACGCCCGTGTCCACGCTGACTTCGCCGACGGCATATTCGATTCCACCGAGCAGGTGTTGCAAGAAAAGCGGATCCGAATAGCTCTCAGGCGTGTGACCACCAGCCGTATACCAGGCGCGCCCACCATCATAATCATGGCACCACGCGATGGGATGATCGAAGCCCATTGTGCCGCCGGAATACGTCGTTTCATCCAGGGTGGCCAGCACATGCACATTGCCGCGTGGATTGGTCTGGAAATTATACCATTCATCAGTCCGTATCCAGCGCTTCGGCAATGATGCCGTCGAAGGATTGATCCGGTCGGCGACTTTAACCGTGGCCGTTGGTGTGCCGGCAGGATGACTGGAAAAATAAGCGCCAACGAGCCCGCCATACCACGGCCAGCTGTATTCGGTGTCGCTGGCGGAATGAATGCCCACAAACCCGCCGCCGTTCTTGATGTAACGTTCGAAAGCGTCCTGTTGATTCGCATTCAGAATGTCGCCGGTTGTGCTGAGGAAAATGACGGCCTGATAATTTGAGAGATTCGCATCGTTGAACACTGAAGCGTCTTCCGATGCATCCACTTCAAAATCATTGTTTGTGCCCAACATGCGGATGGCCGCAATGCCGTTGGTGATCGAGTCGTGGCGGAATCCGGCGGTTTCAGAAAAGACCAGAACGCTAAAATCATGGGCCTGAACCGTTGCGGTCCCGAATAAACCCAGACATACTAGGAGCGCGGTTGCGGCACGACAGTGATTAACCCGGCGGTTTGTTTGCTTCAACAAGCGGGCAAAAGAGAGCAAGCAGATAAATTGCATCACGCGTTTATAGTTTGATTGTGGAACCCATTGAGTGAGTTTTTAGGGACAAGCGAAACATACCGGCAAATTTCATGTTTTTGCATCCCCATTATCGGGGAGCCAGTCCGATTTTTTAGGTAGGCGTCACTGCTCGGTTGGCAAGCTGGTTTTCTACACGGTAAATTTTTGGTTGTCAGCCAGCATATGTATGCCAGATTTTTAGCGTCGTTACAGTAAGGAAATAAACCCAAATATTTTTATGCCGAAGATGCGCGTTGCTCAAATTTCCAAACCCGGCGGCTCCTTTGAACTCGTTGAGCGTGAAATTCCGCAACCGGGACCCAGTCAGGTACGGATCAAGGTCCAGGCTTGCGGCATTTGCCACAGCGATTCGATCACAAAGGAAGGCCACCTGCCAGGCATCCAATATCCGCGTGTGCCCGGCCATGAAGTTGTGGGCATTCTTGATGCAGTGGGCGCGGGCGTGACGCAATTCAAACCCGGCCAGCGCGTCGGAGTCGGCTGGCATGGTGGACATTGTGGTTCATGCGATAATTGCCGCAACGGTGATTTCTTTGCCTGCACCGTGAGTCTGCAATTCACCGGTATCTCCTTTGACGGCGGTTACGCGGAATACATGATTGCGCCCACCGTCGCCGTGGCATTGGTGCCGGAAGAATTGTCTGCCGTGGAAGCCGCGCCACTGATGTGTGCCGGCATCACCACTTACAACGCCTTGCGCAACAGCGCAGCCCGTGCCGGTGACATCGTGGGTGTGTTGGGCTTGGGCGGACTGGGTCATCTGGGTGTTCAATATGCGGCGAAAATGGGCTTCAAAACCGTGGCCATCGCGCGTGGCAAGGACAAGGAAGCGCTGGCAAAACAACTGGGTGCCTGGCGCTATATTGACACTCAAGCATCCGACCCGGCGGTGGAATTGCAAAAACTCGGCGGTGCGAAAGTCATCATCGCAACTGTGACGAACGGCGATGCGATGAGCGCGGTGCAGGGTGGCCTTGGCGTGAATGGAACCTTGATCGTGATTGGCGCGACGCAATTCATGAGCATCTCACCGATGAATCTGCTCATGGGGCGCCGCTCAATCAAAGGCTGGTATTCCGGCACGGCGATGGATTCGCAGGACACGCTCAGATTCAGCGTGCTTTCCGGCGTGCGTTCGATGAACGAAGTTTATCCGTTGGAACGCGTCGCCGAAGCCTACGAACGCATGGAAAGCGGCAAGGCGCGCTTTCGCGTGGTGCTGACGATGGGACAATAGAAACTGCAGATTGGCTTTCATCGCAATCGGAATCTAATTCGTTCATATTAATTTGCCTGAATACATCTTGCTGGCGGGGAGTTCACTCTTTGTGATTGTCGATCCGCTTGCGGTCGTTCCCGCCTTCCTGGCGATGACGCCGGCCGATACGGCGGAACAACGCACCCGCACCGCCCGGCTGGCCTGTTGCGTGGCGGCGGGTGTGATGCTGACATTTTCATTTGCCGGACAAGTGATCTTCAAGGTCATGGGCATCACGATGCCGGCGTTCCAGATTGCCGCGAGCATCTTGTTGCTGATCGTGGCGCTGGACATGGTGCGTGCCCAGCGTTCGCGCGTGCAGGAAACCCGCGAAGAAACGAAGGCCGGGGCGGAGAAAGACGACGTGGCCGTCACGCCGCTGGCGATTCCGATGCTCGCCGGGCCGGGCGCAATCTCCACCACTCTTCTCCTTCAGAACGAAGCGAAAGACATTCCGCAGCATCTTGCGCTTTATGCCTGCATCGTGGCGGTGATGTTCGTGAGTTATTTGATTTTGCGAATCTCCGCGCGCAGCACGCGGTGGTTGAGTCCAATCATAATGAGCATTGCCATCCGCATCATGGGACTGTTGCTGGCGGCGGTCGCGATTCAATTCATGCTCAATGCCATCAAAGCGTTCCGGCTCGATTTAATCGCGCCCGTGACAGGCTGAATTCAGAGATTCTGCTTTCGAGCAATCCAGTTGTACCAGATGCCGGACGCGATAAAGACAACGCTGCAACCGGCGGTGAACCAGACCAGAAACGGCACGGGCAGATAAAGATACGCGCCCACCGCGCCTGCCGCCGAGAGTCCGCCGCAAAGATAAGAATAAAATGCGCTGGCCCGCGCGCTTTGCAGACTCTTCTGAAGAATCAATTGTAACGCCTTGTCATTGCGGGTGAGCGCGGTGGCACAAGCGTCAGAACAGACGAAGCGTTGCGTGTCCGTAGCCTTTGCACAATCGGCGCATAATGCACGACCACAATAAGTGCAGACGGCGATGGCTTCGGAATGGTGGGCGTTACATTTCACGGGAGTTTATTCACGTGAATCTGACCTAGATTATTTTCGCCAAGCTGGAGCAGGGCGGCATTGGCATAAACTTCCATTCTGGGCTTGAGCTGCGGTGCGGCGGCGGCGCGGCGTTCGCGGTCAAGTTCCTTGATCGCCAGCACGTCGAGGGCGACCGGATCGCGGCTGAACCAAAGCTGGTTTGGCACGGCGGAATAATGCAGCAGGCCACGCCCACCACCTTCGTATTGACCGAGCAGGGCGTCGGTGATGTTCAAAATGACCCGGTCGCCGAGCAGGGGCAGGGCGCAGATTTCCGGCATGGCGACGGCGAGCCGGTCAGGATTTGCCTCGAAACGCCGGGTGTTGTCCACGCTGCCCAGCGCAAGGCTGTACAAATGACCGCAGACTCCGAGATCTTCCTCATTGAGCAGCGGCGCAATGCTGATGATCTTGGTGATCTGCCGGGTGACGACTTTGGTGAGATAAGATTTCCGCCCGATGCCTTCACCGGTCTGGCCAAATTCCAAATCACCCCAGACGAGGTTGCCTATGACCACGGAGTCGGGCAGATAAAAATTTGTGGGATCATAGCCGGTTTCCGCGCTGCCCGCCACTTTCACGCCGGACTGGACGGCGAGATCATAAAATCCGGCGGCGCGCAGATCGTAAGTATGTTTGTCCCAGATGATGATGTGCTGCGGCGGCACGCCGGCGTCCAGCAATCCATGGATGACGGCAGCCACGACGTCCGGGCGCGTGCCGCTCAACATGCCGGCCTCGGAAAAAACTTTTATGCCGATGACATCCTGGGTTGAAACGAGGCTCTGCCAGGCGACGGTGACGTCGGGCCTGCCCGTGAGGGCGGTGATTCCCTGGTTCACCATGGTTTGAACGACAGCCGGGTTCGGTTGGAAGTTAGACATCGCGGCCTGATTTTCGACCACGAAAACCTGGGCGCCATCGTGACGGTTCAAGGCCGAACCGGATGCATGGACTGGAAAAAAAGCAGACCAAATCATCACCACGATGGCGAGGCAGCGGGACATTTTGGCGAATTCAACCTGTGCGTTTCTTGACACTTTAGGGCGCGGATGTTACCACCATGGCCGATGCTGGCCAAAAAAAATCGCACAGATTGGTGCGCAATTATATTACTGTCGTTGGCTGTTTTCATTGCCGGATGCACGCCGCCCGGGCTGCGGGCGCTGCTTAAAGGAAAAAAACTGCTGGAACGGGGAGATTATGCCGGAGCCGTGGAGGAGTTCAAAACCGCCACAACATTGCTGCCGGCCAATGCACAAGCTTGGAATTATCTCGGCGTCGCCTGTCAACAAACGGGCCAGCCGACGAATGCCATCGCCGCTTATCAGCATGCCCTTGCCCTGGATCGTGATCTGGTGGAGGCGCATTACAATCTGGGTTCCCTTTGGCTGGAGCAAAATAAACCGGTTGATGCGCGGGCTGAATTCACGGCCTACACGCTGCGCCGGGGAAATGACCCGGAAGGCTGGCTGAAGCTTGGGGCGGCGGGATTGCGTTCCGGCGAACTGGCGGCGGCGGAAAAAAGTTTTGCCACGGCATATTACCTCAACACCAACAACGCCGCAGCCTTGAATGGTTTAGGACTGGTCCAGGCCAGGCGCGGCCATGCGCGCGATGCGGTGCAATTTTTTACGGCTGCCACGCGGTATCATCCGGATTTTGCGCCCGCATTTTTGAACCTGGCGACGGTTGCCCAGCAGGATTTGCATGACAACAAACTTGCCCTGCAAAATTATCGCGCCTATCTCGCCTTGACTCCGCGTCCGGCAAACTGGGACGCAGTGAACGAAATTGTGAAAAATCTGGAGCAACCGATGACAGTAACCGCTGCAACTCCGGTTACTCAAAATGCACCGCCAGCCATCACACCATCCTCCACATTGAACGAAACAAAACCGCAGCCCGCAGCCCGCCCGGTCACGACGGCAAAACCAACGATTTTAAGTCCTCGCGCTACTACCTCTTCGCCGCGTCCTGTGCCTTCCGCTCCGCCGGAAGTGGTCAAAGTTGAGCCTTCCCCAATCATCATCACCAAGCCAGGTCAGAAAGTTGAATCGACTGTTCCCGTCACCAATTCAATCCCATCCTCTACTCCGTCGGAGCTAAAGTATGTCGGAACGGGAGTGACCCCCTTGCCACCATCACGCGGGCCGGCGGTCGTGCCGGCGGTTTCCGCGCCGCCAAAAATTGTCCAGCCGGTCGCGCCCGTATTTCCGCGTTATCTCTACCAGTCACCCCGCAAACCGGCGGCGGGCGACCGCGTGGCGGCTTCAGGCGCATTCACCAAGGCGCAAATTTTCGAGCAGGCTTCGCGCTGGGCGGACGCAATGCAGGCGTATCATCAGGCGGCAACCTTTGACCCGCAATGGTTTGAAGCTCAATACAATTACGGCGTGCTTGCCTACCGCTTGCACGAATTCAGCGCGGCATTGTCCGCATATGAAATGGCGCTGGCCATCCAGCCGTATTCGGTCAATGCCCGCATCAATTTCGCCCTTACCCTCAAGGCGGCAGGCTACGCGTCTGATGCCGTGAATGAGCTGAAAAAAGTTGCCGCCTCCAGTCCCGGAGAGGTTCGGGCGCAACTTGCGCTGGGGAACCTTTACGCACAACAGTTGCGCGAGCCGGCCAAGGCGCGGGCCTGTTATTTGAAAGTACTGGAATTGGATCCCCGCAATGCCCAGGCAAACGACATCCGGTTCTGGCTTTCTGCCAATCCTCCCTGATTCTGCCCCGTTGTTCAAAAAAGCGGCCTGAGATTTGCTTAATCGACCGTGAAAAGTTTTACATTTTGATCATATGACCACGGCGATAAAATCGTTTTCACTCGGCGACCTGCCATTTGGCTGGTTTGATTTCCTGTTTATTGCGCTGTTATTGTTTGGCCTGTATCGCGGGCGTAAAAACGGCATGACGAAGGAATTTATACCAGCATTTCGTTGGGTGGCTATTATTATAGCGGCCGGTTTGGGATATGAGATGATGGGGGACGTTTTTCATAATTTTTTCGGCGTTACCCGTGCGACGAGTTATGTTCTTGGCTATCTGGCGGTTGCGTTTGTAGTGTTTCTTTTGTTCGTTCCCGTGCAAGGTTTTTTGACACCCCGTCTTGCTGGCAGCAACATTTTTGGCGGATCTGAATATTATCTGGGCATCTTTGCCGGTTTTATCTGCTACCTCTCCATCATTTTATTCTTCCTGGCGTTGATGAATGCGCCACGTTACTCGGCGGCGGACATTCAGGCGCAAAAGGAGTACGCCTTCAATACGTTTGGCGGCGGCCAGCAGGGTTTTACGGGCGACTATTTCCCCACTTTTCAGCAGGTGCAGGCGGGGGTGTTCAAGAATTCGCTGGTGGGACCCTTCATCAAGGACCATCTTGGAGTGGTGTTGATTGACACCGCGCCCGCCGGCGGCGAGAAGAAGCTGGCCAAACAAAAATGAGTCCGTTGAAATCCTGATGGCGCAGTGCGCCGCGACCCCAGCATGGCCGGTTTTCTTTCTCCCGCCACCCGTGAACAGATTCCGTGCCGCCAGCGACATCGTTGATGTCATTGGCGGCTATCTGCCTTTGAAACGTGCCGGCGCGAACTTCACCGCGCTCTGCCCGTTCCACAAGGAGAAGTCACCGAGTTTCAACGTCAACCCGCACAAGCAGATCTTTCATTGCTTCGGCTGTCACAAAGGCGGCGACGTTTTCACATTCGTCAAGGAATACGAGAACATTGGTTTCATGGACGCCGTGCGCCGACTGGCCGAACGGGCGAAAATTCCGCTGGAGTTTGAGAACACACCCGGTGCGCAGGAATCACGGCATCTCAAGGACCAACTGCTCGACATTCATGACCAGCTTGCGACGCGCTGGCAGAACTGTCTTGCCAATGAAGCCGCCGGACAAATGGCGCGTGATTATCTGGCAAAGCGCGGTGTTTCGGCGGAGGCGATCAAGTTATTCCGCATTGGTGCCGCGCCGGAGTTGTGGGATGACACCGTCAACTGGGCGAAGGGCAAAAATTTCGACCTCGCCACCGTCGAGAAGGCGGGGCTGATCATCCGCAAGGAGGAAACTGGAAATTACTACGATCGCTTCCGCGGCCGGCTGATGTTTCCAATTTGCGATGAACAGGGCCGCGTGATCGGATTCAGCGGCCGCATCTTGTCCGGTGATGAAAAAACGGCCAAGTATGTCAACTCGCCGGAGACGCCGATCTTCACCAAGAGCAAAATCTTCTTCGGCCTCGATAAATCAAAGCGCGCGATTCTTGATGCCGGCTTCGCCATCATTTGCGAAGGGCAGTTGGATCTGATCGCATGTTTCATGGCCGGCGTGCAGAACATCGTTGCGCCGCAAGGCACGGCCTTCACCGAACAGCACGCGCGGATTCTGAAGCGTTACACGAATGAAGTTGTGCTGTGCTTTGATTCAGACAACGCCGGTCAGAACGCCGCCGTCCGCGCGCTCGACCATCTGCTCGCGTCCGGTCTTGCCGTGCGCGTGGCCGTCGTGCCGTCACCGCATGATCCGGATAGTTTCATCAAGGTCAATGGCGGTGAGGCATTCAACGAACTCGTTAAAAACGCCGAGGGATTTTTTGACTACTATTTGAAGCGGCTGTGCGAGACAAACGATGCGAACAGTGACAAGGGCCGTCTTTTGATTTTGAAAAGCATGGCGGAAGCATTGCACAAGACGGATAACGCCGTATTGATCGACAAACACACGCAGAAAACCGCGCTGCGGCTGGGAGTTTCGGCGGAATCCGTCCGCGCTGAGTTCAAAAAGAATTCCGCTGCGCGACCTCCTTCGCGACCGGAAGGGGAGGAATCATTTGAATCCGCTGAAGCCGCCGCTGAAAGCACTCCGCCTACGTCTCTCGAATTTCATTTGTTGAAACTATTGCTATCGCATGACGAACTCATTCCTTGGGCCGTGTTGCATTTGGATGTTAATTGGATTTTGCACCGGTACACGCGTCAGATTGTGGATTTACGCCTGGCAGCGCATGAACATGTGACCTGGCACAGCCTTGCGGAATTTCTTGATGGCTGCGACACCGCAGAACAGCGTAGCTTAATCACCGAGGCTGTTGCTGAAGAACGGAAAATTCCCAATCCCGAAACGCAACTGGCCGATATGACCTTGAAGTTGCGGAACCAGTTTCTCGACCGGCGTCTTGGCGAGTTGATGCAAAAAATCGGCCAGCCTGAAATTAACGACGCGCAGAAAATGGAATTGCTTCAGGAACAGCAACAATTGAAACAGCAAAAGCGCCTGCCGCTCTCCACATTGGAAAAATAATAAAGCGGCGCAGCCCTTTGCCGACTGCCGGTTCGTCTTTGGAGAAAACTTATTTCGTACCCTGATCAATCCATCCGCGAATCAAGCCGATCTGTTCCGGCGTCAGCGGCTTGATGCCGGCCTTGTTGTTCGGCGGCGGCATCCAGCCATCCGGTTCCGGGGTCAAATGGGCGACGACTTTTATGAGCAGGCTATTGGTGCTGTCGCCTGTCGTGATGATTTTGCCTTCCTTGGTGCCTTTGAGCACGCCTTCAAGGCTGTCCATGTGGAGCCGCGCCTTGGGCCGCTCGCCCGAATGACATTTCACGCACGAAGCATCAAAAATCGGCTTGATGTCGGTCGCGTAGGTGATGCCGGTTTTGGTCGAAGCCGGTGGCAGTTTGGCGTCTTCCGCCAAGGCAACAATGGCGAAGCCAAAAATGGCGACAAATGAGAAGGCGGTAATTTTGGTCGTGATTTTCATTTTTTATGTACTGCGCAAACAGTTTGAACGTAGGACGCCAGAAACATCGAAAAGTTTCAATTAAATAATTCGCCGACGTGCAACTTGCCGGTGACTGGCAATTGCGCCAGTCTAACCGCGTGAATGGTGACAACTTTGCCGATGCCATACTGGTCGTTCTTGGTCATGGCACGACCTTGAATGAGCAGTCTTCGGTGCCTGTCCTTCAGCACGTGACGGAATTGCGCCGCCGGAAAATCTTTGCCGGAGTCCGTGAAGCCTTCTGGAAGCAGGAGCCGCACATAAAAAAGGTTTTATCGGAACTATCCATACCTCGCGTGTTCATCGTGCCATTTTTCATCAGCGAAGGCTATTTCAGCACGGAAATCATCCCCTCGGAACTCGGCTTCAAATTTCCCGAAAAGCTTTCCCTCGTAACTCAAAATTCGTCACAGTTTTATTGCCGTCCCGTCGGTTCCCATGACCTGATGACTCGCGTTATCCTCGCCCGCGCAGCGGAGGTGGTGAAAAATTTCCCTTTTCCGCGCGCGCCCAAGCCGATGGATACGACGCTGTTCATCGCGGGTCACGGCACGGGCCGTAACGCCAATTCCCGCAAGGCTGTCGAGCGGCAGGTGGAATTGATCCGCGCACTGAAAATTTACGCGGAAGTCGGTGCCGTCTTCATGGAGGAAGCGCCTTTCATCAAGGACTGCGTCGCGACGATGAGCACAAAAAATGTCGTCGTCGTCCCGTTTTTCATCAGCGACGGCTTGCACGCGGTCGAGGATATTCCGATTTTGCTGGGCGAACCTGAACGCATCGTGAAACAACGGCTTGCCGCCGGCCAGCCAACATGGCGTAATCCTACTGAAAAGCATGGCCGGCTCGTCTGGTATTCACCGTCCGTCGGCACCGAACCACTCATGGCCGACGTGATCTTGGACCGGGTGCGCGAAGCGGCGATGTAGTGTCGGCGCTACAGCTAAAATTTTATGAAAAAATTACGCATTGGATTCTTAAGTGCCGCCGGCATCGGCAAGAAAAACTGGAAGGCGATTTTCAGCTCCGGTAACTGCGTCGTTTCCGCCGTCGCCAGCCGCGACGTGCCCAAAAGCCGCGATTACATTCGTGAATGTCAGGATAAAAATGCTTTCGATATTCTGCCCGAAGCATTCGGCACTTACGAAGAACTGATCGCGTCGCTAAACGTGGACGCGGTGTATGTTCCGCTCCCGACCGGACTTCGCAAAGAATGGGTGCTTCGTGCCGCAGCGGCGGGCAAACATGTTATCTGCGAAAAGCCGTGTGCGGCCAGCGTTGCCGAACTGGAGGAGATGCTCGCGGCTTGCAAAAAAAATTCCGTGCAGTTCATGGACGGCGTCATGTTCATGCACAGTCCACGTCTTGGAAAAGTTCGTGAAGTTTTGAACGATGGCAAGAGCGTCGGCTCAATCCGTCACATTGCTTCCGCTTTCAGTTTTTATCCGGTGGACGAGAGCTTCTTCCGCGACAACATTCGAATTAACGGCGCGCTGGAACCGGCGGGTTGTCTGGGTGATCTGGGCTGGTATTCCATTCGTTTCGCGCTCTGGACGCTGGACTGGAAATTGCCGCACACCGTCACCGCTAAAATTCTTTCGCAATCCGACGCGTTGCCAGATCGCCCGTCCGCGCCGACGGAATTTTCCGCCGAACTTATTTTTGATGGCGGTGTTTCGTTTGAATTTTATTGTTCATTTCTGACCGGCCGCCAGCAATGGGTTCACGTCAGCGGGCAAAAAGGCTGGTTGCGGCTGCCCGATTTTGTCCATCCGCTGGATGGTTACGAACCCTCGTTTGAGGTGAACGAGAAAATGATCCGTTGCGAGACCGAAGCAAAATGTCCGCCGGCAGTGGACGCGACCCTGCAAGGACATCCCACCGCCCAAGACACGCGGATGTTCCGCAATTTCGCGAACCAGATCTTTTCCGGCAAACTGAACGACGACTGGCCAATGTGGGCGTTGAAGACACAAAAAGTCCTGGAAGCCTGCCACGAAGCCGCCAGGACAAGTATGATCGTTAAATTGTGAATCGTTAAATCGTCCCCTTGCGGTGGCTTCGAACCGATTCACGATTTAGCGATTCACGAATCAACTTTCTTTCGCTAGTCTTTGTGCGTGCAGTTTCAGAAAATTTCCATCATCGGCGTCGGTTTACTTGGCGGTTCCATTGGGCTGGCCGCGCGCCAGCGAAAACTGGCGGGTGAGATCGCTGGCTTTGTCCGGCGTCCGGCCAGCTTGAAGGATTGCGAGAAAACCGGCGCGGTGGATTACGCCACGACTGATTTGCTCGCCGCTGTTTCCAATTCCGATCTCGTCGTTCTTTGCACGCCATTGGCGCAGATGCGTCCGCTTGCAGAACAATTTCTTCCCGCTTTGAAACGCGGCACGATTGTCACCGACGTTGGCAGTGTGAAGGCCGGCGTCGTGCGCGAACTTGAATCGCTTGTCATGACGGCGGGCGCGCATTTTATCGGCGGTCATCCGATGGCGGGTGGTGAAAAAATGGGCGTGCGGGCCGCCCGGGCGGATTTGTTCGTGAACGCTGTCAACATCCTCACGCCCACCAAAAAATCCAACGCGAACGCCGTCCGCAAACTGGAACGATTCTGGAAATCGGTTGGGGCGCGCACGCTGCGGCTGGCGGCGGCGGAACATGACTGGCTGGTGAGCCGCTCCAGTCACTTGCCGCACGTGGTGGCGATGACTTTGGCCGGACTGGTTTTGGATCCGAAACAGCCGAAAGCGCTGGCCGGACTTTGTGCGACGGGCTTTCGCGACACAACCCGCATCGCGTCCAGTTCACCGGAAATGTGGCGCGACATCACATTGGCCAATCGCAAGAACATCGCCCGCGCGGTGGATGAATACATGGCCGGGCTGAAAAAATTCCAAACCATCCTCAAGAGCGGTGACGCCGAGGCGATTGAAAAATTATTTGCCGATGCCAGGCAACGTCGTGATGACTGGTGCGCGAAAGCCGCTACAACTTTATCGGAATGAAAATCATCAAGCACCAACATTCAAGCTCCAGAGAAACTTCAATGACCAACATCCAAACAGCGTCATTGGGCGGCGGAGTTTCCATGACCAATCATGCCCCGACTGCTGATTGGAGCTTGAAACTTGGAATTTCTCTGAAGCTTGAAGTTTGGAATTTGGAGTTTATTTAAATGGCACTGCCCGATCTCATCGAAATCATTCCGCTCTCCGCGCCTGTGCGCGCGGAGATCACCGTGCCGGGCTCCAAAAGTATCACGAACCGCGCGTTGCTGCTGGCCGCGCTGGCGGATGGTGAAGTCACGCTGACCGGCGCGCTGTGGAGCGAAGACACCCAGATCATGGTCGAGTGTCTGAAGGAACTTGGTTTTGTGGTTCACGTCACGCATGACCCGGAAGAACCTTGTAATCGGACGATCTTGGTGGTGGGTGAAGGTGGACTGGTTCCGGCGGGCGGGACTGAGCGCGAGCCGCTGGAATTGTTTGTCGGCAATGCGGGAACAGCGGCGCGTTTTCTGGCACCATTGCTTTGCCTGGGCAGCGGCGTCTATCGCTTGAGCGGCGTGCCCCGGATGCACGAACGTCCGCAGGCCGCGATGTTTCATGCCTTGCATGAACTCGGTTATCGCGTTGAACCGGAGTATGTGAACGACAAACTGCCGGCGCGGATTTACGGCGAAGGTCCGAAGAAAGGGAAATGTCGCGTCAGCATTGAAGAAAGCTCGCAGTTTGCCTCGGCGCTATTGCTTTCGTCAAAAATTGGCGGCTGGGAAATTGAAATTATCGGCGAGAATGCGGAGGAATCGCCGTATGTGGCGATGACTTCAAAATTGATGGAAGCGTTTCCGAAAAATGGCGGAACATTTCAAATCGAGCCGGATGCGAGCAGCGGAAGTTATTTTTGGGCGGCGGGGTGGGTGATTGCCATTCCTAAGATCACTCAAGTTAAGACTGACAGTGGCATGAAAGTTAAAATTCCTCAAGGGATTCAAATTTTCACCAGAACAAAAGGCACGGGATTTTTACGCGGGAAGCTTACGCCCGAAGAACTACCCATTGAATCTGTGAAGGTACAAACATGGCCGTCTTCGGGCTTGCAAATCGATGCCGCTTTCCCAATGTTCCTTCCTGCTCCCTCATCCATTTCACGGGCAAACGAATTGGCAGACAGTATCATGACTTTGATTGTTCTGAGCGCCGATCAAGACGCAGGACGAGACTGGAATATTGAACCTGGGATAATTGAAGCGCGCGAAACTCTATTTCGTCCTATTAATTTTTCGAACCTTGGTCGCCTGCGCGTTCAAGAAACCGAACGTGTGTTTGCATTGAAAACGGAGCTGACCAAGTGCGGCGCAAGAGTGGTCGAAGAAGGCGACACGCTGACAGTTTATCCTTCGGAACTGCACGGCGCGGAGATTGAAACCTACAACGATCATCGCATGGCGATGTGTTTTGCGATTCTAGGATTGAAAGTTCCCGGCATAACAATTAAAAATCCAGCCTGCGTGAAGAAGACGTTCCCCAATTTTTTCCAAAAACTGTCCGCCGCGCCGCCGCATGGCCTGGGCGCGGAGATCTGGGAAGTGAATAAACAAGGCAGGCGCACCCGGCGGTTGGACGGTCACGATTTGTTTGCGGAATGAGGCGCGTTGAATTGTGAACCGTTGCATCGTTACATCGGTTCCGATTCAACGATTCACGGTGTAACGATTCAACGATTCACGGTGTAACGATTCAACGATTTGATATTTGAACGATTCACGACATTTGAAAAAGTATCCCATTGTCATAGCGATTGACGGCACGAGCGCCAGCGGCAAGAGCACGAACTCGAAACTCGTGGCCAAGGCGCTCGGCTACGTTTATGTGGACACGGGCGCGATGTATCGCACGCTGGCCTGGTATTGCCTTCAGAAGAAAGTGGACGTGGATGACGCAAAAGCCGTTGGCGCGCTTTGCCGCAAATGGAAAACATCTTTGGAATGTGTCGAGAAGAATCATCTCCGCGTCGTGCATCTGCTGGTGGACGGTTATTTTCCCGAAAAGGAAATCCGCACGCCGGAAACCGCTGGTGCCGTTTCGCATGTGGCCGCCATTCCAAAAGTGCGCGAGTGGATGAAGAAAACGCAGCGTGATTGCATCCAGTTCGGTGATCTGGTGATGGAAGGGCGTGACATCGGCACGAATGTTTTCCCCGAGACAGATTACAAATTTTACCTTGATGCCACGCTGGCTGAGCGTTCCGCCCGTCGCGCTGCCGACGGTGTTAACGAAAATCTTGCCGCGCGTGACCAGCGAGACAGCCAGCGGGCGAGCGCACCGCTGATGATCGCGCTCGGGGCGAAGGTGCTGAACAATTCGCACATGACTTCCGCCGAAACGAGCGCATGGCTGCTGCAAGAAATCCGCAAGCTGATGCCGCCGGCCAAATGAACCTTTCTTATCGCATCGGCTGGCATTTGTTTCGCGCGGTGTATGCGACCTATTTCCGCTGGTCTGTTTTTGACGCGGAGAATGTGCCGTTATCCGGTGGTGTGATTCTGGCTTCGAACCACGCCAGCTTCCTTGATCCGCCGCTTGTCGGCGCGGGGATAAAACGCGACATCAATTTTCTCGCGCGTGAATCGCTGTTTCGTTTTCCGGGGATCGGCGCGTTGTTGCGCTCATGGAATTCCGTGCCCGTGGATCGCGATGGCGGCGGGGCGGCGGGATTGCGTGAAATCCTGAATCGCCTGAATGCGGGCGGCGGCATCATTCTGTTTCCCGAGGGCACGCGGACCAGGGACGGGAATCTTTTGCCCGTCCGTTCCGGCATCGGCCTGACCGTCATCAAATCCACCGCGCCGGTCGTGCCGGTGCGCGTATTCGGGACGTTCGAAGCCTATGGGCTGCATGTCAAATTTCCGCGCCCGCATCCCATCGCGGTGAAATATGGACGGCCCATGCGCTTTGAAAAATTACGCGCCGAGGCGAAGGAATGTTCCAAGGCGCGGTTGAAAGAAATCTACCAGGAAGTCGCCGACGAAATCATGGCGGTGATTGCAAAATTGGAGCCGAAGGCGGACTGATTTTTAGACAGGATTAACCGGATTATGCAGGATTTAACTTGAGGTGACGGATTGGTTTTTAATCTGGTTAATTTTGTTAATCCTGTCTCAAATCCCCAAATCTGACAGCGTCTTGCTGATGCTGTTGACGACTTGCACCAGCTTGGGGTGCGACTGTTCGAAGCCGTTCACCGACGAACGCAAGCCTTGAAGTGAATCTTCCAGCGATTGGGGATTTTGCGTCGGATTGGTGGCTTCATGCGCGGAAAGGCTGGCGAAATCGGCAATGTTGTCGGCCTGTTCGCCGTGGGTGTTGGACAATCCGGAGATTTCCGTCTTCAATGTGCCGAGCAGTTGGAGCAGTTCCTGTTTGCGTTCGGTGCTCACGGATTCCGCGCCGGCGATTTTCGCCTCAATTTCGCTGATGGTTTTATCAATCATGATTCTGGTGAAACATTACCTGCTGTGCTGGATTCGGCAAGTTTAAGCGGCTTGCGAAACCGTCTTGCGAATGCTTTTATGCCCGAGTGAAAAGAGTGCGTCTAAAAATCGTTTGCGGTACCTGCTGTCTACTGTGTTTATTGGCGCATGCTGGCTTTGGTCAAACCACCAATGCTAATTTTGAATTGGGTCAGAAACAATATAATGATTCGGACTGGAATGGAGCCATAACCAATTTTTCCAAATGTATCGAGACTTCCTTCGACCTATACGATTCTTACAGCTACCGGGCCTATGCCAAATCAAAAATTGGAGACACGGCGGGCGCTCTGGGGGATTGCGCGGAGGTGATAAAACTCAACCCTTCGTTTTCCGGCGGCCATTTCTGGCGCGCGTGCATTTTCGTGAATCTTACCAACTACGACGCGGCGCTGGCGAACTATGCCATCGCAATGCGACTTGGACCGCAAAACCGCCCGAAAGATTTGGTAGATGACATCAGCGACGGATTTAACAAGAGAAGATGGGACTGCGAACTTGGCGGCAACATCGCCGGAGCCATTTCCAACTTAGATGTCGTAGTTTTCTTGAATCCGATCAATTCAAATACATTTGCAAACCGAGCTATGGCCAAGCTTCATCAGGGCCATTTCAGAGCAGCCCTCACAGATGCAAACTTCGCCCTGAAATTTAACCAGGAAAATTACTTGGCGCATGTAATCCGAGCTTGGTCCCTATTTGCGCTCGATGATCCAAAAGGTGCCGCTGAAGATTGCGAGGAGGCACAGGCGTTTATTGAAAAGAGTATCAATAAGGGCAAAGCCAATCCTGACCTTTGGAGGATTGATGTTTCCATGAACAAAGGATTGCTTTGTTTAGTCAAAAACGATTTTCAGGCTGCCAAAGATAACTTCCAAAAAGTCGAAGAGTTTTCCAGTGCGGACACGAACAAGGTGTCCAAAGTCATGATCGCTCGCTGGCAAAAACTATTCGAGAAAATGCTAGCCAAGGCCAAAGCAAAGAAGCTTTGAAAACTCACCATCGCCCGACTTTGAGTAGTAATGGCTGGACCAGCTCCCAAATCGCGGCGCAGACGGTTTCAACGGGCTGCGCGCCATTAATGGACTTGACGCGACCGGCTTCCGTGGCGGCGATGACGCCGTAGCCCTGCGCGACGCGGTCGAAAAATTTCTGGTCGGCCTCCTCGATGCGGTCGCGGACGAATGGCAGGTTTTCCTGTCGTGAACGGAGCCGTTCGGTGCTGACTTCCTGCGGCACATGCAGCAGCAGGGTCAAATCTGGCTTTGTGTCACCGACAGCAAACTCAACGACGGCCTTCACTTTTTCGAGATCCAGCCCGCGACCGTAACCTTGATACGCCGTCGTGGAATCATAGAACCGGTCGCACACGATAATTTCGCCGACGGCGAGGGCGGGACGGATGACTTCGCGGACGATCTGTGCGCGGCTCGCATTCATCAAGAGCAATTCAGCCTCGGCGGTCATCGCGTGATTTTGATGACTGTGCTTGAGCGTATGACGGATTTCCTCGCCGATGGGCGTGCCGCCCGGTTCGCGCAACGTGCGCACGCGATGGCCGAGCGCAATGAGTTGTTCGGTAAGCAAACGAACTTGCGTGGATTTACCGCAACCTTCCGTACCTTCGAACGTGATGAACAAGCCCTTCATTTTATTAACTGGGAAACACTCAACATTGAACATTCAACTCTAAACGTCCAAGGACAAGCGTTTTCAATGTTCAATGTTTCCATGGATTCAAATCTTCTTCAGCTTGATTCCCCTGGGTGAATCTTCAACGACCCAGCCTTTGGCTTTTAATTCATCGCGGATCGCGTCGGCGCGCTTGAAATCCTTCGCTTTCTTCGCCTCGGTACGGGCTTCGGCCAATGACGAAATTTCAGCGGGGATTTCGGATTCAGATTTTGTCCCGATGCCCAGGACTGAATCAACCTTGTTCCATTCAATTAACGCCGTTTCGGCGGCGGTCGGGCTCAAGGTATGCTCGGCGAGGCGGCGGTTCACTTCGCGGACCCATTCAAACACCGTACCCCATGCGCCAGAGATGTTCAGGTCTTCCTGCAAGGCAACGGTGAACGCAGGTAACAAACTGATGGGGGAATTTTGTCCCTGATTTTTTTCCAGCGCCAGCATATCCGCCGCACGTTCGCGCAATTTGCCAACACACTCGTCAATGCGTGCCAGCGCGGTCTTCGCGCCGTGCAAACCATCGAACGTGAAATTGAATGTCTCGCGATAATGGGCGGTGAGCAGCAAATAACGAACTTCACGGCCGGTGAAACCTTTGGCTTGCAGATCGCGCAGCGTGAAATAATTTCCTAGCGACTTGCTCATCTTTTTGCCTTCAACCAAAAGATGCGCGCCGTGCATCCAGTATTTGACAAATGGTTTGCCGGTCGCGCCTTCGCTCTGGGCAATCTCGTCCTCGTGATGCGGGAATTTCAAATCTTCGCCGCCGAGGTGCAGGTCAAAGCTTTCGCCAAGCACTTTCATGCTCATGGCGCTGCACTCGATGTGCCAGCCGGGCCGGCCTTCGCCGAACGGGCTTGGCCAGAAAACATCTCCGTCATCCGGCACGCGCGCTTTCCAGAGGGCGAAGTCGGCGACGGATTCCTTCTCGTATTCATCGGCGGAGACGCGTTCGCCGGCGCGCATCTCGTCAAAATTTAGTTTCAGCAACTGGCCATAATTGCAGCCGCAGCCCTGATATTTGGTGATCGAAAAATAAACCGAGCCGTCGGGCGCTTTGTAAGCTACGCCGCGCGCGATCAACTTTTCGATGAGCGCAATGATCTCCGGGATATATTCGGTAGCGCGCGGTTTGACGTGCGGCTCTTTGCAGTTCAATGCCTTCAAGTCGTCGAGAAATGCCGCTTCAAACTGGCCGGTGAATTCGCGTAGGGTGGTTTTGCTTTCCCGGACGCGCTTGATGATCTTGTCCTCGATGTCCGTGATGTTCATGACGTGCTGCACGTCATAGCCGGAAAATTCGAGCGTGCGGCGGACGAGGTCGGCAAAGACGAACGTGCGCCAGTTGCCGATGTGTGCGTAGTCATACACGGTCGGGCCGCAGCAATACATGCCGACTTTTTTGCCGGTGGGGTCAAGGGGAGCAAACTCTTGGACGGAGCGGGACAGCGTGTTGAATAGTTTTAAGGCCATTGGCAGCGCGCAAGTTAAAGTGCGGCGCGCGAAAGCTAAAGCGGAAATTTATTTGAGTCGCGCGAAGGTCGAGAAGCGGGCGAAGTAAACGTGTGGTCTAACTCGATATTAGGAAGCGATTCGTATCTCATGGCTTGTTAGTGACGCTGGCCCAAAGATTGGAACTATCCCAAAGCATCATCGCAGCCAGCATATAGTCAAATTCATTCGTAACTCCATTGGCTTTCTGGTTGTAAGCTCCAACCGCCTGCAATACTGCACCAGTGTCACCCTGCTTGAGTGCTTGCTCAATCCGCTGCATCGAACTTGAAATCACAACATGCTCTTTTGGAACCCAAGACCATCTGATGGACTCCTGAACACGGCCGATGAAATACCCAAGCGACGCTACCACAGCGAAGGCAACCACAATCCCTAAAATGATGCTGGCCTGTTTCATAGCGGGTAAAGTCGCCTAACAATTGTATTAACCCGAGCCGGTGTGGCCTAATTACAATAGACACACTTTTGACTCAACTCGGCTCATATTGTCGGTTGTGTCCCAGCCGTGAATGAATCTTCGCAAAACGATTCTGCCGCGCAAGGGCAAATGCGCCCGATGATGTTGTCCAAGAAAATGGGCAGGGCTGCTGTGGAAGAATTATTCACTGTATGCGGAGGAGCGCGGCTCCATGAGCCGAGCGCTTCCAAATTTTCAAGCTGCCGTTGTTAATCGGAATGTGTTCGGTTTGGCGAAGTTGCGGCGGGTCACAGACCCGCGCTCCGATCAAACAGTGTCAGTACCGGCTGGTTCATCGGTATCCGCTGATTTCGATTTCAGTTTCCGGCAGCGTTCGACAAGCAGAAATTAAACGCCGTGGCTGAAGTAGAGCACATCAAGGAGCTGCTAGTGGCGATGCCTCAGAGCCCATCCGGGGCGCGAATTTTGCGCCAGGCATTTTTCGCGTCTTGCTAATTTTACGGTTACGCGGCAAATTTTCTAAAACTTCAATCAATTAAAGTAACAAGGATATGAGCAAAGAGGCCAAGCTGGAATTGGACGGAAAAATTTACGACCTGCCGACCATCACCGGAACCGAGGACGAGAAGGCGGTGGATGTCTCGTCTCTGCGCGCGAACACTGGTTATATCACGCTGGACGACGGCTATGGGAACACCGGTTCCTGCACGAGCCAGATCACGTTCATTGACGGGGACAAGGGGATTTTGCGTTATCGCGGGATTCCGATCGAGGAACTGGCGGAGAAATCCAATTTCATCGAGACCGCCTACCTGATCATCTATGGTTCATTGCCGAACCGCTCACAGCTTAAAATATTTTCGGACCAGCTCGCCGAGCACCAGTTTTTGCACGAGGACATGAAGTACCACTTCGAGGGTTTTCCAACGGGCGCACATCCGATGGCGATTCTCTCCTCGATGATCAACGCGGCGAGCTGTTATGACGAGGGTTTGATGAACTGGAAGTGGGGCAAGATGAAAGAGTTCGACCTTTATGTGGCCAAACTAATTTCGCAGGTGCGGACGATTGCGGCCTATTCCTACCGCAAATCTCATGGGTTGCCGTTGATCTATCCGAAGCAGACCTATAAATACACGGCAAATTTTCTGCACATGCTGTTCTCGATGCCGTATGAAGATTTCGAGATCAAGCCGGAAGTGGTCAAGGCGCTCGATCTGATTTTCCTGCTGCACGCGGATCACGAACAGAACTGTTCAACTTCCACTGTGCGCATGGTGGCATCCAGCCAGGCGAATCTTTTTGCCAGTTGCGCGGCGGGCGTATGTGCGTTGTGGGGCCCGTTGCATGGCGGCGCAAACCAGGCGGTGCTGGAGATGCTGGCCGATATTCATGACTCCGGCGACGATGGATCGAAGTTCATCGCGGCGGCGAAAGACAAGAACAGCGGCAAGAAACTCATGGGCTTCGGCCATCGCGTCTATAAGAACCATGACCCGCGCGCCACAATCATCAAAAAGGCGTGCGACGATGTGCTGGCGAAGCTTCATATCGCCGACCCGTTACTGGACATCGCAAAGAAGCTGGAGGAGGCGGCGTTGAAGGATTCTTATTTCGTGGAGCGGAAGTTGTATCCCAATGTGGATTTCTATAGCGGCATCATTATGCGCGCCATCGGCATTCCGGTGGAGATGTTTACCGTGATTTTTGCAATCGGCCGGATGCCGGGCTGGATTGCAAACTACAAGGAAATCATGGGAGAACCGAAGAGCCGCATCTACCGGCCACGCCAGGTTTACACGGGGAAGACAATCAACAGTTACCTTCCGCTGGAAGCGCGGAAATAATTTCGATCCGATTGGATGATTTAACAGCCGAATCCACTGCCACAGGGCACGTTTTCTGCTAAGTTCTGAGCATATCTATTGTGAAAAAAATCCTGGTTATTGATGA
The DNA here is from genome assembly GCA_037200545.1 of Limisphaerales bacterium. Classification (GTDB taxonomy): domain Bacteria; phylum Verrucomicrobiota; class Verrucomicrobiia; order Limisphaerales; family UBA11358; genus UBA11358. The sequence continues at coordinate 61,071 of JBBCGE010000006.1, forward strand.
TGAAGAGTGGTTGCGTGAAATGATCCAGCTCGCGCTCCGCCAGCGCGGCTATGACGTGGTTGAAGCACACAACGGCCAGGAAGGTATCGAGAAGGCGCGCACGGAACTGCCCGACCTCATCCTCTGCGATGTGAACATGGGAAAGGTGGACGGCTATCTCACCCTGGCCGCACTGCGCACCGAGGCCCCGACCGCCGCCATCCCTTTTATCCTGATGACCGGTCTGGCGGACAATGCCGGCATGCGGCATGGCATGGAACTGGGCGCGGATGATTACCTGCCGAAACCGTTCACGACCGAGGTGCTTTATGCCGCCGTGGAGGCGCGCCTCAAAAAATCCCAGACCGTCCGCGACGAGGCCGAGCGCAAACTCGCCCATCTTCGCGACAACATCAGCCTGATGATGCCGCACGAGATGCGTACGCCGCTCAACGGCATCATCTCCAATGCCGAGATGCTGGCCACATCCGCCGCCACCCTCAAAGCCGGCGACATCTCGGAAATGGGGCATGAAATCCTGAAGTCCAGCCAGCGTCTCGAACGGTTGATTGAGAACTTCCTGATCTACGCGCAACTGGAATTGATCGCCGCCGATCCCAAAAATGTGAACGCCCTGCGGATTGGTAAAACCGAGCAGCCGGTGTCGCTCATCAAAAAAGTCGCCGGTGCGCAGGCCGCCCAGGCCGGGCGTCAGGGTGACCTCAAGGTTGAAGGTGTTGACATGCCGCTGCCGATGTCCGAGGAATATTTCAGCCGGGTTGTCAACGAACTGGTGCAAAACGCCTTGAAATTTTCCGAGGCGGGGTCGCCGGTGCATGTCACGCTGGCCGAGGTGTTCAACGGCATCGAACTTTCCGTCACCGACCACGGCCGGGGTTTTTCAACCGACCAAATCCGCCGCGTCGGCGCCTATGTGCAGTTCGACCGCAAGATTCAGGACCAGCAGGGGCTGGGCCTCGGCTTGGTCATCGCCAAACGGCTGGCAGAATTGCACGGCGGAACCCTTTTGATTGATGGCCGCAGGGAATCGGGCACGACCGTCACCGTCAGATTTCCCAAGTTCAAAACGGACTAAATATTTTAAAACGGCAGCCGCGAATAGAGCCAGACAAGCCCTCGCTCCAATAGCCCCGCAATCAGAAAGATCAGGGCAATTCCCACCACGGGCGCAAAATCCATTTTGCCGCCGCGCAGGGGGATTTTTCGCAACGGAGCGAGAAGATTCTGCGCCGTGTCATGAACATAATTCCAAAACGGATGTCGCCCGAAATAAACATAGGTGTTCACCAAGTGCAGCACGAGCAGCGCGGCGGCGATAAATTTCCAGGCCAGATAAGCCGCCATGCCGACGACCATCGCTTCCTCAATGCGATGCATGGCTGAAACCGGCCGGGGAATAATCTCCTGCCAGGTCAGCAGCCAGCTGGCCAGCCACCACAAAATCAAACCGCCGGCGAAGGGCAGGATGGCTTTCACCCAGTGTGGCCAGTCATCCGTTTTGCCCAGTTGCACGCGTACCAGCCGGTGAACCGGCTCTGCGGCGGCGGACTTTCCCCTCAGCAATGAAAGCAACAGCAGCCACAGGTAAAAAACTCCCAGCGTCAGGCCGAAGCTGAAAACAGAGAACAAAAACATCCGTCCAAACCAGTCGCTGCGAAATGAAAGGGACATGACATTCAGGTCAAGTCTGGCCGTCCAATGCGAAGCAGCACCGATCCACCAGTAAACCAGCGCCCGTAAGAACAGAAGCAGGCCGATGCCCGCGAGTAAATGCCAGCGGCGGAAACGGGAGGGCGCGGCGCGGCGCAAGGTGCCGACCAGTGTGGCCGGAGTCCGTTTCGTGAAAGGATCAAACGGCAGGGAACGCCATTTCGTCCACAACAGCAGACCCGCAAGATTCAGGATGAAATCAACGTAGCTCACAAATCGTTGAACCGTTACATCGTCGAATCGTGAACCCGATGTAACGCTTTAACGTTTCACGATTCAACTCCGCTTCACATCATCTTCAACAGCGTGTCGGCCATTTCACTTGGCGTGACGGCGATGCCAATGCCCGCCGCCTTGAACGCGGCGATCTTAGCCTCGGCAGTCCCTTTGCCGCCGCTGACGATGGCACCCGCGTGACCCATGCGGCGTCCGGGAGGTGCGGTTGCACCGGCGATGAATCCGGCGACCGGCTTCTTGCAATTTTTCGCGATCCACTCGGCGGCTTCTTCTTCGGCGGAACCACCGATTTCACCGATCATGATGATGCCGTGCGTTTCGGGATCGTCATTGAAAAGTTTGATGACGTCGAGATGCGAGGTGCCGTTGACCGGATCACCGCCGATGCCGACGCAGGTGGACTGGCCGACGCCACGCGAAGTCAATTGCCACACAGCTTCGTAAGTCAGCGTGCCGCTGCGCGAGACGACGCCGATGTTTCCCTTTTTGTGGATGTAACCGGGCGCGATGCCGATGCGGCAGCCGCCGTGAGAATCCTTGCCTTCGCCGGGCGTGACAAGGCCGGGACAGTTCGGACCGATGAGCCGTGTCTTGGTGTTTCCTTGCAGTACCCGTTTGACTTCAATCATGTCGCGCACGGGAATGCCTTCGGTAATGGCGACTACGAGTTCAAGTCCGGCATCCGCGCCTTCGAGAATCGCATCGGCGGCGAAGGGCGGGGGAACGAACACCGCGCTCGCAGTCGCGCCGGTCTGTTTCACGGCGTCGGCAACGGTGTTGAAAATAGGAACTTTCTTGTCGCCGTGTTCGAAGAACTGGCCGCCCTTGCCGGGCGTGACACCGGCGACGATGTGCGTGCCGTAATCGAGGGAGAGTTGCGCGTGCTTGGCGCCAAAGCTGCCGGTGATGCCTTGGACGAGAACCTTGGTGTTGGGATTAACTAGGATAGACATGATTTGATTTAATGAAATTGTATCCGCGAATAAATTTTTCCATGAACTCCTCAAGTGCAATCAACCGATTCGCCATCAGGTTGTTTTGTTTAATGCGCTCCTCAGGAGTCAACAGAAGGAATTCTTCAAATGGCGCAATATACACTAAAGTGAATTGGAACTTCTCGCTCATACTCACTTCGCTTTACGTTTATGAATGCCAATGGTGTTGCCATCGGGATCAAAAAACAACGCCATATGGCAGACGGGCGTGGGCATCGGTTCGACGCGGAACTTCACGTTGTTCGCGCGGAGATGCGCGACGGCGGCGTCAAAGTCTTCGACTTCCAATGCGACGGAACAGCCGTCTGGGCTGGGGCTGAACATTCCCGGCGCGCAGCCGAGCGTCAGTGCATACGGGCCGAATTCATATTCCGTCCATTGCATCTCGCCGGGTGCGCCGATGATCAGGGTGGGTTTCAAGCCCAGCACGTCTTCGTAAAATTTCCGCGCGCGCGCCATGTCGGTGACGGCGTAGCAACTGAACGCGATTTCGGTGACTTTGAGCATATCAAACTTCTTCAGATTCCACTTTTGCGATCACAGCTTCACGTTTGAGCAATCCCCACAATTCTTTGAACAGGAAATGATCAAACGTTCGGATGTGATCTTTGAGAATGTTTTCTGTGAGCATATTTGGCCGGATATCGAAATAATAAACGCCATCCAGCGGGTTCAGCTTGATTGTATAACCCTTAAAATGCCCAGGCAAGAAAGTTGCGCCAATTCCATACTCCTTGGGATTTTTGCCTTTCCGCTGCACGTCATTTAGAAAAATGGCGATATGCGGAACATCTTTGCCGGTAAGCTTTGCCAGCAAAAATTTATCAATGAATATTTTATCCAACCGGTCTTTGCTGCTGGTTTTGACTGAACCAATTATTTTCACCAACGCACCGGATTTTATAATGAGGTCATGATGATAGTTCATCGCGAACTCTTCTTTGCCAGCCACCTTCACCGGCACTTTCACAACGCCGGCAGTGCATTCAATTCCGACTTGGACCAGAACCAATTGGATAAGTCGCTCAAACAAATCGCCGTTGATTTTCCGCGCTGTGTTTGATTTTCCAGCAGGCAATGCGTCTAGCGCTGCACCGATGGATTGCTGGATTGTATAAATCGAGCGGTTGACGATCAAACGGTTGACTGGCGTGTCGCTCTTTTTGAGGGCACCCAAAATTCGTAAAAACTTTTTAAGTTCGGTCCGTGCAATTTTACCGGGGTAAAGCAGGTTTGAATTCAGCGGCCTTGAGATGCTGAACCCGGCGTTCTTGAACTGGATGAACCGATAATGCGTTTCGTTGCGCGAAACAATTTCGGCCTGAATTGCGCCGGGCGTGCTGATGAAGTTCAGAAACTCCTGGCAGAATTCAACATAATGCTGCAACTCGGTGAAGTTCTCCTTGTTCGACGCCGTTTTTACCAAGCCATCCAATTTCATCGGATGCTCTCCCTCCGCTGAGCGGTTTCCGCATCAAACCTGATCCACTCTGCTTCCGAACGGCGAGCAACACAGTCCAGACGCCCAATGGCCCATTCGTTGTATTGCTGGTTGCAGTCGCAGGCCATCCAACGGCGGCCAAGCTGTTCTGCTACAACTGACGTTGTGCCTGAACCGGAAAAAGGATCGGCGATCAAGTCGCCTTTGTTTGACGAAGCGAGAAGTATTTTACGAAGAAGTTCTTCGGGCTTCTGGGTCGGGTGCGGAGTCTTTTCGCCCATGCCGTTGCAGGTGGTCGGAATGTCCAGCACGTCTTTTGGTTTTGCGCCCTTTGGATTCGGAATCCAATTCTCCCGGTTTTTTCCGTTCCCGTTCTTTCCAAAATTGCTTGTCTCGGCTTGCGGATGGCTGGGATATTTCAACGTATGCGCCCCGTAAGGAATGCGAACCTCATCAATGTTGAAAGTAAACTCCTTGCCCTTGCGAAAATGAACAATGCTTTCATGGGAACGCCCCCAATCACCGCCAAGGTTCGCCTTGTTTTTATAATGCCAGACAATCCAGCGGCAGCCTTTGAAGAACGGCATCGCCGCGACTTTTACATCCGCTAGGATTTCTGAAAACCCGCAAACATACAACGTGCCGTTTTTTTTCAAGACCCGCGCAGCCTGCTCCAGCCAGTCACGCGACCACGCCACATAATGTTCGTGGCTCTCGAAGTTATCCCAGTCAGCCTTGTTGAGGTTGTAAGGTGGATCGGCAAAAACAAGGTCAACTGTTTCTGATTTCAAGCCTGTCAGCCATGCGAGTGAATCCCCAAAAAAAAGTTTTCCAAACCGGTTCTCATAATGCAGTTGAATCTCATCAGTGGTTTCAAGCGGATGCACCGTCCCGTTTTGGTGTCGGACTTCCAACTCCAATTGCGGAACAGATGCTTCACACTTCACTGGCATAAATTTATTTCCCAACCGCCTTCACAATCTTCTGCGCCGCGTCGGACATCGAATCACCGTTGATGATGGCCACGCCGGATTCGGCCAGAGTTTTTTTGCCGGCGAGAACGTTGTTGCCTTCGAGCCGGACGACGAGCGGGAGTTTCAGGCCGGTTTCCTTCACCGCCGCGACGATGCCGGTGGCGATGACGTTGCAATCCATGATGCCGCCAAAAATATTGACCATGATGCCCTTCACGTTCGGGTCGCTCAAAATGATCTTGAACGCCGCCGTGACCTGCTCTTTGCTTGCACCGCCGCCAACATCCAGAAAGTTCGCCGGATTGCCGCCGAAATGCTGGATGATGTCCATCGTCGCCATCGCGAGGCCCGCGCCGTTGACGAGACACGCGATGCTGCCGTCGAGTTTGATGTAATTGAGTGCGAACTTGGACGCCTCAATTTCGAGCGGCGCTTCTTCATTCAGATCGCGCATCTCCAAAATATCCTTGTGGCGATAGAGCGCGTTATCATCGAGGGAAATTTTTGCGTCAAGTGCCATGACGGTTTCCTTGCCGTCGGCCAGTTCAATGATGGCGAGCGGATTCAATTCCACCATCGCCGCGTCGCAAGACCACCATGTGTTATAAACGCCGGTGATAAGCTTGACGCCCGCGCCGAACAAATCGCCCGTGAGTCCGAGCGCAGCGGCAATCTTACGCGCCTGAAACGGCATGATGCTGACCGCTGGGTCAATGTGTTCGCGAAAAATCTTCTCGGGATGTTTCTCGGCGACTTCCTCGATGTCCATGCCGCCCTCGGTGCTGGCCATGACGAGCGGACGCGAATTGGCGCGGTCGAGCAGCACGGCGAGATAAAATTCCTTTTTGATCTTCGCACCGGCGGCGATCAACAGCGTCTGCACCATGCGGCCTTCCGCGCCGGTCTGTTTGGTGACTAGCACATTGCCGAGCATTTTTTCGGCGAAGCCAACCGCTTCATCCACGGACGCCGCGACTTTCACGCCGCCTTGGAAACCGGATTTAAACGTGCCTTTGCCGCGACCGCCGGCGTGAATCTGGGATTTGACGACGACGCGCGAACTGCCGGCGGCGACCAGTTTATCCGCCAGCGGCCGCACCTCGGCGAGCGACTTGGCGGGAAATTCGAGGGGGACGGTGACGCCGTATTTGGCGAGCAACTGCTTGGCTTGGTATTCGTGGATGTTCATGTCAATAAAAGCGGGCGACATTAAAAACCATTGGCGCTGGAAATCAAACTTTTAAGCATTTGAAACCGGTTGTCGCAAACTTGTCTTTTGTTTTAGCGTGGCTCAATGTGGTGTGATTTATCATGCAAAGATTGATTGTAGACATGGATGGAGTTCTGGCGGATGCACACGCCCAGTTCATGGCTTATGACGAACGCGATACCAAGATTCGGAAGACCATCGCCGAAACCATCGGCGTGCCGGAACTGGAGGCATTCGCCAGGGCCAATGAATACGTGCTGACGCCTGGCTTTTTTCGCGGAGCACCGGTCATTGCGGATAGCCAGAAAGTCCTCGAAAAGTTAAATGCCAAGTATGAGCTTTTCATCGTTTCAGCCGCCACGGAATTTCCACAAAGTCGCGGCGAAAAAGTTGAATGGCTGGAGGAGCATTTCCCGTTCATCACCTGGCAGCAGATCGTCTTGTGCGGTACCAAGAAAATTGTCGCCGGCGACATCATGATCGATGATCACTTCAAGAATTTGGATCTTTTCAAGGGACGCACATTACTGTTCACCCAGCCGCACAATCAAAACAAGGACAACAATGGGCATGAACGGGTGAACTCCTGGAACGAGGTTGCCAGGCTGCTGCTTTGAAACGGGAATGCCGATTTTAAGAGAATGCAACCTTTCCTTGAATCAAATGCATCACGCGGGCAATCTGCGCGGTGATGAAGTTTTTTTTCACGCTGCTGCTGGCGTTGAGCCTGGAGTTTTGCGCCGCAACGGCGCAGGCGGTGCTCATCAACGGCCGCACCTACACGCCGCTGTCCGATTGGGCGCGCGGGAACGGCTTATATGGTTATACGCGCAATCACGGCGATGAAATCCTGTTGACGAACCGCACCATCCGGCTGGTGTTCAACGTGGATTCGGCGCAGGCGGAAATCAACGGGACGAATGTCCGGCTGTCATTCCCGGTGGCGAACGTGAAAGGCGTGCCGTTCATCGCGCAATTTGATTTGGACAAGACGGTTCGCCCGCTTCTCTTTCCCTGGCGTTACCTCGACGCAAAAAGGATCACCACCATCTGCATTGATCCCGGTCATGGCGGCAAGGACACGGGCAACCGCGTCGGCGGATTTTTCGGGCATAGTGAGAAAACCTATACGCTCTTGTTGGCGCTGGAACTTCGCGACCAGCTTAAAAAACTTGGCTTCAATGTCGTTCTCACGCGCAGCAAGGATGTGTATCCCGAACTGCCGGCGCGGCCGGCACTGGCCAACAAGGTGGGCGCGGATTTGTTTGTGAGCCTGCATTTCAATGCGGCGCAGAGCGGAAAAAGCGAAGTCCAGGGGCCGGAGACCTATTGCATCACGCCCGTCGGCGCGGCGTCGTCGAACGCCCAAGGCGAGGGGAGCGGCTCCGGTGCGACGAAGGCGAATCTATACGAAATCCAAAGCCTGCTGCTCGCGTATCAGATGGAAAAGTCACTGGTGCGAAATCTGGGTGCGCAAGATCGCGGCGTCAGGCGTGCACGGTTTGCCGTCCTGCGTGATGCGGCAATGCCGGCGATCCTGATCGAGGGCGGCTACATGACGCATCCGACGGAAGGCAAAAAAATTTACGATTCGGCCTATCGGAAAAAAATGGCGGCGGCAATTGTGAAAGGCATTGTGGCATATCAAAAACTCACGGCACCGCCGGTTCCGCCCGCACAAGCGGCAGCCAATACTTCTAAATCCTCCGGGACGGTTGGGCATGTCAAAAATTGAAGAGTGAATGCGCCACGGATGATTTCCGCCGGCAGGTTGTGCTTGGCAAGTGCTGACTTAACCCTTTAGCTGGTGGCCATGAGCATTGCGACTAAAACCGGCGACGGCGGCACGACGGGATTGATGTATGGCCGGCGTGTTTCCAAAACGCATCCGCGCGTGGAAGCCTGCGGGATGATTGATGAATTGAATTCAGCACTCGGGTTGGCACGCGCCACGGCGGAACACAATTTCATCCGCGACAATTTAATCCAGATCCAGAAAAGCCTCGTGGACGTGATGGGTGAAGTGGGCGTCTCGACGGAGGATTTAGCGCGTTATGCAAAGGATGGTTACACGCTTGTCACGCCGGCCATGACTGCGAAGCTCGATGGGCTGGTGGAAGAAATCGAGGCCCAAAAAGTCAGCTTCAAAGGCTGGGCCACGCCGGGCGCGACCAGCAGTTCCGCCGCGCTGGATGTGGCGCGGACCATCTGCCGCCGCGCGGAACGCAGCGTGTGTGCGCTCAAGGAGGCCGGCGAATTGAACAACGCTGAAATCATCATTTATCTCAACCGCCTGTCGGATTTGCTATGGCTGTTTGCGCGCTGGGTGGAAGCAAAGAGCGGCATGAGCGAGAAATAAAAACACGCGCAAGGTTTTGCCCTGCGCGTGTTGAGGTTGTGAATTCTATTTCAGGCCTGACGGTTCTTCAACCGGCGGAGGCCAAGCAAACTGACCAGACCCAATCCGGCGAGGGCAATCACGGAAGGTTCCGGAACCGGCGCGATGCCGGGTGAGCCAATTTCCGAACCGGTGACTGAATTAAAGGCTCCATTGACGCCCACCGCGCTTAATAGTGAAATCTCGCCGCTCAACCCCGCTGCATTATCAAAGCTGACGCCGGTTGTGGCTAAACCGAACGTGACGCCAGCCTGCAGCACGCCGGTAGAGTCATAGATGTTGACCGCATCCGATGTGCTGGACAGGCCAATGCCGGAGCCACCATAGAAACCCAGGGTGAACCCGGCCGGAATGTTGCTGCCAAACCATGCGGACTCAAAGGCCGCGCCGTTGGCGGCGTCACTCGTCCCAGAAGTATTGCTTTCCATGAAAATCACTACTTGCCCGGGGGCGATGCTGGTCACACCGCGAAGCGTGAGCGCCGAACTGAAAAGAGCGGAATCGTCGTCAACTCTCCAGCCGGTTATGTCCAAAGAGAGCGGGCCGTCGTTCCGCAGTTCGAACCAGTCATGCTGGTATGTGCTGTTGCCGCTTCCCGTCGAACTGACTTCGGTGATTCTGAGTTGAGCCTGGGCGGCGAGTGGCAACAGGCCGCCAACAATTGTTAATGCAAGGAATGGACGTGTCAGGTTTTTTTTCATGTTTTGTTATGTTGATTTTGTTTTAACTTAGCTGGATTGTTCTTCAGGAAATCATTTCAACAATGACGGATATGTGTTGTTTTGGTTACAGGATTTTATTTTTGTGCGGCGGTTATTTCGCTTTTGGCTTCCGCAAAATCTTTTTGGAAATCGGGATTCTGCTTCATCTTGCGAACAACCTCCTGTGCCAGCATACGGCCGGCATAAATATCCGTGGAATAATGGCGGGCAATCTGCACGCGATGCCAGCCCATCTGCCGGGCATGGGCAATGATGGCGTCGTGTTTCTCCGGCAGCAAATCGGCCAGGACCAGGGCGAGCACCATGGATTCGGTGGAATGGCCGCTCGGATAGCTGAAGCTCTTTTCGAGTTTGCCGTTGGCGAGGCTTGGGTCAGCGGTGTAGGGGCGCGGACGCTTGAAATACTTTTTAGCAAGGCCGGTCGCAGTGTCAGCGTCCAGTTGCACTTTTTCAAAGAACACGGTGGTTTTGGGCAGGTTGTTTGATTGGAAAAAAGAGCCCACAGCACATGTAAAGTTGAAAACAGTGAAGTCCTTTTCCGAATAAGCGGCGGCGATGTCATTGCTGCTGGCGGAATGATAAATCGCCTTCACTTGATCCATATCGGCAGCCTGCTCGGCGGAATCAAGCAGTGGTGGCGGGGGCAGAAGCCGGGCGGCATCGGGCTGGCCGACGGGTAGGTAATGCAATTCTTCTGCAAGGGCCGGCGTGAACGCAACCGTCAGGGCCACCAAAACCACAGCCAGACAGTTACGGGCAAGAAGAAGTGAGCGTTGAAAAAACTTCATTTAATTAGGTGACATCGATGGGTCAGCAGTCCAAACGATTTCAGTTTGCGGTTCGATTGCCTTTCCTGTGCTGGAATCCACTACTTGACCGCCTTTGAATCCAGCAGCATGACCATCTACGAAGGTAAGATTGCCCACGCCACCATGACGGGCGACAAAACGACTGGCATAACTGCTCGGCTGGCCAAGGTCGGTGGTGGCTTGCGAAGAACTCACCATCGGCTCGCCATTTAACCGGTTTTCAAGAAAAAACACGGTTGAACTAGGTTGGTGGACAGTTGACGTTTTAATTGTTGTATCGTTGCCTGTAATCAGCTTTGAGTTCATCGCGATCGAGAAATAAGCGTAAGCGGCACCGGGATTTGGCACTGCCTTGGTCAACGGTGCGGTAGGGCAGTGAAACAAACTGGATGAACTGTAAAAATTGGTCCGGTCATTATAATAAGTCGCCGCCATGGGCAGCTTCATGGCCGCCGGCAAGGCATTATACCAAACTTCGATGCTGGGATTGACCGAGCTGTTCAAGCTCGCGATGGCTGACCAGTTTTCCAACGTGCTTCCACCCGGCACGTCGCTTTCGCGTGGAATGCGATCTTCATTGTCCTGCGTATAAATATTCTGTGCCAGGCACCACTGCTTGAGTTTGTTCATGCAGGCGATTTTTTGCGCGGCATTCTTGGCACGGGCCAGCGCCGGCAAGAGCATGGCCGCCAGGATCGCAATGATCGCGATGACAACCAACAACTCAATCAGAGTAAAGCCACGTCGAGTATTGACGGGTTTCAATTTCATGGTTTTAGATTAATGCGGTAAAATCTTTGCGTGGAGGTTGTCGAATCAATGAAGTTCATCGTGGTCGTGGCATCACCCAGAATGTTGGTCAGGGTCGTCCAATTCGTTTCAGCCAGGTTGTTCTTGAATTGGATTGTATTTGTCCAGCTCGGCTGCGTGAACCATGCCAGCGCAAAACCGCCATTGGTCTTCGTGACGCTTGTGAAATGCGGCACATTGAGAATGGTGCCGGGTGATCCAATTTCCGGGGTGACACTGTCGAAGGCGGAGGCAAAACCACCGTTGATTCCTTCCACGCTGTAACCGTCAGGTGTGATGCCGAAAAAAATTCGAGCATATGGATCGAAACCAAAAGTCACACCTTCGGGATTCGGTGCCACGCTTGCAGAATCAATAAAATCATATTCATTTGCCGCTGCCGCATTCCAAACCGTCAAGATGTCGCCAGAGGTGCCGCTGAAACTCAAAGCACTACCATGATAGGGAATGATCTGAAGATTTGGCCGGAGATTTTGCGCCCCCCACCAGGTGCGGAAAGCATCAGGCGTCATGTCTTCAACAAAGACGATGGATTCGCCGGGGGCGATGGTCAGATCATTGGTGATGGTGTAGGCGGCGGCGAGCGAGAAGGAGTCGTCGTCAAAACGATAGCCTTTAAGGTTTACTGGGAAATCGCCGAGGTTGCTCAATTCCCACCAGTCATTATGGCTGGCATTGGAGCCGGCGGCATTCGTCGCTTCGGTGGATTGGATTTCCGTAATGCGAAGGTTTGGCTTCGGGGTGACCATCAAGATCGCGGAGGCATTTGTGTTGCCGGAAGAATTTGCGGCGACGACAGTATAAATGCCCGACTGGTTAGTGTCGGAAAGACCGAAGACATATTGAGAATCCGTCTGGCCATCAATATTAGCACCGTTGAACTGCCATTGGAATGTCGGCGGCGGATTGCCAAAGGCGGCAGCGGTGAGTGTCACAGTCTGTCCTGGATAAGCATAAAGATTGGTCACCGGTAACAACGTGAAGATGGGCGCGAATGGCGCAGTGTTGACCGTCAAGGTGGCGTTGGAACTGACAACGCTTTGATAGTCGTTGGTGACAACCAAGCGAAAAGTTCCACCATTGTTGACCTGAACATTGGTGAGGGTCAACGTGCCGCGGCAATAATTGTTACTGACGGCAAAAACTGCTTTAGCAATGTTGGGATCCACTGGCACGCCATTAAATAGCCATTGAAACTGCGGCTTGGGCAGGCCATACGCGACGATTGAAAACACCGCCGTCGAACCCACATTCACCAGTTGATTGGCGGGCTGGTTCACGATGACAATCGGGGCAGTATTCGTTGGTGCCACGCCCGGTGAACCAACATCAGTCGTCGTAACTGCTTGAAATGCTCCGCTGACGCCGACAGTGCTGGTGGCGCTAAAAAGTCCGTTGTTTGTATTGTAATAGAACGAATGCCCGGTTGTAGCGGCGGGCAGATCGACCTGATCCACCAGATATTCAGGAGCATTAAATAAATCCAAACCATTGGTATTGCTTCCGAGGGCCGCCGCGTTGGTTGACCAAAGACGCACCTGATCGCCACCGGAGCTAAGACCCGGATTCCTCCCAACCATGATCACCTGAACGCCCGGGCTGATATTCCACCAAGTGCGGAATTCGGTGGCAGTGGCAAACCCGCCTGAAATGGTTTCGCAAAAAATAATGGATTCGTGGGCGTGGATGATGACGCCCACGAACGGGGCGTTGGTTGCGCCGATGAAACCGGGGGCCGAATTATCCCTCCAACTGTAGGCGGATAAATCTATGTTGTTCGTGCCCAGGTTCGTCAGTTCCCACCAGTCGGGATAGTGGTCGCTATCCAAGTTTGAAGGCATCACCTCGGTGATAACCAAGGGGTTCGCCTGTAAACCACTGATGGAAACCAGCATCACCAACGTGCCAAGAATAATTTTTTTGATCATGTCCTTAATGTTGAATGCGACAATAAATACCCCTTGTCACAGATGGTTGTCAGTTTTGTGACGTTTATGTGACAAGTCTTGGCTTGAAAGTGAACGAAGCGGATAAGTTAAACTTGGCTCGTCTGAAGAAGGCAAAGGCCCGCTAATTGATTGCTAACCGGGCAAAAGCCATATTTAGTGGCGTGAAAGCACGGTGAATAACTCGCCTTGAAACTGGCGTACCGACTGTAATTTGAAATGGCGTGTCAATCTCAATTTTGAAAAACCTTTGCCGTCGGCAATTGTCGGCGCGGTGCGGCCGCCGAAGATTTTCGGGCAGATGGTCAGGTTGATCTCATCCACCAAATCGGCGCGAAACAGGGCATCATTCAGTTCTCCGCCGCCTTCACAGAGAAGCCGTTGGACATTCCATTTCGCCCGCAACCAGCGCAAGGCCATCCGAAAATCAATTTCGGTTTTACCGCAAATTTTCACCTCGTCAGTCACTGCGCGCAGTTTTTGGAGTTTTGCTGTTGAGATTCGTGCCGTTGTCAAAAGGATGATTGGTGAGAATCGCTGCTGAAAAATTTTCGCATCGGGATTGATCGTGCCGCTGCCGCTGACGATCACGCGCAAGTTATATTCCGCCAGCCCGCAATTCAGCCGCCGCCGCCGGAACTTCGCCGCGCCCGGACCAAGGTTGATGGGTGCCGCATTCACCGTCATGGCCCCGGCCATCACAGCGTCTGCCGTCGCGCGTAGTTCCAGCAGATGTTCATGATCGCGTTTGCTGCCAAAAGTTGAAATGGCCCGGTTCGCAGTCGCGATTTTTCCGTCGGCAGTCATCGCCATGTTGACGAACACAAAGGGCGTTTTTGGTTTTGATTTCAAGCGTATGACCGGTTTTGATTCAAGATTGTGTTCCAAAACATCATCACAAAATTAACATTGCGTCGCCATAACTGAAGAAACGATAGCGCTCACGAATGGCTTCAGCATAGGTGTTCAAAATCATTTCGCGCCCGTTGATTCTACATGGCGAAGTGAAGGCGCTGATCAACATCAGCAATGTAGAGCAGGGCAGATGAAAGTTTGTTAACAGCACGTCCACGATTTTAAAATCATAGGGTGGATAAATAAAAATGCTCGTTTTACCATTGCCAGCATTGAGTTTTCCGTCGTTCTGGGCGGCAAGGCTTTCCAGCACACGCAGGCTGGTTGTGCCAACGGCGAACACGCGATTGCCATTTTTTTTTGCTTCATTCACAGCGCGGACGGTGGCATCAGAGACTTCAAATCGTTCCTCGTGCATTTTGTGTTCAGCGAGGGTTTCAGCTTTTACCGGTTGAAAAGTTCCCAGGCCGACATGCAAGGTGATAAAACAAATCTCCACGCCGTGCGCCCGGATTTCATCAAGCAATGCTTCTGTGAAATGCAATCCAGCGGTCGGCGCGGCGACGGAGCCGGCGGGCTTGGAGAAAACAGTTTGATAACGTTCCCTGTCACTGGCCTGCGTTGTTTTGCGTTCAATGTAAGGCGGTAATGGAATTTCACCCAGGCGATCCAGTTCATCTTTGATGTCCGGCGTTCCGGAGAATTTCAACCGCCGATGTCCTTCATCATTTATCTCTTCGACCTTCCCGATAATTTTTGCCGGTTTGCCGCCGTGGTCGAGCAGGTTGATTTGTGTTCTCAGGCGGGCATTTTTTCCCGGCCGTAGCATCGCCCACCAGTCATTCAGTGCGTTTTCTTCAAGCAATAGGACTTCAAACTTTCCACCAGTGACTGCGTTTACGCCACGCAAGCGTGCTGGAATCACACGCGAATTGTTTAGCACGAGAACATCGCCGGCACGTAAAAAACCGAGCAAATCGCGAAACTTCCGGTGCGTAATGCGGCCGCTTGGACGCTCCAACACCAACAATCGCGAATCGTCCCGCTTTGATACAGGCTCTTGCGCGATCAGTTCCGGCGGCAGAGGAAAATTGAATTCGGCAGTTCGCATCGCGGCGAGTTTCGAGCTTCAACTTTGAAGTTTCAAGCCGTTCTACGGAATAGTTTTCCGGCTATTCCCCAATGATTTTAAAATTGTGAATAACTTTCCAATAAACCTCGCTTTTAGAGACCGAATTGTATTGACTGATATGGGTTAAAGTGGGTAAAAAGGGGGCGTTGTGGGTGAGTTTGACCGGTTAGGAGTTGTTGGTGAATAAATGAGTGCCGCAGAAACAAAGGAACCGACTTATTACAATTCATGTTATCGGCATGGAGTGGATGAGAAGCGGCGCGTTCAGATTCCGGCCAAGTGGCGCCCGGACGAAGACGGTGTGGAGTTGACGATCATCCTCTGGCCAAAGCATCAGGCGGGCAATTGCCTGCGCGTTTTGCCGCCGCTCGAGATGGCGCAGTTGATGGCGGACATTGATGCGATGCCCAACGGTGATCCCAACAAGGTCGTCCTTAAAAGATTTATCGGCAGCGAATCCGTCCAGGTGACTTTTGACAAGGCCGGACGGATCTGCCTGCCGGACGAGATGGCGCGCTCGGCCGGCATCAAGGATGAAGCAGTGCTGGTTGGCCTGCTGGACCGTTTTGAAATTTGGAATCCGAGTCGTTACGAAAATGTGAAGGCGGCCGACGCCGTGCTGGCGTCTGAGGCTTTCAAGCTCATGGAATAACAAAAATATGAACCTGGGAAAATTGCTTGGGGCGGGGAAAAGTTTTATCAGCGGCCGTAAGTCGGCGGCTTATCGCGCGAACCGGCGGGTTTACCTGCCGCAATTTGTTTCGCCCAAAAATCCATTTGTGAATACGGGCGCGGCGGCAACGCAGGATGAATTACCAAAATCAGAGCCGCAGGCTTCGCTTCCGCCGGATAAAAAGTCCGCGTCCCCTTGGGCTAAAGCGCAGAAAATGCCTGAAGTTGCAGCGCCTCAAGGTGCAACGGCACGGGCAACAACCTGGGTGAGCAAATTGAACCCGGTTTCAATGTTCCGCAATTCATCGTCGCCCGTGGATAAAATCATACCGCCCGTGCAGGTCGAGCTTTCCTTGGAGAAAATCAAGGTCGTTCACAACGACTTGAGCGACGCTGATGTGGAAGTTGTGCCCATGAAATCGCGTCCGGCGCGTCTGGCACCGGACAGCAAGCCGGCGAAAAAATCGTGGGAAGATCTGGGTGAGCGGATCTTGAAGGCGACCGCCCTTTAACCTGTTGAACGATGCGAAGTGCCAGAATTCATTCACAAATCAGTGATGGCGGCGGAGGTGCTGGCCGCGCTGAAGCCGCGCCCGGACGGTCGTTACGCCGACGGGACGCTCGGTGGAGCTGGTCACGCGGCGAGCATTTTGGCCGCGAGTTCACCGACTGGATGGCTGTCTGGGTGCGATCGCGATGGCGTCGCGGTTGAAACCGCCAAAGCGCGTCTGGCGGAGAAGTTCGCCGGGCGGTTTGAAATCCGGCGCGGCAATTTTTCGGAAATGGCGGAATGGATTCCGGCGGCAAGTTGTGACGGTGTTTTGCTGGATCTGGGTGTGAGTTCGCCGCAGCTCGATGTTGCGGAGCGCGGGTTCAGCTTCCAGCACGATGGTCCACTGGACATGCGGATGGATGACCGGCAGCCGCTGACGGCAGCGGATCTGGTGAATGGCGAAGACGCCGAAACCCTGGCGAAGATTTTTTGGGAATTTGGCGATGAACGGGATTCCCGGCGGTTTGCGAAGGCGATGGTTCTCGATCGTGCGCAGCGGAAATTTGAAACAACGAAGCAACTGGCGGAATTGATCGAGCGTCTGGCGCCGCGCAACGGGAAAAAATCACATCCGGCCACGAAAGTTTTTCAGGCGTTGCGCATCGCGGTGAACGACGAGATTGGCTCATTGAAACGCGGGCTGGCTGGAGCGGTGAAAATATTGAAACCGGGCGGAAGACTGGTGGTCATCACGTTTCATTCGCTCGAAGACCGCGTGGTGAAGGAATTTGGCCGTGAACGGGCGCGCGATTATACGTTCAGCGGCGAAGTGGATGTGCCCGGGCTGCGGTCGCCATGCGTGCCGGAACTGAAATGGGTTTCGCGCCGGGCGATTTTGCCGTGCGAAGTGGAATTAAGCGAAAATCCGCGCAGCCGCAGCGCACAGTTACGGGTGCTGGAGAAAATTTGAAATGGCCAAGAATCGAAAAAACCAGTCGGCGGCAATCCGGTTCGGACCGGCATTGAAGGCATTTTTCTTGTGCCTGTTGATCGCGGGCTCGGCGGTCGGTTACGTCTGGCAGAAAAGCCAGATCTACCAGCTTGGAAAACAGATTCACCAGGCGGAAGTCCAGCTCACGCAACTCGCGCGGAAAAATCAGATGCTGGATGACCGGCTGGCGGACCTGCGTTCGCCGGTGAACCTCGATCAAGGTGCGCGCAGCCTGGGATTGTTCCTGGCACAGCCCGGACAGATTATCCGGTTGCAGGAAACGCCGGTCGCTCCAGCGGACAATAAAAACATTTTGCGCCAGTTCGCCGCCCGCCCGGTGGATGGGACGCCGTGATAAAACGATAATTTTGGCCGCCGCTCGTGACGCCGTTGGTTGAGGAACCGATCGCCACGGGCGGCCGGCCTTTTTCAGATGATTAAACAGGAGCAACAACTCAAACGTTTGCTGGGATTGCTGGCTTTGGTGACGCTTGCCTTCATCGCGCTGGGGGGCCGGCTGGTGGATTTGCAATTCTTCCGGCACGAAGAACTGGCGAAGCTTGCGGAGAAGAGAACGCAACGGACAACCTGGCAGGACGCCAAGCGCGGTGACATTCTGGACGCGAACGGAGACCTGCTCGCAACCAGCTATCCAGTGATGACGGTCTGCGCGAATCCTTCGTTGATCGGAGGCCAGCAGGCGGTCGTGGCGCGCGCCTTGGCGCCCTTGTTGCAAATGAGCGAGGCGGATCTGCTGCGGCGGATGACGCCGCGCATCGTGAAAAATTCCAAAGGCGAGATGGTCACGAACGGGCTTTATTACGTCCGGCTTCAAAAAAATGTCACGCCCGAAACATGGCAGAAAGTTCAGGCGGCAATGAGCCAGCTTTCGTTTGGTGTGGACGAGAAAAAACTCAAAAAAAACAATCCTACCTATGTGTATTTAAGCAATCTGCGCAAATCCGCGATTTCCGTCGAGCCGGATCAGTTGCGGATTTATCCAAAAGGCGCGCTGGCGGCGCACATCCTTGGTTTTGTGCGCAATGTGGAAAATACCAACCATACTTCGGAGATGTTCGGGTGTGATGGCATTGAAAAATTTTTCAACGACAAGTTGTGCGGCGCAACCGGCTGGCGTGTGGCGAATTCTGACAGCAGGAGAAATGAACTGGTCGCTTCACGGGACCAGAACGTTCAACCGCACGATGGTTTGAACGTAGTGCTGACAATCGACACCGCCATCCAGCATTTTGTGGAAACCGCACTGGCCGATGCGATGGTGAAGCACGCGCCGCAGAGCATCACCGCCGTGGTGATGCGCCCGCGCACCGGGGAAATCCTGGCCATGGCCACGCTGCCCACGTTTAATCCGAACGATCTCAGCACCCTCAATACAAACACCGGGCCGAACCGCGTCATAAGCGATGCGATGGAACCTGGATCGACGTTTAAAACCATCGTGATCTCCGGTGCCTTGAACGAGCACATTGTGAATTTGAATGATACGGTTTTTTGCGAGAACGGTGCGTTTAAATTTGCGGGCCGCACGCTGCATGATTCGGAAGGCCATCGTTTTGGCAACCTGCCGATTCAAGAGGTGCTCATGCACTCCTCAAACATCGGCGCGGCAAAAGTCGGGATTCAGCTTGGGGCGGAAAAACTTTATGAATATATACTGGATTTTGGCCTGGGGGCATTCACGGGAATTCCGCTGCCCAACGAGATCAACGCGAAAAAATTTGTCCGTCCGCCGAGCAAGTGGGAAAAAGTTTCCATCGCGCAAATCCCCATGGGCCAGGGCGTGGCTGCGACGCGATTGCAGATGGCAATGGCGATGGGGGCCATCGCTAATGGTGGCATGCTGATGCGTCCCATGCTGGTGAAGCGCCTTGAAGATGACAATGGAAGAACCGTCCAGCGCTACGAACCGCAGAGCGTCCGCCGCGTCATTTCCGAATCAACGGCGAAGGAGATGACTGCGGCGTTGAAAACGGTCGTGAGCAAAGAAGGCACGGCCGAACTGGCGGCGATTCCAAATTATGTCGTCGCCGGCAAAACTGGCACGGCACAGAAAGTCGTGGATGGAAAATATTCC
Source organism: Limisphaerales bacterium (assembly GCA_037200545.1). Taxonomy (GTDB): domain Bacteria; phylum Verrucomicrobiota; class Verrucomicrobiia; order Limisphaerales; family UBA11358; genus UBA11358. Next base: position 80,561 of record JBBCGE010000006.1, read on the forward strand.
ACCGATAAATATGTCGTTTCATTCATCGGCTATTTCCCGGCGGACAACCCGCAAATTTGCATTTCCATCGTGATGGATTCGGCCAAGGAAGGCGGCAAGGCTTTTGGTGGCAAGCTCTGCGGGCCGATTTTCAGCGAGATTGGCCGCCGCTGCGCGAGTTATTTGAACATTCCACCGGATCATCTCGATGCATCAACAAATTTACCATCGGCCGTGATTGCCTCGGCCCAATCCCGATGAACACGTCACGTCCCCAGCTTTTCGGAATGCTCGCCGGGTTGTTTCTTGCCGCCGGCTTGGTGTTCTCCGCCATGCTCGGCACGACCGCGTGGGTGAAGATAAAAAATTCACAATTCATCACCGTCAAAGGCTCCGCGCGTAAGAACATTGACTCCGACCTGGCCGTCTGGCGCGGCAGTTTTGTGGTGGAAGCGGAGACGCTGCTCGACGCGCAGCACAAGATCCAGGCGAACCGGCTGGTCGTTGAAAAATTCCTGACTGAGGCGGGCGTGACGAATTATTCCTTCGCACCCATCAGCATTGAAGAAGTCCGGGCGATGCAAAAAAAAACAGATGGCTGGACGCAGCAGCGCACAACCGGTTTTCGATTGAGCCAGATGGTGCGCGTGGAATCTACGAATGTCGCGCAACTGGAGCATCTGGATTCGACGCCGCTTGTGGAGTCGGGGTTGTTGTTCACCACCGAACCGACGCAGTTCATCTACACCAGCGTCGGCGAGATGAAGATCGAGATGCTGGCAGAGGCGACCAAGAACGCCCGCGCCCGTGCCGAGCAGATCGCCACGAACGGCGGCAGCGGCATCGCCCAGTTGCACGACGCGGACATGGGCGTCTTCCAGATTACGCCGCTGAACAGCAACGACACGAGCGGCGAAGGCATGAGCGACAACACCTCACGCCGGAAAACCATCACCGCCGTCGTCACGGCCACATTTTTGCTGAAATGATTTTGCAGTGGAAACACGCTCTTTGAAATTTATTGCCGACGCCTGCGCGGGAGAAATCCGGCGTGGCGCGGATGAAACCCTCGTGAAAAATGCTTGCACTGATTCACGTCAGGCCGGACCGGGCGATCTGTTCTTTGCCATCAAGGGCGAACGTTTTGATGGCCACGAATTCGTCAAGGATGTCGTGGCCAAAGGCGTGGCGGCGGTCGTTGTTGAGAGAAATAAAATTCCGGCATCGCTTCCCGATTGCGCGGTACTGGTTCTGGATGACGTTCGTGCGGCATTTGGAAAACTGGCGGCAATTTACCGTAATGATTTCGATCTGTCGGTCGTGGCGGTGGCCGGGTCAAATGGAAAGACGACGACAAAAGAATTGCTAGCATCGGTGCTGGGCCAGAAACTGAAAACGTTGTGGAGCGAAGCGAGCTTCAACAACGACATCGGTGTGCCGGCGACTTTGTTGCGGCTGGATAAATCACATCAAGCTGCGGTACTGGAAGCAGGCACAAATCATCCGGGCGAGCTGGCGCCGCTCGTCAGCATGATTCGGCCGAAGTTCGGCGTCATCACGAACATCGGTCGCGAGCATCTGGAATTTTTTGGCGACGTTGTCGGCGTTGCCAGGGAAGAAGGCTGGCTGGCGGAACTGTTACCGGCGGATGGAAAGCTTTTCCTGAACGGTGACAACGAATGGACAGAGAAGGTTTTGAAACGAACCCATGCAGCGGTGGTTTGTGTCGGGTTGGGTGATAAGAATGCCTGGCGCGCGAAGAAAATCCGCCTGGATAAAAACGGCGTGACATTTCAATTGGATGCGCCACAGAAAGAATTTAACGGCGAATACCGGGTCAATTTGCTTGGCCGGCATCAGGTGACGAATGCATTGCTGGCGGTTTCAGTCGGCGCGGAACTTGGGCTGGACGCTGGAGAAATCCAGCGGGGTCTCGCAAATTGCCAGCCGCCAAAGATGCGGCTGCAGTTTTGGGAGGCGAACGGCATACGGGTTCTGGATGACGCCTACAACGCGAATGCGGATTCGACGATTGCCGCCTTGGAAACATTATGCGATCTGCCGTTTCAAGGCCGGCGCGTGGCGGTGCTCGGCGACATGGGCGAACTCGGAGCGTACAGCGAGGCGGCACACACGGAAGTGGGCCGGCGCGCAGCGGAGTTGAAAATCGGCCAGTTGTTCACGGTCGGGAAAATGTCCCTCTTCACGGCCAAAGCGGCGCGAGATGCCGGTCTGGCCCGCGTGATTGAATTTGCAGATGTGGAGTCGGCCGTGCGGGCCGTGAAGAATTTTCTAAAGCCGGGTGATGTGGTTTTGCTGAAAGCATCGCGGGCATCACGTTTGGAACGCATTGCCGAGACTTTAAAATCATAGAAATTTTGGACTGAAATGCTTTATTACTTTAGCGATCAAATTTTGAACTGGTCGAAAGGAACGACTTGGGAGAGTCATGTCGCGTTTTTACGCCTGTTCCGTTACATCACGGTTCGCAGCGCGGGCGCGGCGATTACGGCGCTGCTTTTAAGTTTATGGCTTGGGCCGAAAATCATTCATTGGCTGAAAACTTTGAAATTTGGCCAGGATTACAAGGACAAGGCCGAGGAAGCGGGAGGATTGACGGCGCGTATCTTGAGCAAAAAAGGAACGCCAACAATGGGCGGTTTTTTGATCATCGCGGTGCTGGTTTTCTCGACCTTGCTTTGGACGCAATGGAACGCGCAGGTGGAATTGACGTTGATTTCCGTTTTGGTTTTGTCGGGACTGGGGTTTTATGATGATTACGCAAAAATCGTCCAACAAAGCGGCGGCGGGACGCCGCCACGCGTGAAGCTGCTGGTGCAGACCGCGCTCGGAATCTTCGTTGGTATTTATCTTTGGAAACTTCCGATGACGAGTGAATTGCGGTTTCATGTGAAAAAACACGACATCGTCATGCACAATAATCTTGTGACCGACCTGATGCTGCCATTTTCAAAATATCCTTACGAAGTATGGGCGGTGGTCGGTTTGCTGGTTATACTGCTCGCCATTGTGGGCAGCTCGAACGCGGTGAATTTGACGGATGGCCTCGATGGCTTGGCGATCGGTTGCACGCTCATCGTGGCGTTCGTATTTCTAATTTTCACTTACTTGGCCGGCAACTTCATTGCAGCTCGATATTTGCAAATCCCGTTTGTGAACGGCGCGGGTGAGCTGACGGTTTTTTGCGCGGCGCTCATCGGTGCGGGCCTCGGGTTTTTGTGGTTCAACTGCCATCCGGCGCAGGTGTTCATGGGCGACACCGGCTCGCTCGCGCTGGGCGGCGCGTTCGGCATCATCGCGGTGCTGATCCATCAACCGTTCGTGCTGGTGATCGCGGGCGGAATCTTTGTTTTGGAAGCCGGCTCGGTGATTGTCCAGATGGGCTGGTTCAAATACACGAAAAGGCGTTTCGGCACGGGCCGGCGGATTTTTTTGATGTCGCCGCTGCATCATCATTTTGAAAAAAAAGGCTGGTATGAGTCGCAGGTCGTGATGCGATTTTACATTTTGTGCGTGCTGTTCGCGGTGGTCGCGCTGGCAACTTTGAAACTCAGGTGAAACATGACGCTGACTTTCGATAAAATATTCTGTTTGGCGCGCTTTGTTTCTTGCATGCGTGTGACGCGGCTGATATTGATTTTGCCGCAAGCGGCTGGATGCGCACTGGCTGGCGGAACTTTTAAAATTTCTCCCGTCGGTTTTGGTTCCAACGACGATTTCAAGCCGGCATCACCAAACGCAAATAATTTTATACGGTGCGGAATTTTTCGAGGGAAAGTTCTGCAGCCGGAAACTCAAACCAATAAAAAACGCCTCGAAGAAAGGACGCCATCGGCGCCAAACCCATGAATAATCCAAACCCGTTCGTTCCCAAAGGCTCCATCCTGGAGCAGCAAAGCAAACGCCGTTCGCGCCTGAAACTTGTCGTGTTCTGCGTGCTGGCTGTCAGCGTGTCCAGCCTGGCGGTGATGTTGATCCAAGGTTGCAAACGCGAGCCGGTCGAGACGACCGATACCACGACGCCGACGATTGAAACCAACCCGCCCACCATCATGGATACAAATCCACCAGTGGTCATGGATACAAATCCGCCGGGGTATTTTCCGCCGACGAATCCGCCGGTGATCGTTACTCCCCCAGTCGAACCGGTTGAGGTGGAATACACGGTTGTCAAAGGAGATTTTCTGGATTTAATTGCCAAGAAACATGGCGTGACACTTAAGGCGCTGGAAGCGGCCAACCCTGGTGTGGTCCCGACCAAACTCAAAGTTGGACAAAAACTCAAGATTCCTGCTGGCGGCACCGCCGCTCCGGCAGCAGCGATGGATTCCACCGGTGGCATTGCGGCAGGCGAGACATATGTCGTCAAGTCGGGCGATACATTGACCAAGATAGCCAAACAGTTTGGCACGACTTACAAGGCCATCGAATCTGAAAACAATCTATCCACAACCAAAATCAAAGTTGGGCAGAAGCTGAAGATTCCAGCGAGGGCCGGGGCAGTCACACCGGCACCGGTCACGTCGGCGCCAGTTTATTCTGAACCGCCAACGTCAAATTCAGTTCCCCCGAAGTAAGGCGGCTGATTCCGGTCGGCATTTGTTTTGAGACGTTCTAAATGAAAGTCGCCGTCACAACCCTGGCGTTCTGCGTGACCACCCTGCTGGCGCTGGGGCTGGTCATGCTTTACAGCGCGAAGATGGCTTCAGCGGGTGGTACGCGTGTCTTGATGATGCAAGCTGCTTGGTGCTGCATTGGCTTGGCTGTTTGTGCGGTGATGACAGTGCTTGACTATAAGTGGCTGAAGAAATTCGCTTGGCCGATATTCATTTGCGCAATCATTCTGGCAGCGTTGGTTTTTGTTCCACACCTCGGTGTTAAAAGGTTGGGTGCGCGGCGCTGGGTGCAATTGCATGGACTGGGATTCCAGCCGTCTGAGTTTGTCAAGGTCGCGCTGATCATCATGCTGGGATGGTATTGCGACCGCAATCAACGTAAAATAGACACCTTCAAACACGGAGTGATTTTTCCCAGCATAATTATCATGGCGGGTTTGGGGTTGGTTTTCGTCGAGCCGGACAGGGGTACCACCATTCTTATGTGCGTGGTCAGCGGGATGATGCTCTTGGTTGCCGGCGTCCGTTTGCAGCACCTTCTGATTCCGAGCGCGGCGGCGGCGGCGGCCCTCACCGTCTCGATTCTTCATGATCCGATGCGCATGAACCGTATTGCGGCGTGGTTGCATCCGCAGGATCATTTGCAAGGCGCGGCGCATCAGGCGCAACAGGGAATGATCGCGCTCGGTTCGGGTGGTGTGACCGGTACGGGCCTTGGCAACGGACTCCAAAAAATGGGCTACGTTCCGATGATTGATAGCGATTTTATTTTTGCCAACATCGGGGAGGAATTGGGCTTGATCGCCACGTTGGTGGTTGTCGCCTCGTTTTTGCTCATCGCAGTCTGCGGTATCTATATCGCGATAAATGCACGCGATCAATTTGGCGCCCAGTTGGCGACGGGTATCGCTTTTATGATTTCGTTGCAGGCCTTCATCAACATCGGCGTCGTCACCAGCGTCCTGCCGAGCAAAGGCATCGCGCTGCCGTTCATCAGCGCCGGTGGTTCAAACATGCTGGCAATGCTCACGTGCATAGGAATTCTGTTCAGCATTGCCCGCCACGCGCCGGTGCGGGAAAAAGTTTCCAAACCCACCGCTGCCGAATACGGCGATAATCCGTTCGCCGCCCGAGCCACATGACCGATTCCGCCAACAACAAACCCTTCATTGCCATCGCATGTGGCGGGACGGGCGGACATCTCTTTCCCGGACTTGCTGTTGCCGAAGAGCTTCAGAAACGCGGCTGTGCCGTCGCGCTGCTTATCTCGCCTAAGGAAGTCGATCAACAGGCTGTGAAATCTGCGCATGGGCCGGAAATTTTCACGCTGCCTGCCGTGGGGCTTCAAAATCGCAACTACTTTTCCTTCGCCCGCAGCTTCTGGCAATCGTGGCGCGCTTCGTCAAAGTTTTTCAAACAGCGCAAACCCGATGCTGTCCTGGCCATGGGTGGTTTCACCAGCGCACCGCCGGTTCTCGCCGGAAACACTTTTGGTGCGAAAACATTTCTGCACGAATCCAACACCATTCCCGGCAAGGCCAATCGCTTTCTCGCGCGGTTTGTGGATCAAGCCTTTGTCGGATTTCCTGAAGCCGGGTCACGTCTGAAAGCGTGCAAGGTCACGACCACCGGCACACCAGTGCGTCCACAGTTCCAACCGCGCGATGCCGCCAAATGTCGCATTGCGCTGGGGCTTGATCCAAATCGTCCGGTTATTCTGGTCATGGGTGGCAGTCAGGGCGCGAGCGGACTTAACAACATGGTTTTGTCCGCGCTACCGTTGCTGGCCGGAAAAAACTGGCAATGGCTTCATCTCACCGGCACAAGCGATTTTGAAAAATTGAAGCAGGCTTATGTCGCGCGCGATTTGAACGCCATGGTCAAACCGTTCCTTGCCGAAATGGATCTGGCGCTCGGCGCGGCGACGATTTCCGTCAGCCGTTCCGGTGCGTCATCACTCGCAGAAATCGCAGCCATGCGCTTGCCGTCATTGCTCGTGCCCTATCCGACGGCGGCAGATGATCATCAATTCACCAACGCCAGCGCCTTTGAGAAAACGGGCGCGGCGAAAGTGATGGAACAAAAAAACTCCACGCCGGAGAAAATTGCCGCCTTGCTGATCGAATTGGTTGAAATGGAAGCAGTGCGGACAACCATACAGGCTGCGCTGGCACAATGGCAAGCGCCCAAGGCGGCGGAGCAGATTGCCGAAATCATTTTGCAAGCCATCGTGCAGCCGGAAAATGCGACGCGACCCAAAGCAAAGAAGTGCGGCTGCGGCCACGCGCATGGTTCGGCCAAACACGCGCATTGAACCATGACGCCGACCGCGAACATTTTGGAAAGCCCGATGCCCATTGAAGGAAATATCGTTGATGAACTGGCCGCTCGCGTTTCAGGTGCGACGGTGATCCGCCGCGATGAACCCATGGCAAAGCACACGACCATGCGTATCGGTGGGCCGGCGGATGTTTACGTTGAGCCGGCCTCGGAAGCGGACCTGGCGAACGTCCTGAAGTTTTGCACCGAACGCGACGTGACGTTCTTTATTCTTGGACGCGGTTCAAATCTGCTCGTGCGCGACGGCGGCGTGCGTGGCGTGGTGATCTGCCTGGTGCATCCGCATTTCAGCAAGATTGAGATTGTAGGCGAACAACTGCATTGCGGCGCCGGCGCGAAGTTGAAAAACGTTTCGGTCGAGGCCAAGCGGAACAATTTGAGCGGCGTGGAGTTTTTGGAAGGTATTCCCGGTAGCGTTGGTGGCGCACTGCGCATGAACGCGGGCGCGATGGGTACGGCGACATTTAGTGCCGTCGAATCGCTGCGATTCATGGATCATGCCGGTGAAATCCACGAACGCAGCGCAGACGAGGTGTCAGTGGAATATCGTGCCTGTCCGCTGCTGAAGACGCAAATCGCGCTGGGCGCGGTGTTCAAATGCACGCCGCTGCCACGCGTGGAGATTGAGCAACGCATGATGACGTATAGCGAAAAGCGCTGGGAATCGCAGCCCGCCGCGCCGAGCGCCGGCTGTATCTTCAAAAATCCCGGAACCATTCCGGCGGGCAAACTGGTGGACGAACTGGGCTTGAAAGGCACGCGCGTGGGCGGCGCGGTGGTTTCCGCCGAGCATGGAAATTTTATTGTGAACGACGGCAAGGCGACGGCGCGCGACGTTTTGGAATTGATTGCGATTTTGAAAGCCAAAGCCAGGGCCGAACGCGGAATCGAATTGCACACGGAAGTGGAAATCATCGGAGAAGAAATCTGATGAGAATTATCCAATTCATATTTTGCTTTTTATTAGCAATGCTTCTTTGTGGATTTGGATGCTCCTCATCGAAGCCAACTCCTGATCCGCTGGCCAGTTGGCAACCTGATTTTAAGGAGCAACCTAATCAGGTAATAGTCAATGATTATCAAAATTACATCCAACAGCTGCCACCAGAAGAAAGGAAATTAGCCACAGTTGATGATTGGCGGGAGGACGGAACAGGACAGCACGCCATCAAGATTACAGTTGGCTTGGACGGAACAAATTGGCGGCATGTTTTGATTTACGACAAGGAAAACAAACGAATTAAGACTGTAAAATATGCCAGTGGCGATTCTCACAGTTAAAGCGGCGCTGAATTTTTTTGTGAATTCTGTTAATCCTGGTTAAAAAATGGTTCAACGATTAAATATTATAGTGATGCTCGGCGGCCCCAGCGCCGAGCGCGCGGTTTCATTGAGTTCCGGCGCGGGCGTGGTGAAGGCGTTGCGTTCGCTCGGCCACACGGTGGTGGAACTGGATCCGCAGACACCGGACTGGGTTTTGCCGCCCGAAACGGACGCGGTTTTTCTGGCGTTGCACGGAACTTATGGCGAGGACGGCACGGTGCAGGCGCAGCTTGAAAAACTGGGCGTGCCTTACACCGGCTGTGATTCCGAGGCGAGCCGTATCGCGTTCGACAAGGTGCTGACGAAGCAACGGTGCGTCGCGGCCGGCGTGCCGACGGCGAAATTTCTGGTGGTCGAATCTGCCAAAACACCGTGGCCGCTGGGCTGGCAGCCGCCGCTGGTGGTCAAGCCGGTGCGGCAGGGTTCGAGCGTGGGGCTGCAATTCGTGGAGCGTGTCTCCGACTGGGGCAATGCGTTGAGCGAGGCGCTTCGTTACGACTCACAATTGCTCGTCGAGGAAAAGATTGTCGGACGCGAAACGACGGTGGGAATTTTAGACGGCGTGGCGTTGCCGATTGTCGAAGTCTGTCCGAAAGCCGGGGCTTACGATTACCGCAACAAATACACGGCGGGCAACACAGAGTATTTTTGCCCGGCCGATTTTGACGAGGCCACAACCAAGCGGATTCAAGACGCGGCGCTCGGCGCGTTTCACGCAATTGGCGGACGTGACTATGCGCGAGTTGACGTGATGGTGCGCGCGAACGGCGACCCCATCGTTCTCGAAGTGAACACGCTGCCGGGCATGACGGAGACGAGTTTGCTGCCAAAGGCGGCGAAGGCGGCGGGATTGGGTTATCCGGAATTGTGCCAGCAGATGATTGAACTGGCGTTGAAACGGAAAGCGGTATTGGCATAGAGGCATCTCGGTAGTGCGCCGTTAATTTTTTGGAAGTTCAGCGGCACTCTGCCGAGATGCCGCTACGAGATGGGTGAAATTTTTTATGTGGTTTAAACGTGGACCAAAAAACCGGCGGTTGAATCGCGGGCATGTGCTTGACGTGAAAGTGCGCGCCGATCAGGTGCGTGCCGCGCGCACCCGGATGGTTTCCATCGGGCTGGGCGTGACATTCGGCACGGTCTTCGGGCTTTATCTCCTGTGGCGCAGCGGCGAATGGGCGTTGGATAAATTCATCTATGAAAATTCCACGTTCGCGATCCAGAGCATCGAGGTGCAGACGGACGGGGTGATCGCGCCGGAACAATTGCGACGCTGGACGAACGTGAAGCCCGGCGCAAACCTGATCGCGCTCGACCTGGCGTCGGTGAAGCGCAATTTGGAACTGGTTCCCGTGATTGACACGGTTTCCATTGAACGCGTGCTCCCGCACACGTTGATGATCCGGGTGACGGAGCGCGAACCGGTGGCGCAGGTGAACGTGCCGACAGCCGGCATGGCGGACGGGATTGCCTATCATGTTTTCCAACTGGATATGAACGGCTTTGTGATGAAGCCACTTGATCCCCGCCTCCGCGTGATTCCGCTGTCGCAAATGAGCGCGCAATTGCCCGAGATCAAGGGACTAAACATGCTTGAATTACAACCGGGACATCGCGCTGAATCACCGCAGGTGCAGGCGGCCTTGCAATTGATCGGCGCGTTCGACCATTCACCGATGACGGGGCTGGTGGATTTGCGGAGCGTGGATGTTTCGAGGACAGGTGTCATCGTGGCAAAGACCGGGCAGGGCAGTGAAATTACTTTCGCCCTCGGAAACATGGAGCAACAATTGGCGCGCTGGCGCGGCATTTACGATTTCGGGAAAAAAATGAACAAAGGCGACATCGCAACTGCGGACCTCGCGGTGTCCAACAATGTTCCAGTTCGTTGGATGGCAGCCAATGGCGCGCCCATGATCCCGCCCAAGAAACCCAAACCCGCACATAATCGGAGGAATAATGTTTGACGACGCGAACATCATTGTCGGCCTGGAAATCGGCACATCCAAAATCTGTGCCGTGGTCGGCGAACAAAATGCCGATAGCACGCTGAACATCGTCGGCCTTGGCCAGGCGCGCACGCTCGGGGTGCGCAAGGGCGAGATCGTGGACGCGGCGCAGGCCGAGGAATGTGTGCGCAACGCCATCGTCGAGGCCGAGCAGCGGGCCGACGTGGAGATCCGCAGCGTTTATCTCGGCGTGACCGGCGGACATCTGCGCGGCTTCAACAATCGGGGCGTGCATCCGGTTGTTTCCGCTGATCGTGAGATTTCCGAAGATGACGTTCAGGACGTCATCAAGAACGCGAAGGCGATCAATCTTCCCGCCGAGAACACCATCGTTCACGCAGTCCGCCAGCATTTCCTGGTGGATGGTCATGACAGCATTTCCAATCCGGTCGGGATGCTCGGTGCGCGCTTGGAAGTGAATATGCACGTCGTCCACGGCAACACCAACCGCCTGCAAAATTCCGTCCGCCTCGTGAAGGGTTTGCAACTGGAAGTGGAGGAGATTGTTTTCAACGGCCTCGCCTCGTCGCTCGCGGTGCTGACGAGCGAACAGAAGGAACTGGGCGCGCTGGTGATTGACATCGGCGGTGGCACAACGGATTACGTCGTTTATGCTGATGGCGTGATCAAGCACACCGGCGTGCTGGCAATCGGCGGCGATCACGTTTCCAACGACCTTGGTCATGGCTTGCGGGTGCCGTTGAGCCGCGCGGAAAAATTGAAGCTTGAACATGGTTCGGCGCTGCTGGACGAAGATTTAAAAGGCCGCACCCTGACGATTTCAAACGAACTCGGTTTGCCGCTCAAGACCATCAACGTCGAACATCTGCAACGCATCATGTCGCTGCGTCTCGAGGAGATTTTCCAGATCATCGCCTCGGATCTGGAGCAGGCCGGACTGACAGAATATCTGCGCGCGGGAGTTTATCTGTGCGGTGGCGGTTCGCGCGCTCCCCAGATCGCGAAACTCGCCGAACTGGTTTTACAGATGCCCGTCTCGCTCGGCCAGACAAACTCGATCAGCGGGCTGACATCCGCGCTCGACCAGCCGGAATTTCTCACCGCGATCGGCTTGGCAAAATTTGGATCCTTGAAAACACGTAAACCAAAACGGAAATGGCCGTTCGGGAATGGAATCAAGGGAACCATCACCAATTTTCTGCGCCGCTAAAAATAATTTTTCCGTCATGAACACGAATACTGAAACCCCGACAGTGGCCACCGAATCCAACACCATGCGCACGATCAAGATCATCGGCGTCGGCGGCGCGGGCGTCAGCATGCTGGATACCTTGGATATGGGAGAATTTGCGGGAGCTGGTCTGGTGGCGATCAATACCGATGGCGCATCGCTTGCGGCTTCAACGGCGACCATGAAGATTCATCTCGAAACTAAATTACTGCGCGGACTCGGCACCGGCGGCGATTCCGAACGCGGGCAGACCATCGCGGAAGAACAATTTTCCACGCTCAAAGCGGCGTGCGCTGGTGCAGATGTGGTTTTGATCATCACCGGTCTGGGCGGCGGCGCAGGTAGCGGCATCAGTCCCGTGCTGGCGCGGGCGGCCAGGGAAACCGGCGCGCTGGTGCTGGCGTTTGTCACGTTGCCGTTTCAGTGCGAAGGCAATCGCCGTCAGCATCAGGCAAAGCAAAGCCTCGACCAGCTCAAGGCCGTGGCCGATGGCGTCATCTGCCTCCCGAGCCAGAAAGCTTTCAAGCTGATTGACGAAAACACCAGCGTGCTCGACACGTTCCGCATCACGGGTGGATTGCTGATGGAAGGAGTCCGGGGCGTTTGGCAGTTGCTCACGCGTCCGGGTTTGATCCAGATTCATTTCAACGATTTATGCGGGGTGGTGCGCGACCGGCATTCCGAAAGTTCCTTCGCGTTCGTCGAAGCCTCCGGCGCGGGGCGTTCGCGCGAAGTTGTGGAAAAACTGCTGGCGCATCCACTGCTCGACGAAGGCCGGGCGCTGGCCGAAGCCGACGTGTTGCTGGTCAGCCTGATGGGCGACAAAGATTTGACGATGGCCGAAGTGAACCGCGTGATGGAACAGATGGGACGTCACTGCGAACACGCTCAGATCATCATGGGCGCGGCGGTGGATGCGGATCTGAAGAACCGGCTGTCCGTGACGGTCATTGCTGCGAAGCACAACACGGCGTCCATTACTACATCAAATGCCACCACCGGCGATCAACGCGGGCAAGTGAATCCGCAGGGTGCAACGGCGCGTTCAACTTCCCCGAATGTTGCAACCGCGATGACCCTGGATTCACGCGAGCAAATCCTGGCCCGGAACGCCAGCCGTCCGCGCAAGGCGCAATCCAAGATGCGGCAGGAACAATTGCCGCTCGCGATCATCTCCAAGGGCCGCTTCGACAAGAGCGAGCCGACGGTTCATAAGGGTGAAGATCTCGACATCCCGACGTTCGTGCGGCGTGGCGTGGCATTGAATTGAGGCTGTTCAATTCTTCGACCATGCGAGGAGTTTGTGGTCGGCGTCAAAGGTAAGTTTCAGAACTTTGTCCCGGTAACCCGAACCGATGCTCTGGCCGACTCCGACTCCCGCGCCACTGCCACCGCCGCCAGAGAAAAATCCCGTGCCAACGCTCAATCCGCTGCCACCGCTGCGATGCGTGATCCACTCGGCGACCGTTTTGCCATCATCCAACGTGGCCTGCTTGTCCGGCGGGCCAAGTTCAATCACGGCTTGATCATAGGTATAACTGCCGACGCGGCTGTTCCAATCCACCGGCGGTGTGGTTTTGCAACCAGTGATGAAAGCGGTGGTGAGAACGATAAAGGTGAGGAGGAAAAACTTTCCTGTTAGGTTGATTTTCATGAAGGCAACTTAACCGAATGTCGGCTGGCTGCAAATGCAGTTTGAACGTGAGGGAAAACTCCAACTCAAACATCCTTGCGCGGGAACAGTGGAGCGAGATCTCCGATGACTTGACCTTGTTGCAAACAGCCCCAAGTTACAGCATCGAGTTTATCAGGCGAACCGGTCAGTCCAAGCTGCGCGTAAATTTTCGTCGCGGTTCCCGGCAGAAACGGCCAGAGCAGCACTGCCAGCACGCGGCAGGCTTCGGCCAGATTGTAAAGCACTTCGTCGAGCCGCTGCGCCTGCGCCGGATCTTTGGCGAGCTTGAACGGCGCGGTTTCATCCACAAATTTATTCGCGCGATTCACGAGTTCCCAGATGCTTTGCAGCGCGGCTTGAAGCTGGCTTTGCTTGAACAACGCGCGCGTTTCGTCCGCCGCCTTCGCCGCGTCCGCCGCGAGTTCATCGGAGCGCGCGGGCACGACGCCGTTGCGATAACGCTTCAGCATGGAGAGCGAGCGGTTCACGAGATTGCCCAGGCCGTTCGCAAGTTCGGCCTGATAACGCGAGCGAAAACCGGCGTCCGTCCAGTTGCCGTCCGGGCCGATGTCGAGTTCGCGCAGAACGTAAAAACGGAAGGCATCCAGCCCCCATTCATTGATGACCGCAATCGGGTCAACAATGTTGCCGGTGCTTTTGCTGATCCGCTGGCCATCCTTCTGCCAAAAGCCATGAACTAGAATTTGCTTTGGCAGCGGCAGGCCCATCGCCTTGAGCATGATCGGCCAATAGACCGCATGAAATTTCACGATATCTTTGCCGATGACGTGGATGTCCGCCGGCCAGAGCGCAAGTTCCGGATGCGCAAAAGCGATGCTTGCATAATTCACCAGCGCATCGAACCAGACATAGGTGACGTAAGCCGGGTCGAAGGGCAGGGGAATCCCCCAGTTAAGCCGTGCCGCCGGACGTGAAATACACAGGTCTTCCAAGGTGTTATTTTTCAGGAAGCCGAGCACTTCATTGCGCCGATATGAGGGCGTGATGAAATCTGGATTCGCCTCGATGTAATCAATGAGCCATGTCTGCTGCTCATTCAGCTTGAAGAAATAGTTTTCCTCCTGCAGTTCAGTGACCTCGCCCCAGGCAGGATCAAATGTGCCGTCGGGGCGACGGTCTTTCTCGGTGAGAAACGTTTCCTCACGTGCCGAATAAAATCCGGAATAGGTTTTTTTATAGACTTTGCCGGCTGCCATCACCCGGGTCAGGCCCGCTTGGACAAACTCCTTGTGGCGCGGTTGCGTGGTGCGGACAAAATCATCGTTGGTGAGTTCCAGTTTTTTTGCGAATGCCTGCCAGTCCTTCGCGAGTTCGTCGCAATAATCCTGCGGTGTCTTCCCTTGCGAAAGGGCGACTTGCTGCACTTTTTGGCCGTGTTCATCCAGCCCGGTCAGAAAGAAAACTTCCTGGCCCAGGCTGCGCCGGGCGCGGGCGATGACATCGGCAATGATTTTCTCATAGGCATGGCCGAGATGCGGCTGCCCGTTGACGTAATCAATCGCGGTAGTGATGTAAAACCGTTTGCTCATCGAACGCACAGTTTGGCTGACAAACAGGGTGAAGGCAAACCGGAATCAGGCCGCTGGTTGTAGCGTTCGGCCTGTGGCCGAATGAGTCGAGCCACAGGCTCGACACTACACCCGAATTTCTCGCATCAGTCAGCAACGTATGAGGGCAATCCCTCTTGCGGTGGCAGTGCTTCGTGTTATCATGTCGCCCGGCTGTCGCGGAAAACCAGCCGGCAAACAAACACCGCATGAACCAACAACTTTCCAGCTTCGCTGCGCGACTGTGCGGAATGGTTGCCAACCGGCAACCGGCAATCGGCAATCGGCAATTCTCCCAACTGGCGCTGGAACTGTTCGCGCTTCAATTCAACCATAATTCCGCATATCGCAAAATCTGCAAAGCGCGCAAATTGACGCCGGATATTGTCGAACATTGGACGCAAATCCCCGCCGTGCCGGCTGCGGCCTTCAAGGAATTGAAACTGACCAGTCTCGCGCCGGACGAGCGCACTGCCGTCTTTCATTCCAGCGGTACGACCGAGCAAAAATCCAGCCGTCATTTTCACAGCACCGAATCGTTGGCGGTTTATGAAACGTCGTTGTGGGCTTGGTTTGAGCGGAATGTGGTCACGCCGTTTATGGCTCGCGCCCCCTCATCCCATCCTTCTCCCCCACTGGGGGAGAAGGTGGCCGAAGGTCGGTTGAGGGGGAGCACAATGGACTTCAATTTAATCGCGCTCACACCGCCGCCGGCGTTGGTGCCATACTCATCACTCGTCCACATGTTCGAAGTCGTGCGACAAAAACTTGGCTCAACGGAATCGGCGTTTGTCGGTAAACTGGCGGCAGACGGCACATGGATTTTGGATTTCATCGCCGTCATGGACGCACTTTCTTCCAGACCCCAGGCCTCGAACCCCAGACCCTTGCTCCTGCTGGGAACCGCTTTTTCCTTTGTGCATCTCTTGGATCATCTGGTGGAAAGGAATTTATCGTTCCAGTTGCCCGGGGGCTCGCGGGTCATGGAGACCGGCGGTTACAAAAACCGTTCCCGCACCATGCCGAAAACTGAATTGCACGCGCTCATTACGAAGCAGCTTGGCGTCACGCCTGGCAACATCATCTGCGAATACGGCATGAGCGAATTAAGTTCGCAGGCGTATGATTCTGAAATCCAGAATCCAGAATCCAGAATCCAGAATCGTGTTTTCCAGTTCCCGCCATGGGCGCGGGTGCAGATTATTTCTCCGGAAACGGTTCGTGAAGTTGCGGAAGGCGAAACCGGTTTGATTCGTGTATTTGATCTGGCGAATGTGTTTTCTGTCGCCGCAATTCAGACGGAGGATTTGGGAATCCGGCGCGGTGACGGCTTTGAATTGATTGGCCGTGCGCAACTGGCCGAGCCACGCGGCTGTTCCTTGATGACGATATGAACCTGCCCAACTATTTTCTCGCCGATCTGCCGCCGGAAGCGGCGCTGTCGCCAGTAATGATCGCCGAAGCGTGCCTGACTCTGAAGCGCAACCGTGAACGCTACCTGGCCAATCGTTCCACCGAGAATCTCATTAAAACTTTGAGTCGCGTGGCGGATGGCTGGCTTGAGCCGGAAAATTCATTTCGGAAACATGCCTTGGAATTTGGCCCGGAAAAAACAGGCTTTTCGCAAGGAACATTGGCGCGTGGACTGGATGGTTTTTTTAGTCAGCTTACCCGCGATAATTTTCACGCCCTGCTCGTGCAGGAATTTGGTGATGTCAGGCGGCTGGATGCCTTGACGGCCACGGCTGCCGATCAAAGGCACAATCGCATGGTGATCATCAACGCGCCGGAATTTCAGGTGCATATCGCGGCGGGCAACATTCCCAACCCGACTTTATTGAGCATCATCTTCGGTCTGCTAACGCGCTCGGCGCAGTTTGTGAAGTGTGCGAGCGGTTCATCATTTTTGCCGCGCTTGTTTGCGCATTCGATTTACGAATCTGACCCGAAGCTCGGCGCATGTCTGGAAGTGGCCGAATGGCGCGGCGGCAACGCGGCATTGGAAGCTGTTCTATTTGCTGAAGCCGATTGTATAACGGCGACGGGCAGCGACGAAACACTGGCGGCGATACGCGCGCAGTTGCCGGTCAAAATTCGTTTCATTGGCCATGGCCATCGCGTGAGTTTTGGTTTTGTGGCGGGCGAAGATCTGTTTGGTTCGAGCGCAAAGAAAATCGTATCGCGTGCGGCGGATGATGTGGTGGCGTGGAATCAACTCGGCTGTCTTTCGCCGCATGTCATCTATGTCCAGCTTGGCGGCGAAGTTTCTCCGGAACAATTCGCGGAACTGCTCGCGGATGAATTGGAAAAACGCGAAGTGAGCGAACCGCGCGGTGAATTGCCGGCGGAAGACGCGGCGATGATCGCCTCGCGTCGCGGAATCTATGAAGTACGCGCGGCCCATTCGCCGGAGACGACGCGGCATTGGTGCAGTAAAGACACGACGGCATGGACAGTGGTTTACGAAGCGGACGCACGCTTTCAGATGTCGTGCCTGAACCGGTTTGTTTACGTCAAGGCGGTGGCAGATTTGAAAACGGCGTTACAAGGGGCCGATGACATTCGCGGAAAAGTTTCGACCGTCGGCATCGCCGTGCCGGAAGACAAGGCTCAGGAAATCGCCACGCAACTGGCGCGCTGGGGGGCGACGCGGATTTGTCCGCTTGGCCAGATGCAAAACCCGCCGCTGACGTGGCGGCATGACGGTCGGCCGGCGCTCGGGGATTTGGTCACTTGGACAGATTTTGAATTATGAAAATAGAATTGAGAAAATCATTTCAGTTTGAGGCGGCGCATCTGTTGCCGCTGCTGCCGAAGAATCATAAATGCCGCCGGTTGCATGGCCACAGTTTCAGCGTGGAGGTCGTTGTGGCCGGTGAATGCGATCCGAAGTTGGGTTGGCTGATGGATTACGCGGACATCAAGGCGGCGTTCAAGCCAATCTGGGAAAAACTGGATCACAATTATCTCAATAAAATTCCCGGGCTGGAAAATCCCACCAGCGAAATCGTGGCTGCGTGGATTTGGAAAAAGCTGAAGCCCAGACTGCCGTTGCTCACGGAAGTTCTCGTGGCGGAAACCTGCACAGCGCGGGCGGTTTATCGTGGTGAAAGTTAGGCTTTGGATTTTGCGTGACGCTCGGAAACAAAATCCCAGTTCACGACGTTCCACCATGCGGCGATGTAATCTGCGCGCTTGTTTTGATGTTTGAGATAATAGGCATGTTCCCAAACGTCGAGGCCAAGCAGTGGAATCTGGCCTGTGCTTAACGGCGTGTCTTGATTCGGCGTGGAAACGACTTTCAATTTGCCGCCATCGGCTACGAGCCAGGTCCAGCCGCTGCCAAAGACTTTGGTCGAAGCTTCGGAGAATTTTTCTTTGAAAACATTGAAACTGCCGAAGCTGGCATCAATGGCCTTGGCCAGATCACCTGTCGATTCACCGCCGCCGTTCGGCTTCATCATTTGCCAGAAGAGCGAATGGTTATAATGGCCGCCGCCGTTGTTGCGAACCGCGGTGCGGATCTGTTCGGGAACGGAATTCAAATCCTTCACCAAATCTTCGACGGTTTTTTTACCAAGGTCGGGATAATCGGCAACGGCCTTGTTCAGATTCGTGACGTAAGCAGCATGATGCTTGTCGTGATGAATGTGCATCGTCTCCGTATCAATGTGAGGTTCCAACGCGTCGTAGGCATAAGACAGCGGCGGGAGCGTGAAGGGCCCGCTTGGCGCGGCGGGCGCCGGAGAGTTAGTCTGGGCGATTGCGCCGGGCAGGGTTGCGAGGGCGGCGCTAGCGAGCGCGGTCGTTTTAATAGCTTGGCGGCGGGTCATCATAATTTATTTTGGTTTTAGTTAAGGATTTCAACTTTGACACGTGGCAATGCAAATGAGTTCAAGTTACAGTGGATAAATCATGTCTTTGCCCGTGACCGGATCACGCGGAACGGTTTTAAGATAGGTTGGTACCAATTCAGCAATGTTCGTTGCCGGCTTGCCTTTTTCCAATTCGTAAGCGCGCGCGGCAAATTGAATCATCAGTTTCCGGGTTTTACGTTGCTGCTCGAAAAAAGCTTTTTCGGCCCTGTTATTCGTATCAGCGATTGCTTTGCGGTTGAAGAACGAGATCAGTAGATAGCCTTTCAGACCGGGTGATGTCCGGTGCTGCCAATCAATTTCTATTTCCATCACGTCAGTCCAGGCCTGTCGTCGTCCATCAAGTAATTCCAAATCCGTGACAATCTTCCGGCAGGACGCCGCATCCAGTTTGCTGGTTAGTCTTTGTAGATTGATTTGTCCCAAACCTTCAATGGCAACTCCAATCAGGGCGTCTATCATTAATCCACCCCGCCCACATTCATTACCAAAATGAATCACCTCCAAATAATCCCTGGCTGCGTCTTCAGGACGATTGTTTAATTCCGCCAGCCGACCCTCGGCGGTGAGGGTTAGCGCCAACTTTCTAAGAGAAATCAACTCTCGGGTGTGACTGCTAGCGGCGACGGTGGAAAATTGAACTGGCACTTGAATCTTGTTGGTAAAAGCAGCGCGCACCAGATTGAGCGTCGTGGTATTGGAGGCGACTAATGATGTCAAATCCGCAGCGTCCATTGTTTCGTAGGCGCCAGGATCGCCTTCCAGCATTTTTCCGGCTTCGAGAAATTTCTCGTAGCCGTTCGGATCCGGGAGCACCCGTGTTACTGAAGGGCCCGCTCGGTTGTTGGCGATTAAAAATCCAAGGGCAACTACGAACGGGAGCGCGAGGACAAAGATGATCAAAATTCTGCTTTGCCTCTTAGTAAGCATTTTTATCCTTTGTGATGCATCTCGCCATGGACCTTTGTGATGTCAATTTTCTCCTAGCTCCACAAAGTTCTTGAGCAGTTGCAGGCCGACCTTCTGGCTCTTCTCCGGGTGAAATTGCGTTGCATAAACGTTGTCGCGCCAGACGGAGGAGGCAAAACTGCCGCCGTAATCCGTGCGAGTCGCGACGATGCTGGCATCCACCGGCTGGGGATAAAAGCTGTGAACGAAATAAACATAACTGCCGCTGGCGATGCCACGATAGAGCGGGCAATCGGCCTGCACGATGTCGAGCTGGTTCCAGCCAATCTGCGGAATTTTCAGGCCCGGTTTTTCAGCGAAGCGCACAACACTGCCTTTAAAAACGCCAAGTCCGGCGGCGCAGGAATTGAATTCTTCGCTACGCTCGAACAGCGCCTGATAGCCGACGCAGATGCCGAGAAAGGGTTTGCCGGTCTTGATAAAGTCGCACGCAGCTTCCAGCAATTCCTGTTTGCGCAACGCATTGATGCAATCGTCGAATGCGCCGACGCCGGGCAAAACCATCGCGCTCGCATCACCGATCTCGCCCGGCGTCTGCGCGATGCGAACATCCGCGCCCACCTTGAGCAGCGATTTGTGGACACTGCGCAGGTTGCCGGAGCCGTAATCAAGTAAAGCAATCACGAAAACAACATACGCGAATCGTCAAATCTTAAAATCTTAAATCGTTACATCGCAATCCGTTTGTTCGACTCACGATGTACTGTGCAACGCTATTGCCCCTTATCCGTCCGGCGGTTGGCGCGTTCGCGGGCCTTGCGCAAGGAATCAATTGCTGAATCACCGCTTATAGATTTGTCAGATACGGGTTTTGAAGTTGTAGTTGCAGATGAAACAGGCTTGTCGGGTTTTGACTTTGTCATGATCGGTGCAGTCTTCGGTCGTGCGGCTTTGCGAACCGGCCATGGAAAGATTGGTTTTCTGGCAACGTCAGGTTGCAACGCTTCAACGCGCTCAGCATCGGTTTGTGCGGTAGCAGTTTTAATCCGGAACAAGCGCGAGAGCCAGCCGGTGCGACGCTCGAGAACTTCCAGCAGAAACAAGACTGTCGCCATGACCAGCAGCCACGGAGCGAGTTCGACGTAACGTGATTTGACCGGCAGTTCGTCCCAAATTTTAGGAATCTCAATGCGTTCTTTGCCGCCAGTGGTGGTCGAAATTTGTGCGAGCGTGGCCGCACCGCGCCCAGGCTGGTCAGGCGCGAATTCAGGCGAATATGGCAGGCACACCGGCGGCAGCGTGACGGGTTGCTGGCCGGCAATCTCGACGGTGTTCAAAATAGTTTCGCGTCCGGCAATTGGAATGACGGCTTCCAGCAGGTCGGCATTTTTCCATGCGAGCGCGAGGTTTTGCTTGGCGGGTGCGGCATCGGGCAGGCCATGGAGCATCCGCACGCGCGGCAATGTGGAGAACGGATCGGTTTTGCGTTCGGGATCGAGATGCAATTGCACGAGGCAGATGCCGTCGCGTATTTCCTGCGTGAGCAGCATGTCGTCTGGCAACGGCTGACGTTTGCCGGAAACCCAGCGGGCCAGGGTGGCGTAAAATTCGCCGGCCTGATCCCATTTCGCAAATTCGCCGCTGAATTTTCCATCCGCTTCACCCATGAAACAGAGAACGCGACCATTGCCTGCGTTCCATGAGGCGACAACCAGGCGCGTTATATTCATCGCTGGTAGCGGCGGCGAGATTCGCCTGCGGACGGATGTAGCACAGGTTGTAACCGCCGAGTTGCGGCGGGGCGGCGGGCGGTTGTGCGCCCAGCAGGTGAATAACCGGCGGTAAATTGAAACGCCGTGGCTGATCAACAAACGTGCTACGCGCGACGGTAAAGGTGTCCTGTGCAAACAGCCGTGGAATCTCATCCGGGTTGTCGCTGAAGTAGCAATCGCCGCCGCCGCGCCGGGCGATGTCCTTGAGCAATTTCTGCATCACTGTCGCGTTCCGTGCCGAGTCCAACGACGCTCACGGTGATGTCGGAGTCGCGCATTTTTCGATGAGCGTTTTGTAATCGCCCGGGCTCTTCGGGAATCCGCTGCGTCCGCAAAAAGAATTATGTGCTTGGTCTGCGCCTTGGCAGTGGCAATCTGGCGCGCGGCAGCGACGAGCGCTTCATAGATGAAAATGCCGCCGCCCATCGAATCAATGCTCAGAATTTTAGACCTGAGCCGGCATTTTTTTCCACGGTATCCATCGGTACAATTTCGTGCGGGGCGCTGTCCACGGCGATGACGCCCGATCTCGTCCATCGGCGAAAGCAGATCGAGCACCTGCACCGTGCCGAGATCGGCTAGATCCATTTTGATGCGTCCGCCGCTGATCGGCGCGGCCTTGCTGCCCGAACGATCGAGGGCGACCGAGATGGCCAATGACATCTTGCGATGTTCGCGGCGCATTTCCATGGAGATCGGCAGGATGCGTTCGAGCGGCGATTTAAAATAACCGCCCGTCCCGTAAGATTTCTGACCGCCAGTCATCGCCATTCCGCTGCCGGATTCCTCCACCCAAGATGCCAGCGTTTCCATGCCGCTCACGCCGATCTGGCTGCCGGAACATTTTCCAGCAACACGGCGGAGTATTGGGATAACTCCTCCAACGACCAATGGCATTGCGTGGGCGACTTGCCGACGACTTCAACGCCGCCATGCGCAACAGTTTCACCAGCCCGGAATTTTCTCCCCGCCGATGAGACCACCAATATCGGACGTAAGCCTTCCACGGCAACGAGCGCACGGACCTGGTTGTTTTCAGGAATCGGATCGTCCTTCGCGCCCGGATGGTGATGGTGTATTCGTTGACACCAGCTTTTGCCGCGCGATCGCGGAACATGAGCCGGTTCTGTCCTGCGGAAACTTGTTTCTTACCGGAAGAAAGAACCACATCGCCGCGTTTAAGTTGATATTCAATCTCCTGTTCAACGGGCGATTGCACCCAAGCGCTCAGGACAAACGCTTGCCGGGTTGCACGGATTCCGGCTGTGAAAAGATTGAATGGCGACATCGCCAACTTGCGGACGCGCGAGCAGACGATAATCCACCGCCACGCCACGACCGGCGGCCCGGGCGGCAGCGGCGGCGGGATCTTTGCCGGTCCATTTGCCGTCGGATAAACCAGGATGCGCCCGCCGCCATCGGGGTGGAATGAGTGACAGTGCGGATTCGATGGCATTATTCAGGCTCGAATGATCCGCGCCAACCTGCGCATTGAAGCCGCTGAATTCTCCACGCTGAGGAGATTGCTCTACAACCGCTTCCTGTCCGAAGCGACGACACCGAGCTGATTCGCGCGCGCCCATGGATTTGTGAAGGAGGCTAATGATTTTCTTTCTCCGACGCGGCGGTCCTTATCCGGCATGGATTCGCTGCGGTCAGCAACGACAATCACCGTGCCGGCGCGAATTCCGGCAATCGGAGGGCAAGCTGCGCCACGGCAAGAACGATGGTCACAAAAACCACGGCGCGCAAAAGTCGCAGTCCGCGATTCGGCAACGGCCAGATGAACCACGCTGCTGCCAGCGGAATGAGCAGTAACAGCCACACGGGCTGGAAGAGCGTGAACATGTTCAGCGTCCTCCTTTCCCGGCGGCGAGCAGATAGAGGTGCAAGGTCAGCCAAACTCAGTGCGGCCAGGCCGAAATCCCACACCAGTGACGCTTCCTCCATTCGTCGTTCACTGTTGGTGCCCCATGCGCCCCATTGGCCGGTGACGCACGCGGACAAATCCGATTCATCCGCAGCCAGCGGATTCACGGCAAAAGCTATTGGTCGTCCCGCCCATTGCCACGGTATAAATTCCCGGCAATGGCGTTTCGATGGCAAAGTTGGTCGGCTGTTTTTGGAAACGTATTTGCTGTTCCATCCGGCAACGTGACGATTCACCGGTTCGCCGGCGGTTCGCAACGTCACTTCCGAGCCGAGACGCGTATTGCTTTCCTTGAGGCCGGGCGTTTCGGTCGCGCGCCATTGCAGCAGATTCCAAAACAAAATCGGCCAGTCGGGCGTGCTGGTCAGTGTGGAAAGCAGTGGATTAAAATTCAATGTAATATGACGTCGGCTTAGCGCATCTTCACGCACCGATAGCAAAGGAGTATTGCCGGCGAGAATCACCGGCACATCACCGGACGCATTGGTCAGCGCTTCGCCGGCCCAGATTACGCCTTCGAGCGCGATGCCTTCGGTGAGCAGATGCGAATTATCCACGATGAACGGTCCGGTGAACGCCGTGGCGTTTTGCGGGCATCAAGCAGCGCAAACTCCATGAATTGCTATTCACTACGCCATCAGTGTCGTGGATGACCAGTTCGGGATTATCGGAAATGGCGGCGCGTAATCCAGTCGCATCCAGTGTGCGGTTCACGAGCGCGCTGAACGATTCGTTGGTAATGCGACTTGAACACGGATGTGCTTGCGGACGGCGGGGGAGCAAATGCACTTCGTTATCTTCGGCTAGTGCATCAGGCTCCAGCACGGCCTGAAGCGATGGCATGCCGGAAGGAATGTTGAAACGAACCGTTGGCGCTCTTGTGCGCCGAGTGACGCCCAGTTGGGATTGCGGAACATTTGTGCCGGTTTGCACAAGAATCTTTGTCGAGCGCGGGTTCGCAGAAAGATTGGCGACTTCCAACAGACAACGATCTTGATCTCCAAACGCGGGTACGTGACGCATTGACGATGGCCACGTTTTCCCACCGGCCAACCCGAAGGCGTGCCATTCGAGTCGCGGATTGGAAATCTTTTCTTCCGCTGGTTTGTGGTCGGTGGAGAATCAAAATGTTCGCTTGTTGCCGGCCGAGTTCCGAAGCGAGCGTGATGGCCGAATCCAATGTGGTATCTGGCGACCAGCAATGCCATTGTCCCAACAAGTCTTTCACTTCCGTCCACGTCCTGGCTGGCGCGGCCCAGCAGACGTGGTTCGGTTCCGGCCAGAATCAAGCGAGTGGAAGGCGGCGGTTGATGGGCGGAACATCTTTTCCAAATATTTTTCAGCGCGGAGTTGGGCGGATTCATCCGAATGAATGGCGCGCATTGAGAACGAATCATCAAGGATGACGATCAGCGGGCGGGTGGACTGCGGCACTTTCCAATGCGGTCCGGTGGCGGCGGTGACGAGCAAAACAAGCGCGAGTAATTCCAAAAAAAGAGCAGGGGAAGCTGCAACCGATGAACCTTCGCGCCGCCCGCCTTGGACTGGACGTTAAATTTCCAGAGCATCAAGCTGGAAACGGAACGGCGGCCGATAAACGGTTCCGCAGGATGTAAATCGCCGCGAGCGCCGGCACGGTGGCCAGTGCGAGCAATGCGAACGGATAGGCGAGAAAGGGGGATCATTCGGGGAAAGTTGGGAAACATCCAACATTCAACGCCCAACATTCAACGCTCAATAGCCATGCTTCGTTCGTATCCGCCACCTTGGATATTCGGCGTTGAACGTTTGAATGTTGAATGTTCCTTGTTCATGCAGGAATCAGCAATTGCATCGCTTCCAATTCATGGAGCGACATTTCCAAATCCTCGGCGATGAGCGTGGTCATGTGCGCGCCGGACTGACGGCAGGCGTCGGCCCAGGATTGTTGCACCCGCGCGAGGTTCTCGCTGTACTGTTTCGCGATGCTGGAATCAATGTAGATTTCACTTTCCTCGCCGGTCTCGCTGTCCACGACACGTAGATTGCCATGTTCCGGCGGCGTGGCGTCATCGCGTCCGAGCAATTGAATGACG
The DNA here is from genome assembly GCA_037200545.1 of Limisphaerales bacterium. GTDB lineage: Bacteria > Verrucomicrobiota > Verrucomicrobiia > Limisphaerales > UBA11358 > UBA11358. Next base: position 105,845 of record JBBCGE010000006.1, read on the forward strand.
AACAACGCCGCCGCACCATCGCGCAGCCGGCGTAAAAATCTGCAAGGGTTCGCCCGGCCACAGCAGGTCGCTGATCAGCACGCGCACGCCAAGACGGCGGAGCTTCGGTGACAGAATATCAAACGACTGGTCAAGCGAACGTTTGCTGTCAAGTTCCAGCCTGTCCCACGCAGAGGGCGTGAGCGTGTCATTGGCGAGCCGTTGAAAACCTTCGCCGGAAGAGCCAGACGGCCTGGGTGCATTGCGCTGTTGGCGGCGGCGGTCGCGAGCAGGGCGGAAAGTTTGGCAACGGCGCTGGCCTTGGCCGTGCCGTCGAGATTCATCGAGCGCGAGCCGTCAAGAATCAAGTCGAGATGCGGCGTGACTTCCTCGCGATACAGTTTCACGGTCAGACGGTCGGTTGCGCGCATAAATTCCCCAGTCAATAAACCGCAGATCGTCGCCGGGCTGGTATTCGCGATAATCCTGAAAGTCAATCGAGCTGCCGGTGCGGCGTCCCGCGCGCGAACCGGTCAGGCCGCTGGCGGCGACCTGCGGAATCTGGAGGGGCATAACGAATGCCGAGCTGTTCACCGTCTTGCACAGCTTGTCGGAGAATGGGGTCCATGGGTATGTCAGAACATTCAACATTCAACATCCAACGCCCAATACTGAAGGCAGCGTCTCCCGATCACCTTGAAGGTTCGGCGTTTGAATGTTTCTTTGCGGTTCATTTTGAAACTACCGTGGTTTCGGTGATGATGGGTGGCGGGCATCGCGTTGCAGCGGACGGAAATTTTTGAACTGGCGCACAAACCAGCGCGCATTGAGCGCAATCATTATCAGCAGCCAGACCAATGCAAAAATCAAATGGGAGTTGCGTCCAGCCTCGTCGCGCATGGAAACAAAACATTGAAGACATTGCCCAGTTGAAGCCCCTCCATTGTTTTCCATGAAAAGCTGGTTCAGAAAGAACAAGACAATGCCCGGAGCAATCGCCCACAAGCCCGCCAGCAAAACCATCAGGATGCCGGCGATTTTCGGTGGTCGTTTTGCCAGGAATTTCCGGTGGATCAGCAGCGCCGTCAGGGCATAAGCGAAACATAGGCGAGCAGGGCAGGAAAATGAAGGGGAATTCATCTTCAAAACTGCCTGAGCCGGAAGATTTGCCGGGCATCAATGAGGAGGCCGCCATTGTTGAAAAATAAGTCGTGAGCAAAATGATGGCGACCCAGACCAATCCTCCTGCCGCTCCGTTGAAAAAAATAAATGCGCCGATGCGTTTCACACCGGTTTGCGGAATTTTGCTCCGTACGCGCAGGCTCAATTGATCCTGGTTGCTGATGGTGACCAGCAGGGAGATGGTCATCAAGACCAGCGTGTTAAAAGCCCATGGCAGCATCACTGAAAGCTTGCTCTCATGCACGACCCACACAAAACTCATGACTCCGGTTAAACCCCAGATTGGCCGTGATGTACAGCCGCAAAGGTCGGGCCGATTGGCCGAGGGCGGCGAAATCAGGGCGACCGACAGAAAAGTAAAACAGCCCCGCCACGGACAGGCCGATGGCGCCATAAGACAGGAATGCGAACCAGAAACCGGGCGAGGTCATCATCGCGCCGATGCCGGACTGGGTGATCCGATATGACGCCATTCCCAGCGGGGAAGACGAGCACCACGCTTTGCCCCAGTCCGTACAAGGCCATCAAGATTTTGAAGGGCCGGCCTCATGGGCAGGCACGCCAGAAAAATTGCCAGCATGTTCACCGCACAGACAACGAGGAACAGGCAGAACAGGATGAAGAACACCGTTGGCAGATCCACGCCGCGCAACAGGTTCGTGAATGCCATGAAGGGCAGGCAGGCGCTGAAGAACAAGGACAGCCATGTAGGCGCCGCAGAAAAATTTCCCGCGGATGATGCGTCCGGGCGTCAGGGTGGAGATGTAGAGCAGGTCGGGATTGGAATCCACGCGTTCCACGGCGATGCGGATGCCAAGGTAGAGCGGTATGAAAATCACGCTGGAAAATGTCCAGAATGGGCGACGAACGCCTGGAAAAATCGCCACCGCCCAGTTCCTGATTCGGATTGCCGTCAAAACTTTGCCCGACCAGAAAGCCCAGCGAGGTGATGAACATCACGGTCAGGAACAACAGCAACATGCCGGTGACCGTCCAACTGCGGACGGACTGGCGGAGTTCCTTGATGACGACCCGGGTTCAATTCCCATTCGCGCCAGTCAGGAAATGGGATTTAAGGCTGGAAAGTTATGGCGTTCATGGCTGGGAAATTTCAGGGAACATCGAACATTCAACATTCAATGCCCAACATTCAATGATGGAAGCTGGAACGCGCCCGCAGGGTTCGAAGTTCGGCGTTAAATGTTGGATGTTGAATGTTTGCCCTCAAAAAAGTTCATTGCACGCCTCCCTTGGTGACGTTCATAAAAATATCCTCGAGGTTGGCCTTGGTCTGCCGGAATCGATGACCCGGAATTTCTTGGCGACCAGTTCGCCCAGGATGTCGCACGCGGCGGACTCGTCGCCAGGGACAATTCAAAATGAATTTCTCCCGCCACCTGCCGGGCGTTTTCAATGTGCGGCAATTGCAGCAGTTCCCTGAGCAACTGCGGGTTTTCATGATGGTGGGTGTCCAGCAACCGCACGGCCACGGTGCGGCGGGTTGCGCTTTTTTTAAGCACTTCTTCAATCGTGCCGGTTTCCAGGATTTTGCCGCGCTCGATGATGACGACGCCGTTGCAGATTTCGGTCAGTTCCGTAAGGATGTGCGAACTGATGAGGATGGCTTTCTTGCGTTCGGCCAGCAGCATGAGCAACTCACGCAATTCGACGCGCGCGCGCGGAATCAGTCCGGCGGCGGGTTCGTCGAGAATCAAAACGTCAGGATCGTAAACCAATGCGCGACCGAGGCTGACGCGTTGCTTCATGCCCTTGGAAAGCGCCTTTCCTTTAAATGTTTCTCGCGAATGCCGGTGACATTGGTGAATTCTTCGATGGCTTCGACGGCCTGCGTACGTTTCTTTCCGCGCAGACCGTAGGCCCGCGCATAAAAATCCAGATATTCGTGAACGGTGATGTCGGGGTGCGCCGGCAGCGTATCGGGCACATAACCGACGGCACGCCGCGCGAGTTCAGGTTCTTCGCATCCGAAATGCCATTCAACAACACATCGCCATCCGTCGGTTCCTCGATGGTGGAAATGATCCGCATGGTCGTGGTCTTGCCCGCGCCGTTCGGACCGACGAAACCGAAGATGTGGCCGAGTCGAACGCGAAGGAGATGTTGGTCCACGGCCCACGGTTTTGCCGAATTCCTTCCGCAGATTTTTGACCTGGACTTTCATCTCATTAAACCTCCAAATTCCAAGCTCCAAGCACCAGAGAAGCACCAATATCCAAGCTCCAATTTTATTCGTGCGCCGCCCTTGGTGCTTGCAGCCTGGAGCTTCTCTGGAGGTTGGATGTTGGGTGTTGGAGCTTTCATTTAGTGTCGGACGAATCAAGAATCCCAAAGACCACCGCCGCGCTCTTGGTGCGCTTGGGGCTGGCGGCCGATCCCAGCGCGTTCTCGATGAACGGATTTCCTTCCAGCACGGCGATGTAAGTTCCCGGCCGGAGATATTTTCCAGCGTCATCCTTCAACGAATCCGTCTGCGCGGTGAAACCAATGCCCTTGAATAATTCCTCGTGTCGGATTTTTCCACCGTCGGCAGATTGCTTCGATAAGGCCAAGCCACCCTTTTGTCCGGCGGCGATAGTCTCCGCCTGATAAATTTTTCCGGTCGAATCAGCGAGCCATATAGACTTCACGGGAGCGCCAAGGCCGTTCACGACGGAGAGCTGTCCGTTCTCCTTCACCACCTGCAAACGTTCGCGGCGCGTCTCGGATTTCCGCAGATGAAAATGCGCCGGCACGCGCGCCGAAACCCAACCGTGTTTGAAATGTTGCGTCTGTGTCCAGTCCACTTCGCGTCGGCTGCCGGAACCACTGTAACCCGCCTGGATCAGCGGCGTAACCTCGGTTTCGTATCGAAACGCAACCCGCCACCCGGGGTGAGCGGACAATAAAATGCCGTCACACCGATGGTTGAAGCGACATGGTTCGGTTGATCCAGCATTGTCAGGCCGCTGATACGCGTGTCCGGCGTGATGCCTTCGCGCAAAAGGCTGTAGGCAAAAACGATCAACGTGGTGACGACGGAAATCGCCGGAATCGTCCACAACATCCACGTGCGCCGCTTGCGCCGGTTGAGCAGGATGATGTTTACCGGGCCGATGATGATGACGAAGGCCAGCATGATGATCACGATGCCGCGTACGGGAATCTTCAAATTTTCCACCACACGAAAGACGTCGTTGGCCGCGCCGGCATCATGAGGCAATGACTGCCAGTAGAGCGCAGAATTTTTTGCCGTGTCACGCAATATTTGCGTTGTTTTGGGATCGAGCAACGAAATCTTTTCCAATGGAATCGCGAAGCTGCGGCCGAAACGGCAAGATAACTCGCACCATCCGGCAAAGATATTTGCCTGTCCGAACGCCAGGCCGACGGCAGCGCGTCTTTGCCAAAGACAATGATGTCGCCCCCGGCCAGCAGATAATTTCCCAGCGCGGAGAGCACGCCGGGCGGTGCGGAATCTAAATCTGCCGAACTGATCGCGATGATGTCAAAGGGCGTATACGCCAGCCAGTCTTCGCTCCATTCCGAGATGGGAACCTCGGCGCGCAGGCTTTCAATCGAGTCGGAACCAACGGAGGAAGCCATGAAGGCCGCACTGTTATCACTGCTCGCCCGGGCATCTGCCGCCCAGGCGCTGCCTGAAGATCCGGAAACCTCAACCGCATCAAGGGCTATGTCACGTGCCCGCGTTATGCCAAAATCCAGCCGTATGGTTTTCACCGGTTCGCTCGTCAATGGAAATGAAAATTCCATGATCTTGCTTCCTGCCGGCCCGAGAGGCGTTGTTTTAGCTGAGGACATTGGAATGCGCAGGATGTTTGTTCCGGAAACACCCGTTAAATAAATTTCCCCGCCCGGCGGTAGGGTTCGAGTCTCATAAATCCGGATGATTTCGATGCGGGCAGGCCTGGCATAATCCAATTCCAACCAGTTGGTTTCGGCAGGCCGGCGGGTATCGGGCATCCAGATCGCCTCGTCAAATCTGCGGCTGCGGCTGGCATCCGGTTCACCCGTCGCCATCTCGGGTGTGAAGACAGAGTGCCCGGAATTGAAAACCCGCGCCGTCTCATCGTAGTCCAGATTCCGGCTGATGAACGCCACCGCCGGTGAACCGCCGCCGCCGTAGGAACGGCTGGTGTTCATGTGATTATTCGCGTTCGGCAGGCGGATTAAATTAGGTTCGCCGCTGCCGTCAATCTCCACACGCATCAGGTTGTCGCCGTAAACTGGCAATGGCGGTTGGAGCAGCGGCACAACCATCTGCGCACCGGCCGCCAGGGTGACTGTTCGCGAAAGGCGGCTGATGGAGTTTCCGGAGTTCCAAGTGGTTGTTGGAAAACCAGTGTGACCACATGGGTTTTGAGGAAGAACGGTTCTGCAACGTCACGCGCGTTTCGCCATAGCCATGAAACGTATTGTGTACATCGCCTGCGCCGTGGCCGCGATGTCGCCGAAGTCATCAGCCCCGGCGGAATAGCACCCCAACAGGAATAGAAGGAAAAAACATTTAACATTCAACATTGAACATTGAACATTTAATGAAGTGAACATGCGCACACTCCCGCAATTGGATGTTGAGCGTTGAATGTTGAATGTTGAATGTTGGTTTGCCATGACTGCTTCACGCATTCGCCAGTTCAACATCCTTGGGCAGATTTAGTCCGGCCTCGTCCAGTTCACCGAGCAACTGCGTGACCAGTTTGGAAGCCGTCATCCGGTCGAAGCGCGCCTGGTAATTTAAAATCAAGCGATGATTTAACACTGGTTGCGCGACGGCTTTCACATCCTCGAAGCCAACGCTTGGTCGCCCCGAAACCAGCGCATGACCACGCGCCGCCTCGGCAATCGCGATTGCCGCACGCGGTGAAGCACCATAACTGACATATTTGTTCACCGGTTCGGTTGCTTCCCGGACTGTTGGGATGCGTGGCTGAAACCAATCTTGCGATGTAACGCGAAACCGGCCGGGGTAGATAAATTTTGCCCATCGTTTGAAATAGCATTTCCAACTGGTCACGTTCCATCTGCCATTCGGGGGCGGGCAGTTCACCGCGCCGCCGGCCGGAAATGATCGCGTCCAGCACATCGACATCCACCTGCTCGAATATGAGCCGGAACAAAAAACGATCCAGTTGCGCTTCAGGCAGCGGATACGTTCCTTCCAGTTCAATTGGATTCTGACTGGCCAGCACGAAGAACGGCTGGGGTAGGGGACGCGTGGTGCCGAGCAATGTCACGGAATTTTCCTGCATGGTCTCGAGCATGGCCGACTGCGTCTTGGGCGAGGCGCGGTTGATTTCATCGGCGAGCAAAATATTTGTGAACACCGGGCCGGGCTGGAAGGCGAGCTCGCGCTTGCCGGAACTGGTCTCCTGCAAGATATGCGTGCCGAGAACATCGCCAGGCATCAGATCGGGCGTGAATTGGATGCGCTTGAAATCCAGCTTGAGAACCTGGCCGATGGTGCGGACCAGCGCGGTTTTGCCGAGGCCGGGCAAGCCTTCAAATAGAATGTGGCCGCGACTTAAAATGCCAATCAAGACGAGGCGATGCAGTTCCTTGCGGCCAAGCAAAATGCGGTCGAGTTGCTCTAAAGTTTTGTTAATCAGCGCGGCGGCAGGCTGCAGCTCTTCAGGCCGTAAGATGACTTCGGACATATATTTAGTGTTCTCTGCTTTTTAATTCAACAACACGCTTTTCAACTTCCAACCAAACATTATCAATTTCTTCCTGTTCAATTTTACATTCACCGTATTGGGATAAATTGTCGCGAACGTGATAGCATAATTTTTCAATTTTGCCGATTAAGTCTTCGGGCAACGGGTTTTCCATTTGCGAGGAAATAGCTTTTGCTAGAATCCAAGCTTGACCGTCGAATTGGCCTTCAATGTGACGCGCATCTCTTAAAAAACGATCAATGACCGGAAAATAAAATTGGAACGCGGATGCACCCATGAACATAAAATCCTCCTGATAAAAAAGAGGGTTTTCACAAAAGGTTGTATAAGCAGAATCTAAATCTAGTCCTCCAAAATGTTTCCAGGCGGATTGGCATCGAGACAGCCACCAAAATCTTTTTCAGATGGCAGGTTTAGAGCAGAATGCAGATTGTCGCCTGTAATTATGGATTTTGTTTCCTTCATTACTATTTGTCCCGCTTAAAAAATTTCTGCACCGCCTGTTTGTGTTCGGGCAAAATTGTTTGCGAATGGGCCGAACCGCCGCTGCCGGCGGCGTTGTCGAGCGCGCCATGACCTGCCGCCAAATCGTCACCGCTTAATTCCGGCGCGGCCTTGCTGACGCCGATAAACTGCGCATCAGAAAGATGGGTGGATGCCGGCAGCGCCTCTTCTTTAAAGTTTGCTCCGTCCGAGGGAAGATTGGTCTTTCCAAGTCATCATCGCGTCGCCACGACCCCGGGAAACTCCGCCGCGACAATAGGCAATGATCGACTCAGAAGATTCGGTGCCGTTGGTGCAGCTCGAGAGAAAATCCGCCAGGGCGCTAGGATTCTTGCCCTGGCCGGCCGAGTTGCACTTGCCAAGCATGGACGGGTCAATCATTTTTAACGCCGCCAGTTTGCCAAGAGTTTTGCCGAGCGAATCTTTGTTGAATTGCAGCGCGCTCATCAGTTTATCCATCTGCTCCTTATTCAAGCCATTCAGATCGGATAACAGCTCTGGCGGAATCTTGCCATTGAGCAGGCCTTCTTCGAGTTTCGCCGACTTGATCATGCCGGCGAGCGTTTGCGCGGCCTGCATGGCGGTGTCCTGGCTCATGCCGGACTCTGCCGCTTCCTGCATGGCGGCGGCGAGCGTCTGCGCCTGGGTTAATTCAGCGGTCTTGTTTAACGCCTCTTCCGCCGCCTGTTTGGCGATGTTGCCGTTTGCCTCCTTGATATGATCCAGGGCCTCCCACGTCTTGTTGGGGTCGAGGCCGGAGGAATCTTTTTTCATCGCGGCCAGTTGCTGCTCCAGTTCGTCGGCCTTCTTCACTTCGAGAATTTTCTCCTGCGTGAGCGTCTGCACTTCGGCCTGCAACTGATCCACAATCTGGCCGATCTCCAGTTGTTGATGACTGGCAAAATTCGTCAGCCGTTCCGGCAGCAGCAACGCGACGGCGACAAACAATGCCGATATGCCGAGCAATATCAGGGTGCGTCCGTTGCGCCAGCGGAATTGCGGCGCAGACGCGGCGGGTAATTTGCTTTGCCAGGCGCTCATGTCGGCGGTTTCCCCGGCATCATGACGCCGCCGCAGGCATTGATGCGGTCGTAGCTGGCGCGCATTGTGGCGAATTCAGGTTTTTGCCGGCGGGCCTGGATGACGGCGAAAATGAAGAGTGGAATGATTCCGAACAAGCCCAGTCCCAGCCATTCAGTTTGTTTGATGCCAGCGATGCGTACCGCCAGCACAATCACGCCCCAGATGAAAAACCAAAGGGTCATCCATTGGATGGCGTTTCGCACGGAGAGCAACCGGACCAGCCGACGGTTGAAGGTTTGGAGCGCGTGAGAGTGGCTGGCGTCCGTTGCGATTTCCTGCGGGTAAGGCTGGTCGCTCATGACTTTGGTTAAACAGACAATTTACCAACACCATTGTCACGAACAAAGTTGCAGGAAATAAAAATAAACTGGCCTTCCTGTCCGGTGTAAAAATTCGAATGCCCTTGGTTGAACTGCCGGTGGTCACCGGCATTGACTCGGGACGAATGGTTGGGCGGTTGGCTCATCTGACTACCTCGGGTGAATAGCTGGCATAGATTACAAATTCTGGATTGCTGTAGAACTTCAGACTTCGTCCATGCCTTAACAGGAACCAATTCCGTCTAATGTTTGTTTTTGCCTGTGCTCTTAAAAACTCCACTCCTGTGGGCACACAACCCCAAAATACCGGCACTCTCCAAACCTCTCCACTCATTGACGCCGGTGTTGTGAAGGTGGTGACTTGATGCGGTGATAAAACGATCCCGGTTCCGAAAGGCGACGGCAAGGAGGACCAGACACCATGCGATTTAATCTGAGGCGGACAAACGGTGCAGGAAATGGTCGAACTGCTTTGATTGGTGATGCTGAAATATGCCAATGCACCTCGTGTTGGTTCGTTGGTGATACTCAGGAACAAAATTTGGAAACTCGCAGATGGCTGTGCCAAAGGCAGCCAGATGAACAAGACTGCACTGAATAGAAGCACACAACCAATGCCGCCAGCCCAAATCCACCTGTTGTTGCGTATCATAAATTTGGCGGCATCAACTGATAACGTTAACAGACATTTTCCCCGCGTCATTGTCACGAACAAAGTTGCAGGAAATAAAATAAATAGGCTTTCCTGTCCGGCGCGAAAATCTGATTCTAATCCGCATGTCAGATTCATCTGTCCGTGGAAAATTGGAGGCGTTGATCGTTGTGCCCATGGTGGCAACCGCTTTTTTCTTAAACGGCTGTCAGACTAATGACCGGGAAGCGCATACTATCAACACTCCGCCACCCGGTTTCACGGCGATTTTTAACGGCACCAACTTGGATGGTTGGTGGGGCGCAACGACCGAGGATCCGCGCAAATATCTGGCGTTATCGCCCGCCGAGTTCAAAACGAAGCACGATGCCAGCTTGGAGGATATTCGCCAACATGGTCGGTACAAAACGGCGAACTGGTGAACGACGCAAAGGGTTGTTTCTCACGACTGATAAAAACTACGGGGATTTTGAATTGCTGCTCGATTACAAAACTGTGCCGCTCGCCGACAGCGGGATTTATCTGCGCGGTTGTCCGCAGGTGCAAATCTGGGATACCGTTGATACGAACAAATTCTCCCTCGGAGCGGACAAAGGCTCCGGCGGATTATGGAACAACAGTCCCGGTGCGCCCGGCAAAGATCCACTCGTCAAAGCGGACGAACCTTTCGGAGAATGGAATCATTTTCGAATCATCATGGTCGGCTCACGAGTTTGGGTGTGGTTGAACGGCCAGCAGGTGGTTGATGGCGCGGTGATGGAGAATTATTACAACCGCAAGCTGCCCGTGCCGCCGCGCGGGCCGATCCAATTGCAAACCCATGGCGGCGAAATTGACTGGCGAAATATTTTCATCCGCGAGATTGACAGTGTCGAAGCCGCCCAGCATCGGTAAATCGAAATGTCATGAAACAAAATCATTCATACTCGCGCCGTTCGTTTTTCAAAGCCTTGGGGGCGGCAGCAATGGCTTCGCCGTTCATCACGCACAACCTGTTCGCTTCGCCCGCCGAGCATGAGGGTGAGGCACGCGAGTTTTGGCGCGTCCGGAATGGCGTGGTCGGACCTGACGCAGATCGCCAACTGTAACAATGTTGAGATTGTCGCCGTCTGTGACGTTGATTTGAACAAGATGGGCGAGGCGAAAAAGAAATTTCCCAATGCGCGATACTATCAGGACTGGCGCGAACTGCTCGACAAGGAAGAAAAGAACATTGATTCTGTGAACGTTTCCACGCCCGACCACATGCATGCACCCATCGGCGTGAGTGCCATGCAACTCGGAAAAAATGTGTATGGCCAGAAACCGCTCGCCCACGACATTTATGAAGTGCGTCGGATGACCGAGATTGCCCACAAGAAAAAAGTCGTCACGCAGATGGGCATCCAAATCCATTCCGATGCTTATTACCGAATTGCTGTGCGGCTCGTGCAGGACGGTGTCATCGGCAAAATCAAGGAGGTTCATTCTTGGTGCAATAAATCTTGGGGCGACATGTCCGCCCGCCCGGACGTGAGCGATCCGGTGCCGGAAGGTTTCGACTGGAACCTCTGGGCTTGGTGTGTGCGCCGAACGTCCGTTCATCGGTGGAGAATATTATCATCCCGCCAACTGGCGCAAGCGGCTCGACTTCGGCACCGGCACTTTGGGCGACATGGGCTGTCATATTTTTGACCCCGTGTTTGAATCCATCGGCCTGGTCCCGCCACTGGCCGTTCGCTCCGAAGGCCCGCCACCGAATCAATGGAATTGGCCGATTGATGGCAGGGTGATTTACACTTTCGCCAGCACACCTCGCACCGCCGCCAAAACATTGCCCCGTCACCTGGTATGACGGCGAATCCAAGCCGTCAGCGGAAGTTCTCATCCTGGTCGAAGATGAGGAAGTTCCCCATGCCGGTTCAATCTTCATCGGCACGGAAGGCGTGATGCTGTTGCCACATTTCAACCGGCCGGTATTGTTTCCCAAGGTGAAGTTCCAAGATTTTAAACTTCCCCATGTTCCGGGCTTGAAACACTGGGAACAATTCGTTAATGCCTGTCGTGGCGAAGGAAAAACCACGGCGGATTTCGCCTATGCCGGTCCGCTCACCGAAACAATTCTGCTTGGCGACATCGCCGCGCGTTTCCCACATACCGAGCTAAAATGGAACAGTTGGAAGATGAAGTTTAATTTGTCGGAGGCCAATCAATATGTCCGGCGCAAATACCACAAAGGCTGGAAGTTAAAGGACTTTGAATGGACAATGAAACGATGGCAAAAACCTTCCCGCAGTTTGTTGATTCGTCTCTGGCCATGGTTGGTGGTCCTGCTTGCACTTTTGTTCATCGGCTTCATCCGGTTCCGCCTGCTGGACATGCCGCTGGAGCGCGATGAGGGAGAATACGCCTACGCCGGGCAGTTGATTCTGCAAGGCATTCCGCCTTTCGAACTGGCGTATAACATGAAACTGCCGGGGACCTATTTTGCGTATGCCTTGGGAATGGCGGTTGTTCGGGCAGAGCACTCCGGGAATCCACCTGATGCTGCTGGTGGTGAATCTGGCGACCATGGTATTTGTTTTTCTGTTGGGCCGTGAAATGTTTGGGGTCATCGCCGGTTTGGTGGCCTGCGCGAGTTACGGTCTGATGTCCACGAGCCCGGCGGTCGTGGGGTTGGCGGCTCATGCCACGCAATTTGTTGTCTTGTTTGCGGTCCCGGGAACTTTGCTGCTGTGGCGCGCCGGTCAATCTGGCCGGCAGGGCACAATATTTTTCAGCGGCCTGCTTTATGGGCTGGCTTTCGTCATGAAACAGCCGGGCTGGTATTTTCCATTTTTGGATTGCTCATTATCGTTTGGCGCGAATGGAGCCGGCCACCGCGCAATCCGATGAAAGATTCCTTGAAGACGATTTCCTGTTTGTTTCGGGAGTTTCTTTGCCTTTCATGGGCATCTGTATTGGTCTGGCTTTTGCCGGGGTTTTTCCAAAATTTTGGTTTTGGACTTTTTCCTATGCCTGGCAATACGCGATCAATATACCGGTCACCGAAGGCCTCGGATACCTGATGAGCTTTGTCCGCACACGGTTCGTTCTTTTTATCGGGTTCGGGATTTTGTCCGCCGCCGGCCTCGTTCTTGGCCTGCGCCATGCGCCGGATCGGAAGCGAATCGCCTTTGTGCTGTTGCTGTTCGCTTTTTCTTTTCTCGGAACGGTGCCGGGTTTCAATTTTTTCCCGCATTATTTTGTCCTGATGCTGCCCGCCACCGCTTTGATGGCCGGCATGGCGGCGGAATTTATTTGCGCACGGCGGACCGGCCTTGCAAAAATTATATTGCCGATCTTCCCCTTCGCTGTGCTGGCATTCAATGTATGGCTGCAATGGACTGTTTTTTTGAAACCTCCCCCGCAGGCTTTGAGCCGGATTATTTACGGGACCAACCCGTTCGTCGAAGCGATAGTGGTTGGCGATTATATCCGTGAACACGCCGGCCGGGACGCACGCGTGGCGGTGATCGGTTCGGAGCCGGAAATCTATTTCTACGGGCGGCGGCATTCAGGCCAGCGGTTACATCTATGCCTATCCGTTGATGGAAAACCAGCCTTATGCCGCGACAATGCAGCGCGGGATGATCAGCGAGATCGAGTCGGCAAACCCGAGTTTATTGTCATGGTCAGCAATTCTGATTCGTGGGGCATCCGGAAATCCTCCGACATGGAAATCCTGGAGTGGGCGGGAAAATACATCGCCGAACATTTTGAATGCGTCGGCCTGGTGAACAGCCTGCCCGGGACGGAGCCAAATTGAACTTTGGGGCGACGCGGCCAAAAACTATCCGGGCAGGCTGAAGCAGTTTTCTCGAAATTTAACAAACTTAAAGCCGGTTCCGGCTAGGTTTCCCGGCCTGATAATTCCTTTTCCGTCTTCAACCGCAACTGCCCGCAGGCCGCGTCAATGTCGTGGCCTTTTTCACGCGGAGCGTGGCGGGAACCTTTTGCTTCTCCAGCGCATCAAGAAAAATCTTCGCAAATTTCTTCACTCGGTCGTTCCCATTGCAGGCCATCCACTTTGTTGTAGGGAATCAGATTAACCTTGGCGCGGAGATGGTGCGCAAGAGCGCCTAGCGGCCGGGTTTGTTCCAAGGAATCATTCACCCCAGCGATCAAAATATATTCAAACGTGATCATCCGGTCTTTTTGCCCCTGATAATATTCCAGCGCGGCGGTCAGTTCCTTGAGCGGATACTTGCGATTGACGGGCATGATGCGCTGGCGGACGACATCAGTTGCGCCGTGCAGCGAAATGGCGAGACGAAATTGTTCCGGTTCATCCGCGAGCCGCCGAATCTGCGGCACAAGGCCGCTGGTGGAAATGGTGATCTTGCGCGCACCAATGCCGCCGCCCCACGGCGCGTTCAAGATGCGCAATGCTTTGAGGAGGTTTTCGTAATTCGACAACGGCTCGCCCATGCCCATGATGACGAGGTTGTTGATGAGTCCGGGCGTCGAGAGCAGGGGCAGCGCTGGCTTCAACCCGATTTTTTATTTTCAACTTTCGACTCGCTCTCATTCCAGCGTTCGATGGCCAGAACTTGTTCGACGATTTCATTCGGGTTGAGATTGCGCTTCCAGCCGTCGAGGCCGCTCGCGCAGAACTTGCAACCGTAGGCGCAGCCGACCTGCGTGGAGATGCAGAGCGTGTGGCGGTCGCTCGCCTCGCCGTAAAGCGCGGGATTGGCGGGAATCAAAACGCTTTCGATGAACGCGCCGTCGGCCAGTTTCCAGAGAAATTTCTGCGTGATGTCGCGCGAACCTTGCTTGCGGACGAGTTCAAGTGATTGCAGGGAATAATTTTCCGACAACTGCGAGCGCAATTTTTTCGGCAGGTTCGTCATTGCCTCCCAAGTTGTGACGCGGCGGACATAAAGCCATTCGAGCAATTGCGTGACACGATAGGCGGGCTGCTCCCAGGTTTTGAATTGGGCTTCGAGTTCTTCGCGGGTCAGGGATTTGATGTCGGTCGGACACCCGGCTAACTTAAACCGCGTGAGCCGGGAAACCAAGCGGTTCGTCGCTATTTCCGGCAGCGTGGTGTGTTCTTGCAGCCAGATGATATCGGGATTGTTCGGCGAGGAAAACTGGTCGGGAATCTGCCCATTGAAATCAAGCGGCGGCATGGTTCGGTTGTCGCGCCAGCGTTTGATTTCGGCATGGCCATCCACAAATGAAAATCCACCGGCGCGATGATGGTAGCTGCCGGGCAGGTCGTAGAACCCCGTTTTTTCAGGATGATCCGCCCACCCGGTCATGTCCGTGGCAAAAATTGCCCCAATCAATGCTGTCCTCGCGCATATCCAAAAATAGAAAAGTTCCGCCCGGGCCAGGATCAATAAAATTCATTCATTTTCAAAAACACGCGCCACGGGTTGCCACCTCGTGTTCCGGGAGGATTGGGGAACGCCCCGCCCACGCCACCAGATAATCCGCCATCGTATCCAATGAAGCCGCCAATCCAAAAGTTCATGGACATGCTGCGCACTCGGGATTTTTGCTCGCCGCCGACGTTGACGTAAGAATGGTCCGCCGGACATTTCCAGATAGCCGTGCTATTGCCGCAATAATTCCAGAGCGGCTTTTGGTGATGTCCTGGTTCACGTCCCAATTTGACGGATTATTCGGATCAAAATCCATTGACCCGGTCACCCAGGCATATTTGTTTTCCTCGGCAAAGCCATACGGCCAGTAACTGGCATAGGGGAGAAAATCATGATTGTCATCCCACATACATTTTCCAAGCCAGGGCCAGTTGCCGGTGGTTGTTCATGCATTGGATGCCATAGGCCTTGAGCTTGGCATTGTTCAATGCCGGCAAGAGCATGGCCGCCAGAATGGCGATGATGGCGATGACGACGAGCAGTTCGATGAGCGTGAACGCGCTTTGCCAACGGTTAAATTGCGGAAACTTTTCAGGCATGATCAGTTTGCGGCACATTTTCTAATACACAAATAACACATCCGCTGGAAAGACTTCTTCAGTTAAAGTCCTGACGAAAACCACTCTGCATCTTGTTGTAATCATCCCGTTCGTTATTAGCTACGGACTGTATATAGCCACGCGGAACCGTGACTTGCTTGGGCGCCTTCCACTTCCAATGTTCAACATGGCCGTCGGCAAAGGAAAAATTACATCCTTGGTTATGGCGGTTGGCGGAACATCCCACCAAGAATTGTGATTGCCCGGATAGGCTGCAACCGGAATGCCAAAGGTGGTGTCCATGATTTCATTTTCATGGACGTCAATAAATGTAAATAAATTTGCCGGTCCCGGGTTTCGGGTTTCGGTTAATTTACTGAAATGCGGGGTATAATCTGCAATTTGTCCCGCATAACTCAATCCATTGATGGACTGGCTCAGGTTGTAACTGCGGATTTCGTGGCTGGGGAAGTTTTGTTCCCGCCTTGGTCTCAATGGTGGACTGGTCCGCCGGACACCGGTAGATGCCGATGGAAGTGTTATACTGAAAAAGGAGTCCGCCTTTATGCCGGCTGGATCCGCTTCATAAGGCGCGACATTGGTGCACCAGGATGGCCCCTCATTTCCCGGAATCGCCGATTGGGTGGCGATGTCATAAACAAAATTATTCGGGGGCAGGAAATCTGCGTTGTCCGCAACGTAGAGGTGAAAGCACAATGCGAGCTGATTCAGATTGTTCAGGCAGGCGATGGAAACCGCTTCTGCTTCGCCTTGCTCAAGGCCGGCAAAAGCAGCGCCGCCAGAATGGCGATGATGGCAATGACGACAAGCAGTTCGATGAGCGTGAACGCACCCCCACGGCGATGCGACTGCTGCGTCTCACAAGGCTTGGTCAGGTCGCGACACATTTTGTTATACGCAGGATTAAACTACGCCAACGCACGCAGACTGCCAACGGAATTTTGCCTGACAAGTTGTTAATACGTCAGCAGCCCGAGCTCGCGGATGCCTTTGTCGGTCAACTGCCACTGGTTGCCGCGCTTACAACGAGTTTGCGGCAGGGATTCGCCTTTTGTACGGCTTCATTTACCGAAAGCTGTTGAATCTTCGCACTGCCTTTGATCTCCGAAGCGGCGCGCGGCAACAAGGCAAACGCCACGCCGTTATAGTTCAGAGCAATTTCATAGCCGGCTACGCCCTCTTTTTCGGCGACGGGATTCATCAGGACGAGCGCGGCATAGCGTTTCAGATATGGAAAATTCGTTGCGCGCACCAGCACGCGGCAGAGTTCGGTCTGGCTGCGCACAAAATTCAGCAGGCTGAATTTTCCGTTGCGTTCTGCGAGCAGGATTTCGCGCGGGTCGAGGCCGTTCAGGTTCTGGCCGTTCCATTCACCGTGGTCGTTGCGTTCGCCCGGCGTGCTGACTTTTTTGAACCAGGTCGCAAAGTTGTCGTTGACCAGCAAATCCAACTCAAAATGAACATGGGCGCGATCCTTGGCAATGGGTTCGGCGCTGGAGGTGCGGCCCATGGTGCCAATGACACCGCCAGCCTTCACCGGGTCGCCGATTTTCAAGCCGGACTGAATTTCGGACAGATGCGCGTAGAGCGAATAAATTACCAATCCATCAATGAAGTGGCGGATGACGATATAATTGCCGTAATTCGACAAACCGGACTTCTTGCTGAAATAAACTACCGCGCCATCGGCGGTGGCCATGACCGGATCGGTCGGTTCGCCGCGACGGCTGGGTTTGCAGGTGAAGGATGTCGAGACCCTCATGCATGCGCGGGCCGTATTTGTCGGTGCGTACGCAGCCGAAGCTTTCCACTCGTCCACGGTTTGTCGGGGTGAGGTCGGCGCGAAAAATTTCAACTCGCCGTCCGGCTGATAAAGCGCATGGTTGGCGGTGGGGAACTGGAACGGTGACTGCGCGAAAAGATTTGCGCAGAAGATGAAAAACAGCCCGCCGGCAGTGATGACCGTGCGATGGCCCGGGTAAAACTTCATGTCTTGAACATGCCCTTGTGAATTTTGGCGGAAACATTGTTGAGCCCCCTGCACCAGTTGGTCGGCCTCCTCCCGGGAGGATGTCGGGGGTGAATGCCAGTACGCCGTTGGAAATGCGGCGCGTGATGAGCGGCGCGGCCAGCCAGCGCCGTTCGACAGCTTGTCGCCCCACTGCCCGAAGATCACAAAATGTCTGCCGGGGTTCGCGGCCGAATATTGTTCCAGCATCAGCGTGCCGGTTTCATCAAAGTGAACTTCAATGGCAAAGCCGCCCGGCGTTTCAATGACCTCCGCCGAGATGATGTTGGCCTCGGTCAACACCGGGTCGTGCCCGACGGCCACCGAAACCGGCGCCGAGCGCAGCACTGAAATCGTATCGGTGGTGCCGGCCACGCTTGGGTCTGCCTGGATGTGGATGCGCAGGGCGGCAACGACTTTCTTTTTGGCATTGTTTGCCTTTGTCTTTTCAGACTGGCAGCCGCAAAGCACTGCGAGCATCATTACGAATGCCAAATAAAGATTGAATCGTCGCGTATAAACTTTCATAGTGCATCCACAAAACCGCAACACGCGATCAAAGTAAAGACACTTATGGGCAAACAACACAACAAAGACGAACACAAGAAACGGCGCAAGGCTTACATCAAACGTAAAAAGGCGGTCGTTAAAACCAAGAAAACCGCCAAAGCCAAAAAGACCGGCTAACGCGGATTTTTGTGGAATTGAAAAGGCCATCCTTCCCGGGTGGCCTTTATCATTTCGCAAGTTTCGCTGGGAGCGGAAAAGTTGACCTCAAGCCCGTGTCACTCCGGCAACGTGTTTCAATCTCACTTTGTTCGCTTCGCCGGCTTCTTAGCTTTGCTGGCTGCGATGGCGATGGCTTTGCGCCCCACAAGACGAGCTCGTGCGGCTGCTCCAAGATGTCTGGCGGCACTTCGTGATACGCCATCGTCATCGTCTTGCCCTTCATCTCGTAAGTGAACGGCCCCATGCCGCGTTCGAGGTAATCCGCCCTGCGAAGCCGCGTCCCGTTTTGAAGAACAATCGCCCCTCGTCCAGGATGCCGAAGAATTTATCGCCGGAATAAATGCCATGCGCGCCGAACATCGCCTTTGCCCGCAAATCCGGCAGCGCGCTCAACTGGGTCGAGCACAAATTCTTTGAATGAGTTGTCAGGCATTTTGAAAATTTAGCTTAGGTCGGCAAACCGTATCTGTATTAGATGCCCGGCTTATTTGGGTGCTTTAAGCGCCGCCAGATTTTTTCTGGCCTCATCAACCAAGGCATAGAGCTGCGACATTTGGACGGATGACAAGAAAATCCTTGGATGATCATCATATTGCATCGAACACTGGATGGTTCCCTGCCGCTTGACGCTGTTCGCGGCGATTTTCATTCCCGCCTTGGTGGTGAAGCTGGCTTCGAAACTTGGCAAGGTGGTGACGTCAGATTTGATTTTGATCAGGTAATCCAGCGCGGCCAGCAAACGGATCAATTTCATCGTCATCAATCAAGGCCCGTTCCCGTGGCGACTGGTTGCCGTCAATCTGGATGGAAAGGCCATAAACGATTTCTCCGGTGCCAAGATCTTTGGATTCCTTCATGCGCACTGAAATTGTATCCGGCCCGACAGTCACCGCGCCGATCTGGTTAAAGGCCCGGATCAAAATCTCGTCGGTTCTGGTTTCGAACACGCCGATCGTGGTGTAGAGCGAATTTGTGTCCTGGGCGTGGCCGGTCGCCAACAATGAGCCGGACAGGGTCAGCAGCAGAAGGGGTGTTTTATTCATAAAGCTCCTCGGGGTTGGAGTTGGACGAATGCATTGTCACTGCTTAAAACTCCGCCTCAGCGGGAAAGTTGCGCTGGTTGGAAATTCACGTTGTAGCTTCGGGCCTGTATGTGGATTATTGTGACCCGGCCAGTTTGGCGCGCAACTCCGGTAACACCCACCAAGTCACATGGTCTTCACCAGATGCGTCACCCCGGAGACGGCGATCTGCAGGCCCACACAAAAGACCAGAAACGCGCTCAACCGGTTAACGATTTGCTCGCCCCGTGGTCCCAGCCGGCCCAGCACCGCCGGCGTGAATGCGTAGCAGACATAGATCAGGATGCTCATGACGACTACGGCCAGAAAGATGGCGGAAAGATGGATCACGTGCGGTAGCCACGCGATGCCACCGGTGTGTGCGCTCAAGGTCAGCAGCACGGAAATCGTTCCCGCACCCGTCGTCATCGGGAACGCGATTGGATAAAAAAGGATGTCTTCCGCCTGCTGATGACTGGCGGGAGTGGACTTCTCGGGGGAATTGTTCTGATCATTTTTGGCGGAGAGCAGTTGCAGACCCGTCCGACAGATGAGAAATCCCCCGGCGATCTGCACCACCGGCACCGAGATGCCGAACAGTCGGAAAATCCAACTGCCCACAAACAACGCCGTCGTGCAGACCAGAAAACAATAAATGGCGATTTTGATGGCGGCCCGATTGCGATCCGCCGGCTTCAAATTGTGCAGAAACGGATCCAGAATGAGCGCCGTGCCGATGGGATTGACGACCGGGAAAAGTGCGACGAAACCCAGCAAGGCAAATTCCAGAAACGACGATACGTTTTCCATGTCCCGACCAAGGTAGGCGTCGGGTCGCGTAAAATCCATTTTAAAACCGGCAACTGAATAATACCTTCAATGGAAGCTGCCCGCAGCGAAACGTCCGAGTTGGACGAATGAATTGTCACTGCTTAAAGTTCCGCCCGAATGGAAAAGTTGTGTTGTTTAAAGAACGTGTGTCTAATCACGCACTATTAACTGGCAGCTCGGTAGTGTGTTCAATTGGTTCATCACAAATTTTCTGAAGAAATTATCTAGCACTTAATTAAGAATGAGCTTCTCAATTTCAGATGCTTGATCTTTGTAATTTGTGCTCTTAAAAAATAAGATTGCCAGTAGAAAGAGAAATGTAGACGACCCTTTTAAAACCTCCAAAATCTCTGCTTCAGAATAATTTGGGCCGATATGCCCATCTTCTCCACCAAACCTACGAGTAATTTGAAGTAAACCTGAATGAGCATAACTACACATAGCTTTCCACGAATCACTTTTAACGTTTTGAAAAAAACCGTCAGTGGAATATGTTAAATCTACTTTTTCCATCATGTTTTTCAGTTTTGGAAAATCAAAATTGTCATCCTCAACCAATTGATCAAGCTGTTGCGAGGTTGCACAAGCATTGACCCATGCAGATCTGTAAATAGTTTCCGCAACTGGCCGTAATAGTGCAAAAGCAGAACCAAAACGCTCGTTCTTTACCAACAAATCAATGGCGGCATGATGCTCTATGACGATGTCCAAATAAGCAGCAAGTAAATAAATTTTCCTCTCGCCCAAGTTAATGCCAAGACCTTCCCTGAGTTCCATTACCTTATCGCGGATTTTCTCATTCCGAATAAGTTCTTGTTCGACTTGTTTCACAAATCTTGTAGTAGGTTTATAATTTCTGCGCTTCCTTCGCCCAAGTGTCTTTCAACGTGATCGTGCGATTGAAAACCAGTTTGCCGAACGTGGTATCTTTATCCAGCGTGAAGAAAGCGAGGCGCTCGAATTGGTAGCGCAATTCGGGTTTCGCATCTTTCAGGCTCGGCTCGCATTTCGCCGTCAGCACTTCCAGCGAGTGCGGGTTGAGGACGGTTTTATAATCGCGGCCGTCCTTTTCCGGCTCGGCTTCGGTGAAGAGGCGGTCGTAGAGGCGCACTTCGGCGTCCACGCAATGCGCGGCGCTCACCCAATGGATCGTGCCCTTGACCTTGTGCGCGGAGGTCGCGCCGCCGGTTTGCTGTCGAGGTCGGCGGTGCAGCGCAGTTCGGTGATATTGCCGGCGGCGTCTTTTACCACTTCGTCGCACTTGATAATGTAGGCATATTTCAAGCGCACTTCGCCGCCGGGTTTGAGCCGGAAATATTTCGGCGGCGGCACCTCGGCAAAATCCTCGCGCTCGATGAACAATTCACGGCTGAAGGGAATCAGCCGTTTGCCCGCGCTTTCGTCGAGGGGATGATTGACGGCTCCGAGTTCCTCGGTCTTGCCCTCGGGGAAATTTGTGATGACGACCTTGATCGGATGAAGCACGGCGAGGCGACGGAGCGCGCGCTTGTTCAGGTCGTCGCGGATGGCGTGTTCATAAACAGCCACATCGGTCTGGCTGATGTATTTGGTGACGCCAACGCCGATGGCAAAATTACGCAAGGCTTCCGGCGTGACCCCGCGACGGCGAATGCCGGAAATGGTAGGCAGGCGTGGATCGTCCCAGCCGGTCACAACTTTATCCTGAACGAGCGCGATGAGCTTGCGCTTGGAGACAATGGTGTGGCTGGGAATCAGTTTCGCGAATTCGTATTGTTTCGGCAGCGTGCGCGGCAGATGGAGGGATTCAAGAATCCAATCGTAAAGCGGGCGATGCACTTCAAACTCCAGCGTGCAGATGCTGTGCGTGATGCCTTCGATATAATCGCTCAAGCAGTGCGCAAAATCGTAGAGCGGATAGATGCACCATTTATCGCCGGTGTGATGATGCGCGGTGTGCTTGATGCGGTAGAGCAGGGGATCGCGCAGCCAGATGTTGGACGATGCCATGTCAATCTTCGCGCGCAACGTGCAGGTGCCATCGGGAAACTCGCCGGCTTTCATGCGCTGAAACAGGGCAAGATTTTCCTCAATGGAACGATTGCGGAATGGTGAATCTATTCCAGGACGATCCGGTGCGCCACGATAAGTATCCATATCCGCCTGCGACAAATCACAGACGTAAGCCTTGCCCCTCTCGATCAACTGTTCGGCGTAATCGTAAATCTGGTCGAAATAATCCGAGGCGTAGAACGGTTCAAGCGTGGCGGGTTGTTTTTCGCCGACAACAGGTTCCATGTAGAAATCGCGTTTGCCGTCGCCGGAAATGGTTTTGGGTGCCTGACCTTTGGCTTTCAAACCGAGATTGCTTTCGGCCCAACCGGAAAGAAGCCAGTTCACATCGGCTTGGATGGATTCGACGTATTCGATTTCTTCCTTCGCCGGATTTGTATCATCCATCCGCAGATTGCAGACGCCGCCGAATTCGCGCGCGATGCCGAAGTTCAGGCAGATGCTCTTGGCGTGGCCGATGTGCAGATAACCATTCGGCTCAGGCGGAAACCGCGTATGAATCTTCGGATATTTATGTTCCGCAACGTGCTGGGCGACGATGTCGCGGATGAAATCCGACGGCGCAGGTGCGGGCGTATTTTCGTTTGGATTGCTCATTTATCGGCCGGAAGGCTAGCAAACGCGCTGCCGGTTGTCCAAACGAAGCGTTGAATGGTACTTATTATCTTCGGAGCGCGGGCTTCAGCCCGCTTCAAGGTGTAAATCACTTTGAGCGGTGAAGCGGCATAAATGCCGCGCTCCTCAATTGAAAGACGCTCCGTTTATTCCTTGTCTGAGACCAGCGGCGAAAACTGGTTTTTCTCCGGGTCATAGGCGGACAATTCGGCAGTGGCGATCTTGAAAAACCAACCGTGCAGGCGGAGTGAACCATCCATCAAACGTTCTGGACACAATGATAGCTGTGCAGATTTTCCAAGCCGAACAGGATATTCTCCTTGGCGGCGGTGTCTATGCGGACATTTTCATCGCGGATCTGAAAGTACTGCGACCGCATGATTTCGCGCACCGAGTCGGCGAGCTTGAGCCATTCGCGAAGGTGCGGCATCGAACCTCCATCCGGCAGGCCGCCGAGCAAGGCAGTCATCGCGCCGCATTGCGAATGGCCGCACACGACAATGTCGCTGACGCGCAGGGTCTCCACGCGAATTCAATCGCGGCGGCGGTGGAGTTGGTGCTGCCGGTCGAGGTGGACGGCGGGATGATGTTGCCGACGTTTTTTACGACAAACAAATCGCCCGGCTTGCTCCTGCGTGATGAGTTCCGCCAGCACGCGCGAATCCGAGCAGGTGATGAACAGCGTGTGCGGATTCTGCCCTTCCTGCGAGAGTTTGCGGAAGAGCGAACGGTAATTGCCGAACTCGTCGTTGTGAAAACGATGAACGCCTTCGATGAGCCGTTCCATGATAAATTATTGCGCGAGCGTTTTGTTCTTGGCGCGTGATTCCTCGGTGAGGCGCACCTTGAATTTTTTCAATTCCTCCTGCAACGACGCGTCGCCCGTGGCGATGATCTGGCGGCGAGAATGCCCCGCGTTGCGTCCGCCGTTGATGGCGACCGTGGCGACCGGGACGCCCGGCGGCATCTGCACCATCGAGAGCAGCGAGTCCAGACATCGGTGGACTTGCCTAGAATCGGCACGCCGATCACTGGCAGCGTGGTAAATGCCGCAGTGACACCCGCCAGATGCGCCGCACCACCCGCGCCACAGATGATGACTTTCAAGCCACGCGTGATGGCGCTGGAAACATATTCCTCCAAACCATGCGGATCGCGATGGGCGGAAATGACCTTGGCCTCGCTGGCCACACCGAATTCCTTAAGCGCTTCGGCAGCTGTCTTCATGGTAGGCCAGTCGGAGTCGCTGCCCATTAAAATTCCTACGAGCGGTTTGGTGGCTAAGGCGTTTGACATAGTTGATAGGAGAATTGAGCGAAGAATTTGAACGCTTGGCAAGGCGCAAATTATCCCGCCGTGAGCGCGGCGCGGGCATCATCGGCGGCCCCGGTCTTTTCCCAGAAAATATTCATAGTCGCCCACATAAGGCGTCACCATGCCGGCATTGACGTGGAGCACTTTGGTTGCGAGGTGCTTGATGAAATGCACGTCATGCGAAATGAACACCAGCGTACCTTCGTAACGTTCCAGCGCGAGCGTCAGCGATTCGACCGTGTGAATGTCCAGATGCGTCGTTGGTTCGTCCATCAGTAACAGGTTCGGCGGGTCCACGAGAAATTTCACCAGATTCAACCGGCTTTTTTCCCCCCCGCTCAATACGGCGGTCTTCTTGTAGATGTCGTCCTTGCGGAACATGAACGAGCCGAGCACGCCGCGCGCTTCGTCTTCGCGCATCTGCGGCGCGCTGGCGAGCACTTCTTCGAGCACGTTTTTTTCTGGATCAAGCGTGTCGGCGCGATGCTGGCTGAAGTAGCCGATCTTCGCGTTATGGCCGAGATCGCGTTTGCCTTTTTGAAATTCAACGACACCCGCAAGAATTTTTAATAACGTGGATTTACCCGCGCCGTTCGGACCAACGAGCACGGTGCGTTCCCCGCGTTCGATGCTGAGGTCGAGCCCTTTGTAAACCTGATGCGTGCCGTAGGCCATGTGGATGCCTTCGAGCGAAATGGCGCGCTGGCCGCCACGCGGCGGCGGCGGAATCTGGAAACGGAACGGCTTGCGCGGGGCGAGCGGTTTCTCGATGAGTTCGAGCCGCTCAATCTGCTTGAGCTTGCTCTGCGCTTGTGACGCCTTCGAGGGAATGGAGCGGAAACGGTCAGCGAAAGCCTGCAAGTCGGCAATTTCTTTTTGCTGGTTTTTGTAGGCGGCGAGCTGCTGTTCGTAACGTTCCTCACGTTGGCGGAGGTAGTCGGAATAATTTCCCGTGTAGGCGATCAGCTTCTTCTCGGAGATTTCATGCACCTGCGTGATGACTTCATCCATGAACTGGCGGTCGTGCGAAATCAGCAGCAGCGCACCGGAATAATTCTTCAGATAATTTTGCAGCCAGAGCAGCGAGAGCAAATCGAGATGATTTGTCGGCTCGTCGAGCAAGAGAAGATCTGGTTCCATCACCAGCAGGCGCGAAAGACGGGCGCGCATGATCCAGCCACCGCTCATTTCTGTGGCCTTCCGACCGAAGTCCGTTTCGCGAAAACCGAGCCCACGCAACATCTTCTTGGCCTTCGTTTCCACTTCGGGATCGTTCAGCTTGTCATGTTTGGCGTGCGTTTCCAGATATTCAGGTGACGACACATCGCCGGCTTTTTCCAGTTCGTGCAGGCGCTTTTCCAAATACGGCAACTCCTCCACGCGTCCGGTGGCGACATCCAGAATGGTTTCGTCGCCTTGCGCCTCGGCTTCCTGCGGCAGATAGCCAACGGTGGTCCATTCATCACGCTCGATCACGCCGGAGTCAGCTTCCTTTTGCTTAAGGATGATGGAGAACAGCGTGGTCTTGCCCGCGCCGTTTGGCCCGACGAGCGCGACAACGTTCACCATAATTCACCTGGAATGACGCGTTCTCGAAGAGAGTGCGCGCGCCGATGGTCATTTTTAGATCACGAATGATGAGCATGAAAATAATCGTGGTCGCCGGCGTTTTTACCGATGACCGCGAGCCGGAAAGGATATGGGTGAAATGCGCGGCGTCAACCGTCCATTCATGAAGCCTTCCAGTTGCTCAGGTCAATGCACCTTCGCCGGTTTCGGTCCGCAAAAGCTTGGCCACGATGGCGTGCCCAAACACGACATCGGGATCGCGTTGCAACGCTTCGTCGTAGTGCTTCGAAAATCCTTCGCCTTCCTCGGTCGGGACCAGCAGCTTGCGGGCGCGGGTGATCAAATCTTCCACGCCAGTCGTTGTTAATGGTTCCTTCGCATCCAATGCTTCATCCATTGCGGCGATGAGCTGGGATACCGGGGCCGCAGCCAGGCAAACCAGGATCTTCGGTGAGCAGT
This sequence comes from Limisphaerales bacterium, assembly GCA_037200545.1. Taxonomy (GTDB): domain Bacteria; phylum Verrucomicrobiota; class Verrucomicrobiia; order Limisphaerales; family UBA11358; genus UBA11358. The sequence continues at coordinate 131,873 of JBBCGE010000006.1, forward strand.
TTCAGGAACTGGTAGGGCGATGCGATCTTGCCAAAAGTCTGTTCATAGCTGGTGCGTTCTGAATCCATCAGAGCCTTGTGCAACTGCAATAAAGCATCGCGTAATTCTTTCAAGCGTCGCCGGATGTCGTTGGGCTCGGTCGGGATTAAATTTTCCTCTTTCACTCCGTCCAGCATATAACGGAACTATTATCTCGCAAGGAGACATTAGGTTTTGGGCGGCGCGGAGCTTTGCGCTGGACCAGTTCGGCGGGCAGCCGCTTGGGCTGGACTTTTTCGCCGCGCAGCAAGGCCATCATGGTTTCCATGGCGGCGACGCCGAGCCGGTGCTTTGGCTGGCGGATGGTCGTGAGCGGCACTTGAAAATATTCCGCAGTCAAAATATTGCCAAAGCCTACGATGGAAATGTCATCGGGAATTTTCAGTCCTTGGGAAATCAAGGCATTGGCGCAACCAATGGCGACGAGATCGCTGACGGCCTGGACGGCTGTGGCGTTGCAGCCCTCGTTGAGCATCTGCAAGGTGGCGTTGGTGCCGTCTTCAATCGTGCTGCCGACTGGAAGACCAGCTTGTCGTCCACGTTCAATTCCGGCGTCGCGCAAGGCGCGGCGGTAGCCTTCAAAGCGTTCATGCGCCCACGGTGCGGTCGGCGGGCCGGTGAGATAGGCGATGCGTTTGTGGCCGAGGTCGAGCAGATGCTGCGTGGCGGCCTGGCTGGCAAGGAGTTCCTCAATTTCCACGCTGACAAACGATTTGCAAAAACTGGCTGGCGGCCCAGCAAAACGGTTGGAACCTTGAAGGCAAGAATTTCCTGGTAAATCCGCGCCTCGGCTTCGAAACGATACACCGGCGAAATGAACAGTCCATCCACGCGGCGCGCCAGAAACCGGCGCAGGCAAAGCTCCTCGCGTTCCGGGATGTTCAGCGAGTGCGCAAAGAGGATGTCATAACCCAGATCGTGGGCGCGTTCTTCGATGGCCATGACGGTGCGCGCAAAAAATCGGATTGGTGATGGATGGAATGATGAGCCCGAAAAACTTGGTGGTTTTGGTGCGCAAGCCCTGGGCGCTGGAATCCGGCACGTAGCCCATTTGTTTGGCGAGCAGTTTGATTCGTGCCTTGGTCGCGGCAGAAACATCCGGCGCATCACGCAACGCCTTTGATACCGTCATCACGGAAACACCGGCTTGCCGGGCAATATCTTTAAGTCGAACCATGTGAATCAGAGGTAGGCTCCCCGCCATTGCAATTTATGGCGCAGCGCTTCAAAAAATGAACTGTCCGCCAGTTGCATCAGACGGACGGCGCGGCGGCTGCGGCGGATGATGATTTCATCGCCCGCATCAATTTCACCGATCAACCGGCCATCTGCGCTCAAAAACCGTCGAGGGCACCGGGCTGATGGCCTTGACGGAAATCCTTGATGAAAGCGGCAAAATGATGGAGCGGTTGGAGAGGGCGTGCGGACAGATCGGCGTCATCGCAAACACTTCGGCCGTCGGCAAAACCACCGCGCCGCCCGCCGCCAGTGAATATGCCGTGGAACCGGTTGGTGAACTGATGATGAGTCCGTCGCAGCGATAACGTGTGATCAGTTCGTCATCCACGCTGACATCGAGCGCGATCAGCCGCGAGACCGCACCGCGGCTGATGACGATATCGTTCAACGCTGATTCCGAGATTTTTTTCCCCATTGCCGATGCCCGACGCTTCGATCAAGGCGCGCGATTCAAATCTGAACTGGGCCGTTCCAGACGCATTTGAGCGCGCGTGACAGTTCAGCCGATGGCACGCCCGGTAAGAAAGCCAAGGCCACCGATATTGACGCCGAGAATGGGAGTGGAGGAACCGGCGACCGCCTTGCGACGCCCAGCATCGTCCCGTCGCCGCCAAAAACCAACAGCAATCCACAGCGCGTGCGAGTGATGCGGCATCGTTGTCGGTGAAAGCCTCGCGTCCGGCGCGGCGAATAAGTTGCGCGGCTTTGCGGATGGTCCTTGGCGCAGGCGGCCTTCTCGGAATTTCCGATGAGTCCCGATGCGCCTGATGTTGTCAGCCTGTTTTTTCAATCAGCACCAAAAATTCTTTATTGCCAGCGGGGCCGAGCAGCGGCGATTCCGTCACGCCCACCCATTCAAATCCATCCCAGCGACGAAGGTTTTGAGTTCCTTCAGCACTCGTTCGTGGATGGCCGGATCACTGATGACACCGCGACCTTTGTCCACTTCCGTTTTACCCGCTTCAAACTGCGGTTTGATGAGCGCGACAATTTTGCCGTGTGGTTTAATAAAGCAACTGCGGGCGGTAAAATTTTTTGCAGGGAAATGAACGAACAGTCAATCACGGCCAGGTCGGCCGACGCGAACGGCTGGGGCAATCTGCTCGATTTTCAGGTGGCCGGGCATTGGTTTTTTCCATGACGACCACCCGTTTGTCGCCGCGCAATTTCCACAGGCAAGCTGGCCCTGGCCGACATCCACTGCAAAGACCTTGGAAACACCGCGTTGCACCAGACAGTCGGTAAAGCCGCCCGTGGACGCACCGAGATCTAAAGCAGCCAGGCCGGCAACGTCCAATTGGAAATAAGACAGGGCGTGTTCGAGCTTATGGCCGCCACGGCTGACATATTTTTCCGGCGCGTCTAAACTCAGCACGTCATCGGGCTTTATCTTATCGCTGATTTGCGGGCGGTCTGGTCGTTGATGCGGACCTGCCCGGCAAGGATGAGCCGCTTGGCTTTCTCACGACTTTCACATAGGCCGCGTTCAACCAAGGCCTGATCGAGTCTGGTATGCAGGGTTCCGCCGATGGAGAAAGGCTAATGGCGTGCGGCGCTGCTGTAAACACGGTTCTGCACTTCGCGGAAACTGCGGAGGAAAACCGTGTTGTCGGCCATCGCTTTTTCCACAAGCTGCTTGAGCAGGAACATTTCAGAGCTGCTGATGACGGCATTGACGCTGTGCTTGAATGCCTCCATCGGTGTAAATGTCTGGAATGAATCGCCCAGCAAAAGCACGGTCGCATGACGCCGCTGGTTGACGGGCATCGTTTGCAACGCCTGCAAAGTCAGATTTTCTTCGATGGTGTTCGCGGCGAAGAGTTCTTCAATGATTACGATCTGATAATGTACCTGGCTGAAACGGACTTGGAAATCGCCATGTGTGGCAGCGGTGTGAACCTTGTAGCCAAGCTCCTGCAGGGGCCGTCTTGGCAACATCAAGCCATTCCGGTGTGGAAAAAGCGATCAGGCCGGGCGGTCCTCGGCGGTGACGAAGTCAAATGATCCAGTCATGTTTTTTTGATTTTGAGGAGCATCGGCGGGGCGGCTCCGGTGGCGGTTTTCATACGCAACGATCCGGCGGTATTGTTTCAGATCGCCGCGTGATTTTTTGACGTTATCAATGCCGCGCGCAACAATGCTGCGCTGGTGCAATAAGCCAGGGCGGTGTCTTCGGTAATGAAGCCTTGTTCAAAGGCTTCCAGGCAGGCCTGATCGAAATTACGCCAGGCCGAAGGGATAGCTGGCCTCGATGATCTCGTAAAAACATTTTGCCTTCGGTTTCGCCCAGCCGGATGGCCTCCTGTGTACGGAGGTTTGCGCCCATGATTTCCAGCAGCGCCAGTCGTCCGCCTCCGACCTTCGGGGCAAGCCGCTGGCTCACCACCCCAGCGCAAGGTGTCGGAAAGACGGATGCGCATCTGCTCCTGCTCTTCCGATTCCAAACATGCCCAAGATACGATTGATGGTTTCGCCCGCATTGACGGTGTGCAGCGTGCTCAACACCAAGTGCCCGTTTCCGCAGCACTTAAAGCAATCTTCACCGTGTCGCGGTCACGCATTTCACCGACGAGAATCACCTTCGGCGCCTGGCGGAGCGCGGCGCGCAGACCATTGGCGTAATTGTCAAAGTCTATGCCCAGTTCGCGCTGGTTGAAGGTCGCCCGGTTGTGTGGATGCACAAATTCCACAGGGTCTTCCAGCGTGATGATGTGAACGGGCTTGGATTTCGTTGATCTCATTCAGGATCCGCCGCCAGTGAGGTGGATTTGCCTGAACCCGTAGCGCCGGTGACCAATATCAGCCCGGTTTTTTTCCTTGGGGATAAGCTTAAAAATATCCGGAAATTTTAATTTTTCCAGCGTTGGGATGGTCACGTTAAGCTGACGGCAGACGATTGAATAATTGCCGCGTTGTGCGAAAATATTGACGCGGAAACGGGCCTGATCGCCCAAGGCATAGGAGGCATCACAGGAACCATGGCGCAGCAGGTCTTCAATCAGCCACAAGTTGTCGCCAATAATAATTTGCGCGATTGTTTCTGTCTGATACGGCGTCAGTTTGTCGATTGGTGGATTAAGAACGACAGACTTGAGTTCACCATAAGCCTCCACCTGCGGCGGCCGGCCGGCCGTGAACAGCAGGTCGGAAACCTCCGGTTGTGACGCCAGCATCGTGGCCAAAATTTGATCCAGTTCGGGTCGTCGCATAAATTAATTGTCATCGTCTCCGGCGGGTGCGCCAGGAGCGGACGGAATTTTTTCTTGTCGAGCGCCTTGTCGTAAGCATCTTCGGGCGTGATCCGCTTCATGCGGACATGCTCCATGATATGATCGTCCAGCGGCTGGTTGCCGGTCTTTTTACCAACCTGGATCATGCCGTGGATCTGGTGGGTTTTACCTTCACGCACCAGATTGGCGATGGCCGTGTTGAAAACCAGAACTTCAAACGCCGCGACGCGTCCATTCTTGTCATTGCGTTTAAAACAAGGTCTGGGCCACGACCCCCTCAACGCCTCGGAAAGCGTCTGCCGGATTTTATTCTGCTGGTCGGCAGGGAAAACGTCAACTGATACGATCCACCGTTTTTGCCGCGCTTTGAGTGTGCAATGTGCCAAAGACCAAGTGGCCTGTGGCGGCGGGCGGTGATGGCCAGTTCAATTGTTTCCAGGTCGCGCATTTCACCGACGAGGATGATGTCCGGGTCTTCACGCAACGCCCCGCGCAACGCCGTCGCGAAAGACTTGGTGTGAACGCCGACTTCGCGATGGTTCACCAGGCAGCCCTTGCTTTCATGTGTGAACTCAATCGGGTCTTCGATCGTGATGATGTGATCCTTGCGATTGCGGTTGGCATAGTCAATCACCGCCGCCAGCGTCGTGGACTTGCCGGAACCTGTCGGACCGGTGATGACCACCAGTCCGCGGTGCAGCATGGCGAACTTTTTTAAGACCGCCGGGAGGGGTGATTCAAACTTCTCAAAATCTTCGAAGGTAAGCACGCGGCTGGGGATCTGACGGAACACGGCGGCTATGCCATTTTTTTCGTTGAAGAAATTGACACGGAAGCGGGAAATTTTGGGGAATCTCATAACCGAAGTCCACATCGCCCGTTTCCTCAAACACTTTGATTTTGTAATCCGGCGCGATTTCATAGAGCATCGTCTTGAGTGAGTCGCTTTCCAGGGGTGGATAATCCACGCGCTGCATCTCGCCGTTGATGCGTAATATTGGCGGAACGCCCGATGACATGTGCAGATCGGAGGCCTTCTGCTCAAACATCAAATTGAAAAATGCATCTATTTTGGCCATAAGTTTCTTCCTGCGCCCAACACTAGCTAATGCCGCGCCAAACATCGCCCATGTCAACATTGACTCAAATCATCCGCGCTGAAATCGCCGCCACCGGCGTGCTGCCTTTTGCCCGTTTCATGGAACTCGCGCTTTACTGTCCCGAATGTGGATATTACGAACAGCAAAAAGACACAGTGGGCCGTCACGGTGACTTCATCACCAGCGTCAGCACGGGTGAACTGTTTGGGCAGTTGCTGGCCTTTCAATTCGCTGAATGGCTGGAAGCGGCCGGGAAAAAACAAAAATCAGAATGGAAGATTGTCGAGGCTGGCGCGCACGACGGCAGGCTCGCGAAAGACGTTTTGAGCTGGCTGGAATTGAACCGTCCGAATCTGTTTGAACAAACCGGTTATGTTATCATTGAACCCTCGGCCCGCCGCCAGGCCTGGCAAAAAGAAACACTGGAAGCGATGTCGCCGCGCGTCCGCTGGCTTTCGCAATTCAACGACCCCGCCATTCAGCGGTTCAACGGGATTATTTTCAGCAATGAACTGCTCGACGCCTTCCCCGTCCATCGTTTTGGCTGGAATAAAAAAAATCAGGCATGGTTCGAATGGGGCGTGGGCGTTGAAGATGAAAAATTTGTCCGGGAAAAAATTCCGCGCCTCGCAAACGAACTGCCGCACTCCGTCCGCCAGGTGCCACCGGCACTGCTGGCGGTACTGCCGGATGATTATACGGTGGAAGTTTCACCTGCCGCCGAGAAGTGGTGGCGACAGGCCGCCGGAAGTTTGGCGCGCGGCAAACTGGTGGCGATTGATTACGGATTCACTGAGGCCGAACGCTTTTCGCCCGCGCGCACGCAGGGCACGCTTCGCGCCTATTTCCGGCATCACGTGAGTGACGATCTGCTGGCGAATCCCGGCGGGCAGGATTTGACCGCGCACGTCAATTTTTCCACGATCCAGCAGGCTGGCGAAGCCGCCGGGCTGATCACGGAAAGTTTTCAGACGCAGCCGCAATTTCTCACAAGCATCTTGGAAAAGGCCATGGAGCAAAAAAACTTTGGCGAATGGAACGCCCGCCGCACGCGCCAGTTTCAGACCCTCACGCACCCCGAACATCTGGGGCGCGCCTTCAGTGTTCTAGTTCAGTCGCGTTGTAATTCGTAATTCAAAAACGACAGGCAATAGATCGCCGCAGTTTCGACACGCAACACCAGCTTGCCGAGCGAGACGGGTTGCGCGCCCAAATTCTGAATCATTGCCAGTTCGGCCAAGGTAAAAATCACCTTCCGGCCCGATCCACACGCCAACGCTTTGCGGCAAACGTCCATGCTTCGTTTCAAACTCCCGCAAGACTTCGCGTGGATGGCGGCGTTCCTTTTGCAACGAACCGACGAGCGAAAGATCGAATTTTTCCTGACGGGCGAGAAATTGTTCGATCGTCATCGGCGTTTCGACTTTGGGCAGCCACGCCGCGCCGCTTTGCTTGATGGCTTCAATGGCGACTTGCTGCCATTTGTCGCGCTTGTTTTCGGCGCCCTCGTCGTCGAGTTGCGTCACCACGCGCTCGGAAAGAACCGGCACGATGCGCCGCGCACCGAGTTCGACGGCTTTCTGGATGATGCCCTCGATGATTTTTCCCTTGGGCACGCCGACAAGCAACGTGATGGCGGAGGGCGGAGCGGGGACGAAATTTTTTAACGACACGGACAGGGTTATGACATTGCGAGAGGCGTCGTTGACCGTGCACATGAATTCATTACCGATGCCATCCAGCACGGTGACGAGGTCGCCGTGCTTCAATCGCAGCACGTGCAGCGCGTGGTGCGCTTCGCGTCCGTCAAGCCGGAGCGCGGCACCGGCGCAACGTTCGGGCGGCAGATGGAAACGGTGCATGATTCACTTGAAAAACTTTTTCGCCTTCTCAAAAAAACCCTGCGCCAGCGGGGCCTCCTGGCCATTGCACAGCGCGGCAAATTCCTGCAGCTTGGCCTTCTGTTCACTATTCAAACGCGTGGGCACTTCGACCTGCACGCGGACATGCAGATCGCCGTGGCCGTAGCCTTGCAGGTTTTTCACACCCTTGCCCTTGATGCGGAATATCGAATTCGGCTGCGTACCGGCGGGAATCTTCACCGTGGTTTTGCTTTCGAGCGTCGGCACTTCGACCTCTCCGCCGAGCGTGGCCTGGATGAAACTGACCGGCACTTCGCAAATCAAGTCATCGCCATCGCGCTTGAAAATCTCGTGCGCTTTGACGTGCAGCACAACATACAGATCGCCGCTCGGTCCGCCGCGAAAACCCGCTTCCCCATTGCCCGATGACCGCAGCCGTGAACCGGCATCCACACCGGGCGGGATGCGCAACGGGATCTTGGACGTGCGTTCTTTCTTGCCATTGCCGTGACAGGTTTTGCAGGGCTTCTCCAGAATTTTCCCCGCGCCTTTGCAGTGCGGGCAGGTTTGCGCGATGCTGAAAATGCCGCGCGACATCAGCACCTGTCCACGTCCGCCGCAGGTCGCGCAGGTTTTCAATTTCGAACCCTGCTCCGCACCCGAACCGCGACAGGTCTCGCACGCGTCGAGCTTTGTAACGGAAATCTCCTTTTGGCAGCCGAGCGCCGCTTCTTCCAGCGAGATTTCCAAGTCATAGCGCAAGTCGTCGCCACGTTGCGGTTCCGAGGGATCGGCCTGCCTGCCGCCGCCGAAGAGGTTTTCAAAAATGCTGCCGCCGCCGCCAAACACATCGCGAAAGATGTCCGCCGGATCGTGAAAGCCACCACCGCGTGCCCGCTGGCGCGAATCGAATGCCGCATGGCCATGCTGGTCATAGAGGGCGCGCTTGTCCGGGTCGCTTAAGACTTCGTAGGCCTCACCCAGCTCCTTGAATTTTTCCTCCGCCGCATGATCGCCCGGGTTTTTGTCCGGATGATGTTTCACCGCCAGCTTGCGGTAACTTTTTTTGATCTCCTCAAAAGTGACTTCGCGGGTGACTTCGAGAACTTGATAATAATCGCGTTTGGCCATTGCATTTCCGCTTTAAAAGCGGGCGCAAACTTAAGGAAATCACGGCAAATGGCAAGTGCTAATGGCCCCCTTGGTTTGCGTGTGTCGCCACCCGTACCCGCCAATCAATTCAAAAAACTTGCCTTCGGGTTACACCCCATGGTGTCCGCAAGGTTGTCAGGTGAAGCTGTGGTGATGAAAAATAAAATATGGTTCATGACATTTTTGTCCACAACCGCCTTACTCGTTGGATGCGAAAAGGAGCAAACCACGGCACAGCAGATTGACAAGGTTCAAACGGAAACCAAACAGGCCGCGCAAGACATGAAGGATTACACGTTCGCGCAGAAGGCGGAATTTGTCACGGCCATGCAAGCGCAATTGACCACTCTGGATCAGGATTTGGACAAGCTCTCCGCCAAAATCGACGCCTCCAGCGACGCCATCAAGGCCGAAGCCAAGCCCAAGCTGCAAGCGTTGCGCGACCAGGCGGCAGCCTTGAAGCAGCAGCTCGCCGACGCCTCGAATGCCACCGAGTCCACCTGGGACAGCGTGAAGGCCGGTTCCCAAAAGGCTTATGACTCGCTGGCGAACAGTTTTGCGGAAGCCCGTCAGTGGGTGAGCGACAAAATCGCCCCTTGATCCAATTTTCAATACTCAACCAACAAAAATTATGACAACACTTGAAATCAAAGGCGACTGGAACATCACCAAGGGCAAGCTGAAACAAAAATGGGCCGCGCTCACGGATGATGATCTCCAATACGCCGAAGGCCGGCAGGACGAATTGTTTGGCCGCATCCAGAAACGCACCGGCGAAACGCGGGAAGCGGTCCAGAAAGCGGTCAAAGAATTTGCCTCCAAAGTTTAAAACCAACACCACAATCAAAAAAACCAAAAAATAATGAAAATGAAACTTACCCACACGTTTGCCTACATGGCGACGATTAGCACGTTGTTGATCACCAGTTCGCCTCTGCGCGCCGCCGATACGGATGACCGGATCGAGTCGGCTGCGGCGAAGTCCCATGTGTTCAAGACCTACCTCAAGGACGATTCCATCAAGGTTGATTCCAAAGATGGCGTCGTTACTTTGACCGGCACAGTCGCCGATGCGTCGCACAAATCCATGGCTGAAAACACCGTGAGCAGCCTGCCCGGCGTCAAAAGCGTGGACGATCAGCTCAAGGTCAGCGGCGAACAGCCGGCGGAACATTCCGACGCCTGGATCACCACGAAAGTGAAAACAGCGCTTTTGTTTCATCGCAATGTAAGCGCCACCGGAACGAGCGTTTATACGAAAGATGGTGTTGTGACTTTGCAGGGTGAAGCGAGCAGTGCCGCGCAGAAAGAACTCACCACCGAATACGTCAAGGATGTCGACAATGTCAAAGAGGTTAAGAATAATATGACAATCGCCACGACCCCCGGGAACCATAAAAACCACGACCGGCGACAAGATTGATGACGCGTCAATCACCGCACAAGTCAAGTCGTCACTGCTCTGGCATCGCTCAACGAGCGCTTTAAAAACCACCGTTTCGACAACGGATGGGGTTGTGACCCTGACCGGTGTTGCCAAAAACGATGCGGAAAAAAGCCTGGTCACCAAGCTCGTGACGGACATCGATGGCGTCGTCAATGTCGTCAATAACATGACCATCATCGTGGCCGTGCCGGTGGCCGCACAGTAAACATTCATTCACGGCTGGCGGACGCGCAAGCGCCGCCAGCCGCCAGCCAAAATTTTTATGTTATACACCCTTGCCGTCATGCTCGTCATTTTATGGTTGCTCGGTCTGGTGAGCGGTACTGCGGGCGGTTTGATTCACATCCTGCTCGTCATCGCCATTGTGGCGGTTTTGCTCCAGGTCATCTCTGGCCGCAAAGCGGTTTAAACAAGAATCTGAAAAATAAATTCACGAATTCAATATGAACACCAAAACTATCGTCTCCGTCCTGCTGATCACCTTGGGCATTGTCGTGCTGGCCTATTCCGGCTTGAGTTTCAAGACGCCGGGTCAGCCGATCAATTTTCTAGGGATGCACATTGCGACCACGGACAGCCATTTTATTCCGCCTGCCGTCGGCGCGCTCATGCTCGTTGGTGGAATTGTTCTGCTGGTGGTGAAACCCAAGAGCGCCTGATGTGTGAGTCTTCGGTCAGCCGCTTATGAAGAAATCGAGGCATATTGGCCAGACCATCTGCCAAATGTTCAAGCAAGTCTGGCTGCTTCCAAAAATCATCGCAAAGGCCGACAAGCAGCGGCGTCATAAAAATGTCCTGAATGAACGTGAGGCGGAACGGCTCGACCGGATTTGCAACCCATCCAAGTATCTGGGGAAATGATTCTATCGCACACGCCGGCGGAGCTGGGACAGATCTGAAAATTTGCACTGTCCGGACAATACCCCTGTCGTCCTGACGGGCATCGCCCGGTGAATACTTTCCTCCAGTGTTCGCCGGGTTTGATCTTTTCGCCGGACGGGACGGGGTAGGGTTTTACCCCATATACACTTCAAGATGATTCCACGATGGTTTTAGGTGTGTACCTGCTGAACGCCGAAAGCCAAAGCTTTCCGCAGCGCGCTGCTGAATCCGGCATGACAACATGAAGCAAAAGGTAATCAAGTTTTCACAACGCTATGTGACGGCATTGCGGGCGCATCTGAAGCAAGGACCGCAGGCAAGCTTGCAGCCCGCATTGGAATTGGGACGCCAGGCGGTCGCCCTGCGGCTGGAGACGCTGGATCTGGCGCGAATTCATGAGCAGGCGCTCGCCACGCTGGAATTGTCCGATGTCAGAAACGCCTTCACCAAACTGGCCGGGATTTTTTTACCGAGGCCAACACGTTGATCGAGGAAACGCATCGCGCCGCACGGCAGACCAAGGCCCATCTGGGCAAGCTGATGACCGAGCTGGACCGGCGCACGGAGGAGCTGGCCGACTCGAACCGTAAATTGCAGCAGGGTGTGGTCCGGTGCAAGCTCATGGAAGATGATTTCGCCAAACGCAGAAAACATCACCAGAAAAACCTGGAGGAATCGCTCGAACTGCAAAAAACGCCTGCGGCACCTGACGCACCAGGTGATTGCGGCGCAGGAGGATGAACGCAAGAGCATCAGCCATGAACTTCAAGATGAAATCGCCCAGACACTGGTGGGCATCAATGTCCGGCTGCTCTCGTTGAAACAAAAGGCCCGGAACAACACCAAGGGTTTCCGGGACGAAATCTCAAGCACGCAGCGGCTGGTACTGGATTCGGCGAAGTCAGTGCGACGGTTCGCTCGTCAGCTTGATGTGCATCAGCCGGCGCAAAGTAATCCGTCCGCAAAGATCTCACGACATGCCGTGGCAACAAATTCACGGCTTCAGCCCGCATCAGTTCACCGGCTGAAAAAGCCCGCCAACGTCGCCCGCAAGGCAATCTCAATTTCACCCCGGAGCGGCTCGTTCCCTGTCATCGCCATGGCGGCCTCGGCCGGAGGTTTGAAAGCTTTGTCCGTCATCATGGGCGGCTTGCCGGTGGATTTTCCGGCTGCCATCGCCATCGTGATGCACATTTCTCCGGATCATAAAAGTTTACTGGCCGAGATTTTAAATCGCCGCTCGCATTTGTCGGTCAGGGAGGCTCGCAGTGGCGACATCCTTTGCCCCTCAAAAGTTTTTGTCGCCCCGCCCAACCATCACCTGTTGGTGGCCAAAGGCGGACGCCTTGAGCTTTCCTCTTCTGATGCGGAAAAAGTTCATTTTGCCCGCCCGTCCGCCGAGCCGCTGTTTGCTTCGGTGGCGAAGATATACAAAAAAAACGCCATTGCGGTGGTTCTCACGGGTGGCGATGGCGATGGTTCATTCGGCGTGCAGATCGTCAAGGACAAGGGCGGCAAGGTTATCGCGCAAGACCGGCCAACATCGGAAAATTTTAGCATGCCGGAAACTTCGATCCAGACTGGCGATGTTGATTTTATCCTGCCCTTGAATGAGATCGCTCCCAAGTTGATCGAACTGGTCAATGCCGGGAACGGGTTGGAGAATGGCCGGAAGACGGCCAATGTGGGAATGGATATGCCGGCCTTGGAAAAATTTGCGACGCCGCACTATGCAGCCGGGACCAAAAATGCCACAATCATGCGCCGATAATCGTCTAGCGCATGAAAAAGAAATCTTTACCTGCACGCCGACAGAAAAAATCCACCAAAGCCGCCCGCACGAAAACCACCATCGTGGACGCGAGGGTTTACTTTCCCATTGTCGGCATCGGAGCCTCCGCGGGGGGCTCGAAGCTTTGGAGCATTTTCTGAAGAACGTACCGGCGGGTTCGGGGATGGCGTTTGTGATCGTCCAGCACCTTGACCCGACAAGCAAAGGATTTATGTCCGAACTGCTTCAGGCGCGTCAGCGGTTTGCGCGTCATCCAGGTCAAGGATTGCACCACGGTCCAGCCCGATTGTGTTTATGTGATCCCACCGAACAAGGACATGTCCATCCTGCATGGCGTTTTGCATTTGCTTGCGCCGACCGTGCCCCGCGGACTGCGTTTGCCGATTGATTTTTTCTTCCATTCGCTGGCGCAGGATCAACAGGAGCACAGTGTCGGGGTGATTCTTTCGGGCATGGGTTCTGATGGCACGCTGGGTTTGCGCGCCATCAAGGAAAAGGCCGGCATGGTCTTCGTGCAGGAACCGGCAACGGCCAAATTCGACTCCATGCCGCGCAGCGCGATTGACGCCGGGCTGGCGGACATCGTGGCGCCGGCGGACGAGCTGCCGGGAAAGATCATGGCCTCCCTGCAATACACCCCGCTCATCGCGCGCATCGAAACCGCGCCGGAAGCCAAGACACAGAACGTGCTGGAAAAGGTGGTTGTCCTGCTGCGCGCCCGCACCGGCAATGATTTCTCCTTCTACAAGCGGAACACGCTTTATCGCCGGATTGAGCGTCGCATGGGGGATTCATCAAATCAGCAAGATGACTGGTTATGTCCGCTACTTGCAGGAGAACTCGCAGGAGCTGGATCTGCTCTTCAAGGAGCTGCTCATCGGTGTGACCAGCTTTTTCCGCGACCCGGCCGCCTGGGAACAGTTGCGTGACCAGGCCATTCCTGCGCTGCTCGCCAGCCAGTCGCCCCGCCAGGCTTGCGCGCGTGGGTGCCCGGGTGTTCCACCGGCGAAGAAGCCTACACCTTGGCCATCGTGCTCAAGGAAGCGGTCGGGAAATTGAAGCTCAAGGAAAAATTTGCGATTCAAATCTTTGCCACCGATCTGGACCGGGACGCCATTGACAAGGCGCGGCAGGGTGTCTTTCCGGCCAACATCACCGCCGACGTGACGGAAGCCCGGCTGAGGCAATTTTTCACGAAGGAAGACCGTGGCTACCGGGTCCGCAAAGAGATCCGCGAGATGGTCATCTTCGCGCCGCAGAATCTCATCATGGATCCGCCGTTCACCAAGCTGGACATTTTGAGCTGCCGCAATCTGCTTATTTACCTGACCAACGAGGTGCAGAAGAAATTGATCCCGCTGTTTCACTACAGCCTGGCGCCCGGCGGCATTTTGTTTCAAGGCAGCGCGGAGACGATCGGCGATTACACGGATCTGTTTACGCCGTTGAGCGGCAAATCACGCCTCTTCCGGCGGGTCGAATCCCTCGTGTGCCCGGAGCAGATTGCCTTTCCCTCGTCCTTCACCGCCGGCCCGGCCACGGGCACGGAAGAACGTCCGGCACCCAAACCGTCGGCCAGCCTGCAGGCGCTGGCTGATCAACTGGTGTTGCAAACTTACGCCCCGCCCGCCGTGCTCACCAATGAAGCCGGCGACATTTTTTACGTCAGCGGGCGCACCGGAAAATATCTGGAGCCGGCCGCCGGCAAGGCGAACTGGAACATCTTTGTCATGGCGCGCGAAGGGTTGCGTTATGAACTGGCGCGGCGTTCCAGGAGGCACTACACAAGAAAAAAAGCGTGGTGCTGCACGGAGTCAAGGTTGGCACCAATGGCGGTGCGCAGTTCGTGGACGTATGCGTGCAGCCGCTCGATGATGCCGGGCCTTTGCAGGGATTGGTGATGATTGTTTTCACCGACGTGCCGGCGCCATTGGCCGCCCCGGCAGCGGGCCGGAAGGCGAAGCTGTCCCCCCGCATTCCCCGGCTGGCGGAACTGGAGCAGGAGCTTCTGCGCGTGCGCGGCGAGGCCCGCGCCACGCATGAAGAAATGCAGACTTCACAGGAAGAATTCCGTTCAACCAACGAAGAGTTGCAATCCACGAATGAAGAACTGCAATCCACCAACGAGGAGCTCACCACGTCGAAGGAGGAAATGCAATCCATGAACGAGGAGTTGCAGACGGTCAACGCGGAGTTGCAGGCCAAGGTGGACGAACTTTCGCGCGCGAGCGACGACATGAAGAATTTGCTCAACAGCACGGACATCGCGACATTGTTTTTGGACAAGGACCTCAACGTGCGCCGGTTCACGCCGCAGGCGACGAAAATCATCAAACTGATCCCTGCCGACATGGGCCGGCCCATCACCGACCTGGCCTCGGATCTGAGCTATCCAGACCTGGCCGACGATGCGCGGGAAGTGTTGCGGGACCCTGGCCTCGGCGGAAAAACCGGTCGGCGCGCGCGATGGCCGCTGGTTCACCGTGCGCATCATGCCGTATCGCACGCTGGACGACCGGATTGACGGCGTGGTGATCACCTTCGCGAACATCACCGTGTCCAAGACGCTGGAGACGAAGTTGCGCGGGCAGCATGCCAGCCTTGAAAAATACGTCGCCAAACAATCCAGGAAACTGGAACGGAAACAGAAAAGAACGAAGCAATGACCATGGCCGCCATGAAAAAAAAATCGGACACCTCGCCTCCCGCAGTCAAGCTGCGCCGCCATGCTGAGGCGCAGTTGCGCGACCGCCGGGGCGGTCGTCAGCCGGGAGGCGCCGTTCCAAAGTCGGAAGACAATGCCCAGCGGTTGTTCCACGAATTGCAGGTCCATCAGATCGAACTGGAGATGCAGAACTCCGAGCTGCGGCAGGCCCGCGACAATCTGGAAGTGGCGTTGGAGGAATACACCGACCTCTACGATTTCGCGCCGGTCGGTTATTTTACTCTCACGGCCGACGGCACCATCCAGTTTTTAAACCTCACCGGCGCCGCCTTGGTCGGGATTGAACGCTCCAAATTGGTGGGACAGTCTCTTGGTAAATTGTTTTCAGCGGAGCATCGTCCCGGTTTCAATTCATTCCTCAAGCAGATCTTCGCAAGTCCGGCCAAACAATCCGCCAATTTCGATCTGTTATGCCCCGGTGAGCTGTCCAAGAGCGTGAACATCGAAGCCCAACGCCTGCTTAACGGGAAGGAATGTCGCGCGGTGATGATTGACATCACGAATCGCAAACGGGCCGAGGCCGCGCAGCGTCGCCTGGATGTGATAACCGCCTCGAACCAAAAACTGGAACTGGAGATCGTCCAGCGCCAGGCGGTGGAGACCGCCCTCAAACAAAGCGAGCAGCGCCAAATCCGGCTGTTGGCGGAGTCGCGATACATGCAGGAACAGTTGCGGCAGTTGTCGCGGCAAGTGCTGCACGCGCAGGAAGAGGAACGCAAACGCATCAGCCGTGAATTGCATGATGTCATCGCCCAGACGTTGACGGCATCAACCTCCGGCTGGCGACCTTGAAGAAGGAGGCGGCGGTCAACACGACAGGGCTTGACCGCAACATCGCACGCACGCAGCGGCTCGTGGAAAAATCCGTGAACATCGTGCATCAATTTGCCCGTGAACTGCGCCCGGCGGTGCTGGACGATCTCGGCCTGATTCCGGCGCTGCACTCGTTTGTGAAACTTTTTTCCCGGCGGACGCGCATCCATGTTCACCTGCGGGCCTTTGCGGGGGTGGAACAATTGAACGGCAACCAGCGCACGATTCTCTATCGCGTGGCGCAGGAGGCGCTCAATAATGTCGCCCGTCATGCCCATGCCAGCCAGGTGGAAGTCAGCATCCTCAAACACGCCGGTGGCATTTGCATGAAAGTAAGCGACGATGGCAAATCCTTTGACTTGGAATACGTCATGAAAACCAAGGGTAGAAAACACCTGGGACTTCTCGGCATGCGGGAGCGGGTGGAGATGGTCGGCGGCATCTTTTGCGTCGAATCCGCCCCGGGCAAAGGCACCACCATCGTGGTGGAGATTCCACTTGGCAAAATCCGGCTTGATGATGTGAAAATATCCGACAAAACCAACCTATTAAAATATCTATGAAACCAATCACTGTTTTGCTCGCGGAAGACCACATGGTCGTGCGCGAAGGCGTCCGCAAGATGCTCGAATACGAGGACGACTTTCAAGTGGTCGGCGAAGCTTCAGACGGACGCAAGGCCGTTGCGCTGACGGTAAAACTTCATCCCGACGTGGTGTTGATGGACATTGCCATGCCTTTGCTCAACGGGTTGGAGGCCACGCGCCAGTTGCTCAAGGCCGTGCCCGCCACCAAGGTGATCATTCTTTCCGCGCACAGCGATGACGCGTATGTCACCAACGCCACCGACTCTGGCGCGCGCGGTTTTTTGCTCAAGCAAACCTCCGCCCACGATGTGTGCCGGGCCATCCGCGAAGTCCACAAAGGCAAGACATTTTTCAGCCCGTCGATTTCCCGACGGCAGGATCGTCTTAATCAACCAACGCCCGGTCGCGTCGAAATTCTGAACAAAAAAGCCATTCAACTGACTTCGCGCGAGATGGAAGTGTTGCAACTCATCGCCGAGGGCAAGGCCAACAAACAGACGGCGGCGGAACTCGGCATCGGACTCAAGACCGTGGAGAAGCATCGTGAACATCTCATGGAGAAGCTCGACATCCACGACACCGCCGGCCTCACCCGCTACGCCATCAGCGCCGGCATCATCGAGAGCAGCGTGCAGTTGACCATTGTTTAGTGCGGGAATTTGGAATTCTCTCAGTCGGCATAAATTCTGCAGCCCTTGCAGAACCGCAAAACCAGTTGTTTTCGTGGCTTGACTTTTCCCATTAGTCCAAATACTTCTTTGCATTAGGTATGTGGAATAAATTTTCCAAGCTGGCTCCAAGCTTCCTCCTGCCGCTGTTTTTTTTGTTTCTGTCGGTCGCCATCTCCGCCCCGGCGGATATTTTGACATTCATCCCGCAAAACGGGAATTACGATTATTTCAGTTCGGACAACTGGTTCACCAACGACGCGGTCACGCAAGCGCTAGGTCATGTCGGCCACATTCCCTCGCCTCCAGATACGGCGGTCATTGATTACGGCGTCAACGCTGCCGCCAACACCATTCATCTTGACACATTGGTTATCAATCCAAATGCGACGGTGAGCGGAGGTGATTTTATTGTCCTCCAAGCTAGTAATGCACGGAGGTTACGGCGGAGGGACCACGAGCTTCAACGGTTCCTCCATTGATGTCCTGTCGGAAATGGACGTGCAGGGTGGAAGTTGTGGCTTGAACTCGTCCATCCTGACCATTGATTTCGGGGCGATTTGTTTATAGGGGCGGGCGGGACGGGACAGCTCGGCTTTTCTGGTTCGACCATTTACAACGCCGGGCAAATCGCGCTTTTCCCCAATTCCAATTCAATCTTGAGTGGTGGAACCAATCTCGTCAATCTGCCCGGCGCCATCATCAGCGGCGGCAGCAACACGGTGTTGTCCGTGAGCGGCGGCAATTTTGACAACAGCGGCACGGTCAGGAGCGACGGCGGCATGTTGCAGGTATCGGCCTTCACCTGGTCCAGCAGCGGTGGCCTGGGTAAATTCAAGGCGGCACTTACCAATTCAATCATGCGCTTTCCATCAGGCCTGAGCGTCCCGACCAATGCCACGTACATTTTTTCGGGTCCGGGAACGACTCAGATTCAGGGTGCAGGAACGGTGCAGGGCACGGCCCAGATCGCGTGTATGATACCAACCTGCTCGGATGGGATGAAGGAACATTGCAGTTAACCGCGACACTATCCGGCACGGGAGTTGTCCATGTGGCGGCCGCCCCCGGTTTTCCGAGCGAACTGGATTGTGGTTCGTCCAGTATCTTGAACGGGCCTGTGATCAATGTTGATTCCGGAGGTAATTTAATTTTCGACGCCCCCGGCGGTTCTGGCTGTCAAATCACCGGTGGTGCGGTCAATAATTCAGGCACCGCCGTTTGGAAGAGCAACACCCTGACCCTGGTTTCGCCCGGCATTTTTAATAACCTGGCGGGCGGGCTTTTCGATTGTCAGATCATGAACAATTCGGTGGATGGAAATATTTTAGGAAATGGAACGGTCAATAATGCGGGCACCTTCCGAAAATCCAAAGGGACCAATGCCATCATCTTTGCCTCATACGGACCGGGCTTCAATAATTCCGGCCTGCTCGACGTCGCAAGCGGCAAAGTGCAATTATCCAGTGGCACCAACAGCGGCACGTTCAGCATGACGCCCGGTGCGGAAATCTGGTTCGCCGGAAACACCAACACCTTCGTCGCCGGGGCGCAGATCGCCGGAACCAATTTTGTCCGGGTGAATCAAAGCGCGGTGCTGTTGTTACGGACCAATCTGACCGTTGCCAATTTTCAATTGAACAGCGGGGACGTTGGATGGCCCGGCAGATTTAATCGTGTCCAATACTTTCAACTGGACTGATGGCACGGTTCAAGGTGGCGGTGCGATCAATATTCCGGCGGGCGGAACTTTTAATCTGATCACTGGTTCCATGATGCAGCGAACCATCAACAACGCCGGTACGACCATATCGACGAATGGTTTCGTCGGCGCTTATCTCGGGGCGACTTTCAATAATCTGGCCGGCGCTTTGTTGGAGATCCGTAATAATGGTGGATTTGGCTTTCCTAATCCACCAGCAACCCCAAGGCCGGTGCTTAATAATTTTGGAACCATTCGCAACCTCAGCCCCACCACGGCTCCTTTGGCTTTCAACATCACCAACCAGGGTTTGGTGCAAATCCAGTCGAACCGGCTGAATTGTTACCAATACCATCAGCTTTCCGGAACCACCACGGTGGCTTCCAACGCCGTGCTGAATACCAGGGGCGCACCGGAACAAATTACTTTGGATCACCTCGGTTCGTTGAGTGATTCTACCAATCCCGGCGTCAAATATTTTTCCGGCACGGCAACTTACACCAAGGCATTTAACTGGAAGCCAGCGGCGAAGACCGGAAAACAAAAGACTGAAACATGGCTCGACCTTGACGACGTGCAGGTGATGGCGCAAGTGAAACTCAACGGCCACGACCTCGGCACTTTGTGGAATCCACCATTCCGTCTGAGTGTGACGAGCGCGTTGCGGCCGGGCAACAACACGCTGGAAATCCGCGTGGCCAATCTCTGGCCGAACCGCATGATTGGTGACGCGGCGTTGCCGGTGGCTGAACGGTTCACTTGGAGTTCATACGAGCCGTTCACCAAGGACTCACCGCTGCCAAAATCTGGTTTGCTTGGCCCGGTGACCCTCCACAGCGCTGAGTCAATTGAGTTGCCGTGAAGGAGATTCGCCGGCGCGTAATTCATGAAAGTTGCTGACGTGATCAATGGCGGGGGAGATGAAAATGACATGGCCTTGATTTGGTGAACAAGGCGCAAAGCTTGAGCGACGGGCAATTTTCAAAACCCACATCTTGCTTGGTGTTGCATGGAAAATCGGTATAAATTATACTTCGTTGCACCGTTCATTTTTACATATTCTCTTGCCGAGATTATGCCTGTGGCACCGCCAATTTAGGGTGAACGGGCTGCTTCTGTTGATCCTGTTTTTGGCTCCGGCCATGCTCGTGCTTGCCGAAGGAGATGTGACCAACAACCAGAAACTCCAGATGGAAATGGCCGATCCCTACGTCAGCCCGACCAACGGGCTGGGTTCCTGGATTTGGAAGGAGAAAACGCTTGATAACCAGACCTGCCAACTTTGGAACACATTTGAAATTCCAAGCGGGGGCAACGTCGCCAAGGCGCGGCTCGTGATGACGGCGGACAATGAATTTACGCTTTATCTTGACGGTCGGGAACTTGGGCGGGGCGCTGAATGGCGCGAGTTGTTTATCTTCGATTTAACCCCGCTGCTGACGCCGGGCCGGCATGTTCTGGCCGTGAAGTGTTACAACGGATCTTTTTTTGCGGGAATGCTTTTAGGTTTGCAGATTGACCTCGCGGACGGCCGAAGCATTAAACTCGAATCGGACAAAAGCTGGAGGATAGTTCCTGAAGGAGTGCGCCGGTGGGAAAAACAAACCGAAGCCCAACCCGGCTGGCTGGCAGCGACCATCAAAGCTCCGTTGGGCGGCAATCCTTGGTGGACAGACCCCACAGCGGTGAACATGATGCCGTCGCTGCAACCAATCAAGATGTTCTTTTGGCAAGAGGGCTGGTTTCAGGTCTCGCTGCTTTTGGTGAGCGGACTCACCATTCTGATCAGTCTTCGCCTCATGGCGCAACTGGTGCTTTTTCGGAAAGAACGGCTGCTGTTGCAGGGTGAACGCGCACGCATTGCCCGGGATATTCACGATGATATTGGGGCGAGGATGACCCAACTGGTGTTGCACGGGGAGGTGGCGCAAAGCGAATTGCCGGCTAACTCGGAAATGCGCCAGCAACTTAACTGGATTTGTGAGGAAGCCCGCGGCTTATTGTCCACCATGGATGAAATCCTCTGGGCGGTGAATCCCCAGCGGGATACGTTGCGCGATTTTGCCGCCTATGTTTGCAAGTATGCCCAAGAATTTTTGGCCCAAACTAAAATCCAATGCCTGTTCGAGGTGGGGCCGGAGATGTCGGCAGCGGCCTTTGATCTGCCGCTCCGGCGCAGCCTGCTCATGGCCATCAAGGAAACGCTCAATAATGCCGTCAAACATTCCGCCGCCACCGAACTGCAACTGCAAATCCACTGGCAAGGCCAGCGGTTGGTCGTGGTGGTGCAGGATAACGGCAAAGGTTTTGATCCGGCGTCGGTAAAATCGGGGCGTAATGGGCTGACCAACATGGTCCAACGGATGAACGAGCTTGGCGGTCAGTTCCACATCACCAGCCAGCCAGATCAAGGCTGTCGGGTTGAGCTTAGCGTTCCCTTGCAGCATCCCCGCTGGAATGTCTGGAACTGGATTTGGAACGTAAAAAAATCCAACTCACATTATTGAAATAAGAAACGAGCGGAAACATGAATTCTCACAAGACCATGACCCCACCAAATGTTAAAGTTATGAAGCCAACGAAAGGCAGTCGTCCGGCTGAACCAACTTCAAAGCGAAAAATTAAAGTGGCTTTGGTGGAAGACCAGCCGAAAGTCCGCGACAGTTGGATCAAGCTGATCAACTCGTTTCCGGATTTTGCCTGTATCAGCGCCAGCGCCACCGGCGAGGAAGCCTTGCGCACGATTCCCCAGCAACAGCCCGACGTGGTGCTCATGGATATTTTTCTGCCGCGAATGTCCGGGATCGAGTGCACCGTGCGGCTCAAGGCATTGCTGCCGCAAACCCAGATCATCATTCTTACGGCCATGGACGATCAGGAACTGGTTTTTCTGGCGCTGGAAGCGGGAGCCGATGGTTATCTGCTGAAACGAACGAAGCCGTCGGATTTACGGTCGGCCTTGCTGGACGTGCTGGGCGGTGGGGCTCCCATGACGAGCCAGATTGCCCGGCGTGTGATCGAGTCGTTTCGGCAGAAAGCTAAAATCCGGGATGAGTCCGCGCATCTTTCCATCCGCGAAGAACAGATTCTGTTGCTGCTCTCGCAAGGCTATTCCAATAAAATGATTGCCGACAAGCTGGATTTGAGCATTGACACGGTGTGCAGTCATTTGAAGCACGTCTTTACCAAGTTGCATGTGAGTTCGCGGACCGAGGCGGTCGTTCGTTATATGGCCTCCAAGACTCCCCAGCAGAAGACGGAAGGCTCGTCGTAACCGTGTCTGTGTTTATGGATGGAACTTGTCGCGCAGGCGCACCATCTGCCGAGTTGAAACGGAATTTTATTAAGCATCCCCTGTTTCGGTGATGAACGCCTCACCATGTTCGGGGGATGGCAAATGCGCAGACCCAAAGTTAAAGTATGACAAACACATTGAAATTCACGGACTGTCTGATTGACCATTGTCACGATTTGGCGGGTCGTGAGCTGGATGGCGTGCATAGTTACCAACCTGGTGTCCTTCCCATCAATCTGGCCAAAGGCGGCACTTGTTGCCATTTATTGCATCAAATTTTTAACTGAAAACTAAATGAATTTTTCAAAACATATTTTAATCTTGGGAGCTGTTTTTTGGGCGGGTATGTGCCCGGCGGCGGTCGTGACTGAAAATCTCCGCTGCGAATATCTCACAAACCCGCTCGGCATTGATGCGACCAGTCCGCGTTTGAGCTGGATCATCACCTCGACCCGGAGGGGGGAAATGCAGACGGCCTATCAAATCCTAGTGGCTTCCACTCAGAAGTTGTTGAGTGAGGACAAAGGCGATCTATGGGACAGCGGCAAGGTATCATCGGATGAGAGTTCCCAGATAGTATATGCAGGTAGTGCGCTGGTTTCGCGTGAGAGGTGTTTCTGGAAAGTCCGGACCTGGGATCTTGATGGTAAAGCCGGTGATTGGAGTTTGCCCGCCCAGTGGAGCATGGGACTGCTCCAGCCGGGCGATTGGAGCGCCCAATGGGTTGCGCCAGCTCCTTCTAGCGAAGATACAAACGCCCAATTGATCATCCGACATGCGACCTATGAAACGGTTGCCGAAGGCCAGGCAGCCGATGTCACCGCCGTCCTGAATGGCAACATCAAGCAAGGTCGCTTGAAAATGGTTGTCAGCAACAAGACGTTGGGGGTGGATCCTGCAACAAACGTGGTCAAACGTTTAAAGGTGGAATATGAGTATCGGGGGCAGACCATCAAAAAGGAGGCAGATGAAGATCAAACCTTGATTCTGCCCGGGCAGTCGTCTCCCGTGCCGTATTTGAGGAAGTCTTTTAAATTGAAGTCACCCGTTCAGCGGGCGGTTCTCTATGTCACTGCGCTGGGACTTTATGAGGTGCATATCAATGGCCAACGGGTGGGGGACCACGTGCTCGCTCCTGATTGGACCGACTATCGCAAACGGGTGCGTTATCAAACTTTCGATGTTACCGGTCTGATGAAAACTGGCGGCAACGCGATTGCCGCCATGCTGGCCAACGGCTGGTTCAGCGGCCATATTGGCAATGGCGGCTATGAATTCTTTGGCAAGGAACCCGCGTTTCTGGCCCAGCTTGAAGTGACTTACGCGGATGGTCACACGGAAAGGATTGTGACCGATGACACTTGGAAATCGCACGACAGTCCGATTCTGTCGTCTGATTTCATGCTGGGGGAAAACTATGATTCACGTCTGGAAATCAAGAACTGGGATAAGTCCGGTCTGGACGAAGGCAATTGGGGCACCGTTGTGGTGCGCGATGAATCTTTCCGCCAGTTGGATTCACAAGTCATGCAACCCGTCCGTGAGATTTGCGAATTAAAACCCAAATCTATCAAGGAACCCAAACCTGGTATCTGGGTTTATGATTTGGGCCAAAACATGGTTGGTGTGGTGCGGTTGAAAGTATCCGCCCCCGCTGGCACCAAGATCACTCTGCGCCACGCCGAGATGCTTAATCCCGATGGCACGCTTTACACCACAAACCTGCGCGGGGCACCTTCGATAGATGAGTATGTCTGCAAGGGTGACGGCATGGAAGTCTGGCAGCCACGCTTTACGTTTCACGGCTTTCGCTATGTCGAAATCACCGGCCTGGCTGGTCGGCCTCAAAAAAATGCGGTCACGGGGATTGTCATCAGCTCGGACACGCCCCGCACCGGGGAATTTGCCTGTTCGGATGCACGGATCAACCAGCTTCAGTCCAACATCCAATGGGGACAGCGCGGTAATTACATCAGCATTCCCACCGACTGTCCGCAGCGCGACGAGCGTCTCGGTTGGATGGGCGATGCGCAGGTGTTCATCTGCACTGCTACTTACAATGCAGATGTCGCGGCGTTCTTCACCAAATGGTTGGTGGATGTGGACGACGGCCAGTCTCCGGCAGGAGCGTTCAGCAATGTGAGTCCCAATACCAGCAGGGATGTTGGTGGTGTTCCCGCTTGGGGCGATGCCGGGGTAATTTGTCCCTGGACTATCTATGAGGTGTATGGCGATCAGCGCATACTGGAGCAACATCTGCCCGCGATGATCAAATCAGTGGATTATTTGCAATCGCACAGTGATGGTTTGATTCGCGACAAGGACCGTGGCGAAGATTTCGGCGACTGGCTGTCCATCGGCGCGGACACGCCCAAAGATTTGATCGGCACGGCGTATTTTGCTTATTCCACACATCTACTGGCAAAATCCTGCCGCGTACTCGGGCGGGAGGCCGAAGCTGATAAATACGATCAATTATTTACGGACATCAAGATCGCATTCAACAAACGCTACGTCGCGCCGGATGGCCGCATCCAAGGTAATACGCAATGCGCCTACGCCATGGCGCTTAAATTCGAACTGTTGCCGGAAGATCTCCGGCCAAAGGCGGCCCAATATCTGGAAGAAGACATCAAGGCCAAAGGCGGACATCTTTCAACTGGATTCGTGGGCGTAAGCTATTTGCTGCCAGTCCTGACCCAGGCGGGCAAAACAGATACCGCCTACGGTTTATTGCTGCAGGATACTTTCCCGTCCTGGCTGTTTTCAATAAAACATGGTGCCACCACCATCTGGGAACGTTGGGATGGTTGGACGCCAGACAAGGGATTTCAAGACCCCGGTATGAATTCCTTCAACCATTATTCACTTGGTTCGTGTGGCGAATTCTTGTTCGGTGGCATTGGCGGCATCCGTCTAGCGACTCCGGGTTTCAAAACCATCGAGATTGAACCTGTTATCAACAGCGGCCTGACTTGGGCGAAGACCAGTTACGATTCGATTCACGGTAAGATTGCCACCGCCTGGAAACGTGACGGCGACCGAATCTCGCTGGAAGTCACCGTGCCGGCCAATACCACCGCCTCGGTATGTTTTCCAGCCAAGGACATGGCAAGCATCACCGAAAGCGGCAAGCCAGTGGGAAAGGTGGTGGATGTAAAGTTTCTTAAACTAGAGAATGGTAAAGCCAGCTTGGAAGTAGGTTCAGGAACTTATAAATTCACCTCGGCTATCGGTCATTAATAATTTTTCTTTCAGCGCAGAAACGCCTCGTGCAAGCCGCCGTCCACCGTGATGATTTGTCCGGTGGTTTTGCTCAAGCGCTGCGAAACGAGCAGGAAATACGCTTCCGCTTGATCCGCCGGCGTGATCGGCGCTTTCGTCAACGTGCGGTCAGCGTAGAACTGCGCGAGCTTTTTCACGAGCGATTCGGTCGCCTCGTCGTCGGTGTATGGGATGTTATATTTCGCCAGCGAACCGATGACGCGATCGCGCGGGAACATCGCCGAACCTTGGACAACGGTCGCGGGTGCGACGCCATTCACGCGCACAAGCGGCGCGAGTTCGATCGCCAGTTCACGCACGAGATGATTGCCCGCCGCCTTGGAAACATCGTAAGCGACGGAACCTTTTTTCGCGACGACGGCGTTGGCGGAAGTGGTGAGCACAAGCTGGCCTTTTAATCCCTGTTCCTTCCACGTCTTGAACGCTTCATCGCCGACGAGATAGCTACCGGTTACATTGATGTTGAATGTGAGTGCCCATTTATCATCGGGAATGTGGCCGGTCGTGTCGCTCGGCACAAAAATTCCGGCGGTCACGCAGATGGAATCAAAGCCACCATAAGCGAGCGCGACTTGATCCAGCATTTTGCGGATGCTCGCGCGATCGGTGATGTTCGCGGCGAGGCCGATGGCCGGGCCGCAATTAGAAATGCCCGTTCCCGCAACGCCGATTCCCAAGCCATATTTGCCCGTAATTTCTTTTGCGGTCGCATTGGCGGCGTCGGCGTTCAAATCCACGCAAACAATGTGCGCGCCTTCCTTCACGAGGCGATGCGCGGTTTCCTTGCCGATGCCGGAACCCGCGCCGATCACTACGATGATTTGCCGCGCCAATTCTTTTTCCGCCGGCATCCGCTTGAGCTTTGCTTCTTCGAGCAGCCAGTATTCGATGTCAAACGCTTCTTGCTGCGGCAGCGCGATGTATTTGTCAATCGCCTCCGCGCCACGCATGACCTCGACGGCACAGTTGTAAAATTCCGCCGTGACGCGCGATTCGGATTTGTCCTTGCCCCACGCGATCATGCCGAGGCCGGGAATCAAAACGACCGTCGGATTCGGGTCGCGCATCGCGGGCGAATTGGCGTGCTTGCACTTCTCATAATAAGCCGCGTAGTCCTTGCGATATTGCACAAGGCCGTCAGCCAGCTTCTTCTTCAAAGCCGCCGTATCCTCGGCTTGCGGATTCCACGCAACGTAAAGCGGCTTAATCTTCGTGCGGAGAAAATGGTCAGGACAACTGGTGCCGAGTTCGGCCAGACGCGGAGCGTCGTTGGAATTCACGAAACGCAAAATCTTCTCGTCGTCCTGCACCGTGGCGAGGAAACGTTTCTGTTGCGAAACCTGCCCACGCAACCATGGCAGAATCGCAGCGAAAACCTCATTGCGCTTTTCCGATGTGAGTGTTTGATATTTTGCACCGCCGAACGCCTTTGCGTCACCGCCTTTAACCTGATACTTCTCCTCGATGTATTGCGACGCCTTCTCGATAAGCTCCAGCGTGCGCAGATAACATTCTTGATCATCGTTCGCCCACGAGATGAAACCATGCTGGCCCATCATAATTGCCGTAGCCTTGGGATTCTTCTTCACGATTTCCTGCATCGCGAGACCAAGCTCGAAACCGGGGCGCATCCACTTTACGTATTCCATTTCCCCGCCAAAGATTTCCTGCGTGAGCTTCTCACAATTCTGCGAAGCCGCAATCGCGATGACCGCGTTCGGGTGCATGTGGTCCACGAACTTTGCCGGAATGAAACTGTGCAGCGGCGTGTCAATGGAAGTTGCGCGCGGGTTCAGGTTGAACGTCGTGTGATTGTAAGCCGCGACCATGTCGTCTTCCGCCTGCGACTTCAGTCCTTTGTTCGTGCGTGCGGCGTAAGATTTTTGCAGGCCGACCAGCTTGGATTGATAGAGCGAAGAAAAATTTTCGCGCAAGCTGGTGCGCAGGTCGCCGCCGGAGCCTTTGACCCAAAGAATTTCAACGGATTCGCCGGTGAGCGGATCTTTCTCGAAAATCTTGGACGACGTATTGCCACCGCCGGTGTTGGTAATGCGCTGATCGCTACCGAGCTTGTTTGAGCGATAAACCAGCCGCTCCACTCCCGCAAGCTTCGCAGCTTCAGCGTCATGCCAGAGGTTTGTTACATGATGATATATTTTCATTTGGTATTTTGAGTATTTAGTCACCTAAAGACAGAGAATCGTCAATTTCTTCGGTCCGTGCGCGCCGAGGACCAGGATGCGTTCAATGTCACCTGTGCGGCTGGGGCCGGTGATGAATGAGATCATGCTTGGATAGTTCCCGGCGTATTCCTGTTTCAATAATTCAAACGCGGCGGGCAAATCAGCGACCAGTTGTTCGCGGCGAGCCAGCACGATGTGATGCGGCGGCAGCACGGACAATGCGCGCCCGCCCGCGCTACGGTTCGTCACCAGCACGGTGCCGGTCTGCGCGATGAGCGCGTCACACTCGGAGATGCCGGCGTCGCACGCCTCGAGTTCATGAACGTCGTAATTTTTATCCGTGAAACAAATTGGCAGATTGAGCAAACCCGAAACCGAATCTGTAAATTCGCCGCGATGACTCGCAATGCGCCGCCAATTTTCAACGATGGAAATTTTGGCGAGCGCAGCTTTCAATTCATCGCGGCTGGCTAGCAATTGGAGATCTGCTTTCAATTCGACGGCGTTTTTCTGAAATAACGCCAGCCGTTCATCAAAACTTTCGCCGACTTTTGGCAGCCATTGTCGGGCGGTTGAGGTTTGCGTGTGGGCCTGGCTTGGCAAATGCGTTTCACTATGCGAGCCGGGCAATGGAGCTGGATTTTTTAATGCCTCGCGCACGCGACCGAGAATTTTTTCGCGTTCAGTCATAAGCTGGGGAGCGCGCCCGCCCCGGGCGCAGCCAACGACGCCCTCGTCGTTGGCCGTGAGGCGTGTATTTGCAAATCACCGCACGAAATGTTCGACGCGAGGGCGCGTCGAACCGCAGCCGGGGCGGCTGCGCTCCCCATTTTAATTTTTAATCCGAAATTCATTTCCGCTTCCCCCACCAAT
The DNA here is from genome assembly GCA_037200545.1 of Limisphaerales bacterium. Classification (GTDB taxonomy): domain Bacteria; phylum Verrucomicrobiota; class Verrucomicrobiia; order Limisphaerales; family UBA11358; genus UBA11358. The sequence goes on from JBBCGE010000006.1 coordinate 160,747, forward strand.
CCTTGAAGGTTTCCGGCGCGACATCCGGCAGGTCACGCGTATGCGTCCAATGATAAGCCGGATCAAGTCGCCTGCCTTTCACGAGTTTTTGCAGCGGCTGCGTGAGGCGCGCGAATTTTTTGGCGAACGACCAGAGCTTTGGATGATTCGCCACTTGCACGAACGATTTGAATCCGATTTGTTCCTTGAACACCGGTTTTTCATTCGCGGCGTTGCGACGGTTTTGCAGCAGATGATGGTGCAGATCAATTTTAACTGGACAGGTTTCTGTGCATGCGCCGCACAGCGAACTCGCGTTGGAAAGATGTTTCCAATCCTGCAAACCGCGCAGATGCGGTGTGATGACCGAACCGATCGGGCCGCTGTAAGTCGTGCCGTAAGTGTGGCCGCCGACGTTGCGGAAAATCGGGCAGACATTCAGGCACGCGCCGCAGCGGATGCAAGAGAGCGCGTCGCGTTGCTCGGCGTCGGCGAGGAGTTCGGTGCGATGATTGTCGAGTAGCACGACGTGCCATTCCTCCGGGCCGTCGCTCTCGCCGGGCTGTCGTGGTCCGCCATACATTGTGTTATAACACGTCAGCGCCTGTCCCGTGCCCATCGTCGCAAGCATCGGCAGAAACAGCGCGAGGTCTTCCAGCTTTGGTAAAATTTTTTCAATGCCGATGAGTGAAATCATCGTCTTGGGCAGCGCGGCGGTGAGGCGCGCGTTGCCTTCGTTTTCCGTGATGGAAATCATGCCGGTCTCGGCGATGGCGAAATTCGCGCCGGTGATGCCGATGTCCGCCGTGAGATATTTTTTCCGCAGCGTGCGACGCGCGATCATCGTGAGCTCTTCGGGGTCATTCGTCGGTGCGCTGCCGAGTTCGCGCTGGAACAGTTCGCTGATCTCATCACGCGTCAGGTGCATTGAGGGAAAGACGATGTGATACGGCGCTTCGTGGCGAAGCTGGACGATGAGTTCGCCGAGGTCGGATTCCACGACGTTGAGGCCGGCGTGTTCGAGCGCGTCGTTCAGATGAATCTCCTCGCTCGTCATCGCCTTGGACTTGATGACACACTTCGCTTTTTTGTCGCGGACAATTTTCAAAATAATTTCGCGCGCCTGTGCCGCCGTGCTCGCCCAATGCACTTTCGTGCCGCGCGCCTCGATTTTGGCAACGAACTCTTCAAGATACTTGTCGAGATGATTGACGGCTTCCCATTTCGTTTCGGCGGCCAACTGGCGCGCGGCCTGCCAGTCCTGAAACGCCGCCGTGCGCTGGTCACGGGCGACTTCGTAATTGCCCAGCGCCGCGCGGATGATGTGGCGATGGCGCAAATCACCCGCCATTACGCGCGCCTGCTTCATGAATTGCGAGACGAAGGTCATTGCTCGTTTAAAACTTCCGCGAGGTGAATCGTCTTAAGTTTATTGCCTTGGCGCGAGAGCAGACCTTGCAAGTGCATCAGGCAGCTCGAATCGTTCGAGACGATGTAATCCGCGCCGGTCTCGGTGGCGTTGGCGCATTTTACGTCGCCCATCGCAGTGGAGATCATCGGGAACTTCGCGGCGAACGTGCCGCCGAAGCCGCAACAAGTTTCAACCTCCGCCATCTCGACCAGTTCTAAGCCGCTCACTTTGCCCAGCAGTTCGCGTGGTGACTTCTTGATTCCCAGTTCGCGCAAGCCATGGCAACCGTCATGAAACGTGACCTTGTGCGGAAACTTTGCACCGAGATCAGTAACGCCCAGTTTCTTCACGAGAAATTCTGAAAATTCCCAGGTGCGCGACGAGATCTGTTTCGCCAGTTCCAGTTGCGGCGTGTCCTTGAACAGTTCGGGATAAAAATTCTTCAACATTGCGCCGCACGAGCCGGAACCGATGACGATGACTTCCGCGCTTTGTAATTGTTCCAAAACTTTCGTGGCGATGGCACGCGCCTCATTCCAATAGCCGGAGTTGAACGGTGGCTGGCCGCAGCACACAATTTTTTCCGGGCAAACAAACCGATGACCGAGGCGTTCCAAAATTTCGACCATGCTGATGCCCGCACGCGGAAACAGCGCGTCCACAAAACACGGGATGAAAAGCGTTATCGTCATGGTTCAAGTTTGACCGCGCTGACGCAAACCAGCGAAGCGCGCCGCTGCTTCGTTCCAAGCCGGTGCGGCGACCGGTTCATAACGTTCTACAACGCAGGATCGGCGGACGACTTCGCGCATCTCGGCCAGCGAACCAAGCTCGCCACTGGTGCGCACTTGAGTCAAGAGATTACCCATGGCCGTCGCCTCAACCGGACCGGCGATCACCGGCCGCTGACAAGCGTCGGCGGTGAATTGGTTCAGGATTTTGTTCCGCGAACCACCGCCGACAATGTGAATGATTTCAATTTTATTGCCGGTCAGTTCTTCCAGCGAACCGAGCGTTTCCCTATACTTGAGTGCCAGACTTTCATAGCAACAACGCGTCAGTTCGCCATCCGTCTCCGGCACCGGCTGCCTGGTCTCGCGGCAAAATCCCTGGATTGCCTTGGGCATGTCGGGCGGATTGAGAAAACGCGGGTCATTTAAATTCACCAGACTGCGCAGTGGCTTTGTTTCTACCGCCATTTGCACAAGTTGCGCATAATCATATTTGCGTCCAGCGGCAGTGAACGAGCGTTTGCACTGCTGCACGAGCCAGAGGCCCATGATGTTTTTCAACAGGCGGTAGGTGCCATCAATGCCACCTTCGTTGGTCATGTTCAATTCCAGTGCGCGCGATGACAACGCGGCCTGCCGCACTTCCACGCCCATCAACGACCAGGTGCCGGAACTGATGTAAGCCCAATTTGCCTTGCCCGTGCTGGCGGTCGGCACGCCCGCGACGGCGGACGCGGTATCGTGCGACGGCGGCGCAACCACTTTCACGCCCGCAAGGTTGGTGCATCCTGCCAGCACCGGGCGGATCGTGCCAAGCGTCGTGCCGGGTGAAATAATCTTGGGTAGAAAATGTGCGGGTAACCCAAGTTTTTTCAGCAGCGACACCGACCAATTGCGATGGAGCGGATGCATGAACTGCGAGGTCGAGGCAATGGTGAACTCGGATTTTTTTGCGCCGCACAGGCACCAATGCAAAAAATCCGGCATGAACAACATTGTGTCCGCTGCCGCCAAAATTTCCGGCGAGTGTTTTTGCCACGCGAGCAACTGATAAAGTGAGTTGATTTCCATGAACTGGAGTCCCGACTGCGAAAAAATCTCCGACCGCGAAACTTTCTTGAACGCTTTTTCCATCAGGCCGTTCGTCCGCGTATCGCGATAATGATACGGCTGGCCGAGAATTTCGTCCTGTTTGTTCAGCAGCACGAAGTCCACACCCCAGGTATCCGCGCCAACGGAGATAATTTTTTTACCGAATTTCTTTCCGGCGAGCGCGAGGCCGTGCTGGATTTCCGACCATAGCCGCAAAACGTCCCAGCGAATCGTCCCGCCGAGCGCGACGGGACCGTTGGCAAAACGATGAATTTCTTCCAACCGGATTCTTTTGCCGTTCCAGATGCCCGCAATCAACCGGCCGCTTTCAGCACCAATATCAATCGCCAGGTAAACCTTATCACTCATTTTGAAATAGTTGACGAAAGTGAAAGTTTTAACAAACCCGCGCTACTTCTACGCCCAGCAGTTTACCGAGCTTGTCAATCTTGTGCGCGATGTGGCCGACGCCGACCGCGCAATGATGCGCCGGGCCGTGCGCGTTCCAGTCGTTCACAAATTTCCGTGCGCCGATGGAAAAGCGATAACGACTGTTCGTGTTGCCGATTTCCAAAATCTGGCCAGCCACCGATTCGCCCTCGGCCACGAGCAGTTTTAATTGTCCATCCGCCGTTTCCACGACCGAAAGCAACGTGACCGCACCGTGCTTCACGGACATTTCCACCGACAAGCCGCGCCCCACTTTGCCGTGATAGACCTTAAGCGGACGCACTTTCGTTTTGCCCCCGGCGATTTTGATGTGTCCCGGCCCGTCGTGACCCATCAGCACCACGTCGTCCGTAAAATCCATTGCGTAGTATTCCGTGAACGAACCGCCGGCGCCAAACGTGTCCATGATTTTCATGGCCTGTGCGTTCTTTACTTCGTATTCACCAGCGACGGGAATACCACGCGCTGTCAGCAGCGAATTGCCCAAAATGATCGAACTGATGGCATCCTCGTTCTCCGCGTTGCCCGTGCCGCTGTAAAAATACGCAAGCGAACCTAAATCGTGTTCTTTCACCAAGCGGTCGAGCGCAACGGAAGTTTTCGCGGCGCGTTCAAGCTCAGCTTGCGAACAATCCGGTTGCACGGCAAAAACTTTTTTGAACTTCGAGACACGATCTTTGATTTGTTTCGTCGAAACGTCGCGACGCAACGCGGCGAGCTCGTCCACTTCCAGAATTTCCAGGTGGCCGCCGAACGTGGCGCATTGCAGCGTCGTATCGGAATAAATGTCCAGCATCCCGCCATAATAATGCCCCATCAAACCAAGGCGATTGTGAAACATCGTGTGCGCCACCCGCGCGGCTTCGATCCACGCTTCCACTTCATTCCAGCAAACGGGATCGTCGTGGAGTATTCCAGTCACTTGATGAAAATCAATGCGCGCACGGCCAAAAACATTGGCGATTTCCGGCATGGGACACGCGGCGCAAAACGCCAGCCAATCGCCGGTCATGGCGGTGCGGTCGCCCATTTCATTAAACTTTTCGTAATCAATCGCGGCGGCGGGCGCAAGATTCAAAATGATGACCGGGACTTTCGCGCGTTGCACCACAGGCAAAACGGTGGACGAAAGCGCGTAAGTCGTGACGTGCAGAAAAATCATGTCCACGTCCGCCGCGCGGAATTTGTGGCCGGCTTCGAGCGCCTTCACCGGATTATCAACGAGGCCAAGGTTCACGACTTCGACGCCGGGCCGCTCGAGTTTTTTCTGGACGGTGCGGACGTAGCCTTCGAGACGCGGCTTGAGTCCTTTGAACTGCGGCCAGTAAGTGTCGAGGCCGATGCCGAAAAGGCCGACACGAAGTTGATTTTTGACAGGCATGAATTACGTCTTGCTCTTCAAATAAGTGCCGATACCGATGATAATAGTGGAAAGCACGAGCGTGGCAATGCCGCCGGTGATGAGCAGGTGCGCTTTCCGACTGGAGCCTTTCCATTCATGGAATATCCAGCCCCACATCGTGCTGAAAATAATGATGCTTGCCATGTGCAATGTCCACGAAGCGAAATCATATTTGCCCATTTGCGTCGCGCCCATCGTGTAGAAGAAAAACTGGAAATACCAGCAAGTTCCCGCCAGCGCAGAAAATAGGTAATTGCCGAGCACGGGAATTTTCAAATCGGCAATGCTTCCCGTAGCCGCCGTTTCCGCCGGGCCATGTTCACCGCCACCGCTGCCGCCATGGTGCGCGTGTTCTGCGCGGGCATGCGAGGCAAGATATTGATAGCCGGTGCGGTTCTTAAAATTCAGCACCACGCACCAGATGAAATTCGTCGTGAAACCGCCGAGCAGCAGCACGACGAGCGCCGGCAGGCCGGTCCAGATTTTATTAGTGCCGGCGGCGAGCGAGGCGTCGTTGATGCCTTTCCCCGCCTGCAACGCAAACGCAAAGCACGCACTCATGATGCCGGAAAATGTGGCGACCATGATGCCTTTCTTAAAATTAAATTCCTTGATGACCTGTTTTTTTTGCGCCTCCGGCATCTCTTTTTCCTTCATGAAACCGGCCAGCGCGGCGATGCCGATGCCGACCAGACAAATGCCGACGCCCGCCAATGTGACTTGGCCAGAAGTGGATCTGGCGATTTCAACGATGCTCGCGCCGACCGGCAAACTCGGCATGAAATATTTGAAAACAGGCGGTACCAGCGTGCCGAACGCCGCGCAATACCCCAACGCCACGCCCATCCCCAGCGACATACCAAGATAGCGCATCGTCAACCCGAAGGTCAGGCCGCCGAAGCCCCACAACACGCCGAAGAAGTAAGTCCACCAGAGCGTGCTGGTGGACTGCTGCTTCAGCACGCCCATCAAATCATTCGTCATGAAATAAGCGAACAACGACGGGCAGATAATCCACGAGAAAAAACCGCCGACCAGCCAGTAGGTTTCCCATGACCATTTTTTCACGACCTTGTAGGGCACATAAAAGCTGCCGGACGCCAGACCACCCAGCCAATGCAGCAATACGCCGAGGAATGGATTTGCCATAATTGTCTATTTTGTTTGGGTTTGAACTATCGACGTTTTGAAAAAACTTCCTTTTCGCAACGCTTCACTTCGGCCAGCCAGTTTTCGCCGACCGGAACGTTTTTGCACTCGCAATAAAAATCCCACACTGCGCCGAACGGCAGTGTCCTAGCTTCTTCCTGCAACGCCAGCCGCGACGTAAAATCGCCGCCGGCTTCCGCTGTTTTGATGGCCGGCGGTTCCAGCAAACCAATGAGCAACGCACGCAGCATATTTCTTGTGCCAATCGTCCACGCGGCGACGCGATTGATGCTCGCATCAAAATAATCCAGCCCGATATGGACGCGTTTTTCAAAACCGTTCGCCACGATTTCGCGCGCGATGGCCAGCAGATCATCGTTGAGGATGACCACATGATCGCTGTCCCAGCGGACACCGCGGCTGATGTGCAGTAAAATCTCCGGCATGAATTGCAACACGCTGGAAATCTTGTCGGCGATACTTTCCGTCGGATGGTAATGACCGGCGTCGAGCGTCAACAGTTTTTTCCGGCTGAGCGCGTAACCAAGATAAAATTCGTGCGAACCGACGACGTAGCTTTCGCTGCCAATGCCAAACAGTTTTGGTTCAACGGCGTCAAGATTTAGCTTCGGTGAAATTGGTTTTCTGAAAATCGCGTCGAGTGATTCCATAAGCCGTGCACGTGGCGCAACGCGGTCAGCCGGCGTGTCCTTCATGCCGTCGGGAATCCACACGTTCGTCACGCAGGTTTTGCCGAGCGCGCGGCCCATTGCCGCACCGATTTCACGCGAGCGGATACAATGCTCGATCCAGAATTGCCGGATGCCATTGTCCTTGTGTGATAGCGTGAAGCCATCGGCGGCTTTCGGATGCGAGAAGCACGTCGGATTAAAATCCAGTCCGAGCCCGTTCTGCTTTGCCCAAGCAATCCAGTTTTTGAACTGCTCCGGCGCAATGGCGTCACGATCCACTTTCTTGCCGCCGAATTCGCCGTAAAAGGCGTGCAAGTTCAGACGATGCTTGCCGGGAATAAGCGAATAAGCTTTCTCTAAGTCCGCGCGAAGTTCATCAGGCGTGCGCGCCTTGCCTGGATAATTGCCTGTGGCGACCAGGCCGCCACCGAGCGTGCCACCAAAATTTTCAAAGCCACCAACATCGTCGCCCTGCCAGCAGTGAAGTGAAATGGGAATGGTCGCCAGAATTTTTAGTGCCCGGTCAATGTCCACGCCGAGTCCGGCATAGCGTTCTTTGGCCAGTTGATAAGAGCGTTCGAGATGACGATTCGCAAGTTTCATGGCTGCGGTAAACTATGATCCAAACATTTCACGCACTGGGATAATAAGTGCGTAATGATGGGCAAAAGCAGAAATGATGACCTTAACAATATCGCCATTCTTTAGCATTTTATTGCCACAAATTGATGACCCATCCCATAATATCAATGATATGTTGATGCTTACGCTGAAGGATTGGTTGCCAAACGCATTTCCGTTATCCGTGGTGCGGCGCGATCCCCAGCCAGTTTTCCCACCACATAAGCACGAATTTTCTGAAGTGGTTATTGTCACAGGTGGCAACGGTTTGCATGTCACCGGCCCTGAATCATGGCAGCTTTCCGCCGGAGATGTCTTTGTCATCAGCAGCGGACGGATGCATGAATATAAAGAACTCCATGATTTAACCCTCATTAACATCTTGTTCGATCCGGAAAAGCTGAATCTTCAACTGGCTGATTTACCCTCCGTTCCCGGCTATCACGCCTTGTTTGCGCTGGAACCAGTGTGGCGAAAGCGGCATCAGTTTAACAGCCGGTTGCGCTTGTCGCTGGGTGAACTGGCGACCGTTCAGGGCACGGTGGATGAATTGGAGAGAGAATTGTCAAAGCGTCAACCGGGCTTTGAATTCCAGTCCATGGCTTTGTTCATGCAAATTGTCGGCGATTTGTCGCGCGCCTATTCCCGGACCAAAAGTGCGGACTCACGCGCTTTGCTGCGCTGCGCCGAGGCGATTGCTCATTTGGAATCTCATTTTGCCGAATCAGTGAGCCTAGATCAACTGGCTGATATCGCTCATATGTCCAAACGAAGCTTTATTCGGACCTTTCAAGCTGCGACGGGAAATCCACCCATTGCCAGGCTGATCCAGTTGAGATTGAGTCATGCGGCCAAACTGCTGCGCCACACCGGCAAAGCTGTCACCGAGATCGCTTATGAAGCCGGGTTTAACGACAGCAATTATTTTGCCCGACAGTTTCGCAAAGTGATTGGTCTCTCTCCGCGCACCTACCGGGCGCATTCACACTCTGCAAACACAATCAAAACAAGACTGCTGTGAAATCAAAGAAATCGATAAAGCGATTGCCACTTTCTCCACCAGATATGCCATTCTGTGCCTTGTCAAACGGCCTGCAAATGGAAAAAATAATACAAGGTTAATCTCTTTTTACGGCGGACAATTGCACCCTCAAAACTTTCACTGGTGTTCGGGAAAAGAGATTGTTAGCGAATTGAACAAATGAAGACCATGGACATCAAACCTTACACCATAAAATCCGGCGACACCGGCGCGCGCGGTGCGGTGATCGCGTTGTTTTTGGTTGCCTCGCTGGTGGTGGCAGCGACCGTCCAAGGACGCTTGGCAGTTACCAACGGCGACTTTAGCGACCTCACCGGATTGACGCCGGGCAACGATGGCTGGTATGCGGGGACGCCAAAGGGCTGGGCTGGTCCGGGCGACAAGTATGCCGTCAATGTCAAGGAGGGCGCGACGCCGCCAGTCTGCAATCCGTCCCGGTTGGGTCGCTTGAGTCAGCAGGTCGGCACGCTGGAAAAAACGGCGGACGTCGTATTGACATTTGATGTCTCTGACATTTTCAATGGTGAGACCGTTTTGAAGGCTTCCATTCTGGACGGCGATCAGCATTCACTCGTCAGTGGTGAATTCACCGATGGAGACAAACAAACACTCGTCGCGAAGCAGGTGCCTGCTGGCACGGTAATCATTATTCTTTTCGAGGCTGCTCAATCCACGCCCGCGCTCGATAATGTTTCTGTGGCGGTTCGTGAGCCGGGTTCGTTCGCGGACAAGCCGCGCGCGGCAACCAACGCGCCGATCACTGTTGCCGCTTATTATTATGCCTGCACGCATCCCGACCCACGTTGGGACAAGAATAAATATCCCGGTTACACGGAGTGGGATGAGATCAAAGTCGCCAAGCCGCGCTTTTCCGGACACGTCCAGCCCAAACCGCCGGTCTGGGGCTATCAAAATGAAGCGCAGCCTGAAGTCATGGCGCAAAAAATTGCCGCCGCTGCGGACTATGGCGTGAACGCTTTCATCTTCGATTGGTATTATTACAACGACGGGCCGTATCTCGAAGCGGCGCTGGACGAAGGTTTCCTACACGCCACCAACAACGCCCGTGTGAAGTTCGCGCTCATGTGGGCGAACCATGATTGGTATGACATCCAAGGCTACAATCCGACCAACAATCTTAAACTGCTGTATCCCGGCAAGGTCACGCCCGCGACGTGGGATAAAATTTGCGATCTCGTCATCGCGAGATACTTCAAGCATCCGAGCTACTGGCTGGTGGACGGCAAACCGTATTTTTCCATCTACGAAATGAGCCAGTTCCTGGACAGTTTTGGCTCGATTGAAAACGCCCGCGCTGCGCTAGATAAATTCCGTGGCAAAGTTCGCGCTGCTGGATTCTCCGGTTTGCATGTCAACGCCATCGTCTGGGGCGAGCCGAATCTGCCCGGCGGCAAAACGCCGCCCGGCTGGCCCAAACTCTGCCGTGACCTCGCGCTCGACAGCTTGACCAGCTACACTTGGGTGCATCACGGCGCGCTTAACAACGATACCTTCCCAGTGTCCGATTACGTTTGGGGCCGCAAGAAGTATCTGTCCTTCTGGGCGCGCGCCAAGACGGATTATTCCATCCCTTATTTTCCAAACGCCATGGTTAGTTGGGACAACAGCCCGCGCGCGGCCGCCGCTGCCGATTGGAGCCGGCCTGCCGCGCATGTCGTGAACCCGGTGGTTACGGGCAATACACCGGCCGCGTTCAAAGAATCTCTGGAGATCATCAAGCAGCGGTTGCTGGCGGCACCCACACAACCGAAGATCGTCACCATCAATGCCTGGAATGAATGGCCCGAGGGCAGTTGCCTGGAACCGATGCCGCAATATGGCTACGGTTACCTCGAAGCTGTCAAAGAAGTTTTTTCTAGTAAAAGTGAAGCGGGATTTTAGCCGATATAAAAAATACACATTGGAGTCATCGGTGCTGTTTCTGACGGGTAACATCCGCTAAATTGGCATTTTCTGAATTGGTGAGGCCAGATTAAATCGGTTCGATTAAAGTAATCGTCATGTGCCGGATGACAGCATGCACTCCGGCCATTTTTGGAAACGGGAACAAACAAATAATGAATACCAAGTCCCTATTTAACAGAGAATCGATGCCGATTCTAATGGCCGCCATGTTAACGCTGACTGGCTTTGAATTATTTGCCGGATTGGTTATGCCGGTGAATTTGCAATGCGAATACCGCTTCAATCCGCCGGGTATTGATGTGACGCAGCCACGTTTGAGCTGGCAAGTCCAATCCAACGAGCGTGATCAAAAGCAAATTGCCTATCAAATTCTGGTCGCGAGCAGCAATGAATTGCTCGAGAAAAATCAGGGCGATTTGTGGGACAGCAGTAAAATTTACAGCGATGACACAGTCAACATAACTTATTCCGGCAAGGCGCTGTCATCGGGCGCGGGTTGTTTTTGGAAGGTAAGGATTTGGGATAAAAGCAACAAGGCTTCGGACTGGAGCGCACCCGCCATGTGGAGCATGGGACTGTTGGAACAAAGCGACTGGCAGGGAAAATGGATCGGCTGGGATCAGGGCGAGAAGACCAATGATTTCGCTGGAGCGAATTGGATTTGGTTTCCCGAGGGAAATCCGGCGGAAAGCGCGCCGGTTTGCACCCGTTATTTCCGCCGCGTCTTTGAGCTGGCGACAAATGAGGTGGTGAGTGCGGCGACCATCGAAATTGATGCGGACGATCAATTCAATCTATTTATAAATGGTCAGGAAGCGGGCAGGGGCGACGGTTGGGGGTCGCCTAAAACAATAGCCGTAGGTGCTTTTTTGGAGCCGGGGAAAAATCTTTTGGCGGTGGAGGCGCGCAATGTTGGAAACGATCCAAATCCCGCCGGTGTGCTTGCCAAACTGAAGGTTGAATTCAAACCAGGAACTTCTTTCACGCTGAATACGGACGGAAATTGGAAGTCAGCAACGAATGCTGAAGCGGGGTGGAATACTTCTTTGACTTTTGATGACGCCGCGTGGGTGAATGCCAAGCCGCTTGGAGAATACGGAACGCAATCTTGGGGGATTATCCAAAATGATTACCGGCAGTTGACGGCCCGTTATCTAAGGCATGAATTCGCCTTGGAAAAAAAAGTGCGGCGGGCCACGGCGTATGTCTGCGGACAGGGGCTTTTTGAGTTATACCTGAACGGCCAAAAAATAGGTGACGACGTGCTTTCTCCCGCCCTTTCGGAATATGACAAGCGCGCGTTTTACCTGAGTTATGACGTGACCGGACAAATCAAGCGGGGCGAAAATGCCATTGGCGTCATTCTGGGCAACGGACGTTATTTTGGGCCGCGCCTGCGTGTGCCAGCAGCGGCACGGAGCTTTGGTTATCCGAAACTGCTATTGCAGTTGAATGTTGAATACACCGACGGCACGACGACACAAATTGTCAGTGACGAAAATTGGAAGCTCACCACCGAAGGCCCGATTCGCGCCAATAACGAGTTTGACGGCGAAGAATATGATGCGCGGATGGAAATGCCCGGTTGGTGCCGGCCAAAATTTGATGATTCCAAATGGCAACCGGTGCAGTTGGTGAAGCCTGCCTCACCCGTCTTATCAGCTCAAATCAGCGAACCAATCCGCGTTTTGGAAACGCTTAAGCCCATTGCCATCACCAATCCGAAACCTGGCATGTATGTTTTTGACATGGGTCAAAATATGGCGGGCTGGTGTCGTTTGAAAGTCAGCGGACCCGCAGGCTCGGTCGTAAAACTCCGCCATGCGGAAGAACTCCAATCGGACGGCACAATCTGCACCGCCAATCTCCGCAGCGCGAAAGCAGAGGATAGTTACACGTTGAAGGGCAGGGGAGTTGAAACGTATGAGCCGCGATTTACGCATCACGGTTTTCGCTACGTCGAGGTCACGGGGTTTCCCGGCATGCCGGAATTGGATGCGATTGAAGGCAAAGTCGTTCACGACGCATTGCCCAAAGCCGGCGAGTTTGCCTGTTCCAATCCGCTGCTCAATCAGATTCATCACAACATCTATTGGACCACCCGCGATAACTACCGCAGCATGCCCACGGATATGCCGCGCGACGAACGTCAAGGTTGGATGGGCGACCGGCAGGAGGTGTCCAAAGGCGAAACCTATCTGTTCAATGTCGCACCATTATATCACCAATGGTTGACTGATATTCAAGACTCCCAACGTGCCGATGGCAGCGTGCCGGACGTGTGTCCCACTTATTGGCCGCTCTACCAGGACGGCACGGTCTGGGCCAGCACCTACATCATCGTTCCACATGCGCTTTACGATCAATATGGCGATGTCGGAATTCTTCAGCAGCATTACGCTTCAATGAAGAAATGGACGGATTACATGGCGTCATTTCTGAAGGACGATCTCATGCCGAGAAACACCTATGGCGACTGGTGCTTTCCGCCAAAATCTGCAGCGGAGATGAAGGTGATTAACTCCAATGATCCCAAGCTGACCACGGATGGAAATATGATGAGCACGGCGATTTTTTATCATGACTTGCAACTCATGGCGCGTTCCGCCCGGTTGCTCGGCAAGACTGCTGATGCGGAACATTTCGAGGCGCTCGCGGGAAAAATAAAAATTGCGTTTAACAAACGTTACTACAATTCCGAGCTGGGCTATTACGACAACGGCACGCAAACGTCCTGCATCCTGCCGCTGGCGTTTGGACTCGTGCCGGACGAATTCAAGGCAAAAGTATTTGCCCATCTTGTCGAGAAGATCACCGTCGAAAGCGACAACCACCTGGCAACCGGATTGATTGGCGGGCATTACTTGATGCGCGTCTTGTCGGACAATGGCCGGCCCGACCTCGCCTACACGATTGCGACGCAGACGACCTATCCGAGTTGGGGCTACATGATTTCAAAGGGAGCCACGACAATGTGGGAACTGTGGAATGGCGACACAGCCGATTCCGGCATGAATTCCCGTAATATCGTCATGCTGATCGGCGACCTAAACATCTGGTTGCACGAATACTTGGGCGGCATCCGGCCTGATCCAACGGCACCGGGCTTCAAAAAAATTATCATCAAGCCTGAAACTATTGGGGGCCTTGCTTGGGTCAAGGAGAGTTATGATTCCATCCGCGGCCGGATTGTCAGTGATTGGAAATGTAACGGGAAAAAATTCACGCTGGAAATAACCATTCCCGCCAATACTACGGCCACGATATTCATCCCCGCATCTGGTCCCGAAGTGGTGACCGAATCTGGACGGCCCGCGTCGCAGTCAGAAGGAGTAACTCTGGTACGTTCTGAACCGGGTATGATGGTTTATCAAATGGGCTCAGGAAATTATAAATTCAATTCCCTCATCAGTTCAAAATAGACCAATTTTAACAAGACAATTGACATGAAGAAATTTATTTCTTTGCCTGCCAGCAGCAGCCGGTTGCTCGCGGCATTATCGTTCATCGGATCGGTTTTGCCGGCTGTTGGAGGGACAGCCGCGCATGAACCGCGCATCGTCAACATCTACAATTTTGTCCGCAATTCCGATTATCGTGTTCCTGATTCGGAGGAAGTTCTTTTTGAAACCACGCGGAAGCAAATCGAGTTGATCAAACCGACCGGTCTGCCGGCGACCTGGGCTTTGCAGTATGATGCCTTGATCAATCCGCGTTACCAAAAGCTCTTCAAGGAGCAATTGGGAACCAACGACGAAATTGCGGCTTGGTGGGAATTTCCGCGCCCGCTCATTGAAAAAGCCGGGTTGAAATGGCGGGGTCATGATCACGAATGGGATTCAACTGCCAACGTTGGTTTTTCGCCGGGCTACACGCCGGAAGAACGCCGCAAGCTGGTGGACATTTACATGGCCGAATTCAAGGCGGTCTTCGGACGTTATCCGCGCACGGTTGGTTCATGGTTCATTGATGAAGTAACGCTGGAATACATGGCCGAGCGGTATGGCATTGTGGCGTCTTGTAATTGTAAAGATCAGGTGGGCACCGATGGTTACACGTTGTGGGGCGGCTATTGGAACCAAGCCTATTATCCCAGCCGTCTCAATGCCTACATGCCGGCACAAACCAAGGCCGGGCAGATCAATGTGCCGATTTTTCGGATGCTGGGCAGCGATCCGATTTATCAAGGCTATGCCCCCGGCATGTGGACTCTCGAACCCGTCTATCCGCAGGCGGGCGGTTCAGCGGACTGGGTGGGATGGTTCATGAAGGAACTGATTCAGCAACCCTCGCTGGGATTTGCCTACACCCAAGCCGGGCAGGAAAATTCTTTTGGTTGGGAAGCGATGAAAGCGGGACTGACATTGCAGATCGCGCTGCTGGCCCGGCAGGCCAAGGCCGGCGAGATCCAGGTCATGACGTTGGAGCAAGCGGGTGAATGGTTCCGGCACAAATATTCTGTTACGCCTCCGACCGCAGTGGTTGCCCTTGACGATTGGAAACATGAAAATCGAAAGTCTGTGCGCTATGACAGCCGGTTTTATCGGCTCAATATGCTTTGGGAGAACGGTCTTTTTTTCATCCGCGATCTCCACTGTTTTGACGAAAACGTTGTTTCAACAACTCACGACACACCGCTCACGGCGACTTCTTTGGCTTATTACACTTTGCCCATAATGGATTCGGCGCTTTGGTCAGTGGGAGGAACCAGGCCGGTGGGCATGTGGCCGGTTTTGTTGGCATCTAATGGCACCACTTCGCCCATGTCGCCGGAAGGTCCGCCGGTGATCAAGGAACTGAATCAAACAGACTTGAGCATCACGCAGCCGCTGGCCAGGGGCGGAGCTTTTTCGATGATTTGCTGTGAGGATAAAATTATTTGCACCAGTGTGGACGGACACGGAAAACCCCTCCACTGGGCATGGGATCTGGGCGGCGGGGCGCAACAGCAAGCTGTTGTGCAGGCGGTTGCCTCAAACAGCATTGCATACCATTACGCTGGCGTGAACTATACACCAAAGCTGTCGCCCGGAGCGGGTTCATGTCAGCAATTGACCAATGGTGATGTGCGACTTTGCTCTAACAATTCAGGGAAGCTCGAACTGGTCTTAAATGTTACCCAGTAGTCGGGAGGATGCTAAAAGTTCTCTTTTTGCTTATCTCAATTCCAAAATGAATCCGAAAAAATTCCGAAGCCAACTTCGTCGCTGGACTTTATTTTTGACGGCTGCGACATGGATGGCGAACATGGCAATCGCTCAAAACTCCAAGCAGGGAACAATCCAACTGGATGGCGAACGAAAGCTGGTCACGTTGACGGACGGGCAAGGACAGTTGGCGTTGCGGTTAAATTACGATGGTCGTTGCGTGCTGGATCAAGTCATCGTGCGCGGGCACGAAGTGGTGGCGGAATCGGGAGTTGCCAGCGGCATTCGCATGGATGGCCAGTGGTTTACCACCAAGACCGGCATTTCTTCGCCAGCCGTTGCCATCAAAAAAAATGCCGTCATCGTGACTGGGATTGTCTTCGGTCAATTAAGGAACGAGATACATGAGACTTGGAAGTTTACAGTCCAATCAGATCGTATTCTCTGGCAGATCACGCGGAAGTATTCCACGGCCGCCATACTGGAAGACGCCGCGTTTCCAGAATGGGATTTCAGCAGCATGTCCACATGGACCGGAGGATTGCTCGATAACGGCGGCGTGGTCTGGAACAAGTATTTGGAAACTCCCAATGCCACTTATGGCGCACACGCTGGCACGGTGACTTTCTGGAATCGCGAGCAGAATGATTGTTTGCGGATTACGCCCGCGCTTTCCAAAGACCAATTCGGAACTGTTCGCTTCTCGCATCAGACGAACAACGTTTTTTCCTTCAATTATGTCCTCAGCAGTGCGGAGCAAAAACCCAAGCATGGTTTGAATCGTTATCTGTCGGATAGGCAGGATTTGTGGGCGCCGTTCCAAGTAGAGGCAGGTGAAGTGACTGTCGGATTTACGTTGCAAGCGCTGGACTACGACAAAACCTATGACTGGGGCACTTTTAAAGGATTGAATGGCGGGAGCATTCGTGAACTGCTGAACACGGTGGCGCGGTATGGTGTGATAGATTCGAAGCTGGTGGGCGGCAATGGTTGGCGTTCCGGCTACATCTGTCTGCACGAGCAATGGTTTGGGCAGATCGGTGCAGCGTTGGCTGAGCCGGATTACATCGCCAATTATTCCAAAACACTTGATTACTATCGCGACCATGCAATCGAGCCGGATGGACGGGTTAAATCGCGCTGGTGCTATGGGGCATGGGATGCCATGCCGGGAACTTACGATACAAATGGCTTTTATGAAGCCCAGTGGGGATACCTGCTGGATTCGCAGCCGGACTACGTGATCAATGTGGTCGAGCAATTTAATCTGACGGGAGACCGGCAATGGCTGGCCGGGCAAAAAACTGCGTGCGAACGAGCGCTGAATTATCTGATGCGCCGGGAAGTCGGGCACAGCGGGCTTGTGGCTATGATGACCGACTCCCACAAAGAACAGCGGGGGTAGCGATTGGATAGATATTATCTGGGCATCCCATGAAAATGCGCTGGTCAATGCGGAACTTTATTACGCCTTGGGATTGTGGGTGGACGCGGAAGATGCGCTTGGCGATTCAACTCAAGCGGCAATCTATCGTGATTTCGCGGCACGATTGAAAACCAGTTTCAACCGGCCGATTTCAGAAGGTGGCTTCTGGAATCCGACCAATCAATGGTATGCCTACTGGCGCGACAAGGATGGCTCTATTCATGGCGATAACTTGGTCATCCCAGTGAATTTCGCGGCGATTGCCTACGGTCTTTGCGATGACCCAGCGCGGCAGAAAGCCATCCTCGACCGCATCGAATTAGAGATGCAAAAGGAGAAACTTTTCATCTGGCCGCTTAATTTTTTTCCTTATCAACGCCAAGAAGGTGCCGGAAGTAATTTCCCCTTCCCGAACTATGAGAACGGGGATTTGTTTTTGTCATGGGGCGAAGTGGGAGTGCGTGCTTACGCTGCCTATGATCCGGCTCTGGCGCTCAAGTATATCAAGAATACTCTGGCCCGCTATGATGAGGATGGACTGTCCTTCCAGCGCTACTTGCGCAATGATCAAAAGGGCGCAGGCGATGACATTCTTGCCGGTAACTGTATGGCCATTGTTGGTCTCTATCGGGACATCTACGGCATTCAACCCAAGCCCAACCGGCTTTATCTCGAACCGCACCTGACGAGCGAACTCAATGGCACGAAACTACGCTATCCGTTACGGGGACAGTTCTATGAAATTGAGTTGAGCACCGAAGGCTGCGCGATTACCACCGGTGATTGCACGCTCCGCGATTCGCACCCATTTGGTGTCAATGCTATTGCCAAGGGATTTGAATATTTTCCGGACACAAACGCGGATTGGGCCATGGCGGTCTCGCGTCCAACCGCCCAATCGTTGACGGTTCAAATTGGGAGTTGGCCCACCGATCCGGAAGCCCCGCGTCAGTGGACGGAAACGTCGCTGCAAGCCGATGGAACGACGTTGCATGTAGTGAAGCATTTGCGTCCCAACGCGATTTACGAACTTAAAACCAATGGTCGAATTATCAATTCTTTGCGAGCGGATAAAACCGGCCGCATTGAATTTGCCTGCAAACGTGACTATGCCGTGCCGCAGAAATTTGAGCTGAGTTTGGTTATCGGAGCTGAATCTGCGATGCAGAACTCATTGCCGCATTAACGGATGAAATTGGTGCAGTTCGCCCAGACGGGATCGCTGCTGAAAACTTCGCGCCGAGCCGGCCGTTGCCAACCGGGAGCGCCTCCGGCCAGCGCTCCGCCGGCTGCGAATATTCCAAAATTAAAACATCGGCAAAAGCCGGCAGCGCCGGCGTGAGTGACACAACCAACCGCAATTAAGTTAATTCAGCGAGTTATTCACTATTCAAGTAGTGGGCGGATTCCGAACGAATTAAATCGAATCACAAGAAAACACCGGTTTTTATGGGCCAGTCCGCCACAGACCACCACCAGCGGCTGATTTTTGGCGGGATTGAGGTCGAGATAAAATCGTTGCGCCGCCTCCGGGGCTCCGAGATTCTTGGTTTCATTGCCTAAAGTCAATAATGTCCATGCACTGACCAATAGCAGCCATTCCCAGACAATCCTGTCGAAGGTAATTTGTGTTCGTTTACATTGAGGCGACAAGTTATCGTCGGTCTCGCAACCAACGCAGAGCAAAACAAATTTATGCAAGAAAAGAAACGAGTTGTGGAAAAGGATACCCCGCTGAAAAAGGATGATTTGATCGTCATCACCGGCGCGGGCGGCTTCATCGGCGGCAACCTCGCCCTTTACTTCAAGAAGAAGGGCTTCACCAACATCCGCGCCGTGGACAAGAAGCCGCTTTATGAATGGTATCTGCACATTCCCGGCGTGGAAAACATCTATCTCGACGTGAGCATCGAGGCGAACTGTCAGCGCGTTTGCGAAGGGGCGGCCGAGGTTTACAATCTTGCCGCCGACATGGGCGGCATGGGTTTCATCGAACGCTTTCGCGTTGAATGCCTGCGCTCGATCCTCATCAACACCAACTTGATCGAGGCGGCTTACAAGGCTGGTGCGCGCCGTTATTTTTTTGCCAGCTCGGCTTGCATCTACAATACCTTACTGCAAAAAGATCCGAAGGTGCGCGCGTTGAAGGAATCCGATGCGTATCCCGCGATGGCCGAACGCGGCTACGGCTGGGAAAAACTGGTTTCCGAAATGTTCTGCGAGGAATACTGGCATGAGCGCGGCATGAAGACGGCGATCGCGCGCTTCCATAACGTGTATGGTCCGCACGGCACATGGGATGGCGGACGCGAAAAAGCACCCGCTGCAATGTGCCGTAAGGTGATTGAGGCGATCGATAAAGAGGATTTAAGCATCAACATCTGGGGCAACGGCGAGCAGACGCGCAGCTTCATGTATATTGACGATTGTGTGAAAGGCATTGACATGATCACGCATTGCGACGAGCTGATCGCGACGCCGATCAATCTGGGTTCGAGTGAACTGGTTTCCATCAATACGCTGGTCAGCAAGGTGGAGAAAATCGCCGGCGTGAAATTAAAACGTTTCTATAATCTCAACGCGCCGCTCGGCGTGGCGGGTCGCAATTCGGACAACACGTTCATCAAGAAAGTTCTCAAATGGGAACCAGGCACGACGCTGGACCAGGGGCTGGCGCTTACCTACAAGTGGATCAAGGAGCAGCACACCCATCGCAAGGCTGGCAAACGCGTCGGCGTCGGCTGATGAAAAGAAAGCCTGTTTCGCTTTCGCTCTGTGAACCAGCCGTAACCGAATTGGGATGAAGAAAAAGAACTTCACCGGCAATTTGGACTGGTTCATCAGCCACAAGCCGAACATCATCTGGGAAAGCGCCAAATAATTATGACACCGCCGCCCCTGCCTTCTTCATCCGGCCGCAATAGCGGAAATCTTTTCCGCACGGCAGACGGTAAAAATCTTTTCATCACTTTCGTGCTGGTCACGTCGCTGTTCCTGTTGTGGGGATTTTGCAACGGCATGATTGACATCCTGAACAAACATTTTCAGGACTCGCTCCGGATCAACAAGGAGCAATCCGGCCTTGTGCAGTCAGCCAATTATCTGGCTTACTTTCTGATGGCGATTCCCGCCGGTTTGATTGCACGAAAGTTTGGTTACAAAGGCGGCATTCTGGTGGGCTTGACCTTGATTGCGGCGGGCGCATTTTGGTTCATCAAGGCCGCCGGCATCGGCGAATACTGGGCGTTCTTGCTGGGCTTGTTCATCATCGCGGCGGGCATGACCTGTTTGGAAACAATCGCCAATCCTTACACCACGGTGTTAGGCCCGCCGGAAAGCGGCGCGACGCGCATCAACATCGCCCAGACCATCAACGGCGGTGGCTGGATTCTCGGCCCGATTGTCGGCGGTTATTTTGTTTTTTCGGGCGGCGAAGATGCGAATGCCAACGCCGGACTTTCTGCTCCTTATCTGGGCATCGGCATTTTTGTGGCTTTGTTGCTGGTCGTCTTCGCCGTTTCCAAGGTGCCGGATCTTCATGCCGTTGATGAAAGCCAGAAATCGGCCGCACAAAAAATCCGGCTCAAGCCTTCCGGCCGCCAGTTGGTGTTCATCGGCGCTGCGCTGGCGATTGTTTGCGATCTGCTGTATTTTTTCATCGCCCCGATCCTGGGGTTGATCTGGGCCTTGCTGCATTTGAACCCGGAGTTGTTGCAGCCGGCCAAATACGGCTTGTTGCTGGCCGCTTACGTTGCCGCGTTCGTGCTGGTCTCCAAAAACTGGGACATGTTCCGGCGCAAACATTTTACGCTGGGCATCGGCGCGCAGTTCTTTTACGTCGCGGCGCAGACCGGCATTTTCAGCTTCTGCGTCAATTACATTTTGGAGAACGATCCTGGGGTGACGAAATTACAAGCCTCCAAGTGGCTTGGCGCGATCGGTTTTGGTTTGTTCATGTTCGGCCGCCTTTGCGGCAGCTTTGTCATTGGTCAATTTAAACCACATCTTGTGCTGGCGACCTATGCTCTCATCAACATAGGGCTGACCGCCTTGGCCATGCTCGGCGGCAAACTGGGGATGTATGCCATGTTTGCCACGTTCTTCTTCATGTCCGTGATGTTCCCGACCATCTTTGCCCTCGGCATCCGTGGACTGGGCGATCACACCAAGCTCGGCTCCTCGCTCATCGTCATGTCCATCGTGGGCGGGGCGATTGCCGCGCCGTTCATGGGCAGGCTCGCGGATACGCATTCGATGCGGGTTGGCTTCGTGGTGCCGCTGGTTTGCTTTGTGTTCATCGCCCTCTACGGTGCCTTCTGGCAAAAGCTGGAGGCGAAGGACATCGCTGGCTGACATTGTGCAATTTTTTCAAAATCACAAGTCAGAGGCTCGCTGTAAAACCAGTCGCCCATCGAGGTCTGCACGGCAGCGGGTTGATGTCCGGCATCACGCCGCGCTCGACATCTTCCACGCGGTCTCGCGAAGGAATTCACCCGTGCCCAGGTTCTTGAAGTTGTAAACCGCCTCAAGTTTTCCGCCATGCGCGGCTTCGATGGAATTATAGAAATGCGCGAGCAAACTCCGCCCGACGTCGTCGAAGGGAATGTCGCCATCGGTGTAAAACAAGTCAGGCTGATACTGGTCAAGCAAATCCTTGATGCGATTGAACCACTCCTGGTGCCAGGCTAACTAGTGCCAGTTTGTTTTCGAGCTTGAGGTTCATGGTTTCATCTTTTGGGTGTGTTTAGGCGAGGGCTCTGGAGATGCCGAGTTTTTGCATTTTGGAGATGAGGGTGGTGCGTTGCAGGCCGAGCCTGGCGGCGGCGCCTTTGACGCCGCCGACGACCCAGTTGGTCTCCGCCAGCGCCTGCAGGATATGGTCGCGCGCGGCATCGCGCAGCGTCATTGACCTGGGCGCGGCATTTTGCGCGCCCGCGTTCAAACTTTCGGCCGCCTGCCTCAGTTCGGCCAAAGGCACGCGCAGGATTTTGCCCGGGGAAAGAATGACGGCCCGTTCAATGAAGTTCTGCAACTCCCGCACGTTGCCCGGCCAGGAGTATCCGAGCAAGGCCTCCATCGCCTCAACCGGAACGCGCTCGATCTGCTTGTTCATGCGCCGGGCGTAGAGCTCCACAAAGTGGCGCACGAGCAGTGCGATGTCCTCGGCGCGTTCCCGCAACGCCGGCACGCGCACCGGGAACACATTGAGGCGGTAATAGAGATCGCTGCGGAACTCCCCGTCCGCCACCATCTGCGGCAGGTGGCGGCTCGTGGCCGCCACCACGCGCACGTCCACGTGCAGGGTCTGGGTGCCGCCCAGGCGTTCAAACTCCTGTTCCTGCAGCACGCGAAGGAGCTTGGGTTGCAATTCCGGCGGGATGTCGCCGATCTCATCCAGGAAGAGCGTGCCGCCATGGGCGAGTTCAAACCGTCCGATCTTGCGGGCGATGGCCCCGGTGAACGCCCCCCGCTCGTGACCGAAAAGTTCGCTCTCGATCAGGCCTGAGGGAATGGCCGCGCAGTTCACCTTGATGAAGGGGCGGTCGCGCCGGGGGCTCAGATTGTGCACCGCGCGCGCCATGAGCTCCTTGCCGGTGCCGGTCTCGCCCAGGATGAGCACGGTGGACCCGGTCGGCGCCACGATCCTGACCTGCTCCAGCACCCCACCCAGCAACACGCTCCGGCCAATGACCCCCTCGTTACGGTGGTCAGGCTGGATCTTCTCCTTTAAACACATGGTTTCTTCATTGTGCCCAAATTCGTGACGGATCGGATTTTTAAAGGCGTTGCCGACGGCTAAAAAATTGGCCGCTGCCACGCTGAACGGAATTGAGCCTGATTGTTGCCAATCCATCTGCCTTGCGGAAGGAGCGGTTGCTTCATTAATAGTAGTAGTCATGATTTTTCCTTGGTTAATGGGTTGCTTGGTTAAATGCGGCACGGATTGCTTGTAACAACATTTCTTTACTGGCCGGTTTGTGTAAAAAATTGGCCGCGCCCGCCTGCAATGCGCGGCGCTGCTCACACTCACTGGCGCGGGCGCTAAGAAAAATAATGGGCATCAGCCGGCCCGTTTCAGTCAGACGCTGCTGCAACTCCAAACCATTCATTCCTGGCATGCTCATGTCGAGCAGCAGGCAGGCCGTCTCATCCACGAAACCCGACTGGAGAAACTCTTCAGCCGAGGCAAAGGCTTCGGCCCGCAGACCGGAACTGCGGAGAAGTCTCCACGTTGACCTCCGCACCGACAGGTCATCATCCACGATTGAAACAAGCGGCCTGCCGATTGGCTCTTGATCATTTTGATGGAATTGAGTTGTGTTCATGAAATCCTTTTACGCGTTGACGGAATCAGGTGCAGTAGCACGCGACAAAACGGGCGCTATGCGAACCGTGCCTCCTGTCGTCTTAATCTTCGCGTTCAAAATCTTATTCACGCCCTATAATAGTCTCAGGCAACGCGGGAAATCTACTGTCCCTTGGTTCAGCATTTGCCACTGTCCTTTGGTGCAGGTTGGCGTTGATTTAAAATCGCCTGCATGTTGATCAGATCCACGGTCGTGATTTCCAGACTCCTCCTGAAGTGATTACGATGGAGCTACAATTTTCTTTAACGGTGAAAGGTGGCGAAGTATCGACGCACTGTCGAACGCCCGACGAGTTCAACTGCGATTAAAAGATTGGCCTGTCATTTACTGCATCCGGATTTCCTCTCTTCTTTGTTGAGTCTCAGCAGATTTTGACAGTTGCGCCTAAATGGAAACGAAGCTGGCATGACCAATGCAAATGACCTGATGAGTGTAATTGAAATTAACTCAATAAAGTTTGAAAAAAATTAAACAACATATGAACAAAAGAACTCAACCGGATATGAACGGTAAAACTCAAAATAGTCAACGCTTCCAATCATCGCATCTGGCTGAACCCATCCGAGGCGATCGCGGTGCTTCAATCATTGGACCGACGAACCCCGAACGTGAGGCGCAGAACCGTGACACGCTCGCGCCGCCGCCGACGGATCACGGCACGCTGCCAAACCTGAGGTGGTCTTTCGCTGACAGCCATAACCATATTGCGCAAGGCGGCTGGGGACGGCAGACGACAATACGCGAATTGCCCGTCTCCACCGAGATCGCTGGCGTCAATATGCGGCTCAAAGCCGGCGGTGTCCGGGAGATGCACTGGCACAAGGCGGCCGAATGGGCTTTTATGATCAAAGGCCGGGCGCGGATCACCGCCATTGATCAGGAAGGTCGCACCTTTCAGGATGACGTCGGCGAAGGTGACCTGTGGTATTTCCCTGCTGGCATTCCACATTCGATCCAGGGAATCGAAGGCGACGGCTGTGAATTTCTGCTCGTTTTCGATGACGGCAATTTCTCCGAGGAAGAAACTTTCCTGCTCTCCGATTGGATGGCCCATACGCCAAAAGAAATTCTGGCTAAAAACTTTGGCGTCCCAGAGAGCGCGTTTAATCGCATCCCGGAGAAAGACCTCTGGATCTTCCAGGCACCAGTGCCGGGACCATTGGCGGCGGATCGCGTCGCTGGTGCGGGGCCGGTGCCCTTGCCCTACAGCCACCACATGATGGCCCAGGAACCGATCCGCATGAAGGGCGGCACAGTCCGCATCACCGATTCCTCCTTGTTCAAAATCTCGAAAACGATTGCGGCCGCCTTGGTTGAAGTGGAGCCCGGCTGTATGCGTGAATTGCACTGGCACCCGAACGTGGACGAGTGGCAATACTACATCTCCGGTCAGGCGCGAATGACCGTGTTCGCCTCGGAGAATAACGCTCGCACCTTTGACTTCCAGGCGGGCGATGTCGGAGCCGTGCCCTTTCCGATGGGTCACTACATCGAGAACACCGGCACGACGACGCTGCGATTTCTGGAAATCTTCCGGAGCGACTACTTCGCCGACGTCTCACTGGCTCAATGGTTGAAGTTCACGCCCCACGAGTTGGTGAAGGCGCATCTGAACATTGATGAATCGGTCTTGGCGAAGATACCTGCACGCAAGACGCCGCTGGTGGGAGGCTGAACTGGATTATATGTGAGGCGTGACTGTTGGCGCATTTCATCAGTCACGCCATTGATTCCCCAACGGGAAAATCCAGCCAATAGCGGGTTGCAAATAAAAATTATTGCCAACATCATGCAAGCCAGTCTCGTGGCTACAATCAACCATCAGGAAACCAAGCTCAAGATTCGCGACCTGCTGCTCTACGCGCTGACCTTTTCGTCAGGCGCAGTTGACGCGATCAGTTTTCTGTCTCTTGGCGGAGTTTTTTCCGCCTTCATGACCGGAAACATCGTGTTTCTCGGACTCCGGCTCGTGGGTGCCGACACGCCCGGTGCAGTGGCTATTGCCATCTCACTGGCCGCCTTTGCGTCAGGAGCCTACGTTGCGGCAAAAATCGTCAAGCCGGCCAGTGTTTCCGGCTTGTGGTCGCAACGGGTGACGATTGCACTCGGCGGGTCGCTGGTCGCCCATGCCGTCTTTCTAATCATCTGGTTTGCCGCCAAAGGCCAGCCTTCGATTGACATCGCCAGCGTTCTCCTTGGCTCATGGGGTTTTGCGATGGGAATGCAGAGCGCCGCCGTTCGAACGCTTCATCTGGAGGGTGTTTATACCAATGTCATGACCTCAACCATCGTAATCCTGGCCGGCCATGTTGCCAACCGGTCGGCGACGGTTCCGGAAAGGTGGCGCCTCGCGGGAATGCTCGCCGCGTTGTTTGTTGGCGTCATTGCCGGAGGACTGCTCTTGGTTCACTGCCACCTTTACGCTCCAGTCCTGCCGTTCGTAATCAGTCTCGCGGTGGTCGCGACGGCGGCGATGGTTTTGCGGGAGCCAAGTAGGAAGTGACTGGCTTCTTGTTCCGAAACAATTCGGTTTGATGCGACATCGGTTGCAGTTGTAGTCCACATCTTGGCTATCAGCCCATGTGGCGGCGACATCAATGCAGACTTGGTTGCAACAAACCGCCTTCGGCCGGGTGAATTGTCACTTCGCTGCTTGGGAATGCGCTTCGACGAACCATATCCATTTATCAATCCCACGGGATATTTCCGTGAAAATGTCCGCCGTGTCTTTGTCCCCCAAAGCTTCGGTTTCATCAATCGTCATGCGAACTTCTCGTCCGAAGGTGGAAAGCGCACGGGCGACTGCCTCGACATGCGCCATGCCCTCCGCAATCGTGAGCGGGTATTCCTGAAGCCGCGTGCGCGATGCGGCCACACGCACTGTGCCTTCGGCGATGCCGCCAAGTTGCACGATGCGTTCCGCAATCAGATCCACATAGGATTCCACGGATTCGTCCACCTCATCAAAGAGTTTGTGCAGACCAATGAAGCTCGGCCCTTTCACATTCCAGTGCGCCTGCTTGATCTGCGATTGCAAATCAACCGCGTCGGCCAGGCGTTGGTTCATCAACTGGTTCAACTGGATTCTGGTGGATTTTGGCAGGTCGTCCATGGTTTCATACATGATGGGTTCCTCTTTTTGCTTGTTGGTATTTGTTTTCATACTTGTTTCGATTTTGCTGTGCGATTGAGTTTAAGGTGTTTTTGACTGCGGTCTGGCACTGATTTGCATCGTTCATGCCAACACCGCTTATTTGGACATAATTCTTAAAATGCGTTGAAGCTCAATAAAAACATGGTTGAAACGCGGGCAGGCAAACGATTGATCCATCCTGTGACCGCGATGAATTTGGTCGAACGTTCGACGGCGCGTCGAAGCGTCGTCATCTTTGCGTGGATTATCGGCTATGATGCTTTCAGGATTGTGAGGGGGGATGATGTCGCTAGTGGAAATCGAGTAAAAGCAGGCACGGCAGGTGCCGATATATGTTCACCGAAGCATCGTTGAACTATAGCTCCTTTGTCGCAAGCGAAGTTGTTCAGATCGGCAATGGAACGAGATAATGATTACAATGGGTGCCATCAAACTTTGACTAAATAGCCGTTCGCGATTTGATTAAATGCTGCGAGCTGCTCATCTCTCCACTTTTCATCCTTGCCCAGCTCCTTGGCGAGAATGCTGGCAACCCGTGGGGCCATGCGAACGGCGGCTTTGGCATTCAGGAACAAAGCTCGCATGCGCCGCGCGAGAACGTCCTCCACCGTGCGCGCCATTTCGCAACGCGCAGCCCAGACAACTTCGGCCTCAACGTAGGGCAGCTCCGAATCCAGTTGTTTTCCCAGCTTTGGATCTTCGGCGATCAACTGGCGGATTGATGGGGCGTCCGAACCATAAAATGAAAGCGGGCCAAAGTTGACTGCGTTGGAATGATGGCCGTGGATATTTAGGTTTTGAGTCAGGCACGGCTTGTCCGGCAAATTTCCCAGCGTGGCGGCTTGATCCACCGCACCCTGCGCCATGTTGCGATAAGTCGTCCATTTGCCGCCGGTGATGCTCAGGAGCCCGCTTTTATCAATGTGAATGGTGTGATCGCGCGAGAGCGCCGCCGTGTTGCCGCCATCGCCGGATTTTGCCAATGGCCGGATTCCGGCGAAGACGCTCAAGATGTCAGAGCGCGTTGGTTTCTTTTCCAGATAAAGCCCGGCGGTCTCCAGTATGAATTCGATTTCGGCGTCAAGCGCGACCGGTTCCAGCGACGTTTCTTTCATCGGCGTGTCGGTGGTACCGACCAAGGTGTGACCGTGCCACGGAATGGCGAACATGACGCGACCATCTTTGGTGTGTGGCACCAGGATGGCATTTGTGCCGGGTAAAAATGAACGGTCGAAAACCAGATGCGCACCCTGGCTGGGTGCAATCATTTGACTGACGTCCGGTTCGGCGAGGCGGCGCACTGAATCGGTGAACGTGCCGGTGGCGTTCACGATGACTTTGGCGTGCGCGGTAAAAGTCTCGCCGGTTTCAACATTCTGCCACGTTACGCCATTCACAATGCCGTCGCCGCCTTTGTTGAGCGCGATGACTTTGGCGTAGTTCAGCAAGGTTGCGCCTTGTTCCGCTGCGGTGGCGATCAGGTTGATGAGCAGCCGCGTGTCATCAAACTGACCGTCGTAATAAACTATGCCCCCGGTGAGCCCGTCCGGATTGACATTGGGAAGCTGCCGGAGTGTTTCCTCCTTGGAAATGGTATGCGATTTGCCAAAACCATATTTGCCAGCGAGCAGTTCGTAAAGTTTTAGGCCAATTCCATAGAATGGGCCTTCCCACCACGAGTAGCTCGGCACAATGCACGCCAGTTCACTGACCAGATGCGGCGCATTTTGGCGGAGAAGTCCGCGTTCCTTCAAAGCCTCCATCACGAGCGAGACGTTGCCTTGTTCGAGGTAACGCACGCCGCCATGCACCAGCTTGGTGCTGCGGCTGGACGTGCCTTTGCCGAAGTCATGTTGTTCGAGCAGCAACGTCGCATAACCCCGCGTAGCCGCATCCACCGCCACGCCCGCTCCGGTGGCACCGCCACCCACGATGATCATATCCCAAGGCTGGGATCGTTCCCGCGCCTGTTTCAACATGTCGTCACGTTTCATATTTTAATTTCCTGAATAAAGTTCAGCGCGGGAGTTTATTTTTTGAAGTTTTCCGTTTGGCTTTAGCCGGCAGATGCACCGCCCAGTTTTTCGACCGCTGGAGAGCTTCATTCCAACGGGAGCGCAGGTCGTCCACCTGTGAACGCGGCATCTTTGGCTCAAACACTTTCTCGACCTGCCATTGTTTGGAGATGCTTTCGATGTTCTTCCAATAGCCGGTTGCCAGCCCGGCCAGATACGCTGCGCCCAGCGCCGTGGTCTCGGTCACCGCCGGCCGGACCACCGGGATTTGCAACAGGTCGGCTTGAAACTGCATCAGGAACGCGCTGTGGCTTGCGCCGCCATCCACGCGCAACTCTTTCAATTTTTTCCCGGTGTCGGCGTGCATGGCATCAATCAGATCAGCGACCTGATACGCCACGCCCTCGAGCGCGGCCCGGGCGATGTGGGCGGCGGAGGTGTCCCGGGTGATGCCGACGATGGCACCACGCGCATAGGGATCCCAATGGGGTGCGCCCAGACCGGTAAATGCGGGAACCAGATAGACGCCGCCATTGTCCGGCGTCGAATTGGCCAGCAGATTTACTTCATCGGCGGAACGCACCAGGCGCAAACCGTCCCGCAACCACTGCACCACGGCTCCTCCAATGAAGACGCTGCCTTCTAGCGCGAACTCGCGCTTTTTGCCAATCTGGCAGGCGGCGCTTGTCAGCAGACGGTTGCGGGACGTGATTGGTTTTGTGCCCAGATTCTGCAACAGGAAACACCCGGTGCCATAAGTGTTCTTGGCTTGTCCGGGATGTACGCACATCTGGCCGAACAACGCCGACTGCTGGTCGCCGGCGATTCCGGCGATGGCCACCTTTTGCAAGCCGAGTGACGTGCTGACTTCGCCATAGACTTCGCTCGACGTGCGCACTTCCGGCAGCAGGCTGGCGGGAATCCGAAAAAGCTTGAGCAGTTCCTCGTCCCATTTCCCGGTGTGGATATTGTAGAGCAACGTGCGCGAGGCGTTGCTGGGATCGGTCACATGAACATGATGGCCGCTCGTCAGCTTCCAGATCAGCCAGGTGTCCACGGTGCCAAAGAGAAGCCCGCCGGCCTCGGCCCGTTCGCGCACGCCGGGCACATTGTCGAGAATCCAGGCGATCTTGGTGCCGGAGAAATACGAATCGAGCAGGAGGCCGGTTCGCTCGTTTATTTTTTTGTCGTGACCGGCGGCGCGAAGCTGGTCGCAGGCTTCCGCCGTGCGCCGGTCCTGCCAGACAATGGCGTTGTAAACCGCATCGCCGGTCTTGCTATCCCAGACAACGGTGGTTTCCCGCTGGTTGGTGATGCCCAACCCCGCGATGTCAACGGGGCGGATGCGGGCGCGACCGAGGGCTTCCACGGCAACGGTAATTTGTGTGAACCAGATTTCCTGCGGGTCTTGCTCCACCCAGCCCGGCTTCGGATAAATCTGGCGGATTTCTTTTTGGGCCACCGCGCGAATCTGTCCTTCCTGATCAAAAACGATGGCGCGCACGCTGGTGGTTCCGGCGTCCAGGGAAAGTATGTATTGCATGGGATTATTGGGAGTTAAGGTTGAATTGAAGTTTAGTTCAAGTGTAAAGCAGTTGATAAATCCAGGCGCCGAGCACGCCGCCGACAATTGGTCCGACGATTGGAATCCACGCGTAACGCCAGTCCGAGCCGCCCTTGCCGGCGATGGGTAGAATCGCGTGCGCCAGCCGCGGGCCGAAATCGCGGGCCGGATTGATGGCATAACCCGTCGGCCCGCCAAGCGAAAGGCCGATGGCGAAAACGAGCAGTCCGACTGTCAATGGCCCAAAACCAGTCGCCCAGCCCGGGCCGGACAGATTGGCGCTGGAAGGAATGGCCAAAGCTCCGAAAACAAGGGTGGCCGTGCCGATGATTTCACAGAGCAGGTTTGAGGGAATCGAACGGATCGCGGGAGCGGTGCAAAAGACCGCCAGCTTGGCTCCCTGATCGGGCGTTTCCTTCCAGTGTGGCAGATAAGCCAGCCAGACCAGCAAGGCCCCGAACATTGCGCCGGATATTTGGGCGACGATGTAGCTGGCAACCTTGGCGGAGGCGAACTTTCCAGTCACGGCCAGCCCAATCGTTATCGCCGGGTTCAAGTGTGCGCCGCTGATGGTTCCGACTGCGTAAACCGCCATCGCGACGGCCAAACCCCAGCCGGTCGCAATGACAATCCAACCGCCGCCCTGGCCCTTTGATTTTCCCAACAGCACATTGGCCACGACACCACCGCCGAAAAGAATGAGCATGGCCGTGCCAACAAATTCCGCCAGATATGGATTCATATTTTTTGGTTTGGTTTTTGTTTAGAAACGGAAGATGGTGCGCAACCCCAGCACCAGAATGCCGCTGCGATGATCATCGCCACCCGGGTCAATGATGAATTGATTATCCAATTGCAGGGAGAACCAGGACATCGGATTGATTTGATAAGTCAGTTCCAGCGTGGTCTCACCACCTAAGCCGTGGCCATTGGCGGCGGCATAGGCATCGCTATAGGCGCTGCCATTCTTGGAGTAAATCACGCCAAACCCAGTTTTGTCCTCATCGCGGCCGGGTATCAGCCCAGTGTAACGGGCGCCAGCGGTGACTTCAAACTCCAGCGGGTTGCGATCGCCGGGCGCGCCCACAAACTCCAGCAACAAATCCAGCCCCTTTTTCAGCTCAAGCTTCCCGTCAGCATCCGTGGGATGATAGACTGTCTTTTGCGCCAGCCCGTAAGCCGTGAAATTACCGCGATAGTTCTCCCCCGTATCCGGATTGGAATAGACGGCCAGATTGTTCGCGTTGACCCCCAATTTATAGATCCCAGGATATTGGGTGTTTTGTTCCTGATAGCCGATTTCAAAAGAAACCACCCAGCCATGCTGGAAATCATCGCCGTAATTCACTCCATAATCGTCAGGCCGGTAAGGATCGTCATAGGCGGTAAAAACACCCGCCTTGGCATAAAGGCCGGGCGTCACCACCGACAAATCTCCCCAAACAATCACCCCCGGCTTGCCCGCCGGACTAAACGGCTGTTTGGCGTTGAAGAGAGCATTCGGTGCATAGCCGAGTTCGTCATTCATGAGAATGTCGAAGAAATCAGTCGCCCCAAATTCATTGACCGCCGCAAGCTGTCCCACCTTGATCTTGATCACATGATCGGCAAAACCTTGCTGATACCAGAGCTGGTCAACCCGCACGCTCTCCACTCCGGCGATGCTGCTGACCAGTGTATTGACGTTAAGATACCGGGCGGAAAGGTTTTGACCGTATTGCCACACTCCTGAAAAGAAAAATTCCCCGTCGAAATCGGACAACTTGTTGAAGTCAATGTCAGCCGAAGCCCGAAAGCGCCCGAAGTAAGCCGTTTCATTGTGCTGGCTGCCGGTGACGCTTCCCTGGTAATCGCCAATGTTATTCAAGTCGAAAGTTACCCCTTGTTTCGCCAGCCGGCTGCGTTCGCCGCCCCAGTCGCCAAACATATATTTTTGGTCCCAGATGGAAGGCCGGTTGGTTTGAACGTCCAAAGATGTTTTCGATTCATCCGTTCCGGCAAAAGCGGATGCCAGAGAAATCGTGAACAGTCCGGCAATGCCTATCGCCAGAACAATGACGTCTGTTTCTTTCCTTGGATAATTTTTACGACACACGTTTGGATTGGACCTGTTAACCTCATAACAAGCATTTACATTTTTTGGAATGTCAAATGTCATGTCAGTTTTCTTGTAAATGTAACCTGCGCTCCACCGTCGTTTCAAAGTTGATTGCATGAGCTTTAGTTTCTATTAATTGTGATCGGCCTAGACCCCGTTAAGTCCGCATTTGGGTTGACTGACATGGGTTATATCGTAGTCAACGAAAAACTGGAGGCGATGGCGCCTGATGTCTGAGCGGTCGGCGACTGTGCCGCCAGTCCATACTTTACACATAAAAGCTTGCATCAAAACAGAACCCTTGTGGACAAGATAAAATTTCGGCAATGACTCTAGATGGACATTCCACCTGAGACCTCGATGCGTTGAGCATTGACCCAACGATTGTCCTCGGACAGCAAGGAAGCGATCATCGGGCCGATGTCGTCGGGCAGGCCCACACGCCCCAGCGCGGTCATGTCGGCGACACGCTTGTTCACATCGGGATTGTCCCGCACCATGCCGCCGCTGAAGTCGGTCGCGATAGCGCCGGGAGCAACGACATTGACCGTAATCCGACGTGGCCCCAATTCCTTGGCCATATATTTGGTCAGCACCTCGATGGCCCCCTTC
Source organism: Limisphaerales bacterium (assembly GCA_037200545.1). GTDB lineage: Bacteria > Verrucomicrobiota > Verrucomicrobiia > Limisphaerales > UBA11358 > UBA11358. Next base: position 193,626 of record JBBCGE010000006.1, read on the forward strand.
ATCGAACCATAAGGGGCGCTGCCGGGCACGATGATGCGGGTGAGACCTGATGACAGATTGATGATCCGCCCGCCGTCGTTGATGAGCGGGAGCAGTTTTTGCGTCAGGAAGAATACGCCCTTGAAATGAACATTGTAGAGCGCATCCAGCTCCGCCTCCGTGGTTTTCTCAATGCTGTTGTGGTGCGCAGTGCCGGCATTGTTGACGAGATAGTCGAAACGCTCCGCACCCAGACCGCCAAGCGCCTGCCGCACGTTGCCCGCGAAATCGTCGAAGGCACCGATGTTGCCGGTGTCGAGTTGGATGGCAACAGCCTTTCGGCCAAGCGTAACGATTTCGGCCACTGCCGAATCCGCTTCTTTTTTGTTTGAGTGATAGGTGAGAATGACATCGGTGCCATTGCGGGCGAGATGGATGGCTGTATTGCGTCCCAAGCCCCGGCTGCCTCCGGTGATCAGGGCGATTTTATTGGTCGGTTTCATCTTAGTCCTTTTGTGTTGTTCCTAGAAGTTTAATTACAGGTTCACGGCGAATACTAAAGCCCGATTGACGGTCAGAACGGAAACCTTGCGCAACATGAGCGCCGTGAAGCGGGTATTCCCCGCGAAAACCGGAGTCACTTTGGATGATATCACTACCGTACCGGTTTTCGTGCCGTGGTTGGTTTGTTTCTTCAACGGGCAGGAGTGCGATTGATATTGCGTCAGTTTCATTATTCGAGATGCGACGAATTGTGTTACGCTTTGATTTGTGATTGTCCTCTTTAGCTACTTCATCCCGTTGGTCAATAAAATCGCCACGGCCAATGTCACGATGCTGACCAGCGAACTGATCGTAAGGGTCGAATCGGCGTCCCGGGAATTCACGCCGTAATTCAAGCCAAAGAGAACGCCAAAGAATCCTGATGGAATTGCCGCCAGCAGAATCGCTTCATGCATTTCGTGGCTATTCATGCTGAATAAAACGGCAATGCCGACGACGAGCAGGGGATGGACGATATTTTTCAGCAGAACGCCGAGGAAGACATTGGCATTGAAATTCAAGGCTTGCGAGGAGAGTACCAGACCGGTCACAAAAAGTGCGATTCCCGCCGTGGCCTGCCCCAGAAGATTGAAAGTTTGCACCGCCAACTGGGGAAGCGGGTGGCCCGCCAGCGCGATGATCACTCCGGCGACCGGGCCAACAACCACGGGTTTCCGAACGGCATGCAGGAAAGCTAGTGCGATGCGTCGAGGGGAAGAAACATTTTTGGCGCCCACAGTCTGGCCGTCGAGCACAATGAGCGTCAGCGGACTCATAATGACGGTGCCGGCGGCAATCGCCACGCTCACGCTCGTGGCGCTTTCCGGCCCAATGACGGCACCAAGCAACGGCAGTCCAACGGAAGCGTAATTTGGCAGTGACACATTGAGGGATTGTATCGCCGTCTCACTGGAGCTTTTGCCGAAGACATGGCGGTTGAGAAAATAGGTGATGACAAAAAGGACGAGCATGGACAGCGTCAACACCAGTCCCAGAATCGCGCCGGAGGCGAGTCGTGTCGCGGGTGTCTGAGCCATGGCGATGAACAGCGAGAGCGGCAGCGCGAAAGTCATCACCAAAGTGTTCAGCGAATTGACGTGCTGATTTTCAACGATCTTCTTCCTGCCGGCGAAATGCCCCAACCCCATGACGAAGAAAACCGGAACAAGCGCAGATGTAATGGTCGTGAGCATGCAGAATATTCCTAAAATATCCGGGCTTGTCGGTTTGGCTGAGTGCTGCTGTTCATAAGGTTGCTGTTAACGCAGTGAATCTGTTTTCAATAAAACTCGTGAGGGTGTTTTGCATTGATTGTGCCAATGCCACATGCGCTTGGGTGTGATTGTTGAAAACCGCTGAAGCTCAACGGAGAATTGATAGAATCCAATTAATCGAAATTGGTCTTTAATTCGCCGACTGGCATAAATCGCGTCGAGCCTTCGACAACATGTCGGAGGTTCGGCATATATTCGCTGGAAAAATCCTACAGCCTTTCGTTTTGGAGCGACCACTTTTCCCGTAATGCCGGTTAATACGGATCTAACTTTGGTGGGTGACGCCAAGCTTTTCAGTCATCCGAACCAGATCGGCGAGCGATTCAGCACGCATTTTTTGCATGATGTGAGCGCGATGAAATTTGATCGTCCGCTCGGTGGTGGCAAGTTCGCCGGCGACCTGTTTATTCAGTAAACCGGCGGCCACAAGCACCATTACTTCACGCTCGCGCGGGGTGAGCTGTTCATAGCGCTCGCGCAATTCTCCAATTTCATTTCGCTGTTTGTGCGCCGACCGGTCGCGGTCAATAGCGGCGTGAACAGCATCCAACAGACTGCGGCTTTTGAACGGCTTGGTCAGAAATTCCACGGCACCCGCCTTCATCGCGCGGACCGACATCGGAATATCACCATGCCCGGTGATGAAAATAATCGGAATGTGAATGCCAGATTGCGTCAATTCACGTTGCAGATCCATGCCGCTCAACTTCGGCATGCGCACATCAAGCACGAGGCAGGCCGGGCCTTCAGGTTTCGGATGTTTTAGAAATTCCTCGGCAGACGTAAAGGTCTGGACGTTCAAGCCGGCTGATCGAATGAGTCGCTCTGTGGAACGACGAACCGACAGATCGTCATCCACAATAAATACGATGGGCTCTGGTTCAGTCATAATGCGGCATCGGTTCTAGCCGGCAGGCTGAATAGAAAAGTCGCACCGTTTCCTTGGTTCGACTCGGCCCACAACCGGCCACCATGCGCTTCAATGATTGAGCGGCTGATGGCCAACCCCATTCCCATCCCCTGCGGTTTCGTGGAATAAAACGCTTCAAAGAGACGCTCCATTTCCTCGGATTTGAATCCGGTGCCGACATCCTGCACGCTGACCACAATCATGGTCGTTCCGTCCCGTCTTTCTCGGTGCCCACAGATGGTCAGGACGCGCTTTGATTCTTCGATTGCATTCATCGCGTCCATGCCATTGACGACCAGATTGAGTAAAACCTGCTGGAGTTGCACGCGGTCTCCGGCGACAGAGGGCAAGCCTACGGGCAGGTCGGTGCGAATCGTGATGTGTCGTGCGTGTGACTCATAACGGGCAAGTGCCAGAACATCCTTGACGACATTTCCCAAATCCAGAAGCGATTTTTCTGCGGGCGACTTTTTTGCCAATTGCCGGATTCGTGCGATGACATCACTCGCGCGGTTTGCATCATCAATTATCTCCGTCAGTGCATCCCGGACTTCGCCAAGGTTGGGAGCGTCGTTCGACAAGATACTGATGCAGGCATTGGCGTTGTTGACCACGGCGGTAAGGGGTTGGTTGACTTCATGGGCGATCGAGGCGGTCAATTCACCCATTGTGGTCACCCGGCTAACGTGTGCGAGTTCCGCCTGCGCCTTTTGCAGCGCCGCTTCGGCCCGTTTGCGTTCGGTGTTCTCGACATTCAATGCTTCGTTGGCTTTCTTCAATTCCTGAACCTTCACTGCCAGATCATCGCGCGCCAGACGGAGTGATTCAGTTGCGCTTCTTTGAGCGGCGGCCAGTGATATGACAATTAACGCTGACAGCGTAAAGAGCAGCAGGCGCGGCAGTGCGCCAAAATCTACAGAAAATGAAAAGATTGGGGGCAGGAGATAATAGTCGAACGCCAGAACAGCGAGTGTGACCGCCAGCAAGCCCGGCCCAAAACCGCCGAACCAGGCGCTGAGCATGATGGCGCAAAAAAACAGCGATACGAAAGGCTGGGATTGCCAATAATGATTCAGCAGCTTTGCAAGAATGACCGCAGTGGCAACCGAAATAATTGGCAATATCCAGCGAAACGCAGCCACCGGCCAAAATCGCCTTTGGGAGCCGATAATTTTGAGGCTCTGATTTTCAGTTTGCGGCAAGCCTGACATCAATTCGAAAAATCTGCCGCAACCGCCGTGGTGAATCAAGGGCAACGTGCGCCGATGGCCCGACGTGATGTCGAAATCTCGACGCCCGGCACAATCCAAGAAGGTTTGGCGGAGGCAGGTAACTTTCTTTTTAAAACCTTATGGGAGCGACGGATGGACAGAAGCATAGCGACTGCATTTCCGCTTGGCATAACGCGTGCAAGAGTTTGGCCAATGAAAAATTTATGTTCCGACTTGAACCTTGAACCTGAGAAACCGGGCATTACGGCCGTGCGGGCCGCCGAACGCCGGCAAAGAATCGGCATACTCTTCAAAGAAGAGAGCAACACTTGTGGCATCGAAGTCCCGGTTAAAACAGTCACGCCCACCGCCACGATTTTCACCACACATCACAAAGATTTCAACGGCACGACGCCCGCATTGCTGCTTCACAGTCTTCACACCAGTTGGATTTATTTTGGAAACCTCAAAGCCGATTAAAAATGTATACATCACAACAAACACTGATCAACGATCCCGAACATCTGGCCAACGGGACTCCGGCCGCACGCGCATCCCGAAGCAGACCCGCACGTTCACCCGCTCCGATTGCACGAAGAAGCCGGCATGTTAGGCATATGGTTTTTCTGCTGCCGCTGGTGGTGATAATTTTGGTGATGGTTTTTCGGCTACAGGCTCTGCCTGCCGACATTCTCCGTCAGGAACTTGAAGGTTTTGGTGTCGCCCTTGGCGCGGCGGCTTATGGCGGTGTTCTGCTTTGGCGCGTGACCCGTGCCATGGAAATTGAGCAGAAATTGCAATCTCAACAGCCGATTATCAGCAGTCCATCTTCCATTTCGCCTTCGGGGCTTAATCCTGCCAAACCGCAAAAAAATCCCAGCCCCATACCGCCGGTGGCGGCGACTCCTGCCGCACCGGTGGCTTCATTGCCAGTAGAAATGAGGACGTAGCCTATGTGGATTGTTCATCTAGCGCTCCGCCGCCCTTACACGTTTGTCGTGGCGGCGCTGCTGCTGGTGTTGTTGACGCCATTTGTTCTGTTGCGCACGCCAACCGACATCTTTCCGGCCATCAATATTCCGGTGGTTAGTGTGATCTGGCAATACACCGGCCTCACCGCCAAGGATATTGAACAGCGCCTGATCTATACCGATGAACGTGCCCTCACGACGACGGTGAATAATATCGAGCACATCGAATCCACGGCGTATGACGGTAATGGAGTCATCAAAGTATTTTTTCAACCAGGCACCTCGCCCGATGCGGGCGTGGCCCAGATCACCGCCGAATCGCAAACCATCCTGAAAACGCTTCCGCCGGGCACCACTCCGCCGCTCATCATCCAATATAACGCCTCCACCGTTCCAATTTTACAATATGGCATCAGCAGCACGACGCTTTCCGAGCAGCAAATTTTTGACCTCACCCTCAATACGATTCGCGTGGGGCTGATCAGTGTTCCCGGCGTGGGAATTCCCTTGCCCTATGGCGGCAAGCAACGGGTGATCCAGGTGGATTTGAACAACAAGGCGTTGGAGGCACAAAATCTTTCCCAATCGGACGTGGTTGCTGCACTGACCACGCAGAACCTGGTTTATCCCAGCGGCACGGCGAAAATTGGTTCCCACGAATACCCCATTGACCTCAACACCAGCGTGCGACTGATTGACCGGTTGAATACTGTGCCGATTAAAACAACTTCGGATGGCGCGGTCATTCGCATCCATGATGTCGCCCAGGTGCATGATGGCTATTTACCGCAGGAGAACATCGTTCGCCAGGATGGGGTTCGGAGCGCCCTTCTGAGCATTCTCAAAAATGGCAGCATTTCAACGCTGGAAGTCGCGAGCGGTGTCAAAGCCGCCATGGCGAACGTGATGAATACGGTCACTGAAAATGTGCAGGTGAAACAATTCGCCGATCAATCGCTGTTCGTGAAGGCGGCAGTCAGCGGCGTCGTGAGGGAAGGGGTCATTGCGGCGGCCTTGACGGCATTGATGATCCTGTTGTTTCTCGGCTCGTGGCGGAGCACGCTCATCATTGCCATTTCCATTCCGCTTTCCGTGCTGGCTTCGCTGGCCATGCTCAGCGCGACGGGCGAAACATTCAACCTGATGACGCTGGGCGGGCTGGCGCTGGCGGTCGGCATCTTGGTGGATGACGCGACGGTGACTATTGAAAATATCGAACGTCATCTGCGCGCCGGCGAAACGCTGGAGGACGGCATCCTGATTGGCGCGGGCGAAATTGCCTTGCCGGCCATGGTCTCGACGATGTGCATCTGCATCGTTTTTGTTCCGATGTTTTTTCTCAGCGGCGTGGCGGGATTCCTGTTCGCGCCGCTGGCCAAGGCGGTGGTCTTCGCCGTTTTAGCCTCGTATGCTTGGTCTCGCACGCTTGTGCCGACAATGGTGATGTGGTTCGAGCGCAATGCCCGCCGTCATGGCGGCGAAACCACGGGGACAAAAACCCAATCACGATGGGTGCAATCATTGATTCGTTTTCAAGAAGGATTTGAACATGCCTTCGAGCGTTTTCGGCAACGCTATCGGGACTTGCTCGGATTGGCGCTGGCTCATCGTCTGGCTTTTGGGGTGGCGTTCCTGTTTTTTTGCGTGGCCTCGTGGCTTCTGGTTCCGATTCTGGGGCAGGATTTTTTTCCAAACGTTGATGCCGGAATCTTTCGCTTGCATGTGCGCGCTTCGACAGGGACTCGAATCGAAGAGACAGCCGTTCTGATTGACCAAGTCGAAAGTGCAATCCGCCGCAAAATTCCGGCGGCTGAAATCCAGGGCATCATTGACAATATTGGGCTGCCGATTTCTGGAATCAACTTGAGCTACAATGACAGTGGAACAGCCGGACCAGCGGACGCAGACATCATGGTCTCATTAAACAGCGGCCACAAACCGACGGCGGATTATGTCAGGAATCTGCGCCTCTCGCTTAATCGTGATTTTCCCGGCGTCACGTTTTACTTCCTGCCAGCGGACATCGTAAGCGAGACCATTAACTTTGGACTGCCTTCACCTTTCGATATTCAGGTGCTTGGCCGCGACGTGGCCGGGAACCAACAGGTCGCCGCCGCCATTGCCAGCAAAATCCGCCAAGTCCGCGGAGCGGTGGATGTGCGGATTCAGCAGCCGTCGGATTTGCCACGGTTCGAATATGCCATTGACCGGACAAAGGCTTCGGAGCTTGGCCTCACCGAACAGGACATCGCCCGGTCGGTTCTCCTCAACTTGAGCGGCAGCACCCAGGTTCAACCAACCTTCTGGCTCGATCCGTATGTTGGAGTCCAGTATCTACTGAATATCCGGGTGCCGGAGTATCGGATGACTTCACTGGCCGATCTCAATGCCATGCCGGTGGCGGCCGGCAAGCCCGGCACCGGCAACGAGCAATTGCTGGCAAACCTGACTTCATTTTCGCGGACCAACAGCCAGCCGATTTACTCGCACTACAACCTTGTTCCCGTGATGGATGTCTTTGGGGGCGTCAGCGGTCGTGACCTCGGCGGCGTGCTGAAGGATATTCAACCGATCGTTGCGCAGGCAAAAAAAACACTCCCGCGCGGCAGTTCGATCATGCTGCGCGGCCAGGTAGAAACCATGCGCTCCAGCTTTCTAGATTTGAGCGTTGGCCTGGTGATGGCGGTCGCGCTGATTTATTTTCTGCTGGTTGTTAATTTTCAAAGCTGGCTGGATCCATTCATTATTCTCACCGCTTTGACCGGAGCGTTGGCGGGTGTCATTTGGGGGCTGTATCTCACCGCGACCACTCTGAGTGTTCCGGCCATGATGGGTGCCATCATGTGTCTCGGCGTCGCCACGGCCAATTCCGTGCTGGTGGTCACTTTCGCGCGCAGCAATCTCCAGAAAGGCATGACGCCGCTGAATGCCGCCTGGGAATCCGGCACCGCGCGTCTGCGGCCGGTGCTCATGACGGCGCTCGCGATGATCATCGGCATGGTGCCGATGGCACTGGGGTTGGGCGATGGCGGTGAACAGAATGCACCGTTGGGCCGGGCGGTGATTGGCGGCCTGTTCGTAGCTACCGTGGCGACGCTGTTTTTCGTTCCGGTGGTGTTCAGTGTTCTGCACCGGTCGGTGCCAATGCCCGAGAAGCACGAGTCGGATCGGCCAGCATCAGCGCAAAATATAATTCTAGCTCCCGCCACGTCGTAAGGAGATTTCATGAACGAATCTGAACTTCAACCAAATCAAACCAGCGCAACCGGATCACCGGGTAATAGTGAAGTGCAGCCAGTGCCAGCATCATCGGGCGGTCGTAAACGGATTGCTGCAATCATCATCGCGTTAATCATCATCATCGCGTTGGCGCTCGGTTTTTTTCCACGTTGGCGTCAGAACCGCATGGCCACGGCGGACATGAACGAACTGGCGATCCCGACGGTTTCCGTCGTCTCGCCCACCCCTGGGAAAACCAATGGATGGACTGGTCTTGCCGGTGGAGATCCGGCCTTGGCGGGAAGCGTCCATTTATGCCCGTGCCAACGGCTATCTCAAGGACTGGGTGACGGACATCGGGGCGCATGTTGAACCTGGCCAGTTGCTGGCCGAAATCGAGACGCCTGATTTGGATCAGCAACTAGCTCAGGCCAAAGCGCAACTCGAGCTGGCCAAGGCCAGCCTTCATCTCGCACAGACGACGGATGCGCGGTGGCAGGAATTGTTGAAAACTGCGTCAGTGACCGAGCAGGAAGCCGCCGAAAAAACGGCTGGACGCGAAACCGCCGCTGCCACGGTGGATGCCGATCGCGCCAACATGCGACGGCTGGAAGAATTGGTGGCCTTCCAGCGCGTCACCGCGCCCTTCGCCGGCACCGTTACCATCCGCTCCGTGGATATTGGCGACCTGATTGTGGCAGGCAGTGGCGGCAAACCATTGTTCCATATTGCGCAAACCGACAAACTGCGGGTTTACGTGCGTGTGCCGGAACCCTACGCGGACGGCATCGCGCCCGGCCAGACCGCCATATTAACAACACCTCAGAGTCTAGGTCGGCAGTTCACCGCCAAGGTGACAACCACGGCTGAAGCCATCTCAATTGATTCGCGAACATTATTGACGGAACTCGAAATGGACAACGCGCAGCATCAAATCCTGCCGAATAGCTATGGCGAGATCCGTTTTAAGAAAAATAATTCCGAGCCTCATCTGGTTTTGCCTTCCAACACACTGCTGTTTCGCTCGCAGGGCTTGCAAGTCGGGGTGGTTCACACGGACGGCACGGTCGAATTGCGACCGGTGCAGATTGGTCGCGACTTCGGACAAACGGTCGAAATCCTGGGCGGTGTGACACCGGCTGACCGGGTCATCACGAATCCATCTGATTCACTCGTCAGCGGGATCAAGGCACGGATCGCCGAATCGCCCAAAGCCGTCGTATCGAAACCTTAAAATTCATCTGGTGCAAAAACTCCACAATTTCCTGAGCTGGAACCAACAAACAACAAACAAACCAAATATGAAAACCACTATGAAATCATTCGTTATACTCCTCGCGATCGCAGTCAGCGCATTCTGCACGAACCGGTGCGGTGCGCAGCAACAGGAACCGTCCACGCCGGTTCGAGATTCCAACGATAATCCGAAACTCGATGTTGAAATCGTTGATGCGCTCAACAAGAACTATGGCGTGCATCCGGGCTTTCGTGCAAATCACGCCAAGGGTGTCGTCGTCGAAGGCAGCTTCACGCCGACGCCGGAAGCCGCAGCATTAAGCAAATCGCCGCTGTTTGCCGGCACGCCGCTGCCCGTCACCGTGCGTTTTTCTGATGCCGGCGGCATCCCCAAGATTCCTGACGCCGACCCGGGGGCCAATCCTCACGGCATGGCCATCAAATTTCATCTCACTGATGGCGAGGAAAGCGACATCGTCACGGTCTCGTTCAAGTTTTTCCCCGTGGCGACGCCCGAGGATTTCCGCGATCTGCAATTGGCTGCTGCGTCCAGCCCGCCAGGTGCGCCGCAGTCTCCGCAGCTCAGAACATTTCTTGAAAGTCATCCGAGCGTGGGGAAAGCGATCGCTACGCTTGGCACGCCCGCCAGCTTCGCCGAGGAACAGTATTCCGGCATTGACGCTTTAGTGTTCATCAACCAGGCGGGCCAGCGCCAGCCGTTCCGCTACATTATTGCGCCCGAGAAGATTGTGCATCTGAGTAAAGAGGACGCTGTGAAACAATCACCAAACTATCTGATGGACGAGCTGCCGCAGCGCCTGGCCAGGGGACCGGTGACGTTCCACATCAAGGCGCAACTGGCCGCCCCGGGCGACCAAACCAAGGATCCGACCCAAGCTTGGCCGGATGACCGTAAAGTGGTTGATCTCGGCACGCTGACGATCAGCAAATCCGTCCCCGATAGTGATGCATTGCAGAAGATACTCCTCTTCACTCCAGGACGTTTGACAGATGGGATTGAGTTTTCTGATGACCCGCTGCTTCCCACGCGTGATGGCTCTTATGCGGTCTCCTACATGAGGCGCAGCGTGCCTGTGGTTTCATCCAACTCAATTGCCCCAAAATAAATTCCCTCGTGAACTATCTTCGAAAATCCCCGAACTCAAGCCATGCATCAGGTTGGCTCTGTAGGACACATGCCCTCACGCAACATTTGGGCTTGGGGTTTTCGTTTGCTGCCATGGTCACACTGTCGCCAGTTTCGAAGTCGGCCCGGATTACCAATGGGCAGCCGCAGCCATCGCTGCGGCCTACGCTAGAACTGCGGATGTTGGCGGGACGACGTGCTGTCGAACGTTCGACGCAATTTCTGCCGATTGGCGGATTGAACCATCATTCTCTGCAACAAAATTTCATCAATTTTCCATTGAGATTGATGGGATTTCTTCGAGCACGCTCAAGCGGATATGCGTTGGCACAATCAATGCAAAACCGGTTGACAAGGTTAGTTGAAAACAACTCAACCAGTAATTAAAAGGATTTAAAAAGAGATATGAACGGCAGCATTCAACCAAGCGTCTCCGAAGCGCGCCGAACGACGGATTGGCAGAAGGCGCAAGGTGCGCGCGATGCCCGCATCCGCGCGGGATCGAAACTGGCCAGGGGCAAGATCGTGGAAGCTCACGATGCCACCGCTCTGCTGGAAGCTGTGATTCGGCCGGGCGACCGGGTTTGCTTGGAGGGTGATAACCAGAAGCAGGCTGATTCGCTGGCGCGCGCACTGGCGGCGGTGGATGTCTACAAGGTGCATGACCTGCACATGGTGCAGTCAGGAGTCGTCTTGCCTGAACACTTGGATGTGTTCGAAACCGGTGTCGCCAAGCGGCTCGACTATGCCTATTCCGGTCCGCAATCGGCGCGCATCGCGACGATGCTGTTCGGCGGCAAAATCGAACTGGGGGCGGTTCATACTTATCTTGAGTTGTTCGCCCGCTATTTCATTGATCTGACGCCGCACGTCGCCCTGATCGTGGCGGTCAGCGCAGACATGGATGGCAATCTTTATACCGGGCCTAATACCGAAGATACCCCGACGGTGGTTGAAGCGACTGCTTTCAAGGACGGAGTCGTCATCGCGCAGGTCAACGAAATCGTGGACAAGGTGCCGCGCGTGGATATTCCCGGCGACCGCGTGAACTTCGTCGTGAAGTCCGACAAACCGTTCTATGTCGAGCCCCTGTTCACTCGCGACCCGGGTGCCATCACCGAAACGCAAATTCTTACTGCGATGCTGGCGATCAAGGGCATTTACGCGCCTTACGGTGTCAAGCGGCTGAACCATGGCATTGGCTTCAGCACTGCCGCGATTGAACTTTTACTGCCGACATTTGCCGAGCGATTGGGGCTGAAAGGAAAAATTGCAAGTCGCTTTGCACTTAATCCCCATCCTGCACTGATTCCCGCGATTGAATCCGGGTGGGTGGAACAGATCCATTGCTTCGGATCGGAAGTCGGAATGAGCGACTACATCCGCGCCCGCTCGGATGTCTTCTTCACGGGAGCAGATGGTTCGTTACGTTCGAACCGCGCCTTTTGCCAGACCGCCGGACTTTACGCCTGCGACATGTTCATCGGCTCCACGCTGCAGATTGATCTTCAGGGAAATTCTTCCACCGTCACGACGTCGCGCATTGCCGGCTTTGGCGGCGCACCGAACATGGGTTCTGACGCCCGGGGTCGCCGCCATCCTAGCGAGCCGTGGTTGAAAGCCGGCCAAGAGGCTGATCCTGACAGTCCTGCACCACTGCGGCGCGGGCGCAAACTGGTCGTGCAGATCGGCGAGACCTTCGGTGAAAAAAACGTCCCGCTATTCGTCGAGAAACTCGACGCCATTGCCTTGGCTGAAAAGTTGAAGCTCGAACTCGCGCCGGTGATGATCTACGGCGACGACGTGACCCACATTGTAACCGAGGAAGGAATTGCCAACTTGCTGCTTTGCCGCGACAAAAACGAGCGCGAGCAGGCGATTCGCGGTGTGGCGGGCTACACCGACATTGGCCGCAATCGTGATGTGAAAATGGTCCAGCGGCTGCGGGAACGGGGCGTGATCCGACGGCCGGAAGATCTCGGCATCAATCCGCTGGACGCCGACCGAAGTCTGCTCGCGGCCCGTTCGATCAAAGATCTTGTCCACTGGTCGGGTGGACTCTACGCGCCCCCGTCCAAATTCCGCAACTGGTAGAATGGCGTCCATTCCAATTGAAAGTTTAAACTTATGACTCAAGACAAGACTGTTCAAAACGGGATCGAAACCCTGAACTATCGCCACAAGACGCGACAGCGGGCTGTGGGTTCCAAACCAATGGCCATCATCGGTGTGGTGGCTTCCGGTAATCTGGAGGTCTTGGTGGAGCGGGTCTTGTCGAACACCGAATGCGAAGTGGACATCAGCACTGCGGCTCACGGATTCGGAGCCGTGTGGGACGCGGTCGTCTCCGATTTCGTTCAGCAACGTTCACCCGGCGGCTTGAAATTTTCCATCAACGACGGAGGCGCACGCCCGGACGTTGTTGCCCTGCGTCTGTCGCAAGCCACGCGCTTAATCGAGGAGGACGACAAATGAGTGCTCTACCGTCGAAAATCGAGACCAAGCCGCAGGTTACACTGGATCAATCCGCCAGTTGGTATGAAGCGTCCGCACGAAAACGGGTTGGTGGACTGCTAGATGCCGGAAGCTTCACGGAATTCATTGGTCCGGAACAGCGCGAGGTCAGTCCGCATCTGCCAGTGTTCGGACTTCCCCAGCAGTTCGACGACGGCATGATCGTGGGGCGTGGCTTGCTCGACGGTGAACCGGTGTTCATCGCCGCCCAAGAGGGGCGCTTCATGGGTGGCGCCTTTGGCGAAGTCCACGGTGCCAAGCTGACGGGACTTTTGCGGGCCGCACGGGATGCCAAATCAATCCCGGTGCTGATTCTCTTTGACACAGGCGGCGTGCGTTTGCAGGAGGCGAATGCGGGCGAACTGGCCATTGCCGAAATTATGCGCGCCTTGCTTGAGGCGCGGACAGCCGGCGCGAAAGTCATCGGCTTGATCGGTGGTCGGTCCGGTTGCTACGGCGGCGGCGGATTGCTCGCGGGCTGCTGCTCGGCCTTGGCCGTCTCCGAACAAGGCCGGATCAGCGTTTCCGGCCCCGAAGTGATCGAGACAAATCGTGGCGTGGATGAATTCGACTCAAAAGACCGGGCCATGGTCTGGCGCACGATGGGCGGAAAAAATCGGCGACTGATTGGCGGCGCCGACGAATTTGTGGATGACACGATTCAGAGTTTTCGCGCCACCGCGATCCACCTGATCAAGTCGGCTCCGGGTTTCGGAGCGGAGATTCTCAAAGCCGAGCAAAGCCGTCTGCAAGAGCGATTGGATCGCTTTGGTTCCTGCGCCGATGCTCTCGACATCTGGCGGGCCGCAGGAATTGCCGACGCCGAAAATGTGCCGGCCATGCCCGCTGAAGAATTCATCACCATCGCCAACAATATCCGGAGGCCACGTTATGACGCTCGATAATATCCTCACTTCTTTGTTTCCGAACGGCCATGACATCAAGAACGACCATGGCTTGGTGCGAGGTTCGGGTCTGCTGAAGGACGGTCGCCGCATGGAAGTGATCGGCGTCGCTGACTGGACGCCGATTGGGGTGGACGAGGCGATCCGTGTCCGGCCAGGTGCTGGATTTATTGGCGCGCGGGGATGACGGTCCCATTTTGGTGCTGGTGGATAGTGACAGCCAGCGAATGAGCAAGCGCGATGAACTTCTGGGGCTGAACGAATTTCTGGCGCACCTCGCCAAAAGCCTGATTTATGCCGACATGCAGAGCCGCCACACCATTGGTCTGCTTTACGGCCACACGGCCGCCGGTGCCTTTATCGCCACGGCCTTGGCCACCCGAACTTTAGTGGCATTGCCCGGCGCAGAACCGGCGGTGATGGATCTGCCGTCCATGTCCCGGGTGACCAAACTCTCGCTTGAAGTTCTGAAGGAGAAGGCCAAATCCACTCCGGTCTTTGCGCCTGGCTTGGAGAATCTGGCGCAGACCGGCGCGGTGCTGGCCACCTGGGACGAGAAAGTTTTCTTTGGCCGACCAATTACAATCGTTGCTCGACAGTCACCAAATGGGCGGCGATCAGCGTGACCACCTTGGTAAATCCAGAAAAGGCCGTCCCAAAGCGGCAGACATCGCGGAGCGTGTGCATGATCTCGCACTCCACTCAAAATGATAGAGGCGTCTGCCGCCATGAACTGACCTTTGTATCGCCGGCTGCGTGGCGTTCGATATTGGAGACACGCAAAGATCTTGTGGACGAACCGCTCGTAGCTGGCTGGGTGGATCAAGGCTGGCCTTTAGTTGTGCGTCGCTTTGCACCGGGCGAGACGGAAGGATTGCCATTGGGCTTGCCGCTGCCTCCGTGCTTCGGCAAACGGCGTCTTTCATTTCTCGTGCAGCCAGAGGATGTGATCTCATTTGCTCAGCCGCCGTTGCTAAGTGTCGCGAATGAGGCAGCACCGTCGTCCTGGACGCATACGTTGAATCAAGTCACGCGCTTGGCTGCGGAGCACGGCGTGGAAGCGCGGGTTTTTGGGAGTCTTGGCTGGCAGACGTTGACGGGACTCGACTATCTGACCAACAAATCCGATCTCGACGTTCTCCTGACATTTCCTCGCGGAACTGATGTTGCCGCACTAACCAATGGTCTTGCGGAAATCGAAGCTGCGGCACCCATGCGCGTGGACGGCGAACTGGTGCGCGAAGACGGCGCGGCTGTGAACTGGCGGGAACTCCATTCTGGCGCACGCGAGGTGCTGGTCAAAACAACGCGCGGAGTCACCTTGCTCTCCATCGGGAATTTCCTCAACGGAGGAGGCATATCATGATTGCCGCTTCGACCATAAGTCCGCACCAGAATCGCCCGGGAAATGCCGGCTGGGAAATTGCCCATGAGGCAGAGAGCATCGCTGCGATTGCGGTCCGTTGTCTTCGCTTGGAAGTGGACACCTGGCCCAAGCCCGGACTGGTCAGTCATGTGGACAATGGCAGCCATTCGGATATGGATGCCGATACTTTCCATCGCAGCGCCACCGCAATTCAGCCTTACCTCGTTGACCTGTTCGAGGCTGGTGCGCAGGGCTGCACCATGGGAAGACTCAGGATCATTGGCCTGAAAGCCGAAGCCGCCATGCTGGCTGCGACCAGTGGTGTCAACACGCACCGCGGTGCCATTTTCGGCATGGGTTTGCTCTGCGCCGCTGTTGGTGCAAGGGCAGGAGGATGGGTTAATCCTGCAACTCCGCTCGGGATCATCGTGGGGTCATGTATGGGGCCGCAATATCCTCGACGGTCATAGAACGCCGGACAGCCATGGCGGAGAAGCACTCCGACGTTACGGAGCGGGTGGCGCTAGATGGGAAGCCACTCAAGGGTTTCCAAGCATATATGAGATTGGCCTGCCAGCTCTGCGGGAGGGCGCTCAAATCGCACCCGGCGACGCCGAAGCCGCGCGAGTGCAAGCCTGTTTTGCACTCATTGCCGTTTTGGAAGATACCAACCTATTGCACCGGGGCGGTCCGGCCGGACTCCAGTTTGCTCAACAAAGCGCCCGCAACTTTCTTAATGATGGCGGCGTGGGTCAGCACGACTGGCGCGAACGGGCCAATTCCGTGCATCGGGCATTCGTCGCGCGCAATCTCAGTCCCGGTGGATCGGCTGATCTTCTAGCCATGAGCCTTTTCATCCAAGCGTGCGAAACACCATCGCCGTTATGCTTCATGTAACCTTAATGGCGCTGGTATCTATATTCTTCATCATGACGCTCTCCTATATTCCCCAATGAGGAACCATCAATGAGCCTTGCTATTTTATGTTCCGGACAGGGGCCGCAGCACCCGCATATGTTCGCTCTGACTGGCGACGCACGGGAAGCGGCGGACATCTTCGCTCACGCTGCGACCCTGCTTGGCGGCCGCGACCCACGCAAAATGGTGCAATCCGATGCCGACTCTGTCCTGCATGAGAACCGTGTCGCACAAATCCTCTGTGCTGCGCAGACTCTGGCGGCGGCGGCAATCCTGCGCGATGCGTTGCCCGGCAGGCTGCTTATTGCCGGTTATAGTGTGGGTGAAGCTGCGGCTTGGGGTGTCGCCGGTTTCGTGAACTTGACAGGCACACTTGATCTTGTGGCGCGCCGGGCCGAAGTCATGGACGCGGCGAGCGCGCCCGGCGATGGCCTCTTGTTCATTCGCGGCCTCACCCGCGACATGGTGGACGGATTGTGTGAGCGCTACGATGCTGCGGTTGCCATCGTCAATCCCGGTGATGCCTATGTTGTTGGCGGAATTGGTGCATCACTTGACACACTGGCCGAAGACGCAAAAAGAATGGGCGCCGTTCGCGTGGTTCGTTTGGCGGTGAACGTGGCTTCACACACACCGCGTCTGGCTGCTGCTTCGGTAGAGTTCCGCAAGTTGCTGAATCAAATTTCAATCAGGCGCGCTCCGAACATGGGAGTGCGCCTCTTCAGCGGGATTGATGGCGATGCCGTGTTCGATGTCCCGACCGGCATGGACAAATTGGCCGCGCAGATCTCTCACACCCTCCAGTGGGCGACCTGCTTGGAAAGTTGCGTTGAAGCCGGAGCAAGTGCTTTTCTTGAACTCGGTCCGGCCGGGCACTCAGTCAGATGGCTGCCAGCGCATATCCTAATATCCCCGCCCGCAGCCTGGAAGATTTCCGGACCCTGCAAGGTGTCCGTTTGTGGCTAACACGCCTTCACGGTTAAACTTTCCGAAGAGTCCTTCACTGATTCAGATGTGTCTGTGTGGGCCGATCAAACTAACTCAACGCACATTGAGTTGACTCGATAGCAGCATGATCCGTCTGGCTGACGAGGCTTCGACGGGGTGTCGAACACTCGACAAAAAACGTAGTTTCAAACAGCCAGCATGATTGCCATCCAATGTTCCCACGTTGCCGCAAACCGCTGCGATTGTGTGAAATCCAAGGAGCGCCGCAGTTTCGTCGTCAACTGGCATCCGTCATGCAAAGGAGAATTAGTGTATGAAAACAAATCTGTTTGTGTGCTCGACGGTTGCGTAAAAGCAATTGATAGCGCCAGAGGCACAATGCGTCGCGCCTTCCATCACTCCATTGGCTGCCGTAAGCGGCCTGCCGTTCATGGGCTGTGGGCTGCGACAAGGGCAGAGTCGTCAATAACATTAACAAGAATCCAAACAAATAATACCAGTAAAGAAAGTATGAACACCATAACCACCAAAGACGGAACGCAGATTTATTACAACGACTGGGGCTCGGGACAACCGGTTGTTTTCAGTCACGGCTGGCCCTTGAGTGCCGACGCTTTTGAAGATCAAATGTTCTTCCTCGCCTCGCACGGCTATCGCTGCATCGCTCATGATCGACGCGGGCATGGTCGTTCCAGCCAACCCTGGCAGGGCAACGACATGGACACCTATGCCGACGACCTGGCCGAACTGGTGAAGAAGCTTGATCTGAAAAACGCGATCCATGTCGGCCATTCCACAGGTGGAGGAGAGGTGGCGCGTTATATTGCCCGGCACGGCACGAAACGCGTTGCTAAAGCCGTGCTCATTGGCGCCGTGCCGCCATTGATGTTGAAAACTCCCGCCAATCCCGGCGGGTTGCCCATGGAAGTATTCGACCAAATTCGCGCCGGCGTGGTCGCGGATCGTTCCAAGTTCTGGAAGGATCTTAGCCTGCCCTTTTACGGCTACAACCGGCCCGGTGCAAAGATCTCCGAGGGCGTGCGTGAATCCTTCTGGTTGCAGGGCCAGATGGCGGGATTCCCGGCCTCCTACTTTTGCATCAAGGCGTTTTCCGAAACGGACCAGACCGAAGACCTCAAGAAAATTGATGTGCCGACTTTGATCATCCACGGGGATGATGACCAGATCGTGCCGATCGCCGACGCAGCCCTGCTCTCTGCCAAGCTGATCAAGCAGGCAACGTTGAAAATCTACAAGGGTGCGCCGCACGGCCTTTGCACGACTCTCAAAGATCAGGTCAACAAAGATCTGTTGGACTTTATCAAAAGCTGACCACTGTGACGGACTCAGACACGAGACATGCATTGATGGGAATGGACGTCTGACATTTATCCAAGTGCCAGACGTCCACGCCAGTCGGGCTGAACCGATCAAATCATTGGAGCATGTCTAAAACCATGTCTATATCGTCACGTGACCGCAGCCATCTGAACTGAAATAAATACAATGAACACGACACTGGAAAAGCCACAGCGTCCCCCGCTTCCGCCATTCACCCGTGAAAGTGCGATCGAAAAGGTGCGTCTGGCGGAAAACGGCTGGAACACCCGAGATCCTCAAAAAGTCGCGCTGGCCTACAGTTCCGACAGCTGGTGGCGCAATCGCGCTGAGTTCGTCCAAGGTCATCCAGCGATAATTGAGTTCCTCACGCGTAAATGGAATAGAGAGTTGGATTATCGCCTGGTCAAGGAACTGTGGGCCTTCGAAGTAAACCGGATCGCGGTGCGTTTTGCTTATGAGTGGCATGATGATGCGGGGAATTGGTTTCGCTCCTATGGCAATGAGAATTGGGAGTTCGACACGGATGGTCTGATGCACCACAGACACGCAAGCATCAATGACCTTCCGATCAGGGAAAGCGAACGTAAATTTCACTGGGACTCCTCAAAACCACGGCCGCTGGATCGTCCCGGGCTTACAGCTCTGGGTTTGTAACATATCGGCTGAAGCATGATTGCTTCCGTGGAAGCATACTGAAATCAAGCATCACACTGAAACAACTACACCGTTCAACATTTTTGAATTTATGAAACCGATTCAACTGTTATTCAAAACCAGCAACAGCTTCGCGCCCCTGCTTGCACGATTGACGCTCGGCATCGTCATGTTCCCGCACGGCGCACAAAAGGCGCTTGGCTGGTTCGGCGGCTATGGCTTTACCGGCACGATGAATTATTTCACGCAACAGATGCACATTCCGGCACCTTTGGCGTTTCTGGCGATTGCGGCGGAATTCGCCGGCTCCATCGGTCTGATACTCGGCTGTGTCAGTTGCATTGCCGCATTCGGCATTGCCTCGAACATGATCGTCGCCATCGTGATTGTTTACGCTACTTACGGATTTTTCATGAACTGGTTCGGGCAGCAGAAAGGTGAAGGCTATGAATATCACCTGCTCGCCATTGGCCTCGCGCTCATCGTGATTTTTCATGGAGCGGGCAAATGGTCTCTGGACCGGCTCGTGACCTGCCGTTTGGCCAAAAACGAATCCGGTATGAAGAATTGAAGCTGACAACAACCATCAGCTATGCAACACGAACGACCAAAGAAATTATGAGCAGCAAATATAAAGCAGTCGAAGTAGCGGAAGTGGGGAAACTAAATCTCGTCGAACGCATAGTTCCAGAGCCAGGTGCCGGACAGGTGCGCATTCGTGTCGAAGCCTGCGGCATCTGCCATTCGGACGCGGCGACCGTGTATGGACGTTTGCCGGGAATTACATTCCCGCGCGTTCCGGGCCATGAGGTCGTCGGGAGAATTGATGCTTTGGGTGCGGGTGTTTCCGATTGGAAGATCGGACAACGCGTTGGAGTAGGATTCCTCGGAGGCCATTGCGGTCATTGCCAATCGTGCCGTCGCGGCGATTTTGTCAATTGCAGCAACCAGCCGATTTCGGGAGGCCATTTTGATGGCGGCTATGCGGAAGTGATGCTCGCATTCCCCAATGGATTGGTATCCGTTCCAGACGGACTAACCTCCGTCGAGGCCGCCCCGCTATTGTGTGCAGGATTAACCACCTACAATGCCTTGCGCAAGTCGTCCGCACTTCCAGGCGATCTGGTGGCCGTCCAGGGCATTGGCGGACTGGGGCATCTTGGAGTCCAATATGCCGCCAAAATGGGTTTCCGTGTCGTTGCCATCGCGCGGGGAGCCGAAAAAGCAGCCTTGGCCAAAAAGTTGGGAGCGCACCATTATATTGATACCAATATCGACAATGCGGCTGCTGCGCTCCAGAAGTTGGGCGGTGCCAAGATAATCATCGCCACGGCCTCTGACAGCAAATCAATGTCCGGTTTGATCGGAGGTCTCCGGCCTCGGGGAAAATTGATTGTGCTGGGTGCAGGCACCGATCCCATACCGGTATCGCCATTGGAACTGCTCTTCGGTTCAAGATCTATTGAAGGCGCACTGACTGGTTCGTCCATTGACAATGAAGATACTTTGGCCTTTAGTCTCTTGCAAAACATCCGCGCAGTCATCGAGACCTTTCCGCTGGAGAAGGCCCCTGAAGCGTTTGCTAAAATGATGAAGAATGAGGCGCGTTACCGAATCGTATTGACGATGCAATAAAGACTGATCCCTTAAATGCGGCTCGCCCCCATCAAGAAACGATAACCAAGTAAAAGTTTACGAGCGATGTTGCTTTTTTTTGGTGGCATTCCCCGAATCTCGCCTTGAACACAGTAACATGCCGCCTTGAAAGGTGGCTGAACTGCGAAATTGTGTATGTGATACACCATGGAAATTTAAGGAAAGGATATGCTCGCGGTATGAAAATTCTTGAACTACAAAGCAAGCTTTTGAAGCACCTAACCAAAATGCGCGGCCCGCCCCATTAAGCCTGCGGTCGATATTGCTTGAAGTGAAAAAGGCTTGTTCTGCTGAACTATTCCGCATCAAAGGTTAAAATTGGTGCCGATGGTGGGACTCGAACAGAAAAAGAGATTTTTTTTCAAAACTAACTACTCAGCCATTACCCATCAACCACCCAGAGCGAACGGCTTCATTACCAACGAACGCCAATAGAATCAGGCGTTTTAGAATATTTATCAAGCACTCGGCATTACGCATCAATTACCAATCATCTACTCACCAATTACTTATTTATTACCCGTTCACTGGCACTTTTACTGGCAGTAGCAGCGAAGGCTTCCGATCATATTTTCAGGGCCTTCCGCCGTAGGGCCTCGTCGGGTCTGCCAGCAATGCGCGCCACTTGTTTTGTCGACATAAAAGTCGGGCCCCCGAGCGACGCTGCGCCCAACCAGATTTGCGCCGTCTTTTCGGCCATGAGCATCGCCGCAAGCACGGCTTCGGCCGTCTTGCCAAGCGTTATGATGCCGTGATTTTCCAATAAAACCACACGCGGCGGCCGTTGATATTGCTTGATGAACGCACCGGTTCGTTTTCGGATCTCCTGCGCGAGCTTTAAGCCTGGATCTGTGTAAGGCACAAACACCGAGGCCACATCGCAACAGACAATTTCGTCAGGAAAAATTCTTTTTTTTGCAAACTCGCGGGCGCGCGACGAACAGAGGACGCCGTTTACTGCCGGTGCGTGGGTGTGCCCGACATAACAAACGTCCGGCAAAGTGAGGAGCCAGGCATGGAACAAGGCTTCCACCGAAGGTTTTTTTGCGTTTATATCCACCCGTGATTTCATCAACCATTTATCCACCTCAACATCGGCGAGACCCGGTTTATCCAACATCTGAAGCAATACATCAGCGTGGCATTCCACAATGTCCTCTTTACGCAGCGAACCAAGACAACTGCCGCTGGCCTTGACGAAGAAGGTGTTGTTGCTCAACCGGGCGGAAGTATTACCTTCGCCAAGGATTGCGAGCGGTTTCAGTGGATTTGCCAGGTCATGGGAAAGTTTTAGAAGCGTTTCGAGTTTTTCTCTGCGGATTTTCATAAGCGATAAATAAAGCCTGTTCTGCGTTATTAACGTAAGAACGCTTCATGCAAACCGCCGTCAACCGTGATGATTTGTCCGGTGGTTTTGCTTAAGCGTTGCGAGACGTCCACGCCGTAGCCGGCGTAACGCTCAAGGGCGAGTTGGTAAGCGGCTTCAATACTGGTGAACTTGGCCATGGATGTGTTAAATAATAGGCAAACAGTCTACCGAAACCGCCTGCTCGATTCCTTGGCGATATTGCCAAACATTAGCATCATCTGGAAGGCCTCAGAGTGTTTTGAAGCAAATCCCTAATTCCAACACCGACAATCAAACAGCTCTCGGCACCAAGATCAATCACCTGATAGATGTGTGATCGGCTTTTCAAAGAGCCAATGGCTTTGGAAGGCTTCATCAACTTGCGGGAGTGACACCTTTCTTCAGCAGAATGTTCCCATATTTTCCTGTTTCACCGGTGACAACAACGGCAAATGATTTTTGCACCCGCTCATAAAACGCCTGGCGATCAATCCGAACGGGCGGGCGGATGGTTGGAACAAATTGACGAATGACTTCCATGTAACGGATTTCCAATTGCGGGTCGAGCTTGTCACCTTCAACTGCGGCCATCATCAAGAGCGGGTCGGCATACGAATCGAGTTCAAACAGTGGAAGAATCCCCGCCAGCAATGTGGTGGTCAAAACCCCGTCGGCGCGCACAATGCGGGCGTTCATCGAGTGGGCTGGAAAATGTGCATCGGCCAGAACAATTTCATCACCGTGCCCCATCTCGGCGAGAATCTTTAATAAATCGGGACTGATGCAGGCAGCGATGTTTTTAAGCATGTTAATCAGTGTAAAGTTTTGCCATAGAGCGGGCCAAAATTGGCGCAGGCCCGGAAATCCGCGCCTTCCAAGTCCGCCGTGCCAAACGCTGTCCACGCACCCGGACGAAAGACCTTCTCCTCGCCTACATTGTGCATATAAACAGGAATACGCAGCATGGCGGCCAGTGTAATCAAATCTTTCCCAATATGGCCATAGCTAATGGTGCCGTGGTTTGCACCCCATGCGTTCATCACGGAATAAACATCGCGAAAGACTCCCGTGCCCGCCAAATTTGGCGCAAACCAGTGAGATGGCCACGTCGGATTTGTCCGTTCTTCCAGCGCCAGATAAATTTCCTTTGGCAAATCCACGAACTCACCCTCGGCGATTTGCAGGGCTGGCCCGAGTCCTTTCACCATGTTTAGCCGGAACATCGTCGCCGGCATGTTGGCGCGGGTGCCGTAAGCGCTGGAGAATCCGCCGCCACGGAAATACTCATAAATTGCCGGCGGCCAGGTCGTCGCTTCAAGGCATGCCTGTGCTTCTTGCGAAGAAATCTCCCAGAACGGTTTCATCACCGGCTGGCCGTTGCGCATCTGCTTACCACAACCATCGAGGGTCGCGGCACCGGAGTTGATCAAGTGCAATAATCCGTTCGCCGCCTTGCCTGTGAGGTTTTGTCCGGTCGCGCGTTTTACGGCATCGGGACTCCAGTATGTCCGCACGTCGGCAAAAATCTGGGCGCTGTCGGTCAGCAGATGCCCGAACAACATGCCAAGGCCATTCAACGAATCATTTTCCGTCGCCACCAGGTAAGGTTCGCGGATGCCATTCCAATCAAACGATGAATTCAAAATCGCTTCGAGAAAATCGCCGTTGGGATAATGATCGGTCCAATGTCTCTGCCCTTGAAAACCGGAAAGAATCGCGTTGTGTCCCAGGGCCTCCTCGCCGAATCCAAGTTTCGCCAGGCGCGGATTGCCGATCATCAAATCGCGCACGATCATCGCGGACTTCACCGCGAACGCCCACTCCCAGTCTTTGCGTTTACGAGGGCGTGAAGTCTTATTGTAGTCCTTGCCTTCGGGGCAGTTCTTTTTTACCCACGTCAGCGCACGCTTGAATTCATCCGGATCGTAAATGTTTCCCTCGATGCGGCGGACGACCTCCGTCATGTCCACGCATTCGACCCTCATGCCAAAATAATCCTCGAACAAATCTTGATTCACAATCGAACCCGCAATGCCCATCGAAACACCGCCGATGGAGAGGTAGGATTTTCCCCGCATCGTGGCGACGGCAAGGCCGGCCTTGATGAAGC
The DNA here is from genome assembly GCA_037200545.1 of Limisphaerales bacterium. Classification (GTDB taxonomy): domain Bacteria; phylum Verrucomicrobiota; class Verrucomicrobiia; order Limisphaerales; family UBA11358; genus UBA11358. The sequence goes on from JBBCGE010000006.1 coordinate 217,876, forward strand.
TGAGAATTTTTTCGCGCACATCATTGGGAATTACCGTGTCGCCGATGTTCTGCACGTCGCGTCCGTAAATGGTAAACGCAGGCAAACCTTTCTGAGTGTGGCCGGCGCTGACGGCGGCCAGATAAACCGCGCCCGGACGTTCGGTGCCGTTGAAACCCCAAATGGCCTTCGGCACAGTAGCGTCCATGTCCATGGTTTCTGAACCGTAACACCAGCACGGTGTGACGGTCAGTGAAACGCCGACTCCGGCCTTTTTAAATTTCTCCGCCGCCATCGCCGCTTCGGTCACACCACCGATACAGCGGTCCGCGATCACACATTCCACGGGCAGTCCGTTTGAATGACGCAAGGTCGTCTCGATCAGCTTGGCGACATTTTTCGCCATGGCCATGGTGGTTTTTTCGAGCGATTCGCGAACGCCTTGCAATCGTCCGTCAATGGTGGGGCGAATTCCAACCTTGGGCATGTCACCAATGAGACGGTTAACTGGAGGGTTGAGTTTCATGTGTGTTGACTTTCAAAGGATGTTGCCAAATGGTTTCAGGATTGATCAATAAAACTTAAATCAATTCCAAATTTCCGTTGATGGTGATGGACTTGCCTTTCTTGACTTTGAATTCAGCCGTTTTGCCGCCGTAACTAACGGAACAAGGTTCACCCAAATCGGAATGAATGGTCGCCTTGATGAGTTTTCCATTCTGCCAGATCATGTCCACTTGAAAACCGCCGCGGGCGCGCAGGCCGGTGACTTTTCCATCTTTCCAATCGTCAGGCAGCGCAGGCAGCAGCCGGATTTTTTCATCCTGGCTTTGCAACAGCATTTCGCCGATGGCCGCCGCCACGCCAAAATTGGCGTCAATCTGAAACGGCGGGCAGGCGTCGAACAGATTTGGATAAACGCCGCCGCCATTATCATAGTGGATTTCCTGCGTCGTCACCGGACTTAACGCGCCTTTGACAAGTTTCCATGCATGATTACCGTCATCCAGCCGTGCCCACAAGGCGGCTTTGTAGGCATAACTCCAGCCCAGGCTGTCGTCGCCGCGCGCTTCCAAGGTTTTTGCCGAAGCCTTCGCCAGATCCGGCGTGCCGTCTGGTGTAATTTCATCGCCGGGATACAAACCCCATAAGTGTGAGATGTGGCGATGATGCGGATCGGCCTCTTTGTATTCCACCGGCCATTCCATGACGCGCCCGTCCGAGCCGATTGGCGTAGGTGCAAGCCGCGCGACCTTTGTGATCAATTCATTTCGGAAATTTTCATCAATGCCAAGAATCTTTGACGATTCGATGCATGCGTTAAAAAGATAGCGCAACATCTGGTCGTGAACCGTTGCGCCCAGCGTAATCGCCGTGTCATGCCCATCCGGCATATAAAAATGATTCTCCGGCGAATTTGCGGGCGCGACGACGAGATAATGATTCTTGGGTTCTTCAATCAACATGTCGGCATAAAATTGCGCCGAACCTTTCATGATCGGATAAGCCCAGGCGAGAAACTTTGTGTCATGCGTGAACAACCAGTGATCCCACAAATGCTGGCAAAGCCAGGCGGAACCGCCGGTCGTCGCCCCCCACGAAGCGGATTCGCCGGGCGAGGTGAAGCCCCATGGATTCGTGATGACATGAGCCACCCAGCCGCGCGCGGCATAGTAGGATTTGGCTGTCTTCGCACCCGGTTCCTGCAATGAAGCGATGAGCGCAAAGAGCGGCTCAGTCAGATCTGAAAGATTGCAAACTTCCGCCGGCCAGTAATTCATCTGCACATTGACGTCCAGATGCCAGTCGCCCGTCCATGGCGTGTTGATTTCCTCCGCCCAGATGCCTTGCAGATTCGGCGGCAGTCCTCCCGGTCGCGATGATGAAATCAACAGATAGCGGCCAAAATTGAAATACAACGCCGCCAGATTCGGGTCGCCGCCGTTGGCCTTGGCCCAATCGATTCGTTTTGGGGTCGGTTCACTGTACTCACCCAGATTGGCCGGTTCAAGATACAGTGAGACCCGTTGAAAATATTTTTGATAATCTGCGATATGCGCCTTGAGGAGCGACTTGTAAGTTTTTTTCACCGCCGCGTTCAAATCAGCCAGCGTCGCCGCCGCTGGATTGGTCAATTGCCGGCCGGCAAAGCCGCGATAATCCGTCGCCGCCGTGATGAACAAAGTTACTTCATTGGCGTTGCTCACCGTCAGAACATTTTCCGCCACGGAAACGCTGCCGCCTTTGTTAACCGCGCGGATTCGCGCCGCATATTTCACACCCTTGCCATCCACGCCATTGTCCAACTGGCCGGTCATCAACAAACCATTGTCCCCGTCGTCAACCGTTGCAAACCGTTCCGGGCGGTCAAGGGTTGCCGTGAAGGAAATTTGTTTCGATTTGCTCGCGGTCAGGCGCAGAACCATCACCTCGTCGGGTTTGCTGACGAACATTTCGCGGTTGAACTGAACGTCGCCACGATAGAACTGCAGATCCGTCACGGCATCATTCAAGTCCAGAGTCCGCCGGTAATTTGTGACCGGGGCATTCGTGTCGGCATATGAAAAATTTAAATGCAGGTTGCCCAGAACCTGATAGCAGCCGTATTGACCGCCGCCGGAACCCGGGCCCTTGCAGGTAAAATTGGCGTTCACCAGCGCTTCCGCTTCGGTGTTTTTACCTTCCAATAGCAGGCGGCGGATTTCCGGCAAAACCTTGTAAGCATCCGGCCGGTCGGCATCCTGGCGCGAACCCGACCAGACCGAACTCTCGTTCAGCACAATTCGCTCGTCATTCACACCGCCGAACATCATCGCGCCCAGACGTCCGTTGCCCATGGGCGATGATTCGGTGAACGCTTTTGCGGGAGCATCAAACCAGATGGTCGTTTCCGGAGAAGCGGCTGAAGAATCCGCTGCTAACAGAATATTCGTCATCGTGATGCCAAGGAACACAAACAACAGGGCGTTTTTGAAAAGTGCGGGTTTCATGAGTTAAAGTTGCCAGACAATTTACCTTTCCGCTTTCAAAATGTTTCGGCGAAGGATTTTGAACAAGCTTTGATTTGCCGCCCCGCAGGCGTCATGGTGGGCCGTTACGGCTCATTTATCCAACCGCAGGATGAAACCGCCGCGCGGCGGGATTTCATGGCTCCATTGGTTGGAATTTTTCAGCGGCGTGACCGCCACTTGCATCCTGGCGTCTCCACCTTCGGCAATCATCAGCCGGTGTTTAAATTTTTTGAAGGCCGACAAATCCAGATTCACCGGCAGCGCGTTGGCGGTGCCATTGATGCCGGCGATGAACCAGCTTTTTCCCGAACGCCGCGCAAAAACGACAACCTGTCCCGGCTCGCCGACCAGACATTTTGTTTCATCCCATCTCGCCGGGGCATCGCGGAAAACTTGCAAGGCTTCCGGTGGCAGTGATTCAAAAAGTTCCGGCTGGTCGGCATAATGAATGATGCCAGAAGTGAAAATGAGCGCAGCGGCCAGTTGATGTGCGGCAGTCGTCAGGCGCTCATATTTCTTTGGTGAAATGGCAACCGGCGTGAGATCCATCGGCCCAATGGCATTTCGTGTGAAAGGCAGAACCGTGTCCAGTTCCGCAGCCTTTTCCGTGTAGCGTGGTTCGTAAAAATATGACTCGCTGCCCAAGACGGCCTCGCACGTCATAAAATTCGGCCACGTTCTTTCCCATCCTCGTGGAATGGTGCAGCCATGCAGGTTCACCGTCATCTTGCGGGCCGCCGCTTCTTTCATCAGATTTTGCTGCGCGGCGATGGCTTCCTGCCGGTCGGAGCACCAGAAATCCACCTTCACTCCACGAATCCCCGCCGCCGCCATTTCATCCAGCTTCTTTTTCGCTTTGGCCTCATCATAAAAATCAGCCGCGTGCAGCCAGGCCAGCGGAACAACATTGGTCGCCACGGCATGATCGGCAATGGGCTTTAATCCGGGCTGCCACCAACCGGCATCGAACAAGGTATATTCCCAACCCATTCTGGCGGCGAAGTCGGTGAACTCGTTAAACCGCTTCGCCGTGGCCGGTTCGTCCGGATAAGACCACCACGCCCACGAAGCCCGGCCCGGATGAATCCATGAAGTGTCAGTAATGCGTGACGGCGGCGCCAGATCGGTGACCAGAGTTCCCGTGGCAATATCACCGGCGGTTTTGCCCAGGACAACCACCCGCCACGGCATCGTCCACGGCAAAGTGTGGCGGGGTTCGGGGCCAAATTTATTGGTGTAACCCTGGGTTGTCTCATCGGCCAGCGGGAAAGCAATGCGATAAAGCCCACCGGTGGAATCCGGAGCAAGGTGGCACGCGCAGTAGGATTCATCCGTCCCCGATTCAGTCAATAAAACCCAAGTTGCCGCTTCTGGAACGTAAAACAATGCCGGGAAGGCCCAGCCCACGGCTTTGGCCCGGGAATCCGGCGGCGGATCACCCGGTGAAACGTTAAAGTAAAAATCCTCGTAAGCGGGCGTATAAGGTCCGGCGGCGTGATACGGCTGCAACCACCCGCGTGCGTCAAGCGGAAGGGTGAAGCCGGTCAATTCAGATTCAACAGTGCGGACGGCATCGTTGGTTCCGGTGAAACGATAACGAAATGCGACGCCTTCATCGCTGGCAGCCAGATCAATTGCAACCGGCAGGTTGTTCGCGTTGCGAAATGTCAGTGTGCGATGATTCAAGACATGATTGACCTGCGGTTGAACCCCGGCGAAGAGTTCATATTTCTCGCGGCGCTTTTCAATTTTTCCGGCATGGTCCAATTTGAGCTTGTTTTCAAAATTCTGGTCGTTGCAGCGCAACCCGAGTGGCGATTGCTTGATCACGATCTTGCCGGCGCGTGAAACGTGATAAGTCAATTCTCCGCCATCACCGAGCGAAACGGAAATGACGCATTGCTTGTCCGGGGAAGTTAGAGACCAGGAGTTAGCCGCCGCCAAAAGGTTCCCGTTGGAAAGAACCAGTGTTGTCGCAAAGAAAAGGCAGAGCCTGAAATTTATTTTAAGTCGTGAAAGCATGAGAAAATTCCGTTTAGTGACAACCGCACAGTTTAAGAGCCCAGTTCAATGATGGAAGCTTCGAGTGCGTTCCCGCAGGAAGGCGTGATGCCATCGCGCATCAGTTCTTCGCCGGTGAACGTTTTGCCTTCTTGAGGAATCGCCGGGCGACCGGGCGCGGGGTTCAATTCGTGAATCATATAGCGTTTGGCGGCGTCAAGCCCTTGCGGACGCGCAACTGTTTTCTGCCCGTCCGCAAGTTGAAACACGAACAACACCGCCCGGGCTTGGTCGGGCGAAACAAAATTGATCACGCCGCGAAATCCCTGATGCGGGTCTTCAACTCGATATAAATCGCCCAATGCCGTCACTTCCCGGATTTGTTTATAGGCGGCTATCGCCCCGGCACAGACAGCCTTATCCTCCGCTGACAATTTCGTCAGGTCGAGGTCCATGCCGAAGCGCGCGCTCATCGCCACGCTGCAAGCGAAGTGCATCGGCCGCTGGCCCCAATGCGTGACGTGGCTGGCGATGGCCATCATCGGGAAGAAATACGAATAGTCCCATTGCATTGAAACGCGGGTGACCGGATCGGTGTTGTCGCTGGGCCAGAATTCATTGAAGTATTTCAAGGCACCGTAATCCACACGCCCGCCACCGCCGGAACAGAGCATCAGCTCGGTGTCAGGAAAAGTTTTGGCGGTCTTGTCCATGAGCGCATAGAGCGCGTTCACATAATCAATCCATAAATGCGACTGGCGGTCAGGTGTCAGATAGGATGAACCGGGTTGCGTGAGGTAACGGTTGCAATCCCACTTTGCGTAAGTGATGCCCGGCACGCTCAAAATGTCCTTGATGGTGTTCCATTCAAATTCCCGCACGGCGGGCCGCGTCAGATCGAGAACAAGCTGGTTGCGCTGCAATTCCAGTTCGCGTTTCGGCTGGCGGATCACCCAGTCAGGATGCTGTTCAAATAATTCACTCTTGGGATTCACCATTTCGGGTTCAATCCAGATGCCAAAGCGCAAACCGCGTTTGACGGCTTCGGCGGCGAGCGGCGCAAGACCGTCCGGCAGGCGTTTTTTGTTTGGCTGCCAGTCGCCCAATCCCGCATGGTCATCTACGCGTGGATATTTATTTGCGAACCAGCCGTCATCCAGGAGGAATAATTCCGTGCCGATCTCCTTGGCCGGATCATAAAGGCCGACAATGCGGGCAAAATCAAAATCAAAACCAGTTGCCTCCCAGTTGTTCAACAGCACGTCGCGAATCTTGTGTCCGTCGCGCATTCCATAATCACGCGCCCAGCCATGCAGCTTGCGGCTCATTTCGCCAAGACCGTTTGCGCTCCAGACCCAGATCATTTCCGGGGTCGTGAACGTATCACCCGGATTTAAGTGGTAGGCGGAGGCGAAGGGATTCACACCGCACAATGCGCGGATGCCCTGGCCGTTGTCATCAAATGCACACTGAAAACTGCCGGACCAGGCCAGTGAACCGGCCAGCACCCGTCCGCTGTTTTCCAGCGGCGGGCCGTCGAGCGAAATCACAAAGGAAGGATTGCGGAATTGATGCGCGCGGACGCCGATTTTAGAATCCAGAACTTTCGTGCCGGGCGTGATTTGCTCCGTGATTGGAGATGACATCTCCTTTGCCCAATCGCCAAAGAAATGCATCAGGTAGATGTTCGTCGGCGAAAACAACAAGGTGCTCGAAGCCATGCGTTCCAACATCACCGCGCCAGTTTCGTGATGGGCTATTTCCGTCCATTGTTCGACCACATCACGCTCGCGGTCGGCCCGAAAGTTCAAAGTGACTTCCAGCGGGTAAGCCGGATCGCGCAACAGGATTTTTGTCAATTCGCGACCATTATTGTCATTCGTCCGGGTGACACTTTTAAAAAGCAAGGTGGTTGAAGTGTTTCCATCGGCATGAACCACTTGGAGCGCCGGTTCCCAGATATAACCGTCACCGGCCTGGGGATAAGCTTCACCATCACGTTGCAGTTTTCCATTGATGTCAGTCGCACCGACAGCCCGCTGATAAAACCGGCCGTCTTCGCCAATTTCAAAATTCAGGCTGAAGCTCCTGGTTTTGACACTGAAGGTTTCATACGGTGCCAATGCCAGCGGTTTGGCCGCACCGTCTTTCAGGACAATCCTGGCATCCGCCCAGTCGGCGTGGTCATTAGATGCTCCATCGCCGCCATCCGTCACGCGCAAACCCAGCGTCTGCACCTCGGTAAGATCCACATCCACCGGAATGGCCGCCTGGCCGCCCTTCATAATTCCGCTTTTCCATAAAATTGCTCCATCACCAGAAATAATAAATTCCACGCTGCCTTTTCCGTCCGCGCTGTCGTCCACGCCGACTTGCGCGATGAAACGTGTTGCGTTGCCATCGAGGTTCACGCGAAAATTGCTGGCCGCGTGGGTGCCGACGCCATTGGAAAATTTCTCCCCGGCGATACTGAGGGGCTTTCCCGCCACGCTGCGATCCGCCTTGGCGTCGCTCCAGCCGGTCGTCATCGGTTTAAGATCGAGTGTGTTCAGCAAAACGGACTCTGCGAACGACGAGGTCACGGTCAGGGCGAGGATGATGAATAAAATTCTGCAGGGGAGTGAGACTTTCATGTTATTAGGTCTGACAGGTTAAATTTATATCTTGTTGAAAATTATTTTGCACCCGCCTCACAGTGACAAGCCGACGCGAATTAAAAGCTGCCACCCAACAAAACCTTTTCCGGCGACCACACCACAAGCATCCTGTCTGGCAGCCACGGCCAGTGAATCATTGTCTGCGTTTGTTGGTTCGATGGCAAAATGGTGATGCCCATGCCAGCCGCCGCGCGTCAGCCAAAGTCCCAGCGTATTGTTCTCCGAGGCATTCCAGGCAAACTCCAGCCGGTCGGTTCCCGCCTGGTTTTGAACTGCGGCCCAGCTTTCGCTTACCGGCCTCGCAAAAACTTTGGCGCATTTTTTTTCAGGAATCAGCGAAGTCACCGCATCAACCCAGGTTTCGCCGTTCAACAGCTGGCGCGTTGAACGGGGCAGTTCCAACTGATCGCCGGGTTCAAGCTGTAGAAGCGGGTGCATCGCCCACACAAATTTCTCCTCAATTGCGCTTAAATTTCGAAGCCCGTAATTGATGCGGATTTCGCGTCCCTGCAGTTCAATGGTCCGTTCGAATTCAAACGGTGAAATTTTCAACCGGATCTTTGTTTTTAAAATCCCGCTTTCCAGGGCCGCAGCGTCCACCTGCCACGGCGTGCTCCAAATTTCACCGTGGTCGGGCAGTTCGCGGCCCCGCCACGAACAGGGTGTGATTGTGGGAAAACATTCATCTATGCCGACCAGTGGACTGATGGAAAAATCGTCGCGAAATTGATTCTTAAAAAGCTTCGGGCCATCCGCCGGATGCCACAGCCATTGCCGCCCGGTCAGGAGATTTTTCAACGAAATGATTTTTGCGCCCAGTTCCGGCACGATTTCCAGCTCAACCTCATCATTTTTTAACACAAAAACCATGAAACCATGAAGCTGCCGCGTAGCGAATTGGTTGGTCAGAGCTTTCATGCCGGCCAGCCTCTCAATTGACCCTCCATGCGTCTTTCAAAATTGTTCGGCGAAGAACATTGAGCACACTTTTGCGCCAATTCAAAACTGATCACCACGTTGTCGGCGTGTGCAATCATGATTTAATTGAAGTTGAAAGATCGGCCGCCAGCGCATGATTGGGATCGCGTCGCAACACCGTTTGCAGAAGCAGCCTGGCGTTTGTCTTTTTCCCAAGTCCCAGATTCGCTTGTGCCTGCAAGAACAAGGCCGTTGTTTCCTGACGGAATTGCAAATCGTCATCAAACAGAAGCATCATTGGCAGCGAGGTGGCAAAATAGTCAATCTTCGCCTGCGCTCTCTGAAGTTTCCTGGCGTAAGCCAGCAAGTCTTTGAAAAGCTTTTTAGCCTTGGAGCGCTCGCCAAGCTTCTCCCAAGACAACGCGGAATAATATGTCATCTCACTGAAAGCACGGACGCTCATTTCTTGAAAGTCGCCCTTGAACTTTGCCGCAGCCAGCCAGTGTTCCCGCGCAGATTTACTGTCATTTAATCCGGCAGCCGCGCAGCCGAGCCAGTAGCGAATGTCGCTTTGGTTCGCCAGCAGATGTTTGGCTTCGCTCAAATTGCGCGGTGAAGCCAGCGCGGCTTCAAAATGTTTTTGGGCGACGGCAAAATCATTTTTCGCCAGCGCCGCACAGCCCAGCGCAAGTTGCGCACGAACATGCTGTCCCAGCGGGCCGCCTTCGCCGCCTTCCCATGGCTGGAATTGGCGGCCGGCAACCAGTCGCGCCGCCTTCTCATGCTGGCCGGTTTGATTGTAAAGCGCGCCCAGTTCGATGCTCAAATCATCCCGCTGTTTCACGAGATCGAGATGCCTGGATAATTCGCGGAGACGCTTCTCCGGTTTTTCACCAAGACGTTTCCATAGCTGGTCGCGTTCATAGAGCAAACGGGCATCGGCCGGATTGGCTTGAAGCGCCTTGTCATACGCCGCGCGGGCTTTGGCCGACTGCCGGCGGATGTTGAAATAGCCAATGCCCAGATTGCGCCAGACAATGGAAAATTTAGGATCGAGCTTTGCTGATTTTTCCCACAAGCGAATCGCCTCATCGTGACGACGACGGTCGTAAAACAGATTGCCAAGATAATAGGGTGCGCGGGCGTCGCGCGGGTTTGCGCTGATCGCGGATTGGAGGGCGGCAATTTCTTCTAGCCGCGATGGGAAGCAGTAATCGGCGGGCAGCGCGGCGGCTTGCTTAAAATGATTCACTGCGCTTTTTTCGTCGCCAGCTTTCTCATACAACCAGCCGAGCGTGTATTGAATCAAAGGCAGCGCGCCCCAGCTTTGGTCCGGCAAATCGCCAATCTTCATCGTTGCGCTTTGCAGCATTTCAATGGCTTCATTAAAAAATCCGGAGCGCGCATAATCTTGGGCGATGTCCAATTGAGTCTGCAAATCGCAACCGGGCTTTTGGCCGTTTAAATGGCGCGCCCACCAGTCGAGCGGGTCCAGTTTTAAAGTGCCGCGTAAAACCTCGTCCGCTTCGTCCGGGCGATCCAGTTGTCGTAAAACCATCACCTTAAGATTCCGGGCCCGAAAATTATCCGTATCGAAACGCAGCGAGCGGCCTAAATGCTCCAGCGCGACCGCCCAGTTTTTTCGAGTGCAATCAATCTCCGCCAGTGCGTGATAACTGGCCGCCGCCCACGCTTGATTCCAGGTTGCCTTGTAAAACGAATCATACGCGTCGTCGTCCCGGCCAAGCAAGCGGAGGCACAAGCCGAGGTTGTAAAGCGCCTCGCCGTCGTAAGGGTTTGAATTGCGGCGGGTCAGGCGTTCTATGGCTTTTCCGAAATGTTCTTCAGCCTCGGCAAGTTCACCGCGCTTGAGATGCCATAAACCAAGCGCATTGTTGCAGCGGGCGTCAAGCGGATCGCGCTTCAATGCTTCACGCCAGTAAATCACCGGCGAACGTGTGGCATGACGGTATTGGTCGAGATGCAGGCCGGTGATGTAAAGTTCGTCATTGCTCACGATGTCGCGGGGCGCGGGAGGCTCGGTCGCTGGCGGTGGAACTTCAGCTTTCACGCGTGGCTTGGGCTGGTAGGCGATCAGTTCTTGATTTGCAGAGTCGGCGACGCGAACAAGCAGATCAGTTTCGGTTATGCCGGTCGGTAATTTGATTTTTTCAACGAGCGGAATCGCGGGCGAAAGATCGCGCTCGAATCGTGCCAGTTGTTTTCCCTTTGCCGTAATGGTGACAATTGCAAGCGACTGATCACCCGTGACGGCGACACCAAGCTGCAATTCACCTTTTCCTACCCGCAAGTTGATGGCGGCGTCCAGGTTTGCATGTTGTGCCGGGCCAATTTTTTGAATGGGATACCAATACTGGCTCCATGATTTGGTTTCACCGGGCTGTAGAAAACTGAAGTCCGGCTGGTTGTCAGTGTAAACGCCGGCCATGATTTCGATGTAAGGCGGAAATTCGCCCTGCGCGTCAGCATCGGTCAAATTGCGATCCCACGCGTAGCCAAATTCATGATTGCCCCACGTCCATTGTTTTTTGCCGGGCGAAATGTGGTGATTGGCGTAATGCACGATGCCCGCCTGCGCCTTGTAATCATAGCCGCCAAAAAAATCCTCCTTGCTGCCCATGCACATGTAGGAAGTCGGCACGGGTATGTTGGCGTAAAAACTTAAATCGTTCGGCGCATAATCAACCGGCGCTTTGCCACCACTATTGGGTGGAACAAACTGCGAAGGAATTTCGTTTTGGGGAACGCCTTTGCGGCCACGCTCGCCGTAATTGATGCCGTAATAAAACCCTTTCGCGTATGGGTATTCGCTCATCGAACGGCGGGCGTGGTCGGCGACGTAGAAAACATCCGGCGGGAAAAAACTTTGATACGCTTCATGCACGCGCGTCGCGACGTTCGCCCACCAGAGGAAGGTCTGCACGAACGGCGTGCGATTGTAGGCGCGCACTTTGAGTTCCAGAAAACTTTTTCCGGGATGCAGGCAGACGCCGTGCATGCCTTTCATGCGACTCATCGGGTCATGATCGCTGCACCAGATGGTTTTCGAGCCGTCGGCATGTTCCTCGATCTCGAAATTCATCGGCAAAAAGGTTGCCGGCCGATGATGCTGCGGCCAGTTGAATTCAATGCCTCCGGAAATCCACGGGCCGGCCAGCCCAACGAGCGCGGGCTTGATGACTGCTTGATTGTAAATCACATCATAACCGTTCGTCTTGTCCTGCAAAACGTGGATGCGTCCACCGATCTCCGGCAAAACCATTGCGCGGATAAATTCGTTTTCGATCCAAATTGCCTGCCATTTCCGGTCAACCGGCTTTTCGGCGATGCGATCTGTGAAGGGCAGGGGATAGACCTTGCCGCTGCTGCCCTGATAGACGCGTTTTTCCAGAAACATCGGATTTTTGTCCGGCGGCGCGGGCAGGTAAGTTGGAATCACCAGGTCTTCCACGCGCACCGTCACGGCGCTTGCCGGTAAATCACCCATACGCGAACGGGCCGTTGGCACGACGCTGTTTGCTTTTCCATTCATTCCAGAAATGTCCGTTCGATTCATTGCACTAAAAAATTAATCCACCAGTTCTTTTTCAATCTGTTCCAATGTTTTGCCCTTGGTTTCCGGCAGTTTAAAAAAGACGAAGACAAATCCGGCGACGCAAATCGCTCCATAAAGCCAGAAGGTTCCGGCCGAGCCGAGCTGGGCGTTGAGGATTGGAAACGTGTAGGTCAAAACAAAACAGGCGATCCAAAGCGACGACACGGCCACGGCCATGGCCGCGCCACGGATGCGGTTCGGGAAAATTTCAGAGATGACCACCCACGTCACCGGCGCGAGCGACATGGCATAACAGGCGATTGCCGCCAGGACCAGGAGCAGCATCGGCAGTCCTTTGACACCGCTGTAATAGCAGAAGCCCATGGCGACATAAATGATTGCGAGTGCCGCCGAGCCAAACAGCATGAGCGGCCGCCGGCCGCCGCGATCGACGACTCCGAGCGCGACGAGCGTGAAAGCCAGGTTTACCGAGCCGGTCCAGGCGATGTTTTTCAGCACAGTCGAAATGTCATAACCGGCGGCGTGAAAAATCTCCTCGGCGTAATTGAAGATGACATTGATGCCGCACCATTGCTGGAAGACCGCGAGCGCGACACCGAGCACGATGACTTTGCGCATTTTGGGATCCAGCAAATCAGCAAAACGCACGCGCTGGATTTCCTCGCTGGCGAGCGTGGATTGAATTTCCACCGTCGCCGCATTCGCATAATCTTCACCGCCGATTTTCTTCAGAATTGCGCGGGCGCGTTCGGTCTTTCCATTTTTCGCAAGCCAGCGCGGGCTTTCAGGAACCAGAAACATGCCGATAAAGAAGATCAGGGCGGGGGCGGCGGTCAGGCCGAACATCCAGCGCCAGCCTTGCTGGCCGAACCAGGAATTGCGGATGAATTCGTCGGTCGCCCCGGCGGGCAGGTCGCGTACCAGAAACCAGTTGATATATTGCGCCAGCAGGATGCCCACGACCACGGTGAGCTGGTTGATGGCGACGAGTTTCCCGCGGATCTGCGCGGGCGCGATCTCGGCGATATACATCGGCGAGAGGCTGGAGGCCAGGCCGATGGCCACGCCGCCAAAGATGCGCCAAGCGATAAAAACAGTAAAGTTGTCGGCCAGCGCATTGCCGAGCGAGGTCACCGCAAAAATCAGGGCCGCGATAATCAGTAATTTTTTGCGCCCAAGTTTATCGCTCAAACCGCCGGCAACGAGTGCTCCAATCAAACACCCGATGAGCGCGCAACTATTGGCCCAGCCGATCTGCGCTTCGCTGGTGAGTTGAAAGTATCTCTGGAAAAACGGTTTTGCCCCACCGACAACCACCCAGTCCCAGCCAAAGAGCAGGCCACCCATCGCGGCAACACCTGAAATGAGCCAGACGTAACCAAGATTATATTTGGCCTTCAATTCCGATGTTTCACTTTTAACGGTTGCTATCATGTTCTTTTAATTTCTCAAAACGCCGAAAAACCTTTGGCCATGCCAGTATGCGCTGAGGAATGATGATATGCTGGCATAGTTTGCCGGAAGCCGGAATGGACATTGCAATGAAGCGCATGGACAATTGACCATCAAGATTTTTCAACCGAGAGCTTTCAATTCAAGCTCCATAACGCCGGCGGTGTTCCGATGGAGAGTGGTTGTGCATTTTGCTGAAGGCCCGGGAAAAATAAAACTGATCGGAAAAGCCGAGGCTGTCGCTGATCTGCTTGATGGGCCAGTCGGTGGTGTTCAACAACTGCACGGCCTGTTGCATGCGTAGATGGTTCAGATAGCTCAACGGCGCATAACCTGTCACGCGACGAAACGACGTTGTGTAATGAGATCGCGACAAATTCACAAGTGCCGCCAGCGTCTCCACCTTCAAAGGCTCCCGCAGATGCCCTTTCATAAAATCAACGCTTTTGGTTATTCGCTCGCGGACGCTGATTGCACCGTATCCGAATTCATCCTTGTGCCGCAAAATCAACCCCATCAGATGGGTCAATGAATGCGCGGCATAAATCAAGTGGGACGAAGTGAAGCCATGTTCCAGGCCTTCCAATACTTCTTCAAACAGGGAAAATAATTGCACGTCTCCGCCCAAGGGCACCACGGGCCTGTCCTTTGAAACGCCCAATAATTCCAGATAAATCGGCACGTTCGAGCCAACAGCGTGAAACCAATGAATTGTCCATGGTGTTTTCTTGCTTGTACCATAAACATGCGGCGTGGAGCCGGTGATGACGAGTAATTGATCCTTGTTGATTTCATGCCGGTGACCGGCAATTTCACACCACCCATTTCCCTCGGCACAATAAATAAAAATTACTTCAGGACATCCCTTTTCACGCACGCAGACATGTCCCTTTGCTCTTGGGTAATATCCAGCATCGGTCGGCAGCAACTGTTTCAGAAGAGGATTTTGCAAGGCCGTGGACAGAATGGGCCGCGGAAGCACCACCAGACGCTGCCCGGCAAACCCTTCGTGCTTTTCACGCCACTTCATGCAATTTGGGTTTTAATAGGTTGTTAAAAAACAACTAACAACATTGCCCGCGCATTGCAACCAATTCTGGGGTTCAGGCGATATTGGCTGGCCATGACTTGGGATCCGGATGGGTTTTGCCCTTGAGTGTGTTCAATTTTCTTCGCTGAAGAAAATTGCAAGACCCGTGACAGATCATGGGGTAGCGTTGAACCATAATCACCGAAAAAACGTTATATTTGCCGGCCATTTTGCCGCCTGAACTATTTTGCATTTCATCTATGAGTGTGTTGAATGGGAAAAGTAATTGGCCAAATGTCCATGCGGTCAGGTGATTTGTCTATTCCTATGAGTAATTTTTTATGTGATTGTCAGCTCATGATCACCAGTTCAAGCCGCAAGGCCTTTTGCGCTTTAAATTAAATTTACCCCCTAACCCCCAATTCAAAATATGAAAATACAAAACCCCAGCCATCGCCCACGGTTTTTTACGGCCATTGGACTAATCCTGATCTCCGCAGTCACGGTGCGCGCAGATTACCAAAGCACCATCCTGGGTGACACTCCCCTGGCTTATTACGCTTTGACTCCGAATTCGGATCCGGCAGGCGTGGCTCCCGACTTGACCGGAAACGGTAACGACGGGGTGGCGGTCAATACCACCGCTGCAACCGGTCCTTCTGTCTACATTCCTAATGCAGCAAACTTTAGTGGCGCTTCTTCCATCAATTTAAGCCAGGGAAGCAATCCTGGTCTGTTGGACTTTACCGGCCCGATCACATTGGAAGCGTGGGCGCAGCCGTCGAGTTCGTCCTTGTTTGCCGATATTGTCGCCAAGGGATATGATGCAACCACCTTTCAGGAAATCGTCATCCGGGTGAATGGACCTTATGGTGCAAATTATTATGCCAGTTCGGGCAGTACTGGTGTCAGTGGTGGTGCGCAAACCACGAACTGGACGCATGTTGTCATGTCCAGTGACGGAACGAACTGCAGCCTCTATGTGAATGGCGTTTTGGTCCAGCAAAGTGCCGACACCACGGGATCGGTCCAGTTTCCCGATGATTGGAAAATCGGCAACGGCAGCAGCGCTGGCAATGGAAGATTGTTCAACGGCAACATATGCCAGGTGGCTATTTACAATCATGGTCTGACAGCGTCACAAGTATTAAATCATTACTATGTAGGACTCTTGAATTCTTCCGCCAGTACTTCAGTTCCCATCATCTCCACGCAACCCCAGCCGCAGCAAAGTTTTGTGGGCGGTCCGGCCACATTTAGTGTGAGTGCTGTGAGTGCGTCGCCAATAACTTACCAATGGTTCAAAGCTGGAAGTCCGCTGGCTGGCAGAACAAACTCCACGTTATCATTGACCAATTTGCAACTGGCTGATGCTGTTGATTACAGCGTTGCTGTCAGCAATTCCAACGGAACCACCAACAGTGTTTCCGCCAGTCTTTCAGTTTCAGTACCTTCCAATCTCCTATGGAGTTCCGTGGCCAATAGCGGCACTTGGGACACCGGCACCTCCGCCAACTGGATCAATCAAGCGAACAGCCAGCAAGTGGTGTTCAATTCTGGTGATCAGGCGTTATTTGATGATACGGCCGGTGTGCCAACAACGGTAAATGTCAGCGGCAACGTTTTTCCAAGTTTGATCACGGTGAACGCTTCCGCCAACAACTTTACCTTCAGTTCGGGAAACATAAGTGGTCCCGGAAGTCTCGTCAAAAAAGGTTCCAGCACGTTAACCATTACCAGTTCCGGTGATTTTACCGGCCCGGTGACAATCAGCGGCGGCACCGTATATGCCGGCAATAATTCATTCAAAGCCGCCTCTTCTCTTACCGTCACTAATAACTCCACCTTGGATTTCGGCGGCGGTTCTTATAACACGGGCCAGCCGGTTACTGTTTCCGGCGCAGGAGCCAATGGCGCGGGTGCTTTGTTCAACAGCTATGACAACTATCCGGGCGAAATTTTTAACATCACCCTGGCAGGCGATGCAATTTTTGGCGCCAGCAAGCGATGGGATTTAAATGGCGGATCGATAAATGGCGCACACAAACTGACCATCGACTGGTCGGCCGGTTCTGGTTACGGCGAATGGAATGGCGTGACCATCGGGGCCAATGTTGCCGGGATCACTTTGACCAATGGAAACATCGGCATGAAAAACATGGACGCCGCCTTTCAAAATCCTGGCACTGTCTTCACGGTCAGCACCAACAGCCAGATGGTTTTCTACACTGGCGGGTTTAACGGCAGCATCCATCTCCTCAGTGGAAGTCAGATATATCACTACACGGCGCCCGCTGGATTCAATGGCAGCAACATGATTTTTGAAGATGGCGCCGCATTGATCAGTTATTACAACGGTGGTGCCACCACGCCGGTTAACAGTGCTATTATTTTAAACGGGGTCGCTCATTTTGTGATTGGTGATCATAACATGGTTTACACAAATGTCATCAGCGGTCCGGGTGGTTTCGTGGAAGATTACTATAACAGCCAGATGGTGTTTTCGGCGTCCAACACATATGCCGGTCCGACTATCATTGGCAGCAGCGGCAACAGCCCGGTGGTGGTATTGACTGGCAATGGTTCCATTTCACACAGCTCACCCATCTTTTTCGGCGGTAATGATCCAACGGTGGTTCATATCGATGCGAGCGGACGTTCCGACCAGACCTTGACCCTGGCCAGCGGGCAGACCCTCGCCGGCATTGGGAAAATAAACGGCAGTCTTACGGTAGCCTTCGGGGCGACCATTTCACCGGCCGGAACCAACACCACCATCGGCATCACCACCGGTGCAAACACGAACGGCACCATTTCGGTCGGCAATGCGGTTGTTCTTAACGGCACAACGACTCTCAAGCTGAATGGTTCGGGTGTCAATGATATGGTCCAAGCCGGCACAAGCATCACTTATGGCGGCACTTTGAACTTGGTCAATGTCAGTGGCACACCGTTGGCAAATGGTAATAGCTTCCAAGTATTCAGTGCGGCGAGTTATGTTGGTTCATTCTCAAGCATCACTCCCACTATTCCGGGACCCGGATTGGTTTGGGATACATCGCAGTTGAACACATTGGGTTTCATTAGCGTGGTGGCCGGCTCATCATCGCCGGTGATCAATACCCCAACCATATCAGGTGGGAACCTGATCTTCAACGGCACGGGTGGAACGCCAAATGGCAGCTACTCTGTGCTGACAACGACTAACGTTGCCACGTCGATAACCAACTGGGTGTCGCTGGCCACAAACAGCTTTGATGCCTTGGGCAACTTTAGCGTGACCAATGCAATGGTTCCCGGCACGCCGCAACGGTTTTATCGGATCAAACAATAATCACAACAAATTTGGACATCATTCATGATGTGCTAAATTTGAGCATATACACGACAACCAGCTGCTGGCTAAGAAGTATTGGGCTGGCGGCTGGTTTGTCAGCTTACGGAGCATGATATGAAAAGCATTATACAAATTAAAAATGACCGGCAACCGGCAGGCGCATTTACGCTAATCGAACTGTTGGTGGTGATTGCCATCATTGCCATTCTGGCAGCGATGTTGTTGCCAGCATTGGCGAGTGCCAAATTAAAGGCATACCAAGCAAATTGCGTCAATAATCTCAAGCAACTGACTTTGGCGGCACAAATGTATTATGATGATAACAAGGTTTTTATCGGTCCAATCAGTCCTGATCCCAATTTGAGTAAAGGTGATTGGATGGGAACAATGCTTTCCTATTACGGCAATGCAACCAATGTGATTATTTGTCCTAGTGCTCGTGATAAAAATAAATCTACTGTTGGCAATATGCCTGGAACCGCAGACAGCGCATGGCATTGGGATCTTTCTAACCCAGCATACGCTTCGAGTTACGGCTACAATAAATGGCTTCAAGACAATAGATTGGATCCCAATAATCCGGATGCTCGTAACTTCGTATCAGAAGCTGGTATTCAACAACCAACCCTGACGCCGGTCTTTCTGGATTGTGCATGGATCAATCTATATGTGGAGACGAATGATACCCCGGCTACAAGTTTATATGACCCGATAAATAGTCCTGGAACAGGATCAAGCGGCATAACACGTTGCTCCATAGCAAGGCATGGGAGCAGGGCCGCAAGTGCCGCGCCGAAAAAAATTTCCTCTAGCCAGAATTTTAAAGGTGGCATTGTGATGGGATTCTCTGATGGTCATGTCGAACTGGCAAAACTGCAAAATCTCTGGACTTATTATTGGCATCGCGACTGGATTCCAAGTTTCACTCCGCCGCCGATGCTTTGAGATGAAATACAAGAGTTGTGTTTTTGTCGGGTTGTTACTTGTATTAACTTTATTTGAGAAAGTCCAGGCGGCTTCAACTTTTCAACAGGTTGGCAGCACATTGGTCATGTCCAATGTCAATGTGCGCTTGGAATATAATCTCAACGCCGGCACGACGGACTTTTTCTGGAAAAACTCAAAGAAAATTTCCGCCTTCTACAGCGGCATTGGCCTGAACACCGGCTACATCAAGGGCATCAGTTACAGCAGTTGGGCCTGCACAGTCACCAGCAGCAATCAAGTGATGGTCACTTCCACAGGCAGCGGGTTGCCAGTGATGAAGCAGTATTTTACGCTCGATCACGACGACAGCTTTCTCGTGCGGGTTGACATTTCGGGTTCCAATTTAAAGGCCAATTGGATGGGCCCGGTGGTGGTGGACGGAGTTGGTGGCGTCAACCTTGGCATCACCAATGACAATCGTGCGCTTGTTGTTCCATTTGATAATGACGGCTTCGTTCGTTACAACGCGATGCCGATGAGCAGTTCCAGCACCGGCTACGAGGTCGCTGCGTTTTACGATAATACGACTCGTAACGGACTGGTTGTCGGTTCAGTGACGCACGATACGTGGAAGACGGGCATTTTCTTTGCCGGGGCGAATAATAAGCTGAACCTCTTGAATGTTTTCGGCGGAGCAACCTCGCCTTGGGATGTCATGCCGCATGGTTACATTTCGGGGAACACCATTTCCTCACCGACAATGTTTGTGGGTTTTGGCGCTGACTGGCGGGTGACGATGCAGAATTTTGCCGCTGCCAACACTAATTTTATTCCCAAGCTGGCATGGACGAACGGCGTGCCGTTCGGTTGGAATAGCTGGGGCGTCATCCAGCAGAATGTCACCTACGCCGATGCCATTGCTGTTTCAGACTATTTCTATGTCAATTTGATGAATCACAATTTTGCCAATCATGGCACAGTTTATATCAACCTTGATTCTTTCTGGGATAATATGACCAGTGCGCAGTTGCAAAGTTTCGCCACTCATTGTCATGCCCATGGCGAGAAGGCGGGAATTTATTTCGGCCCATTTGTATGGTTTGGATCAGCGAATGATTCCACCAACTGGACAGTTGAGGGAACTGCCAACGCTTATCATTACAGCGACATATTATTGCGCGATGGAAATGGGAGTTTTCAATCAAGTGATGGCGGACTGGCCATGGACCCAACACATCCCGGCACGAAGCAACGGATCAGTTATTACATCAATCTGTTCACCAACTGGGGCTTTGACTTTGTAAAACTTGATTTTCTGTCGCATGGCACTTTTGAGGGGCTTCATTATGATCCTAACGTGACCACAGGCATCCAGGCTTACAATCAGGGAATGCAATATGTTTTCAACGCGATCAATGGCCGCATGTTCATCAGCGAATCCATCGCCCCGCTTTTTCCATATCAATATGCCCACAGCCGGCGGATTGCCTGTGATGCGCAAACATCCAGGATCGGCGACACCGAATACACGATGAATTCAGTTTCCTATGGCTGGTGGCTCGACAATCTTTATCAATTCAATGACCCGGATATCATGGTGTTTGGAAATGGCGCAAACACAAATGAAGCGCAAAGCCGGCTGATTAGCGGGGCAGTGATGGGAGTTTTTTTCAATGGAGATGATTTAACCACGGCGACCGGACAAGCTGCGGCACAAAAATTTTTGACAAACCCAAAAATTGACGATGTCGCCAGAATTGGACAGACGTTTACACCAGTTGAAGGAAACACCGGCAGCAGTGCGGTTAACACGTTTGTTCGCCAAGATGCTGAAGCGTGGTGCATCGCGGTTTTCAATTACGGTTCAGGCTCTGTGAACCGGACAATTGACTTAACTCGCGCCGGATTGCCGCCGGGGAGTTATTTTGCGACCAATTTATGGGATGGAACTGCCTCAATCGTGTCCGGCTCATTCAACGTCAGTTTAAATGCCAAGCAGTCCAAATTATTCCGCTTGGCTCCTCCGCCACCGCCAAGGATCAGCAGCGTCACCGCTTCGGGAGGTAAATTGATCTTCAATGGCACCAACGGCGTGGCGAATGGCAGTTACGTTGTTTTAGCCTCAACTAACGCGGCCATGCCATTGACCGGCTGGAAGGCAATGATGACTAATTCATTTGATGTGACCGGGTCGTTTCGCGTCACCAACATAATTTCTCCAGGCAATTCACAATTATTTTATCGCATCCAGTTACGTTAAAACTAACCGCTTTTGCCATGAATACGTTCAAAACATCATTTAAATTGATTCTGCTCACCACGTTCGCCTTGTGTTTCACATCGCTGGCTGTCGCTCAACCAGCGGACTATCCGCCGGCGGCGAAGGAGTATATCGAATGGTGTGACACATGGATTTCGCACGCCAACGAAACGAATCTTCCGCGTGTTCTTCTGATCGGCGATTCGATCACCCGTGCTTACTATCCGGAAGTTGAAAAGCGTCTCGAAGGCAAAGCTTACGTCGGCCGGCTTGCCACTTCGGCATTCGTTTCCGATCCGGTTCTTCTCAAGCAAATTGAGATGATGTTGAGCCAATACAAGTTTGACGTCATTCATTTCAACAACGGAATGCACGGCTGGCAGCATGATGAAAAAGCATACGCCGAAGCGCTTCCGAAATTACTGGAAACCATCCAGAAGCATGCGCCAGATGCAAAGTTAATTTGGGCGAACACAACACCGCTGAAAGTTTCACCCAATTTGCCGCCGGACAACCAGACGCAAGCCACTGACGAACGCATTGCTGCCCGCAATAAAATCGCGCTAAAAATTATGCAGGCAAAAGGAATTCCCATAGATGATTTGAATTCACCGATGCGCGGGCATCCGGAATTTCACAGTGACAATGTTCACTTCAACGATCAGGGCATCACCACCCAAGCCGCTCAAGTTGCTGCCCAAGTTGAAAAGCGGCTGAAGCCGTAATTAAGCTTCATTGACAACGGGATTTTGCAGCGCCCCGATTTTCTCGATTTCAATGGTCACGCTGTCTCCGGCTTTCAACCAGCGCGGCGGCTTTTGCGCCATTCCGACGCCATGCGGTGTGCCGGTCAAAATCACCGTGCCCGGCAACAGCGTCGTGCTGCCGCTCAAGAATTCGATCAACGTTGGCACGTCAAAGATCATGTCGTTGGTGTTCCAATCCTGCATGACTTGGCCGTTCAAGACGGTGCGGATTTTTAGCGCGTTTGGATTTGGAATTTCATCGCGGGTCACCAATACCGGGCCAAGCGGGCTGAACGTATCAAACGTCTTGCCGCGTGACCATTGGCCGCCGCCGCGTTTGATCTGCCAGTCGCGCGCGCTGACGTCGTTGCAGCAGGTGTAACCGAGAACGTAGTCGAGCGCATTCTGCCGCGAAACATTCTTGCACGTGCGGCCGATGACGACGGCCAGTTCGCATTCGTAATCCACTTCGTCACTGCGCAGATGGGTGGGAATCTGGATGGGTTCGCCGGGATTGAGAAGCGTGTTAATGCCCTTGAAAAAGACGATGGGATATTCGGGGAACTTCGCGTTCGTTTCCTCGGCGTGCTTGCGATAATTCAAGCCGATGCAAATGATGGAAGTCGGTTCAATTGGCGCGAGCAGTTTGGCGACTTCAACTTTTTCCGCCGTGATTCCGGGCGAATCATAAATGTCGCCCGCGAGCTTCAAAGCCGAACCGTCCGCCTGCTGCGCGGCGAAACCGACTGCACCCTGTTTATCCTGATAACGAATGATTTTCATAAACTTGGAATTTTAAGCGATAGGGCAAAGCTGCTGCTTTGCCCATTTGTTTATTTTTTAAAATAGAATTTTCCCGGAAATTGAGGCGGAGCGGCAACTCCGCCCTGTGCAAACAATAATAACATCGAAACCGGCAGGGCGGGTAGGGCGCGTCGCTCCGCGCGCACCGTCGTGTGCCAGGACAAGCCCGGCGCGCGCGGAGCGACGCGCCCTACCTTGCCCCGGTTTATGCGAGTGTCTCCATGTTTTGGTGAGCAGCCCTATCAATGCTGGCATAATCTATTTCCCCGCGCTCCAACCGCCGTCAATCATCAGCGAACTGCCGGTGACCATCGTGCTCTCGTCGGCAGCGAGATAAAGCGCGGCGGCGGCGATTTCTTCCGGCCTGGCCATGCGGCCGTTCAATTGTGTTGAAGCCATGTCACGATAGGCAGCCTGCGGGTCGGGATATTCTTTAAGCCGTGCGAGCACGAACGGCGTTTCGACCCGGCCGGGACAGATGCAATTGAAACGCACGCCCGTATGCGAATGATCCAATGCAAGCGCCTTCGTCAAACCAACGACGGCGAATTTCGTCGTCGTATAAGCGAGCCGTTCGCGCACGGCCACAATGCCGCCGATGGAAGCCATGTTGATGACGCTGCCGGATTTGCGCTCAAGCATCGCGGGCGCAAACGCTTTGCAGCAATTGAAAATGCCGCGCACATTCACCGCATACAGTTTGTCCAGGTCCGCCGCCGTCGTGTTGGGCAACGCACCGACGTGGCCGATGCCCGCGACGTTCGCCAAAATGTCCAGCACGCCGACGGTTTGCGCAGCCTGGGCGCAATCAACGTCACTTGCGACATCAAGCGAAATAAATTTTCCGCCAATGCGTTCCGCGAACGCGCGGCCTTCTTTTTCGTTCCGGTCGGCGATCCAGACGGTTGCACCCGCCCGGGTAAAAGTTTCCACGATTGCCGCACCGATGCCGGATGCGCCGCCAGTGACCAGTGCCGTCTTGTTTTTGAGGCTAAACACGATAAATCCTTTCTGCGTTGGTTTGAAAAAGTTTTGTCAAACCGGCTTTGCCGGCGAATGAGAAAAATTCCTGCACGGTCTCAAGCCAGCGCCGGTAATTTGCTGCCAAAGTCACAACCGGCCAGTCGCTGCCGAACAAAAGGCGGTCGAAGCCGAAACATTCCAGCGCGGTTTTAAAATAAAGTTTTAGATCGTCAGGCTGCCAGTTTTTCCAATCCGCTTCCGTCGTCAGGCCGGAAATTTTACAAACCACATTCGGCATCGCTGCGAGAGCTTTCAAATCAGCCGCCCACGGTTCGAGCTTTTTGCCGCGCACGTCCGGCTTGCCGAAATGATCCAGAACAAAAGTCACGTGCGGCACGCTGTGAACCATCTTCGTTACAGCCGGCAATTGGTCATGCCGGATGCAGAGATCAAACGTGAAACCAAATTCACCGAGCAGTTCCAAGCCGGCGATAAAATTGGGACGGAGACAAAATTCAGGGTCGCGCTCGCCTTGTAAATTTCGTCGAATGCCTTTCACGAGCGGGCGGGCGACGAATTCCTGGAGTTCGGCGCGGACAGCTTTGCCTTTTTCCAAAGGAGCGAAGGCGACGATGCCTTTCAATCGCGGTTCGCTTCTCGCCAGTTCAGAAATCCAGTCTGCTTCCGCGAGGCCTTGACTTGGTTCGCAGCCGGCTTCGACGAAAATTATTTTCCGCACTTCAGCATTTGCGCCTGCCTCAAAAACTTCGGCTGGAAGAAAAGGGCGGCTCAACGCTGGCAAGCCATCGAGCCACGGATAGCAAAGCTGCGCCGGGTTCCAGAGATGAACGTGCGAATCAACGATGGACAATGCGTTCATGGTCAAGCCGGTTGCAAATCACAGCTTGCGCCGGTTTCCTGCGGCGTCTGGTAAACGCCGTTTTCAACTTTGCATGGGTGAACGAAATGTTCGCACAGATGCGGAATGTGTTCGAGAAATATGGCTTCGTGGCCGAACGCAATGTGATTGAACAGAACGAGGTGCTGGTGCAGTTGGCCCATGTCGCCGACGTGCGGCACGACCGGAACGCCGAACTTGCGCGACAGCAGGCTGACGGCGAGGAATTCACTCACGCCCGCAACACGCACCGCATCCACTTGAATGAACCCGGCGCATTTGATTTGCAGATAGTTTTTGAAAACAACCCGGTTCGGGACGTGTTCGCCCAGCGCAAGCTTCAGAGGCGCAATGGCATCGGCGAGCGTTTTGTGGCCGATCACGTCGTCGGGATGGGTTGGCTCTTCGATCCAAAATGGATTGATCTCGCGCAAGCGTTGGCAGATGTCGAGTGCCTGCGGCAGCGTCCATTGCTGGTTGGCGTCCACCATGACGCGTGCCTTGTCGCCGGCAACTTCGCGGACGATTTTGGCGCGGCGCAAATCGCGTTCGGGATCGCGCGAGCCGACTTTCAATTTCATCGCCGTGAAACCGGACGCGATGGCGCGTTTGCAATTCTCGCGGACTTGCTCGTCGTCGTAATTGAACCAACCGACCGATGTGTCATAGCCGGGATAGCCAGCTTTTAAGATGCCCTCCCGCGCATGACGGGTTGGCTGATGTTCACAAATGATTTTCAACGCGAGTGACGAGGTGAGTTCGTCTTCAAGGTAGGAAAGATCAAGCGCAGCCACGATTTGCTCGGGCGAAAGATCGAGCAGCAATTTCCACAATGGCACGCCGCGCGTTTTTGCCCACAAATCCCAGCAAGCGTTGGTGACGGACGCGAGCGCAAGCTGCACGATGCCCTTGTGCGGCCCGAGCCAGCGGAACTGCTGCTCGTCGGCCATCGCGCGTTGCAGCGCGCCGAAATCCGACATGATTTCTTCGATGGATTTGCCAGCGAGCCGTTGCGCGTAAAATCTTGCCGCTTCACAGACGAGCTGGTTGCCTTCGCCCAGGGTGAAGGCAAGGCCAGTTCCGATGCGGCCTTTGTCATCGCGCAATTCCGTGACGGCATAGGAATAAATCGGATCTTTGTGGATCGCGTCGCTGCCATGTCCGTGACCGATGGGAAAACGCGCATCGCGCGTGGATACTTTCTGGATCATAAATCAAGATAAACGACGATACCCAAGTTCCGCCCCGCCGCTGATGTTCATGATGTGGCCGGTGATGAACCGTGCTTTGTCAGACAGCAGAAACACACACACGTCGGCAATTGTATCGCCTTCGGGACAATAACCCAGCGGGTGGATCTCGTTCAGATAACGTTCGGTTGATGCGGGGTCAGATTGTTCCGCACACCATTGACGCAACATTGGCGTCCACACGCCGGCGGGACAAACGGCGTTTACGCGAACGCCAAGTTTCGCATAATCCAGCGCCATGGATTTCGTCAGTGAATTCATGCCGCCCTTGGTCGCCGCGTAAGCCGCGTGATTTTCCTGGCCAATTTCGCCGACAAGGCTGGAGGTATTAAGAATGCCGCCTTTGCTCGCCCTCAAAGCGGCAAGCGCGTGACGTGTCGTGTGTAAAACACCTTTCAGATTTACGGCGAACAGCGCGTCCCACTCGGCATCAGTCGTATCGTGAATCGGTTTGGATGGCGTGGCGATGCCGGCGTTGTTGTGAACAGCATCCAACTTGCCATAACGGGACAGGGTTTTTTCAATTGCGGCTTTCACTTCGTTGTCACGCGTCACGTCGCAGACGAGGCCGAGGTGAGCGGTGCCAAGTTCGACGGCAACTTTCTCAACACCTTCCTGGTCGCGGGCGACGATGACCACTTTCGCGCCTTCAGCGGCGTAGGCTTTCGCACAGTCGCGTCCGATGCCACAGGAGCCGCCGGTCAGGAAAATAATCTTGTCTTTAAGCAGTAAATTCATTTTAAAAAATAAACCTCCTTTGTATCCGACCAGATTTTTCCTTTTGCCGCCGCGTCCGGCAACGGCGACTGGCAGGGATCGGTTTCCTTCCACCAGCGCTGGGTTTCGGGATCGGCGGCCATGCGGGCCATGTCGGCGTCAAAATTGGTGCCGGTGTATTCGAGATAGGCGAAGAGATAAAGCTGGCCGTTGATCTCCTTTTCGTGAATGGGAAAATTCTGGATGTGACATGACTTGATCATCTTGTTCACGCCGGACCAGGCGTGGGCGTGCAAATCTTCGTAGCGGGCGGCCTTTTCCGGTTTGAGGCCGGTCACCCAGGCATAACGCTGGGGCGGTTTTGGCGTTGCACAACCAGCCAGCAGGACAGCACAGAGCAGGGCAATGATGGTTTTCATAATTTGAACATTCATTTACGTCAGCGGAAAATAAAATAGAGCATGATAAACACTGCTAGAATTGCGACGGTGAACACCCGGTAGTTGCCAAGGCCGCGGCCACCAGCCTCGCCGCGCAACGGTTCGCGCCAGTTTTCCCAGACCAGCAATTTCGCCCCGGCCTTGAAAGGCTCCGGAAAAACAAACGTCGTCGTGACCATGATGACAACGCAGATGACCAGCAGCACGAACGCCACAAGCATGAAATCCTTCAGCGCGATGTTGTAGATGAAGTTCAACCACGGGGAGGCGGCGATGGTTTCGGCGGTTGCGCTTGCACCGACGATACTGGCCTTGAAGAAATCGAGGACAAACGTCACCGCGCCCAGTCCCATGCCCGCGATAAGCGTGATGAAGGCGGATTTGCCCGAAGCGCGTTTCCAAAAGACACCCAGCAGGAACACGGCGGTGATGGGCGGAGCGACATAGGAAATTAGCTTGTTGATGCCTTCAAAAATCGTCGTGTAATGGCCAAACAACGGCGAACAGATGATGGCCAGAATGGTTCCGGCGATGGTGGTGATTTTGCCGATGTGAACCAGCTTGTGATCGCTGATGTTTGGCCGGTGGCGTTTAAAAATATCGTAGGCGACGAGGGTGGCGGTGGAATTGAGCGCGGCGGAACAGGTTTGCATCGCGGCCGCCAGCATCGCGGCCGCGACCAGTCCCTTCAATCCGACTGGCAGCAAGTGCGTGATCAGGAAGGTGTAAGTATCAGCAGCGGTTTGGGGGGCGGCGCCGCCAAAGGCATTTTTCTGCACGAGCGCGACACAGATGACGCCGGGCAGCACGAACAAGAACACCGGAAAAATTTTCAGGAACGCGCAGAACAGCGGGCCGAGGCGTGCGTTCTTTTCATCCTTTGCCGCCAGCACCCGCTGGACAATCGTCTGGTCGCAGCACCAATACCAGATTCCCAAAACCGGATAGCCTAGCAGAATGGAATACCAGGCCAGGCCGCTCGGGTCCTTTGAATCGCGCGCCATATTCAGGAAATTGCCCGTGCCCCAGGTGACGTTGCTGTCCGCCACGCTGGCGAGCGGATGCGGATGAGACGTCAGCGTATGGGCGAGTTCCGTCCAGCCGCCAATTTTCAAATAACCCACGACCGTGATGACCACCGCTCCGACCAGCAGCAAAATGGTTTGCACGCTTTCCGTCCACACGACCGCGAGCAGGCCGCCCGCCATCGTATAAACCCCCGTCAAAACTCCGAGCACAACAATAAACAGCATCAGCGCATCCACGCCGAAAATCGTTGTGCCGGGCGCGAGGCCGAGAATGCCACGCAGCACCCATGCGGCCGTGTAAAGCGCCACGCCCATGTGAATTACAATCGCGGAAAACAGCGACACGACGGATAACACGTCACGGCAGCCACGATTGAAGCGGCGTTCAAGAAAGTCAGGCAGGGTCGCCACACGGGAACGCAGGTAGAGTGGTGCGAAAAAAAGTGAGAGCAGGATCAGCGTGAAGCCGGCCATCCACTCGAAGTTGCCGAAGACCAGGCCATATTTATACGCCGCTTCCGCAAGACTGACCAGATGAACGGTGGAAATGTTTGCCGCAAACATTGCCAGGCCGATCACCGGCCAGGTGAGAGTATTGCCCGCGAGAAAGTAATGTCCGCCCTCGCCGCCGCGCTCGTTTTTCCGCCGCATAAAACCCGCCGCCATGCCAAGGCCGACCACCGCGAGCAGATAGGCGGCGATAATGGCCCAATCGAAAGTGGTCATGGTGGAGTTTTATGGAGTTGCGACGGCCGCAACTGGTGAAAGGATGATGGATTTCAGATTAACGGGAGACCAATTGGTGCCGGCCGCCCTGATGGTAAGCGTGACCAGGCCGGGTGCGGAAATTTCCAAAGGACTGTCCAGGATTGTATTCTGAAATTTGACGTAATCACCCGTGTCCGGTGAAATGCCCGAAACTTTTTGTCCGCCAATCGAGACCTCATAGATGTTCTTGCCCAACGACGCAATTTCCGTTGCCACCATGAATTTTCCGGGTTTGCCGGCCTTAAAAGTCCAACTGGCATAATCGCCGGGATCAGTCCAATAACCAATGTTGTCCTTGCCATTGCCATTTTCATACTGCAGCCCGCCATGCAAATCTGCATCCGCTGCATTCAACACGATTGAGCCGTCGGCAGATTGCGTCAGTGGCATGATTTCGACTTCCGGCGCACCTTTGATTTTCAAAACGATGGTGGAAGAAATTGAATCGGGCGCCGTTGCCGGAACTTCAATCAAAACCCCGTCAGCCGAGGCGGACGTTTTAAGTTTCTTCCCGGTGGCCAGCAGCGTTGAGGACTTCACGGAATTTTTCAGACCGGGCACCAGGAACCTGCCGTCCTTCGGCCAATTCCAAACGTGCAGATAGAGGATCGTATTTTTGCCATCGGTTTTTTGCGTGCAACGTCCCCACGCGAGTTTTTTGAACGGGCTGGCGCTCGTGTCATAAATTCCAACGCTGTTTACCTTCATCCAGGTGCCAATTTCCTTCAAACGCTCAAGTTCCGGTGCGGGAATCAAGCCCTGGCTGGTCGGGCCGACGTTGAGCAGATAATTCCCGCCCTTGCTGGCGCAATCAATCAGGTTGCGCACGAGCGTCTCAGTTGATTTGAAATTCGTGTCGGCTTTGTTGTAACCCCAGTGATCGTTCATCGTCATGCACGACTCCCAATAAACGCCGGGACCAAACCCCGTCGGCGGAATGGTCTGTTCCGGCGTGCCATAATCGCCAACTTCACCGATCTTGGCGAACCCGCCGCCGGCGGTATTTTCCGGCTTGCCGACGCGATTGTTGACGATGATCGCCGGTTGCAAGCTGCGGACACAATCGTAAATTTCCTGTCCGCGCTGCACCGTCCACGGCGATTCCCAGTTGCCATCAAACCACAGCAATCCAACCGGGCCGTAGTTAGTGAGTAATTCGTTTAACTGCCCTTTCATGTAATCCTCAAAGCGATCCATGTCGGGCGGGCCGGATCTGGCGGCCACGTCATTCCATGGCCGGCGAAGTCCCCAATCCGGGCTATGCCAGTCCATGATGGTATAATAGAAGCACAGGCGGATGCCTTCGGCTTTGCAGGCGGCGGCGAGTTCCTTCAGTGGATCGCGTTTGAACGGCGTGCGGCTGATGCTCCAATCGCTTAATTTTGTGGGATACATGGCAAAGCCATCGTGATGCTTGCTAGTGATGACGATGTATTTTACGCCGGCCTGCTTGGCCGCCTTCACCCACGCAATCGCGTTGAAATTGGTCGGATTAAATTGATCCGCATATTTTTCATATTGGCTCACCGGCATGTGCGTCTCTTCCAAAAACCATTCGGCGTAATCCGTTTTGCCATTCCACTCGCCGGCGGGCACGGAATAAACGCCCCAATGAATGAACATGCCGAACCGTGCTTCACTCCACCAATTCATGCGCGCATCCCGCTGGGCGGTTGACTCTTGGGCGGGCGCTTTCTCAAGGGTTGAAGGATCGGCAAGGACGTTCTCAACAAACAAAGTTGCGAGGAAGGCGGCAAGGAAACACAAGAGGAGTAAATTCCTCAATTCGCGAAAATGGTTTGATGAATGTGTTTTCACAAGTGTTTATCCATTAATTCGATTTCGTTGATGGTCGGGCCATTGGTTGCTTTCAGAATGTTTAAACGAAATTCACGCGCGGTCACGGCGGAAAATGACTTCTGAAAATTGTCGCCTAAAGTCGTGCCGGCGAAAATCGTTTTCCATTCGTCGCCATCCAAATACTGAGGCTCGAATTTTTGCACGCGACCGGCATAGGCTTCAGAAATACGGACATGATTCACAGTCTGGGGTTTTAAGAAATCAATGGCAACCCATGCCTGGCGCGTTCCATCGTCCGTCGCCCAGCGTGTTTGGTCATCACCATCAAATGCCAATTGAGCGGCGTATCCGCCATCATCTTCGCCATAAACAGAGGAAGCCGTCGCTTTAAATGTTGGCGACAATTCCACGGCGGGCAAATTCATCGCCGAACTGGCAAGTTGCAGCTTAAGAACCGTATCGAGTTCATTGCGTTGATTGAAGGGAACATTAAAAATTAACTTTCCATCTTCTCGGGTGAATTTGACCTGACCGCCGCCAAGAATTGAAGCGGATTTGATTTTGGCGGCGATGTCGGGCAGTTCAATCGGCAGTTCAATCGTTTGACTCCCGTTCTTTAATATGTGGAGGTAAATGACATCGCCTTTGCGGGTGCTGGCAAGGGCTTTGGTCGGTTTCCATGGCCCGCCATGGGTGCCGTAAATGCTTTCGCCATTTTTGTCCAGCCACACGCCGATTTCTTTTAAGCGCGAAACCTGGCGCGGCTCGATTTCGCCGTCCGGCATCGGGCCGACATTCAAAAGCAAATTGCCGTCGCCGCCGGCGCACAGGACAAGCGTCTTGATGCATTGCGCCAAAGACTTCATGTGGTCATCCGGTTTCCACGACCATTGCTGGCAGATCGTCATGCAGGTTTCCCACGGAGTATCGTTTTGAAATCCACCGATGCGTTGTTCGGGCGTGTCGAAATCGCCCCAGCCGCCGCAGCGCGTGGTGACCAGGATTTGCGGCTGCAATTCCCGGATCATCGGGAACAATTCTTGATTGTTCCATGTTTCCGGCGTGTTCGTGCCGCCAGTCGCATCGAACCATAATTCATCCACCTGGCCGTAGTTGCTCAACAACTCCCGGACCTGGCCATGC
The DNA here is from genome assembly GCA_037200545.1 of Limisphaerales bacterium. Classification (GTDB taxonomy): domain Bacteria; phylum Verrucomicrobiota; class Verrucomicrobiia; order Limisphaerales; family UBA11358; genus UBA11358. Next base: position 249,582 of record JBBCGE010000006.1, read on the forward strand.
ATATATTTGATGTATTGCACATAGTTCGTGGTGAAAAAGTCGGGCTGATGCCAGTCTGGCGGCGAATAATAAAACCCCAGCGAAATGCCTGCCTCATGGCACGCCTCGGCAAGTTCGGCACAGAGGTCGCGGCCGAACGGGCTTTTGGTGATCTTGTAATCCGTTAGTTTGCTGTCGAACATGGCAAAACCATCATGATGCTTGGCTGTGAAGACAATATATTTCATGCCGGCGGATTTGGCGGTCTGAACCCAGGTGCGGGCGTTAAAATTCGTCGGATTGAACTGACGATACAACGTGTCATATTCCGCCGCCGGGGTTCCGTCTTTGACATCTTCACCACGATCGCGCCGTTCGCCGGCCCGGCTCCAACTGATTTCCTCTCCCGTCAAACAACTGGGGTCAAAATGGATGAACATGCCGAAACGGTTGGATTGCCAGCGTTGCAACGCGGATGAATCAGCCGCCGGAAAATCTGGCGGATTTGCAGCAGATGCAATCATCGCGGTGAAAATAAAAATGGCGGACGGACAGAAAGCGGATGAAATTAAACAGACCGATATTTTTTGCATGCGTTGAGCAATCAGGGTCGCCGACTGCGCAAAGCAACGCCGCAAAGTCATGGATGTGGTCATGAGACAAGGATGAGTTACTTTGCTCAAGTAAATCTTGCAAAATTGTTCGGCGAAGAATATTGAACATGGCATGACCGCGAAGCCGACGTATAAGACACGCAACGAGCGTTATGAAATTGACCGTTGCGAACCGCAAAACCGGGCGATTGAAACCGGCAGAATCCATTTTCATGCGCTCACGAAAGGACACTATCCGGGCACGCCTGTTCCCGAAAACATCCTGTCGGGCCTGAACAGCATCGGCTTTTGGAATGCGGGCGGCACCCAGGATTGGGGGGAGGACCCGCATCGTAATGAAGGGGTTGAAATCACATTTCTTGAAACCGGCACGATGGCGTTTGCCGCCGACCAGAAAAAATTCAATTTGCGCGCCGGGCAGTTCACCATCACGCGCCCGTGGCAGCTTCACAAACTTGGCGCGCCCAACATCGGTCCGGGTCGTTTGCATTGGTTGATCCTCGATGTTGGCGTGCGGCGGCCGCATCAAAACTGGCACTGGCCGCCATGGATGGTTTTGACGAAGGAGGATCTCGGCGAACTCACCCGAAAATTGCGTCACAACGAAAATCCGGTTTGGAATTCGACGCCGGCCATCACGCAGTCTTTCCGCGAACTGGCTCGCACAGTCGAGGCCTGGAACCAGCCCCATGCCATTTCGCGGATGGCCACTTATTTGAACCAGCTTTTCTTGAGCATTCTTGACGCCTTGTCCGAGCAACAGAAGCAGGAGACTCCCGATCTGACCTCGCGCCAGCGCACCGTGGAATTGTTCCTGCGTGAAGTGGAAGATAATCCCGCCATCAGCCGGGAATTGTGGACCATCAACAGCATGGCCGAACATTGCAGCATGGGCGTCACGGCTTTTTCAAAATACTGCCGCGAACTCGTGAATGCCGGGCCGATGGAATTCTTGAATCGTTGCCGCCTTGATCACGCCGCGCGCCAACTCCGGGAACATTCAGAGCTTTCAGTCACGGACGTTGCTTTTGCCAATGGATTCAACTCCAGTCAGTATTTTGCCACCCGGTTTCGCCAGCGCTTTCATGTTTCACCCAGCCGTTTTATTACCGAATTGGACGAGTCCTCTGCTAAACAAACGAGCGGCGTGGTTGATTGAACTCACGCCGCCCGCAACGTCACTTGCTGCCTGATATTTTAGCTCGTGCGCTTTTCCGGCGGAAACCATGGAGCATTGCACCGGCGCCCATGCCAACAAGGGCGATGGTGGCGGGTTCTGGAACGGGCGTGATATCGCGGACCTGCACGAGGTTTATCATGATGCCCGGTGAAATGGCGATGTTCTGCGAGCCGCTGTTGTCCGCGACAAATGTGCCGATAATGTATTGTCCGGGCGCACCGTTGCCGATGAATACCGAGTCCGAAGTGTTGGCGCCGCCGGTGAAGGTGGAACTCCCTGACTGGCCGCTCCGTCCGTCATTCAGCCACAATTCAACCAGGTAGGTATTCCCAGCCGTCATATTGTTCCAACTCAGCGTTATGGAGGTCGGGTTATTCCAGTTAAAGATGGCAACCTGCAAGAGATTATTATAAGTGCTATCGCCAGTTCCCGGATTGGCAAAGCCATTGTAGCGATCTAGGTTTATGTTATCGCCAGAAAGGCCAAAATTGACTCCCGGTGTGCCATAAGTATTAAAGGCCACGCCATTCACCGTGTAGTTTTCCGGAACCAAGTTAAAATCACCGTAATAATCATCGCCAGGCGCCCATGTGCCGTAAAGCGTTCCCGACGTGTTGACATCGGAAGTTCCGGAGATGGTCAAGGGCATTTGCCAGGTTATGTTTGCATTTTGCGCATTTGCGACAGCGGCGATCATGCCGGCAAAGATTGCGCTAATTAGAATCGGTTTCATGGTTCGTTTGGTTGTTTTTTGATGGTTGGTTTTGCTTTGGTTAACTTGACGTCGGGTCAAAATTTACAGGCTGAAACAATATCGGATTGCTTTATTGCGGTTGTACATCTGTGGTGATGAGGGTAATTAAACACATTGCTTGGCCGTCCGGCTTTCAATTTCCTCCAACGAAGAAAATTGAACATGGGCAAAATGCGATGCCGACTCAAAAGGACGGGATTCATGGGCATGTTGCCGGAACAAGAACTCGCCGCTTGGGCAATCACGAAATAAATGGCGCAGGCTGCGTGGAAATTTGAACGTCTTAAGTTTTGGGATATTCCTTTGCTTTCCCAGTCAATGTCAATGTGCCATGCTCCAATGGTATTGCGGATAATTGCTTATCATAAATGGGAATTTAATGAAAATTGAAAGAGATTTCGCCATGCTTACCTTTGATTTGCAGGGCATTTCTAATAAACTAAAACCATTCCATGATTTTCCGTCATTCACTTCTCAACCGCTTCGGGTTTGAATGGCTTTTTAACCTGGTGATTTGCGCTGGATTGATATGCATTGGGAAAAGTTCTTTGGCTGAAACAAAATCGCCAGGTGATGAACCGATGGCGGTCACATTGACAAATATTCTCCAGGTGCAGCAGGCGGCTTCCCATCACAAAATTATAAATTGCCCTGTTCGGTTTACGGGCACAATTTTGTGGATTGGTCCGAAACTCGACCAATTGATTCTACAAGATGATTCCGGCGGCATGGCAGTGAAAATGGATTTGCACAATCAGCCGCCCATGCAAGCGGGAGAGAAAGTACTAATTGAAGGAAATTGTTTAGTTACGCGTGAAGGAATTATTTCCGGTCCACTGATTGATAATGACGGCATTCATTCGAGCGCTGAAAATTCGGAAAGTGTTTATCTTTTTGCGGGATTATGCCCAATCTCTGTCGAGTGGTTCAACGGACCGCTTGACTTTGAATTGAAATTGGATTGCGCCGGACCGGAAATGCCGCGGCAACCGGTTCCCGGCGCGGCTTTGTTTCGAAAGCAGTCAGATTCGATCAGCGAAACGAACGGCTTTGTCCAGGGTTTGGATTACGCTGCATATGAAGGTGAATGGGGAAACTTGCCGGATTTTTCAAGGTTGCCGGTTGTGAAACGCGGAACAGTCACTAATTTCACTCTTCAAGTTCGCACACAGGACACCAATGCAGGATTGGTTTTTTTTTGGATATTTCAATGCTCCGCAAAACGGAGATTATACGTTCTGGTTGAAATCAGATGACGGCAGCAAATTATTTATTGGAAGCCCGCCAAAGTTGACCAGCTTGGGAAAGACAGGGCTTCCTCCACCTCTTGAATTTTCCCCGGGCCGGCTTGCTTCCCGGGAATTACAATGGCGCTGGGTTGAAGTTGAAGGCGTGATCACCCGGATCCGGGAGGCGCATCAAGGAATGGATGTTGAACTGGCTTTCGACACCGGGCGCATTCATTTGAAAGTGCTGGCGGGAAATTACAATTCTCTGAAGAAATTATTGCACAGTCGTGTAAAGGTTTCCGGCATTTATGAAAACGCTTATGACGCTGACGGCCAGGGCGTGTCAACTTTGCTGGTTCCTGATTCGAGCAATATTATCCTGGCAGCAATGGATTCTCCGAATTTGACGGATTTCCCAACTTCACTGAAAACAAACAGCACCCCGGCTGGACTGCTCCTGCTCACCAAAGTGATTCAGGTAAAAAGCCTAAGCCGGGCGGAAGCGCAGCGCGGTTATCCGGTAAAAATTCAAGGCGTGATCACCGCCCGCTCCGGCAGTGATTTTGTCATTCAAGATTCGACCTGGTCAATTTTTTGCTATTGGAATGGACTGGGCGGAGAACCGCCGGGAATCGGCGATTACTGGGAAATTGAAGGCGTTTCCGACGTGGTTTTTGCACCGGACATAATCGTCAAGCGCGGGTCGTTTTTACGTCCGGGAATTTTACCAGAGCCAATCCGGCCAACGCAGGACGAATTGATCAACGGCAGTCTGGATGCTCAATACATCGAGTTGCGGGGAATCGCGACTGCGGTTGAGACAAACGCCATGACGTTATTGACGCATGAGGGCAAAATGCAGTTCAACGATCTGGAATTAAAAGATCCGAACGGATTGGAAGGTGCATTGGTTCGCATCCGCGGCGTTTACATTCCCAACCGGGATACCAATCAAATGATCCGTGTCCCGCTGTCACCGCTTCGGCTGTTCAATGTCCTGGTGAGCATGGATGAACCGGCGCCATCACGTCCATTTGAGATTCCATTAAAGCGCGCTTCGGACCTGCTTTTTTTTGATGCCCATGCAGACGCGCTGCGACGCATAAAAATTTCCGGGCAAGTACTGGCTGAACGGCAGGGTGAATATTTTCTGATGGACGGTGACAGCGGGTTGCGGTTTGAACCCGGCAAGCCGGTCAAACTACAAACGGGCGACTTGGTGGAAGTAGTGGGATTTCCCGACGTGAGCGGGCCTTCGCCGGTTTTGCGCGAGGCATTGGTGCGAGTTACCGGCAAAGCCGGTCTGCCGAAAGCACGGTCTTTGTCTGAAACCGATGTGGCGGACGGAAAGCTTGACGCCAAATTGGTCTCAATGGAATCGCGTTTGATAAGTGTCAATGTTGACCATTCTGAAAAGACGCTGGAATTGCAGTCAGGAACACGGAATTATATTGCGCGACTGGTAAATACAAATGATGTCCTGCCCGGCATTTTGCCGGGAAGCTTGCTGAAGCTGACCGGAACTTATGTGGCGCAAGGTGGAGCGCGTGCCTCTGGCCGGGATGTTGATTCGTTTGAACTTTTACTGAATTCACCTTCAGACATCCGTGTCTTGGCAAGACCGTCTTGGTGGACGTTCCGTCACACTTTAACCATCATCGGCGTGATGGTTATTGTCATCGTCGTTTCGTTGATTTGGATCACGCAATTGCACCGCCAGGTCGAGGAGCGATCCTTGCAACTGGCTTCTGAAATCAAAGCGCGCGAACAGGCGGAATATCAACGTGCGCTGGAAGCAGAGCGCACCCGGATCGCGCAGGATTTGCACGATGAGCTGGGCGCGACGCTGACCGAGATCAGATTTCTTGGCGCGGTGAAGAGCCGTGATTCACTGATACCGGAAACCACGCGCTCACATTTGAAAGAAGTGTCGGAAAAATCCCGGCAAATGGTTTCTTCACTTGACGAAATCGTCTGGGCAGTCAATCCGGCGAATGACTCTCTGCCCAATTTGGCCAACTACCTGTGTCACGTCGCCGAGGAGTTTTTCCGCGCTACTGAGATGCGTTGCCGCCTGGACGTGGATCAATCTCTACCAGAAGTGACGTTGACATCGGAAGTCCGGCACAATCTTTACTTGGTTGTTCGTGAAGCCTTGAATAACGTGGTCAAACATTCACATGCAACGGAAGCCTGGCTGCGGATTCACTGGAAAGATAAAATCCTGCATATTGAAATCGAAGACAATGGCTCTGGATTTATCAGAAAGAATGGCAGTTCACCGGGGAATGGATTGCCTAACATGTCCCGCCGGCTAAAAAAAATTGGCGGCGTTTTTGAATGTGATGCCCGGCCGGGTCATGGAACCATTTGCCGGATTAATTTATCGCTGGCCTGAATCAGCTTATGAGCATCAATGTTGCAATCGTTGAAGACAATCGCAGCTTTCGCGACAAGCTGGCGGCTTATCTCAATGGAACGCAGGGTTACAATTGCGCTTGTGTTTACGATTCGGCGGAGGATGCCATCAAGTTCATTCCCCGTCTTTTGCCGGATGTGGTTTTGATGGACATTCATTTGCCCAACATGTCCGGCGTTGATTGCACGCGCCGCCTCAAGGAACTTTGCCCTGCGATCCAGATACTCATCTTGACTGTTTATGAGGACAATGATCGCATCTTTGGGGCGCTGAAGGCAGGTGCGAGCGGTTATCTGCTTAAGCGGGCGGATCCCGCCGACATCCTTCGGGCGATTCAGGAAGTGAAGCAGGGCGGCTCGCCGATGAGCAGTCAGATTGCCCGGCGGGTCGTTCAATCCTTCCGGGGAAACGGCTCCTGACGCGCAAAAGGATGAAAAGCTTTCGCAACGGGAGGAAGAAATCCTCCAGCAGCTTTCCAAGGGTTATTCGACCAAGGAAATTGCTGATAATTCCTCCATCAGTGTCAACACCGTTCGGACGCACCTTCAGCACATCTACGAAAAGCTTCACGTCCGCTCCCGCACCGAAGCCGTTTTGAAATTTCTCAAGTAAGTCTTCCTGCCTTGGATTCCGGGCCGTCGGCTAAAATCATCCGTTTGGATGATGTAATCCATTCCGGTGATGGTTTAGAGTCTGAGCATCCATTGAAGCCAGCGCAACCAACACAACGTTTATACACCCCAGAAGCGATTCATCATTCCACGGCAAAAACCACCAACACCCGATGAAAAATTATACTAGCATCAAATCGTTCTGCCGGATTACGGCGCTATTGAGCATCTTTCTATTCACCGCCTCTCTCCATGCGGCATTGGTGGGATACTGGAATTTTGACAACAATACATTGGCTGAAACTTCCGGCTATCAACCTGCCGGTACGCATGACGGCATTGCGGTTGGGACAATCGGGTATACTACCGGGGTCAAGGGCACGGGCGGTGCGCTCGACATGCGCTTTAATCAAGGTGCGGTCAAGGTCAAGAACACGGATGAGAATGCAAATCCCGAAGGCAATTATCAAAACACCTTCAATGAGCATTTGTACAGTAGTCTGGCTGGTTTCACGATTGCGTTTTGGGCCAAAGACCTGCCCGGCGGTTCGTGGCAACCTTGGATTTCCCGGAATGGCGATGGTTCCTGGGGTTATCAGATACGCCGCACAGATCAAAATTTTGCCACATTCACGATCCGTTCTTCGGACGGCCCGGATGATCCGACGCCCACCGGGTCGTCCACTGATTTTTCGGATGGACGATGGCACCATATCGCTGCTGTTTATGATCCGGTCAACGGTCAGCGTGTGGTTTATGTGGATGGCGTTGCCGAAATCAATATTCCTGATGGCAACCTAAGCAACAACTCGGGTGAATACCTTGTATTTGGCGCACAAAATCCCAATGCCTGGGTCACCAATGTGTTTGCAAATTTTTCTCATGTCGCGCTCGATGAGATCAGGATTTATGACAACGCATTGACGCAAGGGGATGTGCAGGCTTTGGTTGGCAATCCTTGGATTTATGTGGATTCCTCGACCGCCACCATGACCAACGGCGGCGGTGACATCACTGTGTCTGTAACGGTTCCGACTTCTTTGGTGGCCACCAGCGCGGTGGAAGTTGTGGTCACTTCGCCAAATACCGGCATCGCTGATCTCGTTGGTGGAACAGCCGGCGTATTGAAACTTGAATTTCCGCAGGGCGGCGGCAATGTCCAGAATTACACGCTGCACGCAACGGGGCAGGGCATTGTCACCATCCAACACACCAGCACGAATACTTGGGTGGACGGTTCCAAGCAGATTATCGTCTGGCCTTCCAGTCAGCCCGCTGATGGCTTGGTGGCGTATTGGAATTTTGACAGTGATTCACTTGCTGAAAGCGCCGGGTATGCGCCGACGGGATTGCATGATGGCACTCCCGTAGGAACAATTGCTTATGTTGCGGGTCCTACAGGTCATGGCCGCGCGCTGGCGATCACCAATGCGAATTCAGCCGTGCGCATCAATAATTCCGGTCAAACAGACCGTGACGCAGCTCAAACTTTTGGCAATGATCTCTATTCAAGTCCCGACGGGTTTTCCATCGCTTTCTGGGCGAAGAATCTTCCCGCTGCCGACTGGACCGCTTGGATTTCAAAATATGGCGAAGGTTCTTATGGATATCAGGTTCGGAAGATCGGTGGTGGGCCGAGCGCGACCTTCACTTTGCGCAGTTCAATCGGCACGGATGATCCGGGAACCACGACCACGGACTTTACCGACGGCCGCTGGCATCATATCACGGCTGTATATGACCCGGTTAATTTTCAACGGCGTCTTTACATTGATGGCATTGCCCAAATCAATGTCACCGACGGTCTGCTAGATCCTGCCACAGTTCCGGGTGAACACTTGTTGCTGGGTGGTGAAGAAACCAATGGCAACAATGTTGATCAAGGCATCAACTATGGAAACAACGTTTATCTCGATGAAGTTAGAATTTACAAAAAGGCGCTCGGCGATGCCGACGTTCTGAACTTGGTGGCATCAATTGCCGCATCGCCCACCTCACTGGCGCTTGTCAGTCCTTCGGCAAATGATCATTTCGTTACGATTTCCATCCCACCTTCGTTGGTTGCAACCAGCGCAGTTAATGTCGTTGTGAGCAGTGATAATCCATCGGCGGCCATTCCCGAAGGTGCCGTGGGAGGAAATTTGACGGTCACTTTTCCAATGGGCGGTGCGAACACCGCGTCATTTGCCGTCCAGGCGAACGGTCCCGGCACGGTGCATCTTAGTTATTCATCCGCGCTGCTCCCATCGGCGGCGACCACTACGGTTACGGTGCAGCAGCCCAACATCAGCGGCCTCGTAGCTTATTGGAATTTTGATTCCCAAAGCCTTGTTGAAACTTCTGGATTCCAGTCTGCTGGCACACATGATGGGCAGACAGTCGGCAACGTGGCTTACGTTCCCGGATTAAAAGGCGGTTACGCGTTGGATTTACGTCAACCCAACACGGCGGTGCGCATCAAGAACACCATGTTGAGTGATGCCAATTATCGTAATACATTCGACGGATTCTTGTTCGGCAGCTCAAGCGGATTTTCATTCACCTGCTGGATTAAAGGTCTGCCGCAAAACAACTGGTGCGCGTGGATTGCCAAGGATGGTGAAACCACGGGTTACCAGTTGCGCCGGGCCGGCGACGCCAGTTCCATAGCATTTACTGTTCGCAATTCGGATGGCGACGATGATGCCACTTCGCCGGGGGCGGTGATTACAGACAATCTCTGGCATCATCTCGCGGCCGTCTATGATCCAGCCAGCAGCCAGCGTCGGATTTACATTGATGGTGTTGAACAATTAAATGTCTTTGACGCAAACCTGACAACGCCACCGGTCAATTCTCCGCTATTTTTTGGCGCCCGTGATCTGCCCGGCGGTAATCCATTTTTTGCCGGAGTCGTCATGGATGAAGTCCGCGTTTATGACAAAGCCTTGTCGGTGGATGAAATCATCACCCAAGCAGGTCCGCCGATGATTGTGCTCGGGCCGAGCGCTCTAAACCTTAATGTTGGTGATCCTGACACATCCATGATTTCGATTGCCGTTCCATCCAGTTTGGTTGCCACAAGTTCCGTCAGCGTGACGCTGACGACGGCAAATGCTTCAGTTGCCAAGCCAGTGGGAGCCACCGGCAATAGTTTGGTCGTAAATTTCCCGATGGGCGGCAACAACACCGCGTCAGTGGCTGTGCATGCGGTTGGAACCGGCAATACAAGTTTTACCGCCATCAGTCCGCAAGCGACAGTGAATGGTGACATTGCTGTCAGCGTCAGTGCCGCACCACAGTTGATTGGTCACTGGTTTTCTGGTGCCGCCAGCCTTGCGGACACATCTGGCTTCCGGCCCGCCGGGATTCATGATGGCATGGCTATCGGAAATTCCCCTGGCAATCTTGCTTATTCTTCGGATGTCCCGGCGGGTTTTAGCGGTCAGTCTTTGAATCTTAGTGCAGGCAATGTCGCGGTCGCGATCAACAACACTGCCAGCAGCGACGCCGGTTACCTGCCGACCTACGACAGCGTCATGGCAACCAACTTCACGATCGCATTTTGGGCAAAAGGTTTGCCCGGCGGCTGGTCGGCGTGGGTCAGCAAAGATGGTGATGACAATGTTGGTTATCAGATTCGCCGTTATGGCGGCGATAATCACGCTGCCTTCACCATTCGCGGCACACCGGGTTCTGACGATGTGGAAGGGAACGTGGATCTTTCGGACACGTCCGTCTGGCATCAATACGCAGCGGTGTGGAATGGCACTTTGGGAACACGCCAGCTATACATTGACGGAGTTTTGGATACGGGCATCAATTTGACCGGCGATTCCAGCCCGTTCAGCATGGCGAATAATTATCACCTTGTCATTGGTGGCCAGCAGTCATCGTCGGGCTATCCTGCGAATGCATTTTCCGGACTTGTCTACGACGTGCGGATTTACAACAACGCACTATCGGGCGCTGGCATTCAAAATTTACAAACTCCGTCGTCATCAGTCACACCGCCGACAATCATTGTCAAAGCTTGGACGGGAAATCAGGTGCGCATCTCCTGGCCGGTCAGCGTCACTGGCTTTTCATTGCAACAATCTTCGACATTGTCAAGCGACTGGACAAATTCCGGCCTGTCCGCGGCGATTGAGGGAAGTGAAAATGCGGCGTATGTGTCCACGACCAATAACGTCAAGTTTTACCGCCTTGTTAAATGAACAATCGCCTTCAATCTGGACGGCCTTTTTATGGGAGCAAAATACTTCGCATGGGATTGAGGCGTGGATGCCCGGCAACGGACACCTCTTTTAAACTCTCAAGCACCTGGCGGATTTTATCTCACAGTCATCGCGCATTCACATTGATTGAATTGTTGGTGGTCATTGCGATCATCGCCATTTTGGCGGCCATGTTGTTGCCGGCCTTGAGCAAGGCCAAGCAGAAGGCCCTGGGCATTTCCTGCATGAACAACACCAAGCAGCTTAATCTGGCCTGGTTGATGTATGCCGGAGACAATAATGACGCGACGCCCGCAGTGAATACGACCAGCTCGACTGGCCAGGATCCGTCGGATTTTTGGGGCGATTACTGGGTTGATAACAACATGCACTATGGCCTGACCGATGCGACCAATGAAGCCATCATCAAGGCCGGGCAGCTTTGGAATTATGCCAAAGCTTTGAATGTGTATAAATGTCCCGCCGACAATTCAACGCAATTTGCCAATAAAACCGGCTTGCCGCGGCTGCGGAGTTATTCCTGCAGCCAGACTTTTTCCGGCGGTCAATGGCTTGCCACGCTCACGCCATCGATTTCCTATGATACTTACAAAAAGACCAGCCAGATTCGGAAGCCAAGCGATACCTGGGTGTTTATTGATGAAAATCCGGCGACGATCAATGACGCTGCATTCGCGGTCATCATGATGCCGGTACCTGCGCCCGGTGTCGCTGAAGAGGTGGATCAGCCGGCCGCCTATCATGGCAGGGCCTCCGGCATGAGTTTTGCCGACGGACACACAATCGTTCACAAATGGCAATCCTCTGTCACCGTCGCCGGAAATACCTCCGGCAATCCGACGTTAAGCACCGATCCCGGTTTTATATCTGATATGGTTTGGCTTTCCTCTGTCACGACTGTTCCCAAGTAAAGGCTTGAGCATCGCATTCAGTTGGAATTCAAAACGCGCATCCAGGAAATGAGGTTCTTTCATCGCGATTAATGATTCCTCATCACAACACAGTTTTTCGACAACTAATTTATGGATGGAAAAATCACCAAACGACATTTTTTGATCAGCACCTTGGCGGCAACCACCGCTGTATTTGCTTGGGAGCCGTTGGTTTCAATTTGCAATGCTGGGATGGTTTCGATGCCACGTCGCTTGAATTTGAATGGCGGCTGGCAGGTTTCACAGGCGGGGAAAGACGATTGGATTCCGGCTACTGTTCCCGGCGGCGTCTATACGGATTTGCTGGCGGCTGGGAAAATTCCTGATCCCTTTTATCGCGACAATGAAAAATCCGTCCAATGGGTGGGCGACAGTGATTGGATTTACCGGCGTATATTTGATGTGCCGGGGGATGTTTTAAAAAAGGATCGCATTCTGCTGCGTTGCGAAGGTTTGGACACATTGGCCGAAATCAAAATCAACAACAAGGATGCCGGAAGCGCCGACAACATGTTTCGGCTTTGGGAGTTCGATGTAAAGCTGCTTTTGCATGCTGGCGAAAACACCATTGAGATTTTATTCAAGTCTCCTGCTGTTTATATGAAGCAGCGTGACGCAAGCGACCAGGCGCCCGAAAAATGGATTAAGGGCCGCGCCTGGGTTCGTAAAGAGCCATGCAGTTACGGATGGGATTGGGGACCGGTCTTACCGACGTGTGGCATCTGGAAAAATATCAGTCTGGAAACTTTTGATCAGGCACGCATAGCCGACGTTTTGGTCGGTCAGAATCATTCAGACAATCAGGTTACACTCACCGTTGAAGTGAATGTGGAAATTGCAGGCAAAGACACAAAGCCGCCCGTGGCCAAACTGTTCGTGCTGCATGACAACGAAGTAATTGCCAAAACCACTCTTAACATCTCCAATGGCCAAGGTCGCGGTGAACTGAAAATTGAACATCCAAAATTATGGTGGCCGGCAGGCATGGGCCGGCAGCCGCTCTATACGGTTCAAGTCGAACTAATCGACGCACTTGGCGAGGTGATTGACACCACAAAAAAACGGATCGGGTTACGCGAATTAAAGATCGTCCTGCCGCAAGGCGACAGTCCGCTGCATTTTGAGATCAACGGCATTACATTTTTTGCCAAGGGTGCAAACTGGATTCCCGCCGATTCGTTTCCTACTCGCGTCACTCCGGAAATTTCACGCCGATATGTTGCTGACGCCGTGGCCGTCAACATGAACATGCTGCGCTTCTGGGGCGGCGGTTATTACGAGGACGACGCCTTGTTCGATGCTTGCGACGAACTGGGCGTTTGCGTCTGGCTTGATTTCAAATTTGCCTGCGCCGCCTATCCGGCGTTTGACGATAAATTCATGGAGAACGTCCGCCTCGAAGCCCGTGATAATCTGCAGCGCCTGCGGCATCATTCATGCATCGCCGTCTGGTGTGGAAATAATGAAATCAGTTTGCCATGGTGGGAAGGGCCAACGTGGGGGCCAAATAGAATGAGCACGGCGGACTACAACAAGCTATTCAAGGATTTGCTGGGCTCACAGGTTCAGAAATATGCGCCCGAGGCGAATTATGTTTCCGGCAGTCCCGATTGCGGTGACACCCATTATTGGGAAGTGTGGCACGGCTCCAAAAGTTTTGAAGCATATCGGACTCAAGGCGGGTTCATGAGCGAGTTTGGCTTCCAATCGTTCCCCGATCCAAAAACAATCCAGTCGTTCACAAATGAAGCTGATCGCGCGTCGGTTGTCACACCGGTGATGGGCTGGCATCAACGGTCCGGCGGAGTGGAGGCCAACCAGCGGATCGTCGCCATGATTCTGAATTATTTCAAACCACCAAAAAGTTTTGAAGACACGATTTGGTTGAGCCAGATCATGCAGGCTTATGGCATCAAGATGGGCGCGGAATACTGGCGGCAGACAATGCCCAAATCCATGGGTTGTGTTTTTTGGCAATATAACGATTGCTGGCCCGGGATGAGCTGGTCGTCGGTTGATTATTTTGGCCGCTGGAAAGCACTGCATTATCTCGCGCGAAAATTTTATGCGCCTGTTCTGGTTTCGGGGTTGGAAAATGTTCAGGACGGAACAATTGATATTTTTGTCACGAGCGATTTGCTTGAGGCGAAAAATGGAAAGCTGAAGTGGAATGTGACGGATTTGGCCGGAGTCTCATTGTTAAATGAATCTGAAGACTTGAAAATCCCATCTCGCAAAAGTGCAAAAGTCAAAACACTCCAGCTTCAGGACCAAGTCAGGCAATTTGGAGCAAATGGTTTCCTGACATGGCTCAAACTGGAAGTTGATGGCAAGACTGTTTCGGAAAACATGGTTTCTTTTGCGCCGCCGAAAGAAATGAGATTAGCCGACCCTAAGCTGGCGACATCCATTTCAGAAACGCCCGGTGGTTTTTTCGTAACGATCAAATCCGAAAAGCCGGCGCTTTGGACCTGGTTGGAATTAAATAATGCAGAGGCAACATTTTCTGACAATTTTATTCATGTCACACCTGATGCGCCTGGAATTATTTCTGTTCATGTGGATAAAAAAATGGACAAGACTGCCTTCGCAAACACATTAAAAATTCACAGCTTGTTTGATACATATTTAAAAACATAAGTGCGATTGCTTTTAAAGATCATGATTGGTTTTGGAAATTTCCTGAACGATTCAACCAACTCATGCTGGCGGGCTTTTGATTTTTTATCCAACCCTGCACGGTGTTTTGGCTCGGCCAACCTGCTTCCGTTTTCCCAGTTCAAAGAAATCCACGACGTGGCGAATATAGGCTTTGCCTTTTGCGACCTGGAATATTTTTCGAATTTTGGCCGACACACCGCCTTCTGTCACAGCTATCGGGAACTTTTCAGCTATCATGGTTCTGTTACGACAGTCCGAACATTCACCGTTTTAATGTTAAGAATCTGTTAATAACCACATGACTCCATTGAAAACCCCCAATAAAATTGGTGCCGGTGGTGGGACTCGAACAAAAATAGCGGCTTTTTTCAAAATCCACTGCCCCGTCATTACCGTCCTATCACCAGAGGCAAACAGCCTCATAACTAACGAACGTCAATAGAATCAAGTGTTTCATCACTTCTGTCAAGCACCCGGCATTACGCATCAATTACCAATCAGCTACTAACCAATTGCTTGCTTATTACCCGTTCACTGGCACTTTTACTGGCACCTTTCCAGCCAGTTTTCACCATGACTTTATCGAATGATCTATGCGTATCCAATCGGATAATGGTCCCAGTCAGTCTTGTCATGCCGTCAGCCGTTGTTCTGCGCGTGTATCTTCCATCGCCAATTCAATCGAAGCCTTGAAATCCAACGCGTGGCCTTTCTCCCATTCATTCACAAACGTATGGTCTGAAACCAGTCCGTGCAGACGCTCCAACGCATGATGATAAGAGATGCGTTGCATGACGGAAAGGGACATCCCCAGCGCCTCCCGCTGTGCCGATGCCGCGCCATATAATCGCACGGCTTTTTGCGCGTCACTCTCATTGGCGCAGATGTCGCCGAGCAGTTCAATCGCGTAAGGCACAACCCACTTGTTTCCCAGGTCGCGGCTGATGACGAGCGATTCGCGCAGGAATGTCCGCGCCGCAAGAAAATCGCCTTGCCCGAAACAATCCTTGCCCAGGCTGGCCGCGATGAGCGCCACCATCCATTGGTCACCGGAGGCGCGTGCGGAAATCAGGCCTTTCTCCTTGTCGTGACGCGCCTGGACAAAATTCCCGTCATCCGCCGCCAGGCTTGCCAGGCCGTGCATGGCCATGGCCGTCACCCGCTCCAAACGTTGCTCCTCGCCAATGGCCTTGGCGCGTTCAAAATGCGCGCGACCGGCATTGCCATTCCCATTGCTCCGTTCGGCAAAACCCAGCAGCGCTTCGACAGATCCTATCTGCTCCGTCATTCGCGCCGCTTCGTATATGGTCAGCGCCGTGTGATAATGTCGTAGCGCGTCGGCATCACGATCCTGACACCAGGAAAGCCTGCCTGCGCCCACCTCGGCTTTGGCCCGCACTAGGGGATCCATTGTGTCACCCGCTTTCTCCAGCAGTTTTTGAAAATGCTCGTAACCCTCGGTCAGATAACTATGCGCTTCCCAGTAGCGGGCGAGCGCACCCGCCAGCCGCAAACCTAGCCCGATGAATTCGGAATGCTCGACACTGAATTGCAACGCCGTGTTCAGGTTGTAATGTTCGACGCTCATTTTTTCGAGCCACGCCTTCTGATCCTTGCCGAACAACTTGCTTTCGGCCTGCTCGGCCAACCGCACAAAATAGTCGAGGTGCCTGCCGCGATAGCGCAGGCTTTCCCCAAGTTGCGCCAGCTTTTCATCGCCGTAATCCCAGACCGATTCCAGCAACGTGTAGCGGATTTCGCCCGCCGGGCCGGATTCAATCGTCAAGAGCGACTTTTCCACGAGCGTGGACAGCAGATCGAAAATGGAGTTCTTGTCGAGGCCCTCGCCGACGCAGACGTCCTCCGCCATTTCCAGCGTGCGACCGGCGACAAACACTGTGAGCCGCCGCAGTAAAATACGTTCGGGTTCGGAAAGCAGGTCGTAACTCCAATCAATGAGCGCGCCGAGCGTCTGCTGTCGGGGCAGGGCGGTGCGGCTGCCGCCGCTGAGCAGGCGAAAACGATCGTCAAGCCGGGTGAAAATCTGCTCCAAGGAAAGCACCTTGATGCGGACGGCGGCCAGTTCGATGGCCAGCGGAATGCCGTCCAGCCGCCAGCAGATTTTGGCGATCAACGGGGCGTTCCCGGTTGTGAGCGCAAAACCGGGTTGCACCGCCGAAGCGCGTTCGACAAAAAGCTGGACGGCCTCCAGTTCGGCGATCTCGCCAGATTTGAATTCATTTTCCCGGCGGCTGAATTCTGGAACGCCGAGCGGTGGCACGGGCTGAAGGGTTTCCCCTTCGATGTTCAATGCCTCACGGCTGCTGGCGAGAATCGTCACTTTTGGACAACGGCGAAGCAGCGTGGCGGCGGTCTGCGCGCAGGCGGCGACCAGATGTTCGCAATTGTCCAGCACCAGCAGCAGATGTCGATTGTGCAAGGCGGCGGCAAGTGTTTCCAGCGGCGCGCGACCGTGCGCTTCGCGGACTTCTACGATGTTGGCAATGGTTTCCGCGACCAGCGCGGGATCGGAGACGGTGGCGAATTCGACCAGCCAGACGCCATGCGGAAATTCCTCCAGCATTTCGGCCGCAGCCTGTAACGACAGCCGCGTCTTGCCCGTGCCGCCCGGACCAATGAGCGTCAGCAGGCGCGTCGTGCGGAGCAGGCGTTTCAAGTCCGCCATTTCCCGTGCGCGACCGATGAAACTCGTCACCTGCGCCGGCAGATTGTTGGGCAGGATTTCCATTGAACGCAGTGGCGGAAAATCAGCAGGCAGATCATGAACCACCAGTTGGAATATCCGTTCCGGCCGGCTGAGATCTTTCAATCGCCGGTCGCCAAAGTCGCGCAACGAGGTGTCGTCGGGCAGAAGCTCACGCACCATCTCGGCTGTCACGCGGGAGAGCAACGTCTGCCCGCCATGTCCGGCGCTCAGTAGTCGGGCCACGCGATTAAGCGTCGGTCCAAAATAATCATTGTCGCGTTGTTCCACTTCTCCGGTGTGGATCGCCATGCGCACCCGGATTGGTCCGGTGCCGGGCCAATCGGTCTCCGCGAGTTTGCGCTGCGCCGCCACCGCCACGCGCACCGCGTCCATCGCGCCTTCAAACGCAATGCAGAATGCGTCGCCAACAGTTTTGAAAACGTATCCGTTATGCCTTTCAGCAATCGTGCGGACCAGAAGATCATGCTGCGCTAGCGCACTACCCATCGTGCGGGGATTTTTTTCCCACAATTGGGTGCTGTGCTCGATGTCTGTGAAAAGCAAAGTGACGTTCCCGCCGGGCGGCTTCATAAGCAAGGATTGCACGACTGTTGGCGGCTGCGCAACAACGCGGTGAACGTGCGTCCGTAGCGTATCGGCCGGGGCATCAGCAAGGTGCTGGGCTGGAAAGGTTGATGTGCCCGAAGACAGCCGGCTATATTGATTGATTTCTTCGGACATTAGTAATTTCAAATTCAGCGTCAGTCTTCCCTAAACATACTGACGCCGGTCAATAACCGGCAACTTCGACGACCGCATCCGCAAATGCCTCCGGGGCTTCTTGGGGCAGGTTGTGTCCAATGCCGCCGTTGATGACCCGGTGCGCATATCTGCCGGTGAATTTCCCGGCATAGGAACTGACGTCCGGGTGTGGAGCACCATTGGCATCACCTTCGAGGGTGATCGTAGGAACGTTGATGTCCGGGACTTTCGCGAGCCGTTCTTCCAGAACGTCATACTTCGATTCGCCGTCCGCCAGTCCAAGCCGCCAGCGGTAATTATGGATCACGATGCTGACATGGTCCGGATTGTTGAAGGACGCTGCGCTGCGATTGAACGTGGCCTCGTCAAAGTTCCATTTTGGCGAAGCGATCTGCCAGATGAGCTTCGCAAAATCATGCCGGTATTTTTCGTAGCCCAGCCTGCCGCGTTCCGTGACAAAATAATACTGATACCACCATTGCAGTTCAGCCTTGGGCGGCAGTGGCATTTTGCCGGCTTCCCGGCTGCCGATCAAATACCCGCTCACGGACACCAGCGCCTTGCAGCGTTCCGGCCAGAGCGCCGCGATGATGCAGGCCGTTCGCGCGCCCCAATCACAACCGGCGACGGTTGCCTTTCCGATTTTGAGCGCATCCATCAGGGCGATGATATCGAGAGCAATTGCCGATGGCTGGCCATTGCGAAATGTCCCGCTTGAAAGAAAACTCGTCGTGCCATAGCCGCGCAGATAGGGAACGATCACCCGGTAGCCGGCTGACGCGAGCAATGGCGCAACGTCCACATAACTGTGAATATCGTATGGCCAGCCGTGCAGAAGGATGACGACAGGGCCGGCGGCGGGGCCGGCTTCAGCGTAACCAACATTCAGGACACCGGCATCTATTTGCTTCAGGGTGCCGAAGGACGTGTTCGTCACCGGCTTAATCGTGGGCAGATCTGTCGGTTCAGATTTGCTGGATTGTGCATCCGCTGAACTGATCGTGGCGAGTTCGGCGGCGGCAATGGCCATGACCGCAGTGCGTAAAAAATCACGGCGAGTATGGCTTCCACTTTCGGACGTTTTGATCGTGCTTGTTTTTGTTTTCATACATCAATTTTAATTGGAAGTTGAGCGAGCGGTCCAGCGGCTTGGTTTCAAAAAAAGCGTCAACCGCGAAGGGCACGCTTGCGGGCAGCACTAATCTGGCTGACGCGCGAACCTGGATTGTGTGCAACAAGTTATTTACCACTTGGCACCGGCATGTGCTCCTCCATCAATCCGAATGTTTTCGCCATTTACCATCGGCGCCGATTCCAAATAGAACAACGCATCCACAATTTCCGAAATCTGCACAAGTCGGGGGACGGGGTGGAGTTTTTTCAGAAGCTCATGATCGTCATTGGCGTGCATTGGAGTGTCAACAACGCCGGGCGAGATCGTGTTGACGCGAATCCCGTCTGCGACGAATTCCATCGCCAGTGCGCGACTGAACGCGGGAATGGTGGATTTGGTAATGACAGGCAGTGTGATTGCCGCTCCCGCCAACGGCTGATCGGTCAACATGGTCGAGATGCTTACGATATGCCCGGACTTCTGCTTGCGCATTTGTGCAACAACCTGCTGAGTGATGAAGAAATATCCGGCGACATTCGTTTCGATCATCGCGTCGAAATCGTCGGACGTGTAGTCGGTGAACGGCTTTGAAACGTAGATGCCGGCGTTGTTCACGAGAAGATCAATGCGGCCGAAATGGTGGATGGCGGCCTCAGCCACTTTGATCGCCGTCTCCTTTTTGCTGATGTCGCCGTCCACCAAGACAAGATTCGCCGAGGCTTTCAGCTCCTTTGATTTGCTGATTGTCCGCGAATTGCCCAGGACACGGTAGCCGCGTTCAAGCAGAGCCCGGGTCATGCCCAGGCCGATGCCGCTTGATGCACCGGTGACAATGGCCGCTCGCGGTGCTCCGCTCTTCGCGTTCATGGCTTTGTTCATTTCACATTGTTGTGCCGCGAACGTCTGGTCGGACGGATCAAAAATCCGCGTCCAGCACGATGCGGTAACGGGCCTTGCCAGATTCAAGCCGGGCGAAAGCCTCGTTGATTTTGCTCATCGGAAAGTGCTCGGTCTGCGGCGCGATATTGTGGCGCGAAGCAAAGTCGAGCATTGTGTGGATGGTCACTGGCGAACCAGTCGGCGAACCCGAGAGGCTGCGTTGCCCCATGATGAGCGAGAAAGCAGCGACCGGGATTGGTTCCAGTACTGCGCCGACGACATGCAGCCGTCCATTGGGTGCGAGCGTGCCGATCATCGCGTCCCAATCAAGCGGAACGTTGACGGTGCTGATGAGGAGATCGAAGCTGCCGGCGAGTTTTTTAATCGTCGCCGGATCTTTGCTTGAAACGACGTGGTTCGCTCCGAAACTTTTCGCTTCATCAAACTTGCTTTCGCTCGACGTGAACGCGGTCACGTCGCAACCATACGCGGCGGCGAACTTCACCGCCATGTGTCCCAACCCGCCGATGCCGATGATGCCCACGCGATCGGTTGGCTTGGCGTGCATGGTCAATGGCGCGAAGACGGTGATGCCGCCGCACAGAAGCGGCCCGGCTTCGGCCAAGTTCAGCTTTTCGGGCAACGGAATGGTCCAGGCCCAGTGAGTTCGGATGTGAGACGCAAACCCGCCGCGATGACCGACGATGGTCGGTTGCACTTCCGGGCACAGGTGATGGCTTCCCGACATGCACTGGTGGCAGTGCATGCAACTGCCTGAGTTCCAGCCGACGCCAACGCGCTGCCCAACCTTGAGTCCCTTGGCATTCGGCCCTATGGCCGTGACCCGGCCGATGACCTCATGGCCGAGAATTGCAGGGTATTGCGAAATGCCCCATTCGTTGTTCAGGACGGAAAGGTCGGAATGACACAAGCCGCAATGCTCGACGGCGATTTCGACATCCTCAGCCTGGAATGGTCCGAGATCAACTGCTTCAAGCACCATCGGCTGTTTCGGCGCCTTGGCGACCCACGCGACATGACTCGTTGTTCCATTTTCGCTGGATGGGACTGTGGAAGCAGAGGCCGATTGTGGCTGTTTTGATTTGTTAACTGGTTCTTCGATCCGGGTAGTATTCATAAATGAGTCGGTTTGTTTTTTTGGATTGTTGTATGTGACTGGCTGGTGATTCATGTCCCAAGTTCGGCAACGTAGTGGCCCAAGCGGTTTTCGGCGTCGCCCGGTTTGTGGAAACCTCGGTCCATTAACTTTTTGATTCGCGCTTGTGTGCTGGGACGTTGCACCGAAGCTATGAAAGCATCCCACTCTGGCGCGATGTCCGCATCCGAAGGCAGGCTGGCGCGGTTGACCAGGTGTTTCGTGTCACGAATGGCCTCTTTGTCGAATGACGCCATGCGCAACGCGAGCGCCTCCACAAACCCATCAAGCTCCGCATCCGGCAACGAGCGATTCACGTAGCCGTAAAGTTCCGCAAGGTCGCCGCCGATGTCATCAGCGCCCAGCAGCACTTCCAACGCGCGTCCTCGCCCCATCAAGCGGGGCAACCGTGCCATCGGCCCACCGCCCGGCACCAGGCCGGCACCGACTTCCCATTGCGACAGGATGGCCTTCTCGCGACTCGCAAAACGCATGTCGCAAGCGAGGGCAAGCTCGCTTCCAACGCCGGTGGCTCGTCCGCGGATCATTGCAATCGAAACGACGGGGGCGCGGCTGATCCGTACCAGCATGTCGGGCAATGGTTGCAAACCTGTCGGTCCCGGAGGCAGGGATGTTGAGTCCTCGAGCTTCACGAGGAAATCATAGTGAGTCAGAAAGAATCCTTCAACTGCACTGTCGAAAACAACCACCTTCACGCTCTCATCGAGTTCAAGCGCCCTGACGACCTCTTCCAATTGGGGAATCGTTTCCGGCCCAAAGATATTCAGGGGTGGATGGTTGAAAGTTACCCGCCAATAAGATGGCGAACGCCGCTCAAGCTGGATTTGTTGATTTTTCATAAGTGCTTTCATGCATGGTTTTGTGGTCTGCCGCGCATTTTTCCGCGTCAGGACCGATGGAAAATTATTGATTCAAAGAACTGCCGCGACGGTTTCGAAGCTGGATAGCGAGTCAACGACCTCGGCTGCCGACACAACGGCACGGGCATAGTTTGGAATATTGATGTCGAGCGCGGCGTGCATCATTTCATCCGAATAATCCGCCGTCGCGTCTTTCACCACGGTGACATCGTAACCGAGTTCGGCGGCATAGCGGACGGTGGCTTCGACACAGGTATGGGCAATGAGTCCAATCACGATGAGCTGGTGGATGCCGTGTTTCTTGAGTTGCAAATCCAGATCCGTGTTTGCAAAGCCGCTGGAACACCAATGCTCTGTCGCGACAATCTCCCCTGGTTCAGGTTTGAGTTCGGGGCGAATCTCGCCACCCCACGTGCCATGTTCAAAAGTCTTGCGATGCCACGCCGCCTTCTGAATGGGCGCGACATACTTCCAGGTCTCGTAGTCGCCAGGACGATAGCGGTGATGCAGGGCATAAAAGACGCGAAGCTTCACCTTCCGCGCGGCTTTCAGAACGGCCAGCATGTGCGGAACACAGTTATTCGCTTCGGCCACGCCCTTCAGACGATCCCACACTTTGCCGCCCTCGGAAATGAAGTCGTTGTAGGGATCAATCACCAGGAGCGCGGTGATTTCTTGGTCGTAGGTCAGATTTTCCTTTGTCATGGCTCAGTTTGGTTGAGGGTTCAAAATCAAGAATCACTTTCTGCGCGATGCGTGGCGCTCGATGCTTTTTGCGAAGAGCGGCGTTTCCTGCCGGTTGTGGGCTTCGGAAACGGGTTTGCGCGCGGCCCGGAAAACATCCCACGGAATTCCTTGTTGGCCGAGGAAGTCCATGAGTTCGGGCGTGGCCGAGCTATGAACCGTATTGGTGAACTCGCACGTTTGGTCGTCAACCTTTCTGACGCTCAGGTCCCAGATGACTCCAATCTTGGTGCGGCCCGCAGGCGTAAAAACGTCTGAGTTTGAAACGAGTCGCAGGTGATCGGGTGCGGAAGTCTCCTCAATGTAGTGCTGCACCATCAGGCTTCCGCCCAGCACTTCGACGTTGATGGACATGCGCCGACCGTCCGGCGTCGTGGTTGCCCCGGCGGAGCAGTGGGCCGGTGAGCACGATTGGTATTCCGACTCCGGCAGGGTGAAACACCACGAGGGAATATCCACTTTCTCAACCGGCGCATTGATGACTGCCGAGAAACTCGATTCAACTAAAATATTGTCTTTCATTTTTCGTTCTCCTTTCAACACGGAGGCTAAACGAGGTTAAACTCCACCTTAACATTCCCCCGTGTGGCCTTGGAATAGGGACAGATATGGTGTGCCTCATCTAAAATTGACAGGGCGACCTGAGGTTCCAAACCCGGCAGTTTCACATTGAAACGAACTTGAAGGAAATAACCGTCGTTACCGGTGCAAAGATCTACTTCGATATCAATGGTTGGGTCAGCCGACAGTTTCAGTTTCTTTTTCGCAGTCACGATCTTTATTGCGCTTAGGAAGCAGGCCGACCAGCCAACAGCTAACAACTGCTCTGGATTGGTGCCATTACCGGGGCCGCCTGGGACGGAAAGCTTCACCTCCAGCCGGCCATCAGAAGTGCGGGACGCGCCTCCCTCGCGGCCACCGGTCGTATGGGCTTTGGCGGTGTAGAGCACTTTCACAGGTTGAGTTGTGGCGCTTTCTTTGGACGTTTTTGTTGTGTTCATAGTTGATTTTTCTTTGGTTTAGGTTTCAGGGGTTTTTACGGCCCTGCCGTGCATTTCTGCGCGGGAGGGTCACAGCAATTTAATGATTCAGTGCCGTCGCTTTACTGCCACGCAATGGTTTAAATGCTGCGCGCAGTTCAGCCGAGAAAAGCGCCGGCTGCTCCCATGCCGCAAAGTGCCCGCCTTTGTCGAGCTTGTTGTAATAGATGAGTTTTGGAAATGCCTGCTCTGCCCAGCTTCGCGGCGCTTGATAGAGTTCGTCCGGGAAGGCGCTCACGGCAACTGGAACAGTCACGCCTTGCGGGGCGAAAAACGCAAGCTTGTTTTCCCAATAGAGACGGGCCGAAGAAACCGCCGTGCCCGTCAACCAGTAGAGCGTGATGTTGTCGAGAATGTCGTCACGCGTAAGACCCTCGGCTTGTCCGTCGAAAACGCGCGCGATTAGCTCGTAGCTTCGAATGTCGTGGTCAAGCATCCAGGCCGCCAGTCCAACTGGAGAATCCTCAAGCGCATACAGCGTCTGCGGCCGGTGATTCATCTCTTGCGCGTAGCCGAGGCCATTCTTGAAAAAGGAATCAAGTTGATCAAAGGCGTGTTTTTCGTCCGGTGTCAGACCGATCGGCACCGGCCCGCCCTGCAATGCCTTGAAAATTTCGGGCGGCACGGCAGAGGGCATATTCAGATGGATGCCGAGCACCGCTGAAGGTTCAAGCACGGCCATCTGCTCCGTCACCGGATCACCCCAGTCGCCGCCGGAAGCGACAAATTGCGGGTAACCTAGGCGCTTCATCAGCACGACCCAGGCGCGTGCGATGCGAACCGGATCCCAGCCAAGTTCGGTGGGCTTCCCTGAAAAGCCGTAACCCGGCAACGACGGGATCACCACGTCGAATGCGTCCGATGCGCTCCCGCCATAGGCCGTTGGGTTTGTCAGCGGATCAATGACCTTCAATTCCTCCATGATCGAACCCGGCCAGCCGTGCGTGATGATTAGCGGCAGCGCATTTGGATGTTTGGAACGAACGTGGATGAAATGAATGTCCACGCCATCAATCTTGGTCACGAACTGCGGCAGGGCGTTCAGCCGCGCCTCGACTTTGCGCCAGTCGTAATCTGTCTGCCAGTAGCGTGCGAGTTTCTGCATCGTAGCGAGTTGCACGCCCTGAGACGCGTCTGTCACGAGTTCGCTCGCAGGCCACTTTGTTGCTTTTATGCGCTTGCGCAAATCCGTAAGTTCCGCTTTTGGAATGTTGACGTGGAAAGGGCGGATCTCGGTGGTGAGATTCGCGGCGGCCCTTGATTCCGGTTGGTCGGCGGCCAACACTGGAATGATCGCGGCGGCGAGCGCGAGCGAGACAACGACAGCTTGAGCAGTGCGGCTTCGCTGCCGGGTGATGATGGGGATGAGTTCGATTTGTATTTTCATATAAGTATTCGGTTTGTTTTATTTTGGTTGAGATTTTCGTTTGTGCAGATTTTGTTTCACGCCTTCCAGTCGCCGCGCAGTGATTTGAACGCCGTGCGCAACTCTGACGTGAAGAGTTGCGGCTGTTCCCACGCCGGGAAGTGACCACCTTTGTCGGGCTTGTTGTAATGGATGAGTTTGGAATACGCCCGCTCTGCCCAATTTCGCGGACATTGAAAGAGCTCATCAGGAAAGGCGCTCACGGCAACCGGGACTGAGACGCCTTTGGGACTGAAATACGCGAGCTTATTCTCCCAATAAAGACGGGCCGAGGAAATCGCGGTGTTCGTCAGCCAGTAGAGCGTGATGTTGTCGAGGACATCGTCCCGGGTGAGAACCTCAGCTTCTCCGGCAAAGACGCGTGAGATCAGCGCGTAGCCGCGTGGTTCGAGGTCAAGCTGCCAGGTCGCCAGGCCCACGGGTGAATCCGCCAACGCGGATAGTGTCTGCGGGCGCAACCGCATCTGGGTTGCGTAGCCGATGCCTTTGCTATAGACGAATTGCAGCCGCTCGAATGCGACCTTCTCGTCGGCTGAAAGGCCCGATGGCATCGGCGCACCGGTAAAAGCTGCCTTGTCAATGTCGGCTGGAACCGCACCAGGCATGTTGGTGTGAATGCCGAGCAATTCCGGCGGCGCCTGCACGCCCATTTGATCGGTGATAATCGCGCCCCAATCGCCGCCTTGCGCCACGAATTTCGTGTATCCAAGGCGCTTCATGAGCACGACCCAGGCGCGCGCGATGCGGGCCGGGTCCCAGCCGGTGGTCGTCGGCTTGCCTGAAAATCCGTAGCCCGGCATTGATGGCATCACCAGATGGAAAGCGTCCGCTGCGCTCGCGCCGTGGGCCATGGGATTGGTCACCGGATCGACAATCTTCAACTGGTGAATGATCGGACTGGGCCATCCGTGCGTGACGATTAGTGGCAACGCGTTCTCATGTTTAGAGCGAATGTGGATGAAGTGAATATCCAGTCCATCGATCTCGGTGATGAACTGAGGCACGGCATTGAGTTTCGCCTCGATCTTGCGCCAGTCGTATTCAGTCGCCCAATAGCGCGCGAGTTTCTGAATCGGCGCGAGCTGCACGCCTTGCGATGCATCCGTGACCGTTTCGCGTTCAGACCACCTGGTTGCGTTGATGCGCCTGCGCAATTCGGTGAGTTCCGCTTCCGGAACATTCACATGAAACGGACGGATTTCATCAAGGTCTTTCCCGGTGATGGGTCCTAAACTGTCGCCGCGCAATGTCACGCGTGGAGTGATTTCGATTTGATCTAACGTCGTCATATTTTTGTAATCTTGGTTGTTTGTTGCCGCAGGTTGGAGTTCAGGTGGGTAGCTTTCCTCGGTTGGCGTTCAGATCGGCGAGCACGTCCTCCGGCACTTCTCCCGTCACTAGGTGACGACGTTCAGCGCCACGTCGATGTTGCCGCGCGTGGCTTTCGAATACGGGCAAATCTCGTGGGCGCCGTGCACGATCTCCTCGGCGACGTCGCGCGCCAGGCCCGGCGCGCTGACGTTGATCCGCGCCTGCAGCAGATAGGCGTCGCCGGTCTTGCCCACATCGACCTCGAGATCGACGGCCAGGTCGGGCGGAAGCTTCACCTTCTTCTGCATCGCCACGAGCCCGAGCGCGGCGGAATAACAGGCCGACCACGCCCCTGCGAATAACTGCTCGGCGGTCGGATGCGCCTCGACGGCGGCGAACGTGTAACCCGAGTCGGCGGCTTCCTTGCCGGGCAACGAAAGGACGATGTCGAGGCGACCGTCGGTGCGCGGAGCGCCGTTGCGGCGGCTGGCCATCGTATGGGTCTTGCCGGTGAACAAGACGGTTTCGATTTGGTTTATGGTCTTCATATTTGTGTTTGGTTTGATTTGGTTTGGTTGAGATTTTTCGCTTATGCAGATTCTTGTTTCACGCCTTCCGGTGAATACTCATTTCGTTTTTAGTTCGGCCCGCGAAGAGCCTGCCGCGCATCCCCTGCGCGGCAGGCCGACGGAAAGTTAACGATTCGGAGTTGTTGTGTCGGCAACGCGCAGTGATTTGAAACTCGCGCGCAGTTCTTCCGTGAAGATCTTCGGCTGCTCCCACGCCGCGAAGTGACCGCCTTTTTCGAGCTTGTTGTAATGGATGAGTTTCGGATACGCCTGCTCCGTCCAGCTGCGCGGGGCGGGATAGAGTTCGTCGGGGAAGACGCTCACGGCAACCGGAATGGAGACGCCTTTGGCATTGAAATACCCTTTGCCGAAATACTCCCAATAGAGGCGGGCGCCAGAAAGCGCTGTGTTCGTCAACCAGGTGATGGTAATATTGTCTAGGATGTCGTCGCGCGTGAGACCCTCGACTTTTCCTTGAAAGACACGTGAGATCAGCTCGTAGCTGCGGGCGTCGTGATCTAGGAAATAAGCCGCCAGGCCGACGGGTGAGTCCGCGATTCCGTATAATGTTTGCGGCCGCAGCCCCATCTGGAACCCGTAGGCGATCCCCTTTTGATAAACGAACTGCAGGCGGTCGTAGGCGAGTTTCTCATCGGCTGAGAGCCCCGCCGGCGCCGGCGCGCTGGAAAAAGCCGCCCCATCAATTTCGGCTGGAAAGATGCCGGGCATGTTGGTGTGAATGCCCAGCAATCCCGGATCCGCCTGCAGGCCCTGTTGGTCGACGACGACCGCGCCCCAATCACCGCCCTGTGCCACGTAATTCGCATAGCCAAGTCGCTTCATCAGCACGGCCCAGGCGCGCGCGATGCGGGCGGGGCCCCAGCCGGTGGTGGTCGGCTTACCGGAGAAGCCGTAGCCTGGCATTGACGGAATTACCACATGGAACGCGTCCGCTGCGCTCGCGCCATGAGCGGTGGGATTGGTCAGGGGATCGATGATCTTCATCTGTTCGATGATGGAGCCGGGCCACCCGTGCGTGATGATCAGCGGCAACGCATTTGCATGTTTCGAGCGAACGTGAATGAAGTGGATGTCCAGCCCATCGATCTCAGTGACGAAATTCGGCACGGCATTGAGTTTCGTTTCGATCTTGCGCCAGTTGTATTCCGTCGCCCAATAGCGTGCCAGTGCCTGAATTGTCGCGAGCTGAACGCCTTGAGATGCGTCCGTGACCGTTTCCCGCTCAGGCCACTTGGTCGCGTTGATGCGTCGGCGCAATTCGGTAAGTTCCGATTCCGGAAAGTTCACCTGAAACGGAAGGATCGCATTCTTGTCAGATGCCTGCTCATGTTGTGGAGCAAGCGATGCATCGGCTAGCCGGGTGGCGGGATTTCGCCGTAAGGCGACACTTGGATTGATTTCGATTTGGTTTGTGGTATTCATTTCGTGTTTGGTTTAATTGAGATTTTCGTTTGGGCAGATTTTGTTTCACGGCTTCCAGTTAATCCTTAACTCGTTCAAAATTCTGCCTACACAGACAACAGCGAAAATTCCAAGAGGAATGGCCAAAAGAAATTCAACTTTTTAAACGAGAGAAATAGAAGTGAAGGGAAATTAAGTTGAGTCGTACTATTGGTGCGGAAAATTTGGACAGGCCTTCCGCACTCCAGGTGTAAATTTACTCCAGAGAAGTCAGCGTTAGCAGTTCACGTGAGGCGAGTAATTTCGTGAATGCAACAAGAGATTCAGCGTGCCTGCGGTTGCGAGTTCGAATTGTCTGCCGCCGGTGATGGTGGATTGACGAGCGCTTCCGCCTCGTCCAATTGAATCCGGGCAAAGAGCCACACCAGCCAGGCCGTTCCCGGATCTTCGGCGACAGACGCCGGCATCACGCGTGGCGCCAATTTTTCGCCGGCGGCAAACATCGCCCGGGCATCATCTTTCTTTCCAAGCTGCCAGAAGGCCAGCGCGAGAATACCATAGGCATGTGGATGCGCATCCTTGCGGGGGCTATTGATGGCTTTCTGCACCCATTCAGCAGCTTGAGCAAAATGCCCCAGCCGATATTCTGACAGTCCCTTGCAGACGGAAAAGAAAGGCATGGCACCTTCATCGCGTACACCGAGCGTCACAGCGGTGTCAGCCAGACGGCCTATCTCGTTCAAATCAACTTGGGAAGCAGGAAGAAACAGGCACGCCTTGGCCACCTGATCGGCAACGAAAATGTTGTCTGTGTCGTGGAATTCCAAAAATAACTTTTTGCAGAACTGTTCGTATGCCGAACGATTCCCGATCTTGAGATAGAGCGCGGCCACCATGGTGTAGCGGAAACTGCCCCTCGGCTGATAATCTAATGATTGGGCGGCATCGGCTGCAGCCTGCTCCCATTGTCCATGGCGCGCCTCAATACCAGCTTTTAGCGCCAGAAGACTGCCCAATTCGTCCGGGTTCAGAGGGTCACTCCGGTCCGGCTTCCCGAACAAACTAAGCGCCTGACTGCGCATCCTTTCCGATTCCGCGACCTTTCCATCAGCCTGAGCAATATCTGCGAGATGGCGCAAGGTGCTCATAATATTCTCGTTGTTGTCCGCCATCTGCACGACGAATCTCATAACTTGCTCGGCCTTTTGCTTATCTTTGTCCGCCTGCCGATGAGCCTCCCGTTCCCGGGCGAGCGCAGCGGACAAAAGAATTACGCCCGCAACGAGCAGCACGGCAACAGTGCCAATCGTCGTGGAAACCAGCCTGTTCCGGAGCACCAATTTCTGAAGTTTGTACAACTTGCTGGAAGGTCGCGCCAGGACGGTTTCGTCCGCTAAAAAACGTTGGACGTCGAGCGCCAGGCCGTTGGCGGTCTTGTAGCGCCGCGTCCGGTCCTTCTCCAGCGCCATCATCACGATCCAATCCAGGTCGCCGCGAAACTGACGGATCAATGCCGAGGGTTCCGAATGACGATACTGGCACACTTCCGTGAGATCCGCCCTGCTTATCGTGCTCAATCTTGTCGAGGGCCGGACGGGCTCCTGTTCACGAACGACCCGCCGAACTTCATCGAACCCGGATTTAAGCAACTCGCGCGCGTTGAATGGAGTGGCGCCGGTAAGCAATTCATATAACAGCACGCCCAGGCTGTAGATGTCGGTGCGGGTGTCCACTTCCGTGCTCGCCAAGGCCGCCTGTTCCGGACTCATGTAAGCCGGTGTGCCGATCAGCATCTCGTGTGCAGTGAAGATTGTTTTATCCGTCAACTGCTGGCCGGCGGTCGCCTTGGCAATGCCGAAATCAATCACCTTGGGCACTGGCTTCCCATCCGGTGCCGTCGTCACCAGGATGTTCGACGGTTTGATGTCTCGATGGATGATGCCTTTCTGGTGCGCGTGTTGTATCGCGTCGCAGACTTGAATGAACAGTTCCAGACGGGCTCCGATCGGCAGGGAATGCTGGTCGCAATAATCGGTGATTTTGACGCCTTCAACCAGTTCCATCACGAAATAAGGTCTTCCGCTCTTCGTCGCGCCGGCATCGAAGACGCGGGCAATGTTCGGATGATCCATCAGAGCCAGGGCTTGTCGTTCGGCCTCAAAGCGTGCAATCACGCTTTTGGAGTCCATTCCCGGTTTGATCAACTTCAAAGCCACGCGGCGCAGGACGGGTGTCTGCTGCTCTGCCACGAAAACCACGCCGCATCCACCCTCTCCGATTTGCTGCAATAATTTATAACGGTCAACCAGTTCGCCGGGCTTTTCCCCGGTCACAGCCTTGCCCCTCATTTCGCCAATCGTTGCCGCTGGCTGCTCCAGAAAGCCTCCGGTGCGTTCGTTGGACCTGAGCAAAGCCTCTATCTTCTGGCGCAGCCTCCCGTCCCCCGCGCATGCCTGGTCGAGAAAAGCGGTTCGTTCTTCAACCGGAATCTGAATCGCTTCCGTGAAGATTTCGATGTCGCGTCCAGAATTGGTCGTCATGGTTCAATGCATGCCCCGCGCACATTCCGGCAAGCGAACCTGCCAATGATGGGACTCAAAGTCATCGGGTTAACTTTCTACCCGCTTTCAATTTCGTTCAGCAGCCAGGCACGGGAGAAGGTCCAATAATTCTTGGCGGTGGAAACGGATATTCCCAGAACCTCGGAAACTTCCTCGTTCGTCAATCCCGCGAAATACCGCAGCTTGACCATTTCAGCTTGAACCGGATGCTCCACCGCAAACTTGTCCAATGCGTCATTCACGGCCAGCAGTTGGTCATCCAGAGCAGGAGCCGCTGGATCAAGACCTTCGAAATCCACCCTTTGGTGGTCCCCGCCATGGCGCTTCGTGAGTTTCCGCCGTGCGCGATCAATTAAAATGCGGCGCATCGCTTCGGCGCTGGCCCGGAAGAAATGCTCACGATCCTTGAACGAGGGGGAATGATCGCCAACCAGACGCAGCCAGGCTTCATGCACCAGTGCAGTAGGCTGAAGCGTCTGGCCGGGAGCTTCATGGGCAAGTTTTGATGCTGCGAGCCGCCTGAGTTCGTCGTAAACGAGGACGAGGAGAGCGTCGGCGGCTTTCGAGTCACCTGCATCAATGGCAGCTAGAATTACAGTGGCGTCACTCATGTTATCCGCCCTGCGACCCGCCGATACTAGCTCTTCAACGTGACGTGCTCCACTGGAATTTTCGACATTCCTGGGGCGCAGCCAACCAGGTTCGGCCATGGCGTGGCATGGTTGCTCGCTTGATTTCATTCGATGGATCTTCCGGTTGGCGGTTCTTCCAGGAAATTTCCGACCCGATCATGGGCCCTCAAGAGCGCCTCCACCTTCTGACGCAGATTCTCGTCTCCGCCGCACGCATTGTCCAGGAACGCGGCACGCTTCTGAAGCGGGACTTTAATAGCCTCACTGAAGACATTTACCTCGCTGCTTGCATCGTCATTCATGGAATCCTCAAGCCCTTCTCAGGACAGCTCGGCGACAAAAAACCGTTAACGGCATGTTTTCAGTCGCCGCCTGCGGCCCTGCTCGCGTAGAATTCCGGTTCATGTTGTTCGAGTGGTTCAGCCGGCTTCAACAAAACCGGTCTAGCTACATAAGCGAGAATTCCCGGCAGAAAGGACAGGTGGATTGACACAAAAAGATGCACCCCACAATTTAAAAGTCCATTTTGATTGATTTGTGACGAGCAGCTAAAACCATGCTTAAGTTATTTGTCATAGAACCGACAGTTCTGCGAAATTGTGTATGTGATACACCGTGGAATTTTCCGTAAAGGGTATGCTCGTAGTATGAAAATTATTGAACTACGAAGCAAACTTTTGAAGCAACTGACTAAAATGCGCGGCCCGCCTTGTTAAGTCATGGTAAATATTGCTTGAAGGGAATTAAGCTTGTTCTGCTGAACTTATTGCCGCATCAACGGTTAAAATTGGTGCCGGCGGTGGGCTCGAACAGATTTTTCAATTATCCCAAATCCAAGCTAAACCGTTCGGCAGCGGTAACTTCTCTAAACGCTGCAATGGCAGAGATGTTATTACTGGTTGATGCTTGAATCAAGCAAACAACTCTCAACAGTCGCCTACAATCTTGAACATTTTCCAACACATCCGATGCCCATCGTAAATGTTACAAGTCGACAAGGACAAAAGAAGACTTGAAACATCGTAAACGAAGAGCGGAAGTTAATGCTGCTCCCGCAAGAGTAATTCTCGGAGCGTACAGGTATTTCTTACAAGGATCATCAAGCCATTAAGATTGGTGTAAAAAAGTAATTGCGAATTTCCATTTTGGAACGACCGGCCGCGACATGCTAAGCTATGCACTAAAACCGGTCAGTAACACGCCGCTAGGATGTTTAGGGACAGTGTTTGTAGTAATCTTGAATGCCGTTATGGGAATTACAATTCAACGGTGTTTCCAATGTTAAGCAAATGGAGAGTCATACCCGCTTTTTTAAAAGATTCAATGGCTTTTAGGTGATCAATCTTAATGAAATCAAATGTGTCATAATGGACGCCAACAACCACACGCACACCGACCAGCCGGGCGGCCTTGATTGCATCTTCCACTCCCATGGTTAGAACGTCACCCACTGGGAGGACTGCAAAATCTGGCTCCGCCCAATCAGGAACCAGTTGCATGTCCAAAGTGAGGGCGGTATCACCACTATAATAAAAATTGCCGTCCGGAGTTTTGAAAGCAAACCCACAGGCGGTGCCACCATAACTGCCATCGGGCAGACTGCTGGAGTGCTGGGCGATGAAACATTTTACAATTCCGAAGTCGAAAGCGACCTGCCCGCCAGGATTAATGGGATACGTATTTTTAAGCCCATTTTTATTGAACCACTCATACAGTTCCCAGTTCGCCAAAACCTTGGCGCCAGTTCTTTTGGCAATGAGGATCACATCTTCCATGTGATCGTCGTGGGCATGAGAGGCAAAAATGTAATCTGCCGGGATTTTATTGACATCAATACCTGCCGCCAATTCGTTGGGTGTGATGAAGGGATCAAACAGCAGCGCTTTACCACCAGCGAATACGGAGAAGCAGGAGTGCCCGTAGTAGTTAAATTTCATAATCTATTGGATAATTATAATTTCGGGATGAAATTATTTCTCCATGCAACGTATTTTAGTTCTCCGGTTTTTCGAGAAAAAATGTGACCGCATAAACGCGATGTATTCTGGCTCAGAAGTTCCCCGTCTGGCCTTTATCCATGAAATGACATTGGCCATAGCAATCTGGCGCAAATGATCCGTCCCATCGGTGGCTGCTGCAAAATGACTCTGGTCACATCTTCTCCAAGCATGTGACAGTTTTGACAACCGAATCCTTGCAAGCCAGATTGGCAATCCTTGGAACACTCATTCATGAGTTTTGGCTTTCATTATTTTAAAGCAGTGGCTTCTCTTGCCTGGTTCGCTAAGCCTTTGACTCGGTCGGGGGAACGGTTGAAAACAAAAAGACAAGTCCCTCTGATATTGTCGGGTGAGCAAAAATGGTGTCGCGCAGAACCATGTAAGGAAGTCCTGTAATCATTATGACTTGAACTGCGGCCATGACTTCGCCAGCACCCGTCCCAAAGGCAGCAAAACCCAAAAGACAATCGCTCTTGGTATCAATGAGAGCTTTCATAAAGCCTCGTGTCTCAGAAAGCGTGCGGGTGCGCGGAACGGCAATCATGGGCATTTTAACCAAACGATAAGCGGTTCCGCGCGCTTTCGCCTCCAGTTCATTGAGCCCCACGCGGGCAAATTCAGGATCGGTAAAAACACATGCGGGCACCTGTCGCCCGGTGGTAACACGGCGACCACCGGCAATGTTATCTCGCACTATTCTGAAATCATCATAAGCGATATGCGTGAAATGCGGGCTGCCCGCGCAGTCACCCACCGCCCAAATGTCAGGCGCAGTTGTTTCCAGGCGCTCGTTGACTTTGATATAACCTCTGTCAGTCAACTCGACTCCGGCTGATTCAAGGCCGATGCCTTTCGTGTTGGGAGTCCGCCCCGTGGCGACAAGAATATCTGTGCCTTCCAAGATACGTTCAACTCCATCTTGCATCATATGCACCTTGACCGATGTGCCCGATTTCCCCTCAACTTTCGTGACGACTGCATTCAAGGTGATCTCAATTTCTTCGTCCTGAAAGAGATTCTGCAATCCCTCGGAGACATCCAAATCTTCTAAATGCGCCAGACGCTCATTTTTTTCAATTATGGTGACCCGGCTTCCAAAACGACGCATCGCTTGGGCAAGTTCGAGGCCGACAAAACCGCCGCCAATGATTAGCAGATGTTCAGGAACATGCTCTAATTCGAGGGCCTCAACGTGAGTCAAGGGAGTTGCCTCGGACAAGCCCGGGATTGGCTCAATTGTCGCTCGCGTCCCCGTGCTGATAATAATCTTTTCCCCACGCAAGATGCGGTTGCCGCCGTTGGGAAATGAAACTTCAATGGTCTTGGGTCCGATGAAGCGTCCCGATCCAAGCACCAACTCCACTCCTGCCGCTTTATAGCGGTCGAAATGCATGTCAACCAGACCATCAACCATCTTGCGTTTATGGTCTCGAACTCCCGGCATGTTTATCTTCCAGTTGCTCTTCGTGATGCCAAACTTTTCACTTTCTCTAAAGAATGACGCAACCTTGGCGCTGTGGATAATGTTTTTGCTGGGGAGACAGGCAATGTTAGGGCAGGAACCACCAATGTATTTTCTCTCAACAACGGCCGCGCGCCTGCCTTGTTTTGCCAGGGTCCAGGCAAGAAATTTCCCGGCTTCGCCGCTGCCTAAAATCAGAAAATCAAACTCATCGCGATTTGATGATCCATTGTTCATAATCTCAGATGTTGGATTGTTGTATTTTATTATTGATCGATTTACTGACCGACGCAGATGAAAGCGTCATTCCATCAAACGTCAGTGTTTGGACGTTGGCCGTGCAGGGATTTCAAAATTAATCGTTTTGCTGTCGATTGCCTTATGGATCGGATTCTCGAGTTCAATCAGAATTTTATGCGGACCAGGAAGAAGCCCGTTAATGCTGACCGGTTCGCCACCCGCATCAAGCCAATGCCACGGCAAATCATCAACAGTGATATGCAAGTGTCCGATACGGGGTGAAACCTCCAAAGCAGACGGACCATAGACCGGCATGATCCGTATATTCTCCGCGCGGTATCGGATAACGACATAACCCCTGGCCAACTGTTCAGGAAGCGGTGAATCAACAACGAGGCGTGCTGGCGGTTGTGAAGCGAGAGGAACAACCGGAGCCGGACTAAAACCCCTCGCTTCCGGCAATAAACTTGTGGCTGACTCACCTGGCTTTGCAAGAACTTCCGTCGCCGGCGATTCTGTCCAAGGGGATTGCGCCGCGTGTTCAATTAGTTGCGCGACTTCGTCAGGGTGGGAAATCATCACGACATGTGATGCGCCTTTTACATCAACTATTTCTTTCGCATCGGCCCGCCGGGCCATAAACAAATGAGCGGATTCCATGATGTTTTTATCCAGCGATCCAAAAATAAACCACGAAGGAATTGTCTTCCAAGCGGCCGGCCCCGAAGACTCGTGGAGTGCTGACTCAGTGACTGGTCTCTGTGCTGCGGCCATCAGCATCGCGTCTGCTTCCGGGACGTCGGCGGCGAATTGCGCATGGAATTTGTCCTGCTGGATATAGAGATCCCTGCCGCCGTCCGGCAATATGACGGGTGCGGCAAGTGTTGGCCCCAGGGTGCTGCCAGGAAAGCGATCAGAAATATCAGCGGCGCTCTCGCCTGCATCCGGCGCCAACCCGGCGACATAAACGAGCGCCTTGACATTAGGAATTCCGACAGCAGCACCGGTGATTACCGATCCACCGTAAGAATGGCCAACAGCCACTATGGGACCTTGGATGCTCCTGAAAACTATGGTGACATATTCAGAATCGCTTCGCAGCCCGCGTAAAGGATTCGCGACCGCCACAACCGGATAGCCCTTTGCGAGCAGTCGGGTCACGACGCCGTTCCAACTGGCAGATTCTGCGAATGCGCCATGAACCAATACAATGGTTGGTTTTTTTGTGTTGCTTGATTCGTCCGTGCCCGATGCGTTCTGGGAATTTTCAGCAGAACGAAGAATGCCGAGACCGGGAGAAATGAGGATGGCCATAATAAAAAAAACGCTGACACCTTTAAATGGTTTAGTTTTCATTGATCTGTTTTGGGTTTGTCTGGTTCATAATCACTTAGGATTGTTGGATGGGCTTCACGACTTTTAATTTCAGATTTGCGCCATGCCGCCGTCTGCAAAGAGCTCAATCCCGTTGACGAAGCTGCTGTCGTCGGATGCGAGGAACACAACGACCTTGGCAATTTCATCAGGGGTTCCAACACGACCGAGCGGGATGTTGGCAAGCTGGACATCCACGAAGCCTTGCACCTGATCTTTCGTCAGCCCCAATAAATCATAACCAGGAGTCGGCACTACGCCGGGACTTACGGCGTTGACGCGAATTTTGTGTTCCTTCAGATCAAGCGTCCAACTTCGGGCGAATGACCGCACTGCCGCTTTCGTTGCGCTATAGACACTAAAGGCGGGTATGCCCTTGATGGAAACGATTGACGCGTTGAGGATGATGGATGAGCCCGGCGGCATCAGGGGCAGGGCCTTTTGCACGGTGAAGAGCAGACCACGGACGTTGGTATTGAAAATAGTATCAAAGTGCTCCTCAGTGATCTGGCCAAGGGGTGCAAGGCTGCCGCCTCCGGCATTGGCGAACAGGACATCAAGCCGTCCTTTCTGTTGCTTGATCGTGTCAAAAAGACGATTAAGGTCTGCAAGATTGGAAACATCCCCGCGAATGCCGGTAACTTCGTGTCCAATAAGGCTCACGGCTGCGTCGAGTTCGGCCTGACGACGGCCGGTGACGAAAACATGCGCGCCTTCGGCCACAAACCGCTTGGCTGTGGCAAGGCCGATGCCGCTGGTGCCGCCTGTAACTAATACGATTTTTTCGGAGAGTTTTTGTGACATAAGGATGTTTCGTTAGTGGTTGGTTTTTGTTAATTAAGCATGTGAATCACGCTGCGAAGTGATTACTCCTCGTCCATTCGCACGCTTTCTTCCATGGCGTAACATTGATCCCAAATGAAAACGTCATAGCCTGCCAGTTTGGCGGACCATTTAGGCGTGAGTTTGTTTACGCACTGAATTACAACGCGATCAATGAGGTTGCGAGATGCGGCCCACGGATTTGATCTGTCACCGGGATCAAAGTCTTTGCCCGGCACGGCGGTTTTTAAAGCGTCACGCGCGGCGTTCCTTAAGTCATTCATGAATTCGAGCTGCAACTCGACATCCGCGTGTGTCCCGGTTCTAGTGACGTGACCAGACACCAGTGTATCCCACTTCATCCGATTGATTTCTTCGACCTGTGAAAAATATTCAGGAATGTCTTGAGCTAGCGCGAACTGCCGCCAAGGCATCCAGCCTGGGAAGATGATGTCAACCACCATCAGAGTCTTCTGGGCAGGCGCGTAAATAAATATATTGCCAGGTTCGTGGGCATTTCCATGATAGGAAAGTTCAAGGATTTGGCTCCCAACCTTGAGTGTGTATTTGTCGCGAAATGTAATCGTTGGTATAAGGCGATTTGGATCTTTCGCCTCGACCAGAAGTATTTTGGTCTCCGCTTGAGCTATGATGACCGGATGCCCGCCCAAATGCTTGATGCCTCCGATGTGGTCAATATGTGAATGGCTGTAAATAATATGCGTGATTGGTTTATCCGTCACTTCAGCGATTGCCTTGAGGATGTTTGGAGCATAGGACGGCGGTGCGTCAACCACGACTATTCCCGTTTCGTAGACCATAAACATGGACTGATAGACATTGTCCGTGATCATATACAACCCCTCGCCAAGCTTTTGGAGGCGATAACCTTTGGCGGCATCAATCGCAGGTCCCTTCGCCGATTCGGGCACTTCGAGGTATTTACCGATTCGCACGCCAATTGGCGCTATCCAAGGCATGTTCGGATATGAAGCGCCCGGAGTGCCGGGCGCTTCATGCGAACCGGCGAGTGCCGAATTAACCAGCGACGTATTGCTTAAGCAGAAAATGACAGCACACGCCACTGCAATATGAATGCGAAGGCCAACAACCCGTTGCGACGAAGATGCAAATAATCTCATGTTTAAATTATTTCCCGGATTGATGCCTGTTTGAGTCTGCTTGGGTTAAAAGGGCGACTGACACCAGGACGGAACCAGTCACCCCGCCCGATTTACGGCTTAAGCTTCTGCTTGGCCAGAAAGTTGCGCATGAGCGTTGCGATAGTCGCCCCGTCTTCCTCAAGTGCGAAATGCCCGGTGTTAAGAAGATGGAAGTCCACATTTTTCAAATCACGGTTATATGGATATGCGCCCTCGGCTGGAAAAATGTAATCATTTTTTCCCCACACAATGAGCATTGGCGGTTGGTATTTTCGGAAATATTCCTGCCACTTCGGATACAAAGGCGGATTCGAGCCGTATGAATAGAACAACGCCAGTTGGATGTCCTTGTTGCCCGGGCGATCCATGAGCGTCTGATCCACAAGCCAGTTATCGGGATTGATCATTTCCAGGTTTTGAACCCCGTTTGTATATTGCCAATGGGTTGCGTCCATTGTGAGAAGTGAATTCTTCATCACTGCCGCGTTTGCATCCGAACGGTCATTCCAATAGGCCCGGAACGGCTTCCAGAAATCAAGCAACCCTTCCTCGTAAGCGTTTCCATTTTGAACGATAAATGATTGCACACGTTCGGGATGCTTGACCGCGATTCGGAAACCAACCGGTGCGCCATAATCCATCACATAAAGGCTGTAGCGTTTGATGTCTAGCTTCTGAATAAAGCTATCTACAACATCAGCAAGATTATCGAACGTGTAGTCGAATTGATTCACGCCCGGCATCGAACTATGACCGTAACCCGGATAGTCCGGCGCGATGATGTGATACTTGTCGGCCAATGCCGGAATGAGATTCCGAAACATATACGACGAGGTTGGAAACCCATGCAGCAAAATTAGCGTGGGAGCGTCTGTCGGCCCGGCTTCGCGATAAAATATATCAAGGCCGTTCACCTTGATTGTTTTATACAAAGTAGGGTGATGTGTCATGGTGGCGACGACAGAATCATCCGCAGCCTGCAACGGGATGACGGAAGTCGTGACTGCGATCAGTGCCAGGGCGATTCGCGCAACCAAGTTTCGGATGACAGGGAGGGATGATATGACTGAGTTTTGTTTTCTAAGTTTCATGTTCAATGTTTGTTTGGTGTTTGGTATGTGATGGTTTTGCATGGATTCTTCTTTAGCCGGCAGAAGTGACACGTTCACGGGTGAATTTTCGATTGGCTTGAGCCAATAGGATGCATTCACCTTTCCAGGGGCATCAGTGTAGATAACGACTGATTGCAGGGATCTATGCTTCAGAGTCAAATCTCCGCGCTTAAACGGTGTCGCCTTCATAATGCGACCCCTACGCATGACTCGTTCCAAGCTTTTAAAAAATATCCAATCAGCGTTGAAAGCATTGTTAATAATGGCTTTTTATCTTCCAAAAATTTATTCGGACTAAAACATGACTGGAATTCGACCTGCATGGCAGTCGCCGGCTGGTCAGGGAGTCGAAAGAGCGTCACGGCCTTATTGATATTTCTGACCGTTATCAAATGCCTTCATCAGGACAACAGACGCATTTCAATTGCATGATCGAGATTCAGGCATTGTGGGCATCCCTTGGATTTGAGTTTTGTCGAGGTTGTTTTCAAGATGCGGATTACGGCGATTGAAATTGTTTGCATGGTTGAAACCGGCACCCAGACGGATGTCGAAATGGAGGCGTGAGGGACGCCACGTATGACATGTGTTCAGCCAATAGACTTTGCGCTCGATTCCAATACGATCCAGTACGGTGAGACGGGGTTTATAAAATTCGTTTGGAATAATATTTCGCACAAACGACTTCTTCCAACACTCGTAAATAACAATCAGGTCAGGATCTTCTTCGACGGTGAAGCCACGCCTCAAGGAAGGTTGGGTCTTTGCTAGTTCATTGAAGAGAACGCGCCCAGACTCGATTAATTCGTCACGAGTGCCGGGTTCGCCTTGAAGTGCAAGTTTAATGTGATCGCAAGCTCACCAGCATCAAACGCCTTTGTAAACTTGAGCGATGAAAATTTGCGCATCAATCACCCAGCCGCCCCATGTCGCGTCATACGGAGCAGTGGGCCTGGCGGCAAGAACCTCCCGATAGGAGTAACCCCGGCTTTTTAAAGCGGCAATCTTATCACGAACCGCTAAAAACATGTCGCGGCATTCAATCAACTGCTCTTTATTGCCAACTGGACCGTGCCCCGGAATGATGATGGTCTTTTTCGAAGCCTTGGAAATATTTGTCTCAAGGGCGCGAATTACCCCTTGAATGCTGCCACCGGTGGAATAATCTGTGAAAGGATAAACACCATTCCACCAAGTATCGCCCGTATGAATAATATCGGCATCGGTAAACTCAACTGAAATATCAGAATCGGTGTGCGCTGGCAGGTAATGTTCAAGCAATATTGTGTTGCCATTAAGGTGGATTGTATGGGTGTTGCGGAACGTTTTAGTCGGCAGCGCGCCCACAGGCGAAGCCGGAAAAGTCCAACTCCAGCCTTCAACCCGGGTGTCCACGGAAAGATGCTTGCGGGTGTTTTCGTGCGCCATGATTTCAGCGCCCGCAGAATGCAGCCATTCATTGCCGTCGGTATGATCAAAATGCCAATGTGTATTGACCAGGTGCGATACCGGATCCGGGCCGAGGCTGGCCAGGGCTTCGGAA
The DNA here is from genome assembly GCA_037200545.1 of Limisphaerales bacterium. GTDB lineage: Bacteria > Verrucomicrobiota > Verrucomicrobiia > Limisphaerales > UBA11358 > UBA11358. Next base: position 291,098 of record JBBCGE010000006.1, read on the forward strand.
ATTCGCGCCCGCGTTGCCGTGATGCCGGCATCTATCAAAAGCTTGCCGTCAGGGCCGGCAAGCACCGCGATGTTGCCGCCTGAACCTTCTAGAACGCTTATGTTGTTGCGAAGCTTTGTCACGGTGATTTTTGCATCAGCCGCCGCTTTGCGGATGATCGAGACTTTGCTTTCGCCAGCTTCAACCGGCTCCACAATTTCGTCGGCGAACAGTCGGCGTGGCATAAATCCAACCGCGGCTGCCGTAAGTCCGGCGGCGGCTAGAAAATGCCTGCGTGAAAAACCGCGCGCTTTAATATTTGAATTTATTATTTTCATTTGATCACTCCTGTATGTTGGTGTGCGTGTTGGTAAAATTACTCCATTAAAGGCCGAGACTCGTTAACCCGGGGTAATCCAAGGGACGAGGCTTTGAAGCATCCCAGCGGAACTTGCGCTCAGATTCCTTGATCGGTAAATCATTGATGCAAGCATGCCGGTGATGCATGAGCCCGGCGCAATCGAAGTCCCAGTTCTCATTGCCGTAAGCACGAAACCAGTTCCCCGAATCATCATGCCACTCGTAGGCGAAGCGCACTGCGATTCGACTTCCTTCAAACGCCCAAAGCTCCTTGATGAGGCGATAACCTAATTCTTTCCTCCATTTACGAGTGAGGAACTCAATGATAGCGGGCCTGCCCTGGACAAACTCCGCACGATTGCGCCACCAGCTATCTACAGTGTATGCCAGGGCCACCTTTTCCGGATTACAACTGTTCCAGCCATCTTCCGCCATCCGCACTTTCTCAATCGCGGTCTCGTGTGTGAAGGGTGGAATCGGAGGCCTCGTGACGATTTCGTTTCTTGCATCCATAGTTGTAAACAGCATTTGCAGGAGTCAGGCCAACTTTTGAAAAACTGTGAAACGTCATTTGCAAACGCTGAAATGACTGGAAAACTAACGGTCTTTTGCCGACGAGGACAACCTTTCGACTCTTAAATTGAAAACCACAGAGTCGTAACAACGACGGCGTGTCGAAGCGTGGTCACTGAATGAGTTATAAATTAGTGCTTGGGCGATTGTTTAAAATCACTCAAGAGTCTCGACTACTTCATATCCATCCATGCCATCCATGACTTGAATTTTTCGAGTGCGAGCGCCCGTTCCATGTAAGGCAGTGCAGCGGTATTTTGCGCATCGCCCGATGGTCCTCGATGTTGACGCTTTGGCACCATCAAAGCTGCGGTGAAGACCGGCAGAAATGAAGCCTGGAAAATATCGAATGGACTTGTTGGTGGCATGGCCAATAAAACAACAAGATTTGCTGCCATCGGTAAGGACGTTAAGGAGAAGACCGGCTTCTGATCGCAGCCGTTTTTTCGACGCACTGCTCAGTCGCTTATGTCATTGAGCAGCACTACAATCATGACCGGGATAACGAATTGACCTGATTTCATTGGGCGATCAAAGTCAACTTAAGCCCTGATGAATGCCAATAACTCCTCATTGACCTGATCCTTGAGTGTCGTGCACATGCCGTGCGGAGCGCCTTTGAAAATTTTCAGCGTCGCGTTCTTGATGATCTTGGCCGAAAGCAGCGCCGAGTCGGCATACGGCACAATCTGGTCATCATCGCCATGGAGGACTAAAGTTGGCACATCAATTTTTTTCAAATCCCCGGTCAAATCCGTTTCAGAAAATGCCTTGATGCAAAAATAGGAAGCGGGAAAGCCAGCCATCATGCCTTGATGCCAAAAAGATTCACGCACGCCTTCAGATATCTTTGCGCCCGGCCGGTTGTAGCCATAGAACGGAAGACTGAGTTCCTTCCAGAATTGTGAACGATCCGTGACAACACCGGCACGAATTTGGTCAAACACCTCAACTGGCAGGCCGCCCGGATTGGCCGCAGTCTTCAGCATCAGCGGCGGTATCGCACCAATTAAAACCGCCTTGGCCACCCGCTTCGTTCCATGCCGGCCAATATAACGCACGACTTCGCCACCGCCGGTGGAGTGGCCGACATGGACGGCGTTCTTTAAGTTGAGCGCTTTGACAAGCTCGGCCAAGTCATCCGCGTAGGTGTCCAGATCGTTGCCGTTCCAAGGCTGACTTGACCGCCCATGACCACGACGGTCGTGCGCGATGCAGCGATAACCCCGGGAAGCCAGAAAGAACATCTGGTCTTCAAAAGCATCCGCACTGAGCGGCCAGCCGTGGCTGAAGACAATCGGTTGACCGGTGCCCCAGTCCTTGAAATATATCTGCGTTCCGTCCTTGGCAGTGATGGTGTTCATATGTTGTTTTTCTTCGTTTTTGGTTTGTGTTTCACGTGGTAAAGTCACTTGCGCCTCTGATTCGCCGCTGTCTGCCAACGGGAAATCTAACTTTTGAAATCCCAAGCATTTTGGTTTGCATAAACCTAATCGTTGGAAAAACACAATGTGACTTCACCGTCATTCCATGCTTTCGCAAGAGCCAGGCCAACTTTGAAATTCTTGCAATCGAAGGTTCAAACGCACTGAAATCATTTGAAAACCAAGGTATAATCCTAAGGCTAAACGTGCGGCGGCTTATGAACCACAAGCCAACAACGTCGTAAACCAGACGCCTCGTCGAAAGGACGTCACAGGTAAAACCCACCGGATTTAATTTGGTTCGCATCACACCAGTTTTTTTGGTTTTGGTTTTTGAGTTCGGAATCAAGGTCAGCTGGGTGAGATCCTTAAGCTTGCGCTCGTGTGATACCGAGCCTTCGCATTTTGCCCATCAGTGTGGTGCGCGTCAGTCCCAACCTGGCACCAGCTCCTTTTGGGCCTCCAACCACCCAGTTGGTCGCGGCAAGCGCCTGGATAATATGCTCGCGCGCGGCATCTTCGAACTTCGTAATTTCTGTACCGGGAGTCTTTTTAGCCACATCAATCTGAACTGATTGTCTTAGCTCGTCCAGAGGTGGGTTTAGGATTTTCCCGGGTGAGAGAATGACGGCCCGCTCAATGATGTTCTGTAATTCGCGGACATTCCCCGGCCATGAGTAACGCAATAAAACTTCCATTATTTCAACTGGAATATCTTTAACCTCCTTATTCATACGCTTTGCGTGGAAGTCCACAAAATGACGCACCAATAAAGCAATGTCCTCGGATCGTTCCCGTAAAGGCGCAACGCGCAATGGGAAGACGTTTAAGCGATAGTAAAGATCACCCCGGAATTCCTTGTTTGCCACCATATGTGACAAATCACGACTGGTTGCGGCCACCACGCGCACATCAACTCGGGTGGTCTGTGTGCCACCGAGTCGCTCGAACTCCTGTTCTTGAAGCACGCGTAGAAGCTTGGGCTGCAACTCAAGGGGAATATCCCCAATTTCATCGAGGAATAATGTGCCGCCGTTCGCCATCTCGAACCGGCCTATCCGGCGCCCAATGGCACCTGTGAATGATCCGCGCTCATGGCCAAATAGTTCACTTTCGATCAGCCCGGCGGGGATTGCGGCGCAGTTGACCTTGATGAAAGGACGCTCCCGACGCGGACTTAAATTATGGATGGCTTGCGCGACACGTTCCTTGCCAGTGCCGGTTTCCCCGAGGATGAGAACTGTGGAACCCGTTGTTGATACAACTTTAATCCCTTTGGATAAATCCCGCATCGCCGCACTCCGCCCGACAATTCCTTCAAAAATGTCATCGGAGGAGATTTCGGTTTCGAGATACTGAGTCCCGTTGCTGGATCGGACATTTGATTTAAGTGATTTTTGCGGCCTGCTTTGGTCGTTGGTTAGGCTGGCAGTTGCTGTCAAACCAAACTTGAAATAATCGAGCTTGAGATTTTGAAAGGCTTCCGATTTCGTGCTGGCTAATCCCAAGACACCGACCTTCCGGTTCGCGACTACCAGAGGAACGGCACAAAATGACTTGATACCCTTGTCCAATAACCGTCGGGAAAATTCGGGAAAGTCTCCTTCAATTTCAGTTGAAATGACCAGCAGGCGCTGGTGCTGCCAGACCCAGTTGACAATTGCATCATCCAAGGGAAGCTCCAATCCGGCTCGGAGGATTGCCGGGAACCCAGCCATCATCAATTGTAATCGGATTGAATAATTTTCCAATTTGAAGAGCCAGACGCTGAACGCCTGGACATTTGGCAGCGCGGGCAAGCGAACCGCCAGTTCATAAAGCAATTGTGGCAGGATTTGATTGATTGGTGAAACACTCCCGCCTTCGGGGATACGGCGATGTCCGACAATGCCGTCTTCCATCTCGGTGGTCTGGAAAAGACTTGGCCTTGGCAATGTCAAAACAACCCCGCTTTCGCGGAAAGCGGGCGGATTTTCAGCAATTACATTCATCGAATGTTCCTTTCATCATGGTGCTAGACCTTACATGTTTAATAAAAACGCCATTTTTGCATCTCCGTCACACATCAAGGCGGGATTGAAAAAATAATTGGCCATTATTTTTCAGATTTTTTTGATCGAGTTCAGGATTTATCCCCAACGTGAGTTAAAAGTCATTGAACGTGAGGGAAATCACGCGACAAATTATCACTATTCAACTGATGATTTTGATGACCAGATGCCAATGTAACAATGCTGGCACGGGAAGTTTTTGATTCGAAAACAGCCGCGAAGCCGGCTAGGAGTTCTTGATCTCTTTGAAAAGCCAGGCGCTGGCAAACGTCCAGTAATTTTTTACGGTGCCGACAGAAATACCTAGGACCCGGGCTGTTTCCTCGATTGTCATGCCTGTAAAATAACGCAACTTCACCACCTCGGCCTGAGCCGGATGTTTCTTGGCAAAATCGTCGAGCACTTCGTTCACGGCCAATAATTGTTCGTCGGGACCAGGAACCGCCAAAACCTGCTCGTCGAATTCAACCCGTTCGTATTCTCCGCCATGACGAATGGCGAGTTTGCGGCGCGCACGGTCAATCAGGATGCGGCGCATTGCCTCGGCGGCTGCGGCAAAAAAATGGGCGCGATTTTCAAATTTACGGTTCTCATTGCCCACCAATCGCAGCCACGCCTCATGCACCAGTGCAGTGGGCTGGATAGTCTGGCCCGGTGTTTCTTTGGCCATCTTGCTCGCCGCGAGCCGCCGCAATTCCTCATAAAGAAGGTCGAGCAGCTTTTCGGCTGCCTCGGAGTCTCCTTGCTCCACTGCGTTCAGCAACAAAGTGGCATCGCTCATTTCTTCACATTAAGTTTTCGCTGCGAGAGAGCGTATCACTGACATTTCGCGGTGACCAAGCTTTTTGCCAGCTTCACTTTGACTGATTAGAATTATCATCCGTAGTTAACCCGGCCCGGATGAGGGCAGTAGCCTCGTCCAGCGAAATCCGCGCAAAGAGCCAGGCCACCCATGCCCCTCCTATATCCTCGTCGTCATGCCCGGGCAAAATGCCTGGCACCAATCCGTTTCCTTTGTCCAGCATTGCTCGCGCTGCACCCTTTTGCCCGAGCTGCCAATGTGCCATAGCCAATACAGCATAGGCTTTGGCTTTGGCCTGTGCGTCAGCCGAAGAGTTTTTTACCGCCTTCTCCGCCCATTCAATAGCTTCTGGAAAATGTTCCAGTCGATAATTTAACATCGCCTTGCACCCTTGAAAGTAAGCCATCGAAGTGTCATTGGTTCCTGTCGTGACTGCTGTGTTCGCCAGTTTGCCCACCAATTGCAAATCAGCACCCGAACGCGGCAAGAGAAGACAATCTTGCGCAATCCGTTCAGCCACGTAGGAATTTGTGGTGTTGGTGAATGTTGTGAGAATTTTCTGGCATAATTGTTCATAGGCGGGTCTGTTTTCGGTTATCGCCAAAAGCCCCGCCAGTCTGTGATAATGATAATGGTCGGTCGGTTCGTGCTCTAGAACAAGGATGGCATCGGCTGAGGTTTTCTGCCATCGCCCTCGGCGGCCCATCAGATTAACCCTCTGTACCAGTAGATTCTCGCTCGACGGCTGTTTAACAAACGTTGGAGTCAGCACTTCGCCGAGGAGTTGTTCTGCTTCGCCAAATTTCTTCTGTGCCACGAGAACTCGAACAAGGCACTCCAAATCCGCCAAGGCCTCCGGATCCTCATTCCCTCCCAGTTTGCGTGACACGCCCAGCGCATCGCGATGCACGATTTCGGCTTCCGACCATTTGCTTTCGGCTTCAAGGGTCAAACCCAGCTTGCGCAGAGTATACATCGCTTGCTTATCCTCCTTCCCCGCGCGTTTGCGCCACGCAGCCAACGATTCGCGCCAGATAGTTTCCGCTTCCGCCAAATTGCCTTCGGCTTCGAGCGTCCTGCACAGATCGCGCAGCACATACAACGTTTGTGGATCCTCATTTCCCGCACGTTTGCGCCACATGGCTGATTCTTCGCGCCATACGGTTTCTGCTGCCGACCATTTGCTTTGGCCTTCGAGGGCCAAACCCAACCTGTGCAACGTATACAACGTTTGCGGATCCTCATCTCCCACCAGTTTACGCTGCAAAGCCAGCGTATCGCGATACATGGTCTCGGCTTCCGACCATTTGCTTTGGCCTTCGAGATTCAAACCGAGCTTGTACACCGTGTACAACGTTTGCGGATCTTCATTTCCCAGCCGTTTGCGCCACGAGGCCAACGCTTCGCGATGAACGCTTTCTGCTTCCGACCATTTGCCTTCGGCTTCAAGCGTTGCAGCCAATTCGCGCAGGGCAAACAGTGTTTGCGGATCCTCATTTCCCGCTTGTTTGCGCCACACCGCCAACACCTCGCGATTTACGGTTTCCACCTCCGTCAATTTGCCTTCGGCTTCAAGCGTCAGACGCAATGAGTTCAACGTATACAAAATTTGCAAATCGTCGTTCTCCGGTCGTTTGCGCCACGAAGCCAGCTCTTCGCGATGCATGGCTTCCGCTTCTGGCAATTTTCCCGCAGCATCAAGCGTCCTGCCAAGATCACGCAGCACAAACAACGTTTTCGGATCCTCATTGCCCGCCCGTTTACGCCACGCGGCCAGGATTTCGCGCCATACGGTTTCCGCCTCCGCCCATCTGCGCTGGCCTTCAAGCGTCAAGCCTAGGCTGTGCAGCGTGTCCAGCGAAGCGGGATCGTCTTGACCCAGCACCTTGCGTTGTATTGAAAGCGCCGCGCTCAAGACAGAATAGGATTCACTCAGGTTCCCGCGTTGCCGCATGGTGTCCCCGACCAGATGAAGAGATTCGGCCACGCCAGAGTGTTCAGCAGGAAGAAGTTTCTGGCGCATTGCAAGGGCCTCGCGCTGTAACTTTTCCGCCTCCTCCAACTTGCCTTGCGCGATGGCAGCCCAGGCAATATCGTCGAGCGCCGACGCCACCCAAGGGTGTTCTAGGTCAAGCAAATTACGCCGCGTCTCCAAAACTTTCCGTGCGGTCGCCTCGGATTCCGTCCACTTTCCTTCGTTGCCCTGAATAATACATATATTGCGGAGCGAATCTGCCACCTCCAAATTTTCCTTTCCAAATAATTTCTCCCGGATTTCCAGCCCTTGCCAGGCCATCGCATCTGCCTCCGTGAGCCTTCCTTCGTCCCTGTACACGGCGCTCAGATCATTGAGTGAAGTGGCTGTGTCCGCATTCTCATTACCGAAAAGCCGCCGGCGAATGGCAAGCGCTTCCGAACACGCTCCTTCCGCCTCGGACAGCTTGCGCTCGGCCATTAGCGCCACGCCCAAGTCGTTGAGGGATTGAGCCACCTCCGGACTTTGCGAACCAAACAGCTTCCGGCGGATCGCCAGCGCTGCACGGTGCATTTCTTCTGCCTGACCAGATTTCCCAATTTGCTGATAGAGCCTCCCGATCAGGCTTCGCAGTTCTGCTTCGACTGCGGGTTGATTGGTCATCTCCTTCCCGACACGTTCGGCGGTTTGGTCCAGAATCTCCCGCAACATGTCGGTATTTCGCCCGCGAGCAGCGGAAGGTCCGACGCCTTTCAGCATGTTTTCAAGGAACTTGGTGGTTTGTTGACTTTTGACCGATGCAGTTACCGCTTTGACTTCGGCAGCTACTGCCTTGCGCCGCGATTGACGCTCTCTTGAAAGCGACACCGAGACAGCGATCAGGCCTGCAACAAGGAACAGCGTAAAAGCACCAATGCCGATGAACAGCAGCTTATTGCGAAGCACCGCTTTTTGAAATTTGTAAAGTCTACTGGGAGGGCGTGCTGAAACGGTTTCGTTGGCCAAGTGACGTTGGACATCAAGCGCCAAACCATTGGCCGTTTCATATCGTCGTGTACGATCCTTCTCCAGCGCTTTCATCACTATCCAGTCCAAATCTCCGCGAACAACGCGAATCAGCGTCGGCGGTTCGGACCGGCGATACTGGGCCACGGTCGTCAAATCTGCGTCCGTCAGCCTGGTTAAACGAGCGGAAGGGCGGACGGGTTCTTGTTCACGAATCACCCGGCGGATTTCATCGAGACCTGCTTTCAATAATTCTCCGGCGTCAAAGGGAGTAGAACCAGTCAACAATTCGTAGAGCAGCACCCCCAGACTGTAAATGTCCGTGCGCGTGTCCACATCCACGCCGGTGAGTGCAGTCTGTTCGGGGCTCATGTAGGCAGGCGTACCAATGAGCATCTCAAAGGCGGTGAAAAATGTTTTGTCTGTCAGTCGTTGGTTTGTCGTCGCTTTGGCAATTCCAAAATCAATCACCACGGGCAGGGCCGCACCTTCGAGCGTCGTTGCAACTAGAATGTTGGAAGGCTTGATATCCCGATGGATGATTCCCTTTTGATGCGCATGTTGAACCGCCCGGCAAACTTGGATGAAAAGATTTAACCGTTCCTCCGTGATTAGGCAATTCTGGTCGCAGTATTCCGTGATTTTGACGCCACGGATGAGTTCCATGACAAAATACGGCCGGCCAGATTCTGCGGCACCTGCATCAAAGACTTTGGCGATGTTGGGGTGGTCCATCAACGCGAGCGCCTGTCGTTCGGCTTCAAACCGGGTGATTACACTTTCGGTGTCCATGCCCGGCTTGATGACTTTCAGGGCGACCTGCCGCCGAACCGGTTCTTCCTGTTCGGCCATGTAAACCACGCCGCAACCGCCTTCACCGATTTTTTGCAACAGTTTGTATCGGCCAATTCGATCGCCGGGTTTCTCTCCCCAAGTGACGCCCATTCTGGCTTGCTGCGAAATCTTTTGGACGGAAGGCTCCAAAAAATCCCCTCCTTCGTCGTGAGCTTTGAGCAAAGCTTCGACCCGTTTACGCAATTCCCCATCACTACCGCAAGCACGCTCCAAATAGGTGGCGCGTTCGTTGACGGTCAAATGGAGGACTTCCGTAAAGATCGCCACGTCACGATCGGGAGATTCATTCATCAAATCGTTACCATGATTCCTTCAATGATTTTGCAAATCAAATGGAAACGCGCCGGCTACAAGCCAATGATATACATCAAATCGCCTTTCCTGAACTGCTTTGCAATGAACGAGGTTAATCACACCACAGATACAAAGCGAATGTTGATCCCCAAAAGGACAATAAAATAGTAAATATAGTTTCAAGTCTCCTTTGGGCATTGATGATCTGGCAATCAGGTTTGTGAAAGTGGATATCAAATTTGGATCAATGGTCATGGTGGTTTCAAGCTGTCGTTTAAATGACTAATTTAAGACGGCGTGTCGAACAGGCGACATGGCAGCTTTACGTCTTCACTTTCTTCGCCGCTACCATTCCATGAATTTTTCCTGCAAATGAGTTGAACTGCGGAGTCTTACACACTGACCGCGTGGACTTCTATCCATTGGCATGGAGCCTGCAAATGTGCGCCAGAGGCAAAGATAAAACAAAAATTCAAAGTAAACAATAGCCAAACCAAAAAAGCCGACCCGTGTTAAGTGAGAAGGATTGCTAACTCCGAACAACTGCGTGGTCACGATGATTGATCTCCAACCGCAGATGCTTTTCGGCGTCTCGAACTTTGATCGCCAGAACGTCATCAACATGAATGTCGTGCTCGGCAAAGCCGTAAGAATCTTCGAGGTTCTCGTCGTCATCAGCACCGTTGAAACCAAAGTTTCAGCGGCAGCCTTTGGCCGCAAGTTCAGGCTGTCTTTCCCAAGCACGCATCCATTGAGCGTTCCACCATGAATTCTTGGGACGACAAAATTTTGTCGCCGCCGTCGAAAAGACCGGCCGTAAGAAAATCGTGCTTGGCCGGCTCTGGACTGAAACGTGTGTTGCCCTCGCCACGTGCAGGCAATGCATGATGGCTACGAAGTTTATGTCGTCGAAGACTGCTGCGGCCGCCGTGAGGCCAGCTCGCCCACGAAAATGCTGATGAAGCGCGTCATACAAGCTGAGCAAAGCCGGTTACCGCGTTGTCAGAGTGCTCGAATGGCAACGCGATTGGCACACCGTGACACCTACAATGCAGGTCATGGATGTGGTGAAAGCTCATTACGGTGCCCATGGCATGGGGGCGGAATACCGCCTACACCATGATTCATGGCGCACCGCCGACAAAATTTTCGGAATATATCGTTCCAGTCTCGTCGGAACATTAAAGAAAATCGGGGCTGAACTTTAAATCTTGCGGTGAGTTTAGCCCTTGGAGAATATGCCTTGCCTTTTGCGACTGTGATATTTTCTGAATTTTGGCCGATACACCACCCTCTGTAGCAACTATCGGAATTTTTCAGCTTTCATAGTTTTGTTACGACAGCCGAACATTCACCGTTTGAATGTTAAGAATCTGTTTACAACCATGACTCCATCGAGAAACCCCAATAAAATTGGTGCCGGTGGTGGGACTCGAACCCACACGACTTTTTAAGGTCCCAGGATTTTAAGTCCTGTGCGTCTGCCATTTCGCCACACCGCGCAAAGGGAAACGCTAATCGCAGCGACTGCCAAATGAAAGTTTCATTTTTTTCAAAATGCTGCGGATTTTTTTATCCGCACTGATAAAAAAAACGCAGCGCCTGGCGGTGTCTTTGTGTAAGAATGTTTCATATTCCCAGCAAAATAAGAATTTTAGGTGTTGGCATTGCGCTTGCTAAAGGGTGCTTCGTTGGAGGGTTTGATTAGAGTGGGAGGTTGATGGCGTTGGAAGTTTGTGGGGACTTGCTTTCAGAGCCGTAATGTTGAGCTGAAGTTGGGGGGTAATGCGACGCACACGCCAGCTTAATTTGTCCGTAGATTAGATCGCGATCAGTAAAGGAGGTGGCGATCAACTGCGGTTGAATTAACAAGGCTGTGCGGTCGTGTTTTAAGGTCAAATTTTCTTCCCGCATCCGCGTTCTCGTCGTGACAGTCCATTCTGTGTCGTTTATTTTTCGCCAATGCAGCAAACGACTTTAACGCTTGGCCATTCACCCGATCCCGATGATGCCTTCATGTTTTACGCCCTCGCGAAGGATTTGATTCCGACGCACGGGTTTCAGTTCCAGCACATCCGCAGGACATCCAGACGCTCAACGAGCGCGCCACGCGCGGCGAACTCGACATCTCCGCCGTCAGCATCCATGCCTACGCCTATGTTTCCGACAAATACGCGCTCCTGCCAAGCGGCGCGAGCATGGGCGCGGCTACGGCCAATGCTCGTGGCGAAACAGAAATTCTCCCGCGAAGAAATTGCTAGGAAGAAAATTGCTGTGCCCGGAACCATGACCAGTGCGTTTCTCGCCTGCAACTCTGGCTCGTAAACCGGCGAAGGAATTGAATTACATCGTCGTCCCATTTGATCAGATTTTTGCCGCCGTCAAAAGTGGCGTCGCGGAGATTGGCCTCATCATTCACGAAGGCCAGCTCACTTTCAAAAATGAAGGGCT
>JBBCGE010000007.1:0-128668 GCA_037200545.1 Limisphaerales bacterium
ATGAACTTTTTCACCGAAATCCGTGAAGGCCTGGTGATTTCGTGGAGTGCCATCCGCGCTAATAAACTACGTTCGGTGCTGACGACGCTCGGAATTGTCATCGGCATTCTCACGGTCACGCTCATGGGCACGGCCATCACCGGCTTGAATAATTCCTTCATGAGCAGCATTTCATCCATTGGCGCGGACGTGCTTTATGTTGGTCGCGCGAGCTGGCTCATCGAGTCGCATCAGGAATGGGTTGACTCTCAAAAACGTCCGGTCATTTCCCTCGCCGTTGCTGACGCGCTGGAACGGCAGATGCCGCTGGTCCAGGCGGTGGTGCCCGTGGCGATGAATCAAGAACCGGTCAAGTATAAGAAACGCAATTCCTCCAGCGTCAATGTGATCGGTACGACGGATCAGTTTCAAGTGACCAGCGGATTAAACATGGCGCAGGGCCGTTTCCTTTCCGCTGCGGAATCCAACGGCGGCCGGCCAGTGTGCGTCATCGGGGCGCAAATCTCCACCAATCTTTTTGGGAGTGATCCGGTATTGGGAGAAAAGATCCTGGTTGACGGGCATGCGTTTGAAGTTGTCGGCGTCTTGGAAAAACAAGGCGGCTTTGGCGACGACGGCGGCATTGACAACCAGGTGATCGTCCCGCTGGCGCAGTTCAATAATGCGTTTCTGGACGAGCCGGATTATGAAATCCAGGTGAAAGTCAGACACATTGACCAGTTGGAGGACGCCCGTGAGGAATTGCGAAACGTGCTGCGGCGCATCCGCCATCTCAAGCCAGGCGAGCCGGATAATTTTGCCATCAACCAGCAGGACCAGTTTCTGGAAATTTTTCACCGGGTGGCGGGTACGATCGGCGCGATCGGCCTGTTCATCACCGGCCTGTCATTGTTTGTCGGTGGCATCGGCATCATGAACATCATGTTTGTCTCCGTGGCCGAACGGACACGGGAGATCGGCGTGCGCAAGGCCATCGGTGCAAAACGGCGGACCATTCTGTTGCAATTTCTGATTGAGGCGGCCTGCATTTGTCTCATCGGCGGAATCATCGCCTTGAGCATTGCCTGGCTGGCGACGCTGGCGCTTCAAAAAATCATGCCGGCGGAGATGTCGGTGGGCATTGTCGCCATCTCGCTGCTGGTCTCGCTGCTGACGGGCGTACTATCTGGATTTTTTCCTGCCTGGCGGGCGGCGCGCATGAACCCGGTGGACGCTTTGAGAAATGAATAAGCATCGCATCTCCATTTGGGCCGAGGCGCGTGAAAGTTTCACGATGGCCATCGGTGCCATTGCCGCCCATAAACTGCGTTCGTCGCTGACGCTGCTGGGCGTGCTGGTCGGCGTATTCTCGATCATCGTCGTGATGACCGCCATGCGTGTAATGCAAAACAGCATCGAATCCCAGTTGAGTTCCCTCGGCAACCAGACTTGCCGGATCAGCAAATGGCCGGCGATCTATTTTGGCGGGTCAAGCGCGGACTTTGAAAAGTTCTGGCGGCGAAAGGACATCACCTTCCGGCAGGGCAAATGGTTGAAGGAAAAAGCCGTGTTGCCGGTGAGCATCGGCGTGGAAACCGTGTTCTGGTCGGGTGAAATCAAAACCCGTTACAAATCCAGCGCTCCTACCGTGCGGCTCTTCGGTGAAACGCCCGGCAGCTTCCCGGCGCGCGGCTGGGATTTGCAGGAAGGCCGGCTTTTGTTTGATTCGGACGTGGACAACGGGCGCGACGTTTGCGTGCTGGGCAGCGTTCTGGCCACAAATATTTTCCCCAACCGGTCGCCCGTCGGTGAGCAGGTGAAGATTGACGGCATCAACTACAATGTCGTCGGCGTGCTGGCCCCGAAAGGCGGCGCGCTCGGCGGTGACCAGGATAATTTCGCGGTTGTGCCGCTGACCACCGGTTTGAACCGTTACGGTCGTTGGAATCGCAGCCTGAACATTTTGGTGCAGGCGCGCGACCAAGCCAGCTACGACGCCACCGTCGAGGAAGTACGCGGCCTGCTGCGCGTGATCCGCAAGGTGCCTCCGGGCCAGGAAGATGATTTTGAAATGGCGTCGAATGATTCAATGATCGGACAATTCAACACGTTCACCGCCGCCGTTCGTATTGGCGTGGCGGTCGTCAGCTCCATCGCGCTGGTGGCGGCGGGCATTGGCATCATGAACATCATGCTTGTTTCGGTGACGGAGCGGACGCGTGAAATCGGCATCCGCCGCGCCATCGGCGCGAAGAAGCGGAATATCATGGTGCAATTCATCATGGAGGCGGTGGTGCTGTGTGAAATTGGCGGCGCGGTCGGCGTGGTGCTGGGAATTCTCGGCGGCAACATCACGGCGTTTTTTCTAAAACTGACGCCGGTGGTTCCGGTGGACTGGGTCGTGATCGGCCTCGGCATCTGCTCGCTGGTCGGCATCGTGTTCGGCACTTATCCGGCTTGGAAGGCGGCGAATCTTGATCCGATTGAATCGCTGCGTTACGAGTGATTCAGGTTTTGGCCCCGGCTTTGACAGAATCGTTGTAACGTCGCGTGGCCTCGGGAAGAGTGTGCCAGAGTTTGACGGTCACGCCCAAACCAATGATGGCGAACGGTATCATGAAGACCGGCCACCAGTGCCAGTCCCGCGTTAAACCGAGAAAGGTGGCGGCTTCGCCCGTTTTGTCCGACGGCACCAGATGACCGATGAAAAAGGATTGAATGGCGCTGCCAAGATAGGTGCAGCCGTCCACAATGCCGGAACAGGTGGCGGTGGCCTTGCGCCCTCCGAAATCTGTCGCTGCCGTGCCGGACATGAGCGACGTGAGGCCGACTGACGCCATCACAACTAGCACGCACGCCAGCCCGAGAAAAAGCGGCGCGGAGAACAAATAGGCGGTCATCAAAATGGTCAGCGCAATGACCAGCGCGGACAGCATGGCGGCGGGCGGGGCGCGGCGGCTTTGGAAAAAATTGTCGGAAATCCACCCGCCAAAAAATCCCCCGACGATGCCGAAAATGCAGAGCAGCAACCCCCAGTGCCCCTTGAAAAATTCCGCGCCGGGTTGCTTCACCTGGTCGGCAAAAATAAAATACCAGTTGGTGATGCCGTTGCGGAAAATGCCGGAAGTCAGGCCGATGAGCGCGATGAGCAGCATGAGCCTGCTGGCGAAAACTTTTTTGAGCAGATCAAACGTGGAGAGTTCGATGTGCATCTGGCCGGACGAGGCGTCGTGCGTGTCGAAGGGCGGAAATTTCGCATCCTCGGGGGTGTTCTTGATAAGCCACAAGTCGATGGCGACCCAGATCAGCAGGATGGCGGCGGGGATGAAAAACACCGCCCAGGTGGCGTCCACCAGCTTGCCGCCGACGGTCACGTCCGAGGCGAAAATTTTCTGGAGCAGATCATGGAATGCTCCGCCAGCGGAACCGGCCTTGGTCAGGTTGACGATGGCCTGGCCCCAGTCGAATGCAAAATAAATGCCGACGGAAATGAGCGTGCCGAAAATTGCCCCAAACATCCCGCGTTCCCGCACATGAAACCAATACGCCTTGACCTTGATGATGGAAACCGCGCCATAACTTTGGAAATACATGTTCAGTGCATAAAGTACGGAATACGCGGGAACGATGTTGGTTTTGACTTTGCCGGTGACCAGGAAATAAGTCAGCACGCCAAGCAGAATGTTGGCGATGGATGAGCCGACGGCGGCGATGAGAATTCCCTTCCGCCCACCGATCTTGTCCACCAATGGGCCGTTCACCAAAAATGAAACACCATACACCAGCGTACCGAAGAAGAAGATGGTGCCGAACTGCTGGTTGGTCATCAGTTCGCCGAGGGCGTTTTTGGAGACGTTGAGGTTGTAACGACCCATGTAAAGGAACGAATATGTCATCCCCAGCGGGAACCAGTTGATGAAACGGCGGACGATGAACCATGAGCTGTGGTGCAGCGGGTTGTTGCGGAAATAGAGAATGATGACGGCGACCAAAAAAAAACCGACAATGCCATTGGCGTAATTGTCGAGGGCGTAAGTTAAATGATCCATTGGCGCTTGGTTCCAAGTTTCGCGGGATGGAATCAGAGTCGCACTCGCGGGTCAAAGGATTTATGAAGCAAAAAGCCGTGGAAATTTTTCCACGGCTCTTTGAAAACTTTTTTGAAAAAATCAATCGGCCTTGGCCTTCTTTTCAGCCTTGGGAGCTTTCGCCGGTTTCTCGGCTTTGGGCTTTTCCTCGGTGACTTCGGCTTTTTCCACACGCTTGCCGCGTTTTTCCGTCCGCACCTCAGTGGGAGCCGCTTCGGCTGCGGGCGCAATGACTGGCGTCAAACTTTCGACACGTACTTTCAACGTACCCTTGACTTCGGCATGCAGTCGCAATTCCACTTCATGTTCCCCGAGCGTCTTGATGGGGCCTTCGAGGTGAATTTTCTTTTTGTCGAGCGTGATGTCGAACTGATGCTTCAATTCGTCGGCGATCATGCCGGCCGTGACCGAGCCAAACATCTTGCCGTCTTCACCCGCCTTGACCTTGACGACGCAAATCAACTTGGAAACGCCCTTGGCCAGTTCCGTCATCGTGTTGAACTCGTGCGCCTCGCGCTCGGCGCGCCGCTGCTTGAGCGACTCGATGCGGCGCTTGTTCGCACCACTGATGGGAATTGCAAAGCCTTGCGGGAACAAATAGTTGCGCGCATAGCCGGCGGCGACTTTGACCTGGTCGGATTCACCGCCAAGGCCGACGATGTTGTGAGTGAGAATGACTTCAGTTTTTGCCATACAAATTATTGAGTTTGTGAAATTAAAAATCAAAAGGGAACATCGTCGTCGTGTGGCGGCTCGGCATCGCCGGATTCAGCCGCCGGGGCGGAAGCTGCCGCTGCTGGACGCGCCGCGCGCGGGGCCGCACCTTCACCGGCACCGGGGGCGCCACCAAGAAATTGAACCGTTTCCGCCACCACACCCAGCCGGCTCTTCTTCTGGCCGGTCTGCTTGTCATCCCATTGGTCAAGCTTGAGGCGGCCTTCAACCAGCATGGGCCGGCCTTTACGCATGTATTGACCGACGTTTTCAGCGGTGCGGCCAAAAATATCCACGTCCACGAAAGTGACTTCTTCCTTCTTCTCACCCGCTTCGTTCGTCCAGACCCGGTTGACCGCCAGGCCGACCTTGGCGATGGCCGTCCCCTTGGGCGTATAGCGCAACTCAGGGTCGCGCGTTAAGTTGCCCATCAGGATGACTTTGTTGAAGCTGGCCATGACCAAAAATTATTTCGCAGGCTTCGGCTCCGGCGATTCGGTGAACAGCACGCGGAACACTTCCTCATTCAAGCTGAACTTCGCATGCAACTGCTTGATGATCGCAGGAGTACCGGCGAAAATGATGTTCGCGTAAAAACCGGCGGTGTGCTTTTTGTCCGCGATGCGGGAAAAAGCCTTCTTGTCCATTTTCTGCACCGTCTCGACCTTGCCGCCGGCCGTGACGATATCCGCAGAAACCTTGTCGAGCGCATCTTTGATGCTCTCTTCTTTGCCCGCTGTGTTCAGGATGAACAGACCTTCGTATCTTTTCACTGTTTTTTCTTTTCGTTCGTGGAGTCAACGACTCCGTTAAATTGATTCATAGCCTTTTCGATCCCGTCATTCAGCCAGCATTCGACCTGGCCGGAAGCGCGATCCAAAACTTTTTCCAACACCGCGTTCTCGGTCGAATCAAACTTACCGAGAACAAAATTTGTTATTTCCCGGACGCCATCCTGCCGGCCAATCCCGATCCGCAGCCGCGCAAACTCGCGCGAGGCCAGATGCTGTTCGATGGATTCCAGCCCATGATGCCCGCCGCTGCTGCCACTCTTGCGCAACCGGATTTCACCCAGCGGCAAATCCGCATCGTCCACCACCACCAAAATCTGTTTCAGCGGCAGTTGATAAAAATTTGCCAGCGCACCAACCGGCTCACCGCTCAAATTCATGAATATCTGCGGCTCGCACAGCAAAACCCGCCCGCCGTTGCGTTCATACCTGGCCATCTGCGCTTCGAACTTTCGCTCGTTCGTCCAGTCTGATTTCCACTTTGCCGCCAGTCTTTCGACCAGCAAAAAACCGACATTGTGCCGCGTTTGCGCGTATTTCGCGCCCGGATTCCCCAAACCCACGATGAGATGCAATGGCTCCATGCGCGGGAAAAGCGGCAATCGCCGCAAAAATTATTTCTTCTTCTCGGCCTTGGCGTCAGGCTTGGCTTCAGCTTTCTTGTCACCAGCCGGAGCGGCTTTCGCATCACCCTTGGCGGCGGATGCGGCCCCTGCTTCATCTTTCTTTTCCTTGGTCATTTCAACATCACCGGCAGCCGGAGCGGCGGCAGTTGCCACCACTTCTTCTTCAGCGCGCGGCGCGGAGACGGCGACGACCGTGATGTGTTTGTCGCCCAAAATTTCAACGCCTTCAGGCGCCTTGATGTCGCCGAGATGGATGGACTTGCCGATTTCAAGGGCGGTCACATCCAAGATGATCTGTTCCGGCAGATTCTTCGGAAGGGAGCGGACTTTGACCTTGAACAAAATGTGTTCCAGCGTGCCGCCGCCGGTTTTCACGCCGACCGCTTCGCCCGTGGTTTCCACCGGCACCTGCACGGTGACTTTTTCATCTTCGGCAACTTCATGAAAATCGACATGCAGCACCTTGCCGTCGAGCGGATGATGCTGGATTTCCTGCACCAGCGCGAGGCGCTTGGAGCGGGCGTCGCTTTCGACGGATAAATCAACCAGCACATTTTCCGACGCCGAGTGGTTCAGCAAGTCGGCAAATTCCTTGGAATTGACTTCCAAATTCTGCGGCTTGGCCTGACGACCGTAGATGGTGGCGGGCACGCGACCGGATGCGCGGAGTTTTTTGACTTCGGCGCGCTGCACCTGTGAACGCGGATAGGCTTTTAATGCGACTGATTTCATTTTTTCTTAAATTTTTAATTTTTACGGACGCCTAACTGGTGCGGCCGCCTTTGAATTCAAAGAGCGAATTCACCGACGAATTACTGTGAATCCGTTTGATGGCTTCGCCCAAAAGTCCCGCCACCGACAGCGTAACAATCTTCACACCGTCAATCGCAGGGCGTTGGACTGTATCAGTTGTTATCAACTCGTCAATAGCCGATTTGCGCAATCTTTCGATGCCCGTCGGCCCCAAAATCGCGTGGGAAACGCAGGCGATGATCTTTTTTGCGCCCTTTTTCTTCAGCAATGCCGCCGCCGCCGTGAGTGTTCCCGCCGTTTCAGTCAGGTCGTCCACCAGCAGGACATTTTTGCCCTTGATCTCGCCGATGACGGCCATGGATTCCACCTCCGTCGCGCTTTTGCGGCGCTTGGCAACGATGGCTAGTTCGGCTTCCAGCACTTGTGAATAGGCGTGGGCCATTTTTATGCCACCGGCATCCGGACTGACTACAACGAGGTTCGTCAGGTTTTTTTTCTTCAAATAGTCATACATCACCGGCGCGGCATAAAGATGATCCACGGGAATGTCGAAAAAACCCTGGATCTGCTGCGCGTGCAGATCCACCGCCAGAATCCGGTTTGCACCGGACGCCACGAGCAGGTTCGCCACAAGCTTGGCCGTGATCGGCACGCGTGGCTGGTCTTTGCGGTCTTGGCGTGCATAACCATAAAACGGCAATACTGCTGTGATGCGCGCCGCGCTTGCCCGCCGCAATGCGTCCATCATGATGAACAGTTCCATCAGGTGATGGTTCGTCGGCGGCGAGGTTGGCTGCACGACAAAGACTTCTTCGCCCCGCACGTTCTCCTCGATTTTCACGAACGTCTCGCCGTCCGGGAAAGGCTTGATGGTGCATTTGCCGAGTTCGACGTTGATGGATTTGCAGATGGCGCGGGTGAGGGGTTCGTTCGCGGTGCCGCTGAAAATTTTCACAATGATTAAGTTTCGGGTTGAGACGGAAAAACCACCGCAGTCGGCGGATGAAATTACCAGCGGACTCTAACAATCAGAAAAAACGGCGCAAGTTGAATCTCCGGTGTGACGGGGAAAAGTTGAGGCGGATGCGGCGACTGCATACGGTTTGATTTGTCGCCACACCCGCCAAGCGCCCAGTTCTCATTGGGCAAGGCCAAACTAATGCTTCGTGCGGACATGGCAAGCGGTTTCTGAAAAATAATTTCCGACGTCAATATGGCTTCGTTTTTCTGCAAACATCTTTACATTCTTTCCCGACGGTTCGAAAAATCAACTATGCCGAACAAGCGCCTCATGCCCGCATGGCTTTGGCTGTGCGTTTTTTTTGCCATCCTTACCGTGGCCGGCGGCATGGCCGCTTCGTCGGGTTCGCCCTTCATCGTGGACTCCTTGAGCAACGAGCAGGGACTGCCGCAAAGCTCCGTCATTTCCGTCATCCAAACCCGCGACGGCTATCTCTGGCTGGGAACGCTTAATGGTCTGTTGCGCTTTGACGGGAACATTTTCACCTTATTCAACCAGCATAAGCAGCCTGGCTTGAGCAGCGACCGGATCGTGTATCTGTTTGAAGACAGCCGGACAAATCTATGGGTCGGGATGGAACCGTCAGGTTTGGCACGCGTGAATGGCGGAAGTCTGACAAATTTCACCATCCCCAACGATGCTGGTGGCGGTAAAATAGTATGTGCCTATGAAGACGCATCAAGCAACGTCTGGTTTTACACGGCGGATGAGCATTTTTTTTGTTACCAGGACGGCCGGATGGATTTTCACCCGTCAACCTTCCCGCAGGAATTGTTGTACCGGGCGAGAAACATGCTGGCACCAATTCGGACCGGGGGATTCTGGCTGATACAAAATGGCCGCATTAGAAAATGGCTGGCCCCCCAAAACGAAACCGATTTCGGCGCCAGCCCGTGGGGCAATTCAAGGGTTACGGCAGCTTGCGAAGACAACAATGGCAACCTGATTGTCGGCACGCTGGGCGCGGGGGTTTTCTGGTATGAACCCGATGGCAAATTCCGGCAAATCTCAACGAACGAAGGTTTATCGTCAACGTTCGTGCTTTCGCTGTGCATGGATCGCGGAGGAAATCTCTGGGTGGGAACCGACGGCGGCGGCTTGAACCGGATCAAAAGAAAAATTTTCAAAACACCGGAAGAACTTCGCCCGCTGGCCGCACAATCAGTTTCAGAAGATGACCATGGCGGACTGTGGACAGCCTTCAATGCCCAAGGGCTTTCGTACTGGATTACGAATTTCGCGCAGGATTTCGGCGTGGGCCAGTCTCAAAGCGCACGGACGGTACTGGTGGATAAGCATCAAAAGGTGTGGGTAGGCACGCGTGAGGAAGGGCTTTTCCAATTTCAAACCAACCATTTTACCATGGTCCCCGGTGCGGGAATTCTCGGCGCAGAAATTTTTGCATTGTTTGAAAGCCGGGACGGACACTTGTGGGCGGGCACGCAAAATGGTCTTGCACGCTGGAACGGCCAGGAATGGAAGCTTTTCACCACGCATGACGGCCTGTCAGAAAATGTCGTCCGCGCAATCGCAGAAGATGCGGATGGAAATCTCTGGGCCGGCACCGAGAACCAAGGCCTGAATTTTCTTAAGGACGGCAAATTTATCTCGTATCAAAAATTAGAAGACGGCCTGCCGGGCAATGACATCTCTTGTCTTTATGCGGATGAAGACGGTATCCTGTGGGCAGGCACTTCGGGCCATGGACTGGCCCGGTTCAAAGATGGAAAATGGACCCGATATTCATCGGACAACGGCCTGGCCAGCGACAGCATCAGCTATCTCATTGAAGATGCGGCAGGCTATTTGTGGGTCGGTTCCAACATAGGCCTGATGCGGATTCAAAAAAAATCGCTCAACGCTTTCGCCGACGGAACCGGCAATTCTATTTCCTGCCGGACATTTGTTGAAACCGACGGACTGCCGACACGCGAATGTTCCAGCGGCTCGCAACCCGCCGCGTGCCGCACCCGCGACGGCAGATTATTTTTCCCGACGACCAAGGGCCTGGTGTCCGTGAATCCGGCGGAGCTCAAACCCAATTTACAACCACCGCTGGTCATGATTGAATCCGTAAAGGTTGACGGTCGTGAACAAAAAACGAACGCCTTGAGTTCGGTCTGGTCGCAAGCCGTCGTCATTCCGCCGGGCCGCGAACAGTTGGAAATTGATTACACCGCCTTGAATTTTTCCGCGCCGGACGCCGTGCGTTTCAAATATCGCCTGGAAGGCCGCGACACCGCGTGGACGGAGGCGCATTCAGAGCGCGTAGCCAATTACAGCAGCCTTCCGCCCGGCCATTATCAATTTCACGTCATCGCCTACAACGAGGACGGCGTGCCGAATGAAACCGGCGGCGTGCTGGACATCACTGTGCAGCCGCAATTCTGGCAGACCGGCTGGTTTCGCGTCGCCGGCATCTTGTGCATTGCCGGTCTTGTAGTCGGTGTGGTGCGCTACATTTACACGCAAAAATTGAAACGCGAATTGCAATTGCATAAGCAGCATGAGGAACTCGAACATGAACGCGCCCGCATCGCCCGCGACTTGCATGATCAGCTTGGGGCAAATCTGACCCAGGTGGCGCTGCTCGGCGAAATGGCACAGGAGGACAAAAATTCTCCCGATGAAATCGAATTGCACGCGCAGCAAATCTCCCATACCGCCCGCGAGACGACGCGTTCGCTGGACGAGATTGTCTGGGCCGTGAATCCCGCCAATGACACGCTCGAAGGCCTGGCCAATTATGCCTGCAAATATGCGCAGGAATATCTCGCGCTCGCCGGCCTGCGCTATCGTGCCGAGGTGCCGACCCATCTGCCCGCAACGGAGATTCCACCCGAAGTGCGCCACAACGTCTTTCTCGCCTTCAAGGAATCCGTCAACAACGTCGTCAAACATGCGCACGCCACTGAAGCCTGGATCCGGTTGCGTCTCACGCCGGAAAAATTCATCCTGGAGATTGAAGACAACGGACGCGGAATGGCCGGCATGGACGTGAAAGCGGCGGAAATGCGCAACGGGCTTAAAAACATGAAAAAGCGCATGGCCGACATCGGCGGTGAATTTTCCATCTCGCCCGGTGCCAGCGCCGGCACCATCGTTCACCTGAGCATTCCGCTCGAAAACAAATCCACTTAAATTTATGCCCATCACCGTTTCCATCGTCGAGGACAACGACCAGTTGCGCGGAACGCTGGCCCGCGTGTTGAACCGTGCCGACGGTTTTAGCTGTGTCAGCCAATACGCCAACGCCGAGGATGCCGTCAAGGATCTGCCGCAGGTGAAACCGAATGTGGTGCTGATGGACATCAACCTGCCCGGCATGAACGGCGTGGAATGTGTGAAGCAGTTAAAAAAACTTTTGCCGGAACTTCAGGTGATGATGTTGACGGTCTATGAAGACACGGACAACATTTTCAGCGCGCTCTCGGCGGGTGCGAATGGCTACATGCTCAAGCGCACGCCCAGCAAGGAATTGCTGGAAGCCATCACCGAAGTGCATCGCGGCGGTTCGCCGATGACCATGCACATCGCGCGCAAAGTCGTGCAATCCCTCCAGCAGACGGCGGGCACGGCGTCGCCCACGGAAAATCTTTCCGAACGTGAACAGCAGGTGCTCGATCATTTGAGCCACGGCCTGATGTACAAGGAAATCGCCGAGAAGCTCGGCATTAGCTATGAGACCGTCCATACTTACATCCGCCGCATTTACGAAAAGCTGCAGGTGCGGACGCGAACGGAAGCGGTGGCCAAGTTTTTGCGCCGATAATCAAATTTAATTGGTTTGGAAAATATTAATTTTCTTCGTTGACCGGTCGCTGGAAAAGTCGTTGGATTGGGCGCACAATTCACCATAAATACAAATGTCTATGAAAATTCAAATTGACCTCAAAAGCGCAGCCTGTGGACTGGTTGTGGGAGTTGCCACCATGTTTGTTCTTGGCGCGAATTCATCACCCTCAATGCCGGTGGGCCGATACCAGATCGCAACGGGACAGAATTCTTCAGTCATTGTTGATACGACAAACGGCAAGGCTTGGGCATTCCAGCCTTTGAGTACCGTGGATTTTAGAAAGGATGGAAATTTCTGGGATCAGAAGTGATTTGCAGGAAATAATCCATTTTTTCGCCATGAAACTCATAATTGTCGCTTTAGTTGTATTGGTTTTGGTGCTGCTTTACAAATTCCGGTGGATAGAGAAACTTCGCGGCGTATCACCTCCCAAAAGCTTCATCATCGGAATTGCAGTGGGCGCTATTCTAGCAGTCCTGTTTCTTGGCCGATACAAATACGAACACATGGGATCGTATTTAATCAGAGTGGACCAGATTACCGACAAGACAGAAATGTATGCAGGCGGCAAGTGGGAGAGAACAGATCAATAACCAGCCTCATCATTTGAAGTTTTCAGCGACAAACTAATGTTGCATTACCCGTTTTCCCATGTAACCAGTACTGGTGACTCGCTAGCGACAGGAACTTTGTTATCTTGGTTTCGTTGTTGCGCCGTGTGTGTTGTAAAATTTAGCCAAGCGCTTAGTTCTCATTGGGAGGCCGGAGTAGTGTCCGGCCTCTCTTTTTTTCTCCAAACGAGGTCGAAAACGAGCCTTTATTAAAAGTCAGCGGATAATCCACCCGCCGCCAACGACCAGATCATCCTGATAAAACACCGCCGCCTGACCGGGCGTGATGGCGCGTTGTGGTGTGTGCAGCTTCACTTTAACTTTGTTGTTCTCCAGCGGGAACAAAGTCGCCGCCGCGCCAGGGTGGTTGTAGCGAATCTTCGCCGTGACTTCGATGGGCTCCGTCAGCTTGTCGAACGGATGCCAGTTGCAGCGCTCGGCGATGAATTCATCGCGGTCGAGCGCAGAATCGTCGCCGACGACGACGCGATTATTTTCCGCGTCCAATTCCACGACGTAAACAGGCTTGCTCGTCGTGATGCCGAGACCTTTGCGCTGGCCGATGGTGTAGAACGCAATGCCATCGTGCTTGCCTAAAACGTGGCCATGCAAGTCCACGATGTCGCCGCGCATTTTTTGCACGAGGTTCGCCGACTGGAGGAAACCGCCGTAATTATTGTCCGGCACGAAACAGATTTCCATGCTCTCCTCCTTGTCGGCGGTCTTGAGATTGCAATGCCGTGCCACTTCACGCGTGTCGCTCTTGGTCTTTTCCCCGAGCGGAAAAATCGCGCGCGCCAGCTGATCCTGCCGCAGCGAGAACAGAAAATAACTTTGATCCTTTTTCAAATCGCGTCCGCGCTTGAGGAGATAACGCACCCCCTCACCCCTTCCCTCTCCCCCACCGGGGGAGAGGGTGTCCGAAGGACGGGTGAGGGGGCGCTCGGCAGACACACGTTCCACTCTCGCAAAATGTCCGGTCGCGATGAAATCCGCGCCGAGCTGATCCGCGCGGTCAATGAGCCGGCCAAACTTCAAGTTCTGATTGCACATCACGCAGGGGTTCGGCGTGCGGCCGGCCTTGTATTCGTCGGCGAAGTATTGAATGACGTGCTTCTGGAATTCCGCCGCCTCGTCAATGAGGTAATACGGGATGTCAAGCTTGTCGCAGACTGAGCGCGCGTCGGTGACGGCCTGCGGTCCACAGCACTTGTCCTCGGCGCGATTCACGCAATCCTGCGGCCAGAGTTTCAGCGTGATGCCGATGACATCGTAGCCCTGCTCGATTAAAAGCGCCGCCGTCGCCGAGGAATCAACCCCTCCGCTCATGCCGCAGACCACGCGCTGACGCTTTTGCGAATTCACAGACGGACATTATACATTGCGCGGGCGGCGTGTAAAATGGTTTGCTAAAAATCCCACACCACGTCGCCATAAATCCGGTGCTTCATCTCTTTGAAATTGCGCCACCCGGCGTGGCCATCTTCGAAAGCGATGTTGCCGCCTTGCGGTGTGTTGCCCCGGAGATGGCTGGTGCGATCCAGCCAAAGGCCTTGAATGTGCCGGTAATCACCACCCTGACTGCCCACGGCGTCGATGATATACTCCGTTTCCGAGGCGCGCCGGCTGCCATCGCCGAAGATGTTACGCCGCCATAAATCCTCGGGAACCTGGCCGCAACCGTTCAGCAAAAATACATAGCCCAGCACGCGAATGGGGGACGGCGTGGGCGAATACGCGTAAAAATTCCAACGCTCGTCGTCATTCATGCCGGGATTGGACGGGCAATACAGCAAGTCGCGGTGAACACCCCGGGCTTCCAGTTCATTGACGACATTGGTATTCAAATCCCAAGGCCAGTAAGAACCGAAAAAACGAGGATTGTTGGTGGTGCAGTCCGGCAGCAAATCCCGGTTCTCGGAAGCGTAGAGGTGCATGGCAAAACCGATCTGGCGCATGTTGTTCAGACAATGAATCCGGCGCGCCCGCTCCTTGGCATAACTCAACGCTGGCAACAACAGCGCCGTCAGGATCGCGATGATGGCGATGACGACGAGCAATTCCATGAGCGTGAAGCCGGCCAATCGTAAACAGTTTTGTTTGTGCGTTTTCATCGGGCTTTCTAATTAAAAACTAATTTCACAAAAAAGTTGCCCGACCAACGTCATGATGACGTGCTGACGCTTTTGTGAATTCACAAAAGGACATTATACAATGCGCAGACGGCGTGTAAAATGGTTTGAACGACGCAACTTGATTTACAGCTTCAACCAAAGTATTTTCCAGCCATGCAATATCATGTTGTCATGGTTGAATCCGAAGAAGGGTTTGCCGTTTCCTGTCCTGCTTTGCCGGGCTGTCACAGCCAGGGGGCGACACGCGATGAAGCGCTGGCGAACATCCGCGAAGCCATCCAACTCTGGCTCGAAGTCGCAGAAGAAGATGCGGGCCGCGAGGCCGCAGCCGAAGGCGGGCGTTTTACCCGCGAACTTGTTACCGTTTGAGTTGTGCCAAAAATTCCGGGCATCAGCCAGCGCGACGCCGTCCGTATTTTTGAAAAGCTCGGTTACCACATCGCCCGGCAAAGCGGACACATCGTAATGACCAACGGCAAGCAACGGCTCATCATTCCCCGCCATAATCCCATCAATGCAATCACCATGGGTTCGATTGCCAGAAGCGCGGGACTGACACCAGATGAATTCCGCAGATTACTCTGATTCTTTTCCCGCTCATGCCGCAGATCACGCGCTGACGCTTTTGCGAATTCACAGACGGACATTATACAATCAACGGGCGGCGTGTAAAATGGATTACAGCAGATTACTCTGGTCGGGTTGCCGACGGCTGCCAATCCAAATGCCAATAGTATTTCCAAAGGCCTTCCAGTTTCACCAGTTCGGCGTGTCCATCAGCCAGTCCCATATTGATTGCTCCGGGCATTTTGTCTTTCATGAGAAAATTGCGCGGAGCACTGGAGGCCGCACGGCTGCCATGTCGTGCGACAGTGCAACGTCCCATCTGATCCGGCGATACGGCGAATGGTTGGCCGGTGTAAAGGTTGTTGTAAGGCTTGTCAGTTTCTTTGGGCCATGCGTCCACCCAATTCTCGTCGAAGAAGACCGGCGTCAACGTTGGTTTTTGAATGGCCGATTCTTTTCTGAAAATTAAAAACTGTCCCGGATCGCCTTTCTCCGACGGTTGCAGGTCGGAATAGAGCCAGCCGTTGTAACCGTAGCTGCCGGCAAACATGGTTTTCTTGTCGGAAGTCCAACGCACCCACGCGCGGTCGGCATAACCTTGCTCATTGCCAATGGCGGGCGCTGGTTCGTGTATGGGCGCGGCTGGGCAGATCAAAATCCCCTTCATCTTGGCATAGTCGTTCAACGTTCCCATCCAATTCCCACCGGGAAATGCCGAAGTTTCGTAACCGGCGTGCCGGCTGTTCTCTTGCGCATACATGAAACTACCGAGGGACAGTTGCTTGACGTTGTTCAAGCAACTGATTCGCTGTGCCTTCAACTTCACGCTGCTCAAAGCCGTCAGCAGCAAGGCCGCTAGAATGCCGATGATGGCAATGACGACGAGCAATTCAATCAAAGTGAAGGCCCGCTTCGGATTCATGCCATTTTGACAGCATCGTTGCAGATTCGTTTCGATTTTAATCTCTACTCCACTTGTAATCATATTTCAGTTTTTTTGCCGGTTTGATCAAAAATTCGCGCTGTTGCTCTACCGCAGCGAATACTTCCTCGGAATTATTCCGGGCGTATTCGTGCAGCAAGGCAAGGTCGTCGTTCGGCATTTCATTGGTATATCTACGCCGGGGCTGAAAGGTAACAGTTTATTTTTAAAGCCGGCGACTTTGCCGGTGAACGGCTGAGCGGCAAAGAATTAAATTCCAACCGCCAGTTCTTCGTGATTTGTGAAAACATTTATTGCGCATACATTGAAATTGAGTAAAAAATAAGTGAACGCAGGCTTATCCGCCGCGTGACCAACAGAACATAATGCAGACCGCCAAACAGATTGGAAGCAAGCCGCCCGGTGCGCCGGCGAAACAGGGGCTTTACGACCCGCAATTCGAGCACGATTCATGCGGCATCGGTTTCGTCGTCAACATGAAGGGCAAGAAGTCCCATCAGATAGTAACGGACGGCTTGCAAATTCTCGTGAACCTGGATCATCGCGGTGCGGTCGGACATGAACCCAACACTGGCGATGGCGCTGGCATTCTCATCCAGACGCCGCACGAATTTCTCCTAAAGGTCACGGCGAAGCTCGGTTTCAAGCTTCCCGCCCTCGGGCAATACGGCGTGGGCATGTTGTTCCTGCCGCCGAATCTATTGGAGCGCAACGGCGTCAAGACGGCGTTCGCCAAGATCGTTTCCGCCGAGGGCCAGACGTTGCTCGGTTGGCGCGATATCCCGACGGATAATTCTTCCCTCGGCAAAACCGCCGTCGAGGCCGAACCGCATATGGCGCAGGTGTTCATCGGGCGCAATCCGGAATTGAAGGATGAAGCGGCTTTCGAGCGCAAACTCTACGTCATCCGCAAACAGGCGGAGCAGAAAATCCGTTACGGCAGCAAGCTTGACGGCGGCAAATGGTTTTACGTCTCCAGCCTTGCGGCGCGGACGATGATCTACAAGGGCATGTTAATGCCCGAACAGGTGGCAAAATATTACCCTGATCTGCGCGACGAAAGCATGGTCACGGCGCTGGCATTGGTGCATTCGCGTTTTTCGACGAACACGTTTCCGAGCTGGGATCGTGCGCATCCGAACCGTTACATCGCGCACAATGGCGAAATCAACACGCTGCGCGGCAACGTGAACTGGATCAAGGCGGCGCAGGCGAATTTCAAGTCACCGCTGTTCGGCAAGGACATCCGCAAGGTCATTCCTGTCATTAACGAGGATGGCAGCGATTCGGCGCAATTTGACAACTGCCTCGAACTCCTTGTCATGGCCGGCCGTGAACTGCCGCACGCCATGATGATGATGATTCCCGAACCATGGGAAAATCATGAGAGCATGGATGCCGAACGTCTGGCATTTTACAAATATCATTCCTGCCTGATCGAACCTTGGGATGGCCCGGCCTCGATGGCGTTCACCGACGGCATCCGCATCGGCGCGTGCCTCGACCGCAACGGCCTGCGCCCTTCACGTTATTACGTTACGAAGGACGATGTCGTCATCATGGCATCGGAAGCCGGTGTTTTGCCGATCGCTCCGGAACGGATCGCCAGCAAAGGCCGTTTACAGCCGGGCCGCATGTTTTTGATTGATACCGAGCAGGGCCGCATCATCGCGGACGAGGAACTCAAAAAGAAATACACGTCCGCACAGCCGTATCGCGAATGGCTCGACAAGTATCATGTCCTGTTGGAGAACCTACCGGAGCCGGCGGAACATACCAAGACGTCGCAGCGGAAGGTTTTGCAGATGCAGCAGGCGTTTGGCTACACGTTTGAAGACCTGCGATTGATCGTCGGGCCGATGGCACGCGACGGCATCCAGCCGCTCGGCTCGATGGGCACAGACACGCCGCTCGCGGTCTTGTCGAACAAGCCGCAGTTGCTCTACAATTATTTCAAGCAGTTGTTCGCGCAGGTGACCAATCCGCCGATCGACCCGATCCGCGAGGAAATCGTCACGGCCACGAACACAATGGTCGGCTCGCGCGGCGGCCTGTTGAGCCCCAAGCCGGAAAGCTGTGCGCTGATCCGGTTGGAGCAGCCGATTCTCACCAACGAGGAATTAGAAAAACTCCGGCAGGTAAGCCGTCCAGGCTTTCGTGCCGCGACATTGCCGATTCTTTTCAAAGTCGCCGAGGGTGAAAGTAATCTGGAACAGGCGCTGGAAGAATTGTTTACCGCCGCCGATGAAGCCATCAAGGCTGGCGCCAATATTATCATCCTGTCCGACCGTGGCGTTTCGCCGGAACTCGCGCCGATCCCCGCCCTGCTCGCGATGGCGGGCTTGCATCATCATCTCATTCGCACCGGAACACGCGGCCGCACCGGACTCGTGCTCGAATCCGGCGAACCGCGCGAGGTGCATCATTTCGCGCTGCTCATCGGCTACGGCTGCAGCGCCATCAATCCTTATCTCGCCTATGAGACGATTGATGATCTCATCGCGGAAGGATTGCTGACCAACACCGATCACAAGACGGCAGTGAAAAAATTCGTCAAGGCAGCGATCAAAGGCGTCGTGAAAACGATGGCCAAGATGGGCATCTCGACGGTGCAAAGCTATCGCGGCGCGCAGATCTTTGAAGCCGTCGGCCTCAACAGCGAGGTCGTGGAAAAATATTTCACCTGGACGCCATCGCGCATCGAAGGTATTGGCTTGGGCGTCATTGCCGGCGAGGCGATCGCGCGGCATCAACGTGCATTTCCGCGCGAAGCAGTGAATACCGAGCTGGAAGCCGGCGGCCAGTATCAATGGCGTGACAGCGGCGAATATCACCTGTTCAATCCGCAGACTATCCATAAGTTGCAGACCGCCTGCCGACTTGGCAGCGAAAAGATTTACCGTGAATACGCCGACTTGGTGAACAACCAGGCGAAGCATCTGTGCACGCTCCGCGGCCTGCTGGATTTTAAATTTGCTGAAACGGCGATTCCGCTGGAAGAAGTCGAATCTGTCGAAAGCATCGTCAAGCGTTTCAAAACCGGCGCGATGAGTTACGGCTCCATTTCCAAGGAAGCGCATGAAACGCTGGCCGTCGCGATGAACCGGCTCGGCGGCAAATCGAACACCGGCGAAGGCGGCGAAGACCCAGCGCGCTACACCTTGGAGCCGAATGGCGACTCCAAGAATTCGGCGATCAAGCAGGTCGCCAGTGGACGTTTCGGCGTGACGAGCAATTATCTCGTCAACGCACGCGAGCTGCAGATCAAGCTGGCGCAGGGCGCAAAACCCGGCGAAGGCGGCGAACTGCCCGGCAAAAAAGTTTTCCCGGACATTGCCAAGACTCGTGGCACAACTGCGGGCGTTGGACTCATTTCACCGCCGCCGCACCATGATATTTACTCCATCGAAGATCTGGCGGAGTTGATCCACGACTTGAAGAATTCCAATCGCGATGCGCGCATCAGCGTGAAGCTTGTCGCCGAAGTCGGCGTCGGCACGGTCGCGGCGGGCGTGGCAAAGGCGCATGCGGATGTCGTCCTGATCTCCGGCCATGACGGCGGCACCGGCGCATCGCCGTTGTCGTCCATCAAGCATGCGGGCGGACCGTGGGAACTCGGCCTGGCGGAAACGCACCAGACGCTCGTGTTGAACAATCTGCGCAGCCGTATTTACGTCGAGGCAGACGGTCAGTTGAAGACCGGTCGCGACGTCGCGGTGGCCGCGTTGCTCGGCGCGGAAGAATTTGGTTTTGCGACCGCCCCGCTCGTAGTGATGGGTTGCATCATGATGCGCGTCTGCCATTTGAACACCTGTCCGGTCGGCGTGGCCACGCAGGATCCAAAATTGCGCAAACGCTTCACCGGCGATGCCGATCACGTCGTGAATTTCATGAAATTCATCGGGATGGAATTGCGCGAGATCATGGCCAAGCTCGGCTTCCGTAAATTGGAAGACATGGTCGGTCGCACCGACATGCTGGCGCCGTGGAAAGCGATCGAGCATTGGAAGGCCAACGGCCTCGACCTCACGCCGATTTTGTATCAGCCCGAAGCCGGGCCGGAAGTCGGACGTTTCCGCCAGTTCGCGCAGGATCACGGCCTTGAGAAATCTTTGGACATCACCAAGCTTCTGGACATCTGTAAACCGGCGATTGAGCGCGGCGAAAAAGTTAAGGCCGAACTGCCGATCATCAACGTGAACCGCGTCGTCGGCACGATCGTCGGCAGCGAAATCACCAAGAAGCACGGGCCGGCGGGCCTGCCCGAAGACACGGTGCACCTGAAATTTACCGGCAGCGCCGGCCAGAGTTTGGGCGCGTTCATTCCGCGCGGCATGACTTTGGAACTCGAAGGCGATGCGAACGATTATCTCGGCAAAGGCTTGAGCGGCGGGAAAATCATCGTGTATCCGCCGAAGGGTTCAACCTTCCCCGCCGAGGAAAACATCATTATCGGCAACGTGGCGCTTTATGGTGCGACGGCCGGCGAAATTTTCGTGCGCGGCGTGGCTGGCGAACGTTTTGGTGTTCGTAACTCCGGCGTGAACGCGGTCGTGGAAGGCGTGGGCGATCACGGCTGTGAATATATGACCGGCGGCCGCGTCGTGGTGATTGGCAAAGCCGGGAGAAATTTCGCCGCTGGCATGAGCGGCGGTGTAGCCTATGTGCTCGACGAAGCGGGCGACCTTGCCTCGCGCTGCAACATGGAACTAGTGGCGCTCGAAAAACTCGAAGACACCGACGAGATCGAGGAGGTATGGAAACTGATCCAGCGCCACCAGACGTTCACGCAGAGCGAACGCGCCGGAAAAATTCTGGGCGACTGGAAGAATTTCATTCCCAAGTTCGTCAAGGTGATGCCGCAGGATTACAAGCGTGTTTTGCAGTCACTGAAAAAAGTGCAGTCGCAGGGATTGACCGGCGACGAGGCCATCATGGCGGCGTTCGAGGAAAACGTGAAGGGCGGACATTGATCGCTTCAAGCAATTAGAATCTAAAACCTAAAATAAGATGGGAAAACCAACCGGATTTTTGGAGTTCAAACGCGAATTGCCGTCGGATCGTGCGCCGCTCGAACGTGTGGCCGACTGGAAGGAATTTCATCACCACCTGCCCGAGGCCGACCTCAAAAAACAGGGTGCACGCTGCATGGACTGCGGCATTCCCTTCTGCCACACCGGCCAGCTCGTCAGCGGCATGGCCAGCGGCTGCCCGATCCATAATCTTATTCCTGAATGGAATGACCTGATCTATCGCGGCCTGTGGCGCGAGGCGTTGGATCGCCTGCACAAGACGAATAATTTCCCCGAGTTCACCGGCCGCGTCTGCCCTGCCCCGTGCGAAGGCTCCTGCGTGCTCGGCATCAACGACCCGCCCGTCACGATCAAGAACATCGAGTGTGAAATCATTGACCATGGCTGGGCGAACGGCTGGGTCACGGCGGAAACCCCGAAGCAGCGCACCGGAAAAAAGGTGGCCGTAGTCGGCTCCGGTCCGGCGGGACTTTCGGCGGCGGCGCAACTGAACAAGGCCGGACACGAAGTCACGGTGTTCGAGCGTGCGGATCGTCCGGGCGGCCTGCTTATGTATGGCATCCCCAACATGAAGCTCGATAAAAACGAAGTCGTGCTGCGCCGTTTGAACCTGCTGGAAAAAGAGGGCATCAAATTTGTCTGCAATACCGAGATCGGAAAGAATTATCCGGCGGAGAAATTATTGAAGGAGTTCGACGCCGTCGTGCTCGCGACCGGCGCGACCAAGCCACGCGATCTGCCGATTGAAGGCCGCCAGTTGAAAGGCATTCATTTTGCGATGGATTTTCTGACCGCGAACACCAGGGCCGTTCTGGATCAGCATAAGAACGGCGGATTCATTGATGCCAACGGCAAGGACGTAGTGGTCATCGGTGGTGGCGACACGGGAACCGATTGCGTGGGCACTTCCATCCGTCACGGCTGCAAGTCGCTCGTGCAGGTGGAAATTCTGCCCAAGCCGCCATTGGAACGCACCAAGGATAATCCATGGCCGGAATGGCCAAAGACCTACAAGCTGGATTATGGCCAGGAAGAAGCCGCCGCAAAATTCGGCACCGATCCGCGCGTTTACCTGACCACGGCGACAAAGTTTGAAGGCGACGCGAACGGCCAGGTCAAGGCCGTTCATCTGGTGCAGATCGAATGGACCAAGAACGACAAAGGCCAGTTCGCCCCAAAAAACGTTCCCGGCACGGAAAAAGTTCTGCCCGCACAACTCGTCCTGCTGGCGATGGGCTTCCTTGGGCCGGAACAGCCGTTGCTGGAATCGCTCGGCATCGAACGCGATGCACGCAGCAATGCCAGGGCGGAATTCGAGAAATACACCACCAACATTCCGAAGGTGTTTGCCGCCGGTGATTGCCGGCGCGGGCAGAGCCTCGTCGTGTGGGCTTTCAACGAAGGCCGTGGTGCCGCGCGGGAATGTGACCGTTACCTCATGGGGGCGACGGATTTGCCATAAGTTCTTCTTGACTTCGACATAATGGTTTTCTAATATCCAGCCCGAATCAAAGGCATGAGCGGTATTGAACACTGACTTGGGACACGGCTAAAATACAGTCGTGTCTTTTTTGTTTATTGTCCGCCGCGTCGCAACCGTCAGGAGCGAATATGGCCAGCGGCAAGATCAAATGGTTTGATAATAAAAAGGGCTTTGGTTTCATCGCCCAAGAGTCCGGTCAGGACGTCTTCGTACATCATTCATCCATCCTTGGGTCGGGTTTCAAGACCTTCAATGAAGGTGATATTGTGTCCTTCGAGATCATTCCCGGCGAAAAGGGGTTGAAAGCCGAAAACGTCCAGCGGATGCAGGCTCCGTAACACGCTCGTCGAGGCTTCCCACCGTGATGGCGAGCATTTTGTTCGCCAGCGGCAATGGCGGCGTTTAGGCTGGTGTCATGACACACCCAGCCGACAATCAAGTCACCAGCCTTTATGTCCACGTCCCGTTCTGCGCGCAGAAATGCGTCTATTGCGCTTTTTATTCCGAAGCGTCCAGCGGCGAACTCGTGAACCGCTACACCGCCGCGCTCGTCCGCGAACTCGAACTCGTCGCCGACGATCTCAAGCCGAAAACCGTTTTCTTTGGCGGCGGCACGCCCTCGCTCCTCAACCTCCGGCAATGGGAGCAAATTCTCCGCACAATGGAACGGTTGAACCTGCTCGGCGCGGAGGAATTTACGGTGGAGTGTAATCCCGCCACGGTTTCGGCGGACAAGGCAAAATTGTTCCGTGACTTCGGCATCAACCGCATCTCGATGGGCGTGCAATCACTTGATGAAAAGTTATTGGATCGTCTGGGCCGCATCCATTCACGGACGATGGTTTTCAAGTCATTCGATGTTTTGCGCCACGCCGGTTTTGAAAACATCAATCTCGACCTGATGTTCGCCATTCCCACGCAGACGATGGAAATCTGGCGCGCGACCTTGAACGAAGCGATAGCCATGCAGAGCGAACACCTGTCCAGCTATGAAGTGA
The DNA here is from genome assembly GCA_037200545.1 of Limisphaerales bacterium. Lineage (GTDB taxonomy): Bacteria > Verrucomicrobiota > Verrucomicrobiia > Limisphaerales > UBA11358 > UBA11358. The sequence continues at coordinate 23,539 of JBBCGE010000007.1, forward strand.
TTTACGAAGATGACACGCCGCTCTACGAACAGCTCAAGGCCGGAGAATTTTCCGTGGATGAAGACCTCGCCTGCGAAATGTATGAAGAACTGATTTCCCATGCGTTAAACGGCGGTTTTCACCAATACGAAATCGCCAATTTTGCCCGTGATGTTCGCCATTCAATCCAGAACCCAGAACCCAGAACCCAGAACCCAATCCCTCAATTTGCCTGTAAACATAACGTGAACTATTGGCGCGGCGGTTCGTATCACGGCCTTGGCCCGAGCGCAACCGGCTACGTTCGCGGCGTGCGCACGAAGAATTGGTCGAACACACAGCTATATTGCGACCAGTTGGAAAAAGGCCGGCGCGCCATAGAATCCAGCGAGGAACTGCCGCCGTTGCGTCGCGCCGGTGAGACGGCGGCATTCGGTTTACGGATGAATGCCGGCTGGCCGTTCGCAGAATTCAAGCGTGCGACGGATTTTGATTTACGAAAAGAATGGTCATCAGAAATGGATCAGTTAATGGAACGCGGTTGGGCAACCCGCAATGACGAGCGTTTCCATCTCACGCACCAGGGACTGCGTTTCGCCGACTCGGCAGCGGAACTCTTTCTGCGCTAGTTCTTCTGGGTAGGGCAGAGTGCTGCTCTGCCAATTGCGATAACAGAAAATTCCGGCGACGCAGCAGCACCGCCCTACCTTGAGATCGGCAGCCGCACGGTAAAAGTCGAGCCGACATTCTCCCTGCTCACCACTTCAATCGTTCCACCATGCGCTTCAATAATGGCCTTGGAAATTGCGAGCCCCAGACCCGCATTACCTGCGCCCGTTCGTGATTCGTCAGCCCGGTAAAAACGCCCAAACACTCGCGGCAAATCTTCAGCGGCAATCCCCTGCCCTGAGTCCACCACGGTCAAAACAGCCAGACTATTTTGCGACTCCAATTTCAAGCGGACTTCACCGTCAGGTTTGTTGTATTGAATCGCGTTGGTCAGCAGATTGGTGACGACTTGGGCAAGCCGTTCGGAATCACCGGTGATTTTAAGCGGTTTCGTTTCAATAAAAATCTTCACGCCGCGTTCATCGGCCAACGGTTGCACGAGTTCGGCGCAATCGCCAACGGTCTTGGAAAGATCAAAGCACAGCCGCTTCAAAACTTCCTGTCCAGCATCAAAGCGTGTCAATGCAAGCAATGACTCGATCAGTTTCCGCATCCGTTGTGCCGCGCGCTGACAGGCTTCGACGGTTTGCTTGTAACTGGCGGCATCGCGCTCACGATTCAGCGCGGTCTGCGTTTGCGTCAACATGACAGAAATAGGTGTCCGTAATTCGTGCGCCGCATCGGAGGCAAACTGTTTTTGTTGCGCAAACGCGGCTTCCATCCGTGCGAAAGTAGAGTTTAAAACCGTCGCGAGCTGGCCGAGTTCACTTTCCGCTTCGGCCACATTGATGCGTTGTGACAAGTCACCGGCGGAAATTTTTACGGCGGTTGCGCTGATGCTCGAGATTGGTTTGAGCGCCCGAGAGACCAGCCACCAGCCACCAGTCATGCCGGTGAGTAAAATCAGGCAACCAACCAAGGTCAGGCTCATTGCCGTGCGATGCAGTTCATTTAATTCTGGCAAAATTGAACAACCAACCAAAATGCTTTCGCCCGATGGTAATGGTTCAAAGATCTCATGATAATGTTTAAAATCAAAGTGCTTTACCATTGACGGCCTTGGGGCATTTGAAGGTAAATTTTTCACCCAATTGACCTCTCCGCCGACGTAGGTAGAAATTAAGACGTCTCTCATCGGCTGGTTGGTTGACCCGGCAAACTCTTTTCCGTCGCGTAAAATAGTGAAATAAAAGTCATGTGGATCACCGGCCTCAAAAAAATGTGCCGCATTTTGTGGCAAAGAAAAATTAAACGGCGGGTGCTCACCCTGTCTTTGCGGAGCACCTTCAGGCGGAGGTCTGTCAAATGGCGGCTCATCTAAAGCCTCACGACGAGGCGGATGATCCATAAACGGTCGGTTTGGACCGCCTGGTGGCGAGTGGCGCAGCGCTCCCTTCAAAACTTCAACCCGCCGGTGCAATTCATCATCAATGCGGCCGAACGCACGGCCACGCTCCAGTTGATACGCCGTGAAACCAAAGCCCGCGAGCACAACCACGAGAATCAGGCCATACCAGAGCTGCAAGCGCCACTTGATGGATTTGAAAATTTTCATTCGATGCAATAGCCGTGGCCGCGACGGGTGGTGATGAATTCTGCGCCAAGCTTTTTGCGGACGTTGGAAACGTGAACGTCGAGCAGGTTCGAGAGCGTGCTGTCGTCCTCGTCAAACAAATGCTCGTAAAGCTGCGTACGCGTGACGGCTTCGCCACGATGCAGTGCAAGAAATTCAACCAAGGAATACTCGCGCGCTGTCAGTTCCACCGGCTTGTCTTTCAGGAAAACGTTCCGCGCTGCTGCATCCACCTTCACATCACCGATCTCGACGATGTTCGTGGTTTTGTTCGCGCTGCGACGGATGATGGCGCGCAGGCGGGCAAAGATTTCTTCAAGATCGAACGGCTTGACGACGTAATCGTCCGCCCCAGTATCGAGGCCTTTCACGCGGTCCCGGGTCTGGTCGCGCGCGGTGAGCATGAGCACGGGAGTTTTTTTAGTTTTGCGGAGGCATTTCAAGATTTCCCAGCCGTCCATTTTCGGCAGCATCACGTCGAGGATGATGGCGTCGTAGTCGTAGCTTTCGGCCTTGTAAAATCCATCCTCGCCGTCAGCGGCGGTGTCCACGGCGTAACCTTCCTCACGCAGCGCCTGGGCAAGGCTGCGGAGCAGATCGGGTTCGTCTTCGACAATCAGGATTCGCATATCGGACTGGCCGAGTTTTGCATGAACAGCGCCAAGCCGCCAGTGCGCGGATCGTCGCAGGGACAACCTTAAGCCAAAATGAAGGAAGTTTTTAAATAATTATTCGGCTTCACCTTTGCTAAAGGTTCGCCGGTATAAAGTGGGCGCGAAGATTTAACACCGGTAAAACCAAACAACCAAAGAGAAAGGCAGACACAAATGAAAAATACAACGAAGATCATGCTGGCGGTTCTGGCGCTCGGGGCGTCGGCATTCATCGCCAGTTCACAAGACAGCGGCACCGCGCCGGGCGGGACTCCACCGCATGGCAGCGGGCCGCGCGGCCATCGTCCGCCACCGCCGATCATCGCGGCACTGGATGCAAACCACGACGGCGTGATTGATGCGGATGAAATCGCCAATGCGTCCACCGCGTTGAAGACGCTGGACAAAAACGGCGACGGCAAGCTGACACAAGATGAATTGCGCCCGCCGCGCCCGCCGCAGGATGCCGGTCCCGAATCCGGAGATGACAAACCGCCGGGCCCACCACGGGAGGATCAATAAGTTCAGTTCACGGAAATAAGCAGGCGGCGGATTGGAAACAATCCGCCGCTAAATTTTTACGCCGGCTGCTGGTAAAGAATCATTCTGGCAGAGGAACCGCCACGCGAACACAGCGGTCAGTAATGCCACGCTCCCACAAATGAGATAAGGCAATTTCACATCCACAAAGAAAAGCGTGGTAGCAAAGATGGGACTGGCGATTCGCGCCAGGCTGCCGAAACTTTGAGCGACGCCCAGATTGGCACCCTGTTCGTCCGCCGATGATTTTAGCGAAATCATTCCAAACACGGGCGGGCGATTCAAACCTGAACCGATCGCCAGTAACGCCAGGATCACGAGCAATGCCGGCATGCTGGTCGCAAATGGCATTCCTCCAAGTCCGACGGCAAAAAACCAGCAGGCTTACGAAAATTAATTTTGCCTCGCCCAGTTTTTTCACAAGCTTGCCGATGAGTCCGCCTTGAATGATCGCCGCAATCACGCCGCAATAAGTGAACAGATAGCCGATGCGATGATCCTGGCCTTTCGCGCCAAAACCGAACTCGTGCCGGGCGAGCAGCGGGAAGGTGGCTTCAAAGCAGGTGAAGCAAAATGTCGCCAGAAAGAAAATGAAGACGAGCACGCCAAGCTTTGGTTGCGCGAGCGTGTGCGACCATTGATTCATTTTAGGGCGCGGGGTCACGGGCGCGGAACTGGGCTGGCGGCTTTCGCCGAGGATGAACCAGCCGAGGATAAAATTACCCGCACAGAAACATGCGGCCACCCAGCCCGGTCCTTGCCGGCCAAAAAGATCCACGCTGAAGGCACCGATGGCCGGGCCAAAAATAAAACCCAAGCCGAATGCCATCCCGATCAAACCCATGCGGGCGGAACGTTTTTCTGGTGGCGAAATATCCGCGATGTAAGCAGACGCGACGGAAAGATTCGCGCCGCAAATGCCGGCGAAGACTCGTGAGATAAGAATCCAAATCAGACCGTTAGTGCCGGTCATGCTGCAAGCAATGGCGAAAAGCGCGTAAGAACCGGCCGCACCGAGATTGCTGATGAGCATCACCGGACGACGGCCAATGCGGTCGGACAACCGTCCCCAAACCGGCGCGAAAAAGAATTGCATCGCCGAGAATGAAGCGATGATGCCGCCGATGACCAAACCTTTGGCACTGAAATCAGGACGGAAATTATCTTCCGCATACCCGGGCAGGAGCGGCAGCACGATGCCGAAGCCAATCAAGTCAATGAAGACGGAGAGAAAAATGACGAGGATGGAGGGCTTGCGTTTCATGTTTGCAACGAATGGCAAGTTTAGTCGCGTTTGATGATGAGTCAAATTTTCCGTGACAGATGAGACATTGAATCTGAAATACTTAAAAATTGAAATCGAGTTGTGAATGAAATGTTGATAGCGCCAACAACTTTGGCTTTTAAGGTTATCAACATTAATGCAGAATTTAAGTGCAGGCCGAGATGTTTTGGCGTCAGTGAATTGATTGAGGTCCAAACTCAATCGCGCTGTCGAGGCAACTGATGTCAAACTGGCAGCTTCCAAAACTGCCCTCGGCCTGCATTCTTTTTATTTTCACAGACAAGATTCCAACTGACAATTGAAACTTATGCACAATAGCTAAAGCAAATTGCCTTTGATGTTATTCGGGCAAATCTCTTTCTGTGGAAAAGTTTCACCCAAATCCAGCAAGTGATGTTTGCAACTGTGGGATATTTTCCGTTTCATTGTGTCATGATTGATTCCGTCTCCGACATTGCCGGCGCAGCCGCCGACTTGAAAAAAAACGCGGCGGCAAAAAGCTGCCCGTGCAGATTCCCGCTCCACTCTTGATAGATTGCCGCCACACGCCTTGGATATGGAACAGGGTGTTCTCGGCTGCCAGTTACTTTCGCCAAATGAATGCATCGGCCAGGTCATCGAAAAACTGAAAGGCACTGGAATCGAGGCGCATTACGATTTACGACATCAGACAATCCAAACTGAACTGTTTGAGATGTATGACAACCGGATTCCAATTGACATCATCACGCTTCAGCAAAGTCTTAAAGACAAGGGCTTGCTCGATCAAATTGGCGGCATCGCTTATCTCTCGCAACTTCAGGATTCAGTTCCCAGCGCAGCAAATTTGAGTTACTACCTCGAAATCGTTCAGGAGAAATTTCTCCTGCGACGCATGATCTCGACCTGCACGGACGTCGTCGGACGGGTTTATGATTACGAGGGCGACGTCGAGACGTTGCTGGACGAGGTGGAGAAGGAAATTTTGCGGATCAATGAATCGCGTGCGCAAAGCAGCACGGCCTCGGTCAAGGAACTCGTGGGCAAGGCGATCCTGACGGTGGAAAATTATTTTGGTCGCAAGGGCACGTTGAACGGCATCGGCACGGGCTTCCCGGATCTCGACCGGATGACGGACGGTTTGCACGGCCAGGAGATGATCGTGATTGCGGCGCGCCCTTCGATGGGCAAAACGTCGCTGGCGATGAACATCGTAGAGCATGTCGTGCTGGAGCAGAACCTGCCGGCGGCGGTGTTCAGCCTGGAAATGAGCGCGGAGTCGCTGGTGCTGCGCATGTTGTGCTCGATCGCGCGGGTGAACTTGCGGAGCATCCGCGAGGGCTTCATGAGCGAGGCGGATTTTCCCAAGCTGACGAGCGCGGCGGGCCGGCTGGCGAAGGCGAAGCTGTTGATTGATGACTCGGCGGGACTTTCCATTTTGGACTTGCGGGCGCGGGCGCGGCGGATGCACCAGCAGCATGGGGTGAAGCTTTTCGTGATTGACTACCTGCAGTTACTCCATTCTACTTCGCGGCGTTCGCAAGACAACCGCCAGCAGGAGATCGCCGACATTTCCAGCGGCATCAAGGCCTTGGCGAAGGAATTGAAGGTGCCGGTGCTGGTGTTGAGCCAGTTGAACCGCGAACTGGAGAAGGACAAGAGCCGCAAGCCGAGATTGTCGGACTTGCGCGAATCGGGCGCGATTGAACAGGATGCCGACGTGGTGGGCCTATTGTACAAACCCAGCGCGGGCGACGACGAAGACGGGGCGCAGGCCGAGGAAGCAGATGGTTTGCCAGTGAACCTGTTGATTGCCAAGCAGCGCAACGGCCCCACAGGCGATGTCAATTTAACATTCTTGAAATCTTATACACGATTTGAAAGCGCAGCCAAAGTCAGCGATGAGGACGTGCCTGGCAGTTAGACGATGAAATCATTTTTTTCGCCTTTTTGCCGTCTGGCTGCTGCTTGGCTGTGCGCAGGCTGCCTGGTCGCAGGTGGGTGGCCCCGAAAATTGACCGCGTGGATGTCAAGTTTGTCGGCCCGGCGTCGGTCAGCGAACAGTTCGTCCGCGTCAACATCCGCGTCAACCCCGGCGACACCTACAAGCTGAATTCCACCCAGGACGACGTCCGCGCGCTTTACGCCACCGGGCAGTTTTACAACATCCGTGTCGGCGTGGATCAATCCACCAACAGCGGCGTAGTGCTCACCTACATCGTGCAAACGCGCCCGCGCATCACGGAAATCAAAATCGCGGGCAACAAAAAGGTTTCCGATTCCAAAATCAAGAGGAAGATCACCGTGAAGGTCGGCGACCCGCTGGATGAACAGAAGCTGTTCACCGATGTCCAGGAGATCAAAAAACAATATGAGAAATACGGCTACGCCGACACCAAGGTAAAGTATGTGACAAGCATCGATGAAAATGCCGGGCGCGGCACGGTGACATTCCAGATCGAGGAGAGCCAGAAGGTCAAGATTCAAGAGATTGATTTCATCGGCGCGGCGGCGTTTTCGCAGAAGGAACTGCGCAAAGTGATCAAAACCAAGCGGCACTGGATGTGGTCATGGCTGACCGGCAGCGGCGTTTTCAAACAGGATGAGTTCGACGACGACCGCGACCTGCTCGGAGAATTTTACCGGAACCACGGCTACCTGGATTTTGAAATCAAGAACGTCCGGTTCGACAACCCCACCACCAACACGCTGATCATCCGGTATTATCTTTATGAAGGACGGCAATACAAGGTCGGTTCGATCAAGCTGACCGGCAACAAGATTTTCAGCAACGAGGAAGTGCGCGCCGGCCTGGAATACAACCACTATTACCAGCAGCTCAAGGGCAGGCCCGGCCCAAACGGGTTCATCATGGACGTGGGCTCCACCTACACGCCCGACGGGCTGAAAAAGGACACGCAGGCGCTCGAAGATTTTTACGGAAGCAAAGGCTACATTGACGTGGTGCAAGGGCCGACGCTGCACGTGCTGCGCATTCCCAACGTGGACACGGGGACGATGGACCTCGAGTTTCAAATTGACGAGGGACAGAAAACCTACGTGGAAAAAATCAACATCACCGGCAACGTGAAGACCAAGGACAAGGTCATCCGCCGCGAACTGGCCATCTCGCCGGGCGAGGTGTTTGACATGGTGCGGGTCAAGATCAGCAAAAAGCGGCTCGAAGGCTTGAATTATTTTGAAAGGGTGGAGACGGATTCCTCCCCGACCGACCCGCCGATATCCGGGCATAAAAACCTGGACGTGACCGTGGCGGAAAAAAACACGGGCAATCTGACGTTTGGCGCAGGTTTCAGCTCGGTGGATTCCATCGTCGGTTTTGTGGAATTGTCGCAAGGTAATTTTGACTTGTTTCATCCGCCCAATTTCACCGGAGCCGGCCAGAAACTGCGCCTGAAAGTCGCGCTCGGAACCAGCGCACGGATTATGAACTGAGCTTTGTCGAGCCCTGGTTTTTGAACCGCAAGCTCGCCCTGGCGTGGATCTCTACCGCCACCAGCTTGATTTTGAAAGCCCGAACAACATCTACGACGAAACCCGCACCGGCGCACGGGTGAGTTTGACGCGGGCGTTATGGAGTGACTTTTTCATCGGCAGCGTTTATTACAACCTGGAGAACGTGGGCATTTCCCTGAACGAGCCTTATTATGTGGTTGCCACACCAACCATACCGCCCGTTTATTATCCGTCAACCAACACTCCCTCGGCATTTATAATCAGACTGGCAGCCATACGTTCAGCCGTTTCGGCACGACGCTCGCCTACGACACGCGGAACAGCACGCAACTGCCCAATCACGGCCAGCGCACGGAAATAGCCCCGGAAATCAGCGTTGGCTACATTGACTATTATAAAATCCAGCTTCGGACGGCGTGGTATTTTCCCGGCTTGATGAAGGGTCACATCATTGAAGCCGTCGGCGCACGGGCATCGCAGGCAGCATTGCCGGTGGCGATGTGCCGTTTTATGATGCGTATTATCTCGGCGGGCTCTATTCGCTGCGCGGTTTTAAATTCCGCAACGTTTCCCCGCGCGATCCGACTTATAATCCTCAGAACCCTTATGCCCCCGGCGCCAACCCGTTTATGCCCAACGAACCCATCGGCGGCAACAGCTACTGGTTCGGGTCGGTAGAATACAGTGTCCCGATTGTGGAAAAAGAAGGCGGCGTGGGCATCCGCGTCGCCGCCTTCTTTGACATCGGCAGCGTCGGTGAAGGCACCACCACTTTCAGCGGAAACTTTAACGACGACATCGGTCTCGGCCTCCGCCTGAACATTCCCCACATGGGACCCTTGCGGCTGGATTACGCCATCCCGATCACCCACGACAAATACAACGGCGGCTCCGGCCAGTTCCAGTTTGGGGCCGGCTATACCCGCCAGTTTTAAGTTGGCTTCGGCGGTTATTTTTGCTTTCCTGTCGCCATGAAAATTATTTTACGGACAATTCTCCCGGCAATGTTATTGATGGCCCTCATGGGCGGCACCGCCTTGGCGCAAACCAAGATCGCCACGGTGGATTTAAAAAAACTGTTCGATAATTACTATAAAACCAAGCTCGCCCAGGCCAACATCCAGGAACGCGCCGCCCAGCTCGACAGGGATGACAAGAGCATGAAGGATGATTTGAAAAAAGGCGGTGAAGATTATCAAAAGCTTTTGCAGCAGGCCAACGACCAGGCGCTGTCCGCCGATGAACGCGACCGGCGTAAACAGTCCGCTGACGAACAGTTGAAAAAATTGCAGTCTAACAAGGCCGCCATTGAACAGTTTGAACGGCAGGCGCAAACCACGCTCGGCGAGCAGCGCCAGCGGATGCGCGACAACATTCTGGTCGAGATCAAGGCGGCCGTGGCCAGCAAAGCCAAGGCGGGCAGCAACACGCTGGTCATTGACACGGCGGCGGAAACCGTCAATGGCACCCCGACTGTCGTCTACACCACCGGAGAAAATGACCTGACCGATGCCGTTTTGGCCCAGCTCAATGCCGGCGCGCCGATTGACGTGACCAAGCCGGTGGGCAGCCTGTCAGGCACCCAGACGAACACCCCGTAGCCAGCCGTTTTAAAAAAATTTCCCGCTTGCCACCCGCAGGGTGAATGATTACATTCTGCGCCCTTTTGTAATTGAAATAATAAATTTTATGCGACGACCCAAAGGCATCAAAACAAGAAAGTCCGTTTCCAAACGGTTCAAAGTCACCGGTACGGGCAAAGTCTTGCGCCGCCACGCCGGCCTCCGCCATCTGGCCCAGGGCAAAAATGCCAAGCGCCGCCGCCGTCTCGGCAAGGCTGCGGTCGTGGATTCGACTGACAATTACCGCATTCTGCAGAACTTGCCGTTCAGTCACTGAACGTTCACCACTTATCCATTCAACGATTTAACGAACCATGCGTGTCACCAACTCCCCCGCTTCCCGCAAACGTCGTGGAAGAATGCTCACGGCCGCCAAGGCTTCCGCCTCAAGCGCTCCAAACTTTACCGCTACGCGTCCGACGCCGTTGACCACGGCCGCCAATACGCCTACCGCGACCGCCGCGTCAAGAAGCGCACGTTCCGCTATCTCTGGCAGATTCCGCATCAATGCCGCCGTCCGCGAAGCCGGCCTGACGTACAGCCGTTTCATGGAAGGCTTGAAAGCCGCGAAATGCGCACTCGACCGCAAGGTGCTTGCCGACATTGCCGCGACGGATGCCGCCGCGTTTACTGAAATCGTGAACGTCGCCAAGGCCGCGCTCAAGAACAAGCCCGCCGCCACCTTGGCCAAGGCCTGAGCGCATCTGCAAATAATTCCGAACGGGCGACCAGCAATGGCCGCCCGTTTTTTATTTCCAGGGAAACATTCAACGCTCGACATTGAACTTTCAACCTCCAACGTAAGCGTGCCGTGCCCATTGAATGTTGGGCGTTGGATGTTCAATGTTCAATGTTCAATGTTTTCTGATTTTTTCTTTATGTCTTTTGCCTCTTGTTGCGGCTAAACTTTTCAAAAATTTTATGGGATTCCTCGACGACATTGAACCGCTGAAACAAACCGCATTGGCCGAACTCAAAGCCGCGCCCGACCTTGCCCTGCTTGAACAGACCAAGGGTGCGTGGATCGGGCCGAATGGCAAGTTCACTGCGTTGATGAAGCAGATGGGCACGCTTTCCAAGGAAGAAAAGCCCGCCGCCGGCAAACTCATCAATGCCGCCAAGGTCGAACTCGAAGCCGCGCTCGTTTCACGTCGTGAAGAATTGGAACTGAAAGCCGCGCTGCCGAAAGAGCCGACCGATTTCACCCTGCCCGGCCGCCGCCGCGCGCTCGGAAAATTGCATCCGCTCACGCAAGTCACCGATGACATCGTCCGCGCGTTCCGCAAAATCGGCTTCGCCGTCGCCGACGGGCCGGAGATCGAGGACGAGTATCATTGCTTTGATGCGCTTAACACACCCGCCGACCATCCCGCGCGTGATTCACAGGATACATTTTATCTCACCCCCCCCTCACCCGGCTCCGCCACCCTCTCCCCCACGGGGGAGAGGGACGGGGTGAGGGGGCAATCACGATTACTCCGCACTCATACCAGTTCCGTCCAAATCCGCGTGATGGAGAAGCAGCCCCCACCCGTGCGCATTATCGTGCCGGGCCGCGTGTATCGCCGCGACAACGCCGACGCCACGCACAATCCGACCTTCCACCAGATTGAAGGGCTATACGTGGACAAGAACGTCACCGTCGGCGACCTCAAGGGCACGGTGGAATTCGTCTTCCGCGAACTCATGGGCAGCGACGTGAAGATCCGTTTCCGCCCGCATTATTTCAGTTACACCGAGCCGAGCTACGAGATAGATTTCACCAACGCGCTCGTGAAAAAGATGGGCAAGGACTGGCTGGAGATCGCCGGCTGCGGCATGGTGCACCCGCAGGTGTTCGAGAACGTCGGCTACGATCCCGCCGTCTGGACCGGCTGGGCGTTCGGTTTCGGCATCGAACGCATCGCCATGCTCCGCTACGGCATCAACGACATCCGCCTCTTCTACGAAAATGACGTGCGGTTCTTGAAACGGTTTTAATTGGTCAAAATGATTTGGCTCGAACTAACAAAAAACCCTTTGCATGGAGGTGCCGGCTGGGAGTTCGGTAAATGCCTTTGGTCTCCAAATGCAAAAGCAAAAGGTGGTAACTGGCCTTTCTGGTCGGCACTTCTAGCCGTAAAGAAAGGCGATTGTGTAGGCCATCTGAAACACAACGGAAAAACATGGGATTTTGTTGGGACGAGCGTAGCTGCATCAGATGGGTTTACAACAAATGAAAGGCCTACAGAACCAGAAGAGAACGGGTTCGCAAAAACTTTCAATCGAGTCGATTTAGAAAACTATCAAGCATTTTCAAAACGAATTCCGCTTCAGAGTGTATTTCAAGAAAGAGACTCCGAGCTTCGAACGTATTTCACCTCGAACAAAGAAAAGCCCAAGTCAAAACGGAAGCACATATTTTATGTAATTCAGTCGAACAGGCTACAATGCTTGAATGGCGCTTATTTGAGCGAAATAGATGATGAGCTAGCCAGCTTGCTTTTTGGCTTAGATTACTCGACTAATCCCAAAGACAAAAAAATCTCAGCCGTGGATATTGTCACCGGCGAAATTCTCCGGATGCTAAAAGCCCGCGTTGGACAAGCAGAGTTTTCAGCAGAGGTTCGAGATAATTACCCTCATAAGTGTTGTTTCCCAAATTGTTCAGTTGATGACGACAAATTTCTGATTGGAGCGCATATTGCCCGCTGGACTGATGCTTTGGAACTTCGTGGCAAAGCATCAAATGGATTGTGTTTATGCCTTATGCACGACAAAGCATTTGAGGCAGGTCTATTCACATTAAGCAACGATTACAGGGTTATTGTTCCTGAAACATCAGCCGCGCGAAGCAGCTGGGCTTACGCTCACCTTGTTCCCGATGCCGGCAAAGTGATTAAACTTGGGGCATCACTACCATCAAAAAACTCGATAGAACATCATCGCTTGAGACATGGAATTATTGATGAAAGCCTACTCTAAGTAATTCTTCTCGTGAAGCAGTTCTTCACCACCCTGCCCCGCAACATCCTCGGCTGTTTCCAAGGGCGGATGATTCTCTGGCACGTCTTTCTGATTGCACTTACGTTCGTCCTCGTCCGGTCTGGTTTCGACTGGTTTTACTTCAATTCCACCCGCAGTCCATTGCTATGGGATTTGATGATCCCCTCCGCACCCATGGGCGCACTCGTGCCGCTCATGTTGCCGATCATCCTCATTATTTCCGGCTTCATCATCAGCCATGCCCGGATGTCCCAGACCGGCTGGGCCATCGGACAAGCGGCGCTCATCGGCTCGCTGTTGTCTTCCACTTACAAGGCGTTCACGGGGCGCGTCCATCCGGAACATATCGCCGGCTTGGATCTCAGCACTGATTTCCGGTTCGGTTTCCTGCGTGGTGGAGTTTTCTGGGGCTGGCCTTCGTCGCACACCACCATCGCCTTTGCCATGGCGGCCACCGTGTTCACGTTGTTCCCAAAACAACGATGGCTTGGCTGCCTGGCGTTGGCTTACGCGCTTTACATCGGCCTCGGCGTTTCCATGACCATCCATTGGTTCTCGGACTTTGCAGCGGGAGCCATCCTCGGCTGCGTCATCGGGCGCGTGGTCGGAAAGAATTTTAGGAGTTTGATGAATTGAACCATATCACGACTTTGAATTTTATTTCGCATCGGAACGCTTTCTGATTGAATCCAGCACTAATTTTGGCGGGTTCGACTATAAATGATTGCTTTAGTGTTTTTCCTTAACCAAACAAGAATTGAAAACGTCCATAAGTGACAATGAAATTAAAACCTGTTCTTACTGTCCTTCTGGTCGCAATTCTCGGCCTCACCATTTTCTGCCCGTCGCTTGCCAACGCCGCGCCGCGCGTAAAACACGTTTTCATCATCAGTTTTGATCAGGGCGATCCCGGCCTGATCGAGCGCAGCGACATGCCCACGTTTCATGAAATGGCGGCGGAAGGTGCCCATGACTGGAACGCCTACACCATCGTGCCCAGCCTCACCCTGCCCTCGCACACCTCGATGCTGACGGGCGTCGGACCGCAGGTGCATCAGATTCTCTGGAACGATTACGAGCCGGACAAAGGCCTGGTCAAGGTGCCCACTATTTTTAGTCTCGCCAAGCAGCGCGGGCTCGTGACAGCGATGTTTGTGGGCAAGGAAAAATTCAAGCATCTGATGCTAACGAACAGTGTGGATTATTTTGTGTGGCCGCAACCGGAAGATGACGCCAAAGCAGTGGCCAAAGCATTTGCTGAGAAAGTCGGCACGCTAAAACCGAACCTATGCTTCATCCATTTTCTTGACCCGGACGTGGCCGGACACGCTCATGGCGGGAGTTCCCCGGAAAAGATGCAGGCGCTGGCGGACTGCGATGCCGCGCTCAAAACCATCAAAGACGCCATTGATGCCGCCGGTCTGACCAGCAGCAGCGTGATCATCCTCACGGCGGATCATGGTTCGCATGATTTCAAGGACAAGGACGGGAATACACGCGGCACTCATGGTTCAGCGGACACTTCCGATGTCACCATCCCGTGGATCGCCTGGGGCAAGGGCGTGAAAAAGGATTACACCATCACCGCGCCGGTCGTCCAATACGACACCGCCGCCACCGCGCTCTGGCTGCTGCGTGTGCCGTTGCCGAAAAATTTCTGGGGCCGGCCGGTAACCAGCGCTTTTAAATGACCCCGGTGGCGCAACCTGCCGGGTCTGGCTTTCTTCGCCGTCATCCGCTAGAATTTTCCCATGTTGCGACCGGGACATATCAGATTGCCAAAGGACGAAGCCGCCGAAGCGGCGCGCGCTGCCGGCTACGCTCGCAAACAGGCGTGGAAGGAACTTCCCGGCAACCGCTACACGCCGGAGGAACTGCGCGCCATGAGCGCGGAGCTTGGCGAATTCACCATGGTTCACGTCCGCCGCAAACGACGCGTGATGCACATCGCCTGAATATGTCGCTGCCGAAAATTTATGATTGGGAACGGGTGCGCGAAGCGTTGAAGCTGCTCGCGGCGAGATTTCCCGACTTCTTTCCCGACTGGGTATTGATCGGCGGCGGTGCCTCCTGGTTTTATCGCGAGTCGCTCAAACAGGCGAACGACTTGGATTTTCCCGCACCAGTCTGTAGTCCAGTGGAGGAACAAATCTGGTTGAGCAAAGACGTGGATTTCATGGGGCTGACGGTTGAAGAAGCGGAGGGTCTCTTTGAGTCCCCATTCAAACCAGAGACACACACGATTTCATTTGAGGGTCTTGAAGTGGATTTTCTGGAGGAAGGATTGCGGCTCACGTTACGGGATGCGCTGACTCATGCGCGCGAAGTTCGCACCGCAGACCTTGTTTTTTCCGTGCTCGCCCCTGAAATTCTTTTCGCGGAGAAGTGCGCCCTGCTCGCAAATAAGGAACGTCCGCAAGACCGCCTGCACCACGCCGTGCTCGTGCAATTCCTCAAACACGAATTCTGCGCCGACCTCGAAAACCCGGTCGAGATCGATGCCGAGGATTGGACTGCACGTGCCCGTGAGGTAAAGACGGTGGACGCCCAATTCTTCACTAACGATGGCCGGTTTAGCAGCCGGCTTGTACGCGCGGTGATGGCGTTGAATCCGACGACTCACAAGCGAATTAAACACTGGGCAAAGCATCATCTGCCCGGCTATACCGAATAATTTTAAAATGAAAGTCACGCTTAACTGGCTCAAACAATACGTTGATTTCAACTGGTCGCCCGAGGAATTAACCGAGCGGCTCACCATGCTCGGCCTCGAAGTCGAGGGCGTGCAAAAAATCTCCGGCGCGTTCGAAGGCATCGTCGTCGCGCAAATCCTCACGCGCGATCCGGTCCCCGGCTCAGACAAGCTTTCCGTCTGCAAGGTCAATGACGGCAAAGGTGAACGCACCATCATTTGCGGCGCGCAGAACCACAAGCCCGGCGACAAAGTTCCGCTGATCCTGCCGAACTTCGCGCTGCCGTTGAAGGCCGGCGACAAGGAACCGTTCGTCATCAAGGAGCGGAAAGTTTTCGGCATCACGAGCCAGGGCATGATGTGTTCGCCGCAGGAACTCGGCCTGCCGGATGATGTGGATGGGCTGCTGATTCTACCCGCCGACGCGCCGGTCGGAAAGCCGTTCGGCGAATTTCTTAGCCGCACCGGCAGCGACGTGGTCTATGACCTCGAAGTCACGCCGAACCGGCCTGATCTCAACAGCGTCATCGGCATCGCGCGTGAAATCGCGGCGGTAACGGGCAATCCGTTGAAAATTCCGGTCATCCAATTTCTCAACACTGACTCCGAGCCGATCAGCGACATGGTCAGCGTCCGCAATGACGAACCGGAATCGTGTCCACGCTACACGGTGCGCATTGTCCGGCAGGTGAAGGTCGGCCCGAGTCCGGACTGGTTGCGCAGTATTCTGGAAAAAGTCGGCATCCGCAGCATCAACAACGTCGTGGACATTACGAATTACGTGATGCTCGAATGCGGCCAGCCGTTGCACGCGTTTGATTATCAGTTGTTAAAAGGCATTGAGACGAATCCGCCGAAGATTGTCATCCGACGCGCGAGCGAGGGCGAAAAATTCACAACGCTCGACGGCAAGGAACGGACGTTAACCAGTCAAATGCTGCTCATTGCCGATGAAACGCAAGCCGTGGCGCTGGCGGGAGTGATGGGCGGAAAAAATTCCGAGATCAACACCGGCACCGAGACGGTGCTGATCGAGAGCGCGTATTTCAAACCGCAAAACATCCGGGCCACTTCCAAGAAGCTCGAACTGCGCACCGATGCCTCCTACCGTTTTGAACGCGGTGGAGACGTGGGCATCTGCGACTGGGCGAGCCGGCGCGCGGCGCAATTGATCTGTGATCTGGCCGGCGGACAATTGCTTGGCCATGCGATTGATGATTTCCCAAATGAGATTCCGTCCAGGGAAATCACTTTGCGCTTCTCGAAGTCGAAGGATTTGCTGGGCATCGGAATTTCGCACGCGGAACAAATTGGCTTTCTCACCAAACTCGGCTTGACCATCACCAAGCAGGAACCGGGCGAATGCAGTTTCAAGATTCCGTCATGGCGCGTGGATCTGAAGCGCGAAGTGGATTTGATCGAGGAAGTCGGGCGACTTTATGGCATTGAGAAAATTCCCAGCACGCCACCGCGCGGCGCGCTCGGCTCCAACGTCTTTGATTCGGTCTATGACCAGATCTGCGAGGCGCGCCGCATTTTGACAAGCCTTGGTTTGAATGAAGCACAAGGCCAGACGCTCGTGGCGAAAGAAGAATGTCGCAACAGGCCGGAAGAGATCGTGGCGCTGGCAAACCCGTTGAGTTCGGACATGGATGTGCTGAGGCCCAGCCTGCTGCCCGGCCTGATCCATTCGTTGCAACACAATATCAGCCGGAAGAATCCTGACGTGGCGCTGTTCGAGATCGGACGTGTATTCACGAACGTGAACGGCCAGACTAAGGAAAATCGCAGCCTGGCCATCGCCATCACCGGCCAACGCGCCCTGCCCTTCTGGAGCGGCGACGGACGTGAGGCAAAATTTGATACCTACGATTTGAAAGGATTGGTCGAGGATTTACTGGAGCAGTTTGGCTTGCGCGGCATTGTGTTTGGCCGGCGCGCAGCCGGCACGGCATTGTTTCTTGAATCCGGCGAAGTGACGCTCGGCGGAAAAGTGCCGCTGGGTGAACTTGGCCAATTGCTGCCAACGCTGGCGAAGAAATACGATTTGCGTGACCCGGTTTTCCTCGCGGAATTCAACCTGGATTTATTGCTGTCAAAGCGCAATCCCGCCAAGTCGTTCAAGCCACTGCCGCAATTTCCCACCAGCCGCCGTGATATTGCCATGCTCGTGCCGGAAGCGACGACGCACGAAGCCGTGTTGCAGACCGTGAAACAGACCAGGGCCGCCAATCTGGAAAGCGTGGAGCTGTTCGACGTGTTTCGCGGCAAAGGCGTGCCGGAAGGCCAGAAGAGCCTGGCCTATGCGTTCACCTATCGCGCCGCCGACAAGACGCTGACGGATGCCGAAGTGAACGCCGCGCATGAAAAAATTCTGGCCGGTTTGCAGCAACAGTTTTCAGCCGTGTTACGCTGACGGTTTTTTATTCGACGCACCGGTAACGCGGTCTTTGGCTTGCTTGAACATCTTCCGGGCCTTGCGCAACCAGCGCCTGGCCCAGATGAATTCAGTCGCCAGTACGGCCAGGCCAAGTGGAATAACCACGACTGCCGGGCCGGGCAGCACAATCATGGCGACACCGATGAGCAGAATCGTCCCGCCAATCACCGCGATGATAACACGGCGGACAAATGGCGGAGCATCTTCCAGGTGAAGTATTTTACGGATGCGATAGCGTAGACCGCGTTGTGATTTTTGACTCAATCGTTCAAATCTCCTTTAGACCGAAATCCGGCATTTGGATTTAGCCAACGTAAAATTAATCCGTCTGCAAAAACGGTGGCATCGGGCAATCCAGCGTGTCGGCAATAGCACGCAGCAGTTCGGCTTCTTTTTCCTGAATCAAGCCGTCGGCACCAACAGTTTGGACACAAGCATCGAGCAGATTTTTTTTGATCTGCGGCACGGCGAGCGCCAGACGGTTAAGCGCCGGATCAATCTGGTTCAAGCGGCACTGGTCGAGCGGCAGCAAAGCGACACTGACATTATTTGGTGCGCGTAGATAAGGCGCACCGGCGTTAAAAGCCTTTTGAACCGTTTCAGGATTGCTGCCACCGACATATGCGAGCGCCGACAAGACGACATTGCAATCCGGCACGAGCGGCCGGATGTCATAAAATTGCACGACCGGCGGACGCGCTGCACCAAAGTGCGGTGCGAGATGGCGGAGAACAATTTTCTGCAGCATGAATTCAAACAGATCCACCTTGCCGTCGCTTTGGATCAACCATTGGAGCATTTTGGAGAATTGCGCGAATTGATCCGGAGTCAGATGTCGCAATCCGCCCACGGCCAGATTGACCATCGGCAGATGCACCGGAGTGGCGGCGGAATTTATCTCGGCAAACAGCGTCTTGGTCCGGGCATAAACCTCCGGCGGAACGCGCTTGGCAAGTTCGGCAAGCTGGGTGGTGCGTGTTGCTTCGTCAGAACTTAACAGCAGGGCGTAAATCAACGCGGCGGCATCCAGCGGTTCATGCACGGCGGCGAGCACACTTTCAGGGAATGAATCGCGCATCTTTCCCGCGTATTCCAAATGCAACGGCGTGGGCGTGCCGAGATTCGCCATCACGGAACGCGACTGGATGACCGGCGGTTTGGCCTCATCGGCAGAACCGAGGATGACTCCCCCGAGAACCGTGCGAAAGGCGTCGGGCATGGGTGGACGCGACGTGTCGCGGCGGAAAAGATTTTCCACCTTGTCAGTGGTAAGGCGTTTGAACTTCCCATCCCAGGTCGGATCAATGGCCCGGATGCGGTCTTCAAGCGGCGGATGCGTCGCCAGCGCGCCGAGAAAGGCATTCGACATGGCATTGCCAAAAAAAAGATGGCCGGCATCGGGCGCGTTGGGCGATTCCATCTTGGAACCGTAGCCGCCGATTTTCTGTAACGCGCCGGAAAGGCCGGCGGGGTTGCGCGTGAATTGCACCGAGGAAGCATCCGCCAGAAATTCGCGCTGACGGCTGATCGCGGCCTGGATCAAACGGCCAAAAAAAACGCCGATGGCACCGATGATCATCAGCGCAATGCCGATGAGCGGCAGCGGGTTTTTGTCACGGCTGTTGCTGCTGCGCATATACAGCAAAATCCGGCCGACGGTGGCGAGGCAGAGAATCCCAAACAACACGCCCATTAGCTGGATGTTAAGCTTCATGTCGCCATTCAGGATGTGGCTGAACTCGTGGCCGATGACGCCTTGCAACTCATCGCGAGTCAACTTGGAGATGCAACTGCGCGTGACGCCGATGGCGGCATCGCCGGTCGTGTGCCCGGCGGCGAAGGCGTTGATGCCCTCCTCGTGGTCGAGCACATAGACTTTTGGCATCGGCACGCCGGAGGCAATGGCCATTTCCTCGACGACATTGAGCAATTTGCGCTCGTCCTGATCGGTGGTGTTGGGGTTGACCAGACGCCCGCCCATGGATTCGGCCACGACACCGCCGCCGCCGGAAAGCTGGCTGATTTTGAAAACACTGCCGATGGAAACAATCGCCAACGTGATCAGCGATGCGCCCAGAAAAATCTGCGGATTCCAAAGCACCAACGGCTGTTCGCGTTGTTCATAACGGTTGCGGGAGTGTTGCTGTGATTGCGCACCAGTCAAGACAACCAAGCCGACGATGTAATTCAGGGCGATGATGAGGATGATGGCAACAACGAAGTAAAAAACCAGGAGTTTGGTTTTTTTCCGGGCGTGGTCCTGTCGTGCAAAGAAGTCCATGGTTTTGAACCGTTAGTTCTTTAAATCGAGAATCGTTGCATCGGGGCGCTGTTTTCCGATGCAACGATTGAACAATTCACAATGCAACGCGCCCTCACGCAAACGAAACCTTTGGCGCTTCCTTCTGCTCCGGCTTGTCGACAACAAACAATTCCGCCGCCGTGAAGTTGAACATGCCGGCAATAAGGTTGCTCGGAAACACTTCGCGGTCGGTGTTGTAAGCCATCACGGAATCGTTGTAAGCCTGGCGCGCGAACGAGATTTTATTCTCTGTCGAGGTCAGTTCCTCGGTCAACTGCATCATGTTCTGGTTGGCCTTCAAGTCAGGATAGGCTTCCGAAACCATCATCAAACGGCTCAATGCGCCACCAAGGCCGGCTTCGGCCGTGGCCAGACTCTTGACCGCGCTGGAATCACCAGGATTGGCGGCGGCGGTTTTGGACGCAGCGTAAGCGATATTGCGCGCGGCGGTGACGGCTTCGAGCGTGCCGCTCTCATGTTTCATGTAGCCCTTGGCGGTCTCGACGAGATTCGGGATCAGGTCGTAACGGCGCTTGAGCTGCACGTCAATCTGCGCGTAGGCGTTTTTGTAACGATTACGCAACGTAACGAGCTTGTTATAGATGCCGGCAATAACGCCGCCGAAGATGAGGACGAGGACGACCACAACAACCAGAACGATAAGCAATGCAATCATAATTTTCCTTTCACTAATTTTGTCAACATCTTGGCCGAACTTTGTGTACGGGCAATGATAATTTCGGCCAAAAATCGGAATCGTTCAGGGCACAACATTCACCGGCATGCCAATCCATGAAAGCTTTAATAAATACTCCGCATCCCAGTTCGCCAGACGGAAGCAACCGTGCGATTCCGTGCGTCCCACCTGCTCCGGCACTGGCGTGCCGTGCATTCCATAACCGGGCCTGTCCAAGCCGATCCATGCGACGCCAACCGGGTTGTTCGGGCCGGGCGGCAGGATCAGCTTATGGCCAAGGGCCTGCAACTCGGCCGATTCGGGAAACAACTCCGGGTTCACCGTGTAATTTGGATTTGGCGCGATGACGATGACATGCAATTCACCCACCGGGCGCTTCTCGACTTTGGCCGCGATGCTGCATGGGAAATGCGCCATTAAATTTGTCTCCGCATCAAACGCCTCCAGGTATTTTTCTGACAAATGAATCACCACAAACGCGGCCTTGCCGTCCAGCTCCGGATAACTCGCATCAGGAATTTTCAGAATCGTTCCGGCGGGAACATTTGTCCAGTTCACCGCAAGGTTTAATTTCTGAATCAGCAACGGATGCGAATGCGCCTTTTCCGCCACCAGCTTCAAAATGGTTTCATAATCCAGCGCGGTCTGTTCCGACTTGGCGAGCCAGGTTTTGCCAAGCGGCTGGAGTCGCGCGAGGTCGTTGCTCGTCACTGTGTATGTCGTCAGGGGCGGTGCGTCCAGCATAAGCAAAGCTCGCGTATTCGTATCGAGCGTGCCGGTGGCCGGCAATTTTTCCGAACGTTGAAAGGCCGCGATGGCTGCGCGCGTCTGCGAACCGATGGCCGAATCAATCGAACCCGGAGATACCACGCGTCGCGCCAGTGCTATTTGCGCTTCAAGCACATCGCGCATCGGTCTGGGAAAATCAGCCGTTGACGGTGGCGCAATCTCCCCGGGTTTTGGTTTCGGTTTTTCAATGGGTGTAACCGGCTCAACGGGCGGAATGGGCGGAGTGACAACCACTGGAATCGGTTTAGCCGCTGGAATAGTTGCGGGCACTGCAATGGCAGGGCTGGGCTTCGCCTGCTTCTTTGGATGTTTCTGGTGCCACCAAAACCATATCACCGCGCCAATCATCACCGTGAGCAGCAGCACGGCTAGAAAATCGCCAATCGGACTGCGTCGGCGGGAGGGTGATTTTCTCAGAATCGGCACGGCGGCATTTTAGCCGTCACTGCCAGTCAACCCAAGATTTGAATTGCCGGCAAATTGTGGGGAGAACTTGAAACATTACATTCACGGAATCAGGCCGATTCCCGCGTCAGCATTTCGTTGTAGGCACCGGCAATCTGGTCCACCAGCGGCGACGGTGTGACCGGCGCGCCATCCAACGAAATCACCGGCACGATTCCGCGCACGCTCTGGGTGACGAAGATGCCGGCGGAATTTCGCAGTGCCTCCGGCTTGATGACGCGCTTGTTGGTGGGCAGGCCGAGCGTCTGGCAGATCTCCAGCACAATGGCTCGCGTGATGCCCGGCAACACGCCCCGGCCCGTCGGCACCGTGCAAATTTTATCCTGGTAAACCCAGAAAATATTCCCGCTCGCCGCCTCCGCAACTTCCCCGTTGGTGTTGATCAACAACGCCTCGTCCGCACCTTTTTCCGCCGCTTCGCCATGTGCCATCACATGCAGAATTTTACTGGTGGTCTTGAACGACGACAATGGATCCGCCGCCGGGACGCGAAACGACGACGTCACCAAATTCCATTCCACTGAATTCTCCATTGCTGGCGCAGGATGCAAAACCATCAGCAGCGTCGGCCTGTCCGCGCCGTCAGGCGAATAACCTCGCTTGCCGGCACCACGGGTCAGGGTCACGCGCAGAACGGCATCGGACGTTTGATTTTGTTCAATCAGTTGCCGGGCGAATTTCTCCAGTTCCCTTGGTGTGAACGATGGTTTGATCTTAAGAAAATCCGCGCCGCGCATCATGCGTTCCAGGTGTTGCGCCATGCGAAATGGCCGGCCATTCATAACGCGCATCGTTTCGAACAATCCGTCGCCATATAAAAATCCACGATCGCTTATGGGCACGACCGCTCCCGCTTCAGACACAAATTGCCCGTTGAGAAAAACAAACATGAAATCAATTCCTTATGCCACTTCAATTACCTGAAGCGCGGGAAATCCGCGAGGAGAAAATTGCTGGAGTTCAAGCTTCAGCTTGTTCGGACGAGCAAGCTGAAGCTTGAACCCCAGCTTTGGCAAGATTCAATGCCGCCAAAAATCCGCGCGCCTTGGCGAGTGTTTCTTCATATTCCGCTTCGGGATTGGAATCGGCCACGATGCCTGCACCGACGTTGAAATGCGCAACTCCGTCCTGACAAACCGCCGTGCGGATGGCGATGCTCAACTGGCTTTCGCGATTGAAACCTAGATAGCCAATCGCACCGCAATACGGCCCGCGTGAAATTGGCTCGAGTTCGTCAATGATCTCCATCGCGCGGAACTTCGGTGCGCCGGTGATGCTGCCGCCGGGAAAACATGAGGCGAACGCGGCGAAATGCGTGACGTCATTTCGCAAACGGCCTTCGACGGTGGAGACGAGATGCTGCACTTGCGCAAATTTTTCGAGCTTCGCCAGTTCCGGCACCTGCACGGAACCGAATTCACAGACTTTGCCCAGATCATTGCGCAATAAATCGGTAATCATCACGAGTTCGGCGAGTTCCTTGGGGCTGGTCTGCAATTCGTAGGCAAGCTGGGCGTCGCGCGTCGGGTCATTGTCGCGCGGGCGCGTGCCTTTGATCGGGCGCGAGATGATTTGCGAACCGCTCATGCGCAGAAATTGTTCAGGCGAGGACGAGGCGATTTCAAAATCGCCGCAGTTCAGAAACGCCGAGAATGGCGCGGGGGAAACGGCGCTTAACTTATGGAAAAGTTCCCAGCCGGACAATCCGCATTCCGCCGTGAGCCGCTGCGACAAGTTGACCTGATATATGTCCCCTGCCCTGATGTAACGCTGGGCGCGTTCAACGGCGGCGAGAAATTCAGCGCGGGTGAAGTTAGATGAGATTGCCCCCTCACCCCGGCCCTCTCCCCCTCGACGGGGGCGAGGGAGAAAAGATTCCAGCGTCTTGTGTAAATCGGTAGCGTTCAGATTCGCGAGCGGCGGGAACGAATTCTCCCTCGCCCTTTCGGAAAGGGAGAGGGCCGGGGTGAGGGTTGGCGTCGAATTATCCGCAAGTTTGGCGAGCCAGAATTCATTTTGCTTTTGCGCGCGTTCCTCACTGCGCGAACCGTCGGCATTCAAGCCGGTGGAGACGACGCACACCTGGCCAAGCCGGTGGTCGAAGACGACGAGGCTGTCATAAAAGCCGACGTGGCAATCGGGCAGCTCCAGATCGTTCACGGCGCGGCGCGGGAGCTTGGGTTCGGTAAAATTTTTAAGGTCATAACCCCAGTAACCAAAAGCGCCGCCCAACGGAAACGGCAGGTCAATTTCATCCAGCAGCTCGTAACGCGACATGAGCGCGTCAAGAACATGCCATGGATTGCCGTATTGGAGTTCGGGTCCGGGGTCTGCGGTCTGGGGCCTGGAGATTTCGCAGCGCGAGCCGAAGGAACGGAAGGTGAGAAATGGCCGGGCGACGACTAAGGAGTAGCGCGCCTGCGGCGAATCAAACGAACCGGTGCGGAGCAAAACAACGCCGCGTTCGCCGGACAATCGCCCGACGAGCGATTCCGGCGTATGCGTGGTCTGGATTTCCTGGATCAGCGGGCGCATGTTTTTTGTTTTTCGCACCATTGGGGCAACCGCTTCTTTAGAAATTGAACGACCAGCGGATGTTTGCTGAAAGCAATTTGCCTTTCCGGCAAAGCGTCCCGCCAGATCATGCCCAACTTGCGCGCCGCCTTTTTGCCGGTGGCCGATTCGGCAAGCTTGAGGACGCGCTCCACCGCACCGAGCCAGCCGCGCCCGGGCAGTTCACCCGCCGTCACGCCGTGAAGCGTCTCATGCAGAAATGCGCGCACGCAAAGGAGCAAGATATGGAGATGATCTACGTCGCGGCGTTGCTTTTGGTCAATTGTTAGCGCTAGGTTCGCCTTGCCGCATAGCAGGGAAATCGGGTCGAGAACGCGGATTTCCTGGCCACCTCTTTTCGCCGAGATTGACCACGCATCAATTTTATTGCGGGCCAAGCCGGGAATGAGCCGCACGATTTCGATGTTTGCCTGAAGGCCGCCAATCTTAAACGGAATAATTCCAGCAAGCGCGGTCATTTCAATTTTGTGAGGAAACCGCGCGGGCAGGCCGAGTTTTTTTGCTATCCGGGACACGTCAGCCTGATCGCCATGAAAGTCAATGTCTTCACTGGTGAACGGGCACCACTTCGCCAGTTCCGGTTCTTGCGCGAGATAAGTTTCCGCCCAATAGTTGACGGCCTGACCGCCAATGAGGACATACGGTTTACCCGCCGCATTGCGAACATCAAAAACCCCGTCAAACTGGTCGAGCGCGAATCGCATGGCAGTGCGCCGCCCCTTCAACTCATGGCTTGAAGAACACTGGCAAGGTTGGTAATGCGCCACTTTGAACCACCGCCAACCAGCGAAGCGCGCCGCTGCTCTGCGGCTGCCGCCCCACGGCTCTTGCGCGCGCGGCGCAAGGACGCCATGCGCGCCTGCGCCTCGGCCCGCTTGATGGTTGCAAATGTTTTTGCGCTCACGGTTTGAAGCTATCATGTGCCCGGATTTTGGCGACGTAAAAATGCCGCCACCGGGTGTCGCAAAATTTCAGGGCGTTCGCACGTTTTGAATTTCCTGGATCAGCGGGCATGTTTCATTCAACAAAATGCCTTGGCCGGCAGTTCCGGCGTGCTGACGCGGCGCTGATAATCAAGAATGATTTCCACGGCTTCTTCAGGCGTGTCGGCGATTTTAAGCAGGCTCAAGTCGTCCGGACTGATGAACCCGCGATGCTCCAATAATTCCGTTTTCATCCAATCCAGCAAGCCACCCCAATAATTTTTCCCATAGAGGATAAGTGGAAATTCCGGGATGCGCTGCGTTTGCACCAGCGTGGCGACTTCAAAAAATTCGTCCAATGTGCCGAAGCCGCCGGGCATGAAGATGAAGCCAAAACTGTATTTCACAAAACAGACTTTGCGCGAAAAGAAATAATGAAATTGAATCGGCACATTTGCGAATTTGTTGCCGGACTGTTCGTGCGGCAGTTCGATGTTCAGCCCCACGGATTTGCCGCCGCCCTGCGCCGCGCCCTTGTTCGCCGCCTCCATGATGCCCGGCCCGCCGCCGGTGATGACGGTGAGCTTGTGCTGCGCGAGGCCTTTTCCAATCGCCTGGGCGGCGTGATAATACTTGTCGTTATGATGCGTGCGTGCCGAACCAAAAATCGTGACCGCCGGCCCAACCTGCGAAAGGGTCTGAAAGGAATCTACGAACTCGGCCATGATGCGGAAGATACGCCATGGATCTTCGCGGATGAAGTTGTTATCGCTCATGGCCGGAACATACCGCCGCCGCCAAAATGAAACAAGCCGGAGAACTTAAAATTCCCCGGCTTGTTCGTGAATGGTTTGCTTACGAGCAGCCCAAACTCTCACCACAGTTCAGGCATTTATAGCAGGCACCGTTGCGCACGGCGACGTGGCCGCAGGTCGGGCACGTCGGAGCATCGCCCTGGTTTTGGAACGAACTGGTCAGGGTTAGCTTGGTGTGACCGCGTCCGTGACCATTTCCCGTTTTCACATCAAGAACGTCATTGTCCTCGGCGATGGCCAGTTCCGGCACCGGACGGTTCACCCTTTTTTTTATTTCTTCCAGCAGCCCGGGCATGGCGAGTTCGGGCTGCGTGCGGGCAATGTTCAGGCTTTCGCGATAGTCGGGAATGAATTGCAACGCGAGCCAGCGGAAAACGTAATCAATGATCGAAGACGCATTGCGGATCTCGGGATTTTTTGTGAAACCGCTTGGTTCAAAACGCTGATGGGCAAATTTCCGCAGGAGTGTTTCCAGCGGCACGCCGTATTGAAAGGCCATGCTGGTGAGCGTGCCGATACTGTCCATCAGGCCGCCAATGGTGGAACCTTCCTTGGCCATGGTGATGAAGAGTTCGCCCGGCTGACCGTCTTCAAATAGGCCGACGGTGAGATAACCTTCGTGGCCGGCGATGTCGAATTTGTGTGTGAGCGCCTGGCGCGTGTCCGTCAAACGACGGCGCAATGGCTTGCCAGAATCAGCACGGAGGCAAGCGATTTCACCCTCCAGTTCCTTGATGCGATTTTCGAGCGGCGCAACGTCAACGGCGGCGGTGGCCGTCGTGGTTTTGTCGCCGCCTTCGTTGGTCTTTTTCGTGTTGAGCGGCTGGGAACGCTTGGAGCCATCGCGATAAATGGCAACGCATTTCAGGCCCATCTTCCATGCTTCGACATAAGTGTTGCGGATATCTTCAACCGTGCAGGCACTTGGCATGTTCACAGTCTTGGAGATCGCGCCGCTGATGAACGGCTGCGCGGCGCCCATCATTTTCAGATGCGCCATGTAGCCAATGCTGCGCTTGCCCTTGTGAGCTTTGAATGCGCAATCGAACACCGGCAGATGCTCCGCTTTGAGGCCGCTGGCAATGATTTTGCCATTCTCTTCGACGTCTTCAATCGTGTCGTGCTTTTCGATGTGCGCGATGATGGCTTCGTTTTCCTTGGTGCTGTAACCCAGGCGGCGCAACGCATCCGGCACGCCGCGATTGACGATCTTCAACATGCCGCCGCCGGCGAGCAACTTGTATTTAACGAGCGCAATGTCGGGTTCCACGCCGGTCGTGTCGCAATCCATGAGGAACGCGATCGTGCCGGTCGGCGCGAGCACAGTGACCTGCGCATTGCGATAACCATATTGTCTGCCTTTGGCGAGCGCGCTGTCCCAAACTGTGCGGGCTTCAGTCTTGAGATAATTGAACTCTTCGCTGGGCTGAATCTGCTCAACGGCATCGCGATGGAGCTTGATGACACCGAGCATGGATTCGACGTTGTCCTTGGCGACAGTTTTAGCCACGCCAGAACAACGCGCATTGCGGTAACCGGCAAAGGCGCCAATGTTCGCGGAAATTTCGGCTGATTGTTCGTAAGCGTGACCGGTCATGATGGACGTGATCGCACCGGCGAGCGCGCGGCCTTCGTCGGAATCATACGGCAAACCGTAGCTCATGCAGAGCGAACCGAGATTCGCAAAGCCGAGGCCGAGCGTGCGGAAGATGTGTGAATTTTCCGCAATGTCTTTGGTCGGATAGCTCGCGTTGTCCACGAGGATTTCCTGCGCGGTGATGTAGATGCGGACGGCAGCTTTAAAGCGTTCGATGTCGAAGATGCCGTCTTCGCGCTTAAACTTCATCAGGTTCAGCGACGCCAGATTGCACGCAGTGTTATTGAGGAAAACGTATTCGCTGCACGGATTCGTGGAATGGATCGGCTCGGTGCCTTTGCACGTGTGCCATTTCTGGATCGCACCGTCGTATTGCATTCCGGGATCGCCGCATATGTGCGTGCCTTCGGCGATTTTATAGAGCAACTTGGCCGCGTCTTTTTTCTGCAAGGGCAAACCTTTCACAGTCTTGGTCTGCCATTCCTTGCCATCTAACGCGGACTGCATGAACTCGTCGCTCGCGCGGACGGAAAGATTTTCGTTCTGATACATCACGCTGCCATAAGCATCACCATTGTAGGAACCGTCATAACCCTGCTCGATCAATGCCCACGCCTTCTTCTCTTCCTTCTGTTTGGCATCGATGAATTCCTCGATGTCGCCATGCCAGTCGCGCAAGGTGTTCATCTTGGCCGCGCGGCGGGTCTTGCCGCCGGATTTCACGACGTTCGCCACTTGATCGTAAACTTTCAAGAAGCTCATCGGGCCGCTCGGACGACCGCCGCCGCTCAATTTCTCGCGGCTGGAACGGATCGGGGTCAAATCGGTGCCAGTGCCAGAACCGTATTTGAACAGCATCGCTTCGCTGTAGGCGAGGTGCATGATGGACTCCATGTCATCTTTGACATCCTGGATGAAGCACGCGCTGCCCTGCGGATATTCATACTGGGTCTTGGCCCGTTCGGCCTCGCCGGTTTCACGATTATAGAACCAATTGCCCTTGCCGGAATTTTTACCGACGCCGTATTGGTCGAACAGACCGACGTTGAACCACACCGGCGAATTGAACGCGCCGTATTGGTTCAAGCACAGCCAGGTCAATTCATCGTAAAAAATTTCGCCGTCCGCCTTGCTGAAATAACCGTCCTTCACGCCCCAGTCGGCCATCGTCCGCGTGATGCGGTGGATGAGCTGGCGCACGGAGGTTTCGCGTTCGGAAGTGTTTTGTTCGCCGTAAAAATATTTGGAAACGACAACCTTGGTGGCAAGCACCGACCATGATTTCGGCACTTCGACGTTCTCCTGCTTGAAAATCACCTTATTGCTGTCGTCGGTGATTTCGGCGGTGCGCTTGTCCCATTCGATTTGGTCGAACGGCTTCACTTTCGCGTCGCTAAATACGCGTTTGATGGACAGCGATTTTTGATTTTTAGACTTGGCTGGCTTTACAGAACGTGTGGCGGAAACTTTTTTATTGCGGCGGCTGGCGGAAGCCGGCGCCGAGACATCTTCACGGGCATCAATCATGGTAAATTCGAGTTAAAATTTTGTCTGAACCTTCTCCAGAGCGTTTCAAGCAAGACAGAAACGTCCCAGACCTCAAAAACGGTCAATTTCTTTGAAAATTGGAGTTTTCTTAAAATTGAAGTTCCCCAACTAATTGGGGAACGGGCGCTATCATGATACCACCCGTTGTGCCTTTCAAGGAAATTTTGAGAAAAAGTTACGCGAACGATATTCCCAAATAAAATCAATGAGATTTCCCATTTCCGCATGAAAAAGCGGCGGGTTATTCCCGCCTGTGAACAACTTCAGCGCGATGATTTTTTCTTCGGCTTGCGGGAATATCTTTCACGCCGCGCCGCGCGATAAGCGTCCATCCGGCCCGCCAGATTTTGATCCAAAGGTTTGGGTTTCCGCATGGATTCCACAGTTTTGGGCCGTGCCTTGGGGACAAAGGTTATCGGGCAGCCTTCATAGCCGAAAGCCGTGCGCATTTCATTCGCCAGATATTTTTTATAAGGATCGGAAAACAACTCGTCCCGGTTCACAAACAGCAAAAATGCCGGCGGCGACTGCCGCACCTGCGTGGCGTAATAAAACTTCAAACGATGGCCGGCATCACTCACCGGCTGGCGCTTCTCAACCGCGTCATGCAGCGTGCGATTCAGGATCGCTGTCGGAACTTTCTGCTGCAATTGCGCGGCGACGTAACGCACCGCTTCGAGCAGGCGATCCAGGTGAAAACCGGATTTAGCCGACGTGAAAATCACCGGCGCGTAATCAAGAAAAAATAATTTTTCCTGCACCCACTCGCCAAATTCGCCCAGCGTGGTCATTTTCTTGGGCGCGGAACGGTTTTCCTTCTTCTCGCGCGAAACGATCTCTTCCTTGCGCTTTTCGCGGATGTCTTTTTCGAACAGATCCCATTTGTTCACTACCAGGATGCAGGCGCGGCGGTTCTCGACGATGCGGTCGGCGATTTTTTTATCCTGCTCCAGAATGCCGGCCTCGGCGTCCAGAACGAGAATCGCGATGTCGCAGCGGGCAATGGATTCCTCCGAACGTTGCACGCTGAAAAATTCCACGGAATCGTCAATGCTGCGCGTCTTGCGGATGCCCGCCGTGTCCACCAGCACATATTTTTCGGTGGCAGCGATGCCCTCGTCGCCAATTTTGACTTCGAACGGCACGTCCACCGAATCGCGTGTGGTGCCGGGAATTGGACTGACGATGACGCGCTCGGATTTCGTGAGCGCATTAATGATGGAAGATTTGCCGACATTCGGGCGGCCCACAATCGCCAGTCGCAACGGGCCTTTTTTGCGTCGCACGGGTGCTTCTTCTTCACCTTCCACTGGCGCAGCAACCTCCGCATCGGGCAGTTCAGGCTCAGGAGCGGCGGCGGGGATAAAAGCTGTCGCTGCCTCCATCAAATTGATGATGCCTTCGCCATGAATCGCGCTGACCGGAAACATCTTCTCGAAACCAAGCCGGGTGAATTCATCCATGTTTTTTTCCGCAAGGCTCGTGTCCACCTTGTTGATCGCGACCAGAATGGGTTTGCCGCTGGTTCTCAATTTTTGCGCCACTTCACGGTCCAGCGGCGTCACGCCTTCCTGCACATTGACGACCAGAATAATGGAGCTGGCGGCTTCAATGGCGATTTCCACCTGTTCAAGCGCGGCCTTGGTGATGACGTCAGCGGACTTCTCGCGGCGCAGCAGGCCGATGCCGCCCGTGTCCACGAGCGTGAAGGACTTGCCGTTCCATTCCGCCTCGACGCTCACACGGTCGCGCGTGACGCCCGGCTGGTCATGGACGATGGCGATGCGTTTTTTGACGATGCGGTTGAACAGCGCAGATTTCCCGACGTTCGGACGGCCAACGATGGCAATGAGATTTGACACTCAAACATTATGAAACAATTTGCGTGGCCACGAAAGGCAAAAGGGTTAGGGCGACAATTTCCCCATCAGACCTTTCGCGCGCCGGATCCACATGCGGTCGCGTTTACGTTGAAAGGCCGGCGCGTGAACGTCGTCGTTTAAAACATCTTTGAGTTGGACGCGTGCAAGGTCGGGCTGGTTTTTGGCGAGGTAAATCTCAGCAAGCTGAACCTTGGCGCGCGGGTAAGAATGGTTGTGCGTGATGTGCTGCCAGTAAAGCAGCGCATTGTCCGTCTCGCCCAGCGCGCCAATGGTTTCGGCCAGCGCCATCATCGTGTGACCGTAATCGTGTTCCGGCTTTTCATTCATGACCCTTTCCAGCAGCGGACGCGCTTCGCCAAACCGTTTTTGCCGCAGCAGGCACTGGCCCAGATGGGCGCGGGTATCAATGTCTTTTGGATCGAGTTCCAGGGCGACGCGGTAACATTTTTCCGCCTCGACCAGTCTGCCCCGTTGAAAATAAACGTCGCCGAGTTGGTAGTGATGCGAGGCGTTGCCAATGTGATGAATTTGCGCCTGAAGTTCCTTGATGCGCTTGCGGCTTTGCGCGCCGGGCAGTTCAAAGCCGCTCGTGGCCGAGGCGGAATTGCGATAGACCAAAAAATAATAAAGCACGGCGGAAACGCCCCAACCGATGACGATGAACACCACCCAAAGCCATTCGCGGTTGCGGATCGCGTGGACCAGCATCCATAGCTGAAACGCCATCAGCAGCAGCGACAGCGGGTTGGTTAGCAGAAACTGCCAGTCTTCGATGCTCGTGATCAGCGATGCAAACATTTTATGGGAGGCTATGCGGGACGATTTCCGCTGGCAACGAAACTTTTATGCAGTTGAACTGCCCGCTTGTTTTCGCGCTGAATGTTTTTCACAATCTGCGCGCCGCATGAACCAGACGTTGATCATCGTGCCGACCTACAATGAACGGGAAAACCTCCCGCGCATCGTGGAAAAATTGTTGTCGCTGCCGGCCGGCGTGAATGTGCTGGTGGTGGACGACAATTCCCCGGACGGCACAGGTAAAATTGCCGATGAACTCGCCGCCCAACATCCGCAGGTCCACGTTTTGCATCGTCCGGGAAAACAAGGTCTGGGACGTGCCTACATCGCGGGATTCAAATGGGCATTGGAACACGAATACGAATTCATCTTTGAGATGGACTGCGATTTCTCCCATAATCCGGATGACATCCCGGCTTTTCTGGAAGCGATCAAGGACGCCGACATGGTTCTGGGTTCGCGTTATGTCGGCGGCATCCGTGTCATCAACTGGCCGCTCGGACGCCTGATGTTGAGCCGGTTCGCCGGCAAATATGTGGCGCTCGTCACCGGCATGCCCTTCACCGACCCGACGGGCGGCTACAAATGTTTCCGCCGCCGCGCGCTTCAGTCGCTCAACCTCGACAAGATCCAGTCCAACGGTTACGGCTTCCAGATTGAACTCACGCACAAGCTGTGGCGGCAGGGATTCAAGGTCGCGGAAGTGCCGATCATCTTCACCGACCGCACGCACGGCCAGTCCAAAATGGCGGGCGGCATCGTCAACGAAGCGTTCTGGCTGGTCTGGCGGCTATGGCTGCAAAATGGTTTGCGCCGCTCGCCGCGCGTGAAAAACCGGCCCGCCTGACCACGCAAACAAACAATTGCCAAACGCCGCCCGCATTTTAGAGTATTTGCCATGATTACGTTAATCGCTGGCACCAATCGTCCGGGCAGCAACACACGCAAAGTCGTCGCACAATTTGAGGAAATTTACGCTGGACTGAAAGTTCCCGTGCAAGTTCTGGATCTGGCGAAATTGCCGCCGGAAATTTTCGCGCCGACTTCCTACGCGGAAAAGCCCAAGTCATTTCAACCGTTCATGGATGCCGTGTTGCAATCCGCCGGGCTGCACGTCGTCACGCCCGAATACAACGGCAGCGTGCCCGGCGTGCTGAAGTATTTCATTGATATGCTAAAATTCCCCGAGAGTTTCGAACGCCGGCCTGTGTGCTTCACCGGTCTGGCGGCAGGAATGTGGGGCGCGCTGCGGCCGGTGGAGCAGTTGCAGGCCATCTTCGGCTATCGCAACGCCCACATTTATCCCGAACGTGTTTTCATGCCGCAGATCAACAACCTGCTCGACGCCTCCGGCAAAATTAAGGATGCTGAACTGCTGGGACGCTTGAAGGCGCAGGCCGAAGGCTTTGTGGGATTTGTCGAAAAGTTAAGGACGTGAAACTTCGCGGAACTAAATAAATTTATGAAGCTTATCTTGCCTGCTGGATTACTTGTCATTGGCTCCATTCTCTTTTTCACGTTTAAAGCATCAGCGGCGGCACCCAAAGCCGGTGATGCCGCGCCGCTGTTCACCGCAGTGGATCAGGACGGCAAGGAATTCAAGCTCGCCGACCTGATCGGCAAGAAAGTTGTATTGCTGTATTTTCGTTACACCGTCAAGACCGTCGCCGCCGGCTTTGAAATCACCGGCCTGTTCCGCAACCTGCCGGACGGTCGCGTCGGACTAATCGCCGGAGGCACGCGTGAGAAACTGGAGGGGTTTCGTGCCGCCATTCGTAATGAAGGTCTTGCTGGCTTTATCCAGGACGAACAGTTAATCTGGGGTGCCGCGCAAAATGAATTTCGCGGCTTTGAAATTTCCCGCTGAACGACATGAGATACGCCATCATTGCAGACATCCACGGGAACCTGGAGGCCTTTCAGACCGTTTTGGACGACATCAAAACACAAAACGTCCAGCAGATCGTCTGCCTAGGCGACGTCGTCGGCTACAATGCCAATCCGAAGGAATGCCTCGACATCATCCGCGCCATGAACGTCCCCATCGTCAAGGGCAACCACGATGAATACTGTTCCAGCGAAGACCACCTCGAAGGCTTCAACCCGCACGCCGCCGAAGCCGTCATCTGGACCCGCAACCAGCTCACCACCGACGATCGGCAATGGCTGCGCGACTTGAAATATTCGCGCATGGTCGCCAATTTCACCATCGTCCACGCCACGCTCGACGCGCCGCAACGCTGGGGTTACGTCTTCGACAAACTCGCCGCCGCCGCCAGTTTTCCGTATCAGAACACGCAGATGTGTTTCTTCGGCCACACGCACGTGCCCGTCGCCTTCATGCGCGACACGGCCGTTCGCGGCGGAACTTATTCCAAGTTCAAGATTGATCCGGCAAAAAAATATTTCATCAACGTCGGTGCCGTCGGCCAGCCTCGTGACAACAATCCCAAGGCCGGTTACGTGGTCTATGACATGGACGCCGGTACGATCGAGCTTCGCCGCCTCGACTACGACATCGCCACCACGCAGAAAAAAATCCGCGACGCCGGTCTGCCCGAACGACTGGCCGAACGGCTGGAGTTTGGAAGATAATTTCAAAGTGATAAGTGACGGGTGGCAAGTGACATGAACTGCGCGCAAACAAAAATCTGGTCACTCATCACACGCCACGCGTCACTTGTTTGAAAATTCTCATTCTCAAACCCAGCTCCCTCGGCGACGTCATCCAGGCACTGCCCGTCCTGCGTTTGTTGAAACTGCATTTTTGCGACGCACACATTTTCTGGTGGATTGATTCCGCGCTTGCTCCATTGCTTGAAGGCGATCCAGATCTGGCCGGCATTGTCCGTTTCGAGCGCAAACGCTGGGGCAAACCGCTGCACTGGCCGGAAATGCTGCGCAGCATCCGCTGGTTGCGCGCGCAAAAATTTGACCTCGTCATTGACCTGCAATGCCTCCTGCGCAGCGCAGCGTTTGCCTGGCTTGCCAACGGAAAATTTCTCATCGGCCTCGATGAAATGCGCGAAGGTGCGCGGGGATTTTATGACATTGCCGTGCCGAGAAAATCTTTTCTCACCCACGCTGTGGACTGGTATCTCGCCGTGCTGCCGCTCCTGGACGTGCCGGTTCATAAAAATTTTACCTGGTTGCCGGAACGTCCCCGCGTCGCCGCCGAAGTGAAACGAAAATGGCCCGGCGCATTTGCTTCCACTCCGCACTCCGCACTCCGCACTCCGCGCTGGATTGCCCTCCAGCCCGGCGCGCGTTGGGAAAACAAACGCTGGCCCGCAAATTATTTTGCAGAGTTGGTTCGCCAGCTTGCCGGAAAATTTCCAACCACACATTTCGCCATTCTTGGAGGAAAGGATGACCGGCCCCTCGGCGAAATCATCTCCCGCTCCGCGCCGGAACGCTGCCTGAATTTGTGCGGCATGACTTCGCTACCCGAAATGATTGAATGGGTCCGTCTGTGCGATTTGATGGTCACGAATGATACCGGCCCGATGCACGCCGCCGCCGCGCTTGACAAGCCCATCGTCGCGCTTTTCGGCCCGACCGAGCCTCGTCGCACCGGCCCGTATGGCCAGCTTGAAAATGTTTTGCGCATTGATCTCCCCTGCTCACCCTGCATGAAGTCCACCTGCCATTTCGAAAAGCCGGAGGAATGTCTGCGCGCCCTGCCGCCATCGCTGGTTTTTGACCGCGTCCAAAAGCTGCTTTCTCCACGCGCTTGACTTGCGGGACGCGACAAATAATTCTCGCAGCATGAAATCCGCAGCGCTGATATTATTTCTCACCGCTAAATTCTGTTTAGCCGCCGATTCCATCACGCCAACCAATCATATCGAACTTTTCAACGGCAGGGATTTTTCCGGGTTCACGTTTTGCATGAAAGATGACGCTGACCCGCTGCAAACGTGGAGCGTGACCAACGGCATCATCCATTGCACCGGTAAACCAACCGGCTACCTGCGCACCACGCAGGCTTATAGTAATTATTTTCTCACTGTCGAATGGCGCTTCGTCAAAATTGCTCCCAAGGCGGACAACACCGGCATTCTCGTCCACATCCAGTCGCCCGACAAAGTCTGGCCGACGTGCGTCCAAGTGCAGGGCAAGCATGGACGGCAGGGTGATTTATTTTTGATGGCCGGCGCAGAAGCTTGGGAGCATAAGGGCAGCGATGCAAACACCCCTGTTCCCATGCAGGGTGAATCGGCCGAAAAACCCATTGGCGAATGGAACATCTGCAAGACGACTTGTTACGGCAATCTGGTCACTCCCTTCATTAACGGAAAGATGGTGAATCGAATCACTGGCTGCACCATTGCCAGTGGCGCAATCGGAATCCAAAGCGAAGGCGGTGAATTGGAGATCCGAAAAATGTCCCTGGATCCCGTCATTATTGCCCAGCGCTTGCAAAAGATTATTCAGCAAGAACCATCCGGCACGGTCACAAATCACGAACACTAACCAACTTCTCTGGGGGCAATTTTCTTCTTCACCCAGCCCCTCGCCTCATCCGGCGTTGTCAATTCATCCGCCAGTTGCTGCTCGCGGATTTCGTGTAACAGTTCGCCGAGTGCTTTGCCCGGCTCAACTCCAAGCGCAATCAAATCATTTCCCGTGAGCAGCGGTGGGCGGATTGCAGGCAGCTTTTTCAGTTCCTCCGCCTGCTCGATCAAAAAATGATAATGTTCCAAGTTGCCGTTTGAACCGAGACAATCCAGCCGGTGTAATTCCAGTTCCAGCGGAAACGTGTCGCGCAGCAGAAGCCGGCGCAACGTCGCCTTGCGCATCTGCTTCACGTCTTTGAACTGCATGTGATGCCGCACCACCTCGACGATCTCCTCCGCCTGCTTGTTCGGAAAACGCAGCCGTTGCAAGATTGCTTCCGCCATTTCTGCGCCGACTTTTTCATGGCCGTAAAAATGGATCTTGCCCGTCTCTGCATCGCGCGCCGCCGTCACCGGCTTGGCGATGTCGTGCAGCAACACCGCCCACGGCAACGACTCGTTTGCACTCACGGGAAGTTTTTCAAGCATCAAACAAATGTGATTGAACACGCTGCCTTCCGAATGAAAATCCGGCGATTGCTCGCAATCAATCGTCGCCGCGAGTTCCGGCAGGACGTGTTCCAGCAAGCCGCTGTCGCGCAGCAGAACCAATCCACGTGCGGCGGGGGAATTTATTTTGGGGAGCACGCCCGCCCCGGGCGCAGTCCGACGCGCCTCGCGTCGGACAACTGGCGAGCGGGGCGCTCGCCGAAACGCCCGGGGCGGGCGCGCTCCCCAATCCATTTGTGGCGGCGCAAACAGTTTCACCAACTCATCCCGCACGCGCTCGGCGCTGATGAGTTTTATTTTCGGCGCAAGTTTTTGAATGGCTGCAAAAGTCTCTGCTTCAATCTCAAAATTCAACTGTGCCGCAAACCGCACGGCCCGCAGCAATCGCAGGTGATCTTCGCCAAAGCGTTCTCCCGGCGCACCGATAGTGCGGATGATGCGCGCGCGCAGATCCTTTTCACCGTCAACCCAATCATGGATTTTTTTCGTAAGCGGATCGTAGAACAATCCATTGACTGTGAAGTCACGGCGAGACGCATCGGCCTCAGCATTGGCGAAAACAATTTTTTCCGGGCGACGGCCATCCTGGTAATCCGCTTCGGCGCGGAAGGTGGCGACCTGAAATTGCTGACCGCCTTTGACCACGATGATGACGCCGAATTTCTTACCGACGGGAATGGTCTTCTTGAAAAGCTTTTCGACCTGCTCCGGCCTGGCGTCCGTGGCGATGTCGAAATCCTGCGGCTCGCGTCCCAGCAAAAAATCGCGCACACAACCACCAACCCAGAACGCGGCAAAGCCGGCAGACTGAAGCTGCTGGACAATTAATGTGGCATTTGAGCGCATATTCCCAACGCACAAACTATAGATCAGAAATTTTAAATTCAAAAGCTTGCAACGAACAGAAGTGCGAGATTAGTTTTATCACAGACGGTTCACTCCATGAATATTTGGATTCCAATCTGCATTTTGATACTCCTTATCTGCGGATGCACCAAGGAAACGAACCCAGACATGCAGCGGCAAAAAGAATTAACCAAGATTTTAAAGCCATTCCTCAAACCAGGTGTTGATACAGAGGAATATCAAGAAGGTTCTGGTTGGTGCAGACCAACAAATAGGTTGGCTATGAAAAATTTCATCGCCAAATATCCTGACACTGAACAAGTGTATCAAGCAGAGATTTGGCTGATCTTTGCACAAAACAATGATTTTATCCGAGACTGGCATCAGAGAATACGCGTCCGTGCGGAACGAGCGCAGAAATTGGCAATAATCATTTCCAAGTCCGCACGACCCGGCACTGTAAAAATGGCTCAATTGGCTAGGGTTTATGAACTTTGTGACGCAGAAGATTTCGCCGAATCTCGAAAGGAAATAAATGAAATTTTAGTTAACATTGAGAAGTATAAATCTGAAAACGACCCTCAATTTCAACTCTACCTAAAAACCGTTGGGCAATCACCTTCAGACATTGAGCCTGAGCTTCGGGAATTGCTCGTCATTGAAGAAAGCTATCAAATGAATCTCGAAAAAGCTCTTGTTCTGGCAGAAGATCTAAAGCAAAGATTTCCGCGATGGGATCAACAAAGCGTAAACGGCGCGATTGAAATGCTTAAACATGGCAAACCGTCCTATCTTTACTTCAGATGAGTGGAATTGCCAACCGCATTATTCCTCACCCCAAATTGTTTTGATGTGAGCGATGCCGGCCCTAGCGGCTTCAACGGGCATCCGGCTGCTGAACTCAAAAACCTTGATGTGTTCCGGCTTCACAAAGGGCTGGAGCGCCGCAAAGTCAATCATGCCGGAGCCGGGCGGACAGTGGTCCCGCGCAGGAAATTGCACGTCGTGGATGTGAAACCCGGCCAAACGATCGGCGAGCGATTCCAGGTGCATCGCGTGTCGGATGAAGCCGAGATTCTCCTTGATCTGCGCGTGACCGGTGTCGTGCCAGTAAATCAGGCTCGAGCTGTTCATTTCACGAAAGAATAATTTAAAATCGCTCTCCAAAGGGATTTCCTGAACGGCCTCGCGGTTTTCGCAGCCTAGTTTGAGGCCACGCTTTTCGGCCTCGGGCAGAAGCTGGCGAAGGGTTTCCTTGGTGCGCTCGAAGAACTTTCCCTTTTTGGCCTCGCGCTTGACCTCAGCCTCGGCGAGGAGTTTTTTATATTTAGGCGAATCCTTTTCGCCGCGTTCGAGCATCTCCTCCAGCTTGCCGCCGTAATCCTTCAAATCCATGCTGCCAAGGTGCAGCACGACGAGCGGGGCTTTCATGCGCACGGCAAAATCAAAGGTCTTGAGCGTGTGCTTGATCGCCAGCTCGCGGTCGCGCGGACTCTCGGCGGAAAATTCGTAGAGGTTTGGCGAGGCCTGCGTGACTCCAACGGGCAGCGGACAAAAATTATGGAGCGTGGAAATCTTGATCTCGCCCGCATCCACGGCGTCCACAATGCCGGGCAGCAAACTTAAGCGGATGCCATGGCTCAGTTCGGCATGATCAAAACCGAGATCGCGGATCTCTTGCAGCATCGCACGGCCATCGGTGTGGCGGCTGGAATTCCAACAGGTCGAAAATGAATACATGGCAGGAAATCGCGAAAGGTTACATCGTTAAGCTGTGAATCGTTGCATCGCCAAAAGAAGAATCGTTAAACCGTCGCCATGATGCAACGATTTAACGATTCACAATTCACACCCGTCATCTTACAAGTCGGCGTAACGGGCGGTCAGCATGGCGGAGAAACGCGCCACTTTTTCTTTGCGGCGGCGCTTTTCGCTGGGCTTTTCGAACGTGCGACGACTGCGCACGATTTTCAACGTGCCTTCGCGGTCGACTTTTTTCTTAAGCCGACGCAGCGCGCGTTCCACAGGTTCGCCTTTTTTTAATTTAATTTCTGTCAAAGGAACTCACATCCTTTCGGGGGCGAGACAGTTCCGCACCCGCGGCTGCTCGCAAAATTAGGAACGCGGAGATTAGATTTTCCCCGGCCAATGTCAATGCGCAAAAAATGATTTGGGGGAGCGCGCCCGCCCCGGGCGCAGCCAAGGACGCCCTCGTCCTTGGCTCGGCAACCGCAATCTCCTTGAACATTCCCCGAGTTCAACGCGGGGCGCGTTGAACCACAGCCGTGGCGGCTGTGCTCTACGAAAGCGTGGATTGCATTTGCCTCCAACCCTGTTAGACTCACAAAACTTTAATACGATAAATGAGGAAAGAAATGAAAGCAGTCAACAAACCAGTCATTGACCCCCAGTTAAAACTTCACATTGACGAACTCATCAAGTTCAAAGGCGGCGGCCATAATGAAAACGAAGTCGCCGACATCATTGAAAACGCCCTGAAACTCCTGACCGACGTGGCCGACAAGGGCGACGTGCGGGTCATCCAGACGGCCATCCGTGAGTTGCGTTACTCGTTCCGTCTGTTCGCGCCGTATGCTCATAAACGCAAGGTTTCCATCTTCGGTTCGGCGCGCACCAAGCCAGATAAAATTGAATATCAGCAGGCGGCCGATTTCGGCAAAAAAATTGTGGATGCGGGTTTCATGGTCATCACCGGCGCCGGACCGGGCATCATGCAGGCCGGTCATGAAGGCGCGACGCCCGAACACAGCTTTGGCGTAAACATCCGCCTGCCTTGGGAACAAGGCGCGAATCCCGTCATCGCCGAGGACAAGAAGCTCATCACGTTCAAATACTTCTTCACGCGCAAATTGATTTTCATCCGCCACTCGGACGCGATCGTGCTGTTCCCCGGCGGCTTCGGCACGCTGGACGAAGGTTACGAAGCCATCACGCTCATGCAGACCGGCAAGGCACAGCTCATGCCGCTCGTGCTCGTGGACAAACCCGGCGGCACTTATTGGAAGACGTGGGACATCCACGTCCGCGAAGAATTGTTGCGCGCAAAATTGATTTCGCCCGATGATTTGAGCCTTTATCGCATCACCGACAGCGCCGATGAAGCGGTGAAAATCGTCAAACGTTTCTACCGGAATTTTCAATCCACGCGCTTCGTGAAGGATCTGTTCATCATCCGGCTCAAGCACGCACCCACCGAATCCGCCCTCGCCGCGATGAACGAAGATTTTGCCGACATCATCATCGAAGGCAAAATCCAGAACATCAAACCGACGCCGGAAGAGATCGAACACAAGGATCACTTGGATTCCGCGCGCATCGCCTTCAACTTCAACCGCCGTGATTATGGCCGTCTGCGGCAGTTGATTGATGTGTTGAATGGATTGTGAAACGAATTTTTTATGAACGAGTGCCATCTGCAGACCCTGAACCACGAGCACAAAGGCGACTTCCTGCACGCCGGCGCGCACGCTGTCAATATCCGACGTCATCCGGCTGATGATGCTGCCGAATTTGGTCCGGTTGAAAAACGCCATCGGCATCGTCATCAATTTGGCGAACAGTTCCGTCCGCATGTCGTGAACAACCGCCTCGCCGAGTTCGAGGGCGAACCGCTGGCGGAAATGAAAATTCACGGCGGTGAACAGCGCCAGCGCAAAATACCCCAGTGCATACCAATAAATTTCCGCGAGGTTGTGGTGTGAAATCGGCCCGTTGATGGTCTCGCCGATCAGCCAGGCCAGCGCGGGCAAACTGCACGCCACGCGTGAATGTCAGGATGAAAAGCCAGTTCCGCTTGGCAGCGTATGGTTTCGTGAAAACGAAAATCCGGCGGATGAGCTTCCATTGCAGCGGCGCTTTTTCTGCATCCCGTTCCTCCAGCGGATTGTAATATGTGATCGCCTCGCGCGCCGAGTGGTCGCCTTTCGCGATGTCGCTTGCCGTTGATTTAGTTTTTGAAGGCGCACTCATAAATCCATGATCTGTAACAACGCGGTTTCATGATACGGCCCGGGCTGGTGAACCAATTCGTCATGCGTGCCGGATTGCGTCAGGCGTCCGTCTTCCAAAACCAAAATCAGATCCGCGCGGCGCAATAAATTGAGACGGCTGGAAACGACAAACGCGGTTCTGCCCGTCATCGCGTTGCGCAAAGCTGACACGATTTCATTTTCCGTCTTCGCATCCACGGAAGCCGTCGGGTCATCGAGAATGAGAATGGGTGGTTGCAAAATCAGCGCGCGGGCAAGGGCGAGCCGTTGCCGCTGGCCGCCCGACAAATCCACGCCGGCTTCGCCCAATACCGTTTCGTAGCCGTGCGGCA
Source organism: Limisphaerales bacterium (assembly GCA_037200545.1). Classification (GTDB taxonomy): domain Bacteria; phylum Verrucomicrobiota; class Verrucomicrobiia; order Limisphaerales; family UBA11358; genus UBA11358. Next base: position 66,081 of record JBBCGE010000007.1, read on the forward strand.
GCGCAGCAATGAAATCGTGCGCCGATGCGGTCCGCGCCGCCTGCTCGATCTGTTCCATCGTCGCCTGCGGATGGCCGAAGGCGATGTTTGCCGCGACGGTGTTCGAGAACAAAAAACTTTCCTGATACACGATGCCGATCTGACGGCGGAAGGCGTCCAAATCCAAGTCGCGCAGGTCTTGACCGTCCGCGAGAATGCGACCGTGGCGCGGGTCGTAGAAGCGCGGGATCAAGCCGAGCAGCGAACTTTTGCCCGAGCCGGTCATCCCGAAAATGCCGACGACCTGGCCGGATTAACCGTAAAGGAAATTTCTTCCAACACATCTTTTTCGGGCGCATAACCGAACGACACTTTTTCAAAAGTGATTTGGCCGGTAAGCCGCGCCGGCTTGATGGCATTCGCCCGGCTCTGCACATCAACGGGTGTATCCAGCACTTCAAACACGCGCCGCGCCGCCGCCAGGCTTTGCTGGACTGAATTGGCAATCGTGGAGATCGTTGCAACCTGGCCGGTGAATTGTTGCAACAACGCCGCAAACACCACCAACCCGCTGCCGAGCGGAATTTTCCCCTGCACATACAACCAGCCGCCGTAGGCAAATAAAATCACAAGGCTCATCTGCGACAGCATTGGCGGGTGTGAAACGGACAGATCCCAGAAAATTTTTCGTTGTTGCGCAGAGACATTGTCATTCGCAGCTTCAAACCGACGGGCTTGATGAGATTCCGCCGCAAAGCCTTTGACTGTCTGCATACCACGCACGCTTTCGCTGAACAGCAAAACCATGTTGTCCGACAGTTCGCGGTTGCGCAGATAACCCGGACGCAGCCGGGCGGAATAAAATTGCGCCAGCCACCACAATGGCACTGAAACAGACAAGCAGGCGAGCGTCAGCGCCGGGTGAATCCGCCACATGAAAAAGGCGTAGGGCCGCCAGCGTCAAAATCATGTTCACGCCCTGTAGTAATACGCCGTCCACGAAGAGCCGCGTGTTCTGAACATCGCCGGTGACGCGGTTGAAAATGGAATTGGAACCGTGAACGTCGAAGAAGCTGAAGCTCAACCGTTGCAATTTGGCATAAAGCTGCGCACGCAACGTCGGCACAATTTCCCCCTGCGTCAGCCGCGCCGTGATCATGTTGTAACTGTAGGTGAGCACGGCGCGCACCGTGGCGATCACCATGATGGCTAAGGCAATCGCCGTCACGGTTTGCAGCGCCGACCATGTTGCCGGAGGATTCCAGCTCAACGGATACATCGGCAGCGGCAACGACGGATCAAGTGCGTGCCGGATGACGTCAATGACCAGACCCAGCAGCTTGAGCCCCATGATGCCGAGCAGCAGCAGGGATCAAACTCAATATGACCGACCAGATGCAATCCGCCCGAAACTGCCACGCCAGCGCAAGCAGACGGCGAACGAGTTTTCCGGTGGAATATCGTTCGTCGGCAGAAATTTGTTTGTCCGCTTCTGAAGTTTTCAGAACCTCCAAAATGCCGCAGTTGGAATCTACAATCGAATCAAAAATCCGGACGGGCGGAAGCTCTTTATTAAATCGGACTTTTCTGCGTCGGCGTACGCAGTGGATACAATCCGGGACAGCAGCCAAACGCTTCGTGAAACGCCTGGCTGAAATGGCTTAAGCTGGAATAACCTACTTCCAGCGCCGCCTCGGTGACGTTGAATTTTCCGGACTTCAATAAATCCGCCGCGCGTTCCAGTCGCAACTGGCGTGTGTATTGTGGGAATCGTCATGCCAGTAGCCGTGGAAAAAGTCCGGCTCAAATGAAACGGGCTGCAACCCGCCAGGCGGCCCAGCTCTTCCAACGTCGGCGGCTCCGACAGTTTTTCACGCAGAACCGCGACGACTTTTTCCACGCGCTCGGCGGAAAGCCTTTGTTGTCGCTGGCAAAACAATTCCTGCTCGCCAGGCGCGATGAAGAAAAATTCCGCCGCCACCTCCAGCGCCTTGGCCTGATACCAGACGGATTGCGCGAGCGCGAGCACCGGTGCTTCCCGCATGCTGGTGAGCAATTGCTGCTGCCGGCTCGTCAACCGCGACGGCGGCGCGACGATGGATTTTTCTGATTGTCCGGCCACGACTTCGCGCACAAGCGGATGCAACGACGTGACGAATTCACCCAGATGCCGTCGCAGAAAATCGAACGACATCTCGACGGTGAGAAATTGGTGCCGCTGGTCGGCCGATCGCGTGGCCGGCAAAACTTGTTCGCCACGCCGGTAAAATCCGGCGGTCAAAGGCGCGAACATCGCAGCCTGACGGGCCGAACCGACGCGGCCTTCGCCTTCAAGATTGAGGCAGACTTCGATGCTGCCCGGATGAAAACTCTTGCCCCAGTCGAATTCTGAGTTGGCCTTGAAATCATGCCATTCAAAACTCACGCCTGCACCGCGCACGCTGCCGTGCAGATGCCGCCAGCCGTCGCCGATGGCACGCCATGCCGGGCGCTCCGAGAAAGCCGGTGCGACGGCAAGTCCGTTCGACTCGTCATTTTCAATCGGTCGTTTAGCTGGCTTTGACACGGCGACAATGTGCCATCTTCTTCGCAACGGGCAAATAATCTTGTAGCACAATCCGCCGGCAATAAATGGCAAGTGACCACCAGCGCGATTTTATCAGGCTGAAACTGCACCGGCGGTCACGCCTCACCGATAAATTATTTTCTTCACGAGAAAGCCAAGCAGATAAACCACACCGAGCAAAACCACGTCAGTCGGACCGACCGGCCAGTCCCATTCATAGGCGAGCCAGAAACCGAGAAAGGAACTTAAACCGCCCAGCAACGAGGCAACGATGACAAACCATTTCATGTTACGCGCGAACAAATGCGCCGTCAGCACCGGAATCAGCAGGAAGCCGAACGCGATGAGCGGCCCGACGCTTAACACGGCGACGGATACGGTCATGCCGATGAGCAGATACAGCATGGCATCCCAGAACAAAACATTTTTGCCGAGCGTGGCAGCCATGGCGCGATCAAATGAAACAAGCAGCAGTTCCTTGCTGAATAGACCGAGCGCGATCAACACGCAGGCCAGCGCGATGGCGGTCAGGGTGAGATCAAAGTTGGAGATGGTGATGATTTCGCCTTTCAATAAATCCAGCCAGCCAGCCTCGGCGACGCGATTTTTGGAGAGCAGCAAGATGCTCAAGGCGGTGGCGACAACGTAGGCTGTGCCGAGCCGCCCTTCCGCCGAACCACGCCCGCGCCGTTCCAAGAACGCGAGAACCAGGATCGCAACCAGCGTGAAAACCGTCGAGCCGACGAAGGCCAGCGTATGCGCGTGTTCTTCCGCGCTATTCACGGTGAGCCCCAGCCAGACTGGGAGCGATAATGCCACGGCCACGCCGGTGGACGAAATCTGCGGCAGCGCGACGCCCATGAACACCAGCCGTCGCAACACGAGAAACACGCCGACGAGCGGACACGCAAAGCCGACCAGTACACTGGTGTAAACCGAGTTCCGCAGCAAGAAGTCGGGGGCGAGAATTTCCTTGAGCGCTTCCATATCAGCCGACCTCCATTTCAAAGATTTCCGCCATGCGTTCCGGCGTGAACAACTCCTTCACCGTGCCGTGCAGCACCGCGCCGTTGTGCAGCCAGATGATTTGCTGCGCGTGTTTGCGGACGAGCGGCAAGTCATGCGTGACAAGCAACACTGTGAGTTTTCGTTCTTCGTGAATCTGCGAAATGAATTCGAGCAGCGCGTGGGTTGCTTTCAAGTCAACGCCCGCCGTCGGTTCGTCGAGCACGAGAATATCCGGCCGGGTAGCGAGCGCGCGTGCGATGAGAACACGCTGTTTCTGGCCGCCGGACAACTGGCTGAATTTTCTCTCGGCAAAATCATCCGCTGCAGTGGCATGAAGACATTCGCGGACAAAAGCCTTTTCCGCGCGCGATACAAACTTCATTGGACCGACGCGGCCAAACGTCCCCATCAACGCGACGTCATAACCAGTGAGCGGATACAGCGGATCGAACTGGATTGCCTGCGGGACGTAGCCAAAAATAGGTTTCACGCCATCCGCGCCAATCTGGATTTTTCCACTGACCGGTGGCTGCAATCCAAGCAGCGTCTTGAGCAATGTGGATTTGCCCGTTCCATTCGCGCCAAGGATCGCGGTGAAACTGCTGCGCGCAATCGCCAGCGAAATACCGGACAAGACCGCCTGACCATCGTAACCGATGGCCAGGCTTTCGAGGGTGATGAGGGAATTGCTCATTTAATTCTTCAACGCGTTGGCGACGGTGTGAACGATGTAATCCATCTCGGCGATGTAAGTATCCGTGCCGGGCACGCCGCCGGGCATTATGGGCAGTTTCACCAGCTTCGCGCCGGTCTTGTCCGCGATGAGGGCGGGAACTTTTTCCGGAAACTGCGGTTCACGCACGACCAGCGGAACCTGATCCGTCTTCATCGTCGTGATCAATTCCTGAATGTGATGCGGCGTCGGGTCAATGCCCGGCTTTAGTTCGATCGTGCCGTAATAAATCAGCCCGAAGCGTTCGGCAAAATATGGCCAGTGTTCGTGATATGAAACGAACTTGGTTCCTTTGAACGGCGCAAGTTCGGCTTCCCATTCGGCGATCTTTGCGTCCAGCTTGGCAAGATAAGCGTCACGGTTTTTAGTGAAGTCCGCTTCGTATTGCGGCGCCGCTTCGACCAGTGCGGCATAGATATTCTGCACCGCCGTCTTGGCCAGCACCGGGTCGAGCATGTAATGAGGATTGCCATAGGGATGCACGTCGCCTTCGGAATGGTCGGTGGATTTCGGAACATCCCGGGGCGTCACGCCTTTCGAGCAATCCACATAACCGGGCTTGCCGACTTGCAGGTTGGGATTCTTGCTCGCTTCGAGGAGCGCGGGCAAAAAGGCATGTTCACAGTCAAAACCGACCAGCAATACAAGGTCGGCACGGTTAAGCAGCGGCACGAAGCTCGGCTTCATCGGCACGCCGTGTGTGTCCTCGACGCCGGTGGCGAGACTGCGGACTTCGACATGGTCGCCGCCGACTTCGCGGGCGAAATCCGCGAGGTCAGTGAGCGTGGCAACGACGCGGATCTTCGCCGCTTGAACAGACGTGATCGCCAACGTCAAGGCGATGATGGAAAGGAGACGGAATAATTTAAGTTTCATATTTTTTTGTTTTGAGAATTTTAGTGTTGCTGCCAGCCGTGTGAATGTGAACCGATGATCCAGGTCCATTGCAAATAGACGGCGTCGCTGACCTGCTGGCCGGTCGCGGCATTCGGAGCGGTGTGTGTGTATTGCAGGCGCATCTGGTTCCAATGACTTAAAGCCAGCGTGATGTAAGGCGAATAGGCGTAAGTCTGGCCGGAATTATTCTGGTCGTCCTCCACCCAGTCGAACAGGAAACCCGCGCTCAACTGCCGGCTCCATTTGTAATTCACGTAGGAATACAAACCGAGCGAACCTACATTTTGATCAAACGCAGAGCCGATGATGGGATCGGTGAGATAACGGTTGTCGCTGTAGAGAACCTCCGTGCCCCAGTCGAACCGCTGGAATTGATTATCCGTCAATGGCACATAGCTGAACTTGATGTCAAAACCCGCCAGTCGTCGTTCCTTTTCCGCGAGGATGTCTCCGTTGGGTTGCAACAGCAGGCCGCCCTGGCTGTCGGTTTTAGGATTCCATAAACCGGAAATGCCGCCTTCCACCTGCCAGTTGGGCGTCAGGTCAAAATAAGTTGAAAGTCGGCCCCAGAAATTCAACTCATTGAAGTTGCGATAGCTTCCGGGGTCATTCGGGTCATCGCCGAACTGGGTGCCGACGCCGCCAGTGAGGCTGATGTAATGCTCGGTCGGGAACAACCAGTTCAACTGTACGCCCTCGGTCTTGGATTCGCCGCCGATGTATTGATCCAGCACCAGCGGACGGTTCACGAACGGCAGTTCGTGATCATGAACATCCGCAAGACGCCCGAACTCCCCGAAGAACATGCCGGCTGTCGCGGTCAGATTCCACGGCAGCGAAGTGGAGACGATGGCCGCTTCTTCAACGCCCAGATCTGCCTCGCCAGTGGCGGAATCGGCGGAGGCGTTGATGACTGTGTAGGCTTTGAAGAACGGATCCACCGACGCGGAGATGTTCAACTCCAGCGAACGCAACCAGACGTCAAAGCCGCCGGGACGATCGCTGCCCGTGACATCGGACGGTTTGCTGTCATAGGAGAAAATGGTTTCGCCCACGACGCCGATGGCCGGATTGAATTCGCTCAACAACGTCTTCTTCTGCGCCTCAACGACGCCTTCCACCTTGTCACTCAGTTCCTTGAACGAACCAGGCGACACCGAATTCGTCGGCTCCGCTGCGACGATTACATTCGTGACCGCAATCTGTTTTTGTGACAACGCTTCAAGCTGCTTTTGCAACATCGAAATCTGCCGCTGCTGCTCGGCCTGCATCTTCTCAAAGTTCTCCTGCATCTGCCGCACCTGCTGTTTCAACTGCTCCACTTCATTTGTCTCCTGCGCCTGGGCGGTCATTACGCACAGGCAAAGGGCCGAAGACACGCCCAGTAAATTTTTAAGTTTCATATTTTTCTCCCATCCGGCGCACACGAATGGCGTGCACGACGGTTCAAACGGAATCATTAAACGGAAATCCGATCAGCCAAGGCTGACCAGCCAATCAAACCAGGGAAGAAGCTGAAACGGGAGGCGCGCGACCGGCGGGAAGATTTTCAATCGTCGGAGAAAAAACGGAATAGACCAACCTCAGCATTATCTCGATTGAGACCGGGGGTGTAACGGGAGAAACATTCACCGCGGCCGAATCCACTTGGCCGTGGGCGAACATCGTGGCCGCACATTGGTGCGTGGGCGAATCTGCGTCCGCATGGATCAGTCCGTGCAGCGCTGAAGACGACGCCAGAGAACCCAGCAACAGGACAAGACCGGCCATCAGCGAGGCGATGACCGCCTTGCCTTGCGACCTGAAATGGCGTCTAATGAGTTTCAAATCCGTCCGCTTTTTAGCAAAGCCCATGCCGGATGCAAGCTGTAATTGTAAAATTTCAACATGCGACGGTTCTTTATACGTGACACAATTCTTGAAATAGATTTGAACAATTCCCGATGCAGAGTTACCAATGGTGCGTGCAGTTGTTCAAAAAAATCCTGATCCTGTTGCTGGTGGCCGTCTGGTCGCTGGCCGCGAACCATTGCAAACTGGAGCAACTGCCGGGCTTCCAATTTTTGAAGTGTGGTGAGTTTGCTGCCGCTTCGGAACATTCAGGGGGCGACTGCACATCGGATGGTTGTACGGTTGTTGAGTCCGGTTTTTACAAAACGGAAAAAACTCAACCGGCAACAACTGTGTCACTGCTGCTGCAAATCCCGGCTGTTCAGATTTCGGTGGCAGCCCGGGCTTCCGCTGGAAATATTTTTGTTTCACATCCAGCACAGCCGGAACTTCCGCAATGCTGGCAGTTTGCTTTCCGCACGGCTTCTCCGCCACGCGCTCCTTCGTTTGCTTCCTGATCAAGTCCTGCTCGGACTTGTCTCCCAATCGTTCGGCGTGATCTCGCGCCTTGGTGGCCGTGTCTTGCGGTGATGTCATTTTTAAACCCGGTTTTATGAAGCAAATATATTATGAAATTTTCCTTTTTGGTGATGGCTTTGGCCATGGCAGCAGTTGTTCCGGTGAAGGCGGCGGACGCGGTGTCCGCTGCCAAGGATTTATCCGGCGGCACGAACCAGTTGTCGCTGGATGAACTGGTGGCCGAGGCGCTGGATAAAAATCCCGAACTGAATTTTTATCGCGCCGAAATCTCCGCCGCGCATGGCGGGCAAAAATCAGCCGGCGCGTGGGCAAATCCCGAGGTCAACGCGGAGATCGGCCACAAGCGCGCGAACGATTCGGTTGGCGCACTGGCTGGGGAAGGCGCGGCGTGGGCGGTTTCCGTCAACCAGACCTTTGAATATCCGGGGCGGCTCGCATTGCGCAAAGCCATCGCCAACCGCGACATTCAGCTCGCGCAACTGGGCTTTGAACAATTCAAATCCGCCCTCGCCGCGCGCGTCCGGCTGCTGGGCTACAGCCTGTTCAGCGCGCAGGAAAAATTGACGGCGGCCCGCGAAGTGGCTGACCGCTTCCAGGCATTGACCGACGTGCTGGTGCAACGCGATCCAGCGGGACTCACACCGTTGTTGGAAACACGCATCATCGAAGCCAGCACGATCACGTTGCAGCGGCAGGCGGCGGCGGCAACCATCACCGCGCAGACGGCGCTCCTGGAATTGAACCAGCTTCGTGGCCAGGCACCCGGCACAAGCTTGCGGATCAGCGAAGCCCATCTCGATTTTTCGAAAGCGCCAACGTTGGAAAGCTTGATCGCCGCCGCGCGCACGAATGCTTTTGAACTGCGCATCCGGCAGGCGGAATTAGAGCAGCAGGGTTTCAAAGTTTCGCTGACGCAAAACGAGCGTTTTCCCGGCGTCACGGTCGGGCCGTTCATCTCGCAGGAAAAGGCTGCTGACAAAGAAACGATCATCGGCCTCGGCGTTTCGATTCCGCTGCCATTGTGGAATCGCAATACCGGCAACATCGAAACCGCCAAAGCACGCGAACAACAGGCGCAGACTTCATTGATCCTCACGCAACGCGAGATTGAACGGCGAGTGATGGAAAGCGCGCTGGTTCTGCAAGTGAAACTCGGCGAGATCAGTAAATGGCGCGATGACTCCGTGCAGCAATTCCGCGAAGCCGCTGAACTGGCCGACCGGCATTACCGTCTGGGTGCCGTGCCGGTTTCCACCTACGTCGAATTGCAGAAGCAATACCTCGAGGCCATTGAAGCCATGTTGGATACAAAAAAAGAGGCGCTTGATGCCGCACAAACGCTCGAACAGCTTGCCGGCCTTTCCCGGCTGGTTGACTTCAACGTGCCAGAGGATTCCAAATGATCACGCGCATCATTGAATTCTCCCTGCGGCAACGGGCGTTTGTTTTGCTGACGACGGTGTTGCTGGTGGGCGTTGGCCTTTGGTCCGCGGCGCGATTGCCAATTGATGCCGTGCCGGACATCACCAACGTCCAGGTGCAGATCAACACCGAAGTTTCCTCGCTCGCGCCGGAAGAGATTGAAATGCTCGTGACTTTCCCGCTCGAAACGGAACTCTCCGGCGTACCCGGCCTGGTTGAAATGCGTTCGCTCACCAAGTTCGGCCTGTCACAAGTCACCTGCATCTTCGCCGACGGCACGGATATTTATCGCGTGCGTCAGCTTGTTGCTGAACGACTCCAAAATGCCGCCGGCAATCTGCCTGCCGGTTTGATGCCGCAACTTGCACCCATCAGCACCGGGCTGGGTGAAATATATTATTACACCGTGGATTATTCGCCGGAGGCAACGAACAAGCCGGCGACGCGACGCGATCAATTGATGGCCTTGAAGCTTGCGCAGGAATTCACGATCAAACCCCTGCTCCGCACCGTGCCGGGTCTCGCCGAAGTCAACGCCATCGGCGGCTATGAAAAGCAAATCGTCATCGAGCCGAAGTTTGAAAAGTTGAACGACGCGAATCTTTCCTTTGATGAACTTGCCGGCGTCATCCGTGAAAACGTCGAGAACGCAGGTGGCGGCACGGTCAGCCGTGAGTCAGAACAGGTTGTCATTCGCGGACTCGGTCGTGTGCAGACCATGGAGGAAATCGCCGAACTGCCCGTGAAATTTGCGGGCGGCGTCGAGCCTTTGCTTGTGCGCGATGTGGCCGACGTGGCCATCGGCACACACTTTCGCACCGGCGCGGGACTGCACGACGGCGAAGAAGCCATGGTCGGCACGGCCATGATGCTGGCGGGCGAAAACAGCCGGCTCGTCGCGATGCGCGTCAAGGAACGACTCGCGGAGATTCAACCAAAACTCCCGGCCGGAATGGTCATCCGTCCGCTTTACGACCGTTCGGATCTGGTGGATCGCACAATCCATACGGTCGGGAAAAATTTGTTTGAAGGTGCGATTCTTGTCGTGATCATCCTGCTGGCGTTCCTTGGCAACTGGCGCGCGGCGCTCATCGTCGCGCTGGCGATCCCGCTTTCGTTTCTGTTCGCCATGACCGGCATGGTGCAGGGGAAAATTTCCGGCAACTTGATGAGCCTGGGCGCAATTGATTTCGGCCTCATCATTGATGGCGCGGTCGTGATGGTGGAAAATATCGTGCGCCAGCTCGCGGAAAAACAGCATCGCCTCGGACGCAGACTAACCGCGGAAGAACGCGCTCATACGGTTCTCGCGGCGAGCAAACAGATGGCAAACCCGGTGTTTTTTGGCGTACTGATCATCGGCATGGTGTATCTGCCGATCATGTCGCTGACCGGCATCGAAGGTAAAATGTTTCATCCGATGGCTGTCACCGTGATGCTTGCGCTCGGAGGCGCGCTGGCGCTCACATTGACGCTCATGCCCGTGCTTTGCTCGTTCGCATTGCGCGGAAACATCAGCGAAGGGGACAACTTCATCATGCGCTTTGCCAGAAATGTTTATGTGCCAGCGCTGGATTGGGCGTTGCGTTTCCGTTGGTTGGTGGTTGGTAGTGCGGTGCTGTTGCTCATTGCGTCAGTTTTTATTTTCAACCGGTTGGGCGCAGAGTTCGTGCCACAACTGGATGAAGGTTCGCTCACCGTGCAAATCGTGCGACCCGCCAGCATTTCATTGGAAGCGTCGATTGAAATTGAAAAGCAGGCCGAACGCGCATTGCTCAATAAATTTCCCGAAATTGAAACCATTTTTTGCCGCCTCGGCACGGCTGAAGTCGCGACCGACCCGATGGGTGTGAATCTCGGCGACACTTACATCATGCTCAAGCCGACCGCGCAATGGCGAAAAGAAAATGGCCGCAGGGTGACGAAGGAACACCTCGCCAAACTGATGACCGAGGAGCTTGAGCAAACTGTGCCGGGAAATGAATTCCTGGTTTCGCAGCCAATTGAGATGCGTTTCAACGAACTCATGGAAGGCGTGCGCGCAGACATCGCAGTGAAAATCTTTGGCAATGATTATGACACATTGGAAAAAATCGCGGGCGAAGTAAAAGTCGTCATCGAGAAAATTCCGGGCGCGGATGAAGTCGAGTTTGAGCCGTCGGGACGTCTGCCCACGCTGGAAATCCAGCCGCGCCGCGATGTGTTGCGCCACCACAATCTCCACGTCAGCGACTTGAACAAAACAATTCAAACTGCGCTCGGCGGCGAAACGGTCGGCTCGTTGCTCGAAGGCAATCGTCGCTTTGATGTGGTAGTACGTCTGCCGGAATCTGCGCGGCAGGACAACGAAGTGATCCATCAATTGCCCGTGCGCGTCGGCGAGCAAGGCATGTTGCCGCTCGGCGCGGTGGCCGAATTTAAAACCAACACGACCGCCGAACCCATCATGCGTGAGTTCGGCCAGCGCCGCGCCGCGATTCTCGTGAATCTTGCGGAGCGCGACGTGGAAAGTTTCGTACGCGAAGCGGAGGCAAAGGTGAAAGCGTTGGTAAAATTACCCGAAGGATACAGCATCGAATTCGGCGGACAGTTTAAGCATCTGCGCGAAGCGCGGGCGCGGCTCGCCGTCGTCGTGCCGGCGACGCTGGTGATGATTTTTGTCCTCGTGTTTCTCTCACTGAACAGTGTGCGGCAAACGCTCATCATCTACACCGGCGTTCCACTGGCGGCGGCGGGCGGAATTTTTGCGCTCTGGATTTTGGGAATGCCCTTCAGCATTTCCGCCGCCGTCGGCTTTATCGCCCTAAGTGGTGTCGCAGTGCTGGACGGGCTGGTGATGATTTCGTGTTTCAACCAGTTGCGTGAAGAAGGCAAGTCCCTGCGCAATGCCGTGCGTGAAGGCTCACTGCTGCGGCTGCGTCCGATCCTGATGACCGCGCTCGTCGCCAGCTTCGGTTTCGTACCGATGGCAATCGCCACTGGTGCTGGCGCAGAAGTGCAACGGCCATTGGCGGTCGTGGTCATCGGCGGACTGCTGACTTCGACATTTCTCAAGCTTGTCCTGTTGCCGGTGCTGTATGAGTGGGTGGAAACGAAAGATAAATTGCCGAAGGACGCATGATGAACTTCACCGCGCAAGTCACCGCTAATAAATAGCAAGCAAACGGAAGCAGACACGAAGTGAGTTTGTTATCAATGGTGCATCACGAATTGATTTCGTGGTGAAATAATTATTGATATGAAAAACAAAACTCAAAAAACTTCGTTAATGCTTGCGACTCTCACCGGAGCCGGGCTTCTGGCTTGCAGCACTCAGGCTGTCAAGGCAGACGTGATTTTCACAGAACCATTTTCCTTAAATGCCTCGGGCTGGCAGGGCAATAACAGCAGCCCCGGTAACCCCGCCACCTGGGCCACTATCGGCGGCGTGACCGGCGATGGTGATGGATACATCACCGCTGCGGCGGTGACGACCTCATCCGGTGCAGTTGTTTTGCGCGCCCAGACCAATCTTGGCGCCAGCCCCGGCTTGTTCGGGAATTGGACCAGCACCGGCACTTCCCCCTTGTCTGTTTACACCCTCAGCTTCGACCTTTATCAAGATTCGGGCACTACCCAAAATTTCGGACTTCGCTTCGCGACCGCTGCCGGCTTTCCCGGTGCTTTCTTGGGCGATGGAATTTCTTTGGCCTCCGGCGCGTGGACTCACTTCGACATCGCTGTGGATAGCAGTGCAGGCTTCACTTTCCCTGAGGGCGGAGGCAGTTATAGCTCAATCTTCAGCAGCCTTGCCCGCGTGCAGTTTACCGTAGCGGGAACTCCGGCCTCTGCCTTCAATGTGCGCCTAGACAACGTCACCATCAGCACTGCTCCTGCTCCGGAGCCTTCCACGTTCGCAATTGCGGGCATGGGTTTGACCTTGGTTGGAATCCTAGCGCGGCGGATGAAGCGTAACGCATAAATCATTTTCAGCTCATGCACAGGTTTCTTTTCATCCTCGTAGCTTTTGGCTGTGGCGTAGGGCAATGGCTCCACGCCCAGCCCATTGCTGTCAACAGCTCCAGTCCGGCCATCGAAGTCTATATGTATGGCGGTGCCTTCAGCACCAGCGCATCACGGATTCCGATCTGGGCTTACTTCGATCCCGATTCAGGTGTGGACACGCGGATGAGCCAGGAAATAGTCGGCTGGAATACGGCTTCATTCATCCCGACCAATCAGACGCCAACTCATTATCTCATCAAGCGTTGCCGGGTTACTTTGACCATCAATGATGCCACTTTCCTTTTCGACCCAACGCATGATGCTTACCAGACTTATCTGGATACGAACGATCCGGCCTATCAAGCGGACGTGGATGCCGGCCGGCCGGTGGAGATGTTCGGTGTGGGATATCGCAACGGCTATGATGCGGCTTCGTTCAGCCAGAGTCCGGCGTTTGGCAGCAGTGCGCCGGGTGGACGCAACGCTTATGCCGTCGGGTGGGGAACCAACGGCGTGTTTGCAGATGTGAGCAACAACATCGGCAAGACCAATGACACGTTTCCACAATTTGAAGCGTGGCCCTTTGCCGTCGGACAGGTCACCAATGCCGCCCCCGGAGAGATGGTTCCTGCCACCAGTAAAATGTTTTTTGAACTGGATGTGAACGATCCGGCCGTGGTCACCTATCTCCAGGCATGCTTGAATACCGGCGTGCTGAATTTTGACGTGAGTGCGCTGCATCCGGTCTTCGGCTTTGGCGGCGATCTGACTTATCCTGCCTTCACCACCCATTTCAACAGTCTGGCCCCCACACCCACACGACTTGAACTCGAAGCCACCGTCATCCGCGACGTGGATACGGACAGCGACGGGTTGCCGGATGATTGGGAGATGTTTTATTTCGGAAATCTGGATCAAGGAGCCAATGACGATCCCGATCACGATGGCGTCAGCAATCTCGCTGAATATCGCGCCGGCACGAACCCGACCCGGTCCGATTCCGCGTTTTACGTGAAATCATCCAGGAACGCCGCATTGAACTGGCCAAATCTGCCCAGCCGCCAGCCCGTTGTGCAATTCTCCGATGATTTGTTGAACTGGCAAACGGTCACCAACGCCGTCATCATTTATCCAACGCCCGCGACGGCGACGTGGACCGACCCGGCTCCATCCGCCGCGCATCGTTTCTATCGCGTGCAAAGCAAAATTCCCTGACAGATCCGGACACACCGAAGCTGCCGACGTCGCAGGACAATGGCAATGCTGGAAAAATGCCAGATGACTCCAGTCATCCTCCGCGATCCGCAGCTCGGCCTGTTTGAGGCCAAGGCGACCGACGCGAGTGTGATCTGGCTAGAAGGGTTTCTTAAAAACAACGCGCGGTGGATGAAGGCGGCGGACATTTTACGCTGGCACGGCCGCACCGAGGACGATATGCAAAAGCGATTGCTGCGTGAGCTGGCGGCCGCCAGCGAGTGGATCATCTCCGGGCAGATGGGTTACAAACACATTGAGCACGCCTCGCCGGAGGAAAACGCCCATGCCTCCAATTGGTTGATCAGCCAGGGCAAAAAGACGATCAAGCGCGGAATCGCCATCCGCGTCAATGCTTGCAAACGGTTGGGATGAAACTGTAAATTACGGTTCCAATAGCGCGGGTTTGAGAACTATGTCTATATGCTTTGCAACCCCAGCGATTCCAGCCTCAAATCTGAATGCACCCTCATCAGGATTAAATTTGATATACAAATTTGCACTCGTTTCAGCGGAAAGTAACTCCAGTTGGTTATAGCGAAACTGCGTAGCATTACCTGCAAAATGTGTATATCCACCTTTAAGGGATGGAATAATTTGGGGACTTATTGCTTCCAGGCATTCGATTAGCCTCGCCTTTAATGGTGTCGGTTTTACTGCTTCTAGTTGCTGCACCTGATTTGATAATCCAACGATCTGTATTTTTGCCACTGCCAAATCATTTGACGATTGGATCTTCACAGAGTTCAAAGTTTTTTCAGAAGTCCAGTCAGTCGCCTTTGTGCTAAAGAAGAATATAAATGGAAGAGCCCACAGCAGAAAAATCTCTGTTATATGCCACCGTTTCACCCAGCCAATTTCATGCCTGCTTTCAGTCCAGAGCCTTTTAGTGTTGAACCACGCAGGCAAGATTGAGCCGATTAAGCCGATTATCTCCAACTCATCGCTATGGTTGGATAAAAAATCTCTAATGTGATTCCAGCAATTCATAAACGCATTATGATTGAAGAATATAGTGCCTGACTTATTTGAGTGAGAAAAGGGTTTTGACACGGCCTGCTAGACTGGCCGCGTAATGTCACTTCAGGAATCACTTGTCCGCCCCAGTTGGTCGCTCGCGAATCTTCCCGCCCTGGTGCTGCTCGAATTTCTTGCCGTTGCTCGCCGTGAAAAAATGTCCTTGCTGATCAACGCCTGCGACGGACAAACCCTAAAGCATGTCTGAGCGCGTCGAAATATATGGACTTTCTTTTGCTTGGCGGCAACGGTCAGTTTTGAGGCACAACCCAATCCGGCTTGGTCGCCGTATTGCACCAATGCCGCATGTCTTGAAGTTCATCCGTTTTTAAAGATTCTGAATGTCCGTCGGTCATGGCGGTGACAGCGCGACTATTCCAGCGCGGATGGACATAGCCAAACTGGGTGGGGTCGGCGGGATTGAAATTGGCCGACCATTTGCGGGCCACCGAATAGGGCGGCCAGATTTTAAAATAACCAAAATTCATGGTGGGCGTGCCCGGCGCGCAGGCGGAGCCAAAAGTCATCAGTTCAGAGGGCCGTGAAATTTGTGAGGCGCGCGTGACCAGCCAGTCGGTGGCAAAGCCATAGGCGGCCGCATTTGCAATGGTGAGGTCATAAGCCGAATCACCGCCCAAAAATACCGTGTTGTAGCCCAGGCTGGGATACAGGCTGGCATTATAAACATAACTGCTGTGGGAAAGCTGGGCCGCCTTCTCCAGCCATTCACGGCCTTCGTTCACATAAATCGAACGAAAATTGTTCGCCAGATACGGCGCCAGCCGCCACGGATAACGGGCACCGTCCGGCAATGTCGGATCAATCTGTTGATTCTGATCATCAAAAGCCGCAGGACCTTTGGGGAAAATATAACCGGGCAAAACGCTGTCGCTATTGTCGCCAGCATACATCGTCCAGGCCAGCATCAGTTGCCGTCCGGCGTTGATTTCGTTGACTTGTTTGCCCTTTTGCTTGGCCTTGGCCAGCGCCGGCAACAGCAGTCCGGCCAGAATCGCAATGATGGCAATGACCACCAGCAGTTCAATCAAAGTGAACGCGCCGGTGATTTTCGCATCAGGATTTTTGGTCGGGCAACCGCTTAACATGAGTTCAATATGCCAAAGGCGGCAAAATGCCGCTTCCGGTGGCTTGCTTTTTATTAACGGTAGCTTGCGCAATCCACCGATAACTTTTAGCAACCGACCGGAAGCGTACCCTCCATTCGATGACTATCCTCCCGCCATGATGAAAACTTCTTCGATCCGGCTGGCGGCGGTCGCCATCGGCTTTGGCGCATTGTTGTCCGGCTGCGCCACCACCAAACCCGTCAGCACCAAGCTCGCGCCCCTGCCTGAAACCGTCACCAGCTTTGGTGCCGCAACCTCCGGTGACTGGCTTTACGCATTTGGCGGACATAAGGGCGAACGTCATGATTATTCCATTGAAATGGTCAGCGGTTCCTTTCAACGGTTGAACCTGACCAATGGCAGTGCGTGGGAAATCCTTCCTTCCGCCACCCCCGGCCAGGGCCAGCCGCTCGTCGCCTATCACGGCTGCATCTATCGCGTCGGCGGCATGTCCGCGCACAATCATAAAGACGAGAAGCAGAATTTATATTCCCTGTCGCTCGTGCAGAAGTTTGATCCGAAGACCGGACATTGGGAAGATGTCACGCCCTTGCCCGCAGTTCGTTCCAGCCATGATGCGGTGGTCATCGGCGACAAACTGTATGTGGCCGGCGGCTGGCAGCTCGCCGGCGGCACCAACAAAGCGGTCTGGCCCGCCAATGCCCTCGTGCTCGATCTCAAACATCCGCAGTCAGGTTGGAAGGAATTTCCCCAGCCGTTCCAACGTCGCGCCCTCGCCCTCGCCGCGCTCGGCTCACGCGTGATCTGCATCGGCGGCATGGACAGCGACAACAAACCGACGCTGGCCGTGGAAATTTATGATCCGGCCACCGGTAAATGGACCAAAGGCCCCGATCTTCCGCCCGGAGAGTTCAAAGGTTTTAGCTGCTCGGCCATCGCCGAAGGCGGACGCGTTTACGTCACGATGTTTCAAGGCGATCTCCTGCGGCTGTCAAAGGATGAACGTTCCTGGGAAGTCGTCGGACGATTGGAACATCCGCGCATGGCGCATCGCCTCGTCACGGCGGGCAAGACACAACTCATCGCGCTCGGCGGCGAGGATGGCGAAGAGAAACGGCAGGACCTGGAAGTGCTCACGCCCTCGGCCAGGCCCATCATCACCAACAACACCAACACGCAAGTCACCGCCACCAACGGCCATTAACCATTTTCTAATTTTAAATTTATGATCCGCCAAACTTTTTTAGCGCTCTGCACCCTCACCTTTATCACCATCAATTCCGCCCTGGCCCATTCAGTGTGGCTGGAACCGAAGGGCGACCAGCTTGTGATCCGGTTTGCCGAACCCGGCGACGACTTTGAAACGTCTCCCGGCCAGCTCGACAACTTGTCCGCGCCCATCGGCTTCATCCTAGTCACGAACGCTCCGGCCAGCGTGGACGTGACCAAAAAGTCAGACTTTTTTCTGCTCGTCGGCGCGTCACCCACGAACACGGCCTGCGCCGAAACCATCTTCACGGTTCGCGGCGGACGCAAACCAAACTTCTACGCCCGCTGGCAGCCCGCCGATGCCGGCGCGGGAACTCCATTGCTTACGCTTGATCTTGTGCCGACCGGCAAGCCCGGCGAAGTGCGCGCTTACTTTCGCGGTCAGCCGCTCCCCGGCATCAAGGCCACGATCCGCACACCGGATGGAAAAGATACGGAGCTCACGGCGGACGCCGAAGGATTTCTCCATTTTGAACCGAAACAAGCCGGTCAATATCTCCTGACCGTCGCTCATCATCGCGAACCATTGGCTGGCTTTTATCGCGGCGGCGCCTACAAAGAAACCAGCCATAATTGTTCACTCGTCTGGCAGCAAAAGTAGGATGTTCGGAGGTGCCTGACACCAGCGAATCTTACTGGCGCAAACTGCTGAAAGCTTTTTCACAATGAAACCAGACCTTGCCATTCCGACTGAACCGGAGCCGGCACGCTCCGAATTGATTTCGGTTTCGCCGGCACGGAGGCGTTCACCATTCCCCCGGATTTTATTTCAAAACGAGTTTGTCAGCCTCGTGCTCGTGCGCCTGCTGCCCGGCCAGCGATTGCACTTTGCCCGGCCGGTTTTACGGTTGCTGACGGTGAATCGTGGTCATGTGCGGATGTTCGGGCCGGACGGCAGTTTTGTGTTTCAAAACTCCGGCCGCTGGCGACTGGAACGCGGCGAGCAATGGAAAATCTGTGCACAGACCGAGGCGTTTTTATCACTGTTCATCGCGAGAGACACGGCGTGATGGTTCTATCAGCAATGCGGCCAGCGCAAGCAACCGACAATCTTTAGCAATCCAACAACAGCAGCCTGCCCGGCGGACTGCTATCTTGCTGCCATGAGAGCAAAACAATTTGAACATTTTTTTGAATCTGCAACAACGTCTCGCCCAGCTCTATCGTCCCGCGCGACAAACAGCCCGGTCCGAAACTAAAAACCACCGGGGAACTGCCTCGGCCGTGACCGCCGCCAAAGTCTGGCTTGCTGAGACTTCCCGCGTCCGGTATTGACTTCCGCCATGACACCGCTGATCTCCAAAAAAATCGCCGCCGCCATCAATGCCCAGATCGGCCTCGAATTTCTCGCCTCCCTCCAATACGAGGGCATCTCTGCGTGGTTCCGGCTGGAGGGTTTGCCGCGCTTGCAGGCGCATTTCAGCAAGCAGGCCAGCGAGGAGCGCGACCATGCCCACCGGTTCATCAAGTATCTGCTCGATGCCGGACGCGGATTGGAACTGCCCGCCATTCCCGCGCCAAAATGCAATTTCAAGTCCGCCACCGAAGCCGTGCAGCTCGCCCTCGACCACGAACTGAAGGTCACCGAATCCATCAAGCAACTGCTCACGCTGGCCGAGAAGGAGAACGACCGCTTCACGCAAAATTCGCTGCAATGGTTCATCCAGGAGCAGCTCGAAGAAGTCTCCTCCGTGGACGAATTATTGCAGATCGTGCAGCGGGCGGGCGATGGCGGACTGTTGTTCGTCGAGCATTTTCTCGGGTCGAAGATTGAAGCCGGCGACGACAAGGATTAAAAAAGCTGTTTGGCGAAGTCGGCTTTCCATCCCGCTCGGTAAATCAATTTCCCCTCATAGACTTAGCTTTCGACTTTGATGCTTCAGCAAATTGGTGTTGCAGCATAATGGCGAAATGTTGTGTTTGCCGGTTCCATAATTTAGCCAGTTTCCCACCTAAATAACTCTGGACAGGCCAGATAAAAAGGCGTAGAACCATTTTCATGAAACGTGATAAACCACAAATCTGTGGCTCACTATCATGTTAGGCATCATCGCCATGCGCTTTGTTTTCATCATCGTTTTACTTTTGGCGGCGCTGTGCAGTTCCTGCACAAAGTCAGGAGTTGTACTTCAGCCGGGCGGAACGCTTTCCGCGGCGGAGCGGCAGAATATCGTCGCCATTCATCCAGCTTTTACGAGTTGGATTCCGAGCGAGAGTGCATTATGGATTTGGCATGGAGTTACAAATCATGTCTGTCTTCTTCGAGGAATGTCCAGTCTGGGTCTGACGGTGACTTACAATGTGTTTGTTTTTGATGGAGCCGGAAGGGTGGTTGAGGCAAATTCCGTTAACGCTCCGTACGAGTCCGCGGCAAAGGCTGTTATAGGTATTTCGCCGGTGCAGGTGGCTTACGAGGATCTTGATGGCAAGACATTAGTGATTGGCGGCGAGTATTCACAGGAGATTGCTCTCCACGAAATTAAGAAGAAAACGGAATTGGCGCAAAAGATAGGTGACGTTTTGAGAGCATGGAATAAATCTGGCAGCACTAACTTTGCAGAGAGGAACCAGATGGTCGAAAACGTAATTACAAATTCACAGAAATGATACCTAACCATTCGCCGGAGCCAACGTGGACGAGCGCATCCGGTTTGCGCCTGTGCGTTTGGATTCGCTACATCACAGTTCCCACTTGGCTCAGCCTTAGTCGTTAGGCCGATTTGTATGTTCAAGCATCAAATCAAATCCAGACTCATCAAGTTGGTGGTTCTGTATTTGTCGAGTCTCGGTGCCACATATTTTGCATTTTCCATGTTTCTCTGGCTGTTGAAGCTTGACCTCGCCTTCTAGGCGCGAAGTTTCGATTGGAGCCATTTCTTCACGCATTCATTTTCCGCCTTTCTGCTTTTCGCGCCTTTTATGGTGGCCGCAGTTTTGACTTTGCGTTCACGACAGCTCGCGATTCCACTCACCATTTTTCAGTGTTTGTTGCGGTGAGTTGTCTTGTTTATGATGCACGTCATCACAATCATCAGATTCAGGTGATGACACAGTCTGGTTGTCAGCACATTTATTTGACATGGATTTGGTATGATGACAGCAAAGATCCAAAAAGGCAGTTATCGCCCTCTCTTAAGAAACTCGGCGCAACAGTTTATGAGGTGGGGCGGAATTGGCAGCCGAGGGCGGCGGCATTTTGTTGGAGACACTTCAATTTTTGTTGTTTGAGTTTCCCTTCCGCTTGAGTCCAGACCGCCGGATCATAGGGAATGCGATATTTGATGAGATGCCAGATGATCCTCGCCAGCTTGTGAGCCATGCGTTGCCGCCGTAGATTTGCCGCAAAAACTGATCCGTCACCTTCAGCTTAACATTTCTGTCAGCCCACAAGCTGCGCCGCCGTTTCTTTCACCTTCCGCAAATCCAGTTTACCCGTGCCTAGCAGAGGAAATTGCTCCACGCGGAAAAAAGATTCCGCCTTGGGCTTCCACAAGTTCGGCAGGTCACATGCGGCAAATTTTTCCAGGCAGGCGGCCAGATCAGTTTCCCCCAGCCGATGCAGCACCACGAGCCGTTCGCCTTTCCTTTCATCCGGCAGGCCGGTGATGACAAAAGTCTGTTCGGTCATGCCGGCGAGCTCGTGCAGGCGCTCCTCGATCTTGATGTGCGGCACCATCTCGCCGCCAATCTTGCTGAACCGGCTTAAGCGGTCGGTGATCTGCACAAAGCCGTCCTCGTCCACCAGCGCCACGTCGCCGGTCATATACCAGCCGTCGCGCAAGACTTCCGCCGTTTTTTTTCCGGACGGCCCAGATAGCCTTGCATCACGTTCGGCCCGCGCACGAGCAGCAAGCCCGGTTCGCCGAACGGCAACGAGGCTTCGCTGTGCGGCTGGTTCACATCCACGATGCGCACGCTCACGCCGGGCAGCGGATGGCCGATGGTGCCGCGCTTCGCTCCGACCTGCCGGAAACCGGCGGCGCGAAAATCATAGGTGTTCACCGTCACGGCAGGCGAACATTCCGTGCAACCGTAGCCCTCGAGCGGACGGATGCCAAAATTTTCCTCAAACGCCGCCGCGAGCCGTTCCGGCAATTTCTCCGCGCCGGTCATCACCAATCGGAGACTTCCAAAATCGCCCGGTGCGCAGCCGCGCAGATAAAGTTGCAGAAAAGTCGGCGTGGCGAGCAGGAAGGTCACCGCATGTTGGCGCACGAGCGGGCCGATGGTTTTCGTATCCAGCGGATTGGCGTGATAAACCACGCCGACGCCAACGGTCGCCGGCAACGCCAGCGTGGCCATGAAACCAAACGAATGAAAAAACGGCAGGATGCCGAGTATGCAGTCGCGCTTGCCCAAGCCGAACACCTGCTCCAACTGATCCACGTTCGAGACCATGTTGTAGTGCGAGAGCATTACACCTTTCGGTTCACCCGTGCTGCCGCTGGAAAAAATCACCGTGGCGAGGTCGTCGAGTTTGATTTTGTTTTCGCAACCCAGCATCCATTGCAGCAAACCTGCTGGCGCAAGCTTGGCCATGAGAAACGCAGCGAACTTTTCCATTGCGCCCGGAGCCTTGGCGACATCTTCCAGATAATTCACTTCGCCCGGTACGGTGATTTTTACTTTTTCAAGAAATGCGCGTGAAGTCAGAACGGTTTTGATGTCACATTGTTTCACGCAAGAAGCCAGTGCTTCCGCCGAAAGCGTATAGTTCAGATTCACCGGCACCTTGCCGCAGAGCAGCGCGGCGTAATTCACCAGCGCGCCCGGCACGCTTGGAGGTAGCAGCAGCCCCACCATTTTTTGACCGGTCCAGATCTTCTTCATTCGTCGCGCCAGAAAAACCGTCCGCACCAGCGCATTGCTAAATGTCACGCTGCTGGTCTGCGCATCGGCCAGCGCAAAGCGGTGTGGATGCCGTCGCGCGGTGCGGACAAAAAGCCGGGGCAACGTTTCCATGCGTTCACGGCGGTGCGACCATGTGCTTGCCAGCAATCCCTGCACGGCCTGACGCACGCTGAACGCCGGCGTCGTGGCGGGCAATGGCGAGCCGAAGCTGATCGTGACCGGATATGGAATGCGCGGCGGCAGCTTCCACACGAAGTGTCCATGCTTAAAACTCAAGGGACTGCCGGTCACGCCATCGAGCGCGATGGGAATGATGGGTGCGTCCAAATCCTTCATGATGCGCTCAAAGCCGTGGCGGAACGGAAGCAGTTGACCGATGCGCGTGATCTGGCCCTCGGCAAAAATACAGACGACTTCACCATTGCGGATGGCTTCACTGGCGACCTGAAGCGACTTGAGCAATTCACGCGGACGTTGCTCGGAAGAAACGGGAATAACGCCAAGGATGCGGGCAAACGGGTTGATCCACTTTTTTTCATAGATGTCCTTGAACATGATGAAGCGCACATTGCGATCCGTGGAAGCCAGCAACAGCACGGCGTCCACCCACGAAACGTGGTTGCAGACAAACAGCGCTCCGCCCTTGGATGGAATATTGTCGCGGCCATCCACGCGAATGCGATAAAGCGTCCGCGTGATGAACCACAGCCCAAAACGCAACAGCGCATCCGGCAGCAAGATCAACAGGTAAACGGTCGCGGCCAGCGTTGCGGATGCCACAATGAGGAAAATTGCCGGGGCGGATAATCTCAAGACCGACGCGCAAAAATAGAAAACGCCCGAGGCGAGAAAAATTCCGACGAACGAAAGCAGGTTTGCCGCCGCCAGCACGCCGCCTTTTTGTTCCCGCGCCGGGCGGTGTTGCAGGAGGGCGGAAACCGGTACGATGAAAAAACCGCCGAAAAATCCCAGCGCACCAAGCCCGGTGGCGACAGCGCCGAAGGAGAGTCCGGTTTGCCCCAAAAGCGCGGCGCAAGCGGTCAAGCCGACCGCACCCAGCGGGACCAGTCCGGTTTCGATTTTTCCGCCGGACAAACAGCCCGCCGCAAAACTGCCGATGCCGATGCCGACGGCGATGGCCGCCTGTAAATAACCGGCCTTGACCGGGTCGGAAATGTGCAGCACATCCTTCGCATAGATGACGATGAGAAACTGGATGAGCGCAGCGATGGCAAAAAAGTAGGCGTTCCCGACGACCGCCAGCCACAACGGACGATCGCGGCGGATGATCTGGATTTGCGTCCACAATTCCGCCACGAAGTTTGCGCGGAATTTTTTTACCGGATCGGCGGCGGGAACCTGCGTGATGCCAAAGCTGGTAAACAGGCCGGTGACCGCGAGCACGATCAGGATGACGCCCGGCCAGCCGGGTTCCGCCGTGAACGTTTTGCAAAGCCAGCCGCCCGCGACCGTGCCGCCGATGATGGCAAGGAAGGTGCCGAGTTCAATGACCCCGTTGCCCCACGAGAGTTTTTTTTCCGGCAGCAATTCCGGCAGCAGGCCGTATTTGGAGGGACCGAAGATGGCGCTGTGGACGCCCATCAGAAACACGCCGGCGATGGTGACATAGATCTCGTTTGTTGCCAGCCCGACGAGCGCCAGGAACATGACGAGAATCTCAAACAGCTTCACACAAATGGTCACGGTGCGCTTGCTGAAACGGTCGGCCAGAAACCCGCCGGCCATGGAAAACACGATGAACGGCAGGGCGAACAAAGCGCCAACGATGCCCACCAGTTCATCGCGTTTCTCATCGGAAAAACTCATCCCGGCGATGAGCGAAATCACAAGCCACTTGAGCGCGTTGTCGCTGAATGCGCCTTGAAACTGGGTGATGATGAGCGCCCAGAAACCCCGTGTGGATACCGGACGGTTGAAACCATGGTCAGTTGAACTGTTCATTGCGCCATGCTAAGGCCGGTTAAAGAGACATGTGAATTGAAAAAACTTTGCCGGACATAAGAAACAATCCCCACCGAAAATTACGAGCAAAATTCTTCCTGATGACTTGAACGAACCGGCCATGATTTATTTATCAGACCGGGCACGAGCCAGCCGCTTTGTCCCAAACATGGGTGATTATGTCCAGTTTCCGCCAAAGCCTGCCGCATTTAAACTGGGCCAGCCGTAAGCCCCCGTTGAAAAAATGGCCCGGATGCAAATATCAAAGATTTAAAACAATGCTTCGAAGTGATGGCACACCCGTTGCTCGGCATTAGTTTGCCGTTCGACTTAGAGAACACCATGGCCAAAGTAAAAACCATCCTTTATTGTGAAGACGATCTCGTCGTGCTGACGTTGTATCGAAAGCAATTGCAGCAGGCCGGCTATCATGTCATCGCCGCGCAGGACGGGTTGGAGTCGATGAAGAATCTTTCCATGTTTGTGCCGGACGCGATAGTGCTTGACCTGATGATGCCCAAATTCAGCGGCGAGGAGGTGTTGCAGTATGTTTGCACCAATCCGCGACTGGCCCAAGTTCCGTTGATTATTTTATCGTCCAGTTCGGTCATTGATCAGGAATTCGAGGAATATCTGGGACGCGCCGACAAACGGCTGCTGAAAAACGATTGCACCCCGGCCATCCTGCTCGAAACGATTCAACAACTTTTCGCGAGCCGTGTGGACGAAAATTCCACCCGCCTGTCCGCCCCCGTGGATGATTCAAGCGTCAGCCGGTCGGCGACGGGTTAACCCTTGCGCATTCTTCATTCGGTTTTTTCCGGTCAATGATTGCTCATTGCCCACTGAAATTCCTAATGCGTACATCGCCTGCCATTTAATTCGTCCTGCACATCATCTCATAGAATCGGTTCGTTGGTGATTGGTGAATTCAGTGCAAGTGATTTTTTGGTGCGGTCAACTTGGGGTTTGAATTCCGCCAGCCACGCTGGACCGGGACCGCAGCCGCGCACGGATGTGTCCGGCTGGCGCTTGAGACCGGTGGTTTCGGCCAGCAGCCATTCGAGGCCGGCCCAAAAGCGGGTGCGGTCGAGAATCGGATTTAAAAAATTGGTGATCGTGCAATAATGACTGTTCTTTGGATCGGTGTGATGCAATGCGTGATGTTTCCCGGTTTGTAGAATTTTGATGTCCTGCAGGAATGAGATGACCCGTCCGTTTTCTTTGCGCGTGCGATGCTCCCATTTGTGAAATTCATTTGCATTGGCGGCCAGTATGGCAAAGAGCCAGACGTGCCAGGTCAGCAAGCCCCAGCACCATGCCCCGGCGACAAGAATCGCCGCAAGCAAAATCAAATCCCATGAACTTTGCCACCAGTTATGCCGGGTCATGTAGCGCGGGTAGTGATGATGAATGGTGTTGGGCCGGCCGACCGCGCGGCCGAGCAACGGCGTGCTTTCGCGAATATATGCGTCTTCAAACCAATGGACGAATCCGGCGGCAAACTCGGCGGCAAACAAGGTGGCGGTGAACTGGGCAAGCAGGTTTAATGTCGTTTTCATGCGATGTTTCTAACGCAGCTTGCATGTGCAGCGTGAATTGATAAAACTGCGCCAGCATCAGCTGAATCAATGAATGTCCATCACCTCGAATTGTTTTATTACGTCGCCAAGCACGGTGGCATCATGCCGGCGGTGCGGAACATCCCCTACGGCATCCAGCAGCCGGCCGTCAGTTCGCAGATCGCGAACCTCGAAGAATATCTCGGCGTGACGCTGTTTCAGCGGCGGCCGTTCGCACTGACGGCGGAAGGTGAGAAGCTTTTCCAGTTCATCCAGCCGTTCTTCGCCAATCTCGAAAAAATGGCGGCGGAAATCCAAGGCGGACGGGCGCGGCACATCCGCATCGGCGCATCGACCATTGTGCTGCGCGAATATGTGCCTGATTTGTTCCAAGACGTGCGGAAAAGATTTCCCGGACTTAAATTATCGTTGCGCGAGGGTTTTCCCGCCCATCTGGAGAACTTGCTGCAGGCAGATGAAATTGATCTCGCCATCACGTTGATTGAGAAAAAGTACGCGCCGGGCATCCACTCGCTGGCGCTGCTGAAACTCCCGACCGTGCTGCTCGTTGAAAAAAACAGCACCCTTCAATCCGCCGCAGAATTGTGGCGGCGCGACAAGATTGAAGAACCGCTCATCTGTTTTCCACCGGGCGAACCGATCGGCAAAGGTTTTCAGCAAAAACTCGGCGAACTTGGCGTGGACTGGTTTCCCAGCATTGAGGCAAGTTCGGCCGACCTGATCGAAACCTATGTCGCAAACGGTCTGGGCATCGGGGTTTCAGTGGCCATCCCTAAAAAAAACCTGCCGCCCAAAGTGCGCGCGCTGGCGCTGGACGATTTTCCGTCCGTGACCATCGGCGCGTTGTGGCGTGGACGCAAAAGCCCTTTACTGCAAGCCTTCCTCGACGAGTTGCAAGTGCGTGCCTCCCGACTGTCATAGACAGCCAGAAAACTTGGAAGTGGCAGACTTGGATTCTCGTTGACCGCGCCCGTTGGAAATTTAAACTCGCACCATGCTTGAAACTTCCATCCGACGGACGCCGCGCCCGCACGATGTGCAGCGCATGAACACCCAGGAATTGCGCGACACTTTTCAAATTACACGGCTTTTCGTACCGAGCGAAATCACCGGTCACTTTACTGATCTTGACCGGCTCGTGGTCGGCGGGGCCATGCCGACCGGCAAACCAATCGAACTGCCCCACCACAAGGAAACCGGACGTGCATTTTTTCTTGAACGACGCGAATTAGGCGTAATCAACACCGGCGGCCCGGGCACTGTTGTCGCCGATGAAACAAAATTTGCACTGGAAACGCTCGACTGTGTCTATCTGCCGATGGGCACGAAATCCGTGACGTTCGCCAGCAACGACGCAAACCATCCGGCGAAATTTTATTTCCTTTCCTGCCCCGCCCATTCCGCGTATCCCGCCGCGATGATGAAGTCCGCTGACGCCGCACCGGTAAATCTCGGCACGCAGGAGTCCTCAAACAAGCGCACGATCTACAAGTTCATCCATCAGGGCGGCATCCAAAGCTGCCAGTTGGTGATGGGCCTGACTGCGCTGGAACCGGGCAATGTCTGGAATTCCTTCCCTCCGCACACGCATTGGCGGCGCACGGAGATTTATTTCTACTTCGACCTGGGTGACAAAGTTCTCGCGCATTTTTTTGGCGAACCGCAGGAGACGCGGCACCTGTTCCTGCACAATGAAGAAGCGGCATTGTCGCCAAACTGGTCCATGCACTTCGGCGTTGGCACGGGCAGCTATAAATTCATCTGGGGCATGGCCGGCGAGAATCAAGTGTTTGACGACATGGATGCCGTTAAACCGGCGGACTTGCGGTAAGAAATTGATGGTGCAGCGAGCGCCTTTGCCGCAGCTTGTTTCCGCGAACCACCGTGGAGCTGACGACCATGGGTTGTTTGGATAATTTGCCGGAAAGCTGGTAATTTTAGTGCCATATCACATGACGAAAGTTTTCACACCTTGCAAGCGTCTGCAGGTGGCGTTGCTGGTTGAATCCTCGCGCGCCTACGGACGCGACATCCTTTCGGGCATCGCCAAATTTATCCGCGAGACCAACACCTGGTCAGTTTTTTTTCAAGATTTGAATTTTAGCGATGAAACGCCGGAGTGGCTGAAACATTGGAAAGGCAATGGCATCATTGCGCGGCTGGAAAATGACGACATTCTCAACCTGATTCAGCGTTTAAAAGTGCCAGCGGTTTTTTTTGCGCCACGTGGGTGCCGCCGCCAAAATGCCCAGCATTCTCACGGATAACGCAGCGGTTTCCAGGCTCTGTTATGAGCATTTCAAAGAGCGGGGCTTTCGTCATTTCGCCTTTTGCGGATTCAATGGCGCAGACTACTCGGATGAACGGCAGAGGGAATTTTTCCGGCTGGTGACCGCCGCCGGCCTGCATTGCCATGTTTATTCCGAGGCCCATCAGTTGCAGAAGAACGCCACGGCAAAATATGAACTGCTGGGCATGAAAGACGGCGAACAGGTGGCCGGTTGGATCCGGCAGTTGCCCAAGCCCGTGGGACTGATGGCCTGCAACGACATGCGCGGCCAGCAAGTTCTGGATGCCTGCCGCGCCATCGGCGTGTCCGTGCCGGAAGAGGTGGCGGTCATCGGAGTGGATAATGACGAGGTTGTTTGCAATTTATCCGAACCGCCCCTGTCCAGCGTGGTTCCCAACGCCGAACGGGTTGGCTACGAGGCGGCGGCATTGCTGTCGCAGATGATGGCGGGCAAAAAAGTCCTGCAAACGGAGATATTCATCGAGCCAAACCGCATCATTACGCGCCGCTCCACGGAGATTCTGGCCATCCAGGACCAGCAGATTGCGGTCGCCGCCCGCTTTATCCGGGAACACGCGTGCGAAGGGATCAGTGTCAACGACGTCTTGCACGCAGTGCCGGTATCTCGCAGCGTGTTCAGCCAGCGTTTCAAAAAAATTCTAGGACGTTCACCCAAGGAAGAAATCCAGCGGGTCCGTTTACAGCGTGCGGCAGGATTGCTCTGCGACACGGACTGGCCGGTCAAACGCATCAGCGATGAGGTGGGCTTTTACGATCCATTCCATTTTTCGCGTGTTTTTAAAAAAGCGTATGATCGTTCTCCCCTGCACTATCGAAAAAAACAAAACTCATGAAATTCAATGGCAAAACCGTCGTGGTGACGGGGGCAAGCCGGGGCATCGGTCAGGCCATCTGCGTTGCCTTTGCGAAAGCAGGCGCGATTGTCGTTGGCATCGCGCGGAGTGATTTGGCGGAAACCGGCGCGGCGGTGAAAGCCGCCGGCGGCACCTTTATCGCGCACAATGCCGGCCTCGGCGCCGGCACACAAAAGGAATCGCACGCAGTCATCGCCCAGATTCTCGCCAAAACCGGCCAGATTGACGTGCTCATCAACAACGCCGGCATCATCCGTCGCGCACCGGCCAAGGATTTTTCCGAAGCCGATTGGAACGCTGTCATCGCGACGAATCTGAATTCGCCGTTCTTTCTCATGCAGGCCGCCGGCAAATGGTGGATTGAAACCGGTCGCGCCAAAGCCCCGGAAAATTCCCGGCTCAAGCTGGTGAACATCGCATCGCTGCTTTCATTTCAGGGCGGCATCACCGTCCCTGCTTATGCTGCGAGCAAGCACGGCATCGCTGGAGTGACCAAGGCGCTCGCGAACGAATGGGCCAAGGAGCGCATCAACGTCAATGCCATCGCACCCGGCTACATCGCCACGGAAAACACGAAGGCGTTGCGCGAAGATCCGGTGCGGAACCGGAGCATCCTTGACCGCATTCCCGAAGGCCGCTGGGGTGAAGCCAAAGACATCGCGGGCGGTTGCGTGTTTCTGGCATCGGGCAATTCGGATTATCTCAACGGCACGGTGTTGAACATTGACGGCGGCTGGATGGGCCGGTGAAAACATTTTATTCGTGCGGAACGTCCTGATGAATTAATTTCGAGGGCATCCATGAAAGCTCATCTTCTTCGCTCCGCCATCCTTGTCATGGTCGTAATTATTAGCACCGCCGGCTTTCGGCTCGGTGCCGAAACCAATTCTTCAGCAATCACGCCATCAGCAATTCTCAATGTGATGCAGCAGGTTGCCGACTGGCAACTGGCCAATCCCAGCCAGCATTCGCCGACGGATTGGACGCAAGGTGCTGGCGATGCGGGCTTCATGGCGCTGGCGGGAATTTCCGGTGACGCTAAATACCGCGACGCAATGCTCGCGATGAGCGGGACGAATCACTGGCAGCTTGGCCCGCGAAAATATCATGCCGATGACCAATGCGCCGGCCAAACTTATGCCGAACTTTATTTTCTTTATCGCGAACCGAAGATGATTGCGCCGATACAGGCGCGGTTTGATGAAATCCTCGCTCAGCCGTCCATTGTGACGAATCTTGATTTCACGCAGCCGAAAGGCATGGCTGGCGAACAATGGTCGTGGTGCGATTCGTTGTTCATGGCGCCACCGGCTTGGGCGCGACTTTATTACGCGACGGGTGATGAGAAGTATTTAAACTTTGCGGTGACGAACTGGTGGAGGACAACCGATTATCTTTACGACACGAATGAGCATCTGTTCTTCCGCGACAGCACCTATTTCACCAAGCGGGAGGCCAACGGTAAAAAAGTTTTCTGGTCGCGGGGCAATGGCTGGGTGATGGCGGGCCTTGTCCGCACGCTGCAATATCTGCCGACAAATCATCCCGACCGTCCGCGCTTCGAGCAATTGTTCAAGGACATGTCCGCCAAGATTCTGACCTGCCAGCAGCCGGACGGACTCTGGCGCGCGAGCCTGCTCGATCCAGAGAGTTATCCGCTCAAGGAAACCAGCGGCTCCGGCTTTTACACCTACGCGCTGGCATGGGGTGTGAATCAGGGTCTGCTTGACCGCGCGGAGTTTGAACCCGCCGTGCGCAAGGCATGGGCGGCGTTGGTGAGTTGCGTGGATGCCGACGGCAAGCTGACACATGTGCAGCCCATCGGCGCGGATCCTAAAAAGTTCGCGCCCGAATCCACGGAAGTTTACGGCGTTGGCGCGTTTCTGCTCGCGGGCAGTGAGGTTTATCGGATGGCCGTTTTTGGAAAAGTAAACCCCGTTAAGATTAGAACCACCAATCCCGCGAATTTTTGGCGCGAGGCTGAGACAGCGGAAACGATGTTATGGAAGGCTTATGATATCAGTGATATCAATCATGCCAGGTTGAGGTTCTCTGCCAGGTGGCAAGTCATGGATGGCATCTCTTCCCGGATCCTCGGTTCACAAATATGCTTATTAGATACTGATTGGTGGAGTGAATTTACAGTCGAATCGCTTTTTCAAGTCGATCTCGCTCCCGGCGAGACGCGGACTTTTTATATCTTGGATAAAAATAGTTTAGCAGCTGTGCCGCCGCCCATCGTAAAGACGATGGCGCGTTATGTGCCTGAACGCTTCGACGATTTTGCATGGGAGAGCGATCGCATCGCGCACCGCACTTATGGCCAGGCGCTCATCAAGGCCGAGGGCACCATCAGCAGCGGCGCGGATGTGTGGATCAAAAAGGATCGCGGCCTCATCGTGGACACGATGTATGCCACGAAACATTACCACGAGGACAACGGCTCGTTCATGGACGATTACCGCGTCGGCAAAAGCCGTGGCTGCGGCGGCCTCGGCATCTGGGACGGCAAAAAACTTTTCACCTCCAGCAACTGGAAGAACTGGAAACTCATCACCACCGGCCCGATCCGTTCGGAATTTGAACTGACATACGACGCGTGGGACGTGGGCAATGGTCGCACAGTTTCCGAAGTGAAACGTTTCAGCATTGACGCCGGCTCGTGGATGACGAGGGTCAGCAGCACGATTTCCAGCGAAGACAAATCACCATTGACGATTGGCGTCGGTCTGGCCGAACGCGCATGTCCGACCAATCGCGAGGAATTCATCGCGCACGATTTGACTGAAGGCTGGCTGACTTACTGGCAGCCGGAAGACCAGCCTAAAGGCACAACGGCGGTGGCGATCATTTTGCCCAAAAATTCGGTGAAAGAATTTACCACCGACAATCCCGAAATGCCCGCCAATGTGAAACATGCAGACGTGCCGCAGCCCACGGTTGAGGGTTATCCGCCAATCCGCACACAACTTGCCGTCACGCAGGCGGAGGTGGACAAGCCGTTCACCTATTATTTCGGCGCGTGCTGGGATCGCAGCGGCGATTTCACAAATCATGTGCAATGGGAAAGCTACGTGAAACGTTTCGCCGAACGGCGCGACCAGCCTTTGCAGGTAACGGTAGGGAATTGAAATTTTGCGTAGCGGCTTTCGGCAGAAAGCCGCATTGATTAGGTTTGCGGCGCTCTGCCGAGACGCCGCTACGAATTATTTCTGCGCCACCGATCCTTCATCGCCTCGGCCGTGAGCGGGGTGATTTTCCCACGCCTTTTCCGAAATGACATTAATCCATCATTGCAGCCTGAGGCGATAGAATTCTTGTGACGCTGCCGCCGCGTTGGTGCGAGGAGAGGTTGCCCCGCTGACATCGCCCCAAGGGCCGTTGACATTGGTCGCTGATTGGAGCACACCCTCAGTCCAATTCAGAATTATGTTTCCAGCCACAGACTGGACGCCCACTCTGGCGGGTGGAACAACGATCACCGCCGTCGTCCCAGATGCAGAAGCACAACCGCCGGTTGTCGCCGTCACGCTGAAGATTCCAGCGGAATTGGTGGATGCGTTCACGATGGATGGGTTTTGATTGGTAGAGGTGAACCCGTTGGGCCCTGTCCAATTGTAGGTCGCTCCCGGCACGGTTGAGGCCGTGAGATTCAAAGTCATGCCCGCCGAAATCGGTCCGTTGTTGCCGGCTACCGGAGTCGCCGTCTGGGGAAGAAGGATTTCAATGCCGCTGCACTTCGGCTGATCTGCGGTGCCGACCGTGAAGGCAACGATGATCTGGCCGCTGCCATTGGGCGTGCTGGTGAACTCGCGAACGATCGCCTTGTTCTTGCCGCCTGCCGCCGCGAAGATGTCGTAGTTCGTCAGGACCGGCGTGCCGTTGATGGCGACATTGAATGCGCGGGCATTGGCGTTGTTCCAATAGTATTCGACGAGGTGCAGTCGCACTTTGTAACTGATCCCCGGCGTCAGACCGCCAAAGGTGTAGGTGAAGGTGCCGTAGCGTTCGGTTTGATAAACCGCCTGCGGCGCCGGGTTGGTCACGCCGGTGGTGTCAATGACCGAGGCCGTGGGCGCGGCAATCGTTCCGCCCGAAACATTCGCGTCCGCCATAAACTGTCCCACCGCGCTGCCACCTGCATTCACGGCCACGGCGAACGCGCCCTGCGCCACAGATTGCTCGCTGGAATTGGTGCTTTGGCCAAGCGAGTTGGTGGCGGTGACCACATAATAATAAGTCGTGCAATTGGCGACGCTGGCGTCGGTAAAACTATTCACATCGGAACTGCCCACTGTCGCATACGTTCCTCCGCTGGTGGTGGCCCGCTTGATGTTGTAGCCCGTCGCGCTGGCTGAGGCATCCCAGTTCAAATAAACTTTGGCGTTGCCCGGGCTGGCGTTCAATCCTGTCGGCGGATTCGGCACGGTCGCCACATAAGTGTAAATCCGCACATAATCCACGAGCATTTGCTGGGGGAAAACTGTTGTGCCATCCGGGTTGCCGGGCCAGTTGCCGCCAACGGCGACATTGAGCAGGAAGAATTGCGGCTGCGTGAAAGGCCAGGTTCCGCCGCCGGGCAAATTCGCCGGCGTGGCGGTGAAATACTGCTGATTGTCCATGAACCATTTGATCTGGTTGGTCGTCCATTCGATGGCAAAAACATGAAAGTCATCCCCGAGAACCGCACCGCCCGGCAATGTATAACTGCCACCAACTCCCGCGCCACCATTGTAATCACCGCCTGATTGCGGGCCGTGGATCGTGCCATATACCTTGCCCTGTTCACTGGTTTTGCCAATGTTCTCCATGATGTCAATCTCGCCACAGTTGGGCCATGGAGTTGTGTTGATGTTTGCGCCGAGCATCCAGAAAGCCGGCCAGATGCCCTGTCCGCGTGGGATTTTGATGCGCGCCTCCATCCGGCCATAAGTCCAGGACCACTTGCCCTTGGTCAACATGCGGGCGGAGGTGTAATTGCGAGGGATGTTATCGGTGCCGGTGTAGTTCTCTTGTTTCGCTTCAATCACCAGTTGACCGCCTTGAATGCGGGCATTGTTCGTGCGGCTGGTATAACTCTCGAGTTCGTTGTTGCCGAAACCGCCGCCGCCGATGTCAAAGCCCCACTTGGCGGAATCGGGCGAACTGCCATCGGCTTGCGTGAATTCGTCGCTCCACGTCAACTGCCATGCGGCCTGACATAAAACCGGAGCCATCAAAGCCAGCAGCAGCACCATCCTCGACAGGCATCCCTGCCAGATTGTTTGAAACATCCTGTCCATGGTCATCATGGCCTTGCCAGTTCGTGTTTATATGAGTCAAATCGCGGCGGCCCTATTTTAATTCACAACTCCCAAGTTTTTCGCCGTCTGAGGTGGCAAGATTTTTTGATAAACGCGGACATAATCCACAATCATCCGTTGTGGGAAGGCGGTGGTGGAGTCCGGGTAGCCAGGCCAGCCACCGCCGACGGCCAGATTCAACAGCAGATATTGAGGACGATTGAATACCCATTCCTTGCCGGCAGGCAGATTGGTCGGCGTGATTGTGAAATAAGGGTGGTTATCCGCATACCAGCGGATGCGATTGGTCTCCCACTCAATGGCGTAAATGTGGAAATCATCGGCGAAAGCCGTGCCGATGGGCAACGAGAACGGACCGCCGATTCCGGCGTTTCCAGAATAACCCGGACCATGCACCGTGCCATGCACCGTGCCGGGCTCGCGACCGATGTTTTCCATGATGTCAATTTCACCACAGGCTGGCCACGAAGTCGAAGTGATGTTCGTCCCCAACATCCAGAAGGCCGGCCAGATGCCCTGTCCGCGGGGGATTTTGATGCGCGCCTCAATGCGGCCATAAGTCCACGACCATTTATCCTTAGTCAGCAGGCGGGCAGAGGTGTGATGCTTCCCTTTGAAATTTTCCTGTCGCGCCTCAATCACCAGTTTACCGTCCTCGATGCGGACGTTGTTTGTCCGGGATGTGTAGTATTCCAGTTCGCTGTTGCCCCAGCCGTTTCCGCCAACATCGTAACGCCACTTGCCAGAATCAGGCGCACTGCCGTCTGTCTGGGCAAATTCGTCGTTCCAGACGAGGTTCCAGTCGCCATTGGGCGCAGCGGCTGTGGGGTTTACATTGGTCAGAACGTCACCGGCCAGCGCTGAAATCGCCAGAACAGAAAGCCAGAAATAAATTCCGGTCGCAGCCAGATGGTTTTTATTCACGCGCGGCGGCAATTTTGGTTTTGTCAGATTTTACGGCGGCGTCGCAAGTCAGTCCAAAGCCGGACGTAAACAGTGGTTGTGCGCCGGCGTCGGCGAACGCCGCGCTGTTCAATTCCGAATTATTGCGCGGCCATGGGCGCGGAAGTTTACCGGTCGGTTTGAAGTCTCCGAATAATACGTCCGCAATGCCTTCGCCCTCGGTGCCGGGCAGCCATGCTGCCACAAAAGCATCGCTCTGTTCCAAGGCTGTCCCCAAAATCAGCGGCCGGCCGGAATATAAAACAGTCACCACGGGAACTCCGGTCGCGTTTGCCTTTTTGATCAATTCAGCGTCGGCCGGCGCAAGGCTCAAGTCGCTGCGATCGCCTTTCATTTCTGCGTAAGGCATTTCACCGACGACCACGACGACTGCATCCGCGCCATCCAGATTTTCGCCATTCGGAGAAAAGGTGATTTTTGTTTCGGGCGAGACGGTTTTCTTGATGCCCGCGAGCAAGGTGGTGCCCCCATGCGTCACCGCTCCGGGTGCGCCCTGCCAGGAAATGGTCCAGCCGCCGCATTGGATCCCCAAATCATCCGCCGCTTTTCCGACGACGGCGAGATGTTTGATTTCCTTCGACAGCGGCAGGGCCTGCCGCTCGTTCTTGAGCAGCACCAGCGACTGCTGGACGCATTCACGGGCGACTTGACGGTGCTTTGCAGATCCAATCTCCGAGAGCAGTTGTGGATCGGCATTCGGATGCTCGAACAAGCCGATCTCCATTTTCGCGACGAGAATCCGCTTCACGGCGTCATCAATCCGCGGCTCTGGCACCTTGCCGGCAGCGACCAATTCCTTCAAGTCCGTTATGAATTCGACGTAATTATTCTTCTGCCCCGGTCCGTAAGGAATCATGACCATGTCCAGTCCGGCGTTGATGGAAGTTTCAATATCGGTTTTGTAGTCGGGTGAAATCTGGTCGATCGCCGCCCAGTCCGAAACAAGAAATCCTTTGAAGCCGAGTTCGCCCTTGAGCACATCCGTGAGGAGATATTTGTTGCCGTGCATTTTTTTGCCATTCCAACTACTGAAGGAAACCATGATGGATTTGGCCCCGGCTTTCACGGCGGCAACGTAAGGCGGGAGAAACAGTTTTCGCAGGGTGGCTTCATCGCAAACAGAGTTTCCCTGGTCAATGCCATTTTTGGTGCCGCCATCGGCGAGATAATGTTTCGGGCAGGCCAGCACGGTGAAACCATTGGAGAGCGGAGCCTGCATCCCGCGCACCTGCGCTGCGCCTAAAGTGGAAACCAGTGTGGGGTCGTCGCTAAAACTTTCATAGGTGCGTCCCCAGCGGATGTCTTGCGCCACCGCCACGCATGGTCCGAACGCCCAATGAATGCCAGTGCCCGCTACTTCCTCGGCCGTGACGCGCGCGGCCTGCGCCGCCAACTCTGGGTTATGTGTTGCCCCCATTCCGATGTCGTGTGGAAACACCACGGCGCCATCAATGTTGTTGTGGCCATGCACGGCGTCTATTCCGTAGAGCAGTGGAATTTTTAACCGGGTCTGCAAGGCCTGGGCCTGGAATTCGTTCACGAATTTGAGCCAGGTTTCCGGGCGGTTGTCCGCCGGGTCGGAACCGCCGCCGCTTAAAATGGAACCAATAAAATATTTTTGGACGTCTGCCTTGTTTTTTATTGCCGACGAATCCACCTGCACCATCTGGCCGATCTTTTCGTCCAAAGTCATTTGTGCCAGCAGTGCATCAACCTGGGTATCGAATCCCGCAAACGCCCGCAAGCTCAATGCGCTGCATGCCAGTGTCAGCAGGAACGCCGACTTTCCGGCGAGGTTCAAAGTCCATTTGTTTTGTGAATTCATAAATTTCAAAAATGATTTGCCTCCAAATTGCGTCCCGTCCCGAATATCGAATCATCAGGGGTTAGCAAGGAATGATGCGGCCAGCCAGCGGAATCATTTGGAGATTCAAAACGAGTTCGCCACATCCACCGCGAAGACATCGTCTTTGTCGGTGCTCAAGTCAGCCCATTTCCAGGCTTCAACATGTCCATCGCAAGTAGCAAAAACGGCGCGCTTGTTGTGGCGGCAGGCCGCCTGTTTGCTTGGAACCGCAGTGCTCCATGCGGTTCCAACTGCCGGCTTGAAGACCGCCATATCGGTAAGATAGCTGGCAGGCAAGCCACTAGGCGACCCGTTTATTCCCGTGCCATTTTTCATAAAACCAGGACGCCCCACGTCACCAATCAGCCAAATCTGGCTGGGCCGCTTGATCGAGCCTAATTTACGGGCACCCTGATACTGGCCACCCTCTGTCAGAGTATAGCGAACGATTCCATTGGCCGAGTTGTTTTGATCTTCCAGCGGCCCATAACCTTCGCAGGGCGAGTTGTAATAGGACACCACGCCGGGATCAATATCCGTATCCTTCACGACCGTGCAGCGCCAGACATTATTGGATTGAGACGTGCTGGTCACATAATTGCCTTTGTCGATATATCTAAACCACCAATTGGTTGTATGGGTAGCAAAGCTTTTTTCGTTTAAAGGTGTCAGTGAATCATTGTTGTCCCCAACATACATCATCATGGCCAGGCCGATTTGCTTGTTGTTGCTGACGCAGGCGATTTGCTTGGCCTTTTCTTTGGCCTTTGCCAGCGCAGGCAGCAGCATGGCCGCCAGAATGGCGATGATGGCGATAACGACGAGCAACTCAATCAAAGTGAACCCTGATCTTGCCGGCTGCTTTTGAACTTTCATATTTGTTCCGGCCGGGCCTGCATTGATCATGCAAGCCCGGCCGATTATTTTATTATGGATTGATAGGCCAGCTACATTAATCACATGCCTTCGTGGATGGAAAGCCGATAGAACTGGTTCGCATTACCGGCAGAGGTAGTCACCACCGCCGCCAGACCGGTGCCATTCGTCATGGTCAGGGTATTCCACGAAACGTCAGTCAGATTGGTTTTGTATTGAACCGTATAAACATAGTTGATGTGGGTGGGGAATGAGAGGTTAAGTGTTCCACCAGTCACGCTCGGGGTGATTTTTGGCGGGGCCACGAGGGAATTGATCACCACTTTGCCAAATCCTGCCAGCGCCGGGTCGGTGGGCCACACACACGGACCAACCGTCTCGAAGCCATACTGCACATGGCGGGCGGGGTTGTTGATGGTCACAAGGCTGAGGTTAAAAGCGCCGGCCGTCATCGGAGCAGTCACGCTGACAGAGGATGAATAATCGGGCGCGTAATCCTTGATGAAGGCAACACAAGTCCATCCATTCCCCGCAGCATTCGTATTTGAAAGACTTACAAGGCTGTTTGACAAGACAGTCCCGGAGAAGATGACGTTTTGCCCGGGTACCGAATTGACAGGCAGCTCCACATACATGCTCGCATCCGTAATTTTATTGCCAACGGCTCCCGGCATGCCACTTGGCGTATACCAATAGGAACTCGGATCACCAATGGTGTTTGGCGAAAGGGTCAGGCCAAAACCGGAGAAAATCGCGACCAAATCAGCGGTGCCCCAGCCACTGCCGAATTGGTAGGGTCCCGGCGCGGCTGTCGGATAGGTGCCGGATCCAGGAAGATTGAACACGTTCATGTAACCAACCCATGTTTTTGACGGGTCCACATAAAAGTTTGTTGAACTGATAGCCTTGATAACAACGTTGCCATAATTCGGAAGCACCGGATCGGCAGGCCAGACACATGGACCGACGGTTTCAAAACCGTATTGAACATGGCGCGCCGGATCGGCAACGGTCAAAAGAGTGACGCTAAACACCGCGCCATTGGTCAATGGAACATTTGTGACAACGACCGAAGAATAGTCCGGCGCAAAGTCCTTGATGAAAGCGACGCAAGTCCAGCCATTGCCGGCAGGGTTCACATTCGTGTTACTGACCAAACTATTGCTGAGGCAGGTGCCGGTAAAAGTCACGAGCTGGCCAGGCAAGGAACCAACAGGCTGCACATACATGGTTGCATCCATGGATTTGTTCGCTTCGGAAGGACTGTTGGTGGTGACATACCAGAAAGCAGACGAATCACCAATCTTGTTCGGAGAAAGGGTTAAAACCGCCGACGAGCCTGAACCTGAAAAACTGGCACAGAGGTCGGCGGTCCCCCACGCACTGTTAAAGACAGGAGCTCCGCCATTTTGTGGAGTTTCAAAAACATTCATGAAGCCCACCCAGCCCTTCAAAGGATCAACATAAATGGTGGTCAACGTGAGACTGGCAGTAACCGTGACATTCACCACGGCCGAGGTCACTGAATTTCCGGAGTCGGCCCTTGCCACCACCTTCAGCGCGTGGGTGCCGACTGACGCCCCAGTGACACTGAAGCCGTAAGGAGCAGTTTCGTCATTGCCGAGCAGAGTAGCGCCATCATAGAAATAGACGTTGGTTACAGCGCCGGGGAGAACCGAGGCAGTGGCATTAATCGTGAAGTTGGTGCTTATCGTGGATCCGTTGGCCGGATAAGTGATGGCTGCGGCCAGAGGCGATGACACTGGCACGATTACACCGATATTGTCGTAGGCAACCGAAGAGTTCGGACCCCAAAGCGGCACTATCTTGAGGCCGGTTGCAGCCGGATCAATGGTGTAGGGAAAGGTGTAAGTTTCCCAATTCGCGGTGTTGTGACCAGAGACGGAAGGACGCATATCACCACTGTCACTGATTTTGCCGCTCGGTCCCCAAGATTCAATTTTTATTCCACCAATATCGGTGCCCGACACGATTTTCATGTCCTGCACGAAAGTATAAGTAAAGTTGGCACTAAGTCCCAATGTAGCCAAATCAAGCGGAACGTCGGCGCCGCCGACCCAAAGTCCCCAGCCGCTGCCGCCCGTGTTATCAATAACCCCGTAACCGCCCGGGTTGCCGCCCGATGCCGGATAAGTGAAAACGAACGATCCGCCGCTGAAGACTTCCACCCAATCTGGTGTCGGCCCTCCCGCAGAAAAATTTCCATTCGGGAAAAGGTTGGTGGTTGTTTGCGCATTGACCGCGCCCACGGCTGCAACTAAAGCAAGGGCTGCCATTAATTTTTTCATATAAACAACTCCTATGTTTCGTTTTTGGCTGGTTGATTCTGGGGTTTTCATTTTGTGGTTTTGGGATGTTTGCCGCTGTAAACGGCAAATGGGTGCTTGATTCAAATAATGTCGGTGGCTTGCAGACAACATAACCTCATTCCCGATTTAGCCTAGCTAGCCGAGCGGCTAGTTTTAAGGAAGCACCTTGATTGATTTCCCTCACAAATACGCCATTTTCACACCTCTAAATTGACAAATCACACCACCCGCTGATGGTTGACAGCCGGCACTTTACAAGGTCAATGCCGGTTTTGATTCCGACGCATGGTGACTTGATGAAGATATTCGCTCGCAGCAGTATTGTTGGGATCCAAATGAAGCGCGATATCAAATTGCTGGATAGCTTCATCCAGGTGGTTTTGACGCGTCAGCAACACGCCGAGGTTCACGTGTATGACCGGATGACGCGGATTAAGGCGCGCAGCCTCCTGATATTCCTGAATGGATTCCTCCACTTGATCGGTCACCGACAATTCAACCGCCAACTCCAAATGCGCCGCCCAACTGCCGGAATTCAACTGAACCAGCTCGCGATATTTCTTGATCGCTTCGCCATGGTGGTTCAATTTCGATAACACCCGGGCTTGGTGGGTCAAACACGCTGCGTCAGAAGGATGTAACTTCGCCACCCGGTCAAACATTTCCAAGGCCGCCTCGTAATGGGCTCCTGCCGCAAGCACCACGCCGAGTTCAAACCACGCGTCCGGCTGGGCAGGACGCTGTGCGGCCGCCCGCCGCAACAGGTTTTCGGCTTTCTGCAACTGACCTAACTCCCCGAGCAAACGACCGGCCTGCAAGATGGCATAGAAATCGTGCGGCAACTGTTCGGTGATTTTCAAGTATTCAGCCAGCGCCTCCGGTTTATCGCCAATAGATTTTAGAAAATTCGCGTAGTTCTCATGGAGTGAATTATCCCCGGGTCGCCGTGCCACGATGGCTGCAAAATCCGCCCGCGCCTGCGCCACAGCATTCGTCTGAAGCTTTAACTCACCCAGTTCCCGTAACAAGACCTGCGCGCGGGCCGGGTTGTTAAACTGCGCCGCCAGCGGCGGCTGCCGCATTCGCGACAGAACGGAAGCAATCACAAGCATCCGGTTCCAGTTGGATAATCCGATGGCGCGTTCGCAAACATCCTGGGTCGCCCAACCGGTGGTGGCTTTGCGCCGGACATCATCCGGTAACAACTGCGCTATCTGTTCCGCCCAAGCTCTGGCGAGGAGATAATTCCCGTCAAAATTGAAATGCACATGTTCAAAGAAAGATTCATCGCCAGCAATGCCGCCCGGCGTTGCTGCAGCCAGCGCCCTTTCTGCATCGCAAAACATCAGATTGGTTCCAGCCGATTCCGTGGCCATTGAACGAATCGCGCCGTTGATACGCGAATCGGCGCGAAACGGCAGCGCGTCCACGTCACACGCCTTTTGGAAATGCTCCCGCGCCGCAGCCAGATTGGTTTCGCCTAGAAGACATTGCGCCCAGCGAAATTGCAACTCGGCAAACCCCGGGTCCAATTGCGCCGCCTGTGCGAAAACTTGGGCAGCCGCAGCAGGGTGCTGGTTTGTCTGTAGCGACACCGCTTCTGCATAAAGCGCTTCAAACTTTGTCTTTTCCCCGGTCGGAAATTCGCGGTTCACAAGCGAGCCAAACGGAGGGCAATCGCGCAGGTTGACCGACACGGTGCTCAAGACAACCTTCGCTCCGCAAGTCTGGGCGGACTGCAAGATGTCCCGCAAGTTCTGGGTGAAGTTTTGATAGACCGTTTCGCGCCGAGGATCCTCTGGCGGGATTTGGTTTTGCAAAAACATCGTCATCCCACCCCACGCGGCATTTTTGGATTTGCCACCAAGGTGACGCATGAGCGAAGTAGCCAACTGACCGACGCGGGTTTTTTGGATGGCCAGATTTAGCCGCGCCATCCTCAGCGGCGCAGCCTGAGCACCAAAAACCGTCGCGGCACCAAATGGTCCGACCATTTCATTGTTGCCCATGTAAATGAGCCAGAGGTCGCCCTGCCCGCGCGCAGCGACCTCGCACGCGATGGGCAGGATGACATGCGAGTTAATGGCCGTGATGCCAAGATTGACCACTTCGAACTTCTGTTGCGGAATTTTTTCGCACAGGAGAATTTCCAAATAGTGTGAGGCCCCGACCGAGGGTTGCGGATCGCCCATCGCCGCCGATTCACCGAAGATAAAGATACGCTTCACGTCGGGCGGCTTCTCGGCGGCTAACTTGAAAGCAA
The DNA here is from genome assembly GCA_037200545.1 of Limisphaerales bacterium. Taxonomy (GTDB): domain Bacteria; phylum Verrucomicrobiota; class Verrucomicrobiia; order Limisphaerales; family UBA11358; genus UBA11358. Next base: position 108,810 of record JBBCGE010000007.1, read on the forward strand.
CCGGCCAGCGGGCGAGTTCCGGTGGAAAAAACCGGAACGTAAACGTGTCATTATTGATGAGAAATTTTTTACCAGACGCATCGCGTTCCGTCTTGAAGAACGCGGGATCATAGCCATACCCAAACAGTCTCAAACATAGCTCCAATACCACGAGGAAAAGAAACGGCAGCAACAAGGCGAAGAGCCTAAATATCCTTTTACGACCGGCGGAAAGGCTGGGCCTCCCCGCCACAGTGCGTGTCGGTGCCTGTGAACCAGAACTGGATTTTTTATTTTTGCGCTTCAAGCGTCAAAGACTGGCAATGTAGATTTGAGTTTTTCATGAGCGTCGAAAATATTTCATTCCAGGCCAAGCAATATGCCAATAGAGTTTGTTATGGTTGCTCGCAATTCTTAATGGTCAAAACCGAACACAATTCCAAGTTCAATCAGAACCTTGAGTTTGCTTGAACTTCAGCGCCGCCTCCGTCCGCGAATGGACATGGAGTTTTTCGTAAATGTGCTGGAGATGCCACTTTACCGCCGCCACCGTCACGCCCAACCGGTCGGCGATCGCCTTGTTTCCCAGCCCGTGCATGACCAGTTCCAAAACTTCCTTCTCGCGGTCAGACAAGTTCTCCATCTGCGCCGCAGTCGTGGTCTGTTGACGAAATTGCCCGATGACTTTGCGCGCAATTTCCGGCGTCATCGGCACGCCGCCTTCATGCGCCTCCTGAATGGCCTTGATGATGCTTTCCGGCTCGGAGCGTTTGAGCAGATAACCGCACGCCCCCGCGCGTAGTGCCTGAAAAATGCGTTCAGAATCGTCGTAGACGGTGACGATGACGATATGCACGGTGGGGAGCAGTTCCTTGATCTTGGCGGTGCACTCCACGCCGGTGGCATCGGGCAGCTGAATATCCATCAGCACCACATCCGGCAACGCCTTGGGAATTTTTTTCAACGCCTCCGCCACCGTGGCGCAGGTGCAGACGCATTGAAAACCGGGCGTCCGGTTGAGCAGCGTCTCGAAGCCCTCGCGCAGGGTCTTGTTATCTTCCACAATGCCGACCTTGATCATAGTAAACTTTTGGGGAGTGGCGCCTGAAAGCGCACAGTGGTTCCTTTATGAATGTCGCTCGTGATCTGGCAATCACCACCCAGCGATTTTAACCGCTCCTTCATGTTGGCCAGACCATCGTCGCCGGTTTTGCGCTCGCTCAAATTAAACCCCTGCCCGTTGTCGGCGAGTTCCACCATAAGGTGCCCGTCTCGAACTGAGATGCGCAGCCAGACCTGCGTGGCCTGCGCGTGCCGGACGATATTGGTCAGCGCTTCCTTGAAGGCCAGAAAAATTTCCTGCCTGAATTTTGGGTCAAGCGGGTGCTCCGGCAAATCCTCCGCCACGTCCAAGCCACAGGAGATTGATGCGAGATCCAGCAATCGTTGCGCATAGGAGCCAAAGTAGCTGGCGAGCGAGGCGATGGTGTCATTGCGCGGATTCACCGCCCAGACGATTTCGTCCAGCGAGGTCACCATGCGCCGCGCGATTTCCGTCAAATCCCCGAGATATTGGTTTTTCTCTGCGGCGGAAGTAGTCGGGCTTTTTACGAGGGAACTCAGCATGTTCACCTCGGTCAGTCCCGCGCCCAAATCGTCATGCAAATCATGGGCGACGCGCGCACGTTCCTGCTCGATCTCACGCCACCGCTCAGCCCGTTGCCGCTCTTGAATCTGTGTCTCCAGTTGCCGGGTTCGCTCCACCACCTTGCGCCGCAATACCGCGACCCAGCCAAACGCCGCCAGCGCCACAAATCCCAGCCCGCTGGCGATCCACAACAATCGTTTCAACGTCCACCAGGGCGGCGATTGAAGCACGACGATATCCGCCGCCGAACGAAGTTCGACGCGAAACGATTTGGCCCGCCAATCCTCCCCGGCCTGCCATTCTCCTGGGTCAATCTTGCAAACGCCGGTCACCGACACCCGGCTGCCACTGGCCAGTCCGACAAAGGCGTCCTGATTCACGGCTGGGTTTAGGAAGGCGTAAAAAATGAAATCGCCGTCCTGCAGGATCAAATACCTTTCTGAACCATGTGACGCGCGATCCAGCAGCTTGGCGGTAACGCAAATCAACTGGCAATCGTGCTTTCCCTTCAGCGCCTCATCCGGCGTCACGTGTGACGGCTCGAGCGGCTGGCCGGAGGAGATTTTCCGAAAGATGGCGTCCTGCAGATTGGGCGTGTATTCACCCTGGCTGACAAAGCCGAGCGCCTCCACCCGGTCGCCGAGTTGCAATGGGTCGCGCGCTTTCGTCTGCACCTCCACACCTTGTGCGCCTTCCTGCAAAAACATCTCCCGGCCTGGATCGTAGTAGATGACGGTACCCACCACTTTCACCTGATGACCGTAACCCTCCTGCGGGGCAAACTGCAACAAACTGCCTATGGGGCGCGCCGGGATGGCGAATGGATCCGCTGGCGCAGGAAGTTCAACCACGAAATCCTCCGGTCGTGGCACCATCAACCGGATGGCAAACAACTGGCGCTGATGGTTGAACGCAGTGGAGCAGACACCCCGCACCCGCACGGTGCTGTCCAGCAGTTCTTCGGCCGGCGTCACCGGCAACTCCCGCACATACACCAAGAGCCGTCCGCCGCCGGTGGCAATTTCAATCTGGTAATGCTGCGACGCCTCTTGCAGTTGGACGGACCGGACCACGCCGCTGATTTCGACGAACTGGCTGTCTTCCTTGCCGCTGGCGAGCTGCTCGTAAGTTACCAGCTTCGGCACCGGGAAAGCCGTCTGCCCCACCACGCGCACCTGTTCCGGCACCAGAACGGGGGCATATTCCCCAGGACTGCTGGTTCCCGTGATTTCGACGATCTGACCGGGGACAAGCTGCGGAGTGTTGGTGGAATGTTGTAGGTAGATGCCGGCCGTTTCATCCTGGATGAAGCGGGAATAAAGATTTTCGTCAAAAAAAGTCACCACTCCGCGTAGGTGAACGCGACGCTGCTGTTGAGCCTGCTCCACGGTTAAACCACGCACCGCCGCCGCCGTGGTTAATTCTTCGCCGCCGGATTGCGCCGGCACGGTCAGTGAAAGCCAAGTGTTGCCCAGCACGACGACAGCCAGCAGGCAGAGGCGCCGTCGGGTGGTCCCGCGCAGAATGACTTTCATGGGTGAATCCGCATGATGCAAAAACATGGCAAATGCAATGTTGTATTCGGATGCTGGTGAACGCCCTAGTTTTTCTACGTGCGACGGCAATTGTCAATTAACATCGCTCATGCGGATTTATCTCACCCGTTCATCTCGCAATCCTCTTCGAACATCACAACCACCGCATATGATGCTTCGTTTACAACGTTGGTGCTCACAGAGCGCCGCTACAATGATTGCTTCACTTCGCCGCCGTGACGACTTTCATCGCCTCGGCCGTGAGCGAAGTGATTTTATCCCACGATTTTTCCGCGACCAGTTTGCGTTCGGCCATCCATGAACCACCGACGGCGGCGACTTGTGGAATCGCCAGGTAACCCGGCAACGTCGCGGCGGTGATGCCGCCAGTCGGGATAAATTTTACGCCGGTATGGCCAAACGGACCGCTCAATGTCTTCAACGCGTTCACGCCGCCGAAAGTTTCCGCCGGAAAAAATTTCAGGTGCTTCCAGCCAAGTTCCAGAGCGGTCATGATTTCCGTGGGGGTGACGACGCCGGGGAACAGCGGAAATTTATTTTCAAGCGCGGCCTTGGAAACGTCCTCGCTCAGACCCGGCGAGACGCCAAATTGCGCGCCCGCGTCCACGGCCTGTTTCACCTGATCGGGCGTCAGCAGCGTGCCGGCACCGACGAATATTTGCGGAACATGCCACCGGATGCGGGCGATGGATTCGGCGGCGGCGGGAGTGCGGAACATGACTTCGATGGCATTGAGTCCGCCGGCGAGCAACGCCTCGGCCAGCGGCGCGGCGTCATCCGGATGGTCAATGACTGCGACACAAATGAGGCGTTGGTTAAGAAAAATTTCTGCATTCATAGGCTATGGGCTGATGATACAACGATTTCCATCCGGCGCGAACCGGAAATAAAAATTGCCTCCGGCAAGTGTGCCGTTCATTTTATATCCGCATGAAAATATCCGTCGAACACATTGCCATTCCAGCCGTGAATCCCGTTGAACTGACGAAATGGTATGAACGCGTTCTTGGTGCCAAACTGGTCTTTGACAACGGCCAGACTCCGCCCGCCTGCCTGATCTCGCTCGGCAATGTCTGGTTGGAGATTTATGCGGCGGAAGCTCCCCTGCCCCAACGAAGCAACAACAAGCTCGCGGGATTCCGACATCTCGCCTTGCGTGTGGACGCGCTGGAAACAGCAAAGGCGGAACTGGAAACACATGGCGTGATGTTTACGGAAGAAATCAAACCGGCGGGCGGCGGCGGGCGGGTTTTATTTTTCAACGACCTTGAAGGCAACCTACTGCATCTCGTCGAGCGTCCGGAAAATTCTCAGTTGAACAGGTAGCGCAAAGCTGCCGCTTTGCCGCGATAAAGTTACTTTTTCTCCTCGCGCACGAGAAAGATCGGGATATGTGTCCGGTGGCGAACTTCATTAATCGTGCTGCCATGAATAATATCACCCAGCAAGCGATGGCCGTGACTGGTCATGGCAATGAGGTTGCAATGCTCGGCTTCGGCCATCTTCAAGATTTCCGTGGGCGGATTGCCCATCGCCAGCCGGGTTGTCACGGTCAGGTTTTTGGCTCGCAAATGATCGGCGGTTTTTTCCAGATACAACCGGTCGTTTTTGATCTCCTCGGATTCGGCGAGTTTCAACTGGTTGAAACGGCGCGCGGCGAAACCGTCGGCGACATGCAGCAGCAGCAGTTCGGAACCCAGCAGCACCGCCAGTTGCGCGATCTCCGGCAGCATGGCTTTGTCGGCGGGACCATTTTCGAGCGCGACTAGAATTTTTTTATACATAAAACCCTTTATTTATTGCGGCGCGGGCAGACCAAGCTGTCCGTAAAATACTTTCAATACAGAAGTGGGCATGAAAGTATCAAAGAGCAGTTTCACGTTGAGGACAATGATAATCGCGGCAATCGTCCAGCCGAGAATCTTGATCCAGAGCGGATTGACGAATTCACCCATCTTGACTTTTTCACCGGTGAAACGCATCAGCGGCCAGATGGCGAAGCCAAGCTGCATGGACAATACAACCTGGCTGGCGATGAGCAGATCCGTGGTTTTCGCCTCGCCGAAATAACCGATCACGACGACGGCCGGGATGACTGCAATGAGGCGCGTAATCAACCGCCGCAGCCATGGGCGCAGGCGGATATTAATGAAACCTTCCATGACAATCTGCCCGGCCAGCGTGCCGGTGAGCGTCGCGTTTTGTCCCGAAGCCAGCAATGCCACCGCAAACAGGATGCTCGCCACGCCCACGCCCAGCAGCGGGCTTAACAATTTGTAGGCATCCTGAATCGAAGCCACGTCCTGATGGCCGGACCAGTGAAACGCCGACGCGGCCAGAATGAGAATGGCGCCGTTGATGAACAATGCGAACATCAGCGCCACCGTGGAATCAATCGTGGCAAATTTGATGGCCTCGCGCCGGCCGACGGGGGTTTGCTCGTATTTACGCGTCTGGACGATGGACGAGTGCAGGTAAAGATTGTGCGGCATGACCGTCGCGCCGATGATTCCGATGCTGACGTAGAGCATGCTCTGGTTCGTGATGATTTCAGCGCTGGGAATAAAGCCAAGCAGGATACCGGCGATGCCAGGCTTGGAAAAGAAAAGTTCGGCGGCAAAACAACCGCCGATAGTCACGATCAAGGTGACCACCAAGGCTTCGATATAACGAAAGCCTTTGTTCTGCAAATACAGCACGGCCAGCACGTCCAGCACCGTGATGACACAACCCCAGACCAGCGGAATGCCAAAGAGCAGTTGCAACGCGATGGCCGAGCCGACGACTTCCGCCAGGTCGCAGGCGGCGATGGCGATTTCACACAGCACCCACAGAAACCAGACGGTCGGCGTGGAATAATGATCACGGCACGCCTGGGCCAGATCGCGCCCGGTGGCGATGCCGAGCTTGATGCACAAATGCTGGAGCAGGATCGCCATCAGGTTGGAAATCATGATGACGCACAGCAGCGTGTAGCCAAATTGCGCACCGCCCGCCAGGTCCGTTGCCCAGTTGCCGGGGTCCATGTAGCCGACCGCCACCAGAAAACCGGGGCCGGAAAACGCCAGCAGCTTGCGCCAGAAGGAAGCGTTCGCCGGCACGAGCACGCTGCGGTGAACTTCCGGCAGCGAGACTGACCCCGCCGCCTTGCGCCAGGCAAATTTGGCGTTTGGTTCAACAGGAGGTTCGGATTGAGCCATAAAAATTATTTCGTCAGTAAAGGTTGCCGCCTTAAAATCTCCAAGTGATGCCGGCGAAAGGATTATAATCGTCTGCTGCGCGCGTCACGCCAAAGTTACAGCCGCCATCAAGCTGGATATTTTCCGTCACCAGATATTCAAGACCCACGTCAACCGTTCCCACCCAGCCGGAATGTTGTTCCGTGCTGACCTCGCTGAAAAATTCCAGGTAACCGCTCAATTTGCCGATCAGGTCGTGACCAACGGTGACTGAATTCATGAAATCAGCGTGATAATTAGGATCACTGTCATCGCGCAGACAACTCACTGCTGTTTCCAAGCCCAGATCGAAGTCCTGCGGCAATTTGACGGCGAGCGGAAAAATGACGCCTCCTTCAATCGCATGGTTGCCCAAACCACCGGTGACAGTTGGAAACAAGACATAAGGCAGAAGTGCAAAAGCCGTTTCCCCGCCGTCGTCACCCCAGAGATTGATTTTTATCCGCGCGGTTAAATCACCCACGCCGGACTGCGAGGTTGACGTGCCGGCCGCGCCGCCTTCCGTGCGGACGTTCAGGTAATTGTCGAAGATAACTTGAAAATCAACCTGGTTCAGCAAACCCACTTTGATGTTGAACGGTGCGAAGTTCCAAGCCTTGGTCGTGGTGTCATCTGATTCGTTGTAAGTGTAATTGGCAAAATCCATCTCTAATTGGTAATGGCCGGCATCCAGCGTATAGGGCGATTCCGTCTTGTCCGGACGGTCGGGAGACAGTTCCCGCAGCAAAGTGTCGGGCACGGGATTGAAAAAGTTGTAACTGCTTTTGTCCGATGCGATGCCAGCAACGGGTTGCGCCATGCCCGCGACGTCAGCGGAAAGGACAAGGGCTGCCGACAACCATGATCTAGCGAAGGCCATAAATATGTAGCCTAGGTTACATTTTAAAACAGTCCCGTCAATAAAAATGTAGCCTCGGTTACAAAATTATGGGATTATGCACTTGACGGAAGTATAAAACCTGATAGTCTTGGGGCATGAAAACGAAGCCCGTTGCGAAAGACCTCACTCTGATTCAACTCTTTGACCGGTTCGGGACGGATGACAAGGCGCGCAAACATCTTGAATCTGTCCTTTGGAAAGACGGTATTGTCTGCCCAAAGTGCCAATGCAACGACCAATCCAAGTTTTCCGATATTAAGCCCAATGCCGCCGCCAAGACGCGCGCCGGACTGCGCTGGTGCGCCAACTGCAAGGATAAGTTCACCGTAACCATCGGGACGATTTTCGAGGATAGCAAAATCCCGCTGCGCAAATGGTTGATTGCTTGGTATCTCCTTTGCAGTTCCAAGAAAGGCATCAGTTCGCTCCAATTGCAACGGCTCTTGGAACTGGGCAGCTATCGCACGGCTTTGTTTATGGCGCACCGCATCCGCCACGCATTGAAAGCATCATCCTATCCTGAAAAGATGACTGGCATCATAGAGGCCGATGAATGTTTTCTTGGCGGCCCGATTCCTCGCGGCAAAGGCCAGCCAACGCGCAAGCAGGTTCGGGTGCTCGCGATGGTGCAACGCGGCGGTGAAGCGCGCAGCAAGGCCATGCCGACCGTCAACGGTGCCAATCTAAAGCAAGCCATCCGCGATAACGTGGCCAAAGGCGCAGAAATCCATACAGACGGCGGCGGCGGATTTGTAGGACTGTCAAAGGAGTTCACGCATAAATCAGTGATACATGGCACCAAGGTTTTCAGCAGGAAAGAGGGTGATAACGTCGTGACAACTGCCAATGTTGAATCGTTTTTCTCGTTGTTAAAGCGCGGTGTTGTCGGCACGTTCCACCATGTCAGTGCGCAACATCTGCCATTGTATCTTGCCGAGTTTGAACATCGCCATAACTGCCGGAAAATGACTGATGGCGAGCGCACGGATGTTGGCTTGCAAATGGCAGCTGGAAAGCGTTTGATTTACAAAACGCATCAGTGAAAGTTGAAATTTTTACATTCTGCGACTACGCCGCTGAGTATGGCGACAAATTGTGCATTATTGGAATTTGCGAAGTGTTTTTCGCGCGCCGATTTCCAATATCAATACCGAGTCATTTTTTAGCATACAAATTGAGGCTTGGACAAAATCATGCCGGATCAATTCATTTAACATTTCGGATTGATGATGACGCGGGGGAAAATCTAAAACTTATCACGCTTGATGTAGAGGAGCCGCCAAAACTACCCGGCTTTGGTTATGAACCGATAATCGGCGCGGTATGGTTGGATTTTCTAACTCTTCCACGAGCTGGCGGCCATTCCGCATCGTTACTTTATGGAGGTAAAACTGTGGCCTCCATTCCAATACTTGCTGTTCAGTCCAGTGGAATGGGTTAGTTTTAGACTTCACACCAATTTCACCGAGTCAATCATGCCTAAATCCAAGACCACCAAAGCACGCAAACTGCCCGAATGGGCAAACGAGCCGTTGAAGTTCGCCTTCAATCCAGATGAAGCCTTGCGGCAGGGCGCGAGAGCCAAGCCAAAGCAATCCTGGGATAAGATCATTACCACCGGTCGCAAAGCACGGCGTTAATTGCCCTTTCCGTTCAGCCTTTTTCCTTGGCGGCTTTCACTTCCGTCAACTGCATAATCCCACAAAATTAATCCTAGACTAAAAAAAGGCGGTGGGATTCACTTGTTTGGAATATGCCGCGTTCCCTCCGAAAGCCAGCCGCCGGACGAAACCCGCAGGTGCGACCGTCAGCCCAGCAGGCCGAGAACCTGCGCCGTTCCCGTCGCGATCGCGCCGTCGAAACCGCGCAGGACTACGTTGAGGCCATCGCCGATCTTTCCGTTTCCCTCGGCGAAGCGCGGGTGGTGGATCTGGCGCGGCGTCTGGGTGTGACCCATGTGACAGTCAACCGCACTTTAACCCGGCTGCAACAGGCGGGCTATGTGAACACCCAGCCTTACCGGGCGATTTTTCTCACAAGCGCCGGGCGCAAGCTGGCTGACGAATGCAAACAGCGGCATCAGACTGTGGCGGCGTTTTTACGCAAGCTCGGTGTATCGGACAAGATTGCCGAACTTGACGCCGAAGGCATCGAGCATCATGTCAGCCCGGAAACCCTGGCGGCCTTTGAGAAACTGCTAGCGAAATATTGATGCAGCCCGCCGACATCCAACAGATTGGAAACGAACTTGCCATCAAGTGGCCGGATGGCGCTGAGAATTTTTTCCCGCTGGAACAATTGCGGCGCGGCTGCCCCTGTGCCGTTTGCAAGGGCGAGATGGACATCATGGGCAACTTGTATAAAGGCCCGGAACAGAAATTGACGGCAGCGGCGTTTCAACTGGTTCGGCTCATCAGTGTGGGCGGCTATGCCATCCAGCCGGTCTGGTCGGACGGCCATGCGACGGGTATTTTTTCATTCGATTACCTTAAACAGCTTGCCAGAACGGAATCTTCCGAATAAAAACGGCGCGCTCTTTCGAGCGCGCCGCAGGAGGTAACCGTTTTTTTGTCGTGCTAATTATTGCGTAGCCGGCTGGTTCAGAATTTTCTGGTCCGGATCAGTGTTCTGCGGATCAGCCCAGTTATGCGGTTTAGTGCTGTCCCACACGCTGTTTGGATTCAGCGTCTCAGTGCGTTTTTCAGCTTGCGCGTTCAGGAAGTCGGTCGTAGTCGGATGAAAATCCGTGTCCTGAAGAATCGTCGGCGTGATGAAAATTAACAGGTTCTTCTTGTCCCCCACTTTGGAGGAACTACGGAACGCGGCGCCCAAATAGGGAATGTCACCCAAAATCGGCACCTTGGTGGCGGTGTCCGCTGGGTTGTCATCCACCAAACCGCCCATGACCAGCGTGTTCGCATTGGGGATGAGAACCTGGGTGTCCATCGTACGGGTATCAAACTGGGGAGCTTGTGACGTCCCGCCGCTCGCGGTCAGGGTCAGGTAACCAAAGAAGGTCGAGACCACCGGCGAGACTTTCAATCGGATGGTGTTGTTTGCCGAAATACGCGGAGTGACCAACAATACAGTGCCGACGTTGGAGTAGGTGATGGATGATCCACCCGGCGAACCCTGGGTGCCAGCGGTGGTCTGCAGGATGGGATAGGTGCGCAACACGGAAATGGTGGCGGGTTCGTTATCCAACGTCACGATACGCGGAGTTGAAGTGACTTGTGCATCCAAAGAAGAATTTAAGAAGGAAATCACAGCCTTCGCGCCGTCTGCATTGAGAAAACCTGCGCCGCCAAAAAATCCACCTGCTGCCGTACTACCGATAACTGCTGGAGTGCCTAATACACCATTTATTTTACCTGGGCTAGTTAAGGTCGGATCAACAATGTATTCCGAAGTATTTCCGAATGACACGTTCTGCGCCGACAATGTCCCCGACCAATCAATACCTTTTTTGCTGGTGGGATTGCTAGAGATTTCAATGAGTTTAGTTTCAATCAAAACCTGCTTGGTCGGCGTGTCCAATTGAGTGACCAACGTGTCCACCGCCACTTGTTCGGCATCAGTGGCCACGACAATCAACTGACTGGTGCGGGTGTCAGGAAACACCCGGCTGCGCTTGTCAGTGAACGTGGCTTGGATGGATTCCGTCATGTTCGTGGTGCTTGAATATTTAAGCTGAACCACGCGGGTGGTCAGCGGCGGCAAGGCGGTCGGATCTTTGGTGGTAATGCGGTAAATTTTGGTTTTGACGTCGGCAACCAGTTGCAGCCCGTAGTTATCCAACAAAGCGACAAGAGCATGTTCGGCGGTGATATTTTCCCAACGGATTGAAAGGTTGGGCTCGGCCTTGATCTGCCCGTTTGCGTCTGGCTGGCCATAAGTGATTTTAGGATCCAGCAGATAATTGATTTCCGCCTGCCGCGCCAGATTCTCGATGGCCGTGGTGAGCGGAACGTCCTGAAATTGGATCAGCGGTATGCTTGTCGAGACCGGCGTCCCAATGGCCACCGGCTCATTGGTGGCGACGGCGTCGGCGGCAACCGCAGGCATGGCTGCGGCGGCGTCTTCTGCCGTCGAATTAGTGACGACATCCGTGGCCGTGACGATGGGTTCGACGGCAACTGCAGACGGGTCCGCCGTGTTGGTTTGAGACAGAACCGTATGCTGCAACAAAAATGTTGTCAGCAGTCCGGCGAGCAGTGTTTTTAATTTCATACCTGTATTTATGTTTTTATGGTTGCCGCAATTGTTTACTAACGATGTATGCAAATCAGCAGATACGGTGCCAATACGTTCCGCCGTCGGCTGTCCGGCAGCAAGAATGACCTGGCCAATGTTGTTGAAATTCGCGTTCATGGTTTGGTTTCAAACCGTAATTGATGACGTTGACCGAAGGCTTCGATGACGGCCAGGTCGCCGATGATTTTAATGCAATGGATGCGGATGCGACCCTGTGGCGTGACGACATCACGCTCATCGCCCACGGCGAACGTCACGTCGTTGATGATGACCAAAGGACGGTCAAGCGTGCCGGACTTTCCACGAATGACCAAAGAACTTAAATCTTTCGACTCTGCGGCGGGAATCACCAGCGATGCAAACAAACGCGGCGAATTGGGGAAAAATGGATCACGTCCCTCTTTCGGAGAGGTCGGCTGCTTAAAAGTGGAGCGCGCCACCGAGTTTGTGGCGGCGGCCGGCTCGGTAGTTTCGCCCGCAACTGCGGACAGCACCGATGCGGCCATGAAGCAACCTAACAAGTTTCGCCAGCCGGCCAAAAATGATTGGTGATGATGATGCATGAGATTCATGAGGCGTTGGGTTTCACGAGCGCGATGACGTCCATGCTAAAAGAAAGCTGCTCACTTTGGTCGCCCACCGGGGCGACTATGAGATTTACCAACCGGGCATGGGGAAAAGTATTTTCAAAATCGGAGACAAATTTTCCAAGGTCATGATAAAAAGCCTTGCCCGTGATGCTGAAACTAATTTGCTTGTACGGAAACGCCGGGAGCAACTCAACCTCGCCCGTCCGCGGCGGTCCGATTTCTGGAATCTCCACTTTATATTGCTGCTTAAACTGGCGCATGGTGCCGTAAGTCCAGGAATATAAATCACCGGTGGCCATGTCCGCTTCAGCCAGCGACAGGCCGGCCTTCACCTCACCCAGCTGGGCTGTGGTCTGGGCGGCGTTTTTGATGGTGCTTTCCATGGCTTTCAGCTTGTCGCCCGCCGCCCGGCGGTCGTCGGCAATCCTGGCCAGCGTGGCGTTTTGGGATTTGACCAGGCCAATGCTGATCAAGCCCAGCAACGCCGCCGTGATCAACACAACGATGATTAACGGATTTCTCTTTTCTTTAGGGAGCCATTTCATCGGGTAGTCGGGGGTAGTGCACATTCCAGCGTGAACAACTCGAAGGCCTTGCCGTCCGTTCCGGTCTGGAGCGGCGACAGGCTGGTGAGCTGCACGCCATTGGTCTTGTTTAAAATCGCTTTAAAATAGTCCTGGCTGGCGACAATCTCCTTGAACTTGTTGACCTGGTCGCCGGGAGAGGGGCTTACGTCGCGGGCATCGAGGCTCACGACAATTTTTTCCGTGGCGCTCGCCGGCGGGCCGGAGGCGACGCGCCCATTGCTGCTTGGGGGGGGCGCCCTGCTCTTTGAAGTAGGATTGCTGCACCTTGAGGCTCGCGAGCTGCACGCCTTCAAAATTCAATTGCTGCAGTCCGTTCAAGAGATTGCCCTGCAAAAAACGGGCGTTGCTCAATTTTTGCAACGCATCCAGCCGGGCACGGATGTCGGAAATTTTTTTCTGCCCGTCCACCACCAACTGCCACTCGTTGGTGCGGGCTTGAATCCTCGCCTGCACCTGGTTCAATTCACTTTTGTTGAGGACGACTTTTAACTGCAGCGAGCTGCTCCACACGAGCGCCAGCACCACCAAAAACGAACCGGCGTAAATCGCGCGTTTGACGGGGTCGCGCCGGCGCAAATCTTCGACGATCTGCGCCTCCGCCAGCAAATTGATGTGAATAGGCATAGATAGATAAATTTTAAATTGCCGCCAGCGCGGCGCCAATCGCCACGGTCAATTCCGGGGCCGCGCGTTCGATTTCCACCGCCTGCTGCCCGGGCAAATTGAGCTGGAGAAAAGTGGTGGGGTTCCACGTCTTGCATTCCACGATCATTTCCGAGCGCAACATCTGCAAGATCATTTCCGACCGGGCCGAACCGCCGCTGATGTAAACCTGCGACACCGCACGATCGGCTTGATGCTCGAAAAAATCCAACGATGCACGCAGTTCGCGACCCAGCGGCAGCACCTGTAATTCCAGCGCAGACTGAATTTCCGGCGCGGTGCCGACCTTGATGCTTTCGGCTTCCGCGTAGGAAATGCTCATCATTTCCGCGAGCCCGGCCGTGAAGTGATCACCACCGATATTCACCACGCGCATCAAGGCGATCTCGCCGCAGTCCAGCACGCAAATCGAAGTGTGCTTGAACCCGATGTCCACCAGCGCCACGGATTCATTCTTGAAAATTTCCGGCAGCGCCATTTCAAAAGCGTTCACATTGCCGACAAAGCCGGGAACAAGATGGTCACCCACCATGCCGGCCGACTTGATGGCGGTCTGAAAGTCGCCCACCAAAGTTTGTCGGGCCGCCGCCACCAGTACTCGTAATTTTGGCAGGACGCCCGGTTTTGCAGTTTCCTCCGGTCTGTCGCCCGTTGGCTTCGGGGCAAAAATATGACAGTCGTAAACGTGTCCCGGCAAATCCTGCTGCAAGTAGGCCTTGGTGTTGTTCTTCAGCACCAGCCGCATTTCTTCAACCGGGATCTGCGGCAAATCCACCTGCCGGACGAGGGCATCGTCCAAACCGATCGACAACGTGACAGCGCGGTCATCCACACCCAGGGCCTTCGCAACACTTTTCAAATGTTCCGCCAGCTGCTCGGTGGAAATCTTTTTATCGGAGATCGGCGCGTCAACAAGCGCAAAGCGGGACAATACCATGACTTCACCCCGCTGCTCCAGCAGGACCGCTTTTGTAACGCGCGTCCCCAGGTCGACGGAAAGAATCCGGCTGCGTTTTTTCCTTCCGATACTGTTTAAAAATGGCAATGCCATGTGTGTTTCTGGTTAAGGGTTCGGCTTTTTGTTTACCACAGCCATTCGATGAACCTGCACACGTGTTCAGCAAACCGCGCGCCAAGCAGGTTCATCTGGGAAATTTGCGGGAAACACCCGGCCTTTGTCCTGAGCCGGGGCGGTGTGTCTTGAAACGTGTCCACGCAAGTGGCCTAACCATTTGATGCTCAGAAGAAATCGTTGATCGGTTGCCAGCGCTGTCAGCGCGAACTGGTCGAAGATTCAAACATTGGCAAGCAATGAATGCGTCTTTGAAGCGACTAATTTTCGCGGGCAATCACGTTCAGAATGTCATGGATGCCGCGACATTCTGAACCTGAAATTTACGATCACAAGAAACCTGGACTAAGCCTTCCAGATCATGTCCGCCACCGTTTTGCCGGCGGGGATAAACGGAATGACGTGCGTGCTGTAAGGCGTGACCACGTCGAGAACATAAGGCTCGTCGGCGTCCAGCATTCTTTGCAGTGCGGCGCGGAGATCTTTTTTATACATCACGCGTTCGCATTTCACGCCGAACGAATTGCATACGCGAACGTAATCCGGATAAATCTCGGCGCGGTGAGCCGGGTCGCCCAGATAGGTGTGGCCGCGGTTGCCTTCGAAGAAATTATCTTCCCATTGCACCACCATGCCGAGGTGCTGGTTGTTCAGGATGATTGCCTTCGCCGCAATTTTTTCAACGTGCGCGGTCGCGAGTTCCTGGATGTTCATCAGGAACGAGCCGTCACCGTCAATGTCAATGACCTGCTTGTCGGGCAGCGCGACCTTCACGCCGAGCGCGGCGGGATAGCCGTAACCCATCGAGCCAAGGCCGGCGCTCGTAATGAACTGGCGCGGATATTTATATTTATACCATTGGCCGGCCCACATCTGATGCTGGCCGACACCCGTGGTGATGTAGGCTTCGCCTTTGGTCATTTCGTAAAGCATCTCGATCACCATCTGCTGCAAGATGACTTCATTTTCCTGGCCCTGAAGATGGTCAATCATATGATCGCTGTGGGCAATCTCCGGCGTGATACGATAAGCGAACGGCGCTTTTTTCTGCCACTCGGCAATCTGCGCGAGCCAGGCCGTGTGCTTTTTCTGGATCGGCCTCTTTGCGACCAGTTTGTTCAAACGCGTCAATGCATCCTTGATGTCGCCGATCACTGGAAGATTCGCCTTGCGATTTTTATTCAACTCCGACGCGTCAATGTCCACATGCACAATCGTGCCGTGCTTGCAGAATTCCTCGAACTTGCCGGTCACGCGGTCGTCAAAACGCACGCCAAACGCGAGCAGCAAATCCGCGCCGTCCTTCATCTTCATCATTGGCGCGTCAAAGTTCGCCCGCTTTTCATATTCGCCATTCACCGCCCAGTTCGCCGAAGCGGAACCGTGCATGCCGAGCCAGCGCAGGGAAAGCGGATGTGTTTCCGGAAAACCGCCGACTCCCATGATCGTGGTGGTGACTGGAATATTTGTGGCCTCGGCGAATTTCTTTAATTCCGCCGCCGCGCCGCTGGTGATAATGCCGCCGCCGCAATAAAGCACCGGACGTTCGGCTTTTTCGATCAGGCCGATGATTTCGTTGAGAGCAATATCATCCGCCTTCAAATCAGGCTGGGTGTAGCCGGGCAAACCTTTTTTGATTTGCTCCAATGTAGGCCAGACCGGTTGCGCCTTCTGCTGCTGGATGTTTTTCGGAAAATCAATTACGACCGGGCCGGGGCGACCCGATTGCGCGATGTAAAATGCTTCTTTGACGATGCGCGGAATGTCGTTGATGTCCGTGACGAGATAGGAATGTTTCACGATGGGCAGCGTCACTCCGATGATGTCCGTTTCCTGAAACGCACCGCGACCAATCATCGCCTGCGCCACCTGCCCCGTGATGGCGATGAGCGGGCAGGAATCCATGTAGGCATCGGCGATGGCGGTGACAAGATTCGTCGCGCCCGGTCCGCTTGTGCCCATGCACACGCCGGCCTTGCCGGTCACGCGGGCATAACCTTCGGCGGCAAATGAACCGCCCTGTTCGTGGCGCGGGAGAATGGTGCGGATCTTGGATTGGGTGAGCGACTGGTGGATTTCCATGCTCGCGCCGCCAGGATATGCAAAAATAACTTCAACGCCTTCACGTTCCAGCGCCTGAACGAAGATTTCGCGGCCAAACATCGCCGGACCGACTTCGGCGCGCGGTTTGATTTTCGCGGTGGCGTTTTTCTTTTTTTCGATGGTCTTGCTCATACTGTTTTTCCTGGTTGTGGCGGACGCGACTGAAGGTAACAAAAAACCCACAGCCGTTTCCAGCCGTGGGTTTTTGTTAAAGTTTGCATTCAACAAGCACCAACGGCGTCGCTAACTACAACGACGCCCAGAATGACAGCTTGTGATACGTTTTTCAACATTACGAAATAGTTTTAATATTTTGCCGGAAGCGGGTCAAGCCTTGAATGGTTTATCGCTTTGAAGCCCTGCATTTGCTTTCAATTCTGACATTTTCATGGCTGGACAAGGCTGGCCGATTCGGGCAGCCTCCAATCATGGAGCAGATCAATCCGATTTCAGAACCGCCGGTTGAAGTTCCCAAGCCAGCCACGTCGCTGGCGGCACGACTGTTCAACGTCTTCGCCGATCCCGGTGAAGTCTTTGACGAGGTAAAAAGAAGCAAGCCTTCCACGGCCAACTGGCTGATGCCCGCATTCATTCTGGCGTTGGCCGGCATCGTTTCCACTTTTGTAATATTTTCACAACCGGCCATCATCCAGAAAATCCATGACCAGCAGATCGGTGTGCTGGATAAACAGGTAAGGGACGGCAAAATCACGCAGGCGCAGGCCGACCAGGCGCTGCCCATGATCGACAAGTTCACCGGGCCGGGCATGATGAAAATTTTTGGCAGCGTTGGCGCGGTGGTTGTCAGTTTTATCCGCCTCTTTTGGTGGGCGTTTATCTTGTGGTTGATTGCCTCGCTTTTTTTGAAAACAAAAATCCCGTTCATGAAGGCCGCCGAGGTCGCCGGGCTGGCTACAATCGTTGTCGTGCTTGGGACAATTGTCGGCACGTTGTTGACGGTTATCACCGGCAATCTCGGCGCCACGCTCAGCCCCGCGTTGGCGATCAAGGACTTCAATCTCCAAAGCAAGCTGCACATGTTTCTGGCCGTGCTGAATGTTTTTAACATCTGGCTGGTGTGGGTGTCCGCCTCCGGCCTGTCGCGTCTCACGGGTGCGCCGTTTGGCAAGTCGCTGCTGATTGTGGGGGTTTACTGGCTGGTCTTTGCCTTGCTTTTAATTTCAATCGGCCTCGGTCAGTTTGTCCTTTGACCAGAATTGCCGGAATTAAACTTCGACAAACTGTTTAAACAATGCCAAATCCAAAAAAGCGGAAAAAGATTTTAATCCTGACGGCGATCATCGTCGTACTGTTGCTGTTAATGCTTGTGGCAGCGTTCAAAAAACGCGAACCAGCCGTCACGGTGCAGACCGAGAAGGTCGCGCGGCGCAACATTACCGAACTGGTTGTGGCGAATGGGAAGATTTATCCCGTTCTCCAGGTGCACATCAGCCCGGAAGTGAGCGGTGAAATCACCAGTTTGGCGGTCAAGGAAGGCCAGCGCGTCAAGAAAGGCGACCTGCTCCTGAAGATCAAGCCGGACTTCTACCTTGCCAACCTCAACCAGGTTAAGGCGAGCTATGAATCTTCGCTCGCTGGCAAAACCCAGGCTATCGCCAATCTCGAAAAAGCCGAGGCGGATTTCACGCGCAACAAAGAATTGTTCACGCGCAAATTACTTTCCGAATCAGACTACGTCGGGTTCAAAGTGGGTCGCGACGTGGCCATGGCGCAGGTTGAAAGCGCCGATGACCAGGTCAACGTCGCGCAGGCCAACGTGGCCAGCGCGCAGGATTCACTTGATAAATGCACCATCGTGGCGCCGCTGGACGGCACCATCACCACGTTGAATTCACAACTCGGCGAACGAGTCCTGGGCACGGTGCAGAACGCCGGCACGGACATCATGATCATTTCCGATTTGAGCCAGATGGAGGCGCGGGTGGACATAGGTGAAATGGACGTGGTGCTGCTTCAGGCCGGCCAGAAGGCCAAACTCGAAGTGGACTCGTTTAAAGACAGAAAATTTGCGGGCGTAGTCACCGCCGTGGCAAATTCCTCGAAAGAAATGAACGCCAGTTCGTCGTTCTCCAGCAGCTCGTCATCCAGTCAGGCGGCGACGCAGTTTCAAGTCCGCATCCTGATCATGGATGATGAAAAATTCCGCCCCGGCATGTCGGTAAGCGCGGAAATTGAAACCCGCGAACGCACCAACGCCCTGACCGTTCCGATCGCCAGCGTCACAACACGTGTCATCAAGGCAAAATCAGGCGCTGAAAATAAATCAGCAACAAATTCCGTTCCGACCAATTCCATCGCCGTGAGCGGCACCCAGACCAATTTCACCAAGACCGGGAAGAAGACGGATGAAAAAATTAAGCCGGTGGATGTGGTCTTTGTGATCGAAGGCGACCACGTCAAGACGATCCCCGTTAAAATCGGGATCAGCGACGATGACTACTGGGAGATCGTCGAAGGCTTGAAGGAAGGCGATGAGATTGTGACCGGCAACTACAGCGCCATCAGCCGTTCGCTCGAAGACGGCAAGAAAGTCACCAAGGGTTCGGCCATGGATTTTGAAAAGCCAAAATCGTGAGCCTGATCCGCCTCCAGCAAATTTCCCGCAGTTATCAGATGGGCACGGAAACCGTCCATGCCTTGCGCGGCGTCTCGCTTGAAATCCAGCGCGGCGAATACGTCGCCATCATGGGCCCGTCCGGTTCCGGTAAATCCACGCTGATGAACCTGCTGGGCTGCCTCGACACGCCGACCGGCGGCACTTATGAATTAAACGGCAGCCAGGTCAGCGAGATGAATGAAAACCAGCTCGCCGAAATCCGCAACCGCGAGATCGGCTTTGTCTTTCAAACGTTCAACCTGCTCCCCCGCTCTGACGCCTTGCGCAATGTGGAACTGCCGCTGGTCTATGCCGGCATTCCCTCCGTCGAACGCCGCCAGATCGCGATGGAAGCCTTGCGCAGCGTGGGCCTGGCCGAGCGCGTACATCACCGGCCGAACGAACTTTCCGGCGGCCAGCGCCAGCGTGTTGCCGTCGCACGCGCGCTGGTGAATAAACCTTCGATTCTGCTCGCGGACGAGCCGACAGGAAATCTGGATTCCAAAACCGGCACGGAAATCATGGCGCTCTTCCAGCAACTGGCCGACCGCGGCAATACCATCATCCTCGTCACCCACGAGGAGGAAGTCGCCTTGCACGCCGCCCGTATCATCCGCATTCGCGACGGCCTCATCGCCAGCGACGAGCCGGTGTTGAAATGATTCTGGCGC